>JAFKIL010000007.1 GCA_017306415.1 Microbacterium sp. | reverse complement strand
ACGGCAAGGGCCTCCACGTGACGGTCGACCTCGTCGAGGAACTCGGCGCGGACGGCTACCTCTACGGCCACACCGACATCAACGGCAAGCGCACCGACCTCGTCGCCCGCGTCGACGGCCGCCGCCACCCCAACGCCGGCGAGACCGTCGTCCTCGCCCCCGTCACCGGACACGTCCACGTGTTCGACGTCGAGACAGGCGACCGCCTCACCGACAAGGCGATCGCCTCGGCATAAGACAGCACTGACGCGACGGCGCGGGTTCGGATCTCCGGGCCCGCGCCGTCTCGTTGACGGAGGGACAGGGTGAGCGAGGCACTGCGCATCACGGCGAGCGCCGTCGACCCGGGGCTCTTGACCCTGCCGTGGTCGACCCCGTTGGCGGAGTGGTCGAGCCGCGACATCGTCTACCTGCCCAAGGGTCTCTCCCGCCACCTCGTGCGGTTCGCCAACCTCTCCGGACGGGTCGTCGCCATCAAGGAGACGACGGAGGAGATGGCCCGGCGCGAGTACGAGATGCTCGGCAACCTGGGCCGCCTCGACGTCCCCTGCGTCGACAGGGTGGCCGTGATCGCCGGGCGCCAGGATGCCGCGGGCGAGCCGCTCCCCGCAGCCCTCGTCACCTCGCACCTGAAGTTCTCCCTCCCCTACCGCGCCCTGTTCACGCAGGTCCTGCGGCCGGACACCGCCGGCCGCCTCGTGGACGCCCTCGCGGTGCTCCTCGTCCGCCTGCACAACGTGGGCTTCTTCTGGGGCGACGTGTCGCTGTCCAACACGCTGTTCCGTCGCGACGCGGGAGCGTTCGCCGCCTACTTGGTCGACGCCGAGACGGGTGAGCTGCACGAGACGGGCCTGACCCCCGGACAGCGGGAGCACGACCTCGACGTCGCGCGCACCAACATCGCGGGCGAGATCATGGACCTGGCGGCGGGCGGTCGCCTCGAGGGCGGGGTGGACGCCCTGCAGATCGCCGACGGCATCGTGTCGTCCTATCGCTCGCTGTGGGCGGCGCTCACCGCGGAGGAGTCGTTCTCCTCGGACGAGTCGTGGCATCTCACCGAGCGCGTGCAGAAGCTGAACGCGCTGGGCTTCGACATCGGCGAGATGTCCATCCAGACGACTCCGGACGGCACCCGGGTCTCGATCCAGCCGAAGGTCGTCGACGCCGGTCATCACCAGCGGCGGCTCCTGCGTCTGACCGGACTCGACGTCGAGGAGAACCAGGCCCGTCGTCTCCTGAACGACCTCGACGAGTTCCGCGCACGGATCTCACGTCTCGGCGACGACGAGGAGATGGTCGCGCACGAGTGGCTCACCCGCGTGTTCGAGCCCGTCGTGAAGGCGATCCCGTTCGAGCTGCGGGCCAAGCTCGAGCCCGCCGAGGTGTTCCACCAGGTGCTGGAGCATCGGTGGTACATGTCGCAGGCCCGCGGCAAGTCGGTGCCGCTCGCCGAGGTGCTCACGAGCTACATCGACGACGTGCTGCGCCACCGCCGCGACGAGGCGACGATCATGGGGCCGCCCACCGAGACGACGGCGCTGCCGATCATCGCGGACGATGAGATCCCCGAAGACGACGAGGACGACGAGGTCGACTGGCGCGACCTCGTCTGACCCCGACGCCGTCAGTAGCCGACGGTGAACCGCTCGCGGCGATGGCGGCCGTTCTCGATCTCATCGACGATCGCGACGGCGAAGTCCGCTCCGGAGATGAACGAGGTCCCGTCCTCCGCCTTCACGACGACGTCGCCGCCGTCGCGGTATCGACCGGTGCGCTCGCCCGGCTCCCACGAGCCGAACACGAGCGGGGGGTGCACGAAGAACCAGTCGAGGCCCGCCTCCGAGTCCTCGAGGAGGTCGAGCGACTGCACGCCCACGGTGGCCTCGTGCAGATACTCCTCCGGCACGCCGAGGTCGTAGAGGCGGGGGCCGCCGGGCTCGCTGAGGCTGCCCATCGCTCCGCCGACCACGCCGAGCCGCGTGTCCGTGCCCGCGAGACGCCCGGCGAGACCCGCCACGACGTCGAGGCCGTGGTCGGTCATGTCGCCGCGCGGCGCCACTGCCGAGACGACGGCATCGGCGCCGTCGAGCACATCGGACAGCTGGTCGAGCTCGAGCGCCGATCCCTGGACGTAGGTCACGCCGTCGACAGGGGCCTCCGGCGCCGTACGCGATACCGCGACGACGTCATGCCCGCGCGAGGCGGCCTCTGCGACGATGTGACCGCCGGCGTAGCCGGTGCCTCCGATGACCACGATGCGTGCCATGTGTTGTCCTCTCTCGATGAGCCGCGGGCGCGGCGCTCCCCCGGTGCAACGCGCGGCCGGCCGCGCGGCATTCCGGAGATCTAGGATCGCGGCGCGCGGAGCGTCGCGACCTGGTACAGCGCGACGGAGGCGGCGATGCCGGCGTTGAGGGACTCAGCATTCGTCGAGATCGGGATCGACACGATCTGATCGCAGGTCTCGGTGACCAGTCGCGACAGCCCCTTGCCCTCCGAGCCGACGACGATCACGACAGGGCGGTCCGCGAGCTGCAGCTCCGGGAGCGCGACATCGCCGTCTCCGGCCAAGCCGAGGACGAACACGCCCTGCTTCTTGAAGTCCTTGAGCGTGGCGGTGAGGTTGGCCGCGATGGCGACCGGGATCCGCGCCGCCGCACCCGCGCTCGTCTTCCACGCCGCGGACGTCACACCCGCCGACCTGCGCTGCGGGATGATCAGGCCGTGGCCCCCGAACGCCGCGGTCGAGCGGATGATGGCACCGAGGTTGCGCGGATCGGTGACGCCGTCCAGGGCCACCAGCAGCGGCACCTCGCCGCGGTCGATGACCTTCTCGAGGAGATCCTGGGGATGCGCGTACTCGTACGGCGGCACCTTCAGCGCGACGCCCTGGTGGACACCGTCGAACCCGGCCATCCGATCGAGCTCGGGGCGAGTGACCTCGAGCACGGGGATCTCCCGATGCGTCGCGATCGACAGCATCTCCTTGACGCGGTCGTCCATCTCGACCCGCTGCGCGACGTACAGCGCGGTCGCCGGGATCCGTGCGCGCAGCGCCTCGAGCACCGAGTTGCGGCCCGTGACCGTCTCGGTGTCGTCGTTCTGCTTCGCGCGGCCTCCGCGGGCGGCGTTCGGGCCCTGCGGACGCTGCCCGGGCTTCGCCTTGCCTCCCGCGGCGGCGAAGCGCTCGGCGGCGGCCTTGCGCTTGCCTGCGGGGTGCCAGGCCCGATCCTCGGCCTTGGGGGTCGGACCGCGGCCTTCGAGCGAGCGCCGGTTCTTCCCGCCCGTGCCCTTGGTGGGGCCCTTCTTGCCCCGGCCTGCGCTGGGATTGCCTGGCTTAGCCATCGATGCTCCAATGAGTTGCGTCCGTCGTGTCTTCGAGCGTGATGCCGGCCGCCGCGATCGCGTCGCGGATGCGGTCGGCCGTCGCCCAGTCCTTCGCTGCGCGCGCCTCTGCGCGCTGCGCGATCATCGTCTGCATGAGCGCGTCGAGCGCGGACGCCTCAGGCCCGGCGCCGGACCGCCACTGCGGGTCCAGCGGGTCGATGCCGAGGATCCCGGTCATCGCCCGCACCTGCAGTGCCGCCAGGTGCGCGGCCCCGTCGTCGCCGGCATCCAGCGCGGCGTTGCCCGCGCGCACGGTCTCGTGGATCACCGCGAGCGCCTGCGGCACGCCCAGGTCGTCGTCGAGCGCGTCCGCGAACGACGCGGGGATCGGCTCGAACGGCTCGCCGTCGTCGGCGGCGCCCTCGGGGGGCTCCGCCACCCACGCGAACGGGCTCGGGGTGCGGCCCACCCGGTCGAGGAAGGTGCGGATGCGGGCGACCGCGGCCTCGGCCTCCTCGAAGGTCGCCTGACCGATGTCGAGGCTCGATCGGTAGTGCGCCGCCGCGAGCGCGTAGCGCACGACGAGCGGATCCACCTCGTCGAGGACCGCGTTGGCGAGGATGAAGTTGAACAGCGACTTCGACATCTTCTGACCGCCGACGGTGACGAGTCCGTTGTGGACCCAGTACCGTGCGAAGGGATCGCCGGCCGCAGTCGACTGCGCCAGCTCGTTCTCGTGGTGCGGGAAGCGCAGGTCGAGACCGCCGCCGTGGATGTCGAACTCGGCGCCGAGATAGCGACGGGACATCGCGGAGCACTCGATGTGCCATCCCGGCCGACCGGGGCCCCACGGGGAGTCCCACGTGGCGCTCTCAGGCTCGTCCGCCTTCGCGCCCTTCCACAGGGCGAAGTCACGCGGGTCGCGCTTGCCCCGCGGGTCGGCGTCCTCCGCGGGCTCCATCGCGTCGATGCTCTGCCGGGTGAGTTCGCCGTACGACGGCCAGGACCGTATGTCGAAATACACATCCGCCGAGCCGTCGGTGGCCGCGTACGCGTGTCCGGCGTCGATGAGACGGGCGATCAGCTCCTGCATCTGCGGGATGGATGCCGTGGCCCGGGGCTCGTACGTCGGCGCGGCGATGCCGATTGCCGCATAGGCGCGCGTGAACTCCTGCTCCATGCGGTAGGCCAGCGCCCACCACGGCTCTCCCGCGGTCGGGTCGTCCTCGTCGTCGAACGACCGTGCTGCGGCGTTCGCGAGCACCTTGTCGTCGATATCGGTGACGTTGCGCACGAACGTCACGCGTCCGAAGCGGTGGGCGAGCCAGCGGCGCAGGATGTCGAAGCTCAGCGCCCCGCGGAGGTGACCGATGTGGGGACCCGACTGCACCGTCGGGCCGCAGACGTACATCGTCACGTTCTCCGGGTCGAGGGGCACGAAGTCACGCAGCGCCTGCGCCTTGGTGTCGTAGAGCCGGAGTGTCACCCGCCCAGCCTACCGGCGGGGCCCGCGCCCCCACCGGGGACGCGGCGTCCGCTACAACTGAGGCATGCTCTCCGTCCTGGCCGTCGTCGCCGCCGCCGTCCTCTTCGGCACGACCGGGACGGCGCAGGCGCTGGGACCGGAGGCGACCACACCGCTCTCCGTGGGCATGGCACGTCTCGTGGTCGGCGGCACCGGGCTCGCACTGATCGCAGCGATCGCGGCGGCGATGCGGCGTCGGCGCGAGGGGATGCCACCGCGCCGTGCAGGACGGGACTACGTGTTCGCCGCGCTGACGGCGGTCGCGTTCGTCGCCTACCAGCCGCTGTTCTTCCTCGGGACGGACCGGAACGGGGTGGCGGTGGGGACGGTCGTGGCCCTCGGCTCTGCGCCCGTCCTCGCGGGTCTCCTCGAGTGGGCCGTCCGCCGGCGCGGCCCGCGTGCGGCGTGGGTCGGCGCCACGGCTCTCGCGACGATCGGCGTGGTGCTGCTCGCCTTCGGCGGCGACGGGGCGGCAGGTTCCGGGGCGGACCCCGTCGGCCTGCTGGGCTCGCTGGGCGCCGGCGCATCCTTCGCCGTGTTCGCGGTCTGCCAGCGTCGCCTGCTCGACGCGGGCTGGCATCCGTTCACCGTGGCGGGGTGGATGGGCGGGGGCGCCGCCGTCATCGCCGCCCCGCTGCTCGCGACGACCGACACCGCGTGGCTCGCGACCCCGATGGGCGCGGCGATGGCGCTGTGGCTGGGACTCGCGGCGACGACGCTGGCGTACACGCTGTTCACGTGGGGGCTCCGGGCTCTCCCGGCGGCGACGGCGGCCACGCTCGCACTCACCGAGCCGCTGACGGCGTCGATCCTCGGAATCGCGGTGCTGGGCGAGCGCCTGAGCGGCCTCGCAGTGGCAGGGCTCCTCGTGCTCGCCGTGGGCCTCGCCCTGCTCGCCTGGAGCGCGCGCCCGGCGCGCGACCCGGCTCCGTTCGTCGCCGAGGGATGATGCCGGGATCCCGCGCCCTCCCCCGGTACCCTCGATGAGGGCGGCCATGCCCTGGGAGGAGAAGCGCGTGGAGCTGGAGATCAGGCCGGACGACCTGACCGGCGAGGCCACGCGCGCGCTCATCACCGCGCACCTGAGCGGCATGCGCGAGACCTCACCCCCGGAGAGCGTCCACGCGCTCGACCACGACGGGCTGCGGCATCCGTCGATCACGTTCTGGTCGGCGTGGGCCGATGGCGACCTTGCGGGGATCGGTGCGCTGAAGCGCCTCGACCCCGCCCGTGGCGAGATCAAGTCGATGCGGGTGGACGATCGCTTCCTCGGCGCCGGCGTGGGGCGCGCGCTCCTGCGGCACATCATCGCGGAGGCGCGCGCGCGAGGCATGACGAGTCTGTGGCTCGAGACCGGGACGCCCGCGGACTTCCTCCCCGCGCAACGGCTCTACGCGAGCGAAGGCTTCGTCGCGTGCGGGCCGTTCGAGGACTATGCCGACGACCCGTTCTCGCTCTTCATGACGAAGACGCTGTGACAGGTCGGCCTCAGATCGGGTAGATCAGCGCGACCGCCGTCGCGGCCACGCCCTCGCCCCGCCCGGCGAAGCCGAGGCCGTCCGTCGTCGTCGCGGAGACCGCCACAGGGGCTCCGCCCAGAGCTGCGGAGAGCGCGGCCTCGGCCTCGGCCCGGCGCGGTGCGAGTTTCGGGCGGGCGGACTGGATCTGGACCGAGACGTTGCCCACGTCGAAACCGGCCGCGTTCAGCAGGGCGCGGGTGCGCTCGAGGAAGGCGGCGGCGTGCGCACCGACGTATTCCGGACGGTCGGTTCCGAAGTGGGTGCCGATGTCACCGAGGCCGGCGGCGGCGAGCAGGGCGTCGACGATGGCGTGCGCGACGGCGTCGCCGTCCGAATGCCCCGCGAGGGCGGGCTCGCCCGGCCACGAGAGCCCGGCGAGCCAGAGCTCCCCCTCCCCGCCGAACGCGTGCACGTCGGTTCCCACGCCGACGCGCGCAGAGGCGCTCTGTGACCTGCTGCGCGCGGGCGGGACGACGGCGTCATCGCCCAGGAGTGCCCGAGCGCGCTCGAGGTCGTCGGGCGTGGTGATCTTGAAGGCGGCGGGATCGCCGGCGACCGTCACGACCGGATGGCCGGCCGCTGCCACGAGCGCCGCGTCATCGGTGAAGTCCTGGTCCGCGACGCGATATGCCGTCTCCAGCACATCGCGCCGGAACCCCTGCGGCGTCTGCGCGGCGGCCAGCTCCGCGCGATCGACGCCCTCCACGACCATTTCGCCGTCGACACGCTTGATCGTGTCGACCACGGGCAGCACGGGGACGACGCCGGATGCTCCCGCATCCAGCGCGCCGAGCACGCGGTCGAACAGGGCGGCGGGTGTGAGCGCCCGCGCCGCGTCATGCACCAGCACGATCTCGACGTCGGGCCACACGGCGCGGAGGCCGGCGGCCACGGACTCCTGGCGGGTCGAGCCGCCGACGACCACCGACGCCTCGTCGATCCGATCACCGGCCGCTTCGCGTACCTCGGTGAGCGCATCCCCCTCGCGTCCCGCCGGGGCGACGACGATGACCTGCGCGCGCGTCGCGGCGAACACGCCCGCCAACGCATGACGGAGCATCGTGTGCCGGTCGATGCCGACGAACGCCTTCGGTGCACCGGCGGACAGCCGCGTGCCACTGCCCGCGGCGACGACGATGATCGCGATCCTCGGGACGGGGGCGATGCTCACCCTCCCGAGACTACTGCCGCCGGATCAGGACGCCAGGACCTCGTCGAGCACGACGCCGGCCTGCTCCTCGTCGGTCTTCTCGGCCAGCGCGAGCTCGGAGATGAGGATCTGACGAGCCTTCGCCAGCATGCGCTTCTCCCCCGCCGACAGGCCGCGGTCCTGGTCACGGCGCCACAGATCGCGCACGACCTCGCTGACCTTGATCACATCGCCCGACGCGAGCTTCTCCAGGTTGGCCTTGTACCGGCGCGACCAGTTCGTGGGCTCCTCGGTGAACGGCGCCCGGAGCACCTCGAAGACGCGCTCGAGTCCCTCTTTGCCGATGACGTCGCGAACGCCGACGAGGTCGACGTTGTCCGCCGGAACCTCGATCGTCAGGTCGCCTTGGGTCACACGGAGTTTGAGATAGACCTTCTCTTCGCCCTTGATGATGCGGGTCTTCACTTCGGCGATCGTTGCGGCACCGTGGTGCGGGTAAACGACCGTCTCGCCAACCTCAAAAAGCATGCAGTTATGTCCTTTCGGCAACCTCTAGGATACCACAGCGACCATGCGCTAAGGTTCGCCGTGCACGGGTCGGCGGGGCCCCCGGCGACACCATAGAATGCAGGGGACAGCATCCGTGGCCCTGTGGAGGATCCGTGAAATCGCGCCTGTTCGCGTCCATCGCCGTGGGCGCCGCCATCGTTCTCGGAACCAGTGGCTGCGCGTTCATCACCCCGCAGAGCACGGAGATCCCCTACTCCCCCGCTGACGGCATCAACGTGAAGAACGTTGCCGGTGCGCCTCTCGAGATCCGCAACGCGCTCGTGGTCGCGGACGCCGAGGGGACGACGGGCAACCTGATCGCCGCCGTCATCAACATGACCGACAGCTCCCACACGCTCACGATCCAGGTGGGCGACGGCTCGTCGGCGGTCACCGAGACGCTCCACGTGCAGGCGCACACGGTGTCGAGCCTCGGCCAGAACGTCGACCCGCTGCGTCTCGAGGGCATCGACGCGAAGCCCGGGAGCACCGTCCCGATCTACTTCCAGTCGGGCGACGCCGACGGCGCCCTGGCCGACGTCCCCGTCCTGGGCGCGAACGACGCGCTGTACAAGGGCCTCGTACCGACGCCGCTGCCCAGTGTCACGCCCGAGCCCACGGAGACGCCCGCAGGCTGACGTCGTCGGCCGGGGCCGGGGCTCGTCAGCCCTCGAAGCGGTAGCCCAGGCCGCGCACGGTGACCAGGAGCACGGGTTCGCCCGGGTTCTCCTCGATCCGCGAACGGATGCGCTTGATGTGCACGTCGAGCGTCTTCGTGTCGCCGAAGTAGTCCGTCCCCCACACCCGGTCGATGAGCTGACCGCGGGTCAGGACGCGACCGGCGTTCCTCATCAGCACCTCGAGCAGCTCGAATTCCTTCAGCGGCATGTTGATCTCGCGGCCGTCGACGGACACGGTGTGCCGGTCGATGTCGAGCGTGACCCTGCCACCGGTGAGGATGCGGTCGTCCAGGTCCGCCTCGGCATGGGCGGTGCGACGGAGGACGGCGCGCATGCGGGCCAGCAGCTCCCGGGCCGAGTACGGCTTGGTGACGTAGTCGTCCGCGCCGAGCTCCAGTCCCACGACGATGTCGACCTCCGAGTCCTTGGCCGTGACCATGATGATGGGCACGCTCGAGCTGGTCCGGATCTGGCGGCACACCTCGGTCCCCGGCATCCCGGGGAGCATGAGGTCGAGCAGGATGATGTCGGCTCCGTGCTCCTGGAACGAGGCGAGGGCGGCGGGACCGTCCTCGGCCACGTCGACGTCGAACCCCTCCCGACGCAGAAGGTAGGCGAGCGGGTCCGCGAGGTCGGGCTCGTCCTCGACGATCAGGACGCGGGTCATGCGGTGTCTCCGTTCATGGGGGCGGACGTCTCGGTCGCGGCGGTCGCATCCGAGAGCTCGGGGGCCTTCGTGCCGCGTGCCGTCTTGGCGGCCTTTCCGGTTGCGACTTTCGCGCGAGGCGACGCCGTCGCGCGCTTCTTGGGCTTCTTCCGCCCGACCGAAGGCTGGGGGCTCTCGACCTGCGGAAGGCGGATCGTGAAGGTCGACCCGTGCCCGGGTCGCGACCACAGCCGCACCTCTCCGCCGTGCCGCTGCACGGCGTGCTTGACGATCGAGAGGCCGAGCCCGGTGCCGCCCGTGCGGCGCGACCTGGCCTGATCGGCTCGATAGAAGCGTTCGAAGATGCGCTGCTGATCCTGCTCGCTGATGCCGATGCCGCGATCGGTGACCGAGACCTCGACGACGTCGTCGAGCGATTTCACACCCACCCCGACGCTCGATCCCTTCGACGAGTAGGCGACCGCGTTGGCGATGAGGTTTCCGAGGGCCTCGCTGAGCACCTGCGCGTCCCCGTGCACATAGAGCCCGCGTTCGCCCCCTCGCACGATGGAGACGCCGGCGGATCCCGCCTGGATCGCGTGCGCGTCCACCGCCGAGGCCACGATCTCGTCGACGGCGACGTCCCGCATCGCGGTCAGCTCGTCGGCGGCCTGAAGGCGGGAGAGGTTCATGATGCGCGAGGTCAGCGACGCGAGCCGGGATGCCTCAGCCTGGAGCCGCGCGGCGAAGACCCGCACCTGATCCGGGTCGTCCGCAGCCGACTCGATGGCCTCGGCGAGGAGGCTGACCGCGCCGACGGGCGTCTTCAGCTCGTGGCTCGTGTTCGCCACGAAGTCGCGGCGCATCTCCTCGACGCGCTCCTGCTCGGTGATGTCGCGGATGATGACGAGCACCAGCCGCGGCGTGATCGCGGTGGAACGGACTGAGACGAGCCGCGGCTCAGCCGGCGGGCTCCCTCGGCGCAGCCGCAGCGTCGCGGCGCTCGACGGCGTGCCGTTGCGCGCCGTACGGGCGAGCTCCTTCAGTTCGTCGGCCGGAAGGGCGGTGCCCTCCTTCATGCCGAAGACGATCGCGGCGCGGGATGCGGCGACCACCGTCGACGACGTGTCCACGACGACTGCGGCGTCATCCATCCCGGCGAGGACGTCGCGGACGCCGTCCGGCACATCGTTGGACGCGTCCACGAGCGCGCGATCGCGCGCGCGGTACGCCGCCACGACGACCGCCGCCACGGAACCACCCAGCACCACCCCGACGAGCAGGGCGAACAGCGCGAGCTGCGGTGTGTCCATGCGACCAGCGTAGATGTGCGCCGCCCCGTCCCCGCGCCCAGGGGCGACGGGGCGGGGAGGAGGCCGGGTACTATTCACCCACGCGGCACCATCCGTTAACTTTCGCTCGCGACAATCCCCCCGTCGCGGACGCTCGACGTGTTGCGACCGCCAAGACTCTCAAGAAACGGTGCAAGCGCATGCGCGAAGTGTTCCATCAGTCGCTCGAAGAGGTTCAGGACCGGCTCGTCGAGATCGCCGACCTCGTCACGGCGGCGATCGACAAGGCGACTACCGCCTTCGCCACGAGCGACGTGTCGCTCGCCGAGGAGGTCATCGACGCGGACAGCGTGATCGATGAGAAGGCCGTCGCGCTCGACGAGCTCGCCATCGAGATCCTCGCGCGCCAGCAGCCGGTGGCCCGCGACCTGCGCATCGTCGTGATGTCGCTGCGGGTGAGCGCGTCCCTCGAGCGGATGGGCGACATCGCCGAGCACATCGCGCAGCTGACGCGCATGCGCTACCCCGAGCGCGCCATCCCGAAGGGCCTGAAGAGCACGTTCACCAAGATGGGCGAGCTCGACGTGGAGGTCGCGCGCCGGCTCTCGGACCTGCTGCGCACGCAGGACCTCGCGATCGCCGACACGATCAGGAACGCCGACGACGACATCGACGAGCTGCACGTCAGCGTGTTCGAGAAGGTGCTGAGCGACAGCTGGCAGGGCGAGGCGAGCGCCACCGTCGACGCGACGCTCGCGAGCCGCTACCTGGAGCGGTTCGGCGACCACGCGGTGTCGGTCGCGAAGAAGGTCGTCTACCTCGCCACCGGCGACTGGACCCCCGACACCGATACGCTCGACATCCTCGCCGCGGACTGAGCCCGCTGCCGGGCTCGGTCCGGGCTCAGGCCTTGCCCTGGTTGGCGACTGCGGCGGCCCCAGCGGCGGCCGCCTCGGGGTCGAGGTACTCGCCCGCGCCGATCGGACGAAGGTCCTCGTCGAGCCGGTAGACCAGCGGGATGCCGGTCGGGATGTTAAGCTCGGCGATGTCCTCGTCGCTGATCCCGTCGAGGTGCTTCACGAGTCCGCGCAGCGAGTTGCCGTGGGCGGTGACGAGCACCGTCTTGCCCGCGCGCAGGTCGGCGGCGATGTCGCTCTCCCAGTAGGGCAGAAGACGGTCGATCACGAGCTTGAGCGACTCGGTGCGCGGCACCTCGCCGTCGATCCCGGCATAGCGCGGATCGTTCACCTGGCTGAACTCCGAGTCGTCGGCGAGGGGCGGCGGCGGCACGTCGAACGAGCGGCGCCACAGCATGAACTGCTCGTTCCCGAACTCCTCGAGCGTCTGCGCCTTGTCCTTGCCCTGCAGCGCACCGTAGTGGCGCTCGTTGAGACGCCACGAGCGCTTCACCGGGATCCACAGCCGATCGGCGGCATCCAGTGCGATGTTCGCGGTCTGGATCGCGCGGCTCAGGACGGACGTGTAGAGCACGTCGGGGAGGATGCCGGACTCCGCGAGCAGCTCGCCGCCGCGCGCCGCCTCCGCCTTGCCCAGGTCGGTGAGGCGGACATCGACCCACCCGGTGAACTGGTTCGACTTGTTCCACTCGCTCTGGCCGTGACGGAGCAGGATCAGGGTGTAGGGCGCGGTCATGACGCCAGCTTACCGAGCGCGGGATGCCGCCACGCCCGTGGAATCATGGGGCCATGGCGCCCTCCCCCGTCGGCCGGATCACGCGGGGCACGACGGGCGCGAACCGGCTCCGACGCGTCGACCGCTGGATCGCGCGGCACCCGGCGCTGCGCCGCACGGGCGACCCGCTGGTGGTCGATCTCGGCTTCGGCGCCAGCATCGTGACGGCGCTCGAGCTCGAGGC
This sequence comes from Microbacterium sp., assembly GCA_017306415.1. GTDB lineage: Bacteria > Actinomycetota > Actinomycetes > Actinomycetales > Microbacteriaceae > Microbacterium. The sequence goes on along the minus strand of JAFKIL010000007.1, from coordinate 164,479 downwards.
CCGACTCCGGCGCGCTCGACCGGACGTCGAGGTCCTCGGACTCGAGATCGACCCCGCACGGGTCGCATCCGCCCGCGCGCAGCTGGCCGCCGTGCGCGCCGGCGCGACGTCGTTCGCTCCGGACACGCAGGTACGGGCCGAACTCGGCGGGTTCGAGATCCCGCTGCCCGGCGACCGTCGCCCCTCCGTCATCCGCGCGTTCAACGTGCTGCGCCAGTACGAGGAGACCGCCGTCCCCGACGCCTGGTCGCGGATGGCGAGTCGCCTCGCGCCGCGCGGCGTGCTGGTGGAGGGCACGTGCGACGAGATCGGACGCGTCGCGACGTGGGTCGCGATCGGCGAGGATGCGGTCCCCACGACGCTCACGGTCGCGCTGCGGCTCGCCGGGCTCGAGCATCCCTCCATCGCCGCGGAGCGGCTGCCGAAGGCGCTGATCCACCACAATGTGCCGGGCGAGCCCGTGCACGCCTTCCTGTCCGCACTCGATCGCGAGTGGGAGCGGGCCGCGGGCCTGTCCGCATTCGGGCCCGTGCAGCGGTGGCGCGGTGCACTGGAGGCGATGTCCGCCCGCTGGCCGCTGCGGGATCGCTCCCGCTGGCGTCTGGGCGAGGTCACCGTCCCGTGGGGGGCGGTGGCGCCGGCGACGTGACCGCGGGGTCGCGTCAGATCCTCGGCAGCGCGGCCCGGGCGTCGGCGGGGCCCATCCCCGTCGCCGTGAGCAGGTCCACGGTGAGCGGGCGCAGCGCGGCGATGAGTCCCTGATCGCCCTGCGACGCGCCCCGCATCACGGCTCCGGGGTCGAGACGGGACCCGACGGCGCGCAGCGCCTCCCTGGCCGGCGGCTGGAACGAGATGTCGGCGAGGCTCTGCGCGACGAGGTCCGCCGCCCGCATGAGCTCGCCCAGCAGGTCGGCAGCGACCGGACGCGGCATCCCGTCGTCGCACAGGTAGACGACCCGTCGTGCGACGACGCGCAGGTTCCGCGTCGCGAAGTCGAGCTGCTGCCGGATCCGCTCGTGCCGCAGGAGTTCGGCGCGCTGAGGTCGCAGGAAGGGCGAGATCCGGGCGATCGCGAGTGCGGAGTCGAGGGACTCCCGCCACTGCTCCACGAGCGGGCCGAGCGCCCGCGCCTTCTCCAGCGCCCGTTCCGCCCGAAGACGGTCGCCTCGTCGGAGCGCCTGGATCGCCGTGGCGGCCGCGCCCTGGAACGCGGCGAACACGGCGTGCGCGTCGCGGAGCTCGCCCCGGCGAGGGTTGCGGGGGATGAGCGCCGTCACGAGGAGCGCGGCGACGCCGCCGACCACACCGTCCAGGAGGCGGCCGAACGGCTGCTGCGACGGCACCGCCATGACGATGACGGACTGGATGCCCGCCATGATGGCGAACGGCGGATAGGGCGACAGGAACCGCGCCACGAGGAGGGTGACGCACAGCGCGAGCGCGAGCTGCCACCATCCCGGCCCCGCCACCAGCACGAACACTTCGGCGACGAGCACCCCCACGAGCATTCCGATCACCGTCTCGAGCACGCGCCGCGGCCGGGCGTCGCGCACGAGACCGAGGCTCGAGATCGTCACCGTCCCGGCCAGCAGCGGCGACGGATGACCGAGCACCGACACGGCGAACGCGTACGCGGCCGTCGCGGCGACCACGATCTGCAGGATCGGGAGCGCCGAGTCGCGCACGCGCAGCACGTGCGGACGCAGGTCGAGCCTCGCTCGCCAGCCGGTCGGGACGACGCCCGTGACCGGCGACTCGGTCACGGTGCGGCGACGCGGCGCCCGAGCCGCGGAAGCCGGGGCACCGAGGCGGTGGCCCCGGCCTCAGGCGGGACGACGACCTCTTGCGCCGCCGCGATCGGGCCGTCCTCGGCATCGACCGCGAGGTCGGCGTCCACCGGAGTGGATCGGCGGATGATCGCGAGCGCGATCGGGCCCTCCTCGTAGTGGATGGCGGCCGCGAGGACCGTGCCGACCGCGTCCGCGCCCGCCCGGACCACGTCGCCGCGCGTGGGAAGGACGCTGTCGCTGCCGTCGAGCTGCAGTGCCACCAGTCGACGCGGCGGGTGGCCCAGGTTGTGCACCTTGGCCACCGTCTCCTGCCCCCGGTAGCAGCCCTTCGCCAGGTGCACGGCTGTACGCATCCAGTCGACCTCGTGCGGCAGCATCCGCTCGTCGACATCGCCGATGCGCGGTCGCCATGCGGCGATGCGCAGCGCGTCGACGGCGATGGAGCCGGCCAGCGTGCGGTCGCCCGACGCCGCCTCTGCCACGATCCGGTCGAGCGCCTCGGGAGCGACGAGCGCCTCTGACCAGTCGCGCTGTCCGCCCGGGTGCGGGTCCACGGTCGCATAGCCCCAGCCGCCGGCCGCGACACCGGGCCACGGATCGTGCCACACGAGCGGCACGCCCGCCGGCGCGGACGCGTCGAGTCCGGCGATCGCCGCCGCGGTCCCGCCGACGACGACGAGCTCGCCGCCCGCGTCGCGCGGGTCGACCCGGAGGCGGAAGCGCATCTTGCGCAGCCAGGCGAGCAGACCCTCGGCGTCGACCGCGTCGACGATCAGCCACGCCGTCTGGCCGTCGTCGACGACGGATGCCGCGTGCTCGACGTGGCCTTGCGGGTCGAGGATCAGCAGCTCCGCGCTCTCGCCCGGCGCGAGGTGGGCCAGCGCCTGGGAGGACAGCGAGTCGAGCCACGACAGTCTGTCTTCGCCGGGCACCGCGATGACGGTCCGCTCGTCGAGCGGCGCGATCGCAGCACCGGCGTTGAGCGCGCGCTGCTCGGCGAGCGGGTTACCGAGGTGATGCAGCACGCCGTCGACGACGACGGCGCCGGGGATGTCCGCGTAGGCGACCATCAGTCGACCTTCGCGAGCCGGGCCGATGCGTGCGCGCCGAGCTCGTTGCCCAGCGCCGCGATGTCCCACGCCCACAGCAGGTGGTTCTCGACGAGCCCGTACATGCGCGTCGCCGCGGCGTAGTTCTTCGCGCCCGCGGGCCGGACGACGGCATCCGTCGCGATGTCGATGCGCGGACCGCGGATCTCTCCCAGGTAGAGCTCGCTGATGCCGTCGGAGTGCACCAGAGACACCTCGATCTCGAAACCGCCGGATGCGGTACGCAACGCCTCGACGTCGTCCGCCGAGCGCGGAGCGCCACTTGTCACCGCCGGCAGCAGTCCGGGCCCGGCGTCGGCGTCGGTCGCCGGCCGGGAGAGCCGCCAGTAGCCGATCTCGGAGACGAGCGGCGCCCGCGTGCCGTCCTCCTGGATCAGCGAGGCGTCCGCGGAGTAGTTCAGGAACGAGCCGCCGTCGTGGCTGAAGCTCACGCGATGCGCGAACTCGCCGGCGAACCGGTGGCCGTCGGCGTCGTAGTCGATCACACCGGTCCCCTCCCAGACGCCGATCAGCCAGGAGAGCGGGGCGAGGTCAGCGGGAAGGCCGACCGGAATCTCGATCACGACGATGCCCGTCAGCGCTGGCCGCGGTAGAGATTCTTGATCACGACTCCTGCGACGAAGACGATCGCGAGCGACGCGAGGCCGAGGAGGCCCACGAAGAAGAGTTCGAGCGCGACGAGGTCCATGCTCCCACTCTAGACCGGAACGATGGCGGCCAGCCCGAAGCCGGCGCTGATCAGACCGAGGATGAGGAGCGAGCCCAGCACGCTCGCGGCGACGCGCTGCAGGAACCGCTGGGAGTGGCCATGCCACAGCTGCACGGCGAACGAGAGGACGAGGCATCCGGCCAGCGCCAGAGCCAGCCAGGCGGCGCGCCACTGCTCGGGCGCCAGCAGGCCGATCGCGATGCCCATCAGCGCGGACGCCACCCACACGGCGATCAATCCGCCGAGGGTGCCGCGCGGAGCGAGATCGGGCGTCGACATCTGCCCATTCTGGCACCGAATAGGATGGAGCGTCGGCGGTCGGACCGGCCGGGGAGGACCCTCTTGGCACAGCTTCTGGTACTCAGCTCCGCGAGCGGAGGCGGCCCCGTCCTGCCGTCGCTCGAGCTGCTGAGCCATCGCGTGCGCCAGATCCCGGCAGAACCGGCGCAGCTCGTGAACGCACCGAGCGCCGACGTCATCTTCCTGGACGCGCGCATCGATCTCGTGGGCGCGAAGTCGCTGTGCAAGATCCTGAACACCACCGGGCTCGACGCGCCGCTCATGCTCGTCGTCACCGAGGGCGGCCTCACCGCCGTGTCCCCGGACTGGGGTGTCGACGACGTCATCCTCGTCACTGCCGGCCCCGCGGAGGTCGACGCGCGCATCCGCCTCGCGGTGGGGCGCATGAGCAAGGACCAGATCTCCACGCGCGTGCAGACCTCGGGCATCACGATCGACGAGTCCTCCTACTCGGCCAAGGTGCACGGCAAGCCGCTGGATCTGACGTACAAGGAGTTCCAGCTGCTGCATTTCTTCGCGACGCATCCGTCCCGCGTCTTCACCCGCGAGCAGCTGCTCAGCGAGGTGTGGGGCTACGACTACTTCGGCGGAACGCGCACGGTCGACGTCCATGTGCGGCGGCTGCGCGCGAAGCTGGGCGACCTCGAGCAGCTCATCGGCACGGTGCGCAACGTCGGCTACCGGTTCAACGTCTACGAGGACGACCAGGAGCCCGCGCCCACCACGCGCTGACGCCGCGGGCGCCGGCGAAGCCGCGGCGCCCGGGTGTCGGGTGTCCGGGTGTCCGGGTGTCCGGGTGTCCGGGTGTCCGTTCGAAAATGCGGACCGGGACGGCGACGCGCCGGTTCGGATGCCGCGGCCACGGCGTGCCGCGGCATCCGATCCGTGTTTTCGAACCACGCGGCGGCGCGCGCGGCGGCGCAGCGCGCCTAATGTGTAGCCGTGGATGACGCTGTACTGAGTGCGCTGAAGCGCGCGGTCGATGCCGCCCCTGGGGACCTGGAGCTCAAGCTCCACTACGCGCGGGCCCTGGCGGAAAGCGCTGGCCGACACGACGAGGCGATTGCGACCGTGTCCGAGGTCGTCGCGGGGGCGCCATCGAGAGCCGACGCGCGAGCACTGCTTCTCGAGCTGCTCAACGCGTCGCCGTCCGCCGCCTCACCTCCCGAGCCCTCGCCGTCCGAGCGCCCCATCGAGTACGACTGGTCCGCTGCCGAGGCGGAGGTCCGCGGCGTCGTTCAGCCCCGCTTCGAGGAGCGACGGGCGGAGACTGGGGGCGATGCGTTCGTCGCGGAACGCCCCGGGGTGCGGCTCGATGACGTGGGCGGCATGACGGAGGTCAAGCGCCGCCTTGATGCGGCCTTCCTCGCGCCGATGCGCAATCCACGGCTGCGCGATCTCTATGGCAAGTCGCTGCGAGGCGGCCTGCTGCTTTACGGGCCGCCGGGATGCGGGAAGACCTATATTGCCCGCGCCCTCGCCGGTGAGCTCGGCGCGGGATTCCTCTCCGCCTCGATCACCGACATCCTCGATCCTTACGTCGGGGTGAGCGAGCACAACGTCCACGAGCTGTTCCAGATCGCGCGCCGCGACGCGCCCTGTGTGCTCTTCTTCGACGAGGTCGACACGCTGGGGCAGAAGCGTTCGTCGTTGCGCGGTTCCGCGACTCTGCGCAACGTGGTGAACCAGCTCCTCACCGAGATGGATGGAGTCGACGGGTCCAACGAGGGGGTGTTCGTCCTCGCCGCCTCGAACCAGCCATGGGAGGTGGATCCGGCCCTGCGCCGTCCCGGGCGGCTGGACAGGATGGTCCTCGTCGCACCGCCCGACACGGACGCGCGAGCGGCGATCTTCCGCCACCACCTCTCGCAGCGGCCCGTCGAAGGGATCGATCTGAACCGGCTCGCCAAGGCGACGGGGGGCTTCTCCGGTGCGGACATCGCCTACGTGTGCGAGCTGGCGGCCGAGCACGCTCTGATGGACAGTATCGCGAACGGCGAGGCACGCATGATCGCGATGCCCGACCTCGATCACGCCCTCACAGAGGTCCAGCCGTCGACAGGACCGTGGCTGGATGCCGCACGGACCATCGTCACGTTCGGCGACGAGGGCGCCTACCCCGATCTGAAGGCCTTCCTGAAGAAGTCGAAGCGGCTGTGAGTGCTCGGGTCGTCGACCAGGCGAAGGCATTTGCAGCAGCCGGCCGTCCCGACGAGGCCCTGAATACGGTCGCCGCCTTTCTCGCGAGCAACCCGGAGGACCGCGAGGCGCTGATCGTGGCCGGTGATGCGCTCAACGCGCTCCACCGCTACCACGAGGCGCAGCGGATCGCCTATCGGGTGCTTGCCGCGGACCCGGCGGACCTGGGTGGTCTCATCGTCGGAGTGACGGCCGCGATCGGACGGCAGGACCGGAGCACCGCGATCGCAATGGCGGACGAAGCCGTCCGTGTGCACCCGGACAACTGGTACGCCCATGCCGCGGTGGCGCGGGTCGGCATTGCTGGAGCAAAGCCCGGAGACAGAGCGCTTCGCTCCGCACAGGAACTGGTCACGCTCGACCCGAGTTCGGCGAGCTCCCACATCCTCCTCGGAGAGGTGTGGCGCCTCCGCGGCGAATTCGTCGACGCGACGTCCGCGTTCCGCACCGCGCTCGCGATCGACCCGCTCAACGCCAATGCGGCCAACAATCTCGCGGTCGTGATGCTGCATCGACGACGTCCCGCCGCCGCCGTGCGGGTGTTCGGCGACATCCTCCGCCGGGATCCCCTCTACGAGCTCGCTCGGATCAACATCGCCACGTGCGTCAAGACACTGATATCGAATCTCGCGTTGGTGTCCGGCGGCATCTTCGCGCTGATGGCGTTGATGGCGCTCAGCTCGAAGACGACGGGCGCGTCCGTCGCCGGCCCGCTGTGGCAGACCGCCGCCGCCGGCCTGTGCGTGGTCCTCGTCATGGTCGCCCTGTTCCTCGTGCGTGCCGGGCGGCCTGTGCTGCGGTATCTCTTCGGCCACGGCCGCCCTCACCCACCGGTCGCCCTGGCCGCGATCGTCGCGCTCGCGGCGTTGCCGACGGGTCTCGCACTCGCCGCCGTCCCCGCGGATCGGCCCGTCGGCGTGTGGCAGGCCGGAATGCTCGTGTCGGTGATAGTTCCGTCGTTGCTGCTCGGCGCCGACACGCGTCGGGCGAAGCAAGGCGCACCGTCCCCGGCCGGCTGACCGTTCGAAAACGCGGACCGGGACGGCGACGCGCCGGTTCGGATGCCGCGGCCACGGCGTGCCGCGGCCGCGGCACGCCACGGCGTGCCGCGGCATCCGATCCGTGTTACCGAACCATGCGGTGGCATGGGCGGCGCAGCGCGCCCGAACCGGGGGCCGTTCACCCGCACGTCACGTCGTCCTGCAATGATGAGGGGATGATCGGACACGAGGTCCTCGACACCGGACTCGACGACGGGGAGGACGACGACTTCGACCTCGCCGAGGTCTTCGACTCGGAGCTCCCCGACGGCCGCTACCTGGATCGCGAGCTGAGCTGGCTGGCCTTCAACCAGCGTGTGCTCGAGCTCGCCGAGGATCCGGCGATGCCGGTGCTCGAACGGGCGAACTTCCTCGCGATCTTCGGCAGCAACCTCGACGAGTTCTTCATGGTGCGCGTCGCGGGCCTGCGCCGCCGCATCGTGACGGGACTCGCGGTGCCGACCAACGTCGGCCGCACGCCACAGGACGTGCTCGCCGACATCTCGGCCGAAGCGCATCGGCTGCAGCTCAGGCACGCGGACGCCTGGACGTCGCAGGTCAAGCCGGCCCTCGCCGACGCCGGCATCGACTTCCTCTCGTGGGGCGACCTGGGCGACGACGAGAAGGACGACCTCTACCGCTACTTCCAGGCGCAGGTGTTCCCCGTGCTGATGCCGCTCGCGGTCGACCCGGCGCATCCGTTCCCGTACATCTCGGGCCTGTCGCTCAACCTCGCGATCCGCATCCGGAACGCCCGCACGGGGCGCCAGGAGTTCGCACGCCTCAAGGTGCCTCCGATGCTCCCCCGGTTCGTGCGCGTCGGCGAGGAGGGCGAGCGCATCCGGTTCCTGCCGCTCGAAGACCTCATCGCCAACAACCTCGCGGACCTCTTCCCAGGGATGGAGATCCTCGACCACCACACGTTCCGCCTCACGCGCAACGAGGACGTCGAGATCGAGGAGGACGAGACCGAGAATCTCATCCAGGCCCTCGAGGCGGAGCTGCTGCGCCGGCGGTTCGGCCCGCCGATCCGGCTCGAGGTCACCGACGACATGGACGACCTCACGCTCGATCTGCTGATCGACGAGCTCGACATCAGCGAGCAGCAGGTCTACCGGCTGCCGGGCGCCCTCGACCTCCGCGGGCTTTTCGATCTGGGACGGATCGCGCGCCCCGATCTGCGCTATCCGCCGCACGTCCCGATCACGGCGCTGGCCTTCCAGCCGGGCGACAGCAACGAACGCCCCGACATCTTCGCGGCGATCCGGATGGCGGATGTCCTGGTGCATCACCCGTACGAGTCGTTCACGACGAGCGTGCAGGCGTTCCTGGAGCAGGCCGCCAAGGACCCGCACGTGCTCGCCATCAAGCAGACGCTGTACCGCACCTCGGGCGACAGCCCCATCGTGCAGGCGCTCATCGACGCCGCGGAGGCCGGCAAGCAGGTGCTCGCCCTCGTCGAGGTGAAGGCCCGCTTCGACGAGGCGGCCAACATCGTGTGGGCCCGCAAGCTCGAGAAGGCCGGCGTCCACGTCGTCTACGGCCTCGTCGGCCTCAAGACCCACTGCAAGCTCGCGCTGGTGATCCGCGAGGAGGAGGGGACGCTGCGCAGCTACTCCCACATCGGGACGGGCAACTACAACCCCAAGACGAGCCGGATCTACGAGGACTTCGGGCTGTTCACGACGGACGAGCAGGTCGGTCGCGACCTCATCCGGCTGTTCAACGAGCTGAGCGGCTACGCGATCGAGAAGAAGTTCAAGCGCCTCCTCGTCGCGCCGCGCCACCTCCGCAAGGGCCTCCTGCGCCTGATCGACAAGGAGCGCCGCAACGCGGAGGCCGGCAAAGCCTCCGGCATCCGCATCAAGGTGAACTCGATGGTCGACGAGCAGATCATCGACGCGCTCTACCGCGCGAGTCAGGCCGGCGTCCCCGTCGAGATCTGGGTGCGCGGGATCTGCAGCCTCAAGCCGGGCGTGCCGGGAATGAGCGAGAACATCACGGTGCGCAGCATCCTCGGCAGGTACCTGGAGCACTCCCGCATCTTCTCGTTCGCGAACGACGGCGACCCGCAGGTCTACATCGGCAGCGCCGACATGATGCACCGCAACCTCGATCGGCGGATCGAGGTCCTCGTGCGCGTCGTGGCGCCCGGCCACCTGAAGGAGATGGACGATCTGTTCACGCTCGCGATGAGCGACGGGACGAGTTCGTGGCATCTCGGCCCGGAGGGCGAGTGGGTCCGGCACAGCGTCGGCGAGAACGGCAAGCCCCTGGTCGATCTCCAAGACCGCACGATGTCGAACGTCCAGCGCCGCCGACGGGCACGGGCGGTCCGATGAGCGAGACCGCCGTCTACGCGGCGGGGGGTGTCGTGTGGCGCCTGGTCGAGGGCAAGCTCACCGTCCTCGTCATCCACCGCACCGCCTACGCCGACGTCACCCTCCCCAAGGGCAAGGTCGATCCCGGTGAGATGCTCGCCGAGACCGCGGCACGCGAGATCTTCGAGGAGACCGGTATCCGCGTCGCGCTCGGCGTCCCGGTCGGGGTGTCCCGGTATCGGCTGCCCAGCAAGCGTCAGAAGATCGTCCACTACTGGTCCGCCGAGGCGACGGCTGAGGCGATCCGCGCCTCCGCGTTCGTGCCGAACAAGGAGATCGCCGCGATCGAGTGGCTCAGCCCGAAGAAGGCCCTGGCGCGCCTCAGCTACCCCGTCGACGTCGAGATCCTGGAGAACTTCCTCCGCATCGTCGACGACGGCGTGCTGCGGACATTCCCGCTGATCGCCCTCCGTCACGCGAAGGCGGTGCCGCGCGAGGACTGGACGGGTCCGGATGCGATGCGCCCGCTGACGAGCCGGGGGGCGCGGCAGGCGACGTCGATCGCCGGACCGCTGCAGTCGTTCGGCGTCCGCCGCATCGTCACGAGCGATGCCGTGCGATGCGTGACCACCGTCGCACCGCTGGCGGCCGCCACCGGGCGCAAGATCCACCGCACGGCGAAGATCAGCCAGGATGCCTGGGAAGAGGGCACCGCCGAGGTCCGCGACGTCATCGGCCGCCGCGTGCGCGCCCGCAAGCCCGTCGTCCTGTGCAGCCACGGTCCCGTGCTGCCCGACATCCTCAACGAGATCGCCCTCGCGACCGGCACGCTGCGGGGCTCGTACCTCGGCAGTGCGTCCGCGCTCGAAGTGGCCGCGTTCTCCGTCGTGCACCTCTCGGCGACGAACCCCGGCTCGGGCATCGTCGCGATCGAGACGCACGAGCCGAAGGTCTGACGGGAGCGCGGGAGCGCGCGCCTCCCGCTCCCAGGGGTCGTTCACCTGCCGTTCACCATCGGAACTCCGTCCGGTAAGACGGGCTGTCTACGTTCCAGACAACCCTGCACCCGGGGTGTGACCCAGCAACTGTGAAGGACTTCGAATGAAGATCACCAGAATCGCCCAGGCGGGCGCGATCGCGGCCGTCGCGGCACTTGCCCTCGCGGGCTGTGCATCGAGCGGCGGGACCTCGCCGTCCTCGAGCGGCAGCAGCACGCCGACCGACTCGGGCGTCAACGTCACGCTCGACACGAGCCTCACCGGCACCATCACCGCGGGCGGCTCCAGCGCCCAGGCCAACGCACAGGCTGCGTGGACCGCGGCGTACAACGCCCAGGTCAAGGGCGTGACCGTCAACTACGACAAGTCGCAGGGCTCCGGCGGCGGCGTGACGAACTTCCTGAGCGGCGCGTACGACTTCGCCGGCTCCGACGCTCCGCTCTCCGCCGACGAGACCACCAAGTCGAAGTCGCTGTGCACGGACGGCGGCGTCAACATCCCCGTCTACCTCGACGGCGTCGCGATCATCTTCAACGTGCCCGGCGTCACGAGCCTCAAGCTCAGCGGCGAGACCATCGCGAAGATCTTCGACCTGAAGATCACCGACTGGTCCGACCCGGCGATCACCAAGGACAACGGCACCGCTCTCCCCGCGGGCAAGATCACGACCGTCGCGCGTTCGGACGGCTCGGGAACGACGGCGAACTTCACCAACTACCTCGCCGCCACGCAGTCGTCGGTCTGGACCTACCCCGCCGGCAAGAACTGGCCGGTCAGCGGCAACGTCTCCCTGCAGAAGGGCGGCTCGGGCGTCGTCGGTGCGGTCAAGGCGGGCAGCGGAACGATCGGGTACGCGGACCACTCTGCGATCGGCGACCTCAACGCCGCCGAGATCATCCAGGACGGCACCGCCGTGCCGTTCAGCGCCGAGGCCGTCGCGAAGACCTTCGAGGTCGCCGCGACGGATGCCTCCAACGGCGTCGCGGGTGACCTGTCGAAGAAGTTCGACTACTCGAAGCTGACGGCCGAGACCTACCCGATCCCGCTCGTCTCGTACGCCATCGCGTGCACCACGTTCAAGGACGCGGCGCAGGCGAAGGTCACCAAGTCCTACCTCGGCTTCGTGGCCAGCACGCTCGGTCAGCAGGTCGCTGCCAAGAACGCCGGCTCCGCGCCGCTTCCGGACTCGATCCTGAAGGACGCGCAGAAGACGATCGACGCGATCAAGTAAGCACGGTCGGTTCGCCCGCCCCGACGCCCGGCGTCGGGGCGGGCGGGCTGAATCCCGCCCCCGGCACTAGCCGGAGGCGGGGTTGAGTCGGGAGACTGTCTCCCGACCGATACGCGCGACATCCAACCCGACAGGACCCGTGCAGATGCGACACCGGCAGGACCGCCATGGCTGACACCGCAATCCGACCCCCCGCCGCGAAGCCCACCAAGAGCACGCGTCGCGCCAGCGACCGGATCTTCCTCGGTCTCTCCGCCGGCTCCGCCTCCCTGATCATGGTGATCCTCGCCGGGGTGGCCATCTTCCTCATCATCAAGGGCATCCCCGCGATGACGGCGAACTGGGCGGCGAACCCCGACCTCAGCTCCATCCAGAACCCCGCCCACCGCCCGTGGGGCAGTTTCTGGGAATACGTCGGTCCCCTCCTGTGGGGCAGCATCTGGTCGGCGCTCATCGCGATGGTGCTCGGCGCACCCGTCGCGATCGGCATCGCGCTGTTCATCTCGCACTACGCCCCGCGCCGCATCGCGGGCTTCCTCGGCTACATCGTCGACCTGCTGGCCGCGGTGCCCTCGATCGTCTTCGGCCTGTGGGGCATCATCGTCATCCGCCCCTTCCTGCTCCCCCTCTCGGACTTCCTCAACCAGTACTTCGGCTGGATCCCGCTGTTCTCGGGCCCCGTCTCCAGTACCGGATCGACGATGCTCGCCGGCGGCGTGGTGCTCGCGGTCATGATCCTGCCGATCGTGACCTCCATCACGCGGGAGATCTTCCTCCAGACGCCGCGCCTCCACGAGGAGGCGGCCCTCGCGCTGGGCGCGACCCGATGGGAGATGATCCGTCTCTCCGTCTTCCCCTACGCCCGCAGCGGCATGGTCTCGGCCACGCTGCTCGGCCTGGGGCGGGCCCTGGGCGAGACGATGGCGATCGCGCTGATCATCTCGCCCTCGGTGCTGTACTCGCTCCTCGTCCTCACCGACGGCTACAACTCGCAGACGATCGCCGCGAACATCGCGCTGAACTTCCCGGTGGCCAGCGACATCCAGCGCTCCGCGCTCATCGGCACGGGTCTCATGCTGTTCGTGGTGTCGCTCGCGGTCAACATCCTCGCGCGGTACATCATCACGGCGACCGGCCCCGGCAAGAAGCGCCGGCGTCGCAAGGAAGGAAAGAGCGCATGAGCGCGCCGACCGCAGCACCCGAGACGACGGATCGGACCTCGGGCCCGGCGCGGCTCACCAGCGGGCGGCTGCCCCGCTTCATCGAGCCGATCGTCCTCGTGGCGGTCGCCGCGGCGGTCGCCCTCGTCCTGTTCGTCGTCACGCAGCACCTGAATATCGCCGTCTGGCTGGTGCTGACCGCGGTGTTCTACCTGATCGCCATCGGCGTCGGCTCGTCGATCGTCGAGAATCGCCGCAAGGCGGTCGATCGCGTCGTCCGCGGCATTGTGACCGCGTTCTTCGTGCTCGCCGTCGCGCCGCTCATCTCCACGCTCTGGACCGTCGTCGCGCAGGGCATCAAGGTCGTCAACTGGACCTTCATCACGTCCGTCGGCGGGTCGACCTTCGACCCCAACACCCTCGCGGTGGTGAACACGCCCGGCGCCCTGCAGTCGATCGTCGGCACGCTCATCATCACCGGCATCGCGACCCTGATCTCGGTGCCCATCGGCATCCTGACCGCCGTATACCTCACCGAGTACTCGCTGCCGACCAACCCGCTGCGGCGCACGATCACCTTCCTCGTCGACGTCATGACCGGCATCCCCTCCATCGTCGCCGGTCTGTTCGCGTTCTCGCTGTTCGCGCTCATCGTCGGGCCGAAGGCCTTCAGCGGCTTCTCCGCGTCAGTCGCCCTGTGCGTGCTGATGATCCCCATCGTCGTGCGGTCCACGGAGGAGATGATCCGGCTCGTGCCGAGCGAGCTGCGCGAGGCATCGCTCGCCCTGGGCGTGCCGAAGTCGACGACGATCATGAAGGTCGTCCTGCGCACGGCGGCCAGCGGCATCGTCACCGGCGTCGTGCTCGCGATCGCGCGGGTCGTCGGCGAGACGGCCCCGATCTTCATCGCGGCGAGCTTCACCGACAACTTCAACGCGAACCCGTTCCGCGATCCCATGCAGACGCTCGCCGTGCAGGCGTACACCGCCTACAGTTTCCCCGGCAAGGACATCGACGCATCGCAGGCACAGGCGTGGGGCGCGGCCCTCCTCCTCGTGATCCTGGTCGTCATCTTCAACCTCATCGCCCGTATCGTCGCGAAGGTCTTCGCGCCGAAGGTCCGTTAGCAAGGAAGGCACCCTGGTGTCCAAGAGCATCGAAGTCAACGATCTGAACGTCTACTACAGCGACTTCCTCGCTGTCGAAGGCGTCTCCATGGAGATCGCGCCGCGGACCGTGACGGCGTTCATCGGACCGTCCGGCTGCGGCAAGTCCACCTTCCTGCGCACCCTCAACCGCATGCACGAGGTCATCCCCGGAGGCCGCGTCGAAGGCGAGGTGCTCGTCGACGGCGACAACCTCTACGGGACCGGCGTCGACCCGGTGCTCGTGCGCCGACAGATCGGCATGGTCTTCCAGCGGCCCAACCCGTTCCCGACGATGTCCATCCGCGACAACGTGCTGGCCGGCGTGCGTCTCAACAACAAGCGCATGTCGAAGTCGGATGCCGATGCCCTTGTCGAGTCGTCGTTGCAGGGGGCGAACCTCTGGAACGAGGTGAAGGACCGCCTCGAGAAGCCCGGCGCCGGTCTGTCCGGCGGCCAGCAGCAGCGGCTGTGCATCGCGCGCGCCATCGCGGTGTCCCCGGACGTCCTGCTCATGGACGAGCCCTGCTCGGCGCTCGACCCCATATCGACGTACGCCATCGAGGAGCTCATCGGCCAGCTCAAGGCCGAGTACACCATCGTCATCGTGACGCACAACATGCAGCAGGCATCCCGTGTGTCCGACAAGACGGCGTTCTTCAACATCGCCGGCACGGGCAAGCCGGGCAAGCTCATCGAGTACAACGACACCGCGACGCTGTTCACGGCGCCGAGCGTGCAGGCGACCGAGGACTACGTCTCCGGCCGCTTCGGGTAGTCACGGGCTGACGCGGGCCGCCTCCACGGCCCGGCTCACCTGAGCCTCGAGCGCGCGCCACGCGCCGCGTTCGAACGACAGCACGATCAGCACGGGTGAGAGCACAACCAGCAGCAGACCCACCCACAGGGGTGCACCCGCGGCGGCGACCACGATCGCGAGGACGGGGAGCAGGAGCGTGCCCGTCTGCACGAGGCTGTTCTTGGGGAACGACGACACCAGCCACGCGTGCAGCAGGTACAGCGACACCATGAAGACGATCACCGGCACCGCGATCGCGGTGATGACCGTGAGCGTGCCCACCTCGTAGTGGTCGTCGTACACGTACCCGATGACGTGGAGTCCTGCGCCCACCGCGGCGATCGATGCGAACACCAGGAGATGTCCGTAGCCCCACGGGAACGCCTTCGAGCGGCGGACGGCCAGGATCGGCGCGCTCGGGACCAGGAAGTAGGTCCACCACAGTGCGAAGGACAGCACGACGCCGAGCGCGATGACCATGACGGAGGTGAAGCTCCATCCCTCCGCAGTGGTGATCGCCTGCGCGGCCGCGAGGGTGCCGAGCACCGTCTCGCCGAGGGCGATGATCGCCAGCAGGGAGTAGCGCTCGGCGATGTGATGCGCGTGCCACGGCGTACCGCCGCCGTGTAGCGCGCCCTTGTACTCCGCGATGACCGGACCGCTCCACTCGATCACGAGGAGGACGACCGCCGCGACGCAGAAGGCCCACAGCCCCACCGGCAGGAGGATGAGGACGACCCATCCCACCTGGGCGATGCCGATGTACCACGCGTACGTCGTCGCGACCTTCCGGTGGCGCGGATTGCCGCGCGCGGCGCGCAGCCACTGCGCGATCGCCGCGACGCGCATCACCACGTATCCGGCGACCATCACCTCGTTGGACACGCGCTCGCCGTGGTCGAGGGACGCCAACATCTCGGGAAGCCCGATCGCGAGCACGATCACCCCCGCCATCTGCACCATCGTCAGCACGCGGAACAGCCAGTCGTCGGTGTCGAACGCGGACGCGAACCAGGAATAGTTGATCCACGCCCACACGATCGCCAGCATCGCGAACGCGAATCCCGCCACCGCCGCACCGACATGGCCTTCCGCGACACCGTGCGCCAGCTGCTCGCCGGCGACGCCGAACGCGGCGACGAACGTGAGGTCGAAGAAGAGCTCGAGCGGCGTCGCCGCGCGGTGCGGCTCGTCGGTGCTGCGCCCTGTCATGCGGCGCAGGCCGTGCTGGTAGTAGGTCGATGCGGACACGGATCCCCCCTGGCGTTTTTCCGGTTCACGATAGCGGGTCGGGCGGGGTCGGTTCGGGGACGGGTAGGTTCGGGGGCCGGGTGCGAGCGGGTGCGGGTGCGGGGCGGGTACGGGTGCGAAAACGCGGACGACGCGAGTGACACGCCGCGCGGCCGAGCTCGAGGACGGCGTGTCGCCGCATCCGTCCGTGTTTCGTGACGGATGCGCCAGCTCGGGATGCCGCGGGCACGGGTTCCTGCACACGGAACGGGAGGGCAGCCTCATCCACGGGCCGCGTTCTGCGGGCCGAATTCCGGCTCGCCGCGCGCGACGCTCGGAGAGTGGAGACAGGTGCGGATGTGGCAGCCGCCGTCCGACGGGCGGGCGGTGTCGCGCGCACGCGCACGCTGCGCGCGGAGGGCGTGTCGGCGCGTGGTCTGCGACATGCGGTCGAGACAGGAGATCTGGTGCGTCCCCGTCAGGGGATATTCGCCCTGCCGGCCACCGATCCGCGCATGCTCGACGCCGCAGCGCACGGCGGCGTCCCCGCGTGCGCCACGGCAGCGGCCCTCCACGGGCTATGGACCCTGCCGCACGATGAGCTCCACGTCTGGCTGGGCCGTGCCGGGTCGGCGCGGGCGCACGACCGGTGCCGATGCCACCTCCACTGGGATCGGGGCGACGTGACGGTCGGCACACTTCCTCCGATCCCTTTGGTCCTGGTCCAAGTCGCGTGGTGCCGCGGCGAAGAAGCGTTCTTCGCCGCACTCGAGTCGGCGCTGCGGCAGGGATTGCTCAGCAGTGCGGAGACGCAGATTCTGCGGCCACGCCTCCCCGTGTCCATCCGGTGGTTGGTCGACTTCGCCCGCACTGACGCGGACAGCGGACTCGAGTCATTGGTGCGCCTCCGGCTCCACCGTCATGGCATCTCGGTGCGGTGCCAGGTCCATGTGTTCGCCACCGGCGTCGTGGACTTCCTCATCGGGGATCGACTGCTCCTTGAGATAGACGGCAAGCCGAACCACGACGGGCCGTCCCATCGGCACAAGGATCTGGTGCGGGATGCGAACTCCGCCGCGTGGGACTTCGAGACCCTGCGGTTCGACTACGCGATGGTCATCCACGACTGGCCCCTCGTGGAGGATGCGATCCTCGCCAAGGTCCGCGCCGGCGCGCACCTTCAGTCGGCTCGCTGACCCCGACGGCTCGACCCACCCGCCGCCGCGCCCCACCCGACCGGCTCGGTGACGCGGTCACGTTCGAAAACACGGACCACCAGCGCGACACTCCGAGCGGCCAGGCTCCGGGACGGCGTGTCGTGGCATCCGTCCGTGTTTTGTGGCGGGCCGGGCTGGGGTGAGCTGAGCTGGGCTGAGCTGTGACGGGCCGGGCCGCGCCGGGCCGCGCCGGGCCGCGCCGGGCCGGACGGGCCGGGCCGCGCCGGGCCGGGCTCAGCTGTGACAGCCGGGCCGGACAGGCCGGGCCGGGCCGGGCCGGACGGGGGCTTGGGCCGGCATGCGCGCCGGCAGGCCAAACGCCGCCCCGGTCAGTCGCGCGGGCTCAGCAGGAAGCGGTTGAAGGATGCCGTCAGCGCGCGGTCGACGGCCAACGGAGCGCCGTCGACCGACGCGATCGGCGCCGCGAGCCTCACGCTGGAGACGAGCCACGCCGAATACGCCTCGCGCAGGGCCGCCGCCGGCACGGTCTCGTAGGCCGTCTCGTAACCCTCCGCCTCGAGGTGGGCGAACAGGCTCAGTTGAGTCGTGCCGTGCAGGATGCCGGCGCCCGGCTCCGGCGTGACGAAGCGGTCGCCCAGCCGCAGGATCACCGTCGCCGTGGGCGCCTCCAGGAGCACGCCGTCGGACGAGACGAACACGGCGTCGTCGGCGCCCCGCCGCTTCGCCTCACGGATCGCCGCCATGTTCACGGCGTACGAGAGCGTCTTCGCACCGAGCAGCAGCCACGGCGCGCGGGCGGGAGCGCCGCTGTCGAGGCCCCGGTCGAGCGTCACGACGCGAATGCCGCGGTCGCGAGGGACGGTGAAGTCCGCGGCATCCGCCGCCGTCACCCACGCCGTCGGTGCCGGACCGTGCTCGACGCCCCGGCTCAGGATGAGCTTCACGACGCCCTCCCCCGGGCCGCACTGCGCCGCGGCGACCTGCGCGGCCTGGCGCCACTGCTCGAGGTGGGGCTCGGGCAGGTCGCACAGCCGCGCCGAGTGCGCGAGACGCGCGAGGTGCGCGGCCAAGTCCTGGGGATGGCCGTCGACGACGCCCACTGACTCGAAGATGCCGTCGCCCCGCTGCGTGCTGAGCTCGCCGACGCTCAGCGCGGGCGCGGACGGGTCGATGACCTCGAACGAGGCGGAGAAGTCGTCGCGCGCGTCGTCGGATGCCGCGGGTGTGATGATGAGGGCGAAGCGGGTGGCCATGCGTCCGAGCCTATGGCTTCGTCCACCGTGAGCCGCGGGAATACCCCGCCCGGGAGGTCCGTTACACTCGAATGGCCGGGCCGCAGTAACCCCGGGCTCCATCTTCTGCCGCTCAGAGCGGCCTTGCGCCGAGAGGCGTTCTGCGGCCCGGCACTTTTGCGCCCGCGAGCAGGGAGAAAGCGCCCGCGGGCAGGGAGACAGAGCCCAGCCGGGCCACAGCCCGGTTCAGGTGAGCGCGTCGCGGCGCCACAGCGCGGCGCACGCGGCGAGGTCGCCGGCGTAGTCCGTGAGGCGGAGCGCGCGCGTCGTGAGGATGGATGCGCGGTCCGGCTCTGTCGCCTCGTAGTCGTCCGCGAGATGCGTGGCACCGGACGCCTGCACGCGGCAGAACGCGGCCGCCCGTTCCAGCGCCACCGCGAAGTCACCCTGGAACAGCCCGCGGAGGATCGCGTCGACCAGGGCGACGAGTTCGTCGGGGCCTGCGGGGACGGGGGCACCGGCGATCACGGGATCGGCGGACGCGAGCTCGACGCGGCCGCGCTCGTAGAGCAGGGCCGCGGTGAGCGGGTCGTCGTGGATCATGAGCTGCAGGAGGTACAGCCGCCACAGGGCGCCCGGCAGCGTCTTGGCAGGCGAGCGCGACCACAGCTCAGCCAGGTCGTCGATGCCGTGCTCGTCGGTGAACGACACCAGCCGCTCGACGACATCGGCCGTGGGGTCCTCCCGCACGCGGGAGAGCAGGGCCTGCGCTGTCGTGTGGGCGACGCGGGACACCTCGGCGGGGTCCTCCGCGGCGAAGAGCCGGTCGAAGAGCTCCGCGGGCCGGCGCACCGGCTTGTGGAACTCCCTGGACTCGTCGCTCACCCGATCCAGGCTACCCGCCCACTCCGGACGGGGGCGCGACCCGGCCCTCCGGAGCGGCGGACTCACGAGCGCTGGTTGATGCGGATGTGGTTCCCCGACGGGTCGCGGAAGGCGCAGTCGCGCGGCCCCCACGGCTGCGCGATCGGCTCCTGGAGCACCTCCGCTCCCGTGGCCCGGATGCGCTCGAAGGTCGCGTCGACGTCGTCCGTCGTGAAGACGAGCGGGCCGGGACCCGACCCCTTCGCGATGAGGCGGTGGAGCGCCTCGCCGTCCTCAGGCGATCGTCCCGCACCCGGATCGGAGAGCACGAGCGTGAGCCCCGGCTGACCGGGGAACCCCAGGCTCACCCAGCGATGACCGTCGGAGGCCACGTCGTTGACGAGCTCGAGGCCGAGCGCGTCGCGGTAGAAGGCGATGGCGGCGTCGACGTTGTCGACGGTCACCGGGCTGTAGGCGAGTGCGATGTCTGTCATGTCTGAGACGGTACGAGGCCCGCCGGTCGGATGCTTCTCCGATCCTGCTCGCTTCTCGCTCCGCGTCCGCGCGGGCCGCCGGGGGTCAGACGAATCGCGCCGGGCGCGTGAGGAGCTTGGCGATGCAGGCGGGCATCGCCTCCGCCGCGTCGTGGGGCCGGGACCGGTAGGCGCTCGGCGTCTCGCCCACGAGCTGGGTGAACGTCGAGCTGAACGACCCCAGCGACGTGGCCCCCACGGCGGTGCAGGCATCCGTGACGCTGGATCCCGCGCGAAGGAGGGCCATCGCGCGCTCGATCCGCCGGGTCATCAGGTACGCGTAGGGCGTCTCGCCGTAGGCGGCCTTGAACTCCCGGGAGAAGTGCGCGGGAGACATGAACGCCTTGGCCGCCATCGCCGGCACGTCCAGAGGCTGCGCGAAATCCCGGTCCATGAGGTCGCGGGCCCGGCGCAGGTGCGCGAGCGTCGCCGGCGACTGCGGAGCGGATGCCACGCCTTCGAGGCTATCGCGCGCCCGGTGTCCGCTCGCCCGCCGGTAGCATCGCCGAGGGAGGCTCGCGCATGAGGATCGCCGTCGCCGGGGGCACCGGCACCGTCGGACGTCACGTCGTCGCCGTCGCGCGCGAGCGCGGTCATGAGGCGGTCGTCCTGTCGCGAGCGGCCGGGGTGGACGTCAGCACCGGCGACGGACTCGACGCCGCACTCGCCGGGGTCGACGTCGTCATCGACGTGACGAGCGTCGCGACGACCAAGGCGTCCGTCGCCGAGGACTTCTTCGAGACGGCGACGAGGCGCCTGCTCGGCGCCGAGCGGCGCCACGGCGTCGCACACCACATCGCTCTCTCGATCGTCGGGATCGACCGGCGGGGCGAGGCATCCGGCTACTACGCCGGAAAGATCGCCCAGGAACGTGCCGTGGCGACGGATGAGGTGCCGTGGACGCTGCTGCGTGCGACGCAGTTCCACGAGTTCGCGCGGCAGATGTTCGAGCGGGGCCGGATGGGCCCTCTCGTCGTCGTCCCGGCGATGCGATCGCAGCCCGTGGCGGCGCGCGAGGTCGCCGAGCGACTCGTCGCCCTCGCCGAGGGACCGCCGGCGGGGCGCGTGCGCGACCTCGGTGGTCCGCGTGTCGAGCGGATGTCGGAGCTCTCCCGTCGGTGGGGCGAAGCCGCGCAGGCGGCGGGCCGCGTCGTCGAGGTCCCGCTCCCCGGCGGGTTCGGACACCAGCTGCGGGACGGCAGCCTGCTGGCCGGTCCCGAGGCCGATCTGGGGACGCAGACCTTCACGGAGTGGCTGGCCGCCGAGACCGGACGAGCCCCCGTCGAGCGCCGTGTGGTGCCGCCGCAGACGGGTCTGTCGCTGCTGTTCACCGCGACGAAGGGCGGAGGCGGCGGCGGGTTCGCCGCGATGATGCGTCCCCGCGAGAAGGGACCGCGGCTGCCCGAGCCGTCGCTCACCAACGCGGTCGACCTCGTGCAGCAGCTGCGCGACTCCGGCATGCGGATCGAGCTCGCCATAGACGGCGAGCCTCGGCGGCTGGCCCTCGAGGCTGACGAGACGGCGTTCCGCGTCATCCAGGAGGGCGTCGCGATCGTGCTCATGCGGGTGCGCGACACGGATGCCACGGCCCGCGTGCGCTACCTCCCCGCCGCCGTCGAGGTGTCGGTGGAGCATGCCGCCTCACCCAGCGCACCGAGCGCCGACCGCGTCGAGGGACTACGGCGGACGCGCGGTGCCGTCGAGCGCCTCGGCGGCACAACGGATGCCGGGGCGACCGCCGACGGCGGGTTCCGCGTGTCGGCGACCCTTCCGGGGTAGCTCTGCGCGTGCCGACCCGGCGACATCAGGCGGTGGGGATCGCCACGATCGGGTCGGTCGTCGGTTTGCCGCTGGGCGAGCCGCCCGCCTGCTCCACGGTGACGGCGATCGTATCTCCGGCGTGCATCGCGCCGGTCAGTGCGGCCGTCGCGTCCCCCGACGCGGCGGTGAAGACGCCCGCCGGTTCGGGGCCGCCGTCGCGGACGAACCAGAGCTCGAACACCCGGTCGGTCGCGATGGCGGGCAGCCCGTCGGTGACGAGCACCGCCTTGCCCAGCGAGTCGGACCAGTGCGCCGTCGCGGTCCCGCCGCCCGCGACGTCTGCGGTGGCGGACTTCGCGTCGCTCTGCTCCTGGATCTGAGCGAGCGTGGTCTGCGCCGGCGACCTGCCGAGCTGCTGCGCGACGATGAGTCCGCTCACGCCGATGGCCACCACGAGCACGATGGATGCGGCCAGCGCGAACCAGCTCCTGCGGCGTCCACGAGAGGCGCGACGGACGGGATCGCTCGTTCGAGCGGGTGGCTGCACCATGGACTCGGGCTCGGACGGCGGCGCCGAGATCTGTGCAAGGAGGGCGTCGCGGAGGGAGGATGGCGGCGCCTCGGCGGCGACGCCGTCCGCGAGAGCCGCGGCGGTCGCGGCATCCCGGTCGGCGATCCGCTGCCACTCCGGATGTGCGGCGAGCGCGGCGGAGTAGCGGCGCTCGTCATCGGGAGAGAGCGCATGCAGGGCATGGCCTGCCGAGAGCTCGGCGAAGTCCTGTTCGTTCACGATGTCACCCCCATCTCCATCCGCAAGCGGGTCAGTCCGTCCCGCATCCTGGTCTTCACGGTTCCCAACGGCGAGCCGGTCAGCGCGGCGATCTCGCTCTGACTGTAACCCCCGTAATAGGCGAGGACGACGGCTTCCCGCTGCACCTCGGGCAGGACGGCGAGCGCCTTCGTCACACGTGTCGCGTCATCTCGCAACGCGACCTCCTCGGCGACGCTGTCGAAGGCGACGCCGAGATCCCGGAAGCCCGCACGCACATCGCGGTCGCTGCTCGCCTGCGACGCCCGTACCCGGTCGACGGCTCGGCGATGTGCGATCGTGAGGACCCACGTCCTTCCCTGACCTCTGTTCGGAGCGAACCGGGAAGCGGATTGCCACAGTTCGAGGAACACCTCCTGCAGCACCTCCTCGCTCTGCGAGCGGTCCACGAGGATGCGGAGGATCAGTCCGAACACTCGGGAGGAGAGGGTGTCGTACAGCTCGGCGAACGCAGCCCGGTCGCCGTCGGCAACGCGCAGGAGCAGGTCGCCCACATGGTCGACGGGCTCCGATTCCTCCTCGGACACGTCGAAGCCGTCGATCACCATATCTACCAGCATGCCTTACCTCCTCGGCATCCGATCGAGGCTGGCGGGATCTCGACGGTGATTCGGCGCACACGCGCGTTCGGATTGCCCCGGAACTTTTTCGGCGCTCTCGCAATCCGATTCCAGGAGGGCCCCGAACAGCCCGTGTAAGCCGCTTCGACGGCGAACCACGCGGAGTCCCCGGACTCCCCTGACCGGAGGTACATCACATGTTCGGCAAGAAGAAGTATCTGGCGGGCGCGGCACTGATCGTCGCCGCCTCGTTCGCACTCGCAGGCTGCTCCATGGGCGGCTCGTCCTCGTCATCCTCGGACTCGGCGAAGCCGTCCGACTCCTCATCGATGAGCCCGTCGGAGTCGCCGATGGCCGACCCGGCCGCGAACCTCGTCGGCCCCGGCTGCGCCGCCTACGCCTCGCAGGTCCCGGATGGCAAGGGTTCCGTCGCAGGCATGGCGCAGGACCCGGTGGCGGTCGCGGCATCCAACAACCCGCTGCTCACCACCCTCGTCGCCGCCGTCAGCGGCAAGCTGAACCCGAAGGTGAACCTCGTCGACACGCTCGACGGCAGCGAGTTCACCGTGTTCGCGCCGGTCGACGACGCGTTCAAGAAGATCCCGGCCGCGACGATCGACGGTCTGAAGACCGATGACGCCACGCTGACCAAGATCCTCACGTACCACGTGGTTCCCGGCCAGATCGCGCCGGACGCCATCGACGGCACCCACAAGACCGTCGAGGGTGGCGACGTCACCGTCACGGGCAGTGGCGACAACATCATGGTCAACAACGCCAAGGTCATCTGCGGCGGCGTGAAGACCGCCAACGCCACCGTGTACCTCATCGACACGGTGCTGATGCCGCCGGCCAAGTAACAAGACCACCGGGCCTCGGCCCGGTACGGGGGGCGGTGAGGCCGCCGGAGTCCGCGAGGGGCGGCTCCGGCGGCCTCCCTGTGTGGCGCGGTGGGGACCGCGGGCACGGAGGTTGCGCGGCGGCACCGTCGCCGAGCGCAGTGCCGTCGAGTCGGTCGGACGACGCGATGCGTCGGTGTGGGCGCCAGGAAACCGACCGCACGGGCGAACAACGCTCCTCAGAGCGCGGCTGCGCAGCGGCCGACGCCCCAGCCGCCTCCGGGTGCTGCGCTCCACAGCCGGAACGATGACGCTGCTATGTTTCAGCCATGACAGCAACATTCGTTTCCGGTCCCTCTTCTCGGCGCCGGACACGCACCCTCATGTCGTTAGTCGTCACAGCACTCGTCGCCCTAGGCGGGACAGTCACTGCTACTCCGGCGCATGCTGTCGTTGTCGGAGTGTGCACGATCAAAGCGAATAACCCGCACGGGTCGTCGCACGTCTCAGGGACCGTGAACGCAGTGGGAACCGTTTCCTGCACCCTCGTGATGAGCGAGATCTACGTCTTCACCACGCTGGAAAAATCGACCGGCGCGTCTTGGGCGGGAAACAACGAAGACTGGTTCAACAGCGCCGCCGAGTCCAGCAACGCGGCGACGTCCTGTAGCCAGGCTCCCGGCGTGTTCCGGGCCCGAGTCGCATACGCAATACACGCACCCGCCGGCGTCAACCCGCGCTACACCGCCAACACGATCTACTCCCCCTGGATCAGTGTGACGTGCAGCACCGCGCAGATCGTCGTGCCCGGTGCGGCCAGCGCTGGACTTGTGCCCGCCACGATCGTGACCCCGCTCGACTTTGGCAGCGAAACCGTCGCGTTTGACGGCTAGGTGATCTCAGTCGGCGCGTCGTCGGCGGTGAGGGTGACGAGCTCGACCGAGCCGTCGGGGTCGCCATCATTGCCGAACACGCGCACATAGTTCCTGCGCGAGGACCGCCTCGAGTCGCCGCTGGGCACGGAGACCACCGCGAACACCTCGACCGTGCCCGCTCCCGCCCGATCGAGCGCCCAGAGAATAGCGTCTTGGGCGTCTGTGGCGCCGGTCAATTCCCACTCATCAACGGTTCTTGCGTGCCCGGCGGCAACAGGTGGCCCCCAGATGCGTGCGTGGTATTTCTCCGGGTTTTGCGACACGCCGAAACCCGAGACTGGCCTGACAGAGATGCCGCCCGGGCTCGTATCCGTCACCATGCTCTGCTCCCTGTCTGGTGGCCGAGATGCGGTGTCTGACCGCCACGTCACAACTCTACGATCCGCCGGTCGACGGCACCGGCCTCCTTCGCCGGTGTGCAGCCCCGGCCCAGGCAGGACCCCATTCCTCGACTCCTCTCCCCCCCCAGAAGGGAGCATCCCCACATAGGCTCGGCAGACAGTTCGGGGTGGTGATACGTCAGCCGATGCGGATCGCGCCACAGGTGGGGGCATCGCCACCGCCGGGGGGGGCATCGCCACAGGTCTCTGCCACCAACCCGCATCGGCTGGGGAGCGACCAGTGCGGGATTTGCCGGTCCCGGGCGCCGGTAGGCTTTATGCCACGGGCCTCTAGCTCAGTCGGTAGAGCATCGGACTTTTAATCCGCGGGTCGTGGGTTCGAGCCCCACGGGGCCCACCACGTCAGCGTTACTCGCAGCGCCACCGGCTCTCTGGCGGGTAAGCGGACTGAAGGCTGGAGAACGGCCCGGAGCAAGGCGACTACGCGCCTGGAACGGGGTCATCGTTAGCTTCCCACTCCGCCGATCGCTCGTATCGGCGACTATCTGGCTAATGCCGGGATGAAGTGATATTCAGGATGTATGAACAGCGATGGGCCGTTCGGTTTCCTCAACTTGCTCGGACTCTGGCCGACAGTTGCGGCCTACATCGTGCCGATCTCCCTGGCTCTGGCCAGCGCCATCTTGCTCGTCGGTGGCTCGGTACTCGGACAGGCGATGGCCCGCGGAGGCGGGAACCGACGCGCCCAGCATCGCTAGGTTGTAATCCTCGTTCACGGACATCAATAGCGGCACACCTGACCGCGCGCCGGAAAATTCGAAAGAACAGATAGACGGTCGCTCAAAGTGACCGCTGTCGTCCGCGCGATCGGATAGCCACACCATGCAAGACGAGCGCGGTGCGCATTGTCTCGGTGCCCACATCGAACCGACGGGCAACCATCGCGAGGTTCTCCCCGGTGAGATAGAGCTCAGCAGCGCTCGCGATCTCGTCGTCCTGAAGCGCCTTGTTCGACCGGGTCAGACCAAGACGCTTCGCCGTCGCGATCACGGTCGTGCGGTGGAGCCCGTATTCCGAGGCAAGAGCCAGCACGGAGGTGCCGGAGAGATAGGCAGCCTTGAACGTGACGAGCTCATCGTCGTTCAGCCGGCGGATCTTGCGCGGCACGTAGTTACGCGCACGAGGCCCGGATTCCGGCCGCAGATTCACCAATCTCCAGAGGTGGGCTGCCTCGGCCGATTTAATCGAGTAGGCCTCGACCAAGCCCACCGCGTGTTCCCCGATTCTGAGCCACTCTGTGCCGAGGTCGCGGATCGTGGCCCGGGAGTCGGCGGGGTCGACGTACTCAGCCCGGCTCTTCGACGCCACGAGTTCGGCGAGGCGCAGCCGGGCGTCCCGCACGGTGCGAGGGCCACGAACATTCGCCCGCTTGTGATCGGGCCTACTACGCGCCCTCATCCCGCCGACGCGCACCGCAGGATCGCCGCTCCTGTCGCAGCGATGGACGAATTCGCCGACGAGACCACGTAAGCCCGTGGCGCGATCGACGCCGTGGCGTCACCTACGCGCGGCGCCCGCTTCAGATATCTGCTCGTCGGCATTACGGATCACGAAGGCCACCGCAATGAATGCGAATACGATCGCCGCTATCTCGAGGACGCCCGAAAGCGCCGCGAGAGGCCCCGGCTTGCCATGCGTGACGGCGAACGTTGAGAAGTCCCAGAAACCATGCAGCACCATTGCCCACACGAGGCTGCCCGTGACGCGTCGCAAGACGTAGAAGATCGTACCGGCACCGAAGGCGAAAGCGACCTGCTGGAGCGTCGGGCCGATGGGCTGGCCGCTCGCCGCATTGATGAGGTGCATGAGTCCGAACAGCGCAGAGGTGAGCAGCCAGACCCACACCTCGGCAAGTCGACTGCGGAGCCCCACGAGAAGCAGCCCTCGTGTTGTGAGCTCCTCTGTGAACCCGACGAGCAGGAGGACGAGGGATGCCGCGAAGAAGGCGCCGTCGTACGACCCCCAGTCCGTTGCGGCGAGGTTGGCGAGCAGTGCGACCACCATGATGGCGGGAGCGACGATCGGCCACTTGTGGGTGGCCCGGTGACGGTCGAACAACGCCGGCCGCCACCAGCCGAGCAGGGTCGTCGTGATCGCGAGCAGGATCGCCGACACGATCAACGACAGCCCCGCACCGAGAAACAGGTTCGTGCCGCTCTTGCCGAGCTCGGTATAGGGCACACCTGTGAGCTTCTGAACGCCGAAGACGACGACCACGTAGGCGACGTAGACAGTTACGCCGATCCATACGCGGGGGAGTACGCGGATTCTCTGATCGGTGTTCGATGCCATCATGATCTCCTTCTGTTCTCAGTCAGTGAAGCGCAACCCCGCAGCGCGAGACCTCTGTCGGAGCGGTAGTCTCGGGCTGGGACGAGGGGGCGACATGGAGCGGCGACCGCGGGGCGTGACTGCGGTTTCGGTCATCAGTGCCGTCGTGGGAGCTCTCCAGATTCTGACCGGCGCGCTTCTTCTGTTCGGTGGAGCCGCGCTAGCGGGTTCGCTGATCCTCCTCGTCGGTGTGCTGACCTGGATTGTCACAGTCGGGCTCTTCCGAGGCAGCAATGGCGCCCGCCTTTTCGTCACGATCGTCCTGCTCCTGAACGTAGGAAGTGCGATCTACATTCTTCTCGCGCACCCCGCACAACTATGGAGCGCTGTTCTCGGTGTGCTTTTCGCCGTTATCGGGATCGCGCTGCTGTTCTCGACCAAGGCCAACGCCTACTTCGATCGATGACCATCGGGACGCAGGGGATCTAGGCAGCGCGAGCTCCCGATCCGCCCGCGCTGCCTGCCGATTCAGTGCCGGAAGAACTCGTTCGCACGCCCTGTGTAGAGAAGCGCGATCCCGATCAGTGCCACGAGTCCTGACAAGATCGGCGCCACGAAATTGGCCGGGTTGGCGAGGAGAGCGAATATCGCGGTCAGCAGCGACAGCACGAAAGAGATCGTGACGAGGATGCGGGCGATATTGCTTCCGCTGAAGAGGAAGAACGCGACGATGAAGGAGATCACTCCGACGACGATCGCGATCCACGCAGATTCGGTCCCCACGCCCTGCGGGCTCAGCACGCGCGTCAGGACGAGGATCCCCGAAATGATTTGAGCGATGGCCCCGATCCACGCGAGGACCGCAATGAGGACGACTCCGCCCGGACGCTGACCGGCCATCACCCGTTCTCCCCATCCGTCTCGCCGGCGGTTTCGTGGGCGTCTACCTCGCCCAGCAAGTCCTTCAGTCCCAGTCCGCCGACGTTCTGCGCCTCGACCTCGAGAGTGGTCCCGGTCGTCGTGTCGGTGAGACCGATGACCACGACGGTTCCGCGTCGGTGCTTCGAGACCTGCAGGTCGCCGCGTTCGATGTGGGCGACGGGGTGCAGGCGCTTCCAGCCGCCGACGAGACCCGTGCTCTGGCGGCCGAGCACGTAAAGCCGCTTGGGCGACAATGCGAGGACGAGCGAGGGATAGCTGCCTTTCGACGCGGCATTCACCCGTTCGCCGATCATGCCGCCCGCTACGCCCCATGCCATCGTGTTGTTGCCCCCGCCCGCCACTCCGGCCGCGGCTCCGAGTACACCGGCAAAGGTGGACCCGCGCGGCATGACAACCGCGACATCGATCACTTCGTCGTCGGGGATGACTGCCTGGGCGCCCTCTCGGGCGTGTTCTTCTCTCGACATCGGTGTTCTTCCCATCCGATCGACCGCCGACCCGAGTGGCCGGACAGTGCCCTTGAGGCGACGCTACCGGATTCGGGACAATCCTGAACAAAATTCTCGGCGGCCTTGACCGACAGATTCGATCGGTTGATAATCCCTGCTTCAATTGACGCCGGGGGAAGCACGCGAATGGATGCACAGGCGCTCGAAAGGGCGATGCAACTGCTGGGGCAGTTCAACGACGAGTTGACGCAGGTCTTCGACAGCGCCCTGGATCAGCGATGGACCGAAATCGAGCAGATGCTGGCGATCTCGACCCTTGCGAGCGATGACAGTGTGACGACCCGACGGCTCGCCGAGGTGACGAGGTTGAATCGCCGGGCCGTTTCGCGCATGATCGGCCGCTTCCGCAGCGGTGGACTCGTCGTCACCCGGGCGTCGGAGATCGACGGACGGGTTGTCGACGTCGTCCTCACCGCGCGTGGCAAACGGGAGACGACGAGGTTACGTGCAGCGGCGACAGAGTTCATCCTCGGCAGCTCCGAGATTGCAAGCGTGATCAGCAAGGGCATGGGTCCTGCCGCCGACCTCACCGCTCGCCCGATGCCGGCGGATGTCATGGATCTCGTTCGTCGGATCTGCGAGGCGGGAGTGTCGCTCGTCCGTTTCATGCCCGACGCGGCGACCCGGGGGCAGCTTGCCGCGCGCCAGCGCGCCGCACTAGTCCACATCGCCTCGCACGAAGGCACACGGCCGAACGAACTATCGTCCTCGCTCGGGGTGTCCCGTGCGGGAGTGGCGTACATCGTCGATCAGCTGTGCGCGAAAGGGTTCGTCTCACGTCATCGCGAGGCAGTCTCCCGAGACCGTCGTGCCGTCATCCTGGAAGCAACGGCCGATGGCGTCGCAGCGGTCGGCGCGGTCCTGGAAGGGATCGCACATCAACGTGAGATGCTCGCCGATCTGTTCGCAGAGGTTGCGACGTGGGCGCCCGCTCCGGAACGGAGATTCGTCGCACGTCCCCTTCTCGCTGGAGACTCGAAGGTTCCCGAGGGCCCCGCCTTTCCTCAATCACATGCATAGGCATAGGCGAGCCCCACCCTGAAAGCCGTGATTCCAGCGCGCCAAGCCTCCGCATGATTCCGGGGTTCTGGCCCCGTCTGAAGTCGCTTTGATCTTGCCTGCGCGGATTCGAGCGCCACTAGGCCCACCAAGTCACCGTTACTCGAGACTTGCTCGCCACCCGAGAGTGTGGTAGAAATCCATCGGACGTGTGACTGGTAATGCAGGCAGGATCCGAACGCAAACGGTGTTTTGCGATCGGGTCCTTTTTTTATTGCCTGGAACCGGCAGCAGAGCAGCCCCGGCCGTCCATCCGACGAAGGAGGAGTACGTTGACCAACGAGGACCTGGCTCGCGAGATCATCGCGGGCGTCGGTGGCGATGAGAACATCGCGACCCTGCAGCACTGCTCGACGCGGCTGCGATTCACGCTCGCCGACAATGCGCGCGTCGACCGTGCACGATTGGAGGCGCTCCCCGGCGTCCTCGGTGTCGTCGTCGGCCCGCAGACGCAGGTCGTCGTCGGTGCCAAGGTCGCCGACGTGTACCGCGCGGTCGAGCGCGAGCGCTCGCCGAAGGATGTCGTAGCGAAGCGTCAGCCGCTCACGGTCAAGCGCGCCGGCTCCGTCTTCATGGAGTTCGTCGTGGGTGTGTTCACCCCCATCATCCCCGCCATCGCCGGTGCCGGTATCTTCAAGTCACTCCTCATCGCAGCCGTTGCGCTGGGGTGGGTGGCCAAGGACAACCCGACGTATCTCACGCTCGCCACCATTCCCGACGCGGTGTTCTACTTCCTGCCCCTTCTCGTGACTTTCACGGCTGCGCGTCGCCTCGGTGTCAACATCCCGCTCGCCCTCGGCATCGTCGGCCTGCTGGTCTTCCCCAACTTCACCACGCTGATCGCGAGCGGGGCCTCCGTCTTCGGCGTCACGGTACCCGTCGTCTCATACGGTACGCAGGTATTCCCGGCGATCCTGACGGTGCTGCTGTTGTGGGCGGTCGAACACTGGGTCACCAAGATCACCCCGGCGCCGATCCGCGTCTTCTTCGTACCACTCGTGTGCATCATCGTCGTCGCTCCGGCGATGATCTTCCTGCTCGGGCCGCTCGGCTTCTGGCTCGGCTCCCTTCTGACCGGCGCGATGCTGTGGCTGCACGCCACGCTCGGCTGGGTGGCCGTGGCGCTGCTCGCGGGAGTCCTTCCCTTCATCATCTCGGTGGGCATGCACAAGGCATTCATCCCGCCGACTGTCGCGACCATCGCCGCGACCGGTCGCGAGTCGTTCTACAACGTGTCCTCTCTCGCTCACAACATCAGCGAATCGGGCTCGAGCTTCGCCGTCGCGTTCCGCACCAAGAACCCGACGCTGCGCGCGACCGCCATCTCGGCCGGCGTCTCGGCGCTCTTCGGCATCACCGAACCCGCCCTCTACGGCGTCACCCTCCAGAACCGGCGCGCACTCATCGCCGTCATCACCGGCGCCGTGACCGCCGGCGCGTACCTCGGACTCACCAACGTCGCCAGCTTCGTCGCGGTGGGCCCTGGACTCGCGAGCATCTCCATGTTCGTGGACGCCGACAACCCGTGGAATCTCGTGAACGCCTTGGTCGGTGCGGCCATCGCCTGGGTCGTCGCATTCGTGGTCAGCCTCGTCCTGTGGCGCGACTCCGCCTCGACCACTTTGCGCGTGCTTGCCGAGAACGCCGCCGTGGCCAGCGACGCCTCCGTCGATACCCTGACACCGGACATCGCCGCAGAAGCGCGCGTCGAGTTGCGGTCGCCCCTCACCGGCCGGGTCATCCCGCTGTCGCACGTCGATGACGCCGTCTTCGCTTCCGCCTCCCTCGGCGAGGGTGTCGCGATCGTCCCGTCCGACGGGCGCGTGCTCGCCCCCGCGGCGGGCGAGATCGTCAGCCTGCTCCCCTCTGGTCACGCGATCGGCCTCCGCACCGACGAAGGCATCGAGGTGCTGGTGCACGTCGGGATCGACACCGTCAAGCTCGCGGGCGAGCACTTCGACGCCCACGTGACGCAGGGAGATCGAGTCGCCGCCGGCGATCTGCTCGTGACCGTGGACCTCGACGCGGTCCGTGCGGCAGGCTACGACGTCACGACCCCGGTCGTCGTGCTCAACAGTGAGGCATGGGAAGTGACGCCGCTGAGCGACGGACCGATCGATGCCGGCGAGCGCATCGCCGCGCTCACGTCGATCAAGGAGACCTCGAATGCCGCTTCCTGACACCTTCCTCTGGGGCGGCGGCATCGCCGCCAGTCAAGCAGAAGGCGCCTGGCGCGAGGGAGGGCGTGGCCCCGCCGTCTCGGATGTGTCGAAGCACCGCCCGAACGCCGATCCGAAGGACTACGCGGCTCAGCACCATGTGAGTCTCGCCTCGATCGAAGCCGCGATGTACGACCCCGACCCGACCTACTACGCCAAAAGGCGCGGGATCGACTTCTACCACCGCTACCCCGAGGACCTCGCGATGTTCGCCGAGATGGGGTTCTCGGTGCTGCGGGTCTCGATCGCGTGGTCGCGGCTGTACCCGACGGGTGAGGAGAGTGAGCCGAACGAGGAGGGTGTGGCGTTCTACCTCAGCCTGTTCGAGGAGATGCGGGCGAAGGGAATCCAGCCTCTGGTGACCCTTGCCCACTACGACGCTCCCCTCCACCTCGCGGTGACCTACAACGGCTGGACCGACAGACGCCTCATCGGCCTGTTCGAGCGTTTCGCGCGCACGTGCTTCGAGCGGTTCGGGCACCTCGTCACGCTCTGGCTCTCGTTCAACGAGATCGACAGCGTGCTGCGGCATCCCTTCACGTCCGGAGCGATCATCGAGGAGAAGGTAGAGGGTTCGCTCGAGCAGGCCTGCTACACGGCGTTGCATCACCAGCTCGTCGCGTCGGCACGGATCACGGCGTCGCTTCACGAGCTGCACCCCGACGCGAAATTGGGCTGCATGCTCACGATGCTGACCACGTATCCTCTGACGTGTCACCCGGATGACGTGGCCGCGACTCAGGCGAAAGAGCGCCTGAAGTATCTCTCCAGCGACGTGCAGGCAGGTGGGGCGTACTCGCCGCTCGCGCTGCGCGCACTCGCGCAGCGCGGAGTGACGATTCCGATCGAGCAAGGGGATCTCGACGTCCTGCGCGAGAACACGGTGGACTTCGTGTCGTTCTCGTACTACATGTCGATGACCGAATCGGTCGACCCCACCGTGGAGCGGACGCCGGGCAACACGGTGTTCGGAGTGAAGAACCCCTATCTGCCTTCGACCGACTGGGGATGGCAGATCGACCCGGTCGGCCTGCGCATCTCGCTCCTCGCACTCTACGATCGCTATCGCAAGCCGCTGTTCATCGTCGAGAACGGTGTCGGCATGCGGGATGTGCTCACCGAGGACGGCAAGGTGCACGATGACTATCGGATCGCGTACCTGCGTTCGCACCTGGCCGAGATGATCACCGCGGTCGATGAGGGTGTGGAGCTGCTCGGGTATGCCTGCTGGTCGCCGATCGACACGGTGAGCCTGTCGACGTCGCAGATGTCCAAGCGGTACGGATTCATCTACGTTGATCAGGACGACGAGGGCCGCGGCAGCGGCGAGCGCATCCGCAAGGATTCGTTCGACTGGTATCGGAAGGTCATCGCGTCCAACGGCGCCGACCTCCAGTGACAGCCGACGAGGGCGACGACCGTCGGCCCTCGTCCGCGTCGCCCTATCCGACGGTGTCGACGGAGACAACCATCATGCAGATCATCAAGAAGGTCCTGAACTCGAGCGTCGTGCTCGTGGAGGACGAACACGGCGTCGAGCGCGTACTGCTCGGCAAGGGCATCGGATTCGCCCACCGCCCCGGCGATGCCGTACCTCCCGGGGCGCATGACCGGGTCTTCGTCGAACTCCGAGAGACCGATCAGCGCAACTTCGTCGAGCTCGTCTCGCAGATCCCGGTCGATTTCGTCGAGCTGGCCCGTCGCATCGTCGCCGACGCCGAGTCGGAAGGTCTGCAGTTCGATCCGCACATCTACCTCGCGCTGACGGACCACCTGCACTTCGCGATCGAACGGCAACGGCGAGGAATCACGATCGTCAATCGGCTCGTGACCGAGGTCCGCAACCTCTACCCGCTCGAGCACCGCGTCGGATTGCGGGCGGTCGAACTTCTGCGGCAGCAGTTCGGTGTCCCGATCCCCAGCGAAGAGGCGGCGAACATCGCCTTCCACCTGGTCAATGCGCAGGTGGGGCGGGAGGATGTGGATGCCGCGGGGGTGGTGTCGCTCGTGGCGTCCATCATCAAGATCGTGACACACGCCAGCACCGTCACCGTCACCGGCGATGACCTCCACGGAGCCCGCTTTCTCACCCACCTGCACTTCTTCGCGGAGCGACTCTTCGCCGAACGCATGCTGGGCGATGACACCTTCCTCCTGCGGACGATGCGCGAGCGCCACGCAGCCGCGGTGACCACAGCGGAGCGAGTGCGCACCTTCATCGATCGCGAGTACGGCGTGGCCGTGCCGGACGAAGAAGTCGCCTACCTCGCCCTTCACATCGCCCGGGCCTCGCTGCCGCCGGTTTCCGCCTGAGTGGCGCCTGGAGCATCGACCTCAGCCGCGAACGCCCGGACCGCCTCTTCCAGCACCGTGAGGAACCACTGCCGGGCGGGCGTGGGATGCAGGGTCGGATTCGCGAACAGGCGCACCTGAAAGCCTTCGACCAGATCGTCCAGGGGACGTGCGCGCAAGGGCCAGCGCCGTGCGAACATGCCCGCGATCCGACGAGGCACGATCGCTGCACCGCCGGATCGCACGAGGGTCTCCGGCAGAGTGGAGAAGTGGTGGGCGCGCAGCACGGCCTTCGGGGAGATGCCGGCGTCGTCGAGCGCACGGCCGATGCGGTCATGGCCGGAGGAGGTGTCGATCACCGCGAGACGTAATGTGGCGAGCTCCGCCGGCCCGACCGCGATGCCGAGCAGACGGTCGGGCCATGCCGCCACGCAGACGTAGGTCTCGTCGAAGAGGTCGACGGTTGCCGTGCGGCCACTGGGCGCGGCGCTGCTGATGGCAGCGTCGATCTCTCCGCTGGCGATCCAGCGATCGACGGCATCGACGTCGACCGGCACGACGTCCAGGCTCACCTCCGGAGCGTCAGTGGACAGACGCTCCATGAGCGCAGGAAGGTAGGCGTACTCGCCCATATCGGTGAGCGCGACTCGGAACCGCGCGTGCGCCGTGTGCGGGTCGAACTCGCGGCCGGTCACCACGTCGTCGATCGCGTCGATCGCCGCCCGAGCGACGGGGTACAGCTGTTCCGCGCGGGCGGTAGGGGCCATGCCTTGCGCTGATCGGACGAAGAGCGTATCGCCGA
Organism: Microbacterium sp.; assembly: GCA_017306415.1. Classification (GTDB taxonomy): domain Bacteria; phylum Actinomycetota; class Actinomycetes; order Actinomycetales; family Microbacteriaceae; genus Microbacterium. Next base: position 129,222 of record JAFKIL010000007.1, on the reverse strand, counting down.
GGTCGCCTCGAAGGCGTCCCAGCGCGTAACTGACCGAGGGTTGCGTGACATTCAGTACGGCCGCGGCGAGTGTGAGGCTACGCCGCTCGTAGATCGCGACGAACGTGCGCAGCAGACCGAGATCAATGGATGCCACGGAGGTCCTCCCTCACACCCGAACAGTCGGAATAGACAGATTCTATGCGAAGCATCCAAAACATCGTCTGGATCTATCCGTCATCAACGTCTTGAATCGAGGAAGCGCCAGGGTGGACGCGAAAGGGGCAGTGCAATGACGCAAGCGTGGTCACCGCGGCGGATCGCAATCCTGGGAGCCTCCGGTCTGACGGGCGCGGGCCTTGCGCACCAGCTCTCACTGAGTGACGCATACGACGAGATCCTTCTGCTCGACCTGAAGGACAACATCCTCCAAGCGCACGCGATCGACATGCGCGAGGCTCAGATCGTCGCGGGGCGCACGCGGGCGCGCCTTGTCGTCGTTCCCCTCGACCGCGCAGCCGAACAGGAAGCGGTCGACCTCGTGGTATTCGCCGCATCCCTTCCGGAGACGCCGGACGGAAGCCGCGAGGCCTTTCTGGAAGGGAACCTGGGCGTGCTGCGTGCAGTGCAACCGGCGATCTCCGCCCTCGCGGGCGAGAGCGGACTGGTGATGATCCTCACCAACCCGGCTGACGTCCTGGCCACCTGCCTGGCCCACATGAGCGACATCGAACCGGCGCGAATCTTCGGATACTGCCTCAATGACAGCGTCCGATTCACTGCGGCGGTCGCCCGCGAGCTGAAGGTGGACCCGACCCGCATCGACGCCCTCGTCGTGGGTGAGCACGGCGATGGTCAGGTTCCCGTGTGGAGCGCTCTCCGCCTCGACGGCGCTCCCCTGGCCCTCACCAGCGAACAGCGGTCACGCATCGACACCGACGCCCGCGGATGGTTCCGTCGGTGGTCCGAGCTGCGCCCCGGCCGCAGCTCCGGCTGGACGACGCCGCTCGGCTCAGCTCGCACCATTGCCGGGCTCGCGGCTGACGAACCGATGCCGGTAGCGGTATGGCGCGGTGACGACGCCGGAAGCGACTCGCACACCACCCTGCTCGCCGTTGTGCGCGACGGGGTGGTCGTGCCGACGACGCTGGACTACGTGAACGACGCCGAACGCTCGGCCGTCGATGACGCCTCCACCGCACTGGCTGACAAGGTCCGCCGTGCGCGAGAACTCACGCGCTCCGGCGCGGGAAGGGACTGACAGATGACGTTCTTCGACCCTCAGACCTGGAGTGGCCGCTACTTCGACGGCACGTGGGCGGGTGGCTCCGCCACTGCGCCCGTCACCTCTCCTTCCACAGGAGAGGTCATCGGTCACGTGGCCGTCGGCACCGTCGATGATCTCGATCGGACGGTGCACGCGGCGCGGCGAGCACAGATGGAGTGGGCTGCGACGCCCGCCGAGCACCGCGCCGCGGTGATGCGCCGTGCGGCGGCGATCATCGAGGAGAACACCGACACCCTCGCGCGCTGGCTCAGCGACGAGGCCGGCTCCGCGCAGGGCAAGGCCCACTTCGAGGCTGGTCTCGTCGCGAACGAGTTCCACCTCGCTGCGGCGACCGCGATGATGCCGTACGGCCAACTGCTGCGCTCGGCACGGCCGCGGCTGAGTCTCAGCCGCCGCCGTCCGGTCGGCGTGGTCGGCGTGATCTCGCCGTTCAACTTCCCCGGGATCCTGTCCGCGCGATCGATAGCGCCCGCCCTCGCTCTGGGGAATGCGGTCGTCCTCAAGCCCGACCCCCGGACCAGCGTGAGCGGAGGACTGTTCTTCGCCGCGGCGCTCGAGGAGGCAGGTGTTCCCGCCGGCGTGTTCTCGGTTCTTCCCGGAGGGATCGAAGTCGGCTCCGCCCTCGTCGACCACCCCGCTGTGCCCGTCATCTCGTTCACCGGGTCTACGGAGGCCGGGCGTGTCATCGGCGCACGAGCGGGTGAGCTGCTGAAGCGAGCGCATCTCGAGCTCGGAGGCAACAACGCCCTCGTCGTCCTGGATGGTGTCGATATCGCTGCCGCGGCATCCGCGGGCGCGTGGGGATCCTTCCTCCACCAGGGCCAGATCTGCATGACGACCGGGCGCCACCTCGTGCACGAGAGCATCTACGACGAGTATGTCGCCCGGCTCAGCGCGAAGGCGGCAGCGCTGCCGGCAGGAGATCCCTCATCGGGCGCTCCGCTCGGGCCGATCATCGACGAGCGCCAGCGGGACAAGATCGACGCGATCGTTCGCGAGACCGTGGATGCCGGCGCCCGACTGACTGCCGGCGGACAGTACGACGGTCTGTTCTACGAGGCCACCGTGCTGGCGGAGGTGACTCCCGATCACGCCGCATTCCAGAAGGAGATCTTCGGGCCCGTCGCCCCGGTGACGCGGTTCGGCTCGATCGACGAACTCGTCGAGCTCGTCTACGCCAGCGAGTACGGGCTCTCGCTCGGCATCCTCGCCAAGGACGCCTACCGCGCCTACGAGCTCGCCGATCGTCTGCCGAGCGGCATCCTTCACATCAACGATCAGACGGTGGACGACGAATCGCAGGCACCGTTCGGCGGCGTCGGGGCATCAGGAACGGGCGCGCGCTTCGGCGGTCACGAAGCGAACATCGAGGCGTTCACCGAGACCCAGTGGGTCACCATGCAGGCCGACGTCGCGACGTATCCGTTCTGACCGGCACGAGAGGATCGCCATGTCTGCTCCTGAGGTCGCTCACGCGTTCTACGAGGTCCTCCGCGCCCGCGGAGTGACGCGCATCTTCGGCAATCCCGGCTCGAATGAGCTCACGATGCTGAAGCATCTGCCCGACGACATCCACTACGTTCTCGCGCTTCAAGAAGGAGCGGCGGTCGCAATGGCCGACGGGTACGCGCAGGCGTCCGGCTCGCTCGGAGTCGTGAACCTGCACTCCTCGTCGGGGACGGGCAACGCCATGGGCAATCTGACGAACAGCGCTGCGGCGCACGCCCCGGTGCTGGTGATCGCCGGCCAGCAGAACCGCCGATACGTTCCGATGAATGCGATGCTGACGAACGTCGAGGCGTCGCGGCTCGCCGACCCGTTGGTGAAATGGTCGGCCGAGCCGCTGCGCCCCGAGGACGTGCCGGCGTTGGTATCGCAGGCGGCGCTGCTGGCGATGTCGGCACCGACCGGACCGACCTATGTGTCGATCCCTCTCGATGACTGGGCACATCCGGCCGACGACCGCGTCTCCGGGGCACTGTCGGAACGCTCGGTATCGGCCTCGCCGGTGCTGCCGGAGACGAGCATTGACGAGATCGTCGCCGAGGTGGATGCCGCATCCTCCCCGGCGCTGGTGCTCGGGCCCGGCGTCGACACCGAAGCCGGGTGGCGGGCGACGCGGTCGCTCAGTGAGCGCCGAGGGCTGCCGGTATGGGTGGCGCCGAGTCCGTCACGAGCGCCCTTCCCCACCCGGCACCCGCACTTCCGCGGCATCCTTCCGACGGGCCTCGGGGCCGTGGCCGACCTGCTTTCCGAGCACGACCTGGTGCTCTCTCTGGGCGCTGCGGTCTTTCGCTACCACCAGTTCGTCGACGGAGCCCCGCTTCGCGAAGGAACGCGGCTCATCGCGATCACCTCCGATCCGGGCGAGGCGGCGCGCGCCGCGGCGGGCGCGATCCACGTCGGAGATCCCGCCGACGCAGCCGCGCGCCTGACGGCGCGGGTACGTGCGGGTGACAGGCCGGCGGGACACGGATTCGCACCGGACGCCGCTCCCGCGTCCGTGAACGGACGACACTCGGCGCAAGCCATCCTCGACGCCGTCGACCGCGCGAAGCGCGACGATGCCGTGGTGGTCCTCGAGTGGACCTCTGCCGATGCGCTGTGGGCCCGGTTGTCCTTCGATCGCGCCCAGTCCTACTACTTCCCCGCCAACGGCGGACTCGGGTGGGGACTTCCGGCGGCGATCGGCGTGCAGCTCGCCGATCCCACACGGCCGGTGATCGCCCTCATCGGTGACGGTGCGATGCAGTACACCCCCGCCGCGCTGTGGACGGCCGCCCGCTACGGCATCCCGGTGACGTTCGTGATCGGTCAGAACGAAGAGTACGGCGCATTGCAGCGCTTCTCCCGCATCATGGACGTCCCCGACGGCGGCTACCTCGATCTCGCTGGTCTCGATCCTTGCGCGATCGCGCGCGGATACGGGGTCGAGGCCCACCGGTTCGAGGAACTCGACCAGCTGGAGCAGTTCATCCGCGAGGCGGGCCACGCGACCGGCCCGCGACTCGCGGTGATTCCGCAGTCCTCGCAACGCTGACCCGCACTACTCACCACCCGCCGCGACAAGCCGTTGCGCGGTCTCGACAACGAAGTCAAAGGAGCCTGTCAATGTCCACCGAACCCTCAGACCGGTCGGGCGGTCTCACGCCGACCGGCACGATCGCAGCACCTCGCGATCGTCGCCGAGTCGTTGTCGCCACCGTCATCGGCACCACTGTCGAGTGGTACGACTTCTTCCTCTACGCCGCGGCGGCAGGCCTGGTCTTCGGGCAACTCTTCTTCGCCCCAGCGGGACCTGCTATGGCGCAGGTCCTGGCATTCCTCACCGTCGGTTTGAGCTTCCTCTTCCGGCCGCTCGGCGCGTTCCTCGCTGGTCACCTCGGCGACAGATACGGCCGCCGGGTCGTGCTGATGCTGACCCTCACCCTCATGGGCGCCTCCACCACGCTGATCGGGCTGCTGCCCACCTACGACGTCATCGGCGTCGCGGCCCCCGTGCTGCTCATTCTCCTCCGCGTTCTGCAAGGCATCTCGGCCGGCGGGGAGTGGGGCGGCGCGGTGCTCATGGCTGTCGAGCACGCCCCGAAGACCAAGCGCGGCCTGTTCGGCGCCTCGCCGCAGCTCGGTACGCCGCTCGGGCTGCTGCTCTCCAGCGGCATGCTCGGGCTGATGGCGCTCATCGCTCCGGGCGAGGCATTCCTCGCGTGGGGGTGGCGCGTTCCGTTCCTGCTGTCATTCGTGCTGATCCTCATCGGCTACTACGTACGCAAGAGGGTCGAGGAGAGCCCCGTCTTCCTCGAGCTCAGCGCCCGGAAGGAGAAGACGCGAGCACCCATCCTGCAGCTGTTCCGCAGGCACACCGTATTGGTGCTGATCGCCGCGTTGGTCTTCGCCGGGAACAACGCCGTCGGCTACATGACCACCGGCGGCTACATCCAGCGCTACGCCACCAACCCCGACGGGCCGGTCGGCCTCCCCACCGCCGACGTGCTCGGCGCGGTGACTCTCTCGGCAGCGACCTGGCTGATATTCACGTGGGTCGGCGGATGGGTCGGAGACCGGATCGGCCGTCGGAACACCTACTTCATCGGGTGGGCGGCGCAACTTGTCGGGGTCCTCCTGCTGTTCCCTCTCGTCAATACGGGCAATGTGGCGCTCCTCACCGTCGCCCTCGTCGTCCTCACGGTCGGACTGGGCCTCACCTACGGCCCACAGGCGGCCCTGTACGCGGAGCTCTTTCCGGCATCCATCCGCTTCTCCGGAGTCTCGATCTCCTACGCGCTGGGCGCCGTTCTCGGCGGCGCCTTCGCCCCGACGATCGCCACTGCCCTCGTCGATGCCACGGGAGGCACGACCGCCGTGACGTGGTACCTCGCGGGGATGACGGTGATCGGTTTCATCGCGACCCTGCTGCTGCGGGACCGCAGCGGCATCCCACTCGGTCCAGACCACGAAGCCGAGCAGGCCGTCAGCCCGATCCGCGGACTGATACGCGCCTGAGTTCTTCGATCCCGAACGGCCCCGCTGTGCACCCATGCAGCGGGGCCGCGGGATGGGAATCTCGGCACTTCCGCGGACTGATAGTCTGCGGAGGTTCTGTCCGGCCGAACTGGGGGTTGGCTGTTGCACATGTTCCGTCTGAATGCGCGTCGTCCGCGGACGGTCGCGTCCGTGGGTGCCGTGATGGTGGTCACGCTGGGACTCGCGGTGAGTGGGTGCGCCGCCGCTGATCAGGCATCTCCTCGCCCGGCCGAGCCGACACAAACGTCCGCGGCGAGTGCTTCGGCCAACGCGAGTGCTGCCGCCGCGGGGCCGGACATTGCACGGATCGATCTCTGCGTGTGGGTGAACACATCCCTGGCGGCCATGAATGCCACGTTCGGGTCGGTCAGCCTGGTGTCCGCCGCTCGGGATCAGGTGCTGCGACGCGGCGGCCACGAAGAAGCCGTGAGTTGCGACATCCGCAGTTCCGGTACTGACTCCACGGGCCACGATCAGACGATCGGCACGGTCACCCTCATCAGCGGCGGAGAGCCCGTTGCCGGTGCGGCCCAACGCGGGGTATCCCAGAGCTTCGCCTCCGGGTCCTACGCGGGGATGTCCGCTGTCGAGAACTACCCGGCGGCCTCGCTCGCTGCCGTCCAGCTCGAGAAGGGCTTGGTCCTCAATGTCGAGGGATTGCGCGCCGCTGACAACCAGGACATGGACATGCTCTTCACGAGCGGCGTGAAGCCACTCATCGAGGAGATGCTCAAGCAGCGGGATCAGCACCAGGTCTACGACGTGCAGGAGAACTCGCACGCGGACGCAGAGGCGTTCTGCGACTCTCTGGCGCTGTCATCGATGTCCGACCTCGGTCTCCCCTCCGCGGATGCGACCATCACGACCGCAAGCGGTGTACAGAACTGGGACGGCACCGATCTCGGGGGCGGCGGACCGGTCTTCTCCGGCACCCGCACATGCGGGGTCGAGACGTACGCTGCGAGCACGACAGATCTGTGGAGCTGGAACTCGCCCTTCGGCTCCAAGAAGGGCGCTGCCAGCTTCACGTTCTACTCGTACCCCGATGCGGCGAGCGCGGCGGACGCGTTCAAGGTGATGCAGTTCGGCTCCGCGCTCCCGCACGCGGCCATGGGGGCGTGGATCGCCATCGCCGACAAGAACGGCGGCTCCAGCAGCGGGATGTCCTCGGCGAACGCGGAAAGCGCGATGGCATCCATGACGAAGGCGGTCGAATCGGCTGGACCGCCCGCGCTCGGCGGGGGCGACTAGGTCGGGCCACCCTCAGACGCGCCGGCGACGCCGCGAGACCCACCTCTCGGGCGAAGGTCGATCCCTTGCGGCGAGCGCCGGCATGTCCTCATCGCCCGCGCGTTCTGTGAACGGCGACACCATCCTGGTCACGTCACCACGTCGCCGCTGAGCGAACGGTAGAGCGCAGGGACGGGCGAGAGGCGAGAGGCCGGCCGCCAGCTGCGACGGCTCAGTCGCTCGGCCCGCAGCGCCATAGCCTCATCACCCGTGGCGTCGGCGATTCGCACGAGTGCGTTGGCGAGGTGGACGGCGCCTGTGGTTCGTGCAGCGCGGTCATCGGCGATGAGCTCGATCAGCAACGCGGTCGCACGGCGCATCCGGCGGGCGCCGGCATTCCCCGGAATGCAGGCGGAGTTCACGTCGGCGAGCCGCATCGCGAGATGATGGCGCTCAGTGAGGTGAGCGTGCTCATGCGCGACGACAGCCCGAAGCTGCGCTGGCGACAGGAGAGCGGCGAGACCGGTCGTGATGACGATGGTGCCGCGGCGGTCGGGCACGGAGCACGCGAAGACCTCGTTCGACTCGCACAGTCTCAACTCCGTGCGCCGGTCGAGCGCGCGTGCGGAATGGGGCAGCGCGAGGAGGGCACCGCGGTTGCGGCGCGAGGCGTCGCCGACGCCGCCGCCACCCACAGCCACCATCGCGCACGCCCCGCCGACGATCGCCAAGGCGATCCACCCGAGCACCGTGACGACCACGGATGCGCCGCGCGCATCCTGGGTGACGGCGAGGGTATGCAGCACTGCGATGACGACGGCGAGTACGGCGGCGGCGAGGCCTGCGGCGAATGCCGCATGCCACAGGGTCAGCGCGAGTCGCGGTCGCAGAACCTGCCACCGCCCGTGCGTGAGCAGGCGCGGGCTGAGCCAGACGACGACGGTCGCCGTCACGAGCAGACCACCGAGGATGAACACTCCGCTACTCTCCACGGCGCGGCTTCAGCGCCGACCGCAGGAGCTGGGCGTCGGCGTCCCCGAGATCACCGGCGAATTTCAGGAGCACGGCGCGCCGATCCTCGTTCTGCTCGAGAGCGAGAAGCATCGCGGCACTGGCGCTCTCCGCCGCGCTCTGGGCGGCAGCGAACCGCACCTTACGGGGCGATTCCTGGAACCGGATCACGTCGCCCTTGTCGTACAGCCTGTCGAGCGCGGTCAGCACGGTCGTCGTCGCGGGAGTCTCACCCGTTACGGCATCCCTGATCTCGTTCGCGCTCATCGGGGTCGTGCTCTGTCGGAGGATGCGCAGGATGGCGCCTTCGAGCTCACCGCGGTTCCTCGTTCTGATGCCGGCCATGGCCACCTCCACACGCGATTCTACGAGATGTGGAGCTGGCTCGGGTTTCACCACGTAAACTACGTGCTGTAGAGATCTGAAGCGACCAGAAAGGGGAAGCCATGTCTGCGAACGGCACCTCACGGAGCGTGTTCGAGGTGGAGGGGATGACCTGCGAGCACTGCCGCGCGTCTGTCACCGAGGCGCTGGCCGAGCTCCCGGGCGTGGAGGCGGTGGAGGTGGACCTCGCCTCCGGCCGGGTCGAGGTGGACCACAGCACCGAGTTCGCCGCATCGTCCGTCCCCACAGCCGTCGAAGAGGTCGGCTACCGCATCCGCGCGTGACGACGGGCGACGCACACGTCGAGCTGAAGGCGTATCAGCGCCCGACGATCCGGCGGAACCGCGCCGGGATCGTGGCGATCGCGGTGGTCTTCGTCGTGCTCGCTTTCGCCGTGCCACTCCTCACGACGGCGATGGCGGGCGACACGTGGTACGCGAAGCTTTTCCGCGGCTACCCCGGCTCCCTGACCGCGATGCTGGCGTCGGGACTGCGCACCGCTGTCGACCTCGCCGGCTGGGTGACGACCGGCTCGCTGGTCGCCCTGATGTTCGTGCTCGGCCGTCCCGGACGTCGCCGCCTCGACGTCGACACGGAGCCGGAGTGGCGGATCGCCCGCATCGCCTCGCTCACCTGGGCGATCCTTGCTGCGGTGATGATCGGAGTGGATGCCGCCGACGCGAACGGCGCCTCGCTGTCGCAGCTGTTCATCCCCGGCGGGCTCGCCTACCTGATCCAGGCGACCTACCTCCCCGCGGCATGGATCGTCGTGTTCCTCCTCATGACGACCGTGACGATCTGCATCCAGTTCGCACAGCGATGGACCGGGCTCCTCGTCCCGCTCGCACTGTCGGCGCTCTCCCTGCTCGCCCCCGTCGTCGTCGGCCAGGTGCTGGTGGGCCCTGACCACGACTACGGGTCGGATGCCGCGACCTTCCAGACGCTCGCCGCCGCGGCGCTGTTCGGGACGATCGTCGTCCTCGCCCTGCGGGTCGCCGGCGGGCGGCTGCTGCGGCCCGTGACCCTCCGACGGACGTGGCTGGTCTCAGCGGGATCCTGGACGATCATCGTGCTGTCGGACGTCGTCATCACGCTCTTCAAGCTCGCCGGGCCGGGCGGGACGAACCCGACAGCGCTTCTGATCGGCCTGCGCGCGCTGGTGCTCATCGCGGTCGGGGCCGTCCTGGTCGTGCTCTGGCTGCGACGAAACGCGCTCACCGATCGCACCATCAGGGTCGCCCTGACGCTCGGCGTCGTCTCGGCTGCGGGTTACGCCGGGCTCACCGCTGCGATGCTGCGCGTGCCGCCGCCCGTGTACTTCACCCCCACGAGCATCGAGCAGCTCTACTTCGGCTACGACCTTCCCGGCGCCCCGACCTTCGCAGCTCTCGCCGTGCAGTGGCGCCCGAACATCCTGTTCCTCGGCATCGCCGTCGCCGCCGTGGCGGTCTACCTCTTCGCGGTCGCGCGCCTCCGTCGCCGTGGTGACGCGTGGCCCGCCGGCCGCACCGCCGCCTGGGTGCTCGGCTGGGTGATCGTGGTCATCGCCACGAGCTCGGGCGTCGGCAAGTACGCGGGTGCGAGCTTCGCCGTCCACATGGCCGCGCACATGACGCTGAACATGCTCGCGCCGGTCTTCCTCGTGCTTGGCGGCGTGATCACGCTGATGCTGCGGGCCACCCGGCCCGCGGCGCGCGGCGAGGCCGCCGGCCCGCACGAGTGGATCACTGCGGTTCTGCACTGGGACGGGCTCCGGCTGGTCTTCCATCCCCTGCGCGTCTTCGTGGTCTACATCGCGACCTACTACGTCCTGTACTTCTCGCCGCTGTTCGAGACCTTCATCCGCTACCACTGGGCGCACCGCCTCATGGACGTCGAGTTCCTCGCGATCGGCTACCTCTTCTTCGCCCTCATCATCGGGGTCGACAGACCTCCGCGACCGCTCCCGCCGATCGGCAAGCTCGGGTTCACGCTCGCGGCGATGCCGTTCCACGCGTTCTTCGGCGTCATCCTGATGACCGCCGCCGTTCCTGTCGCCGCCAACTTCTACAAGACGGTCGACCCCACCTGGATGGGCGACCTGATGTCGACGCAGTACGTCGGCGGCGGCATCGCGTGGGCCGGCGGCGAGATCCCCCTGCTGATCGTCGTCGTCGCGCTCGGCATCCAGTGGGCGCGACAGGACCAGCGCGAGGCGCGACGCAAGGACCGTCACATGGATACCGGGCTCGACGACGACTTCGAGGCCTACAACCGGATGCTGCGAGAGCTCGAGGAGCGCTCGCACGGTCGCCAGCCCACCGCGGTGACGACGCCCGCCACATCCCCTTCCGAGGAGAGCCAGCCATGAGTGCACAGATCGCGGAGACCACGGCCGTCGACGCGCCAACGAGCGTGCTCGAGCTGTCGATCGGCGGGATGACCTGCGCCGCCTGCGCGGGCCGGGTGGAGCGGGCGCTCAACAAGGTCGACGGCGCGACCGCCACCGTGAACTACGCGACCGAGCGGGCGATGGTCGCGGGCCTGCGCGCCGATCGTGCCGACGAGGCCGTCGCGGCCGTGCGCAAGGCCGGCTACGACGCCGCCGTGCGCGTGGACGGCGACGACGAGTGGTCGCGTCGCGCGTCCCTCGACCGCATCGTTTCGCTCCGGCGGCGCCTGCTCGTCTCGGCGCTGCTCGCGTTCCCGCTGATGGATCTGACCCTGGTGCTCGCGCTGGTTCCGAGGCTGCGCTTCCCCGGCTGGGAGCTCTTGTGCATCGTCCTCGCGATCCCGATCGTGACGTGGGCGGCATGGCCGTTCCATCGCGCGACCCTTCGCAACCTGCGCCACGGATCGGTGACGATGGACACACTCGTCTCCCTCGGGATCGTGGTCTCCTTCGGCTGGGCCTGCGCGACCGCGCTGATGGGCGAGGACGCCGGCACCTACTGGCTCGGCTACGGGATGACGCCCGCCGGGGCGAGCTCCATCTACCTCGACGTCGCGGCCGGTATGACCACGTTCCAGCTGGCCGGCCGCTACTTCGAGACCCGCTCCCGCCGCCGCGCGGGGGACGTGCTGGACGCACTGTCCGCTCTCGCACCGGATACCGCGCGCGTCGTCCGAGACGGCGTCGAGAGCGTCATCCCCGCCGCCGCGCTCCGCCCGCGAGATCTGATCGTCGTCCGCGCCGGCGAGGCGATCCCCGCGGACGGCACCATCGTCGAGGGCCGTGCCGCCGTCGACACGAGCGCTCTCAGCGGCGAGCCCGTCCCGCGCGACCTCGGGCCGGGCGACATCGTCGCCGCCGGGTCGATCAGCCGCGACGGCCGGCTCGTGCTGACCGCATCCGCCATCGGAGCGAACACCCAGCTGGCGCAGATGACCGCGATGGCCGAGCACGCGCAGGCGTCGAAGGCGCGCGTGCAGGCACTCGTCGACACCGTCGTGCAGTGGTTCGTCCCTTCGGTGATCGTTCTCGCAGCACTCGTCACCGCGGGCTGGCTGCTCGGCGGCGCCTCCCCGACCCGTGCCGTCGGCATCGGGATCTCGGTCCTCATCATCGCGTGCCCGTGCGCGCTGGGTCTGGCCACCCCGACCGCGCTCATGGTCGGGGTCGGCCGCGGCGCGCAGCTGGGCATCCTCATCAAGGGCCAGGCCGCGCTCGAGGCATCCGGACGGATCGACACGGTCGTGCTCGACAAGACGGGCACCCTGACGCTCAGCACGCTGCGTGTGACGTCGACCGCGGTCGCCCCCGGGCTGGACGAGCTCGAGGTGCTCCGGATCGCCGCGGCGGTGGAGACCGGGTCGGAGCATCCGGTCGGGGCGGCGATCGTCGCGCACGTCCACGGCCGCGCGACCGATCTCCCCGAGCCGAGCGAGCTCCGCACCCTCCCGGGACTCGGCGCCGCAGGCGTCGTCGACGGGAGGGATGTCGCCGTGGGCGGACCGGCGCTCCTCGCCCATCTCGGGATCGGAGAGCCGGAATGGGCCGCCTCGCTGATTGCGGATGCGGCGGACGACGGTTCATCCGTGATCTTCGTCGTCCGTGACAGCCGGGTCGTCGGCATCGCCACGGTCGTCGACGAGGTGCGGCCGACGGCGCGCGACGCGGTCGAGCGACTGACGGCCATGGGGCTGCACACCGTTCTCCTGACCGGCGACAGTCCGGCCGCAGCGCAGCGGGTCGGGGCCGAGCTGGGCATCGAGGATGTGCGGGCCGGCGTGCTCCCGACCGAGAAGGCGCGCACGATCGAGGGCCTGCAGGGCGATGGGCACCGCGTCGCGATGGTCGGTGACGGCATCAATGACGCAGCCGCCCTCGGGACCGCCGAACTCGGAATGGCCGTCGTCAGCGGCACCGACATCGCCATCAAGTCGGCCGACATCGTGCTGGTGCGTGACGACCTCACTGTCGTCGCGGACGCGATCGCACTCGCCCAGCGCACCCTGCGCACCATTCGCGGCAATCTCGTGTGGGCGTTCGCCTACAACATCGCCGCCATTCCGATCGCGGCCGCGGGGCTGCTCAATCCGCTCATCTCAGCGGCGGCCATGTCTCTCTCCTCCGTCCTCGTGGTCTGGAACAGCCTTCGCCTGCGATCCGCGCGACTGCGCCGATGAGATGAATTAGCTCTACGTAATGTAGAGTTATTTCATGATTCCGGATCCCGTGCTCGCTTGGGTGTTCACGGTGTGCTTCGGCGCGACCGGCGTCGTATCGCTTGTCGCGCTGGTGCGGTCACGCACATGGACGGACCGCGGCTCCTACTTCGCCCATGTGCTCATGAGCGTCTCGATGGCCGTCATGCCGTGGGCGTGGTCCATGGCGATCCCGGCACTCCTGCAGATCGTCGTGTTCACCGCCGCAGCCCTCTGGTACGTGGGGCTCGCGGTGCTGCGCCCGCAGACCCATGCCGGCCCCGAAGGACCGGGCCACCATCATCGGACCGGCTACCTCGTCTATCACGCGGCGATGATGGCGGCCATGGTCTGGATGAGCGTCCTGATGACGCTGATGATGGGCGGCGGCACCTCCGGCGACCACATGCACGACATGGGCGGCATGGACATGGGCGGGGCGGGAACCGCGGTGATGACCGGGCTGTGGGCGCAGCCGGTGTGGGCCGTGATCGTCACCGTCGCGTTCGTCGCGATGTTCGTCGCCGCCGCCGTCTGGTTCCTCGTCGATCTGGTCCGCGCGCCCGAAGGCCCCACCCCTACCGCTCCCCTGTCGCCGATAGCGCAGACGCTCCTGAACCTCGTGATGGCGATCGGCATGGCCGCCTCGTTCCTCGTCATGGGCTGAGATCCCCCATCCACCACTGAAAGGAAACCGCAATGAGCACAGCACACCCCCGGCGCCGACGGCTCGGCATCGTCGGCGCTGCCGCGGCTGTGGCGGCAGCGATCGTGATCGCCGTCGCCGGTCCGGCATCAGCGCACGTCCGTGTCGACGGCAACCCGACCGCGGGCGGCTATGCCGTCCTCACCTTCCGCGTCCCGACGGAGTCGGACACGGCCTCGACCACGAAGCTGGTGGTGACCTTCCCGAAGGAGACGCCGATCATCTCGGTCTCGACGCAGCCGAAGACCGGGTGGACGGCTCAGGTCGCGACAGCGAACCTTCCGGAGCCGAAGACCGATGACGATGGCAACAAGATCACCACGTATGTCACGTCCGTGACCTGGACGGCTACGGGTCCGGGGATCAAGCCGGGCGAGTTCGACACGTTCGCCGTCTCTGCGGGGCCGATCCCGAAGGTGGACTCGCTCGTCTTCCCCGCGGCGCAGACCTACAGCGATGGAAGCGTCGTGAACTGGGACCAGATCGCCCAGGGAGACACCGAGCCCGAGCATCCCGCGCCCACGGTGACGGTCTCCGCGGCAGGCGCCAGCACCGACGCGCACGGCGCGGCATCCGCGAGCCCCTCCGCCGAAGCGGGCGCGATGGACATGAGCGGCTCGACGGACTCCGGAGCGGGACTGGGTCTCGGGATCGCCGGCCTCATCGCCGGCGTGCTCGGCCTGATCCTGGCGATCGTGGCACTCATCCGGGGCAGCCGTCCGAAGGCCACCGAGAGCAAGTGACCTCCCGCGCACGGATGGTTCGCGGAGGCGGACGACGCGCGTCGCTCGCCTCCGCTGCCGCCGTGGCGGTGCTGGTGCTGTGGCAGCTGCTCGCCGTGGCAGCCCCCGCCTCGGCGCACGCCGTGCTCGTCTCGAGCGACCCGCAGGACGGGTCACGCGTGACGAGCGCTCCCACACGAGTGACCTTCACCTTCGACGAAGCGGTGCAGCTGCCGACGGATGGCACCGCGGCAGTCTCCGACAAGGGTGGCGCCGCGGGGCGAGGCGCAGCGATGCTCGGCCCGGGTGGCCACGAGGTGATCGTTCCCCTTCGCGCTGATCTGCCCGACGGCGCGTATACCGTGAGCTACCGCGTCGTGTCCGCTGACGGCCACATCGTGACGGGCGCGATCAGGTTCGGGGTGAACGCCGACCCGACCGTGGCGCCCGACATCGCACCGGCGACGGTCGATCCGCTTCAGGTGATCGCCGGCGTGGCGCAAGGGGCTGTCTACCTCGGGGTCTCGATCGCCGGGGGCACCGTCCTCGCCCTCCTCGTCCTGTGGCCACGCACCCGACAAGGTCGGACCGCGGCGACGCTGAGGTGGTCGGGTTGGGTGCTCGTCGCGTGTGGAACGCTCGTGCGCCTCTTCATCGCCGGCCCTGCAGCGGCGGGGTCCGGGTGGCCGGGGATCGTGCGCTTGGACGGGTTCGCGACGACGCTCCACGAGGCGGGCGGGGTCGCGGGGCTCGTCCGCGTTGCACTGCTGCTCGCCCTCGTGCCATGGATGACGCGTCCGCGACGCGGTGCGCGCGGACAGCGCGCTCTTGCTGCGGCCCTGACCGTCGGAGTCCTGGTGACGATCGCCGTCGACGGGCATGCGGTCGGCGCCTCTGACTGGTGGCTGGCTGTTCCCGCCACCGTCGTGCATCTCGCGGCGATGTCGATGTGGATCGGCGGCCTCTGCGCGCTGGTGACGCTCGTGCTTCCCACGATCAGCGGAGCGGCGCCGGACCTGACCTCGATGCGGAGGTGGTCGAGGGTCGCGTTCTCGAGCGTCGCGGCGTTGATTATCAGCGGCGAATACCTCGCGTGGCGCCAGATCGATCCGGTCGAATCGATCACTGCGACCGCTTACGGCGTGACACTCCTCGTCAAGCTCGCCGTGGTCGCCGTCGCTCTCGTTCTGGCTGTGATCTCGCACCGCCGGCTCATCCGACGCGCGGCACCGGACGGCTCGATCGAACGCCGCCGGGCGAAGCGGCTCGTCGGGATCGAAGCCGCTGCCACGATCGTCGTCGTGATCGTGACCACTCTCCTCGTGTCCCTGCCGCCCGCACGGACCACCTACGGCCCGGAGACCACCGTCACCGCCCCCGTCGGCACCGCATCCGCCGTGATAACGATCGATCCCACCCACACCGGCCCGCAACGGATCTCCGTCCGCCTCGAGTCGGCATCGGGGGCGGACGTCGAGCCGAAAGCGGTCAGCGGAACGATCGGAACCGACAGCGTGTCCGGCGTATCCCTCACCTTCACCCGCCACAGCTCCGGAGGGTGGACCTCAGCTGCCATCGCTCCGATCGCAGGCACATGGACGCTTCAGCTCACCGTCGACCTCGGGGATGCCGGCACCTACGCCACATCCGCCCGCTATCAGGTCTGGGGTTGAGGCTTCGCGATCGCGCCGCATCCGGATCTGCGCACCCGACCCGCCGCCTTGCCGCTTGGTAATGTTCGTGAGTGACCGAGCTCGACGACCGCATCCGCGCTCTGCGGAATCGGAACAGCACCGCGACGCGAGCCGCCGGCGCGATGATCCGCTACGGCTCGCCCGCCTATCGAGCCGTGACACCCGATCCGAAGGTGTCCGCGCTCGTCCGCGACTTCACCGGCCGGCTTCGCAGCACCGCGGGCGCCTCCGGCTACTTCTGGGTGGAGACGGATGCCGGTCGGACTGTTCACCTCCGTCACCCCAAGCCGCGCGGCGGCGGCTCGGGCCGCCGCGAACGCCGGGCGGCGTGGAAGCAGCACGAGCACAACCGAGAAGCAGACAGTCGAGGCGACGCACGGCTGCTGACGATCGGGGATAGCTACCAGCAGTGGCTCTACCACTTCGTCTGCATCGAGGGACGCTGGTCACCGGCGGAAGAACTGACCCCAGGCGGAAATCGGTGGCTCACTGTCGGCCAGACATCTGGTTCCCTGAGCATGCTCGAGCGCTACATGGCGGAGTATCTCGGCCACTCCTGACGGGCCAGCCGATTCCCGGGCGATGTAGATCGGTCGCTCACTCACGCCGTCGGAGCGCCCTGTCATGATCAGGGCCATGATCGGAGGATTCACCAGCAGCGGCGCGCCGATTCGGAGGACGCCGTCAGAATCCGGTGGGTGTCCGAGGAGTGTAGGCGGCTTCGAGCTGGCGGGTTTCGTCGTCGGTCAGGCGGATGTCGAGGGCGGCGATGGCGTCGTCCAGGTGATGGGGCTTGGTCGCGCCGACGATCGGTGCCGAGACAGCGCTCTTGCCTGCGACCCACGCGAGGGCGATCTGCGCCATAGAGACCCCGCGAGCGGCGGCGACGTGCTCGACGGCATCCACGATCTCCTTGTTGGAGCCCTGATTGAGGGATGCGCCGAACCGATCGAGCTCGGCGCGCCCCGACCCATCTGCGCCCCAGGGGCGTGTGACGTAGCCACTGGCCAACGGCGCCCAGGGGATGACGCCGACACCGGTGGCCCGGCAGTAAGGGTGCATCTCGCGTTCTTCTTCGCGCTGCAGGAGGTTGTACTGGTCCTGCATGGACGCGAACTTCGTCCACCCGTGCAGCTCGGCGGTGTGCTGCAGCTCGGCGAATTGCCAGGCCCACATGCTGGATGCACCGATGTAGCGTGCCTTGCCGGCCTTGACGATGTCGTGAAGAGCCTCCATCGTCTCCTCGATGGGCACGTTCGGGTCGAAACGGTGGATCTGATACAGGTCGACGTAGTCCGTGCGGAGACGGCCCAGTGACTCGTCGATGGCGCGCATGATGCCGATGCGCGACAGTCCGTGTCCGTTGCGGTAAGCGCTGGTGGGAGCGAAGACCTTGGTGAAGATCTGCACGCTCTCTCTCGGGCCGAGCTCGCGCACGAGTGCGCCGGTGACCTCCTCGCTCGAGCCGGCGGCGTAGTTGTTCGAAGTGTCGAACGTCGTGATCCCCGCGTCGTACGCCTTCTGGACGATCGGGCGTGCCTGATCGATGCCCAGCACCCACGAGTGGCTGCCGCGATCCGGGTCACCGTAACTCATCATGCCTAGCACCGCAGCACTGATCTCCAGGCCCGACGTTCCCAGCCGAACGGTGTGCATTGCTCGCTCCTTCGCAATGGCGCCCGCGGACGCGAGCATTTAATCAGCATAACTGATTAACAGCACTGCTGATGACCCTCGCTAGGATTGACGCATGGTCGCTTCACGGGATGCCAACCCGGAACGCGCCGCGCGTCTGCGCCGGGCGACGGGCCTGCTCTTTCGACGCATCAGGTCCGAAGCCCACGGGGCGAGCGGTCTGACGCTGTCGCAGGAGTCGATCGTCGCGCTGCTCATCGACGCTCCTGGGGGACTCACCATCGCCGAGCTCGCCCGTGTCGAGGGGGTGCGAGCACAGACGATGAGTGTCGCGATCACGACGCTCGAACGCCGCGGCTTCGTACGCAGAGCATCCGATCCCTTGGACCGACGCCGCACGATCCTGCACGCAACAGCCAACGGGGTTGCCGCACTGAATCGCTCCCAGGAGCTGAAGCAGCGTTGGCTCGAAGACGCTCTCGATGGGTGTGCAGCGGAGGACCTCGAGACACTCGACGACGCCATGAGCGTCATCGAACGCATCATCGCTCGATGAGCCGACCCGGTTCTCGGCCGGTCCGGTTCAGCGGTCGGTGGCGAACTGCTGGCTTCCGAGCACGGTGAGCAGTTCGAGCTTGCCCGCGGCCTCGCTGCGCGGCGGAGCAGTCAGCACGAGCAGCGCCTGGGACTCGTCCTCGGTGAACAGCACCTGGCAGTCGACCTCGATCTCACCCAGCTCGGGGTGGATGAGTGTCTTGTGGTCGGCGAATCGGCGGTGCACTTCGAACTGATCCCAGAGAGCGGTGAACTCCGGGCTCCGGTCCGTCAGCGCGCGCACGAGTTCCGCGGCGCGCGAGGTGGGCCCCATCGCGCCGAGCGCGGCACGGAGGGATGCCACGTGCGCGCGGCTCTGCCGGTCTCGATCGCTCTCGGGGTAGCGCCGGCGCTCCGTGTCGGGACGGACGAACCAGCGGTAGACCTCACTGCGCTCCAGACCGGTGTAGCGGCTCACGTCACCGAACAGCGCGAGGGCGGCCTCGTTCTGCACCAGTGTTTCGCCGAGGACGGAGATGATGAGCGCGGGTGTGTCGGTCAAGCGGTCCAAGACGCGCAGCAGCGCGGGCGCCACATAGTCTCCGCTGCTGTGCCGGTCGGGCGCGTCGAGCCCGGACACCCGGAAGAGGTAGTCGCGTTCGTCTGGCGTCAGGCGCAGTGCGCGGGCGAGGGAGCCGAGGATCTGCGTGCTCGGCTGGGTGCTGCGGCCCTGCTCCATGCGGGTGTAGTAGTCGGTCGACATGCCCGCGAGCTGCGCGACCTCCTCCCTGCGCAGACCGACCGCGCGGCGGCGCGGACCTGCGACCAGACCGACGTCGCCGGGCTGCAGGCTCTCGCGGCGGCGGGTCAGAAACGTCCCGAGGGCATCACGATCCATCCCCCTAGTCTCAACCCACCCGTCGAGCGGAGACAGGGACCGGCTCTCCCCCGATAACCGCTCCCTGGCACGCATCCTCCGGCGGCCGGACACTCGAGGCATGCACATCAGCGGAAACACCATCTTCATCCCCGGCGCGACCAGCGGCATCGGTCTCGCCCTCGCCCGCGCCCTGCACGAGAAGGGCAACGAGGTCATCGTCGGCGGCCGCCGTACCGAGCTCCTCGCGCAGATCGTCGCCGAGAACCCCGGCATCCAGGCCGTCGAGATCGACACGACCAGCCCCGACAGCATCCGCCGAGCCGCGGATGAGGTGATCGCCGCGCACCCCGAGCTGAACGTGCTCATCGCGATGTCGGGGATCATGCGCGTCGAGGACTGGACCACGCCGGCGGGATTCCTGGACACCGCGGAGGCGACCGTCACGACGAACCTGCTCGGCCCCATCCGGCTCATCGCGGCGTTCATCGAGCATCTCCAGAGCCGCCCGGACGCGACGATCATGACGGTCTCCTCGGGGCTGGCGTTCACCCCCTTGCGGATCACGCCCAGTTACAACGCGACCAAGGCCGCGATCCACATGCTCAGCGAGTCGCTGCGTCTCCAGCTCGCGGGTACGACGGTGAAGGTCTCCGAGCTCGAGCCGCCGTCGGTCGCGACCGACCTCATGCCCGGGCAGCGCGAGAGCGAGTTCGCGATGCCGCTCGACGAATTCATCGCCGAGGTGGTCGGCCTCATCGAGACCGATCCCGACGCCCGTGAGATCCAGGTCGAGCGGGTGAAGTTCCTCCGCTACGGCGAGGCACGCGGCGACTACGACGAGACCGTGGCCGCGCTGAACCACCTCGACCCGCACGGGCGGTGAAAGCACGTCGCTGACCACGGACGAGATGACACGATCCGACGATTCGATTCGGTTCGATTCGAGACGTCCTGAGCACTCGCGCGGCTCGTCGGCTCCGAGCGACCATCCGTGGATCGTGCCCCTGGGAGCTGGACGGGTCATGTCGCGACGGATGATCGTCCAGTCCGATGCAAATTCGCCGTATGACGTACGGATGACGTGCACCAAGCTCAGCAATGTCCATAGGATTCTGAGCTGCACGCGCACGAACGGCGCGAAAGGACGGATGGTTGCGATGGTCACCAGCAGCATCGGGTTCGAACCCGAGGAGATCGACACCTCCGCACCCACGCGATCTGCCCGACTGAAGTGGGTCGTGGTGGTGAATCAGGACGCCCCGGCGGGTCGCGCCGTGAATGCCGCGATCTGCGTTGCGGCGGCAACCGTGGACGCGGTCAATGGTCTCCTCGGGCCCGACGCGGTGGACGGGTCCGGCGCCGCGCATCCCGGACTGCCCTGGGCGGGATGCACCGTGCTCACCGCCGACAACGCCGCACTGCTCGCGATCCGGGCGAAAGCGGCCAGGCGCGGGGACATCTTCCTCGCGGACATGCCGGAGGCGGCGCAGCAGACCCGCGTCTACGACGAATACCTCGACACGATGCGCTCGAGCGACGCCGAGGAGATCACCTACGTGGCACTGAGCCTGGTCGGCCCTCGAAACCCGGTCGACAAGATCGTCGGTCGTCTCCCCTTGCTGCCGTGACCGATTCGGACGGTACTCTGCGTAGGTCACACGGGAGACGGAGATCGCTGTGAAGTTCGACGCCGTTGATCGCGCGCTGCTGCGCGAATTGCAGGATGACGCCCGCCAGACGAACCGCGATCTGGCGGCGAAGGCGGGCGTCTCGCCGACGACCTCGCTCGAGCGCATCCGCCACCTCCGTGAGCGCGGGGTGATCACGGGTTTTCATGCCGCAGTCGACCTGGATGCGGTCGGCCGGTCGGTCCAAGCGCTGATCTCGGTCCGCGTGCGGCCTCCGTCGCGACCCAACATCGAAGGGTTCCGCGAGTTCGCCTCGTCGCTCCCCGAGACGATCGGGCTCTTCGTCATCTCCGGAACCCACGACTTCCTCATCCACCTCGCGGTGCCGGACGTCGACGCCGTCTACGCCTTCGTGATCGACCAGCTCACGGCGCGACCCGAGGTCGCAGACGTACAGACGACGCTCGTGTTCGAGCACGTGCGATCGGAGCACGTCGACCCGTCGTGAGCCGTCGCCGGACGGCTTCCTCTCAGTCGCGCAGGGGCGACCCGCTGACGTCGAATCGGAAGCCACCGAAGACGCCCGACAGGAGAGGCCGAGCGGCGGCGATCGCGGCCTGGACCTCGGGTCGGGTCAGCGAGGCCTGATGAGCCTCGGCACTCACCCACATCTCCATCACGAAGACGGTGTCCGGTTCCTGCTCGTTCGACCCCACCTCGTACGCGAGACAGCCGAGGTCGGTGAGAACATCGCTGCGCTGTGTGAGGTGCGCGATGAGCGCCTCCCGCTGACCGGGGACGACACCGAGCGTTCCGACGTTGATGAAGGTCATGGACGAAGGCTACCCAGATGCCCGGGGGATCCGATGCCCTCTCCCCCGACACGGATAGCGTGGGTGCGTGCTCGACGTCACCTACCCCGAAGTCGGCGCCACCGGCGGGCCGCTCCCCGCGGGCTACCGTCACCTCCGGGCGACGCGGCGGGTCGGTCACGGCCGCGGCTTCTTCGAGCGCGCTGCCGACGAGCTCCTGAGCGGCGCAGTCCAACGCCGGGCCGGTGCATCCGTCGATCTGTCGGACGTGCCGCTGCGTGAAGGCACCCAGGTGCTGATGCGGCTGCGCCTCGGCCCGCTCCGCTTCCGCGCGCCGTGCCTCGTGGTCTGGGCGACCAGGACGGCCGACCTGTGCGGCTTCGCCTACGGAACCCTGCCCGGCCATCCGGAGCGAGGCGAGGAGCGCTTCGAACTCCGTCTCAGCGAGAACGACGAGGTGACGTTCACGATCGTCGCGTTCTCGACTCCCGCACGATGGTTCACCCGGCTCGGCGGCCCCCTGGCACGGCGCGTTCAGGCCCGCATGACCCGCAGATACCTGGGGTCGCTCGACATCACCGGAGGTACCGGGACGGACGCCTGAGCGGATGTCGCCGACCACGAGCCGCCCCGAGAGATGAGCCCTAGTGGGCCGGCGCGCACAGTCTCCAACTCCCGACGACCGCGCGATGGTCGCTCCCGTCGATGTGGAAGCTGGCCCAGTCCGTCGGCATCGCGCCACGCGCGAGGATGTGGTCGATCGCGGTGAACGCGGGCACGGGCTTCTCCTGCGGCCAGGTGGGCCACGGTATCGGACCGGCTGCCTGCTCCGCATCGCGCAGCGAGGAGGCCAGCCTCCGGAAGACCGGATGCGCGAACGACGAATTCCAATCGCCCGCGACCACGAGGCGTGAGTCCGGAGTTCGCTGGAGCCACTCGTCGATGGCGGTGAGCCCGCGGTACCAGTCGTGCGGCTGCCCCACCGGCGAGGGTGGATGCACACCGGCCACGCGCATCCGGCTCCCATCCGGGAGGGTCGCGATCGCGGTGACCTCGTCGAAGACGCTGCCCGGGATGTCCTCTTCATCGTGCAGCGGGTAGGCGGAGAGGATGACGCTCCCGTTCACTCCGCCGGGGGTCACTTCGCGCGTGCGATAGGGCAGCACGGTGTCGAGACCGTGTCGATGCAGGACCGCGTCGATCAGTGCCTCATCCGTCTCCACCAGGATGACGACCCGAGCCCGCTCCGAGCGGATGAGCGCGGCGAGCTGAGCGGGATCCGCGTGGGCGAACTTCGCATTGAAGGACAGCACCGTGAGCGGCGTGTGCACCTCGCACTCCGGCGCACCCCGCATCGGGGTGAGGGTGGGGACGACGGCGAGGACGGCACCCAGGAAGAGGATGAGCGCGCCTACCCACGCCCGCGCGATCAGCAGGACGACGGCGAGGAGCGCCAGCACGACGGCACCCACCGGAACGAGGGCCTGCAGGACAGGGATGACCTCCCCCGCGAGGAGGTCCAGGTGCGGAAGCACGGCGGTGAGGATCGCGACGATCGCGGCGGGGATGGCCCAGGCGAGCTGCCTGCGGCGGCGGCTCCGCCGCGGCGTACCGGACCTCGGATCGGGGGCTTCGCTGGACGGCTGCGCGACGGAGTCTCCGGACATGTCGGCAATTCTCGCCCACGACTCTGGGGTGACCCTGCGCCTCCGATCGCTGCTGCATGCGTCCCTGCCCGCTCGTTACGCTGAGCGCATGGCGAACCCCACCCGCGGCACCCGGTCGGATGCCGTCCGCCTGATCGCCGCATCCTCGGTCCCGAATCTCGTGCAGTGGGTGAACCTGTACGTGTACGCGGGGTTCGCGCCGTACTTCCGCACCGCGTTCTTCGATCCGGCCGACGAGAACTCCCTGATCTGGGTGTACGCCGTCTTCGCGGTGACGTTCGTGATGCGACCCGTCGGCTCATGGATCTTCGGTCGCATCGCCGACCGTCGCGGACGACGTCCGGCGCTGATCGGTGCGGTCAGCCTCATGGCCGCCTGCTCACTCGTCCTCGCCGTGTGCCCCTCGCAGGCCCGGATCGGCGGGTGGGCTGCCGTCGTCCTCGTGCTGATCGGCGTCGTGCAGGGCATCGCGACCGGGGGCGAATACGGGACGGCCGCCGTCGCGCTGACCGAGGCGGCGACCTCGAATCGCCGAGGGTTCTTCGCATCCTTCCAGAGCGCCACGATCGTGGGAGGACTGGTGGTGGCGCAGGTGATGCTGCTGGTGACCCTGGCCGTCGGCGGCCGCGCCGGAGCATCGACATGGGGATGGCGTGGTGCGTTCGCTGTGGCCGGTCTCGCGGCCCTGCCCGTCATCTGGAGTGCCCTGCGCGCGCGATCGGCCGCGCCGCGCCCCGTCGCGAGTGCACTACGCGGGTCGATGCGGATCCTGCTGACGCAGCACTGGCGCGCGCTGGGGTGGGTGATGCTGCTCACGGCTGGCGGCACGGCGGCGTTCTACACGTTGACGGTGAGCGTGCCGCAGGAGATCCGAGAGACCATGCGGACCGCGCGCGGCGACGTCGGCGAACTGCAGGCGACGGTCGCTGTGATCGTCGCTCTCGTCGTCCTGATGATCCTTCAGCCCGTCGGAGGGGCACTCAGCGACCGTGTCGGCCGCCGCCCGCTGCTCGTCTTCTTCGGTGTCGCCGGAATCGTCGTCGCACCTCTGCTTCTGTGGGGCGCGAACGCCCTCACCGACGTCGCGGCGATCACGACGATGCTCGTGATCGCCGCGGTCGTCATCACCGGATACCTGAGCGTCAACGGTGTCGCCAAGGCAGAGCGATTCCCGCCGGAGGTTCGTGCGCTGGGCGTCGGCTTCGGCTACGCGATCGCGAACTCCCTGTTCGGTGGCACAGCTCCCCTCCTGCTGCACGCCAGCAGGCGCGCCGGTCACGAACCCTGGTTCGCGGTCTACCTCTGTGCCCTCATCGTCGTCACCCTCGCCGCCGCACTCGCTGCACGTGGGAAGGCCCCGCACCGCCCACGACACCCCGAGCATCACGCCGGAGGGGGATCGGGCCCGCACCCTCCGGCGTGATGGGCTCAGCGGTGGCGGTACGACTGGCCGGCCTGACCGAAGACCTGCATGCGGTCGGCCACGATCCGCTGCATCGCGACTCGTCCGCGCGATCCGTACAGCGCAGGGTCGACGCCGATCCCGTCCTCATCGAGGTAGGTACGGACGGCGGCGGCATGCGCCATGTGGGAGTCCATGCCCTGGTTGATCTTGCGGATGCCGAGCTTGGTCGAGCGGGCCTTCTCGGACTCCGGCACGCCCCACGATTCGGGGAGCTTGCCGCCGTGCGCATTGATGATCTCGCGCAGGTCCCCGGGCAGCGACGACGAGCCGTGCATGACGAGATGCGTGTTCGGGATGCGCCCGGCGATCTCCTCGATGAGGTCCATCCGCAGCACCGTGCCGTCGGGCGGGCTGGTGAACTTGTACGCGCCGTGCGAAGTGCCGATCGCGACGGCGAGGGCGTCGACCCCGGTCCGGGCGACGAAGCGCTCGGCCTCATCGGGGTCGGCGAGCACGATCTCCTTGCTGGACGCACCGCCGTCCTCCGAGCCGCCGATGGTTCCGAGCTCGCCTTCGACCGAGACGCCCCTCTCGTGGGCGTACTCCACGACGCGACGGGTCACCGTGACGTTCTCCTCGAACGTGGCGGGGGTGACGTGGTCTTCGCGCATGCTGCCGTCGATCATGACGCTGGTGAAGCCCGCGCCGATCGCGCGCACGCAGTCGTCGTAGCTCGCGCCGTGGTCGAGATGGAGGACGACAGGCACGTCGGGGTAGTGCGCGATGAGGTTCACCAGTGCCTCCCAGAACAGCTCGTCGCGGCCATGCGTCGAGGCTCCCGCGATCGTCTGGACGATGACGGGCGAGTCCGTCTCGGCGGCGGCATCCAGGACCGCCTCGGCCTGGGCGAGGTCGGTGACGTTGAACGCCCCGACCCCGTAACCACCGGCTCGAGCGGCGTCGAGTGCGGCGGTGAGTGTGATGAGAGCCAAGGGCCCGTCCTCCGTTCGTGGAGCCCACCGGAAGGGCGGGCACATTTTCTGACAACGGTAGACAGAGTAGGTGCTGGATGTTAGCTTGTCCATCGATAGACAGAAACACCGACGTTCTGGGCGTCGAGGAGGACGGGTAACAGCCATGCGAGACGAACTGCTTCTGGGCATCGACCTGGGCACGTCGTCGATCAAGGCGAACGCCATCGACCGCCACGGCCGATCGATGGGCATCGGCGTCGCCCCCACCCCGTTCGCCACCCGTGCGCACGGGGTCGAGATGACCACTGACGACCTCTTCGCCGCGATCGGATCGGCGATCGCAGATCTGGGCGTCCTCGCCTCGCGCGTCTCCGCCGTGGGCGTCGCCAGCATGGGCGAGACCGGCACGATCATCCGCCCCGACGGTCCCAGCGACCTTCCTCTGGTGGCATGGCACGACGAGCGCGGCACCGAGATCGTCGACGAGCTGGTCGCCGGGTTCGGAGCCGACGAGGTCCGCCGTCGGACCGGCCGTCAGGCTCGCAGCGTGACCAGCGTCGCCAAGCTCGGCTGGCTGCTGCGCAACGGTCACGAGACCGGAGGCACGTGGACCGGCGTCGCGGGTCTGACCGTCTGGAAGCTGACGGGAGCGCTCGCGCAGGAGCAGTCGCTCGCGGCATCCAGCGGCGCCTTCGACCCGGTCGCGGGCGAGTACGATCGCGAGATCCTGTCGTTCCTCGGGCTCGACTCCCTCGTCTGGGCGCCGGCCCGCGTCGCCGGAACGCCGTTCGGCCGGGTCACCGCTCAGGGAGCCGCGTGGAGCGGACTCCCCGTCGGCATCCCCGTCACGATCGCCGGCCACGACCACCCGGTCGGCGTCATCGGCTCCGGCGGCGACCGCACCGAGGTCATCGACTCGATGGGCACGGGCGAACCGCTCGTCGTCGCGTGGGACGCCGCCGCGAGCCGCGGAGCCCACCCGAGCTGGCCGGATCAGCTCGGCGACCTGACCGTCACGGCATGGCCGGGGACCGATAGGCACATGCTGCTGTGGGAGACCCTCCGGCCGGGCCTCGCGATGCGCAACCTGCAGAGGGCGCTCCGGGTCGATCGCGACGACATCGAGTTCTCCGCCATCCGCGTGGAGGCGGAGGGGCTGGACCTGCCGACGCTGGTCGCTATGCAGGACGGCCACGTCTCCCCCGATCTCCTCCGGCGCCCCGCTCAGGAGGCCTGGGCGGCGACGCTCGAGGGCTACGCTGCGGCATCCGCCGACGCCGAGGTGCGGATGCGCGCCCTGTCCGGGGTGACCGGGACCACGCTGCTCATCGGGGGCGGCCTGCGCAGTCGCCGCTGGGTCGAGGCGAAGCTGCGGCGAGCGCAGCATCCGGTCGCCATGGCGCAGGAGCGGGAGGCGGTGTCGCGGGGCGCCGCCCTGCTCGCCGGCGTGGCGGCGGGATGGTGGGAGGCCGAGGGCTATCCGCCCGCCGACGTCATCCCGCTCTCCGGCTCGGATGCGGCCATCGGCAGCGTCTCGGGGCACGCATGACCGAGACCGCTCCTCGACCCGGCCTTCGCCCGCCGGCGCGTCTCGCCGACGTGGCCCGGCTCGCCGGCGTGTCGACCAAGACGGTGTCGCGCGTGCTGAACGACGAGGCGTACGTCGCCCCGGCGATGCGCGAGCGCGTCCTGGCCGCCGCCGCACAGCTGTCGTACGTCGGCGACGCAGCCGCGACGGGGCTGCGCACGCGGCGATCGGGCTTCATCGGCCTGATCATCCCGGACGTGCGCAACGGCTTCTTCGCCCTGCTCACCCGTGCGATCGAGGAGCGGCTGTCTCCGGCGTCGCCCACGCTCCTGCTCGGCGACTCCGACGAGGAGGCCGACCAGGAGGAGCGGTATCTGCGCACGTTCCGCCAGCAGCGGGTCGACGGGCTGATCGTGCTCCCGAGCGGCGCACCCAGCCTCCCCGACGCGGTCAGCGAGATCCCGACCGTGATCGTCGATCGTTCGGTGCCGTCGGTGCGCAAGACCGCCGACCACGTGCTCGCCGACAACCGCAGGGCGGCGGGCCGGCTCGTCGAGCACCTCGTGGCCCACCACGGACTCCGGCAGGTCGCGCTCGTCGCCGGCAACACGACCGTGTCCAACGTGCGCGATCGCCAGAACGGCTACCTGCGCGTGATGAAGGCGGCGGGCCTCGACGTCCATGTCACCTCGGGGCACGCGACTCCGGATGACGCGGCCGCCGGTGCGCTCGCGCTGTTCCGCACGCTCACCCCGCCGTTCGGAGTCTTCGCCACGAACAACCGGATGTTCTGGGGGGCGATGGCCGCGGTGGCGCGGCTGGGCCTGCACGTGCCCCGTGACGTCCTCGTCACCACGATCGACTCGATCGGCGAGGCCACTGTGACGGGTCTCAAGCCGACCCAGGGCGTCATCCCCGTGCAGACCGTCGCGGCGAAGGCGATGCGGCTGCTCTCCGAGCGCACGCAGGATCCGACGCTCCCGCCCCGCCACGAGACGGTCGACATCGACATCGAGTTCGGGACGACGTGCGGCTGCATACCGCTGGCGACCCCGCTCATGATGGGCCCGGTCGTCCCTGAGACTCCCGTTCGCGACAGACGGGTATGAAGAGGGCTGACCGCAGTGGAGCCGGAAGCGAACACTGCGATCAGCCCCGCATGTCGCACCGGCAGTACCTGAGAATCACACCCTCGAAGGAGAGAACAATGACAAGAACCACCCGGATCGGCGCCGTTGCCACGGCCGCCGCGACGGCCACCATCCTAGCCCTGGCGCTGGCGGGATGCTCCGACTCCGCCGCCCCTGCGGCGTCGGGCGGAGGCGCCTCGAAGAGCAAGATCGCGCTGGTCATCAAGCCGCTCGACAACACGTACTTCGGTGCGATGGCGGAGGGTGCGCAGGCCGAGGCGAAGAAGGCGGGCGTCGACCTCACCGTCGTCGCGGCCGAGAACGTCACCGACGACTCGGGGCAGGCGACCAAGCTCAACGCCCTCGTCACCGCCGGGTACGGGTGCTACATCGTCAATCCGACGAGCCAGACCAACCTCCTCACCGGCCTCGTCCCTGTGTCGCAGGCGGGCACGCCGATCGTCAACCTCGACCTGCCGATCGACCTCAGCGCGGCGAAGGATGCCGGCGTCAAGGTGACGACCTACGTCGGCACCAACAACGAGACGGCGGGCGCCGCGGGCGGCAAGGCCATGCTCTCCCTCGTCGACCAGGGCTCCCAGGTCGCACTGATCGGCGGACTCGCGGCCGACCCGGGCAACATCGCCCGTCTCGCCGGCTTCGAGAAGGAGGTCAAGGGCAAGCTCGACGTCACCCAGACCGTCGCCGCCGACTTCGACAAGGCCAAGGCGAAGAGCGCCGCGGCCACGATCCTCATCGCCAACCCCGACATCAAGGGCTTCTTCACGCCGTCGGGCGACATGGCCATGGGCATCCAGCAGGCCGTCGAAGAGGCCGGCAAGAAGGGCAAGGTGGCCGTCGTCGGCATCGACGGCACGCAGGACCAGCTGAAGGACATCGTCGCCGGTGGCCAGCCCGCCGCGATCGAGCAGTTCCCCTACCTGATGGGCGTGCAGTCGGTCCAGGCGTGCATCGCGGCGATGGACGGGAAGGACATCCCCTCCAACGTCGAGACGCCGGTGCTGATCGTGGACTCCAAGAACGCCCAGGCGGCGCTCGATGCCTTCCCCGCTCCGCCGGAGGGCTTCGAGGTCCCGAACCCGTTCAAGTAACCAACCCACGGATCGGGGATCCTCACTCATGACCATCCACACACCCACCCGACCGCGCTCGACGACCGAGGCGACGGCATCCAGCGTCCGGAGAGCCCTCGGCTCCGAGGAGCTCTGGATGAAGCTCGCGGCGCCGGTCGCGCTCGTCGTGCTCAGCGTCGTGTTCGGGCTGCTGAACCCGCGATTCCTGTCGTGGCCCAGCATCTCGAGCATGCTCGCCGACTCGACGATCCCGATCCTCCTGGCGCTGGGCGCGACCTTCGCGGTCTCGCTCGCCGGGATCGACCTGTCGCTCGCGGCGACGGTGGCGCTCGGAAGCGTGACGATGGCGACGGCGTATCAGAGCGGACTGCCGCTGGTCGTCTGCTGCGCGATCGCGCTGTTCACCGGGCTGGCGGTGGGAGCGGTGAACGGCACGTTCATCGGCTGGGTGAGGATCCCCGACTTCATCGTGACGCTGGGCTCGCTCAGCGTGGTGATGGGACTCAGTCTCATCATCTCGCAGGGCAAGCCGGTGGCGATCGCCGAGCGCTCGCTCACCGCGGTGAGCACGATGAGCGTGGCCGGCATCCGGGTCAACTTCCTCGTGGCGATCGCGGTCGCGATCGTGCTCCACATCGTGCTGTTCCGCACCCGGTTCGGGACGCACCTGCTCGCGGTCGGCGACAACGCGGATGCCGCGAAGGCGATGGGGCTCAAGGTCCCGCGGATCAAGCTCGCCGGCTACATGATCTGCGGCGGGATGGCGGGGATCGCGGCGATCATGCTTACGTCGTACATCGGCTCGAGCCAGCCGGCGACGAACACGGACTACCTGTTGAAGGCCATCGCGGCCGTCGTGCTCGGCGGCGTGAGCCTGTTCGGAGGACGGGCGACCATCTACGGTCCCGTGATCGGCGCCGTCCTCCTGACCTTCCTGCAATCGGGCCTGACGCTGCTGGGTGTCAGTGCCTTCTACTCCCCGCTGGTGATCGGCATCGTCGTCATCGCGGCCGCGACGCTCATGAGGGGGCGCAAGTGATCCACGACACGGGCGAGAAGATCGTCGTCGACGACGTCCACAAGTCCTTCGGCAACGTCCACGCGCTGAAGGGGGCGTCGCTCACCATCCGGGCGGGCGAGATCACCGCCATCGTCGGCGACAACGGCGCCGGCAAGTCGACGCTGGTGAAATGCCTCACGGGGCTCTACACGCCCGACACCGGCGAGATCCGCATCGACGGTGAACCCGTGAACTTCAGCTCACCGCGTGACGCGCGGGAGAAGGGGATCGAGACGGTCTACCAGGATCTCGCGCTCAGCGACCAGCTGAGCGTCTGGCAGAACATGTTCATGGACCGCGAGATCGTCCGCGGCATCCCGGGGTTCCGCTTCCTCGCCCGCAAGGAGATGAAGGAACGCGCCGCCGAGCTCGTCTCGGAGCTCGCCGTCAACGTCCCCGGAGTAGGACGCACCGTCAAGCGACTGTCCGGGGGTCAGCGGCAGGCGGTGGCGATCGCCCGCGGCGTCATGTGGGCGAAGAACATGATCATCCTCGACGAGCCGACCGCAGCGCTCGGCCTCAATGAGACGGCTCAGGTGGAGGCGCTGATCCGCCGCGTCGTCGAGGGCGGGAAGACGGTGCTGGTCGTCTCGCATAACTTCGAGCAGGTCAAGCGACTCTCGCAGCAGGTGTGGGTCATGCGGGGCGGCCGCGTCGTCGGGGGCACCCGGACGGAGAACGTGAGCGGCGAACAGCTCGTCGGGATGGTGACCGGCGCGGTGCGCACGATCGAGTGACGCGGGCGGCCCGATTCTTCGAGGCATCTTGGCGGCCGCGCGGCACACTCGTCGTCATGTCCACATCCTCTGCCCGTCCGACCGGCGGATTGCGCGGCTACCTCCGCCTCGACTTCCCCTGGGGAGCGGCACAGCCGGGCGCGGTCCGCTGCGTCCTGGCGACCCTGGTCGCCGTCGTGGGCTCGATCCTGGCGTGCTGGGTCGTCGCCACAGCGACGATCGCACTCGTGCCGGCGACGGCCGGCTACGAGCACTTCCGGTTCTCCGACTACGCGCGGCTCACGGTGATCGGCGTCGTCCTCGCCGGGATCGCCTGGCCCCTGGTGACCCTGTTGTCGTCCCGCGCGCGGCGGCTCTACCTCTGGCTGGCGATCGCGGTCACCGTCGTGAGCTTCGCCCCCGACCTCTGGATCCTGCGCCAGGGTCAGCCCGCGGCCGGGGTCGCGGCACTGATCGTGATGCACATCGCGCTGTTCGCGATCACGTACCCGACACTCGTCTTCGGCGCGCCCCAGCCACGCGGCATCGCGGCATCGATCGAGACCGGGGACGCCGCGAGACCACGCGGCCGGAGCTGAGGCGAAGACGACCCGCGCTCAGACGCCGATCTTCTTGGCGGCGCGGTTCGCGGCCTTCTCGACCTTGGCGTAGGTGCGGTCGCGGACCTTCTTGACGCCCGGGTCGTTCCACACCTTCTTCGCGGCGCGGCTGATCTCTCCGTAGCGCTTGCGACCGGCCTTCGCACCGACCACGTAAGCGGCGCCGACGAGCGCGGCGATGAGCATCACGCGCAGGAACGTCATGATCCGACCTCCGCTGCGCCGAGCCGACCGTTCTGATGATCCTGATCTGTCATGCGATCACGCTAGGCGCCGCCGCCGACACGGGCGCGGGGGTTGACCGGTCCCCCGCGGCGTGCAAGCGTCCGTGGCCGCGTTCCGCAGCGCCCTCCCTCGGCTCGTAGACTGCGCGCATGCGGATCGTCGTGTCGGGCACGCACGCCAGCGGGAAGAGCACCCTCATCGGCGACTTCGCCGCGCGGCATCCGGACTGGCGGGTGCTGCCCGATCCGTTCGAGCTGGTCGACGAGGCTCCGGACCGACCGGACGCGGGCGTGTTCTTCCGCCAGGTCCAGATCGCCGCGGCACGACTGATCGAGCCGGGCTCCGGACACCTCATCGCCGAGCGCGGACCGCTCGACTTCCTCGCCTACCTCGACGCGCTCGATGCGCTCGGCCGGCCGGAGCGCTCACGAGAGCTCTTCCGCCGCGGCATCCCGCTCACCGCGCGCGCGACCGCGCACGCCGACCTCCTGGTGCTGCTCCCCCTCGACGCGACCGACCCCGGTGGCCCGGACGATGAGGATCCCGAGCTGCGCGCCGCGATGGATGCCGCGCTGCTCGAGCTCGCCGACGACCCGGACCTCGTGGGCGACACCGAGATCGTCGAGATCACCGGCGACCGCGACGCGCGGCTGGCGCAGCTCGAGGCCGCGGTCGCGCAGCGGGAGCGCTGAGGCCTCCCGCGGACTCAGGCTCCGGATGCCGCCAGCTCCGCGCCGGCGTGCGCCAGCTCGGCGAGAGCCGCCTCGCTCGAGGTGTCGGCCACACCGGCGACGAGATCCGTGAACACCCGCACGTGGCGGCCGTGCGCGATGGCGTCGAGGGCGGAGGCGCGCACGCAGTAGTCCGTCGCGATCCCCGTCACGTCGACGTCGACCACGCCGTGCTCGTCCAGGACGGTCTCGACGGACCGGCCGTCGTCCGTCGTCCCCTCGAAGAGGGAGTACGCAGGCTCGCCCTGCCCCTTCTTCACGTGGTGCGTCAGGGTCGAGACATCCAGCCCCGGGTCGTACTCCGCTCCGGCGGTGCCTCCGACGCAGTGGACCGGCCACGTGTCGACGTAGTCGGGCTCGTCCGCGGCGAAGTGGCCGCCGTTGTCGTTGTCGGCGTCGTGCCAGTCGCGCGAGGCGACGATCACGTCGTACTCCCCCGCGTGCGCCGCGAGGTAGCGGGAGATCCGCGCCGCGACCGCGTCACCGCCGTCGACGCCGAGCGCCCCGCCCTCGGTGAAGTCGTTCTGCACGTCGACGATGAACAGCGCCTTGCCCATGCTTCGAGGGTACGCCGGTCCCTGCACGTGCAGAACTCCACGGATCTGAGGTCACGACCGCACGAAAGCGCGGGGGGACCGCGAGTTCACGCCGATTGCGTGGAGTTCTGCACCGGAGCCTTCCCCTGCTCGACCTCGACGCCCGCGCGCCACAGCTTCGACGGCCACCAGATGGCCCGGCCGATGTCGTACGCCGCGGCCGGCACGAGGAGCGAGCGCACCACGAAGGTGTCCAGCAGCACGCCGAACGCCACGATGAAGGCGATCTGCGCGAGGAACAGGATCGGGATGACGCCGAGCGCGGCGAACGTCGCGGCCAGCACGAGACCGGCCGAGGTGATCACCCCGCCGGTCGCGACGAGACCGCGGAGGATTCCCGGTCTCGTCCCGTGCACGAGCGACTCCTCCCGGACGCGCGACATCAGGAAGATGTTGTAGTCCACGCCGAGCGCCACGAGGAAGACGAACCCGTACAGCGGCACCGCGGGGTCGGCGCCCGGGAACCGGAACACGTGGTCGAACACCAGCGCGCTCACCCCGAGAGCGGCGCCGAACGACACGATGACGCTCAGGATCAGGAGGAGCGGCGCGAGCACTGCCCGCAGCAGCAGCATGAGGATGACGAAGATCACGGCGAGCACGATCGGGATGATGAGGGTCCGGTCGCGGATGGACGTGTCGTTCGAGTCGATGTCCGTCGCCGTGACGCCCCCGACGAGCGCGCTGCCCCCCACCGCGTCGTGCAGGGTCGTGCGCAGGTCGCGTACGGTCGTCTCGGCTGCGGCAGAGTCCGCCGCGTCCGTGAGCGTTCCGATGAGGAGCACATCGCCGTCCGAGACGGTCGGTTTCGGCGCGGCCTGGCCGGGAGCGCCCGGCGCCGAGTACACCGGCGCGCCGTCCTGGATCTTCACCGTCGCCTGGCCCGTCACCGAGTCCGCGGATGCCGCAGCCACGCCGGAGATGCCGTCGCTGTCGCTCATCGCCGTGACCACCGCCGTGACGTCGTCCTCGGCGACGAGGACGTAGACGGGGCTCCCGGAGCCCGCGGCGAAGTGGTCGCCGAGCACCTTCTGCCCGTCGCGCGCCTCGGAATGGCCGAGGACGAGGTCGCTCGACGGCACGCCGTCGGCCTTCAGCTGCAGGACGCCGGCCGCGGCCGCGACCAGCACGATGAGGCAGACGATCCAGATCGGGCGCGAGCGGCGCGCGATGAATCGCGCCTGCCGCGGCCACAATCCCTTCACGGGCTGCCTCAGGTCGTCGGGGATCATGGCGAGCGGCCGCTTCGGGATGAACGGCCAGAACGCCGCGCGCCCGATGAGCGCGAGCAGCGCCGGGAGGAACGTCAGCGCCGAGAGCACCGAGAAGGCGATGCCGATGGACGCGATCGGACCGAGCGCCCGGTTGGTCGCGAGGTCGCTGAGCAGCAGGCACAGGAGTCCGGCGATGACCGTGCCGCCCGAGGCGAGGATGGGCTCGAACGCGCCGCGCCATGCGCTCACCGTGGCATCCCACCGGCGCCTGCCCTCCCCCACCGCCTCCCGGAACCTCGCGACGTACAGCAGCGCGTAGTCGGTCGCCGCGCCGATCACGAGGATGAAGAGGATGCCCTGCACTTGGCCGTTCAGGACGACGATCCCGGCCTTCGCGAGCCACCACACCGTGAGCAGCGCCACGCACAGGGCGAACGACGACGTGAGGAGGACGAGGATCGGGAGCAGCGGCGAGCGATAGACCACGACGAGGATGAGGAAGACCGCGATCAGCGCCACGCCGAGCAGCAGCCCGTCGATCCCGAGGAATCCCTTGACCAGGTCGGCGGTGAACCCGGCGGGTCCGGTGATCCACGCCGTGGTCCCGCTCGGGAGGTCGGCGTCGAGTGCGGTGCGGAGCCCCGCGACGATGTCGCCGATGTCGCCCTTCGCGTCCAGCGGCACGAACACCTGCGCCGCCTTCCCGTCGTCGGAGATCACGGGCGGCGAGACGTCGCCGGACACGCCGTCGACGTCGGCGAGGTCGGTGGACAGCGTCCGGAGGTCGGCGATCTGGCTCTCGGTGAGCTTGCCGTCCCCCGTGACGACCACGACCGCGGGCAGGGTGTCTCCGCCCGTGAAGTCGGCGAGGCGCTCCTGCACCTTCGTCGCCTCGGCGGAGCTCGGCAGGTAGGTCGACTGGTCGTTCGTGGAGACCTGGTCCACCTTGCCGAAGTACGGTCCGCCGATCGAACCGCCCACGAGCCACACGAGCACGAGGAGCGCGGGGATCCCGACGCGCAGCCATCGCGTCGGCTGTCCCTGTGCGTGGTGCGGTTGCTCGGGTCGGCGAGGTCCAGCGGAGTCCGAACGGAGAGTCATATTGCTAGCCTAGCTAGCTAATCGCCCGGCTCGCGACATCTAGGCTGAACGGGTGCCCGCCGCCGTCCTCGCCCTGCTCGGCGCCTTCGTCTACGGGTCCGCCGACTTCCTGGGCGGGCTCGCCGCGCGGCGGCTGCGTTCGATCGTCGTGACGTGCGTCGCGGCCCTCGCGGGATTGGTGGTCCTCGGGGTGATGTATCCGTTCGTCGAAGAGCGGTGGACGGTCGCGGATGTCGCGTGGGGCGCGCTCTCCGGTGTCTTCGGCGTCGTGGCCATCGGCCTCCTCTATGCGTGCCTCGCGATCGGGCCGATGAGCATCCTCTCCCCTCTGACCGCGGTCGTCTCGGCGATCGCCCCGATGGTGTGGGGCCTGACGATCGGCGGTGAAGAACTGTCGCCGATCGGCTACGCGGGGCTCGGCATCGCGCTCGTCGCCGTGGTCCTGGTCGGCTTCATCCCCGGACAGGGTGTCGTCCGGCCGAGCCTGCGGGGTGTCGTGATGGCGATCGGCTCCGGGCTCGCCATCGGCGCGTTCCTGATCGCCATGGACCAGACGCACCCGGAGAGCGGCGTCGTCCCTCTGCTCGTGAACCGCGCCACCAACGGCCTGATCACCGCGATCATCGTCGTCTTGCTCGTGCGGCGCGGTCGGGGGCGCGGGCAGCGCGGCATGGCGGCGGCCCTCGCCGCACAGGGAACCGTGCTGGGCGCCACCCCGACCGGACGAGCGGATCTGGAGCACGCCGGCACGGCGCCGCCCCCGGTCACCGCGATTCCGCGGAGCGCGTGGGGACTCGCGCTCGCGTGCGGGGTCGTGGACGCGATCGCGAACGTCATGATGTTCGTCGCTCTGCGGCTCGGCGACCTCTCGATCGTCTCGGCGCTCACGGCCATGTACCCGGCGGGGACGATCGTGCTGGCCGCACTCGTCCTGCGGGAACGGATCGCGGTCGTGCA
This sequence comes from Microbacterium sp., assembly GCA_017306415.1. Classification (GTDB taxonomy): domain Bacteria; phylum Actinomycetota; class Actinomycetes; order Actinomycetales; family Microbacteriaceae; genus Microbacterium. The sequence continues at coordinate 92,551 of JAFKIL010000007.1, read as the reverse complement.
GGGGCTGGGTCTCGCCCTGGCTCTGACGGCCGGCGCGATGCTCGCCGTCGCGTGACTCAGCCGCCCGCGAGGAGGATGATCCACGACGCCGCGAACGCCAGCGCCCCGAGGGCGAGGAAGCCGACCGCGAACCCGAGCACGGCCCGCACGAGCGGCGACCGTCGCGTCCGGCGCAGGCGGTCAGTCGAGTCGACCCGGGTGTACGCGTCGATCTCATCGCCGCCGCCCAGCGCGAGATGGTCGTGCTCGGAGAGCGGTGCGTGGCCGACGCCCTCCTGGCCGAACCACCGGGCCACGAGCCCGCGGTCCGTGCGTTCGACGACGACCCGGACGGGGACCCACGTGCCGTCGATCGCGTACAGGATGAGGGCGACCCCCGCCAGCAGCGCCCCGACGCCCAGACCGATCCACGTGAAGATCGTCAGGAGCGCGTCCAGCAGGATCACGTCATCCCCTCCGGGCATCGAACGACAGCGCCCGCACGGGCGTCCGCCCCAGACTATCCAGCCCTCACCGCAGACGAGGAAACGGGGCCCCTCGCGGGACCCCGTTTCGTCTTCGAGCCACCTGTCGGAATCGAACCGACGACCTATTCATTACGAGTGCCGCTAGGAGACGCCCGTAGCTGATTTCATGCGTTTCATAGGTTGCACAGCCTGACCAAAATTGCTCTTCTGTCAACCTGGGGGGACGCCGGGGGGACGCGACGTAGAAGCTCCCCGCCAAGCTGCGATGCTTGACGGGGAGCACTGCCCCGGCCTACTTCACCAGGAGCCAGACCACCAGCAACATCACGAGTGGCTGCGAGCACAGTTCGTTGAGCTGACGGAGAATCTGACTAAGGCGGCTCTCATTCATCATGAGGGTCCCTTCCTATTCGGTTGTTATTCAGTTGTGCGGGCTGCGGTCGCTGCCTCTCGCCCGACGGGACCTACGGCCCGCACGCTCGAGCCTGGCCTTCGTAGCCTGTGTGGAAGATGCCGGAGTCACCCCTGCTGGCCCCGCGCATCTTCGGCGCCGGACCGGCGGCGACCAAGATCAGAGGAGATCATGATGCGCAAGAAGATCGCCGCGGCCGTGGTGCTGTCACTCGGCCTGTTCGGACCCGGAATCCAGCCCGCCTCCGCCGCGCCGCCGTCCATCCGCGCAGACATCGAGATCCTGCGGACCGCGTCGCTGTCAGCGGATGGGTCGGCCGTCACGGTGCGCGTGCGCAGTCTGTGCGCTGATGACGGCACCGTGTGGGAGAGCTACATCACCGCGCAGCAAGACGCTGTCTTCGCGTACGCGGACCCGATGCTCGTGTGCGACGGCCGCCGACACGTGCAGACGGTCACGCTCGATGTCATCGCTCCCCCCGGGCAGCGGCTCAAGCGAGGCACCATCGAGGTCGACGCCAGGATCGTGGACGAAGCGACGCTGACGCCGGTCGCCACCGACGTCGCGACGGTCCGCGTGCGCTGCCTCCCGCGGGTGCACTGAATCGAGTGCTCTGGGGCGGTGGGATCGCTTCCGAGGAACCGGCCGAGCAGAATCCGGCTGTTCTCGACGTATCCGCCGACCCTGCATCCCCGCGCCGGTGTGAGCCGAGCCGCCGTCAGACTGGAGCCACCTAAGGGAATCGAACCCTTGACCTATTCATTACGAGTGAATCGCTCTGCCGACTGAGCTAAGGTGGCGCGCTTCGCTCGCGCGATGCACGATCAACGATCTTACATGGTCGCACCGACCGTCGCGAACGCGCGCGGGCGACCGCGACGGCCGCGGGACCGCATGCTCAGCCGGCGCAGCGCAGCCCGTCCTTCGGCACCGTCCCGCTCGTGAAGTACTGGTTCACGGCATCGTCGACGCACGTGTTGCCCTTGTTGAAACCGGTGTGCCCCTCCCCCACCCGTGTGATGAGGACGCCGCTGGAGAGCTGATCGGCGAGCGACACCGCCCACGAGTACGGAGTGGCCGGGTCGTTCGTCGTCCCGATCACGAGGATCGGACCGGCGCCCTCGGCCGCGATCTTCTCGCGCACCCCGGTCGCCTTCACCGGCCACACGTCGCAGATGTTCACGTCGGAGGACCAGTACGGCGCGATGACGGGCGCCTTCGCCTTCAGCTCGGCGTTCGCCGCATCCTTCTGCGCCTGGGTAGCGTCGTCCGGATAGTCCATGCAGTTGTACGCGTTGAACGCCTCGTAGGAGTTGTCCTCGTACTTCCCGTCGGTCCGGTTGTAGTAGAAGTCGGCGAGCTGGAAGGCCGGACCGGCGTTCCCCTTGAGAGTGGCCGCGAGCGCCTGCGTGAGGTACGGCCAGCTGTCCTGCGAGTACAGCGCGGCGACGATCGCGGTCACGAGCGAGTCCGCCCCGAGGCGGCGACCGTCGGAGTTGCGCAGCGGCGTACGGTCGACGCTCGCCAGCAACGTACCCAGGTCCGCCATGCCGTCGTCGACGGTCCCGCTGAACGGGCAGTCCTTCTGCTTCAGGCAGGAGGTCATGTACGCGCGGAGGGCCGACTCGAACCCGACGCCCTGCGTCGTGCTCACGTCGAGACCGGACACCGACGGGTCGATGGCGCCGTCGAGGACGAACCTGCCCACGCGCGTCGGGTAGAGCTTCGCGTAGGTCGCCCCCAGGAACGTCCCGTACGAGTACCCCAGGTAGTTCAGCTTCTTGTCGCCCAGCACGGCCCGCATCAGGTCCATGTCGCGCGCGGCGAAGTCCGTGGTCACGTACGGGAGGATGCCGCCGCTGTTCGCCTGGCAGGCATCGGCGAACTTCTTGCCCGACGCGAGGACCTCGCTCTTCCACGCCGCGCTGCCGCGGGGGTTCTGCGGGATCGCGAACAGGTACGCATCCATCTGCTTCGCGTCGTAGCAGGTCACCGCGGTCGACGCGCCCACGCCGCGGGGATCGAACCCGACGACGTCGTATTCCTTCGCCAGGGTCCCACCCACGGCGAAGTCGAGGGAATCGCGCACGAGGGAGATCCCGCTGGCGCCGGGTCCGCCGGGGTTCACGAGAAGCGAGCCGAGCGCGGATCCGTTCGTCGCGCGGTGCCGGATGAGCGCCAGCTTGACGTCGCCCTTGCCGGGGTGCTCCCAGTCGAGCGGAGCCGTGATCTTCGCGCACTCGTCAGCCGAGCCGCACGACGACCACGTGACCGTCTGCCCGTAGAACGGCAGGAGGTCGGCCGCGATGCCCGCGGTGTCGGGCGTGGCGCTCGAGGAGGGCCGCGGCGAGGCGTCCGGGATGATCGAGAAGAGGCACCCCGTCAGGGCGACGGACGCCACCGCCAGCGCGGCGATGACGGCGAGGAGTCGATTGCGGGTTCTCACAGTGTCCTTCCGCTCGCGATGGTCACGAGCAAGCTTTCGAGGGCCAGGGTGGGCGCGACGTTCTGCTCCAGGTTGCGGCGCGTCTCGGCGAGCCGGTCGACGACGACGAACGTCCGCTGCGGGCTCCATGCCGCGGCGAGGGCGCGGAGGTCGTCCTCGAGCTCGCGGTTGATGAGGTCGTCGCGGCCGAACTGCAGCAGTGCGACATCGCGGAACATCGACTGCAGATCCGTGAGGACCCGATCGATGCCGTCGCGCAGGCTGCGGGTCGCCCGCCGCTTCTGGTCGTCCTCCAGAGCGTTGAGCTGCGACCGTACCGCCGGTGGTACGGACGCGCCCTCGGGGACGCCCAGCGTGCGCAGCAGCTGCGCCCGCTCGGACTCGTCTCGTTCGGTGGTCAGCGCCTTCGCATCCTCTGTCGCGACCGCGACGATGCGACCGGCCACCTCGACCGCGTCGCCGACGCCCCGCACGCCGAGCACGGCCCGCAGCGTCTCGTCGCGACGGGCGCGGGCCGCGGCATCCGTCGCGAGACGCTGGGCCATGCCGATGTGGCGCTGCGCGTGACGGGCGGACTGCTCGGCGGTGACCTCGTCGACGCCGGTCCGGTCGGCGATGAGCCGGGCCACGTCGGACACGTCGGGGTCGCGCAGGCGCAGCGTGCGCACGCGGGAGCGGATGGTGGGCAGCAGATCGGCGTCGCTCGGCGCGCACAGGACCCACACCGTGCGCTCCGGCGGCTCTTCGAGCGCCTTGAGGAGCACGTTGGAGGTGCGCTCCGCCATGCGGTCGGCGTCCTCCATGACGATCACGCGGTACCGACCGAGCGACGGGGCGAAGTAGGAGCGCTCGACGAGCGCCCGCGCATCTTTGATGGAGATGATGACGCCCTCGGTGCGCAGCGAAGTCAGGTCGGGGTGGGTGCCGGCGAGCACCTGGCGCATGACCTGCTCGTCGCCCGGCTCGGCGATCAGGGCGGCCGCGAACGCGTAGGCGAGAGTGGAACGCCCCGACCCCGGCGGCCCCGTGATCAGCCACGCGTGCGTCATGCCCGCGGGATCGGATGCCGCGGCCTGGAGCGCGGCCACCGCGTCGGGCTGGCCCCACACGGCGCCCCAGGGAACGGCGCGGTTCGCTGCCGCCGCCGGCGACGCCCCGGTGACTTCGGCGGGGGCGGCGTCCATGCGGACCAGCCTAACCGGGCTCTCCGACCCCCGCCGCGAGCGCCGTCGCGACGCGGGATCGGATGGTCTGCGCGATGTCCTCCGCGGGGAGGGATGCGTCGACGACGAGGAACCGCTCCGACTCAGCGGCGGCCAGGTCGAGGAACGCCTGCCGCACGCGGTCGTGGAAGTCCGACCGTTCCGATTCGAGGCGATCGAAGGGCTTGTCGTCGGCATCGAGCCGCCGCCGCGCGGCCGCGTGGTCGAGGTCGAGCAGCACCGTGACGTCGGGGAGCAGTCCGTCGGCCGCCCACAGTGAGAGGTCCCGGATCTGACCGGGGTCGATCTCGCGCCCGGCGCCCTGATACGCGACGGATGAGTCGAGGTAGCGGTCCTGGATGACGACGTCTCCGCGTGCCAGCGCGGGCCGGACGACGGTCGCGATGTGCTGCGCGCGGTCGGCCGCGTACAGCAGGGCCTCCGCCCGCGGCGCGACCTCACCGCGGTGGTGGAGGACGATGTCGCGCAGGAGCACGCCCACCTCGGTGCCACCGGGCTCCCTGGTGCGCACCACTGATCGGCCGGACGCCTGCAGCCACTCCTCGAGCGCCGTCGCCTGCGTGGTCTTCCCGACGCCGTCTCCGCCCTCGAACGTGACGAAGAGACCGCTCACGACTTCTTGGCGGGCGCCTTCCGCGCCGTCGTACGGCGAGCGGTGCGCTTGGGCGCGGGACCCTTCGCCCGCTTGTCGGCCAGCAGCTGGACCGCACGCTCGAACGTGACCTCCATCGCGTCCTCGCCGCGCGGGATGGTGGCGTTCGTCTCGCCATCGGTGACGTACGGGCCGAAGCGGCCGTCCCGCAGCCGGATCGGCTTGCCGCTCACCGGGTCGTTCTCGAACTCCTTGAGCGCGCTGGACGCGCGTCGGGCGCCGTACTTGGGCTGCGCGTAGATCGCGAGCGCCTGATCGAGCGTGATGTCGAAGATGAGCTGCTCGTTGTCGAGCGTGCGGGAGTCCGCGCCCTTCTTCAGGTACGGACCGTAGCGGCCGTTCTGCGCCGTGATCTGCTCACCCGACTCGGGGTCGGTGCCGACCACGCGCGGGAGCGACAGCAGCTGCAGAGCGGTGTCGAGGTCGACGGTGTCGACCGACATCGACTTGAACAGGGAAGCGGTGCGGGGCTTGGGCGCGGCATCCTTCTTGGCGCCCTTCGCGGTGCCCTTGGTCGTGCTCTTCTTGCCTGCGGCGCCGGTGGCCGCGTCGAGGACCTCGCCGGTGGCCTCGTCGACCGCGGCCGGCTCCTCCGGCTCGACCTCCTGGACGTAGGGACCGTACCGGCCGTCCTTCACGACGACGAGCTTGCCGTCGGCCGGGTTCTCGCCCAGGACGCGGTCGCCGGCGACGGGTGCGTCGATGAGCTCCTGGGCGCGCTCGGCCGTGAGCTCGTCGGGCGCCATCTCCTCGGGAAGGTTCACGCGCCGCGGCTCGGCGTCGGGGTGCTCGGGGTCGGTCACCTCGAGGTACGGGCCGTAGCGACCGATGCGGAGGGTGGCGGTGTCCGTCACGCGCGTCGAGTTCAACTCGCGGGCGTCGATCTCGCCCAGGTTCTCGACGATGTTGCGGAGCCCGGTGTGCCCCTCGGAGCCGAAGTAGAACTCCTTGAGCCAGTCGACGCGGCTCTGCTCACCGCGCGCGATGGCGTCGAGGTCGTCCTCGAGGGCGGCGGTGAAGTCGTAGTCGACGAGCTCCGAGAAGTGCTGCTCGAGGAGGCGCACCACGCTGAAGGCGATCCAGCTCGGGACGAGGGCCTGACCGCGCTTGGTGACGTAGCCGCGATCGATGATCGTGTCGATGATGCTCGCGAACGTCGACGGACGGCCGATCCCCTTCTCCTCGAGCGCCTTCACGAGGGATGCCTCTGTGTAGCGCGGCTTGGGGTTCGTGGCGTGCCCCTTCGGCTCCACGTCGCGGACCGCGAGGGTGTCGCCGACCGCGAGCTGCGGAAGCGACTGGTCGTCGGCCTTGTCGGCGTCCGAGCGCTTCTCGTCACGTCCTTCCTCGTAGGCCTCCAGGAAGCCCTTGAAGGTGTACACCGTTCCGGATGCCGTGAACTCCGCGACCCGGTCGGCCAGGGCGACCGCGAGGGTCACGGTGGTCGTCTCGTACGTGGCGTCGGCCATCTGACTGGCCATCGTGCGCTTCCAGATGAGGTCGTAGAGGCGCAGCTCGTCGCGGTCGAGCTGTCCGGAGACCGACGAGGGCGTGCGGAACGTCTCGCCGGAGGGGCGGATCGCCTCGTGCGCCTCCTGGGCATTCTTGCTCTTGCTCTTGTAGACCCGCGGGTTCAGGGGCACCGACTTCGGGCCGTAGAGCTGAACGGCCTGCTCGCGCGCCGCCTGGACCGCCTGCGTCGACAGCGCGGTCGAGTCGGTGCGCATATAGGTGATGAAGCCCTTCTCGTAGAGGCGCTGGGCGACGCTCATCGCGTGCTTGGCGCTCATCGAGAGCTTGCGCCCCGCCTCCTGCTGCATGGTCGAGGTGGTGAACGGTGCGTAGGGACGCCGGGTTCCGGGCTTGGACTCCAGCGACGTGACGGATGCCTCTCCCGCGGCGGCGATCTGGTCGGCGAGCTCGCGCGCCTGCACCTCGTCGATCACGACGACGGCCTTCTTCAGGGCGCCCTGGTCGTCGAAGTCGGAGCCGCGGGCGACCTGCGCACCGCCGATCCGCGCCAGCTGCACCGAGAACGCGTCGTTCGCCTTGGCCGCCATCGCCACGACATCCCAGTAGGAGGCCGAGACGAACGCCATGCGCTCGCGTTCGCGATCCACGACGAGGCGGGTCGCGGCGGACTGCACGCGCCCGGCCGAGAGCCCCTGCTGGACCTTGACCCACAGCACCGGCGAGACGTCCCAGCCGTAGAGGCGGTCCAGGATGCGCCGCGTCTCCTGCGCGTCGACGAGGTCGAGGTCGAGGTCGCGGGTCTTGTCGACGGCCGCCCGGATGGCATCCTTGGTGATCTCGTGGAACACCATGCGCTTGACGGGGACCTTGGGCTTCAGAGTCTCGAGGAGGTGCCAGGCGATGGCCTCGCCCTCGCGGTCCTCATCCGTCGCGAGCAGGAGCTCGTCGGCGTTCTTGAGCGCGCGCTTCAACTCCGCGACGGTCTTCTTACCGCGCTCCGACTCCACATAATAAGGAGCGAAGTCGTTCTCGATGTCGATCGAGTAGCGGCCGACCGAGGTCTTCTTGAGCTCGGCCGGGATCGCCTTGCGGTCGGCGAGGTCGCGGATGTGGCCCACTGAGCTGAGCACCTCGTAACCGTCGCCCAGGTATCCCTGAATCGACCTCATCTTCGTCGGGGACTCGACGATGACGAGCTTCTTGCCTTGAGCCAAGGGGTCGTCCTTTCTCCGAAGCACACCATACACACGAGTTCCTATGACTGGCGCCGAACCGGTCACACTGCCCGGTCGGCCCCGACGCGCGGGAATCAGGGCGGCGGGCCGGCCCGAGCCTCTGCACGCGCGTGCAGAGCACCGACCGGGACGGTCACGGCGACCGTCACGACCAGCCCGTCCGCCGCGCACGAGATGAGCGTCCCGCCGACCGCCCCCGCGACCTCGGCAGCGCGCTCGCAGGGGACCCCCGTCACCGTACCGGCCACCGCGTCGGCCGCGGCGAGCGCGGCGGCATCCGCCGCGCCGGCCGCGCGCTGTGCCGTCACCGCCGCCGTGCCGACCGCGGCGAATCCGAACGTGAGCATCGCCGACGAGGCGAGCGCGCCGACCGCCAGGACCACGCCCGCCATCAGAGGCCTCCCGCCAGGGCGCAGGCACGCGCTCGGATGTCGGGCGCCGGCAGCGGCAGGGCGGTGGGGGCGCGGGTCTCGACGCAGACGAGATCGCCCCGGTATTGGATGGTGGCCGTCGCACCCCCGACCGCGGCAGCGACGACGGCCTGCGCGCGGGCCGCCGGCTCGTCGCGCGCGACCAGACGCGCGGCATCCGCCGCGGCATCCTGCAGCCGCACCTGCTTCGCGCACGCACCGAGCGTGGTGGCGCCGAGCACGAGAATGAGGAGCAGGACCGGCAGGACGATCGCGAACTCGGCGGTCACGGAGCCGCTGTCGCACCCCGCGCCGCGCCCGCCGTCATGCCACGGTGAGCGCACGGCGTACCAGGTCGGTGAGGATGCCGCGCACCTCGTCGGACCTCATGATGACGACGAGCAGTCCGGCGAACGCGACGGCGGCCATCGTCGCGATGGCGTACTCGGCGGTGGCGGCGCCGGCGTCGTCACCCGGTGTGCGGAACAGGCGCGCGGCACGGCGCGGCGTGAGACGGGGAACGGTCATGTCTTCTCCTCTGGATCGGCGGGCACGGATGGACGGGCACGGGCAGACGGGCACGGTCGGTGGACGAGGTCGGCGTCACAGGGTCAGCGAGGTCGATGCGAGCACGCTCAAGAGCATCGGGGCCACCCCCAGGAGCAGGAAGGCCGGCAGGATGCAGACCCCGAGCGGAAGCAGGAGTCGAGACGAGAGGGCCGCGGCGCGCAGCCGTCCCTCGGTGCGGGCGCGGTGCCGCGCGATCCCGGATGCCGCACGCAGCAGTTCGGCGGCGGGGACCCCCGCGGAGCGGGAGAGCGCGAGGATGCCGGCGGTCTCCGTATCGGGCTCGCCTCCGCCCACCTGCCGCACCAGAGCCTGCGCGCGCTCCAGCGAGACCCCGCCGGTCACGGCGATCGCCGTGAGCTCGGCATGGAAGCCCGGGATGCCCGGCAAGGGCTGGGCCCGCCGGACGAGCGACGTCGTCCAGCGGTGCGCGACGCCCAGAAGGACCACGCCGCCCACGACGCAGGCGATCCCGAGCGGGTTCGTGATCATCACGCGCACGGGGTCGAAGCCCAGCGCGGCGCCCATCAGGACAGCGACCAGCGGAAGCCACGTCATCAGCCGCGCGGTGCCTGCCGGCTCGGCGAGCGCCACACTCACCTCGTCGCGCGTGGCCGCAGCATCCTGGAGCGCGATGGACATGGCCCGCAGACTGTCCGCGAGCGGAGCCCCGACGGTCGTCGCCACCGCCCACGCAGCACCGACCTCGCCCCACGGGTCACCGCACGCGTCGAGGGCCTCGGCCACATCGCCGCCGGCGGCCACCCGGTCGACCACGGTCTGGGCCACGTCGCTGCCCGTGTCCGCCAGGTAGCGCCACGCCGAGGCAGGATCGATGCCGGTGCGCAACAGGACCGCGAGGCGGAGCACGGTGTCCGCGTCGGTCGACGGCCCTCGCGTACCGCGACCCCTCCGCCGCAGGAGGGCGAAGAGGTTCAGCTCCACGGCACGGCCTCGATCCCGAGGCGGCCGCGGACCACGATCGGCCGGCCGACCGCGGCCAGCCGACGGCGCCCGTCGCGGCCCCGCTCGAGATGGAGGACGCACCCGATGGCGCTCGCGACCTGGCGGGCGAGCGCCGCATCGTCGAGCCCCGCGAGCGCACCCAGCGCCTCGAGTCGCGCCGGAACATCCTCCAGCCCGTTGGCGTGCAGGGTGCCTGCGCCCCCGTCGTGACCCGTGTTGAGAGCGCTGAGCAGCTCGCGCACTTCCGCCCCCCGGCACTCGCCGACGACCAGGCGGTCGGGGCGCATCCGCAGCGCCTCGCGGACGAGCCGCGCCAGTCCGACGCCACCCGCGCCCTCGAGGTTCGGCTGGCGCGCCTCGAGGCGCACATGATGCGGGTGGTCGACGCGCAGCTCCGCCACGTCCTCGATCGTGACGATCCGCTCGGAGTGCGGCACGAGAGCGAGCAGTGCACCGAGCAGCGTCGTCTTGCCGGAACCGCCGGCACCGCTGATCAAGAGGTTCTCGCGATCGGCGACGAGGCGCTCCAGCCGCTCACGTCCGCGAACATCGACCAGTCCGCGCGCCGCCAAGCCGGCCAGGCCGACGTCGGCGGCACGCGGCACCCGGATCGAGATCGCGGTCCCGCCGGAGGCGATCGGCGGCAGCACAGCGTGGACGCGGATGCCCCCGTCGAGCCGCACGTCGACGCACGGCGACGCGTCGTCGATGTGGCGGCCGCCGAGGCCGATGAGCGCGACGGCGAGATCACGGACCTCGGGCTCCCTCGCACGCCATCGCGCAACCCGAGTGGCGCCGCTGCCGCGGTCGACGAAGAGTCCGTCCCCGCCGTTCACGAAGAGGTCGGTCACCCCCGGATCGTCGAGGAACTCGACGAACGGCTCCAGCACCGGATGCCACGGCGGCCGGACGACCGCCTTCTCCGGCGCCTGATCTTCGACAGCCGCGACTCCGGCGGGATCGACAGCCCCGGCCGCACCCGCAGCGCCGGCGGACACGGGAACAGCGTCCGACGGCGGACCGCTGCGAGACGCCGAACGCGCGTCGACCGCGACGCGTGGAAGGGGGCCGCGGGGACGGGCGACGAAGGGCTCGGTCATGCCTCGAAGCTACGGAGGCCACGCTCCCGGCTGCCGGACCCGAGCGTCATCGGTGGACGGCGCGGATACCAGCACGCTTGGGGAGAGGAAGATCACGCGGCGCGGCCGCAGCGCGGCATCGCGCGGCGGATCCAGCCGGAAAAGAGGAGGGCGGCATCCCATGGGGGGAATGGGATGCCGCCACACGCAGCGCCGCGAACGGGGGTGGTCACGGACTGCGAATGCCAGAATCGAATGTTCGGCCGGAGACGAGCATACGCAAGTTCACACGGCCCTCCAAACGAATCCGCACCATATCCGTGCGATATATCGAACCGCGCTCCTCGAGGCGTGGGAGCGTACCCGCGACCGGGCGACGGACCACCCACTATCGGAGGTAGTGGACCGACCGAGGCGGAGGTAGATTGACCCCGTCGTCGCGGCGTCTCACGGCCCGCCGCCGCGCCATCACCGCAAAGGAGCGCGCCCATATGAGCAGCCAGATCGACCATCTCCTGAACGAGACGCGCCGGTTCGCACCGTCACCGGCATTCGCCGCTGAGGCGGTGGGCACCGCGGAGCTGTACGAACGCGCGGCGGCGGATCGCGAAGGGTTCTGGGCCGATCAGGCGCGGGATCTGCTGCACTGGCACACCCCCTTCACCGAGGTCCTCGACTGGTCGAACCCGCCGTTCGCCCGGTGGTTCGCCGACGGCGAGCTGAACGTCGCCTACAACTGCCTCGACCGTCACGTCGAGTCGGGCATCGGCGACCGCGCGGCACTGCTGTGGGAAGGCGAGAACGGAGACGAGCGGCGCGTCACTTACGCGGAGCTCACCGACGAGGTCAAGCGGCTCGCGAACGTGCTCACCGGCCTCGGCATCGGAACAGGCGACCGTGTCGCGATCTACCTGCCGATGATCCCGGAGGCGGTCGCGGCGATGCTGGCGTGCGCGCGGGTCGGGGCGATCCACTCGGTCGTGTTCGGCGGCTTCTCGGCCGACAGCCTGCGCTCCCGCATCGACGACGCCGGCGCACGCCTCGTCATCACGGCCGACGGCGGCTATCGCAAGGGCAAGGTATCGCCGCTCAAGCCCGCCGTCGACCTGGCCCTCGCCGACCGCAACGGCCTCGGCGCGCAGGAGACCGTGGAGCACGTGCTGGTCGTCGCGCGCGGCGGCAACGCGGTGGACTGGACGGAGGGACGTGACCTGTGGTGGCACGACGTCGTGCCTGCGGCATCCGCCGAGCACGAGGCGCAGCCGTTCCCGGCGGAGAATCCGCTCTACATCCTCTACACGTCAGGGACGACCGGGAAGCCGAAGGGCATCCTCCACACGTCCGGCGGGTACCTCACCCAGGCCACGTTCACGAACAAGGTCGTCCACGACATCCATCCCGAGACGGACGTCTACTGGTGCACCGCCGACATCGGATGGGTGACGGGCCACTCCTACGTCGTGTACGGCCCCCTCGCGAACGGCGCGACGCAGGTGCTGTACGAGGGCACGCCCGACACGCCTCACCCGGGGCGCTGGTGGGAGATCGTCGAGAAGTACGGAGTGACGGTGCTGTACACGGCGCCCACGGCGATCCGGTCGTTCATGAAGATCGGCCGCGCCGTCCCGCAGAAGTTCGACCTCTCGTCGCTGCGGCTGCTCGGGTCGGTCGGTGAGCCGATCAACCCCGAGGCGTGGATGTGGTACCGCGGCGTGATCGGCGCGGAATCGGCCCCCATCGTCGACACCTGGTGGCAGACCGAGACCGGCGCCATCATGATCTCCGCCCTTCCCGGGGTGACCGAGACCAAGCCCGGGTCGGCGCAGGTCGCGCTCCCCGGCATCTCGGTCGACGTCGTCGACGAGGACGGCAAGCACGTGGGGAACGGCAACGGCGGCCTCCTCGTGATCACCGAGCCGTGGCCGAGCATGCTGCGCGGCATCTGGGGCGACCCGGAGCGTTTCAAGGAGACGTACTGGGAGAAGTTCGCAGCGCAGGGCTACTACTTCGCGGGCGACGGCGCGCGACTCGACGACGACGGGGACGTCTGGCTGCTGGGTCGCGTCGACGACGTCATGAACGTGTCCGGCCACCGTCTGTCCACGGCGGAGATCGAATCAGCCCTGGTGGGGAACGACGCCGTCGCGGAAGCCGCCGTGGTCGGGGCATCCGACGAGACCACGGGCCAGGCCGTCGTGGCCTTCGTGATCGTCAAGGAGTCGTACCTCGCCGAGCACTCCCCCGAGGGACTCGCGGGGACGCTGCGGCTGTGGGTCGGTGAGCAGATCGGGCCCATCGCACGCCCGCGCGACATCTACATCGTGGGCGAGCTCCCGAAGACACGGTCGGGCAAGATCATGCGACGACTGCTGCGCGATGTCGCGGAGGGCCGCGAGGTCGGCGACACCACGACGCTCGCCGACACCTCCGTGATGTCGATCATCTCCGCACAGGTGAAGTAGTGCCCGAGCAGCTCAGACGAAGCTGAAGACGACCTCGACCTCGACGGGGCTGTCCAGCGGCAGGACGGCGACGCCTACGGCGGATCGGGCGTGGCGGCCGCCGTCGCCGAACACATCGCCGAGCAGCTCGCTGGCGCCGTTGATGACGCCGGGCTGGCCCGTGAACCCGGGGACGGATGCCACGAACCCGGTGACCTTCACGACCCCCGTGAGGCGGTCGACGTCGCCGACCGCCGCCGCAGCCGCCGCGACCGCGTTCAGGGCGCACACCCGCGCGTACTGGAAGGCGTCGGCCGCGGGCACGAGACCGTGGCCGTCGCCGACCTTGCCCGTTGCGGGGAGGGCGCCTGATACGAACGGGATCTGGCCCGCCGTGTAGACGAGGTCGCCGTGGATCTTCGCCGGGATGTACGCGCCGGCGGGCATCGCCACCGCAGGCAGGTCGATGCCGAGTGCGGCCAGGGTCTGCGAAACGGTCATGTCAGCTCTCCTCGAACTGCTTGGCGGCCTCGGCGGCCGCACCGATGCCGGCGTTGGCGGATCCGCCGCCGGACGGGCGCTTGAAGTAGGCGACGAGGCCGCCCTCGGGACCGGGCACGACCTGGACGAGCTCCCAGCCCTGCTTTCCCCAGTTGTTGAGGATCGCCGCCGTGTTGTGGATCAGCAGCGGGGTGGTCAGGTATTCCCACGTGGTCATCGCGGCTCCGTGTCTCTCGCATATCGCCGGAAACCGTCCGGCTGAAGGCGTCGGCAGGGTTTCCCGAAAGCGGCCGGCTCTGAAGGCTTCGCCCAGGTATCTCCCTTACGATCAAGCCTATGCCCCAGAAGAATCGGACGACGACGGGTGTGCTCGGCGGGCTTCTCGGCCTCGTGGGACTGAGCGCCGTCGCGGGAGTCCTCGTGACCGCGACCGTGACGCCGGCCCTCGCCGTGTCGAGCGCCGCCGCCACCAGCGCGATCAACATGTTCGACAACCTCCCGAGCGTGCTGACGATCGACAAGCTGATCCTGCCGTCGACGATCTACGCGAAGAACGACAAGGGTCAGTACACGACCATGGCGACGTTCTACGACCAGAACCGCTCGCCCGTGACGTTCGATCAGATCGCTCCCGTCATGTACGACGCGATCCTCTCGAGTGAGGATCCGCGCTTCTACGAGCACGGCGGCATCGACCTCATCGGCACGACGCGGGCCATCCTGTCCAACGTCAAGGGCGACGCGAACACGCAGGGCGGCTCGTCGATCAGCCAGCAGTACGTCAAGAACGTCCTCATCCAGCAGTGCGACTGGAACGCGAAGACGGAGAAGGAGCTCAACACCTGCTGGGAGAAGGCGACCAACGCGACGGGCACCGACGGCATCCAGCGCAAGCTGCAGGAGATGCGCTACGCGATCGCCCTGGAGCAGCGCTACTCGAAGAACGACATCCTGCTCGGGTACCTCAACATCGCGAACTTCGGCGGCACGACCTACGGCATCGAGGCCGCGGCCCAGCGCTACTTCGGGGTCTCGGCGAGCAAGCTGAACCTCGCCCAGGCCGCGACGCTCGCCGGCATCGTGCAGAACCCGAACACGTACCGCATCGACCTGCCGGACAGCAAGACGAACGGCAAGGGCAACAACTACGCCGAGACCAAGAAGCGGCAGTCGTACGTGCTCGGCCGCATGCTGCACGACGGCAAGATCACGCAGAAGCAGTTCGACGACGCCGACAAGGCTCCGATCACGCCGAAGATCACCACGCCGACGACCGGCTGCTCGGCGACGTACGCCCACTACTTCTGCGAGTACGTGACCGACACGATCACGAACGACCCCGCGTTCGGCGCCACGCCCGACGAGCGCGCGCAGCTGCTGCGCAAGGGCGGCCTGAAGATCTACACGACCTTCGACGCGCGGGTCCAGCAGGCGGCCGACGCGGCCCAGGCGAAGTATTCGCCGCAGAGCATGCCCGGCTTCCAGTTCGGCTCGGCATCGGTCAGCATCGAGGTCGGCACCGGCAGAGTGCTCGCCATCGCGCAGAACACCAAGTACGTTCCGGGTGCGGCGACGGCTCCTGGCGAGACCAGCGTCGTGTACGCCGGAACGAGGGCCATCGGCGGATCGGACGGCTTCAACGCGGGGTCGACGTTCAAGCTGTTCACCCTGCTCGACTGGCTGGAGCAGGGCCACTCCATCAATGAGGTGGTGGATGGGCGAGGCAAGCCCGTGCGCACGTTCCAGGACTCGTGCATCCCCGGGGGCGTATACACGAACGGCAACTACGTCCCCAAGAACTTCGCGAATGAGTCACCGCGGTTCGGCACCCCCGCCCTGTTCACGAAGCTCTCCCTGAACACCGGATACTGGGGCATGGCGGCACAGCTCGACCTCTGCGACATCGGGAAGATGGCGGGCCGACTCGGGGTCACCCTCGGCAACGGGCAGACCGTGCCCTTGGCCACCGACAATCCGAGCGCGTACGAGATCCTCGGCTCCGACAGCGTCTCGCCCCTGTCGATGGCCGCCGCGTACGCGACCATCGCGGCAAACGGTATCTACTGCCAGCCCAAGGTGATCGACAAGGTCACCGACAGCGACAACAAGGCGCTGCCGATCCCCGACACCAAGTGCTCGCAGGTCGTCGACCCGAAGGTCGCCGCGACCGCCGCGAGCGCTCTGCGCGGCGTCATGCAGGGTGGCGGAACCGGCAGCCAGGGAAACCCGGGCGACGGCACGCAGCTGATCGGCAAGACCGGTACGCACGAGACGCGCCAGACCTGGCTCATCACGTCGAGCACCAAGGTCACCACGGCGAACGTGGTGGGCACCGTGTCCGGCCCCGACTCCGTGAACCTCAGCCGGCTGACCTACAACGGCATCCAGCTCTGGAACCTCCGGTACCGCATCGCGAGAAGCATCCAGGGAGCCATCGACCAGTGGTACCCCGGCGGACAGTTCCCGGCCCCGGACAAGAACCTGACCCGGTATGTGCTGCGCGACCTGCCGAACGTCGTCGGGATGTCGCAGGACCAGGCGACCCAGACCCTGACCGGCGCCGGCTTCCAGGTGCAGGTCGGCGGGCCGGTGGATTCCGACCTGCCGGCGGGCACGATCGCCCAGCAGAGCCCCGGCGCGGGAAAGACCGCGGGCGGCGCGACGGTCACGATCAGCCCGAGCAATGGGCAAGGACTCTCGGTACCCGACGTGTCGGGCCAGAAGTCGAGCGATGCCGCGGCCCAGCTCCACTCGGCCGGCTTCGCGAACGTCACCGAGTGCAAGCAGGGCGACGCCACCGTGTCGAGCACCGATCCCCCCTCCGGCACCATGGTCAACCGCAGCACGACGATCACGCTGACCTGCAAGGACAGCGGCAAGGGCAACGGCGGCGGTCCGGGCGGCAACGGCTAGTGCCCGGCTCCACCGGTACCCGGACCGCCCTCACCGCGCTCGGCGCGGTGGGGGCGGTCGGCGTCGGCGCCGCGGTGTGGGGTGTGGGGGTCGAGCGCCACCTCTACACGGTGCGCCGCCACGCGCTTCGCGTCCTCCCCGCGGGCTCATCCCCGCTTCGTGTCCTTCACCTGTCCGACGCGCACATGGCGCCATGGCAGCACCGCAAGCAGCGGTGGATCGCGTCGCTCGCGACCCTCCGGCCCGACGTGATCGTGAACACGGGCGACAACCTCGGCCACGTCGACGGGCTGGCCGGCATCCGGGCTGCGTACGACGCGTTCCGCGGGCTGCCGGGAGTGTTCGTGCACGGCTCGAACGACCACGTGGCCCCGTCGCCGCGCAACCCGCTCAAGTACTTCACGGGCCCCTCCAAGAAGCACACGGACGCGGAGCCTCTGGACACCTCTGCGCTCGACGACTACCTGACCGGTGAGCTCGGGTGGTCGAACCTCAACAACGCGGCCGCGACGCTGCAGGTCGCGGGTCAGCGGATCGACGCGTTCGGCGTCAGCGACGCCCACCGCGACTGGGACCGCCTCGAGGATCTTCCGCCGCTCATCGCGAAGATGCGGCGCAAGCGGGGCACCGCGCTCTCCTGGGGTGTCACGCACGCGCCGTACCGTCGTGTGCTCGACGCGTTCGTCGACGACGGAGCCGACATGATCTTCGGCGGACACACGCACGGCGGTCAGGTCCGCGTCCCGTTCTCCCCGAACGCCATCGTCGCCAACTGCGACATCCCTCTCGACCAGGCCCGCGGGCTCAGCGAGTGGACGCACGACGGCCGCACGGTGCCGCTCAATGTCAGCGCGGGCATCGGTCACTCGATCTATGCACCGGTGCGGTTCGGATGCCGCCCCGAGGCGTCCCTCCTCACGCTGCTCCCCCGCTGACCCATCCCGCGCGAGGGTCGGCCCACGATTCGGAGCGCGGGGGCGTTCGGGGTAGACTCGTGTGGTTGCCACGGGGTGTGGCGCAGCTTGGTAGCGCGCTTCGTTCGGGACGAAGAGGCCGCAGGTTCAAATCCTGTCACCCCGACTCGCAGAGAGGCTCCGCCGGATTCGGCGGAGCCTCTCGCACACCGCCGGAGGGAGCCGCATGCCGACCCGCCTCGTCGCGTTCGACCTCGACGACACACTCGCCCCGTCCAAGGCGGCGATCGACCCGCGGATCGGTGCACTGCTGGTCGCCCTGGCGGAGAAGGTCGAGGTTGCCGTCATCTCCGGCGGCCAGCTCGCGCAGTTCGAGACGCAGGTGGTGGATCGCCTCCCCGCGGCGTCGACGGCCGTGCGCAGCCGCATCCATCTGCTGCCCACGTGCGGGACGCAGTACTACCGGATCGACGAAGACGGCATCCGCACGGTCTACGCGCACACCCTCAGCGACGACGAGAAGGCCCGCGCCCTCGCTGCCGTCGAGGAGGAGGCGCGCCGCCTCGGCCTGTGGGAGAGCGACACCTGGGGGCCCATCCTCGAGGACCGGGGCTCGCAGATCACCTTCTCCGCCCTGGGCCAGCGCGCCCCGCTCGGCGCGAAGCTCGCGTGGGATCCGACCGGTGAGCGCAAGAACGCGCTGCGCGCCGCCGTCGCCGCGCGCATCCCCGACCTCGAGGTCCGCTCCGGCGGCTCGACGAGCGTCGACATCACCCACCGGGGCATCGACAAGGCGTACGGTATGCAGCGCCTCGCCGAGCAGACCGGCATCCCCCTCGACGAGATGCTGTTCGTCGGCGACCGCCTCGACCCCGACGGGAACGACTACCCGGTGCTCGCCCTCGGCGTCGCCTGCCACGCCGTCACCGGCTGGGAGGACACCGCGGCGTTCCTCGACGATCTCCTGCCGACGCTGTAGGCGCCGCACAGAACTGCGGAGATGCGCAGGATCGCGGACGGGATTCGCCCGCGGCATCCGCGATTCTGCTCATCCCCGCTGACGCGGACCGCGCGGCGGGCGCCGCGACGCGCTCAGGCCTTCGCAGACGCGCGCGGGCGGGTCGCGCGGGGCGCTGCCGGCTGAGGCACGGGCACCAGGCGGGTGAGCTGCGTCACGTGCTTCGGCTCGAGCTCGGCGAGCGACGAGACGCCCAGGAGCTTCATCGTCCGCTCGATCTCGCCCCGCAGGATCGCGATCGTTCGGTCGACCCCCTGACGCCCTCCGGCCATGAGCCCGTACAGGTACGCACGGCCGATGAGCGTGAACTTCGCGCCCAGCGCGACGGATGCCACGATGTCGGCGCCGTTCATGATGCCGGTGTCGACCATGATCGTGGCATCCTTGCCCACCTCGCGCACGACCTGCGGGAGCAGGTGGAACGGGATGGGCGCGCGGTCGAGCTGGCGGCCGCCGTGGTTCGAGAGGACGACACCGTCGATGCCGAGGTCGACGAGCCGCTTCGAGTCCTCGACGTTCTGCACGCCCTTGATCACGATGTTCCCCGGCCACATCGCGCGGATCACGGCGAGGTCGTCGTAGCTGATGGTGGGATCCATCGCGGCGTCGAGCAGCTCCCCCACCGTGCCGCCCGTGGACGACAGCGAGGCGAACTCGAGCTTCGGCGTCGTCAGGAAGTCGTACCACCACCACGGCCGCGGGATGGCGTTGACGATCGTGCCCAGCGTGAGCTGCGGCGGGATGGAGAAGCCGTTGCGCTTGTCGCGCAGGCGCGCGCCGGCGACCGGAGTGTCCACGGTGAACATCAGGGTGTCGAAGCCCGCGGCGGCCGCCCGCTCCACGAGGCCGTACGAGATGTCGCGGTCGCGCATGACGTAGAGCTGGAACCAGTTGCGTCCGTGCGGGTTCGCCGCCTTCACCCCCTCGATGGAGGTCGTCCCGAGGGTCGAGAGCGTGAACGGGATGCCCGCGGCCCCGGCGGCCGAGGCCCCCGCGACCTCGCCCTCGGTCTGCATGAGGCGCGTGAACCCGGTCGGCGCGATGCCGAACGGCAGAGCCGACGGACCGCCGAGGATCGTCGTCGACGTGTCCACCGCGGGGGCCGGGCGCAGGATCCCGGGGTGGAACTCCACGTCCTCGAACGCCTGGCGTGCGCGGCTCAGCGACAGCTCGCCCTCCGCGGCGCCGTCGGTGTAGTCGAAGGCTGCCTTCGGGGTGCGACGCTTCGCGATGGCGCGCAGATCGGCGATCGTGAGGGCGGCGTCGAGCCGACGTCTGCGCCCGTCGAGCTCGGGCTTCTTGAACTGCATGAGCTCGAGGAGCTCTGCCGGCTTCGGCAGCTGTCGGGCGACCATGGCGGTCCTTTCGTCAGTCGCGGGTGAGGCCCGCGTGGGCGTAGTAGCCGGTGATGTGATCGCGGAGGAGCGCGCGAGCCCGCTCCGGCTCGTGGGCTAACACGGCC
Source organism: Microbacterium sp. (assembly GCA_017306415.1). GTDB lineage: Bacteria > Actinomycetota > Actinomycetes > Actinomycetales > Microbacteriaceae > Microbacterium. The sequence goes on along the minus strand of JAFKIL010000007.1, from coordinate 72,372 downwards.
GCGACGATGTCCCGGTGCTCGTGGCGCAGCCGGTCGGCCGTGGCATCCCAGTCGTCGATGCGCGCTGCGCCCGCGACGACGTACGACTCGATCGCCTCACGGAGCCCCGACATCATCGCCGCGACGACGGCGTTCCCGGATGCGTCGGCCAGCGCGCGATGGAACGCGGCGTCGAGGGCGAGGAACTCCTCCGGCGTGAGCCCCGGTGCATCCATGGCGTCCAGCGCCGCGAGCGCGTCGGTGAGCACGCCCCCCTCCTCGGCGAGAACCTCCGCGACGGCCGACTCGAGGATCAGGCGCGTCCGCATGACGTCCTCGAGGGGGAAGCCCTGCGCGGCGACCTGGAGACGCAGGAGCGCCGCCATCCCGCCGCGCGGAGTCGCGATGACGATGGCCCCCGACGACGGGCCCGATCCGGTCGCCGTGCGGATGAGCCCGAGGACGTCGAGGACGCGCAGGGCCTCGCGCACACTGGAGCGGCCCACGCCCAGGCTGGCGGCGAGCTCGCGCTCGGGGGGCAGGTGGTCGCCGGGCGCGAGTCGGCCGTCGAGCAGGTCGCTCTCGATCCTCTCGAGCACGATGCGCCAGGCACGCGCCGGCGTGGCGGTCTCTGCCACGAGGCCTCCTTCTGTGGTCAGACCACAATAGCCACTGTGGTCTGACCATGCAACAGCCGTACGCTGTACCCGTGGATCCCCTGCTGCTCGTCCTCATCGTCTTCGGCGCCGTGTGCGCCTTCTGCTGGATCGCGTCCCTCATCACGAAGGACACGTCGTGGGTCGACCGCATCTGGTCTGTCGTACCGGTGGTCTACGTGTGGATCTTCGCGATCTCCGCCCTCGTCGACGGGAAGGATGCCGGACGCCTCCTCCTGATGGCCGTGCTCGTGACGCTGTGGGGCGCACGCCTCACGTTCAACTTCGCACGCAAGGGCGGTTACACCGGGATGGAGGACTACCGGTGGGCGATCCTGCGGGGTCGCATGACGCCCTGGCAGTTCCAGGTGTTCAACCTCCTGTTCATCGTGCTGTACCAGAACGCGCTGCTCGTGCTCATCACGCTTCCCGCCTTCGTGGCGTGGCAGCATCCCGCACCGCTCAACGGCTGGGACGTGCTGTTCGCCGTGCTGTTCCTCGTGTTCCTCGTGGGCGAGTTCGTGGCCGATCAGCAGCAGTGGAACTTCCACCGCGCCAAGCACGCGGCAGGCGGTGATCTCGCACCGGGCTTCGTCTCGACAGGACTCTTCCGCTTCAGCAGGCACCCGAACTTCTTCAGCGAGCAGGCCCAGTGGTGGGCGCTCTACCTGATGGGCGCGACCGCGGCCGTGGCGTCGGGTCTCGGATTCTGGGGCGGCGCGCTGAACTGGACCGTCGTGGGGGCGGCACTGCTGAGCATCCTGTTCATCGGCTCGACCGTCTTCACCGAGTCCATCTCCGCCGCCAAGTACCCGGCGTACCGCGAATACCAGCGCACGACGTCGATGCTCGTCCCCTGGCCGCCGCGCCGCGGACGCGAAGAGGAAGCCCGCGCCTGACGGTGCTCACTCCCGCTGGCCTCACGACACGTACCGTTCTCAGGATCGACGGCCGTCGGCAGCGCCTGCAACCCCGGAATCACGCGACGGGTGATCGGCCTCACGGGCGCTAATCCTGAGAACGGTACGGGCGAGGCCGGGACGGCGCCTGCGCCGATCAGTCGAGCCGGCCGCCGGACTCGCGCAGGTAGCACTGCGCGCACATCGACTCGTAGGTGACGCGGTCGGCCGTGAGCTCGTCGATCGCGACCTGGTCGCCGTCGAACACGAACCTGCCGCCGACCAGGCGGGCGTTGAAGATCGCCTTGCGTCCGCACCGGCAGATCGTCTTGAGCTCCTCGAGGCTGTGCGCGAGCTCGAGCAGGCGGCGCGACCCGGGGAACGCCTGCGTGCGGAAATCGGTGCGGATGCCGTAAGCGAGCACCGGGATGCCGTCATCCACCGTGATGCGGAGGAGATCGTCGACCTGCTCGGGCGTCAGGAACTGCGCCTCGTCGATCATGAGGCACGCGACGTCGGCCGTGGCATCCGACTCCGGGATCAGCGCCGCGACATCCTTCCGCACGCGGGCGCGGTGCTCGGCGAACAGTGCGCGCACATCGGCGTCCGGCGCGATCAGGAAGTCGACGTCACGCGCGACCCCGAGTCGGCTCGAGATCTGCTCGGCGCCCTTCGTGTCGATCGCGGGCTTCGCGAGGAGCACGTGCTGGCCGCGTTCCTCGTAGTTGTACGCGGCCTGCAGGAGGGCGGTGGACTTCCCGGAGTTCATCGCTCCGTAGCGGAAGTAGAGTTTGGCCACCGTCGGGATGCCGTCAGGCGGTCAGCTGCAACGCCGACGCGGTCTCGGCCATCGTCTCTGCGGCGAGGGCCGGCTGAGGATTGAGCTTCTCGCCGTACGTGGGGATGAGCTCTCTCAGCTTCGGCTCCCACGCCGCGATGCTGTCGGGGAAGCACGAGGCCAGGAGCCCGAGCATGATCGGGACCGCGGTGGAGGCGCCAGGAGACGCGCCGAGGAGTCCGGCGATGGTGCCGTCGCCTGCGGCGACGACCTCGGTGCCGAACTGCAGCTTGCCGTCCTTCATGACCTGCGCGCGCTGCCCCGCCTGGAGGAGCGACCAGTCCTCATCCTTCGCGGAGGGCATGAACGTGCGGAGGCTGTCGACCTTGCGGCGATGGTTCTTGGCGAGCTCGCCCACGAGGTAGCGGATGAGGTCGAAGTTCGTGGCGGCGACCTTGAGCATGCTGCCGAGGTTGCTCGGACGGACCTGCGTCACGATGTCCCACATCGAGCCCGTCTTGAGGAACTTCGGGCTGAACGTCGCGAACGGACCGAAGAGGAGGGATGCCTGCCCGTCGACCATGCGGGTGTCCAGGTGCGGGACGGACATCGGCGGCGCGCCGACCGACGCCTGCGAGTAGACCTTGGCCTGATGCTGGGCGACGAGGGCCGGGTCGTTCGTGTGCAGCCACTGCCCGCCGATCGGGAAGCAGCCGAAGCCCTTGATCTCGTCGATGCCCGACTTCTGCAGGAGCTTGAGCGCCCAGCCGCCGGCCCCGACGAACACGAACTTCGCGCGGATGCGACCCGGCGCACGACCGATCGTGCGGCGGTACGAGACCAGCCACGTGCCGTCCGCCTGCTTCGTGAGGTTCTTCACCTCGGTGTTGGTCGCCACCTGGACGCCGTCCTCCTGCAGGTGGTCGAAGAGCTGCCGCGTGAGAGCGCCGAAGTCGACGTCGGTGCCGGCCGGCACGCGCGTCGCCGCGAACGGCTCCCCCTTGCGACGCTTCTGCATGAGGAGGGGCGCCCACTGGTTGATGACGCGCGAGTCCTCGCTGTACTCGATGCCGGCGAACAGCGGCTGCTCCTTGAGCACCTCGTACCGCGCCTTGAGGAACGCGACATCCTTCTCGCCGCGCACGAACGTCATGTGGGGGGTGGAGTTGATGAACGTCGTGGGGGCGTCCAGCACGCCGCGCTCGACGAGCGACGACCAGAGCTGGCGGCTCTGCTGGAACTGCTCGTTGATCGAGATCGCCTTGGACGGGTCGATCGACCCGTCGGGTCCGGCGGGCGTGTAGTTGAGCTCGCACAGCGCGGCGTGCCCGGTGCCCGCGTTGTTCCACGCGTTCGAGCTCTCCTGCGCGACATCGGAGAGCCGCTCGACAACGGCGATCTTCCAGTCGGGCTGAAGCTCGTGGAGCAGGGTTCCCAGGGTGGCGCTCATGATGCCGCCACCGATCAGCAGCACGTCGACGGATTCTGTCACCATACGATTCTAGGTGCGGCCGGGGTGCCCCCCGTCAGCACCATTGCGCCAGGTAGCCGTCGTGGCCGGCCGGCACGACGTCGCGATCCCGCCGCTCGACGGAGATCCGATCCCCTCGCGCGGCGCAGGCGCGGGAGAAGTCGGACTTCGGCTGATCGGCGTACTCGATCTCGATGACGTGGTCACCGTAGACGTCCGTATACAGACCGCACTCGCGGTAGTGCTCGCACTCCTCGGCGACGGCGAAGTCCATGCCGGCGCGGTGGGCGGCGGCGGAGATCTCGCCTGCGTTCTTCTGCGCGATCGCGAGGCCGACGGCGCGCGCCCGCTCGGCGAGCAGCTGGGCGAACGCGAGGTTGGCCTTCGCGGTGAGCAGGCCATGCGACCTCGTCCAGGAGTCGAGGTTGTCCGGCTCGACGGCGTCGAACCCGACGCGGGCGCAGCCGTCGATCCACGCGCCCACGATCGCCCCCAGACGGACCCGCTTCGTCGCGGTGGAGGTGTCGAGCAGCGGCTCGCCCCAGTCCTCGTCGATCACCTCTCGACCCGAGGCATCCCGCAGCAGCAGGTCGGCGTTCGCGCCCCGCCAGGTGGCGCCCTCCCCCGGCTGGGCCTGGTAGGCGTTGACGTAGCAGATGTTGTAGACGCCCTTCGCCGGCGACGCGGTCCGGTCGCGGGTCACGATGGTCACGCCCGGCGGCGGGTCGTACGCGCCGCCCAGCTGGTAGTCGACGCGACCGCCGGCGGGCGGGAGTGCGACGACACCGGACGCCGCAGGCTCGGGCGCCGATACCGCCGGTCCGGATGCCGCGGGCACGGACGCGCGCGAAGGAGAGCTCGATGTCGGTCCGGCGCATCCGGCCAGCGCCGACGCCAGCAGAAGCGACAGGCCCGCCGCGGCGAACCGCGGGGTGCGGGAGAGGATCAGGCGTTCGCCCCGAGGCGAGCCGCGACGAGCTCCGCGATCTGGACCGCGTTCAGGGCCGCACCCTTGCGCAGGTTGTCGTTGCTGATGAACAGCACGAGACCCTTGCCTTCGGGGGCGGACTGGTCGGCGCGGATGCGCCCGACGTAGCTCGGATCGGTGCCCGCGGCCTGCAGCGGCGTGGGGATCTCCTCCAGTGCGACGCCAGGGGCGCTCGACAGGAGCGCGCGAGCGTGGTCGGGCGTGATGTCGCGGGCGAACTCGGCGTTGATGCTCAGCGAGTGCCCCGTGAAGACGGGAACGCGCACGCACGTTCCCGCGACGCGGAGGTCGGGGAGCTCGAGGATCTTCCGGCTCTCGTTGCGGAGCTTCTTCTCCTCGTCGGTCTCGTTGTCGCCGTCGTCGACGAGGTTGCCGGCGAACGGGATCACGTCGAACGCGATCGGGGCCACGTACTTCTCCGGTTGGGGGAAGTCGACGGCATCGCCGCGGTGGACGAGCTCGATCGCGTCGTCCTGCGCGACGACCGCCTCGACCTGGCCGAGGAGCTCCTCGGCACCCGCCAGCCCCGAGCCCGACACGGCCTGGTACGTGCTGACGATGAGGCGCTCGAGGCCGGCTGCGGCATCCAGCACCTTCAGGACCGGCATCGCGGCCATGGTCGTGCAGTTCGGGTTCGCGATGATGCCCTTGCGCGCCTCGGCGATCGCGTGCGGGTTGACCTCGCTCACCACGAGGGGCACGTCGGGGTCCATGCGCCACGCGCTGGAGTTGTCGATCACGACCGCGCCGGCCTCGGCGAAGCGCGGGGCGTGCGCGCGGCTGCCGGTGGCGCCGGCGGAGAAGAGGGCGATGTCGATGCCCGCCGGGTCGGCGGTGGCGACGTCCTCGATGATGACCGTCTCACCGCCGAAGTGCACAGCGGTGCCGGCGGAGCGCGACGTTGCGAACAGCCGCAGCTCGCGGATCGGGAACGAGCGCTCGGCGAGGATGTCGCGCATGACGGTGCCCACCTGTCCGGTGGCGCCGACGACGGCGACGGAGAGTCCAGAGTCGGAGATGCGGGTCATGACGGATCCTCGTGTTCGCTCAGGGGGAACCCCGATTCTACCGAGGCCGCGATGCCGGCCGGGCCATGTGACGCGTGCGCAGCCGCGCACTCCGTGTGCAGAACTCCACGGATGCGCATGTGCTCCGCCGCGACACACCGCGGGTCGCTCGTCTCCGACACGAACCCGTGGAGTTCTGCCCGTCAGCGGATGGGCTCGTGCACCCGCTCAGCGCCCGGTGCCGGCGTAGACGACGGCCTCGGCGTCGCCGTCGAGGCCGTAGGCGGTATGCACCACCCGTGCGGCTTCGGCGAGGTCGTCGCCGCGCACGACCACCGAGATGCGGATCTCGGACGTCGAGATCATCTCGATGTTGATCCCCGCGATCGAGAGCGCCTCGAACAGCGTGGCGGACACGCCCGAGTGGGTGCGCATGCCGGCGCCGACGACGGAGAGCTTGCCGATCTGGTCGTCGTGGACGAGGCTCGCGAACCCGACGTCGTGCTGCTCGCCCGCGAGCGCCTTGAGCGCGGCGGACGCGTCGGACTTGGGCAGTGTGAAGGAGATGTCGGTGCGGCCGGTCGATGCCGCCGAGACGTTCTGCACGATCATGTCGACGTTCGCGCCCGACTTGGCGACGATCTTGAAGATCTCGGCCGCCTTGCCCGGCACGTCGGGGACCCCGATGACGGTGATCTTGGCCTGGCTGAGATCGGTCGCGACACCGGCGACGACGGGCTCTTCCATGTGCTCTCCCTTGGCGAGGATCTCGGCGCGCCGGGCGCCGTCGACGACGAGCGTGCCCTCCGCCGAGCTGAACGTGGAGCGTGCGTGGATCAGCACGCCGTGACGGCGCGCGTACTCGACGGCGCGGATGTACAAGACCTTCGCCCCGTTCGCGGCGAGCTCGAGCATCTCCTCACTGGAGATCGCGTCGAGCTTGCGGGCCTTCGGGACGACGCGGGGGTCGGCGGTGAAGACGCCTTCGACGTCGCTGTAGATCTCGCACACGTCCGCCTCGAGCGCGGCGGCGAGCGCCACGGCGGTCGTGTCCGAGCCGCCGCGACCGAGCGTGGTGATGTCGCGGGTGTCGCGATTGAAGCCCTGGAAGCCCGCGACGATGACGATCGCGCCCTCGTCCAGGGCTTCGCGGAGGCGTATCGGGGTGACGTCGACGATGCGGGCGGCGCCGTGCGTGGCATCCGTGATCATGCCCGCCTGGCTGCCGGTGAACGAGCGCGCCTCGAAGCCCATCGAATGGATCGCCATCGCGAGCAGCGCCATCGAGATCCGCTCGCCGCTGGAGAGCAGCATGTCGAGCTCGCGCGGCGCCGGGATGGGCGCGACCTGAGCGGCGAGGTCGAGGAGCTCGTCCGTGGTGTCGCCCATCGCGCTCACGGCGACGACGACGTCGTGGCCGGCCCGGCGGGTGTCGACGATGCGCTTCGCGACCCGCTTGATGCTCTCCGCGTCGGCGACGGACGACCCGCCGTACTTCTGCACGATCAGCGCCACGATGGAACTCCCCGGGATGCCGCGCGCCGCTCGCGCGCGGGGGCCGAGCGGATGCCGCGCCCAACGCACCATCTTACGGACGGCCGGATGCCGTCCCCGCCATGTGTCGGGGCCCGGCGTGATCGCGCTCGGCGTCACCGTCGACCCCCGTGGCCGCCCACGGATAGCATTCCGCCATGGAGCAGATCGCGACCTGGAGCGAGTTCAACGTCGCGATGGCGGGAGCGACGGCGGCCCTCGCAGGCCTCGTGATCGTCGCGGCGAGCGTCAACATCGCCGACATCATCAAGGCCGAATCGCTCACCGCACGGCTGGCGTCGTCGATCGCGACGCTCGTGCTGGCGATCATCGCGTCGGCGGCCGGCCTCATCCCGGGCATCACCGACCCGTGGTACGGCGCGATCCTGCTCGCCGGGACCGCGGCCGCGCTGGTCTTCCAGGTCGCGGCGACCGTCCGGATCGTGCAGAACCATCACCCCGAGAACCGGATGCGGGTGCTCAAGTCCGCGGTCGGATTCCTGCCGCCGGCGGCCTACGCGACAGGCGGCATCCTGCTCCTCGCCGAGGCACCGGCGGGCTTCTTCCTGATCGCGACCGGATCCATCCTCGCGATCGTGGTCGCCCTCGTGGTGTCGTGGATCGTGCTCGTCGAAGTGCTGCGCTGACCGGGTCCGGCTCAGCGGAGGATCAGCGAGGCGAGGGCTCGGTCGGAGGGTCGACCGGGACGGGGGCGATCGGGGTCGCGGACGTGACGGCGAGGTCGGGCCCGGCGAGGTCGGGTTCGGCGACGCGCCGCAGGCGGCCGCCCGTCGCCGCGAGCCAGCAGCCCACGAGCACCAGGGGAAAGCCGACGAGGAGCCCGGGCGTGAGCTGCTCGCCGAGCACCACGACGCCGAGCAGGATCGCCACGACCGGGTTGATGTACGTGAAGAGCGGCGCGCGCACCGGGCCGATCTCGGCGATGAGGGCGAAGAACGCGATGAAGGCGACGGCGGTGCAGATCACGGCGAGCGCCGCGAGCGACACCGTGCTGCGCACCGTGGGCACCTGGTGCTGGGTGAGCAGGGCGATCGGCAGGTAGGCGATGCCCACTGCGCCCAGCGACAGGGTGATCGAGCCCAGCGACGGCACGTCCTTGAGCTTGGTCGCCACGATGAACGGAGCGGTCGCGTACATGATCGCGACGAGCAGCACCTCTCCGACGGCGATGAGCCCCGCGGCGTCCCCCCGCACGGCGAAGCCCTCGCCCGTGACGATCACCGCGACGCCGCCGAACCCGACGACGAGACCGAGTGCCCGCAACGGACGGAGCGCCCGTCGATCGCCGCGGAACGCCGCGATGATGGCCGCGAACAGCGGGACGGTCGCGACGAGGAGCCCGGTGAGACCGGACGAGATCGTCTGCTCGGCGTGCCCGAGGAGGAAGAACGGGCCCGCCATCTCGATCGCCCCGAACGCGAGCACCCACGGCCACATCCGGAGCGCGGGCCCGAACGCTCGGCGGTGCAGTGCGATCGGCAGGAGGAGGAGCGCCCCCACGAGCGTCCGTCCTGCGACGACGGCGGCCGGCGAGAAGGAGTCCACGGCCTCCTTGATGAACAGGTACGGAAGCCCCCAGATCACCGCCATCGCGGCGAAGAGCCACCAGCCCCGTGCGCTCATCGTCAGACCGAGCGACGGCCCTCGAAGGCGCGACCGAGGGTGACCTCGTCGGCGTACTCGAGGTCGCCTCCGACGGGCAGGCCGGACGCCAGCCGCGTGACGGTGATCTCGAGCGTGTGAAGCAGCCGGCTGAGGTAGGTCGCGGTCGCCTCGCCCTCGAGGTTGGGATTGGTGGCCAGGATGACCTCCTGCACGGTGCCGTCGGCGAGCCGCTGCATGAGCTGCGTGATGCGCAGGTCGTCCGGCCCCACACCGCCGATCGGGCTGATCGCGCCGCCCAGCACGTGGTAGAGGCCGCGGAACTCGCGCGTGCGCTCGATCGCGGCGACGTCCTTCGCGTCCTCCACGACGCAGATGAGCGTCTGGTTGCGTCGCGGGTCGCGGCAGATCGTGCAGCGCTCCTGCTCGGACACGTTCCCGCAGATCTCGCAGAACCGTACGCGTTCACGCACTTCGCCGAGCAGGACGGAGAGGCGCGCGACGTCGAAGTCGGGCGTCTGCAGGATGTGGAACGCGATGCGCTGCGCGGACTTCGGGCCGATGCCCGGCAGCCGGCCGAACTCGTCGATCAGGTCTTGGACGATGCCGTCGTACATGGGCTAGCTGAACCTCGTGGGCGGCTCGTAGGGCTCCTCGCGCACGAATCGCGCGCCGAGCACCTGCCGGATCACGGCCTCGCCGACGCGCTGCACGCCGTCCTCGCGGAGAGAGGTCGTGGGCGGGGCGATCACCGGCGGGACCGGGACGTCGACCGAGAGGGCCTCCGCCTCCTGCTCGTCGTCGTCGGGTTCGAGCGAGGTCTCGACCTCGTCGGCCGGGAGCACCTCCCCCTCACGCACCGGGGCGAGCGTCGCGACCCGCGCGCGGGCGGATGCCGCGTCCTCTGGGTCGTCGTCCACGGCGAACTGCGCCGGGGTCGCCGCGGCCGACGCGGACCCGAGGGACGTCGAGGTCTCACCGCCCGCGTCGGTCGGGATCGGCGCGACGGCCCACTCGGTGACCGGCGCGGGTGCCGCGGCGGAGGCCACCCGACGTTCCGCCGACGGCGCGGCCGGGCGCGTCGCGCGGGGCGCCGGCGGAGCGGCGGTCGGCGGAGCTGACGCCGGCGCGGGGGCGGCGATCCGGGGTTCGGGCGGCGACGGATCCGCCGGCGCAGTGCCCTCGGGCGCGTCAGGGCCGGGATCGGCGTCCGGATGCGGATCGGCGTCGGGGGGCGGGTCCGCGTCGGCGCGCGGCGCGGGCGCCTCGGCATCCTGGCGGGCGATGTACTTCACGCGCAGGCCGAGCACGCTCTGGATCGCGGACCGCAGGTCTTCGCTCGGCCCCGCCCCGGCGTTGCGCTGCTTGAACTTCTGCACGTCGCTCTGGCTGCGGAACGTCAGGGTGAGGACATCGTCGTCGAGCCCCGCCACGTTCGCGACCGACGCGATGAGCCACGACGCGCGGCTGATTCCCTCGAGCTGCTGCAGCACCTCGGGCCACGCATCGCGCATGTGCTGCAGCGTGACCGGACCGGGCGCGACGGGCGCGAGCGCCGGTGCGGATGCCGCGGGCACCTCGTCGCCCTCGTCCGCGGGCGCCGCGACGGGGGTCGCCTCGGGGGCGGGCGCGGCGGCGGTCGCGGGCGCTGCGGCCGCCTCGGCTACCTCCGCCGCGACAGGAGCAGGCACAGCGGCAGGAGCAGGCACAGCGGCAGGAGCAGGCACAGCGGCTGGAGCGGGCGCAGGAGTCGGGGCGGCAGATGCGGCGGGAGAAGGGGCGGCAACGGCAACGGCAACGGGAACGCTCTGACCGCCGACGCCGCCATGGGCGAGCACGCGGGCGATCATGAGCTCGAGCTGCAGTCGCGGCGAGGTGGCGCCGGTCATCTCGTCGAGCGTCCCGACGACGAGATCGGCGATGCGCGACAGGCGCTCGGCTCCGAAGACCGCCGCCTGACGCGACATCCGCTCCAGCTCGTCGGCGGGGACGCCGCGCAGCACGGCCGCCGCCCCCTGGCCGGTCGCGGCGATCACGATGAGGTCGCGCAGGCGCTCGAGCAGATCGTCGACGAACCGGCGCGGATCCTGCCCGGTCTGCACGACCCGGTCGACCGCGGAGAACGCGGCCGCCGCATCCCCCGCACCGAACGCGTCGACGACGGCGTCCAGCAGTTCGGCGTGCGTGTAGCCGAGGAGCGACACCGCGCGCTCGTAGGTCACGACCGTCCCCTCGGACCCGGCGATGAGCTGATCGAGCAGCGACAGCGTGTCGCGCGGCGACCCGCCGCCCGCGCGCACGACGAGCGGCAGCACGCCCGGCTCGACCGTCACGCCCTCCTGCTCGCACAGGGTGCCGACGTACTCGAGCATCGCCGCCGGAGCCACGAGACGGAACGGGTAGTGGTGCGTGCGCGAACGGATCGTGCCGATGACCTTCTCGGGCTCGGTCGTCGCGAAGATGAACTTGACGTGGTCGGGCGGCTCCTCGACGAGCTTCAGCAGCGCATTGAAGCCCTGCGGCGTCACCATGTGCGCCTCGTCGAGGATGAAGATCTTGAAGCGGTCGCGGGCCGGCGCGAACACCGCGCGCTCGCGCAGGTCGCGCGCATCGTCGACGCCGTTGTGGCTGGCCGCGTCGATCTCGACGACGTCGAGCGAGCCGCCCCCGCCGCGCCCCAGCTCGACGCAGCTGTCGCACACGCCGCAGGGCGTGTCGGTCGGGCCCTGGGCGCAGTTGAGGCAGCGGGCGAGGATGCGCGCCGACGTCGTCTTGCCGCAGCCGCGCGGGCCGGAGAAGAGGTACGCGTGGCCCACCCGATCGGTCCGCAGCGCCGTCATCAGCGGCTCGGTGACCTGGGACTGCCCGATCATCTCGCCGAACGACTCCGGTCGGTAGCGGCGGTAGAGAGCGGTGGTCACCCCCACAGCCTACGGGTTGCCCGCGACACCGAGACGGGTCGCAGCGCGACCGGCACGACGACGATCATGCGTCGACGGCGTCGGTCACCTCGCCGACCGTGGGGATCTCGGTCGTGATGATCGGGATCGTCGTCGTCACCGTTGGAATCGACGCCGACAGCAGCGTCCCGTCCTCGCGGCGCTCCCCGATCACCTCGCGCAGCGAGGGCTTCCCGGCGATCACCGGTCCCTGATCGGCCAGCGGGATCACGACCGTCTCGCCACCCTGGACCGTGTAGCCCGCACCGCGCACCGAGAACGACACGGCGTCGCCCTCGCCGGCCACGATGGACAGGGCATCCGCGGTCACGGTCACCCCGAGACGCGTGCCGTGCCAGTGCAGCACGTACGACAGCTCCGTCCAGTCCGCGGGCAGCCGGGGATCGAAGGTCAGGTCGCCGAAGTGGTCGCGCATGCCGCCGAAGCCCGAGACGAGCGCCGTCCAGACCCCGCCCGCCGACGCCACGTGCACGCCGTCCGACGCGTTGTGGTGCAGGTCGGCGAGGTCGACGAACAGCGACTGGTCGAAGTACTCCAGCGCGAGGTCCTGGTACCCCACCTCCGCCGCCAGGATCGCCTGCACGACCGCCGACAGCGTCGAGTCGCCCGTGGTCATCGGGTCGTAGTACTCGAAGTCGGCGAGCTTCTCCTCGGCCGTGAAGTGGTTGCCCTGCAGGAACAGCGCCAGCACGACATCCGCCTGCTTGAGCACCTGGTACCGGTAGATCACCAGCGGGTGGAAGTGCAGCATGAGCGGGCGCTGCTCCGGAGGCGTGCGCTCGAGGTCCCACACCTCCTTCTCGAGGAAGACCTCGTCCTGCGGGTGGATGCCCAGCGCCTCGCTGTACGGGATGTGCAGCGCGTCGGCGGCGCGCTCCCACGCCTCCGGCTCGGACGGGTCCAGCCCGAGGCGGTCGACCATGAGCCGGTACGTCTCGCCGTCGACCTCCTGCATGTCGCGCACGGTGTGGGCCGCGAAGCGCAGGTTGAACCGCGCCATCACGTTCGTGAAGAGGTTGTCGTTGACGACCGTCGTGTACTCGTCCGGGCCGGTCACGCCGTGGATGTGGAAGCTCTCCGTGCCCCCGTTGCTCCGCCAGAAGCCGAGCGTGGCCCACAGGCGAGCCGTCTCCACGGCGACGTCGACGCCCTCGCGGTAGAGGAAGTCCACGTCCCCGGTGGCGCGCACGTACTTCGCGAGCGCATAGCTCACGTCGGCGTTGATGTGGTACTGCGCGGTGCCGGCGGCGTAATAGGCCGACGCCTCCTCGCCGTTGATCGTGCGCCACGGGAACAGCGCGCCCGCCTCGTTCAGCTGGAACGCGCGCCGTCGCGCCGCCGGGAGCATGAGGTACCGCATCCGCAGCGCGTTGCGCGCCCACTGCGGGGTCGTGTACGCGAGGAACGGCAGCACGTAGATCTCGGTGTCCCAGAAGTAGTGGCCGCTGTAGCCGGAGCCGGTGACGCCCTTTGCGGGGATGCCGAGGCTGTCGGCCCGCGCGGCCGCCTGCGCCAGCTGGAACAGGCACCACCTCGCCGCCTGCTGCAGTTCGTCGCGTCCCCCGATGCGCACGTCCGACCGCTCCCAGAACGCGGCGAGCCACGCCCGCTGGCGCTCGAACTGGACGGCGACCCCCTCTGCCATCGCCCGGTCGATGGTGCGACGGCAGCGGTCGACGAGCTCGCGCGCGGGCACCCCGCGGGAGGTGTGGTAGCTGACGAGCTTCGTCACCTTGACCGGGACGCCCGCCTTCGCCTGCACGCGGAAGACGTTCTTCGCGATGTCCGGCTCGATGAGCGTGCGGGCCGAGTACTCGGACTCCGTCTCCACGATGTGGTCCGCGATCACGGCCATCGTCATGCCCGAGTCGGTCGCCCGGAAGCTCAGGGCGGACCGGAGCTTGTCCTGCCAGAACTCCTGCGGCTGGAGCACCCGCTCCTGGATGCGCTCCGCCTTGCGCGGATCGAAGCCGGCCTTGCGCGGCACCGACGGCGTCCCGCCGTACACGTCCTCGCCGTCCTGCCGGTTCAGCACCTGGCAGCTCACGGTCACCGGCGCATCCGCGTTCAGGACGGTCACCTCGACGCTCATGATCGCGAGGTGCTTGGCCTCGAACGACACCATCCGCTCGAAGTCGATCTTGACCTGCTTGCCGCTCGGCGTGTTCCAGAGGATGTGCCGGCGCAGCACGCCGTCGCGCATGTCGAGGACGCGGCTGTACTCGCGCATGTCGGCGACGTCGAGCGACAGCGGCTCGTCGTCGACGTAGACCCGCATGACCTTCGCGTCGGGTGCGTTGATGATCGTCTGGCCGACCTCGGCGAAGCCGTACGCCTGCTCGGCATGGCGGATCGGGAACGTCTCGTGGAAGCCGTTGATGAAGGTGCCCTGCTCCTGCGCATGACGCCCCTCGGGGTGGTTGCCTCGCAGGCCGAGATAGCCGTTGCCCACGGCGAACAGCGTCTCGGTCACTCCGGCGGAGTCGACGTCGAAGCTGGTCTCGACGAGGCGCCAGGGGTCCACGGGGAAGCGGTCGCGGTCGATCATTCGGGTTCCTGTCTCGATGGTTCCGGGAAAGGTCTGGAGGGTTTCGGGATCAGGCCGCGAAGGCCGCGAGGTCGTCGACGACGACATCCGCCCCCGCGGCGACGAGGTCGTCCGCGCCCACGCCGCGGTCGACGCCCACGACGAGTCCGAAGCCTCCTGCGGCCGCGGACTGCACGCCGCTCAGGGCGTCCTCTACGGCGGCGCTGCGCGCGGGGTCGACCCCCAGCATCCGCGCGGCCTCGACGAAGACGTCGGGGGCGGGCTTGGACGCGAGGTGGTCGCGCTCGGCGATGACGCCGTCCATGACGACGGGGAAGAGGTCGCGGATGCCGGCGACCCGCAGCACCTCCTCCGCGTTCTTCGAGCTGGACACGACGGCGATGGGCGTCCCCGCGGCGCGCAGCCGCTCGATCAGGAGCATCGAACCCGGGTAGGGGGCGATGCCGTCCTCGCGCAGCGCACGCTCGAAGTAGGCGTTCTTGCGGTTGCCGATGCCGCACACGGTATCCGCCGTCTCGGGATCCGACGGCTCGCCCCACGGCACTTCGACCGACCGGCTCCGCAAGAGGCTCGCGACGCCGTCGTACCGCTTCTTGCCGTCGAGGTACTCGAAGTAATCGCGCTCGGTGTACGGCGGCGTGATCTCCCACGCGGCGAACAGCTCCGCGAACATGGTCGCCCAGGCGTGCATGTGCACCTCGGCGGTGGGGGTGAGCACCCCGTCGAGATCGAACAGCACCGCGTCGTAGGCGGTGAGGTCGGGCAGGGCGTCGGTCACAGTGTTCTCGGGCCTCCAGGTGGGCGGTTCGCGGGCAGCGGCTCGCCATCGCGCCGTCCTGCCAGCGTAGTGGTCGCGACCCGTCGTCTGAACCCTGTGCGATGACGGTTCGGCGACGGCCGGGAGACGTCGTCGGGCCGGTCGGCGTCGGATCGGCAGGCTGAATCGGTCCCGGTCCGGCTCGCCGAGGTCCGGGGCGGCATCCGAGCCTGCTTTTCCGACGGATCCGGCCGATGACGCCGGCGGCTCAGGCCTGGGCGACGGCGAGGGTCTGCCGCGCGATCTCGAGCTCCTCGTTCGTCGGCACTACGAGCACCGCGACGGCCGACGCGTCGGAGGAGATGACCCGGATGCCGCGCCCCCGCGCCGCGTTCCGCTCGTCGTCGAGCTCGACGCCGGCGAAGCCGAGCGTCGCGACCGCCGCCGCCCGCACCGGTGCCGCGTTCTCGCCGACACCTGCCGTGAACGAGATCACGTCGACGCCGCCGAGCTGGGCCAAGTAGGCGCCGGCGTACGCGCGGAGCCGGTGGACGTAGACGTCGAAGGCGAGGGCGGCCGCGGCATCCCCGCGCTCGGCGCGCTCCAGGATGTCCCGCATGTCGGCCACCCCGGCCAGGCCCCGCAGCCCGCTGCGCTTGTTGAGGAGGTCGTCGAGCTCGTCGATGCCGAGCCCGGCGCGACGCGCGAGCTGCAGCAGCACCGCGGGGTCGACGTCGCCGGAGCGGGTGCCCATCACGAGGCCCTCGAGCGGGGTGAGGCCCATCGAGGTGTCGACGGAGCGGCCGCCGTCGATCGCGGTGACCGACGCCCCGTTGCCGAGGTGGAACACGATCTGCTTCAGCTCCGGCAGCGGCCGGCCCAGGAACGCCGCCGCCTCCTCGCTCACGAACTTGTGCGAAGTCCCGTGGAACCCGTAGCGACGGATGCGGTGGTGCGCGGCCAGCTCGGCGTCGATCGCGTAGGTGAAGGCCGCGGGGGCGAGCGTCTGGTGGAACGCCGTGTCGAACACCGCGACGTGCGGCACGTCGGGGAAGGCGTGCTTCGCCGCGACGATCCCGGCCAGGTTCGCGGGGTTGTGCAGCGGGGCCAGCACGGACAGCTCGTCGATGTTGATCTCGACGAGCGACGTGATGAGCGTCGGCTCGAAGAACCGCGCCCCGCCGTGCACGACGCGGTGGCCGACGGCGACGGGCGCCCGGTCCTCGAGCGACGGCCCGTGCTCGGCGAACGCTTCGAGCATGACGCGGAAGCCCGCCGTGTGGTCGGGGATCGGCAGCTCCCGGCGGAAGGTCGCGTCCAGCATCGTGGGGACGGGGCCGTCCCCGCCTCCCCCGCCGAGCGCCGCGGCCGTGACGGTGTGCGACGCGCCGCCGGTCGGCTCTCCGATCCGCTCCACGAGCCCCGACGCGAGCACCGTCTCGGCGTCCATGTCGAGCAGCTGGTATTTGAACGACGACGATCCGCTGTTGACGACGAGGACGACGCTCATGCGGATGCCACTCCCTGGGCCTGGATGGCGGTGATCGCGATCGTGTTGACGATGTCTTCGACCAGCGCGCCGCGGGACAGGTCGTTGATGGGCCTGTTGAGGCCCTGCAGGACCGGTCCGATGGCGACGGCGCCGGCCGAGCGCTGCACCGCCTTGTACGTGTTGTTCCCGGTGTTCAGGTCGGGGAACACGAACACCGTGGCCCGTCCCGCGACCGAAGAGCCCGGGAGCTTGGCCTTCGCCACCGCCGCGTCGGCCGCCGCGTCGTACTGGATCGGCCCCTCCACGAGGAGCTCGGGCGCCCGCTCGCGCACGAGCGCGGTGGCCTCGCGCACCTTGTCGACGTCGGCACCGGCTCCCGACTCGCCGGTGGAGTAGGAGAGCATCGCGACGCGCGGCTCGATGCCGAACTGCTGCGCGGTCGCCGCCGAGGAGATGGCGATGTCCGCCAGCTGCGCCGAGGTGGGGTCGGGGACGACGGCGCAGTCGCCGTACACGAGCACCCGGTCGGCGAGCGCCATCAGGAACACGCTCGACACCACCGACACCCCGGGCTTCGTCTTGATGATCTCGAACGCGGGACGGATCGTGTGCGCCGTGGTGTGCGCCGCCCCCGAGACCATGCCGTCGGCGAGGCCGAGGTGGACCATCATCGTGCCGAAGTAGGAGACGTCCGTGACCGTGTCGGCGGCGCGGGCATAGGTCATGCCCTTGTGGGCGCGGAGCCGCTCGTACTCGCGGGCGAACCGCTCGACGTGCTCCGGGTCGAAGGGGCTCAGGATCTGCGCCGCCCCCAGATCGAGCCCGAGCTCGGTCGCGCGCGTGCGCACCTCGGTCTCGTCCCCGAGGATCGTGACGTCGGCGATGCCGCGGGCGAGGACGGTGGCCGCCGCACGCAGGACGCGGTCGTCGTCGCCCTCGGGCAGCACGATGCGCTTACGGTCCGACCGTGCGCGCTCGATGAGCCGGTAGCCGAACATGAGGGGCGTGACGACGGTCGAGCGGGCGACGCCGAGCGCGACCGTGAGCTCCTCCACGTCGACGTGCTGCTCGAAGAGCGAGAGCGCCGTGTCGTAGCGGCGCTGCGAGTCGGCGGCCAGCCGGCCGCGCGTGCCCATGATGCGCAGCGCGGTCTCGTAGGTGCCGAAGTCGGTCGCGAGGATCGGGAGGGACGAGTCGAGCCCGTCGATCAGCCGGTCGATCGTGTCGGGCAGCGGGAACGGGCCGTTGAGGACGATGCCCGCCACCGAGGGGAAGGTCCCCGAGGCGTTGGCGAGGAGCGTCGCGAGCAGCACCTCGGTGCGGTCTGCCGCGACCACGACGATCGCCCCCTCGAGGAGCCGGGGCAGGACGTTGACCATCGACATCCCTGCCATCACGACGCCGAGCACCTCGCGCGTGAGGAGCTCGGGGTCGCCCTTGACGAGCGTCGCGTCGAGCGAGCGCATCACTCCGCGCACCGAGGGCGCGACGAGGAAGCGGTCCTCGGGGATGGCCCACACCGGGATGCGGCGGGCCGGCTCCTGCTTCCGGAAGGCGGGCGCGGCATCCACCACCGCGCCGATGGCGGCGATCGTCTCGGCGAGGCGGTCGGGATCGGCGCGGTTGGCGATGACGGCGAGGAGGTCGGCGCGCGCGTGCTCGAGCTCGGTCAGGGTGAGCGTCGCGATCTGCCCCATCTCGTCGGGCGTGCGCGCGTGGGTGGCGCCGAGCTGCTCGCCGAGGCCCTGCTGCGAGCGCCCGCCCAGCACGAGGAGGACGGGCGCGCCGAGGTTGGCGGCGATGCGGGCGTTGTAGCCGAGCTCGGCGGGGCTGCCGACATCCGTGAAGTCGCTGCCGAGGATGACGACCGCGTCGCACTGCGCCTCGACGGTGTTGTACCGCTCCACGATGACCCCGAGCGCGGCCTCCGGGTCGTGGCGCACGTCGTCGTACGTGACGCCGATGCAGGCGTCGTAGTCGAGGTCCACGCCGTCGTGCGCGAGCAGCATCTCGAGGACGTAGTCGCGCTCGGCGGTGGACCGGGCGATGGGGCGGAACACCCCGACCCGCGGGGTCGCGTGGCTGAGCGCGTCCAGGACGCCGAGCGCCACCGTGGACTTGCCGGAATGGCCCTCCGCGGACGTGATGAAGATGCTCTGCGCCACGCGTCCACCCTACGTTCGCGACGGCCGCCCCCGCAGGGCGGGCGCCGGGAAAAGTAAGACTCTCCGCGAACCCGGCAGAGCCTGGTTACCCTTGCTACGTTTCCGTCCTGGGGGAGTTGGCCTGGATGCCGCCTCGCGGAGAGCTGAGCCCATTCTAACCGGGCCCGTGGCGCGCCGCCGAATCGGACCGGATCCCCAGGCATCTCCCGGTCCTCTCCAGACGCATGCGGGTTACGATCGGATAACGCGGGCGACGACGCCCGTGTACCCGAACCCGAGCGCCCGAACCCGAGCGCCCGCATCGAGGGGGAAGCCGATGGATCAGACCACGACATCCGGTGAGGCGGCCGTCGCCGACTCCGCGGAGCCGACGACCCGAGCCTCGGCCGCGCAGAGCCGTTCCGCGGCCGCACCCACGACGGCGGAGACGTTCGAGCAGTTCACCCGGGCGATCCTCGACTCGGTCGGCCGGGTCATCGACGGCAAGCCCACCGCGGTGCGCGCGGCCCTCGTCGCGCTGCTGGCGGAGGGCCACCTCCTCATCGAGGACGTGCCGGGCGTCGGCAAGACGATGCTCGCGCGGGCCCTCGCCGCATCGGTGGATGCCACGGTCCGCCGCATCCAGTTCACACCCGACCTCCTCCCCGGCGACGTGACCGGCGTCTCCGTCTTCAACCCCGTCGACCGGGAGTTCGAGTTCAAGCAGGGTGCCGTCTTCGCGAATCTCGTCATCGCGGACGAGATCAACCGTTCCTCCCCGAAGACCCAGTCGGCGCTCCTCGAGGCGATGGAGGAGGGCCAGGTCACCGTCGACGGCGACACCCACCCGCTCCCCTCGCCGTTCCTCGTCGTCGCGACGCAGAACCCGCTCGAGATGGAGGGCACCTACGCCCTCCCCGAGGCCCAGCGCGACCGCTTCATGATGCGGATCTCGATGGGGTATCCGGATGCCACGTCCGAGGCGCTCATGCTGCGGCAGCGCGAGGTGGTCAACCCGCTCGCGTCGATCACGCCCGTCATCAACGCGAGCCAGGTGTCCGGACTCATCGCGTGGGCCCGCGCCGTGCACGTGGCGCCCGCGATCGAGGAGTACGTCGTCGCGCTCGCGCAGGCGACCCGCACCCACCCCGACCTGCGGCTCGGCGCGAGCCCCCGCGCCACGCTGCAGCTGGTGCGGGCCGCGAAGGTGTGGGCGGCGCTGGACGGCCGGGCCTTCGTCATCCCGGACGACGTCACCGCCCTCCTCGTGCCCGTGTGGGCGCACCGCCTCATCCCGACGCGCGCGTCCGGCGGCGCCCGTTCCCGCGGCACCGGCGACGCCGTGACCGCGACGCTCGAGCGCATCGCGAGCGCGGTGCGGGTCCCTCTCGCCCGGCAGTGATCCCATGAGACGCGTCTGGCCGCTCACCCCGCGCGGGACGGGCGCGCTCGTGCTGGCGATCGCGTGCTTCGCGGTGGCCAACCAGCTCGGACTCGTCGAGCTCCTCTACTTCGGGCTGCTGCTGCTCGCCGTCGTCGCGGTCAGCTTCGCGTCGCTGTACGCGGTGCGGCGCACCGAGACCGTCTCGCGGTCGCTGTCGCCGGATGTCGCGGTGGTCGGCCGCAGCACGAGCGTGACGGTGCGGGTCGCGGTGCGGACGGCGCTCCCCACCGCTCCGGGAACCTGGCGCGACACGCTCCCCAAGGGCGCCCTCGCCCCCGGTGCGTCGAGCCAGGGCGCCGGGCCCGCGAGCGGCGAGTTCCCCGCCATCGGCTCCGGGCTGCGCGGCGGCGACCGCACGGTGGAGTTCCGCTACGAGCTCGAGGCGCTGCGCCGGGGCGTGCACTGGCTCGGACCCCTGCAGCTCACCTCGGCCGACCCGTTCGGCCTGGCGCGTCGTTCGAGCCTCGTGGGCGACCGGACGCGCGTGGTCGTGGCACCCGCGGTCGTCGAGCTGCCGCCGCTCACGAGCTTCGCGGGCGACACGGGCGGCACCCTGCACGCGACGACGAACCAGCTCGGGCAGGGGTCCGACAACCTCACTCCGCGCTCGTACCTGCCGGGCGACTCGATGCGGCGCATCCACTGGCGCGCCTCCGCCCATCGCGACACGCTCATGGTGCGGCAGGAGGAGCAGGAGTCGACGCCCGAGTCATCCGTCGTCTTCGACCGCGGCCTGTCGCGCTGGTCGCCCGAGGCGATGGATGCGCCGGGCGCCGATCCGCTGTTCGAGCTGGGCGTGTCGGCGTGCGTCTCCGCCGTCGCGCGGCTCGTGCAGGAGGGATACTCCGTCGAGGTCGTCGACTCGGACGGCACGGTCCTGTGGGACCCGATCGAAGGCGGCGACAGCGCCCAGGTCGACGCCATGACGACCCACTTCGCGACGGTGACCGCCCGGCTCGACAGCGACCTCGGCCGTGTCGCGCAGCTGTTCACCGGCATCAGCACCGGCCCGATCGTGGTCATCACGGGCCGGCTCGACACCGCGGAGACGGATGCGCTCGCCGCCGTGCCGCACCATTCCGGGCTCCCGCTGCTCCTGGCGGTGGCGCCGCAGGGTGACGCGCTCGCGCGCGCCGAGGCATCCGGATGGCGCAGTGCGGGCATCGGACCCGGCGTCGACCTGCGCGCGGCGTGGGCGGACGTCGCGGAGCGGGGGGTGACGCATGCCCTCGGCTGAGACGGCGACAGCAACCGACACCGGCACGACCGGCGTGCGCTGGCAGCGGGGCGAGCTCATCCTCGCCATCGGGGTGTTCGTGGCGCTCATGGCGGCGCTGCTGCCGCTGCTGAAGGTGGTCGATCCGTCGGCGTGGGTCGCGGGGGCCGTGTTCGTGCCGCTGGCCGTGCTCGCCGCGGGGTGCGGGGCGCGCTGGTACCGGCTGCCCGCCGTCGCGGTGAGCCTCATCGAGGCGGGCGTGTGGGTCGTGCTGATCACGCTCGTGTTCCTGCGGGACACCGCGCTGGTGGGGATCATCCCGACGCTCGCGTCGATCGAGGTGGTTCCCGCGCTCGTGCGGCAGGCGGTCGACGAGATCATCGTCGGCGCGGCTCCCCTCACCGCGAGCCCGGCGCTGGCGTTCCTCATCGTCGGGTCGATGGGGCTGCTCACGATCGTGATCGACCACGTGGTCATCACGGCGCGGATGCCGCTGGTCGCCGCCGTCGGACTCGTCGCGGTGTCGCTCATCCCCTCGATCGCGGTGCCCTCGGCGTTCGACGTGATCGGGTTCGCGCTCCTGGCGGCCGCCATCCTCTTCCTCCTGCGCACGGAGACCCGCACGCGGAACCAGTCGCCGGCGCGGCCCCGAGCCGGCGGATTCAGCACGCCCGCGAGCACGTCGGCCACCGCCCTCGGGATCGGCGCCATCGCGGTGATCGTGGCGATCGTGGCCACTCCCCTGCTGCCGACGCCCGCCTCCCGTGCCGGCGACGTCGGGATCGGCACCGCGTCGATCAACCCGAACCTCACGCTCGGCGACGACCTGCGCAAGCCGAAGGACGTCCAGGTCCTCACCTTCACCTCGACGATGCCGAACGTGCCGTACCTGCGCGCGGTGACACTGTCGAGCTTCAACGGCAAGGTGTGGCTCCCCGACCGCACCGACAGCACGCCCGTCGGACGCGGAGCCGGGTTCGGCGACGTCCCGGTCGACCCCGAGATCAAGGTCGAGGAGTACCAGACCAAGGTCACGATCCAGAACCTCGTGACGCAGTATCTTCCCATCCCATTCCCCGCCGTCGCGATCGACGGGCTCACCGGGCAGTGGGCGGTGATGCCCCAGAATCGGACCGTGATCGGGAGCACGACGACCGTGCAGGGGCTGTCGTACGAGGTGATCACCGACCTCCCCGAGCCGACGCTCGAGCAGATCCGCGCCGCGTCCGCACGGCTCGGCAACAGCAACCCCTACGACAAGAGCCTGCCGCCGAACACCCCCGCCACGATCGGCGGGCTGGCTCGGCAGCTCACCGACGGCGCACAGAGCGACTACGACGCGCTGATCGACCTGCAGAACTGGTTCCGCGGCCCCGACTTCACGTATTCGCTGACCGCGCCGGTCCGCGACGGGTACGACACGTCGGGCATCGCGTCCGTCACGGCCTTCCTCAAGCAGAAGGAGGGGTACTGCATCCACTTCGCGTCGGCGTTCGCGATCATGGCGCGCGAGCTCGGAATGGCGTCGCGCATCGTCGTCGGCTACCTCCCCGGCACCGACACCACCGCGAGCTTCCAGGGCGACTCGGTGTACTCGGTGTCCAGCGCACAGCTGCACGCGTGGCCCGAGGTGTACTTCCAGGGCATCGGGTGGATCCCGTTCGAGCCCACCAAGAGCCTCGGCAACGCGACGAACTTCGTGTCGGGAGTGACGGGCTCGGCCGACAGCCAGGACGGCACGGATGCCACGACCTCGCCGGACCAGGCGAGCCCGAGCCCCACGACGAGCGTCGATGCGAGCGGCCGGCAGCTCGGCGACGACCAGAACCTCACGTCCGCCAACCCCGCATCCCAGTCGGTGCCGTGGGCGCTCGGAGCGCTGGGCGTGCTGATCGTCCTCGCCGTGCCATCGGTGATCGGATTCATCCGGCGGCGGAGGCAGGATGCCGCCGCCCGCGACGGCGACCCCGAGGCCGCGTGGGTGAGCGTGCAGGAGACGGCGATCGACCTCGGCATCCCCGTGCCGGCGAGCGAGTCGGCGCGCGCCTTCGGGCGAAGACTCGTGCGCGAGCACGGCGTGCCGCCCGACCCGATGGGCGTGCTCATCGGTGCGATCGAGCAGTCCGCCTACGCCCAGGACGGGCAGCGCTGGTACTGGCAGGACGCCGAGTTGGCCGCGTCGTCGGTCGCGGTCCGGGTGGCGCTGCTGCGGTCGGCGCCCGCGGCACGGCGGTGGCTCGGCCTGCTCTTCCCGCGGTCGCTGGTCGTGCGACCGGGGAGCGTGTACGCCGGGTCGGCGGAACGGGTCGGGGCGCGGCGGTAGCCCGGGGTCTGGCTCGGGTACCCGGCGCCGGAAGTGGCGCTTCATGCCGCATCCGATGCCCGAAGCCGACATGACGCGCCACCATCACCGGGAGGCGGGGCCGAGGTGGCGCGTCGCGCGGCATCCCCGCCCCTGAAGCGACATGAGGCGCCACCTTCACCCTGAGGCGGCGGGTCGAGCTCATTCTCGGCCCACCGTCACGCAGTTTCGGTCGCAAATGGGCGTTATGGCGGCCCCCGCGGTGCCCAGAACGACGCTTTGCGACCGAAACTCCGAGCGAGCGGGCCCGGAGCGGGCCGGTTCGGACGGTTGGCGCTTGCACGGTAGGATGGTCGACGGCCCTCCGGGGCCCAGGAGGATTCGCCTAGTGGCCTATGGCGCACGCTTGGAAAGCGTGTTGGGTGCAAGCCCTCGGGGGTTCGAATCCCCCATCCTCCGCCATCTTTTCACGCAAAGACCGGGCATTTCTCGCCCGAGTCAGGCGCAGACCACGGCAGATCGCCGGCGCGACGTTCTGGCGCACGCTCCGTCGAGCCCGGCGGGAGCGAGCAACAGATGCGTCAGGATGCCGCGGAGCGGAACCTCCCGCGCCCGAAGGGGAGCACGGGGGCGCGGTACGCGAGCCGTGGTCCCTGCTCGGGCTCGAGAGCGACCTCCGCGTGCCCGAATCGCCACATCCGGTTGAAGAGGAAGACTCCGATCACGACGGTCTGATCGACGGGCACCTGCCAGGTGCCGATCCCCCACTGCGCGGGCTGGCCTCGCCCGGCGATGACGAGAGTCGGCCGTATGCCGACGTAGAGCGCGAACCACGGCCGGCGCAGGACGAGCTCGATGCGGCGGGTCGCCGGATCGGAGATCATCGTCAGATGCTACGCGACCTCGTGGCGCCGGCCGGCGCGATGATCGAAGCAGGTAGCCTCCGCCGCCGGGACTAGATGAGAACTCTCTCATCTTCTGCCATACTTCCGGAAGGCACGAGGCCGTTCGGGCGGCCTCACGTCGCGCACCAGCTCCCCACTGGTGCCGGCTTCGCCGCATCCTCACCCCAGAGAGGATCGAATGAGCGTCAGACGTGTCCGGATCTCCGGTCTCCCCGCGGACTTCTGCGTGCCTCCAGGATGGCCGGTGCCCTCCGAGCGCTGGGTCCGCGAGAACGCGCTGTGGGCACCTCCGCCGGCATGGCGGCCGATCCCCGGCGCTCCGCGCCCGCCTACCGGGTGGCGGTTCTGGACGCCGAACGAAGGGTGGTCGCGTTACACCGCGCCGTTCTACCGCCCGATCCGCAAGTGGGCGCTCACCGCGAACGTGCTGGCCGCGGTCTGGATCATCACCTCCATCGCGACCGCCCTGCAGCCGACCGCTGTCTCGCTGCGCGCCGTGGCGCTCGCCGCCTTCGTCGCCGGCATCGGCTTCGCACTCGCCCACCGTGCCCTCTGGAAGCGGACGACGGCCACGGTGTTCTCCGAACTCGCGCTCGTCGCGGAGGAGGAGCGCACCAAGCGCCTCACCCGCGAATACCAGCTCTACCTGCGGGACGCCGCATGATGACCGTCGACGAAGCGCGCACGTGCCTCGGCCTGGGGCGCGACGCGGGCGTCCAGGAGATCCGCGAGGCGTTCCGCATGCGCGCGCGCGAAGTGCATCCCGACCGGCACCCCGACGCGGACCCGTACGGTCGTCGGCGGCTCGAGCTCGAGTTCGACCGGGCGCGCACCGCCCGAGACATCCTCGTCACCCACGTCGGCGACACCGGTCGGATGCCGGCGCCGGCGGCCACGGCAGCGTCGAGCCCTGCCGAGACCAGCAGCCGCCGCGCCTACCGAGAGTCGCGCACCGCGGAGCCTCGCCCCTCGACCCGCACGCGCCCGCGCACGGCGGCGCCGCCGCGCACCGCTCCGCCGCCGCGAACCGAGGCGCCACCCCGCGTGACGCTGCGTTTCGACGAGTTCGTGCAGTGGACGGATGCGCTGGGCTTCAGCACAGGTCGCGTCGCACCGCGGCCGATCGACTGGACCCGCATCGCGGTGTGGAGCATCACCGGCGCCGCGGTCCTCGTGGTCGCGACCGAGGCTCTCTGGGTGCCGCTCGCCCGGTGAGGCGAGGCGCGACCGCCGACGAGCGCGTGGTCAGGACAGCTTCTCGAAGACCATCGTCGCCTGGATGCGGTCACCGCCCCCGAATCCCGAGCTCCCCGAGGACGCAGTGCTGATCGTGTGCAAGCGATAGCCGAGGGCGGCCTGCTTGTTGATCGCCTTCTCGAGTTCGGTCAGGTTGCCGGAGCCGGTACCGAAGAACTTCTCCTTGAGGACGACCTGCAGAACCACGTAGCTCATGCCCGCGGGCGCGGGCCGGGGCTGCGCGCCGGCGACGGCATCCGCCTGTGCTCGCGCGATCATTCCGTCGATTCCCGGGGCCTTCGGTGCGGGCGGCTGAACGGTCTCCGTCCAGTTCGCGCCGTCCCACCACCGCGTCGTGCCGGTGCCGTCGTCGTACCAGCCTGCTTGCGCGTCAGTCATGGTCGCGTTCCTCTCCTTTGCGTCGGGATGCCCCGGTCCGGGGTTGCTTCACCGTAGTGCGCGCCGCGCGATCGCCCGCACCCCCGCACTGGGCGGCACGTCGCGGCTCCGGCCGTTCACGCGCCAGAGGCCGAGTGTCCGGAGCACGTCCAGCACCGGGTCCACGAGCCCGGAGAAGGATCGAACGTCGATGTCGCGACCCTCTCGGTCGACGTAGCCGAGCGCGGTCAGCGTCTCGACCACCGTGCGCTCGGCGTCGCGCCGTGACGTGATGGTGCCGTCGGCCAGACCGAGCACGAAGATCGTGCCGGCAACGCGCTGGCCCTCCGTCATCCGCTGGCGCAGCAGGCCGTGCGCGATCTCGTCGGCGAGTGCCCCCGGCCGGCCGAGCGCACGCCCCGTGCGAGTGGTGAGGACGAGTCGGCCCGTGACCTTCCGCACGAGCCGGAGCCGCTCCGCCGACGCCCGGAGGTGTCGCATCGGGTAGGTGAGATCTTCGCGATTCGCCTCGCCGATCCAGTCGTCCCGCCACCCGAGCTGCTCCATGCCCTCCCGCACGACCACGGGAGGCATCCACCCCGCCTTCGTCAGCGTGACCCCCTCCGTCCCGATGCGCTCGACGAGCCATCGGTAGGGCGCAACGCTGTCGGCGACGACGCCATCCGGCAACGGCGCATCGTCGAGCACCCCGGTTCGCCGGAGGTGGCGGCGCAGGTTCGAGCGGAGCGGCGCGTGCAGTCCGGCGGCGAACTCCTCGATCAGCGAGCCCTCCGGCCACGACGCGTCCGCGAACACCTCGGCCAGCTCGGCGCGAGCCCCGGCGAGGTCGGCGTCCTCCGGATCGGTGACGCCCCAGGGCCCGGCCGCCGACCGCACCCACCCCCGCGCGGACCGGTGCTCAGGATGCCGCGCATCGGCGAGGATGCCGGTGAGCTCGCGGTACCCGTCCTCTCCCCCGGAGTCCTCGAAGGGACTGCGGCGCTCACCGGCGACGATCGATGCGGGCGCCTCGCCCGCCCGAACCCCGTCGCGGTCGATCACGTCGAGCCGGTGCACCCAGCCGTCGCCGAAGTCGTAGACGTACCACAGCGGCCCGTCGAACGACATCGCCTCGCGCGCGGATGCACCGGCCTCGTCCGCCGCATCCTCGCCGTCAGCGCCCTCGAACTCGCCGAGCGAATCGGCGTCGACCCACAGACGAGGCCGCCGACCGATCCGCGGAATGCCGTTCGCCGACGCCGACGGGTCGTGATCCGAGAAGCTGTGGAGATGGGCGTCATGCCAGCCGAACGCGACCTGCAGCACGCGGTGCAGGTCGACGAGCGACATGCTGTCGTCGACGTCGATCGTCCGCCAGATCTCGGGCTCGATGCCGACGATCGATGCACGCAGCCGGATGATCTGGGCACGGCGAGAGGACATGCTGACACGCTAGCGAGTCGCGGACCATGCTCTCCGACCAGTGGCATCCACCAATCATTGGCACCATGCAATACTTGTTGTAATGCAATCATCCCAGGAGTGCGGGAGAACAGGATGAGCGGTGACGACGACCTCCGACCGGCGGCCGATGCGGCGCTGACGGCGTCGCGTGCCCTGCTGGGCATCATCGCCCGGTCGATGCTGCCCGCCCTCGAGGAGCTGTCGCTGCCGCAGTTCCGGGTGCTGGTGCTGCTGTCCTCCGCGGGGCCGCAGCGGATGGGCGCCGTGGCCGAGGACCTGGGGGTGACCGTGTCGACGTTCAGTCGCACCGCGGACCGGCTCGTCCTCGGCGGATGGGCGACGCGCGAGGGGAACCCCGACAACCGGCGCGAGGTCATCCTGGCTCTCAGCGAGAAGGGCTCCCGGCTCGTCACCTCGGTGACCGAGAGCCGCCGTCGACTCATCGAAGCCGTGCTCGAGGGCATGGCGCTCGCGCAGCGCGACCACCTGGTTGACGCGCTGCGCGGCTTCACGGCCGCGGCGGGCGAGCCGTCCGTCGCCGAGCTGCTGATCCTCGGCCTGTGATGCTCGCGCTGCTGTCGGACATGCCGATGCCGCCGACCCTCGGCGCGGCGCACATGACCGGGCTGATGTGGATGCCGACACGGCCTTTGACGACGGCACGACTCTTCGCGGTCCATCCTCAGCCCGCCCCGATCCTGCCGATCCTCGGACTCCTGCTCCTCGCCGCATACGCCGTCGGCGTGGTGACCCTGACCCGGCGGGGGGATGCCTGGTCCCCTCTGCGGGGCGTCTGCTGGCTGCTCGGCGTCGCGACGCTCGAGCTGATGACGGCGACGGGCTTCGACGGCTACGGGATGGAGCTGTTCAGCATCCACATGATCCAGCACATGACGCTGAGCATGCTGACGCCCATC
The DNA here is from genome assembly GCA_017306415.1 of Microbacterium sp. Classification (GTDB taxonomy): domain Bacteria; phylum Actinomycetota; class Actinomycetes; order Actinomycetales; family Microbacteriaceae; genus Microbacterium. The sequence continues at coordinate 43,675 of JAFKIL010000007.1, read as the reverse complement.
CTGCTCTGCCTCGGCGCACCCGTGACCCTGCTGCTGCGGGCGCTGTCCGGCGGCGGACCGGCCCGGCGCCGCGTGCGGATCGGCCTGCTGCGGGTTCTCCACTCCCGCCCTGCCGCGGTGCTGGCGAACCCGATCGTGACCGGCATCCTCTTCCTCCTCAGCCTGTACGCGCTGTACTTCACCCCGCTGTTCGACGTGCTGATGAGCACGATGTGGGGCCACAATCTGATGCTCGTCCACTTCCTGTTGATCGGGTCGCTCTACTTCTGGGGCGTCTTGGGCATCGACCCGTCGCCTCGCCGCGGTACGGGCCTGATGGGTCAGGCCGGGAGCCCGGTGGCCCGGATCGCGGAGATGGCCGTGCCCGTCCCGTTCCACGCGTTCTTCGGCGTCGTCCTCATGATGGCGACCACCGTGATGGTGTCGTACTACTCGGCGCCGATGGCGTCGCTGGACGCAGCCGCGCTCCACGACCAGCAGACCGCCGGCGGCATCGCCTGGGGGTTCACCGAGCTTCCTACGCTGCTGGTGCTGCTCGTGCTGTTCATCCAGTGGCAGCGCAGCGACACGCGACGGGCGGCGGCCGCCGAGCGGCACGCCGCACGGTTCGGCGACGTCGAACTGGACGAGTACAACGCCAGGCTCGAGAGGCTGGCCCGGCGGGACGCCCGGTCGTGAGCACCGGATCCGTCGTCGCGTACGCCTTCACCCTCGGCATGATCGGCCTGCTGAATCCCTGCGGCTTCCCACTCCTCCCCGTCTACCTCACCGCGTTCGTCGGCGACCGCCATCGCGATCCGGCGACGCGGGCCCTGTCCGGCATCCGTGCGGGCATCGCGCTCACGGTCGGGTTCGTCGCGGTGTTCGGCGCGGCGGCGCTTCTCGTCGGATCCGTCCACGCCGTCGTGCTGCGGATCGCCCCCTGGGCGATGATCGGCGTGGGCGTCGCCATCGCCGCCCAGGGGGCGCTCAGCGCGCGGGGCTCGGCACCGCGGCTGCGCCTCGCCCCCCGCTTCCGCAGCGGGCGCGGATTCGTCGCGATGATCGGGTTCGGGGTGGCGTATGCGATCGGCTCGCTGAGCTGCTCGCTGCCGGTGCTCGTCGCCGCGATCGGCGGGGCCCTCGCCTCCGGATCCGCTCTGCTGGTCGGGGCCGTCGTGGTGGCCTACGGGCTCGGGATGGGCCTGTTCGCGATGGTCCTCGCGGTGGCCATGTCGCTGACGGATGCCACGGTGTTCCGCCGCTGGCGTCCCGTCATGGGCGCGCTCCCGCGCGTCGCCGGCGCGCTGTGCGTCCTGATCGGCGTCTACCTCGTCGGCTACTGGACAGCCCAGCTCGGCGGCCCCGACCTCGTCGCCCCGCTCACACGCGCGCTCGACGTGATGCAGAGCGGCCTCGCGTCCGCGGTCGAAAGCGCCTGGCTCCCGATCGGCGTGACGCTCGTGGTCATCGTGCTCGCCGCGCTCGCGCTCGCCGCGCGGCACCGGCGCCCGAGACCCGCCGCCGCGACGGCGGCTCGCGACCGAGAGGGAGGATCACAGTGAGCTCACCGGGCACCGACGACCGCGACACGATGAATGTGCCGGGCTGGGCGCTGTGGCTGTCGTCGGCCGCGCTCGTCGTCGTCATCGCGGTTCTCGTCACGATCGGGGTCGCGGCCCGCACGCCCTCGGCTGCGGCGCCATCGCCCGACACCGTACCGGCGGGGATGAACCAGGCCACCGCCGATCTGCTCGGGGTCGCGCCCGTCCCCACCGACCCTGTGACCGCCCCGGGCTACCGGCTTACCGACCAGCACGGACACCTGATCGGCAGCAGCGACCTGCGCGGACGCGTGGTGGTCCTCACGTTCAACGACGACCGCTGCCTCGACCAGTGCGCCATGCTCGCAACCGACATCGTCGCCGCCGACCACGACCTGGCGCCGGCCGCCCGCGCGCACATCGCCTTCGTGTCGATCAACGCCAACCCCTACTACCCCGCCGCCGCAGACGTGAAGAGCTGGACGGACCAGCACGGCCTGGGTGCCCTGTCGAACTGGTACTTCCTCACCGGAACACCCGCCCAGCTCGCGGCCGCCGCTCGCGCTTACGCCGTCCCCATCCAGCTCGATCCCGCCACCCGATCCGTGTCGCACGGCAGCCAGATCTTCGTCATCGGCGCCTCGGGTCACATCGTGGAACAGGCCGCGTTCGGCGCGGAGGCCGCCGACACGGCCCCCTTCGGGCACGGGCTGGCCGCCCTCGCGAACGATGCCCTCCGCTCGAGCCGGCGCGGTCCGGTCGGCGGGGCGAACCTCACGACAGCGGTTCCGGGTGGAACCGACATCGGCGACACCCCTGCGCCCCTGAGCGGCCCCGCGCTCGCCGGCACGACTACGACGAGCGCAGCGAGCCGCGGGAGGTATACGGTCGTCGACTTCTGGTCGTCCACCTGCGCGGCGTGCAGCATCCAGCTGCCCGACGATCAGGCCGAAGCACGGAGCCTCGGCGCGAGTGTCGCCTTCCTCGGCGTCGACGTCGACGACGACGCGGCGACGGGTCGTGCGATCCTGGCTCGCGACCACGTCGCGTTCCCCACCCTCCGGGACCCCCAGGGGACTCTCGCCGCCCGTTTCCGCGTGAGCGAGCTGCCCTACACGGTCATCCTGTCCCCGACCGGGACCGTCGTGGTCCGGCATCCCGGACTGTTCACGACGGAAGAGCTCGACTACGTCCTGCACAGCCTCGACACCGCGCTGCCTCCCACCGGCTGACGCGTCACGGTCCCGGATACGAGGCGCTAGACCTCTCCGTCCGCCGAGACCTCGCGCGGTCGTCTCCGCCCGGCGAAGCGCGTCCATACGGCAGCGGACACCGCCACGCCCGCGACATACAGCCCGCAGCCGAGGAAGCCGGCCGCCAGGTAGCCGAGCTCGCGGCTCTCGATCCACTCGGACCCGCCGACCGCGAGTGGCACGGCGATCAGCGGCACGACGTTGATGAGGAGGGGCGACTGCCCGTCTGCCGGTCGCGTGCGCACGCGAGCCACGAGCGTGAGAACGAGATGAGCGCAGAACGCGCCCGCGACGAACAGCCAGGCATCCCACATCCCGGGTGAATGCCATCGTGCCGCCGACGAGATGATCACACCCGAGATCGTGAGCGTGAAGCCGAACGGCACCGCGATCTGGGCCGTCATCCTCTGCAAGTGATCGCGCACGGCCACAGCCTCCTCCGGATCGACGTCGACTCCATCCTGCCTCGCAGGCGGCGTATGCGGATCGTGTCGGCCCGTGCCATCCTTCTCCTCATGGGTGTTGGTCCTGGATTCGCCATCCTTCCCGGCGAAGAGGTGAAGTGGTCGGGGTCTCCCGATCCGAACGTCAGATTCACGCGCGCAGACACGTTCTTCGTCCCGTTCAGCCTGGTCTGGACGGGGTTCGCGGTGCTGTGGACGCTGACGGCCGCAAGGAGTCCCGCCGCCCCGCCACTGATCTGGCTCATCGGGGTGGCCTTCGTCGCAGCGGGCGTCTACGCGGTGGTCGGCCGGTTCTACGTCAAGGCTCACGTCAAGCGACGCACCCGGTACTACCTCACGAACTGGCGCGCGATCATCGTCACGGACCAGCGGGAGGACGCTCTGGACGTGGACCGCAAGGCGCCGCCGACGACGACGCTGCACCGGTCCCACCTCGACGTGGTCTTCGGGAATCGCAGCGGGCCGCTCTCGCGTCTTCCCGGGTATTCGATGCTCCGCATCTATGCGAACACCGGGATGGACTTCTTCGCGCGCGTCGGACCAGGACTGCCCTTCGCCTTCTACGACGTGCCGGATGTCGAGGGGCTGCAGGCAGCTCTGCACGAGTTGCGCACTGAACGTGATCAAGCCGGAGTCTGACGGCCGGCGTACCCAACTCAGGAAGACTGCTCCGCGCACCGGCGGGAGCACCCGAGAACGCGCGGAATGCGTCAGCAGCGGACATCGATTCTCCTGAGTTGGGTACGCGGCCGTCTCCGCTCGGGCACCCGGGCGGCGGGGCACGCCGACGTCGCGAGTGGAATCCGCTCGACTCCCCCGCTAGGGTTGCCGGATGCCTCGGTCGTCGCGCGGATCTGTGATCTCACTCCGGATCTCGGCGGCTCGCTGCGTCCCCGGTTCGGTAGGCCTCAGCGGGTTGATCGGCTTTCGCATCGGACCTGCGGTGACGGCGTGACCGACGCATCCACGGACGCGGCTGTGGATACCCGCAGAGAGCAGGTGGCGGCGGCGAACCGCAGATTCGGCGCCGTTCTCTCGGTGATCGGCGGGGTGCTGGCGGCCGTGGCCCTCGTGGCGCTGGTCGCCGGCGGGCTGCTGCTGACATGGCTCGCCTCGGCTCCTCCCGGGATCGATGACGACACCGCCGACGGCCTGCGGGGGACGGCGACGTTCGCGCTCAGCTCGGCGCCGGGTGTGCTGGCCCTCTTCGCGATGTGCGGGCTGATCGCCGGCGAGCAGATGCGTGGGGGGCGGATCGGCCGCAATGAGGCGGCGCACTCGCGAGCGCGGTCTGCGTCGCGGGGGCTCCCCGCGGCATCCTTCGTGTCGCGCTTCCGCGTGCTGCCCACCGGCTGGCACGCGCTGTGGATCGTGGTCGGTCTGGCGATCTCGGTCCTCTTGGTCGCGGTTCCCGTCTCGTCGTGGTTCACCGGGGGATGGCCGACGAGCATCGACGATGAGGACGCGTTCGACGTGTACTGGGTCATCTACGGTGGGATCGCCTTCGCCGTGACCGTGGCCGCCGCGGCCTCTCTGCTGAAGAAGCTGGCCTATCGACGGGCCGTCGCCCGGGGCCTGACGTCGCACGACGGTCCTGCTCGCGGACAGCGGTTCTGGCGCTGGTTCGACTACCGCTGGCGCTTCGACCTGTGGCTCGCCGGCCTCGGCGGTCTGACGTTGGTGCTCGCCCTCACTCCGCTGCGAGGAGCCGTCGGGCCGGATGCGAGCGGGGCCGACCTCGCTGCCGCGCTCCCCGGCGTCCTCACGTTCGTCGCCATCGGCATCCTGGTGACGGCGACTGGAGTCGTGTGCAGCTTGAACTACTGGCGCGCCGGTGAGGAACTCGGCACGGGGGAATCCGCCGCCTGACCCCGCACCTCGTGCGACGCCGTCGACACGAGCGCGGGAGTGCGGCCTCGTCGACGTCATCCAGCACGGGCCACGGCCGATGCCCGCGTAACGGGGCGGAAACCGAGGACGCCGATGTCCGGTATCCCGGACGGGCCTGCCGCGAGCGCAACGTTCCCGGGCCGAGCGCGTTCGTAGGGTGGCGATATCCGACACCGAACGGAGGGGCCATGCAGCGAACGGACGTGCTCATCGTCGGCGCCTCGGTCGCAGGCATCGAGGTTGCGCACCAGCTCGCCCGCCGCGCGCCGGAGATGCGGGTGACAGTCGTCTCCCGCGAGCACAGGACGCCGTACGACCGGCCTCCCCTCTCGAAGCAGATGATCCTCGACCCGGTCGCGGGAACGCGGGAGCTCATCGTCGGCGATCCGGACTTCACGCTCATCCTGGGCGATGCCGTTGCCACCGTCGACTACACGCAGCGCGTCGCACGGCTGACGTCGGGAGAGCACATCGCGTACTCGACCGTGGTCATCGCCACCGGCGCGACCGCAAGACGGCCAGACTGGGCGGCAGGGACAGAGGTCCTCATGCTTCGAGACGCCGACGACGCGGCAGCGATCAACCGGCGGGCGCGCACCAGCGAGACCGTGCTGGTCGTCGGCGGAGGATTGGTCGGCGCGGAGGTGGCGGCATCCCTCCGAGAGCACGGGAAGCGCGTCACCGTCGTGCACTCGCACCCGCTGCTGTCGCATCACGCGCTCGGCGACGATGTCGCGCGCGCCCTGACGGACCTCCACCGGCAGAGGGGCGTCGAGGTGGTGAGCGGCCGCACGGTGGTCGGCGCCCGACCCGACGGCGACGCCGCCCGACTCATCCTGGATGACGGCAGCGAGCTGACCGCGGATCTCGTCGTCGCGGCGGTCGGAGCGGTCCCCGAGGCGGGCATCGGCCCGCACGCCGGAACGGGTGGTCCGATCCGCTGCGACGCGCATGGCAGGGTCATCGGGATCGACGGCGTCTACGCCCTGGGCGATGTCTCGGCGTGGACCGACGTCGACAGTGGCGAGGTGCGGTCTCACCAGCACTGGACGAACGCCGTCGACCAGGCGCGCGTCCTGGTCCCGGCGCTGCTCGGCGAAGACGTCGCACCCTTCCGGCCGTCGGGCTACGTGTGGAGCGACCAGTACGGCGTGCGCTTCGAGAAGATCGGGGCCGTCCGCCCGGGTCTGCGCGCCCAGCGCCATCCGATCGAGCGCGGCGAGCTCGTCGCGTACCTCGATGCCGACGATCGGATCGTCGGTGCCGCGGCAGTGAACGGCGGACGGCCGTTCGCCGCGATTCGCAAGCAGCTCCGTCTCGGCCCCATCCTCCCCGAACCCGCGCACGCCTGACGAAGGGAACTCTCTTGCGCAACGCGACCGACATCGTCCTCGACGTCTCGGAGGAGGCGCTCGAGCACGACCCCTACCCGACCTACAGATGGATGCGGGAGAACCAGCCCATCGCGTACCTGCCCCATTCGGATCAGGTCCTGGTCACCACGTGGGATCTGTGCGACGAGGCCGGGAACAACGACGCCGTGTTCAGCCCGGACTCGGTGTTCTCGGCCCGCATGTTCGGAGCGCCGAACGTGCTCGCGATGAACGGACCGGAGCACACGGCCCTTCGCAACCGCGTGAATCCGCCGTTCCGCCCGCGCACGGTGATGGGCTACCGCGACGACCTCCTGCGAGCCACCGCCCGCCGGTACATCTCGGCGGTCGCGCCGCTCGGCCGCATCGACGCCGTCGGCGGTCTGCTGGAACCCATCAGCCAGCGCGCGGTCGGCGATCTCATCGGGTTCGAGGGCGTCGACGACGCCACGCTGGACCGCTGGCTGCGCGTCTACGCGGGCTGGATCGCAGACCTCGGCCGGGACGAATCGACCCGCGCCGACGTGGAGGGCGTGAAGGACGAGCTGCGCGAGCTGCTGGAGGAGAACATCGCGCGGGGCGAGTGGACCTCGGTCGGCGGCGGCCGGAGTGCGATCTGGCACATGCTGTACGACGGGCGCCCGGACGGCACTCCCCGCAGCGTCGAGGAGCTGATCGGCAACCTCGGAGTCCTCATCGTGGGCGGCTTCCAAGAGCCGGCCCACGCCTCGGCGAGCACGCTGTACGGACTGCTGGGACGACCGGAGCAGGCGGCGGCGTTCGCCGGCGATCCCACCGGTTTCTCGGCCCAGGCCGTCGAGGAGGGGCTGCGCTGGCTCTCCCCGTTCGGGACGACGGAGAAGCGCACGACGGAGGACGTCGACCTGGGCGGCCTCCACTTCCCGAAGGACACCCCGGTCGCGCTCGTCATCGGATCTGCGAACCGGGATGCCACGCGCTGGACCGATCCCGACGTGTACGACCTGTTCCGCGAGACCCAGGCGCACGCCTCGTTCGGGTACGGCATGCACTTCTGCATCGGCCATTTCACGGCGCGGAATCTGGCCCAGGTGGTCCTGGAAGAGGTGTTCTCCCTCCTGCCCAACGTGCGATTCGACCCCGAGCAGGACGCGGAGGTGCGCGGCTGGGTCGCGCGCGGACCGAAGACGCTGCCGATCGTGTGGGACGCCCCGTGACGGATCTCGGACTCAGCCCTGATGACGTCCCCCTCGGGGCACTCGTGCCCGTCGTCGTGGACGGCGAGGCCTTCGTCGTCGCACACCACGCGGGGGGATGGTGCATGTTCGCCGATCGCTGCTCGCACGCGCCCTGCGCGTTCAGCACCAACGGAGAGGTCGTCGACGGCAGCGTCCTGGTGTGCAACTGCCACGGCGCGGAGTTCGACCTGACGACGGGCGACGTGCTCGAGTTGCCGGCCGAGGATCCCATCGAGATCATCGACGTCGCCCCGGTGGACGGATCGCTCCGCCGCACGTCGTGAGTCCGCCGTCGGCAGCGGCCCTCAGATCTTGCCGCGCAGGCGCATCGACAGCGCGCCGGCCGAGATCTGCGCCGCCGCGCCGAGCTGTGGCCAGATGCCGACGTCCACGGCCATCTTGCGGAACGTGAGCCCGACGGCCGCGGCGGGGTAGCCGTTGTGGTCGAGCGCCGCGACGGCGACCGACGCGCAGTCGGGCGTGATCTCTCCCGTCTCGACTGCATACCCCCGTGCGCGGGTCTCGGCGAGGATGTCGTCGAGGTCGCGCAGCGTACGCGGGCCCCGTCCGTTGCGCGTGGTGAGGCTCGCCACATCCGGGTACAGCGCCCGGACCTGCTCGTGCGACAGCACCGACAGGATGGCCCGCCCGGTCGCCGTGAGGTGCGCCGGCAGATGCACACCGACATCGGTCACCAGTGAGGGCGCACGCATCGCCGCATTCTTGACCGCGTACTCGATGTCGCCGTTGTGCAGCACACCCAGGTGTGCGACGACGGGCAGCGCGGTCCGTTTGACCAGCTTGGCGAGGAGCGGCTCGGCGAGCCGGCTCACCTTCTGCGTACGAAGGTAGTTGGACCCGATCTCGGACACGAGCGGCGAGAGGCCGTATGCGCGATCCTCGGGGAAGTGGACCAGGAACCCCTCGTCCTGCATCACCCGGATCAGCTGATACGTCGTCGACCGCGGAATGTCGAGGCTGCGCACGACGGTGGCGGCGCGCACCGGTCCGCTCTGACTCGCGACGAACTTGAGTACGCGCAGCGCGTGACGCGCGGCCGGGATGTCTGCCATGGCGCGAGGCTAGGCGTCCCGCATTTCGGACGCTTTTCGCCGCGATGTCCGGGGAGGGCGCATCCAGAGGGTTCGCCGGGGTGGAACAACCGGGAAACGTCGCCGTAATCAACCCCGGGGACGTCCGGGATACCGGACGCGCGGGCCGTTCAGGCCGTTCGACAACGCCCGACGGGTTCCTAGAGTTGCCACAACTTCCGGCCCGAAAGACGGAAGTCCCCCTCGCTCAGACGAGGCGGATCGCGACCCGAAAGCTCCATTCCGACGCTCCACACCGACGCACCAGGAGAGGCACCACCATGCACGTCCCCCGCACCCGAGCAGCCGCCCTCGCGGCCCTCGCCCTGACCGCGGCCGTCGCGCTCGCAGGCTGCGCGAGCGGCTCCTCGACCCCCGGATCGAGCTCGTCCGGCGCCGCTGTCGCCAGCTCCTTCGACGGCAAGACGATCACCGTCGCGACCGACGCCAACTACCCGCCCTGCCAGTACTTCGAAGAGGGCTCCGACAAGATGGTCGGCTACGAGGTCGACCTCTGGGATGCCATCACCAAGAAGCTCGGCGCCACCCTGAAGATCGAGAACACGCAGTTCGCGAGCCTCATCCCGGGCGTGCAGTCCGGGCGCTACGACTTCGCCATGGGCTGCATGAGCGACAGCGAAGAGCGCGAACAGCAGGTCACGTTCGTCAACTACATCTACGACAAGACCGACGTCGTGACCATCCAGTCGTACAAGGGCCCCATCAAGAAGGGCGACGACCTGTCGCTGTGCGGCCAGACCATGGGCGCCCAGACGGGCTTCGACACGATCGACAAGGTCAAGCAGATCCTCAACCCCGCCTGCAAGGCGGCCGGGAAGGCCGACGTCACCATCCAGGAGTACCCGGACGCCGCGGGCACCTTCAACGCACTCACATCGGGTCGGGTCGACTTCATGATCCTGGGCACGTCGTCGGCGGCGTATCTCAACAAGACCGCGCCGACCAAGATCAACTACGAGTCGATCGACTCCTTCCCGCAGAAGTACCTCGGCATGGCCGTCGCCAAGGACAACACGAAGCTGCAGAAGGCGCTCCTCGCGGGCCTCGACGCCATCGTCGCCGACGGCACGTACACGAAGATCCTCGAGAAGTGGGGCCTGGAGTCGCTCGCCCTCGACAAGCCGGGGATCAACCTCGCCACCACCCGCCCCATCAAGTGACATCGGCCGGCCGGGGGCACCCTGCCTCCGGCCGGCACCTTCGTTCCACCCCCACCCGAGAAGAGGTCCGCATGAGCATCACGGAGCGCACCACGACGTCCCCCGTCGCAGAGTTCGTGCCGCGCCGGCACCCGTGGCGCATCGTCGGCATCGTCGTCGTACTCCTCGCCGCGCTGGCCCTCGCCGCCGTCGTCGTGCTCAACCCGCGATTCCAGTGGAACGTGGTCTTCCACTACCTCTTCGACCCCCGGATCCTGTCGGGTCTGTGGATGACGATCTTCCTCACGTTCATCGCGATGGTCGTGGGGCTCGTGATCGGCGTCGTCATCGCCGTGATGCGCGTGTCGGCGAGCCGCACGCTGCGGTGGTCGTCCGGCTTCTACATCTGGTTCTTCCGCGGCACCCCCGTGCTCGTCCAGCTCGTGTTCTGGTACAACCTCGGCTACCTCTTCCCCGACATCTCGATCGGGATCCCCTTCGCAGATCCGTGGTTCACGGCGCGCACCAACGACCTCATCACTCCGCTCCTGGCCGCCATCCTCGGCCTCGGCCTCAACGAGGGCGCGTACCTGGCCGAGATCATCCGCGCCGGCATCCTCTCGGTGTCCTCCGGTCAGCGCGAGGCCGCCACCTCGATCGGCATGACGCGCGCGCAGTCCTTCCGCCGCATCGTGCTGCCCCAGGCGATGCGCGTCATCATCCCGCCCACGGGCAACGAGACGATCGGGATGCTGAAGTCCACGTCGCTCGTCTCGGTGATCGCCCTCTCCGACCTGATGTACAGCGCGCAGAGCATCTACTCCCGGACGTTCGAGGTCATCCCGCTGCTGCTGACCGCGTCCGTCTGGTACCTCGTCCTCACGTCGATCCTGAGCTTCGGCCAGTCGAAGATCGAGGACCATTTCGGCCGCGGCGTCACCGCCGAGGCGGGCCTCAGCGGGCGCAACGGGATGCTGCACATGCTCCGCCGCACGGGAAGGAAGGCCTGAGATGTCCGCCATCATCGCCACCACGAGCACGTCGGTCACGGTCGAGGACGTCCGCAAGTCCTACCACCACCACGAGGTCCTCAAGGGTGTCAGCTTCACCGTTCCCGCGAACACCGTGACGTCCATCCTCGGGCCGAGCGGATCGGGCAAGTCCACCCTGCTGCGCTGCATCAACCGACTCATCCCGATCGACGGCGGGACCATCCGCGTCGGCGATCAGCTGATCGGCTACGAGAACCGCGGCGGCAGATACCACGAGCTGTCCGACCGCGACCTGTGCCGCCAGCGGCAGCGCATCGGGATGGTGTTCCAGAACTTCAACCTCTTCCCGCACATGACCGTGCTCGCGAACCTCGTCGAAGGGCCGCAGGTCGTGCAGCGGCGCCCGCGGCGGGAGACCGAGACCGAGGCGCGTGAGCTCCTCGCGCTGGTGGGGCTCGCGGAGAAGGCCGACCAGTACCCGGGCCAGCTCTCCGGGGGCCAGCAGCAGCGCGTGGCGATCGCGCGCGCGCTCGCCATGAAGCCGGAGCTGATCCTCTTCGACGAGCCCACGAGCGCGCTCGACCCCGAGCTGGTGGGCGAGGTGCTGGACGTCATGCGCCGGCTCGCCGACGAAGCACGCACGACGATGATCGTCGTCACGCACGAGATCGGCTTCGCGCGCGAGGTGTCCGACCAGGTCGTCTTCATGGCCGATGGGGTCGTCGAGGCCGCCGGCGCCCCGACGGTCGTCCTCGACCCCGACCACTCCCCCCGCATCCGCAGCTTCCTCGCGCGGGGGCTGCATTGACCGGGCGGCGCGTGCTCGTCGCCGGGGCGACCGGCGCGATCGGCACGGTCATCGCGCACGAGCTCGCCGCTCACGGGCATCCGGTCGCCGTGCACTGCCGCAGCCGCCGCGACGCCGCCGAACGGCTCGCGGCGTCGCTCCCGGCGCCGGCAGGCGCGACGCACGCGGTGGTGGAGGCCGATCTCGTGGACGCCGCGGAGGTGGATGCCGCCCTCGCACTCCTGGCCGCCGAATGGGGCGACGTGGACGACCTGGTGAACGCCGCGTGGCCGGCGGTGCCGAGCGCGACAGTGGCGGATGCCGACGACGACGCCCTGGATGCCGCGTTCGCGGGCGCGCGCGGTCACGTCCACCTCTGCCGCGCGGCGCTGCCTGCGCTCCGTCGCGCCCGCGGCGCCGTGGTCTTCATCGGCGGCGCGCTCTCGACCCGCCTGCATCCCGGGCTCGGGCTCTTCGGCGCGGGGAAGGCCGCCGCGACCGCGCTCACCCACGTGCTCGCGCTGGAGGAGGGTGCGCACGGCGTGCGGGCCAACGTCGTGAGCCCCGGTCGGGTCGCCACGGGCGACGGCGATCTCGCCGAGTCGGACCCGACGTTCGCCGCGCTGGATGAGATCGGCGCGCTCCGCCGCGTCCTCCCGCTGCCCACGCCGCAGGACATCGCGCGCACCGTGCGCTGGCTCCTCGGGCCGGATGCCACGGCCGTGTCGGGCCAGACCATCAGCCTCGCCGGAGGTGAGCGCGTATGACGCCCCTCGACGGCAGGATCGTCCTCATCACGGGCGCCGCGGAGCGGGCCGGCGCACAGATCGCGCTCGCCTTCGCCGCCGCCGGCGCCACGGTGTTCGTCAACCACCTCGGACAGTCGGCGCAGGCGCGCGAGCTCGCCGATCACGCCGACGGCGTGCCCGGGTCCGGGCGGGTGCGCCCGGTGGAGGCGGACATCGCCGACCCCACGGCATCCCGGGCCATGGTCGACGCGATCGTCGGCGAGGCCGGTCGCATCGACCTGCTCCTCCACAACGCCAGCAGCTTCCGCCCCCGGCCCTTCCTCGAACTCGAGGTCGCAGACGTCGACGCATCCCTCGGGGTGAACCTGCGTGGGCCGCTGTTCCTCTCGCAGGCGGTCGCCGCCGTGATGATGGCGCAGGGCGATGGTCGCATCCTGGCGATCCTCGGCAACTCGCTGTCCGAGTCATGGCCCGAGCTCGTGCCGCACGTCGTCGGCAAGTCGGCGCTCGGACGTCTGATGGAGCAGCTCGCGGTGGCGCTCAGCCCCATCGTCGCGTGCAACAGCGTCGCCCCGACGCAGTTCTACCGCTCCGACGACGGCGTGAACGACGACCTGCGCGCGGCCCGTGGCGAGACACCCGTGCACGGCGAGCTCAGCGAGGTCAAGGGCATCCCCATCCGGGAGACCGCCCTCCGGGACGTGATCGACGTGCTCCTCTTCCTCGCCGATGCCCCCCGATCACTCACCGGCGCCACCATCCCCGTCGACGGTGGCCGGCGGCTCGTCTAGCCGCCCGCCCGCTCCCCGTACCCACCGAAGAAAGGAAAACCATGTCTCTGGTAGACGAGGTCATCGCCGAGCTGGATGCCGAACGCGAGCGCATCTGGCTCGTGCTCCCCGAGGACGTCCGCGATCTCGGCAACGGCATCATCCCGCGCCTGACCGGGCCGAAGAAGCAGTATTTCACCTCCCTCCTGTACGCGGAGGGCGAGGCCCGCACCCTCGCCGACGAGATCCTGTGGGGCTTCATCGAGGTCTCCCACGATCCTGAGACGGACCTCGGCACCTTGAAGAAGCTCGTGACGCAGATCGTCGATTACAAGGCCGACTTCTTCGACTTCGTGGGACTGCCGCTGACGTGCCGGTGGATCCACCGCTACGCCGAGGGCGCCCGCGCCGCCGAGACGCTCGAGGAGTTCGCCGCCGTCACCGGGGCCGCCCTGTCGTACACCAATCGCGTCCACATGTGGATCCAGAGCGTGTTCCCGTGGGGCATCGCGAGCGCCTTCCCCCGCGCCGACGCCAAGCAGACCGCCTGAGACCCGAACCGAACGAAGGACAACCCAGAGATGATCATCGATTTCGTCGTCGACGAGAAGTACGTGTGCGGCATCCGCATCTTCGAGGACATGGTTCCGAACACCACCGAGGAGTTCCGCCGCCGGCTGCCGATCCGCACGAAGCTGCAGCACGCCACCCTCGTCGGCGACCAGCTGTTCGCCGTGCTCCCCTTCGTCATCCCGATGGAGAACCTCATCATGACCGAGGATCTGGCGGAGCTGCGCCGCAAGGATAAGGGCACCGTCGCCGGCACGGTCGTCTTCTACAGCCCGCGCCAGGTGTTCGGCGTCACCTACAGCGACGACCTGGCCGTCGAGCCCCTCGCCAACGGCTACATCGGCGAGGTCATCGACGGCCTCACCGAGCTCGCCCTCGTCGGCGAGGAGACCTGGCGCAAGCAGGACAAGTTCGTCGAGCTCCGCATCCGCGACGAGTCCTGAGACCCCCCACCCACCACGAGAAAGGAACCGTCGTGAGCATCGTCACCGACGTCATCGCGGAGCTGAACGCCGAGCGCGAGAAGATCTGGCTGGAATGCCCCCAGGAGATCGTCGACATGGGGAAGGGCATCATCCCCCGCCGCACCGGCACCCACGGGCAGTACCTGTCCACTCTCATGTTCGCCGAGTCCGAGGCGCGCACGCTGTCCGACGAGGTGCTCTGGGGCATCATCGAGGCCAGCGAGACCCGCACGCTCGACCTCGCCACGCTGCAGGCGCTCGTCGACCAGATCGTCGGCTACAAGGCGGCGTTCTTCGACTTCGTCGGGATGCCGGTCGCCGGCGGGTTCGTCGCGCGCTACGTCGAGGCGGCGAACGCCGCGACGTCCGTCGAGGAGTTCCTCGAGGTCACCCGTGCGGCCATCAGCTACGTCAACAAGGTGCACATGTGGGTGGACGCCGTCTTCCCCTGGGGCGTCACCAACGGCTTCAAGCGCGTCAGCGCGTGAGCATCCGCAACACGAGAGAGAGAACCCCCATGAAGCTCATCATGTCCGTCGACGGCGAGAAGGTCTGCACGATCCGCGTCTTCGAGGAACTGGTCCCCGGCATCGTCGCGGCGCTCAAGGAGAACCTGCCCCAGAAGAGCATCCTGCAGCACGGCAAGATCGTCGGCGAGATGGTGTTCTGGACGATGCCCATCGTCGCCCCCTGGGAGAACGTGTACCTGACCGAGGAGGTGGGCGCCCTCCGTCGGAAGGAGAAGGGCCACGCCCGCGGCTCGGTGTGCTGGTACAACCCGCGCCAGCAGTTCTGCGTGGTCTACGGCGACGATCTGGCCGACGAGCCTCTGAAGATCAGCTACATCGGCGAGGTCGAGGAGGGCGAGCTCGAACTCGCTCTCGTCGGCATGAAGAACTGGCTCCAGCAGGGCCAGCTCGTCGAGCTCGCGATCGCGGCCTGACCCCGCCGAGCACCCCTTCCCGGCGGCGCCGTGACATGCTCCGGCGCCGTCGGGAACCGCATTCGTCCCTTCCCCACTCCACAGAGGACCCCCGTGACATCCACCTTCGCCGCAGCCCCTTCCGCCACGTCCCGGACGGAGGCCGATCCGGCCGTCACCGACCCGGTCAGGGTCGGTATCGGCGGCCTCTCGTTCGCGGAGGTGGTGCGCGTCGCGCGCCGCGACGCGCCCATCGAGCTCACCCCGGACGCCCTCGATGAGATGGCGCGCAGCGCGGGAGTGATCGCCGCGCTCGCCTCGGACACGCGGCCGCACTACGGCGTCTCGACAGGATTCGGTGCGCTCGCATCGAAGCAGATCCCGTTCGAGCGACGCACCCAGCTGCAGCGTTCGCTCGTGCGCAGTCACGCCGCCGGGTCCGGTCCCGAGGTCGAGCGGGAGGTCGTGCGCGCTCTGATGCTGCTGCGGCTCTCCACCCTCGCCACGGGGCGCACCGGGGTGCGCCCCGTGGTCGCCCAGACGTACGCCGCCGTGCTGAACGCCGGGATCACGCCGATCGTGCGCGAGTACGGGAGCCTCGGCTGCTCCGGTGACCTCGCTCCCCTCGCGCACTGCGCCCTCGCCCTCATGGGCGAGGGGGACGTGCGCGATGTCGCGGGTGCCGTGGTTCCGGCCAGCGTCGCCCTCCGGGCGGAGGGCATCGCGCCCCTCGAGCTCGTGGAGAAGGAGGGGCTCTCGCTGATCAACGGGACGGATGGCATGCTCGGGATGCTGGTGCTCGCCCTCACCGACCTGCGGCGCCTCGTCACGACGGCCGACCTGGCCGCCGCGATGAGCGTAGAGGGACTGCGGGGAGTCGACAGCGTGTTCGCCGCCGACCTCCAGGAGCTGCGACCGCATCCGGGTCAGCGCGACTCGGCCGCGAACATCCGCGCGGTCCTCGACGGCTCGGAGCTCCTCGCCCGACCGGACGGGTTCGCCCGCGTACAGGACGCCTACTCGCTGCGCTGCGCCCCGCAGGTGCACGGCGGCGTCCGCGACACGATCGACCATGCGGCGCGGGTCGCCGAGCGCGAGCTCTCCGCCGCTGTCGACAACCCCGCCGTGACCATCGACGGCAGGGTCGAGTCGAACGGCAACTTCCACGGCGCACCGATCGCGTACGTGCTCGACTTCCTCGCGATCGTCTCCGCCGATCTCGCGAGCATGAGCGAGCGACGGACCGACCGCTTCCTCGACGTCGCGCGCAATCACGGGCTCAACGCCTTCCTCGCCGACGACCCGGGAGTCGACTCGGGACACATGATCGCGCAGTACACGCAGGCGGCGATCGTCAGCGAGCTCAAGAGGCTCGGGGTACCGGCATCCGTCGACTCCATCCCTTCGAGCGCCATGCAGGAGGACCACGTCTCGATGGGATGGTCGGCGGCGCGCAAGCTCCGCCGTGCGGTCGACGGGCTCTCGCGCGTGCTGGCGATCGAGCTGCTGACCGCCGCCCGCGCCCTCGACATGCGCGCGCCTCTGCGGCCGGGGCCGGTGAGCTCCGCCGTCGTCGCGCAGCTGCGCACGGCGGTCGCGGCGCCGGGCGAGGATCGGTATCTCGCGCCCGAGATCTCCGCGGCGCACGGCATGGTCGTCGACGGCACGCTGCTGGATGCGGCGCGCGGCGCGGGCGGCGTGCTCGTATGACGCGGATGCCGCGGACGGGGGCCTGATGTCGATCGTCATGGGTCTGCTCGGCGAGCTGTCGAGGATCGGACGCCTCGCGTCCGGCGGCTACGACCGGCGCGCCTGGACCGGGGCGGACCTGGACTGCCGGCATTGGTTCGTCCAGTGCGCGGACGCCCTCGACCTGGAAGTGGAGACCGACCGCAACGGCAACCTCTGGGCGTGGTGGGGAGCCGACACCGGTACCTCCGCGCTGGTCGTGGGGTCGCACCTCGACAGCGTCCTCGCGGGGGGCGCCTTCGACGGTCCGCTCGGGATCGCGTCGGCGTTCGCCGCGATCGCCCAGCTTCGACGGGACGGCTACGAGCCGTCCCGTCCGGTCGCCGTGGCCGTCTTCGCCGACTCGGAGGGCGCGCGGTTCGGCGTGGAGCAGATCGGATCGCGGCTCATGACCGGCGCTCTGCCCGCCGAGGTCGCGCTCGCGCTCCGCGACGAGGGGGGCACGGCGATGGCCGACGCGGTCACGGGGGCGGGGCTGGATCCCGGACGGATGGGGCGCGACCCCGCACGGCTCGCCCGCATCGGCGAGGTCATCGAGCTCCACATCGAGCAGGGCCGGCTCCCGACCCGCGACGGCGCGCACGAGGGGCTCGCCGCGGCGGGTGCCGCCATCGGCGTCGCCGAGCGGATCTGGCCGCACGGGCAGTGGCGAGTGGACATCGACGGACGCCAGGACCACGGCGGAACATCGGCGATGCAGGGGCGCAAGGACCCCGTCACGGGCCTCGCGAACGTCGTCCTCGCCGTCCGGCGCGCGGCCGTCGCGCACGGCGCGATGGCGACCGTCGGCGATCTGCGGATCGAGCCGGGATCGCCGAGCACCATCGCCGCGACCGCGCGCCTGTGGATCGACGCGCGCGCCGGCGACGAGGCGCGCATCCGGCGGCTCCTGCGCGACGTCCGGCGGATGAGCGGGTTCGACCCCGTCCAGGAGGCGTGGACCGCCGGCACGACGTTCGACCCCGCCCTCACGGCCGGCCTCGCCGCCGCGCTCGGCGACGTCCCTGTCCTCCCCGCGGGCGCCGGCCATGACGCCGGGGTCTTCGCGAGCGCCGGCATCCCCGCCGCGATGATCCTCGTGCGCAATCGCAGCGGTGTCACGCATTCGCCCGCGGAGCACGCCGACGAAGCCGACTGCGAAGCGGGGGTCGATGCCCTGACCACGGCCATCCGGGTCCGGAGCCGCGCGGCATCCGTGCGGGTGCGCGGCTGACGCGCGGCCGCCTCGGTCTCCGCGGCTCACCATCCGCCGCGCGTCGGCGTGTGCCCCTCCCGGGCGTCGTCCGGCATGGCCATCTCGGCCCGCACGCCGAGGAGGCGCAACGGACGGTCCGGCTCGATCTTCGCGACGAGCGCGAGGATCTCGGCCAGCACGACGTCGCGGTCGAACGTCTCGGCGATCCTGTGCACGAGGGTCTTCGTCGTGAAGGGCGCGTAGCGCACCTTCAGTCCCACGCCGATCACCGGCCGGCCCTCGGCCGCGACATCCTCCAGCACCTGGGCGGTGAGGTCGCGCGCCGCCTGCTCGATGTCGGCGCGGTCGACGAGGTCTGTCTGGAACGTCGTCTCGCGCCCGTGCCCACGCGCGACCCAGGGCGTGTCATCCACCACCGCCGACCCGTCGCCGCGGCCCAGCTGGCGGAACCACGGCCCCATCTTCGGGCCGAACTCCCCCGCGAGCACGGCCTCGTCCGCATCCGCGAGATCGGCGACGGTCCGGATGCCGTGCGCGGCGAGCCGCTTCGAGATCTTCGACCCCACTCCCCACAGCGCCGCCGTGGGCTTCTCGCCCATGACCGCCATCCAGTTCTCGGCGGTGAGCCGGAACGTGCCGCGCGGCTTGCCGAAGTCGGTCGCGTTCTTCGCGCGCACGAGCGTGTCGCCGATCCCGACGCTGCAGTGCAGGCGCGTCCGCTCCAGGACGGCGGCCTGGATCGCGCGGGCGTACGCCTCCGGGTCGTCGGTGGTGACGCCGACGAACGCCTCGTCCCACCCGAGCACCTGCACGACGGCACCCGGTTGCGCCCGCAGCGTCGCCATGACCTCCTCCGACACGGCCGTGTACGCGGGCGCGTCGACGGGCAGGATGATCGCGTCCGGCACCTTGCGCGCGGCGATGCGCAGCGGCATCCCCGACCCCACGCCGAACGCCCGCGCCTCGTACGACGCCGTCGACACGACGGCGCGCTCGGTGGGATCGCCCCGGCCCCCGACGATCACCGGCTTGCCCGCGAGCTCGGGCCGCCGCAGCACCTCGACCGCCGCGATGAACTGGTCGAGATCGACGTGCAGCACCCACGCGCGCTCGGGGTCGGTCATGACTCCAGTGTGGCGGGCGGGTCCGACGCTGACCCGACAGGACGAGATCCCGCGCGCGACCGTCCCGTCCAGGGAGTCAGGGATCTGCCGGCGTCACCTCTGCATCGGGATACGATCTCGCCATGGCAAGACCGACGCCTCGGAGCGGGAACCCGGCGCTCAGGGCGTCATCGCAACAATCCGGCTCACGTGGTTTGGACGTTGCGGCCATCATCATCTCGGTCGTCGCACTCCTGCTGTCGGGTGTGTCCGCCTGGGGTCAGTGGGAGCAGGTTCGCGTCGACAGGGACGCCATCTCCGAGAAGCTCTCCGTTCGAGCGGAAGTGAAGGCCTACGACATCGCCAAGCGCACGTACGGCGACTCGCTGAAGAAGGGCGATCGGGCACCGACACCTCGCGCTGACCAGACCAGGCTCTACGTCATCGCGCACGTCACGAACATCGGCAAAGGGAGCGGTCTCGTCGCCGATGCGGGCGTGCGGGCCGGCGAGGGTGCATCGCTGTCATTCAGCTCGTTGAGTTGCGAGAACCCCGATCCGGACGCAACGTCCACGATCACCTGCCCGTTGCCCATAACGCTCGCGAGTGGTGCGACGCAGAAGACCTATCTGATGATCGATGCGGCAAGGGTGGATTCGCTCGCGTGCTCCGGCCAGGACAAGACGATCACCGTGTACTTCGTGGACTCAGGGGGCAACCAGGTGTCAGCGGACACGGGCGTCCGTGTCCCGGAACCGGTCAAACCATGCGGTGAGCCGGCCAACTGACCGAGCCACGGGTCCGAGCAGGGTGATCAGGCGCTTCCCGGCCGCGATCGTGTTCGACCGGCGCCCCGCGGGATGAGCCGAACCACGAGCGCCACGACGAGGCCGAGAAGCGCGGCGACCCCGTGCTGGTCGTGCGCCACGACGAGCACGACGGATGCCGCGACGACCACCGCGAGCACCCCGGTCAGCGCCCACGTGGCGAAGCGGGAACGGATGACCGCCGCCACCGCGATGCCGGTCAGCACCGACCCCGTGACCGCCCCGACGACGGGACCGCCGAGCGCGAGCGCCGCGAGGTACGAGAGGAAGAACACCCGGTAGCCGGCGGCCGTCGCCGCCCACGGAGTCGGATGGACGAAGCGCGTCACCGTCAGCATCCCGACCAGTCCGCCGACGACGAGCGAGCTGCCCGAGTCGTGCACGGCGGGTGCCCACACGACTGCCGCGATGCTCGCACCGAGCTGTGCGACGAGCGCCGCGGCGAGCCACTGCATCGACCCGCGCGTCCGCTCGACCGCCGCGCCGACGACCACCATCCCGAGTGTGTTGAAGATGTACTGGCCCCAGCCCGAGCCCTGCACGAACACCGAGGTGAGGACCCGCCACCACTGCCCCTCGCCGATCGCCTGCGGGTCGCGCTGGAGTACGTCCGCGAGAGGCAGGAACCACTGCAGCGCGAACCCGAGAGTCACCGCCGCGGTGACGACGATGGTGACCGGGTAGCGCCGCAGCACCGCCGTGCCGCCTGTCGCCTGCGCCATCTCGACCATCCACTCAGGGTAGAGCCGCACCGGATGCCGGCGGTCGTGCGCGTGTCGCAGGGTCGCCGTATCGTGTCGGGATGAGCGAAGCGGGCTGGCGGGAGTTCCTCTCCGCCGAAGGGGTCGACGACTGGGCCGTGCTGCACGGGGGTCCGACGGCGGTTTTCCGCACGGACTCGCTGGCGCAGGCGGCCGCGCTGGCGGTCGCGGTGGCCGCGGTGCCCGGGCTGGGTCCGCGCACCGTGCTGACCGCGGCATCCGACCGTCTGACGGTCAAGCTCACGCGCGAGATGTGGGACACGGAGGCGGAGCATGTCGCGCTCGCGCGGGCGATCTCGGAGGTGGCGCGAGCGCACGGCGCGCGGGCCGACCGGAGCGCGGTGCAGGAGGTCCAGGTCGCGATCTCGGCTCAGCCCGACCAGATCGACCTGCCGTTCTGGCGCGCGGCGCTCGGGTACGGACCGCTCAGCGACGACAACGCCCTCGATCCGCTCGGACTGGGATCGACGGTGTGGATGCAGGAGCTCGATCCGGCGAAGCCGCTGCGCCACGCGATGCACATCGATGTCTCGGTCTCGAAGGACGAGGCGGAGGGACGGGTGGCCGCGGCCGTCGCCGCCGGCGGCACGTTGGTGCACGACTCGCCCGGCAACGCGTCGTGGATCCTCGCGGACCGATCGGGCAACAAGGTGTGCATCACGGCCTGGCCGGACGGCGGAGCGGGGCTCGGCGAGGACTGACGCTACTGGTACAATATTCGGTACCACTCACGGAGGTAGTCATGTCGGCGATCACCGCATCCGAAGCGCGCAAGAATCTGTTCGGTCTCATCCAGCAGGTCAATGACGATCACGCACCGGTGGAGGTCGTTTCGCGGCACGGCAACGCCGTCATCGTGTCGAAGGACGACTACGACGCGATGACCGAGACCGCGTACCTGCTGCGCAACAGCGTGGGAGCGCAGCGGCTTCTCGAGGCGATCGAGCGCGCGCGTCGAGGTGAGTTCGAGCAGCACGATCTGCTCGAGGCATGAGTCGCCGCCTCGCCTTCGACCGGCACGGGTGGGAAGACTACGTCTACTGGCAGACTCAAGACCGGAAGACGCTGAGGCGCGTCAACCAACTCATCGCCGACGTGCTGCGTGATCCGTTCACCGGCATCGGCAAGCCGGAAGCTCTCAAACACATTCTCGCAGGTGCATGGTCACGTCGCATCGACGACGCCAACCGGCTCGTGTACTACGTCACGGACGAGCACGTCGTCATTCTCCAGGCCCGCGACCACTACTGAGACGTCACGAACGGGGTGGCGGTCACGCGCTCGGGATGACGGGGACCTCGAGATACGAGGGGCGCTCCGGCGACCAGCTGATCGTGGCCGTGCCCGAGCGGCTGGGCACGTAGTGCGTGGGGAAGTGGCCGAAGAGCGGGTTCCGCGGCTCCAGGTACTGGCCGGCGACCATCAACCGCAGCGCCTCGCCCGCACGGAAGAGCGTGGCTGACGGGCTCAACGGGATGAGGACGTCCATCACCTCGCCGTCGTGGACGTGCTCGACCGTCCGGAACGCGTGCTCGGGCTGATGCGGCATGCCCGCCGCGTCGTCGAGCGCGCGCAGCGCGAGCCGGAGCCGGCCCTGCGCGACGCGGTCGCGACCGTACCCGTACGATCCCTCGAACGGCATCGCACCACCGGCATCCCGCTTCTCGACGCCGACGAACAGACGCGGGTCTTCTGCGCCCGTCGTCGCGACCCGGAGCCGCAGGGTCATGGGACCGCTCAGCTCGGTGTCCTCCGCGAACCGGAAGTCGAACGCGACGGCGCCACGACGAAGGCGGAACGTCGCGCTGCCCGCGGTGGGCGCGACCTCGCTCAGCGTCCCGGCGTCGGCGAGGTGAAGCCGCCGCCACGCCGTGCGGGCCAGCGGCCACTCGTGCTCGTCGCGGATCTCGACCACGCGATCGCCCCGGTCGCGCACCTCGAGCCGGAGCGGCGGAAGGGCAGGCGCATCCTGGTCGCGGAGGTGGCGGTCGAAGAACCGGAGTTGGTGGGCGAGCGCGTCGTCGCCGTAGAACGTGGCCCACTTCGGTCCGCGGTGCGCGTACGCATGACGCTCGGGCGACGAGACCCGCTGGAACGCGCGCATCGACCCGACGCTGTGCAGGTTCGCGTCGGAGAAGCTCGTGCACACGAGCATCGGGACCGTGATCTTCGCGAGGTCGGGAGTCAGCGCCTCCCACCACGCATCGCGGAGCGGATGCCGCGGCCGCTCCTTCGCGAGATCGACCGAGAGCCGCGCCACCCGCTTCGTGAGGAGCAGCCAGATGCGGGCGAACCCGTTCTCCACCACTCCGCCGGGCGTGAAGAAGTCGCGGTAGGCGTCGGTGAACCCCTCCCACGGGCAGATCGCCTTCAGCGCCGGTGGATGGAGCGCGGCCACCTTGTACTGCGAGAGCGCGAGGTACGACACCCCGAGCATGCCGACGTGCCCGTTCGACCAGGGCTGCTCCGCGGCCCAGCCGATCACGTGGGCGATGTCGTCCGCCTCCTGGTCCGACAGCAGCGCGCCCCGCCCCTCGGAATTGCCCCCGCCGCGGGTGTCGAGGTTGATGACGGCATACCCGCGCTGCGCCCACCATCCCGGGTCCGGGGCCTCCCAGCTGGTGTGGTCGGAGATCCGCAGCGGGGCCGGCTGGTTCATGATGCGGAACTGCGGGTTGATCGACCACCGGCCGCGCTTCCTCGTGGGCACGGCATCCTTGCCATAGGGATGCGCCGAGAGCAGCACAGGAAGCGGGCCGCTCGCGCCGCGGGGCCGGAAGAGGTTGAGACGGAGCGTCACGCCGTCCGGCATCCGCACCGGAACGTCCGTCTCGACGAGCACGTCCTCCGGCAACGGGTACACCTCGACGGGCGGACGCCGGAACGCCCTCAGCCGCGCGGCCGCGTACGCCCGGCGGCCCGGGCGCTTCCACGGTGTGTCGAGCATGACGGCGCTCCTTAGCCCGCTCCCGACGAGGCGGGTGCGTCCTATTCTGGCGCGTCGACGGTATCCCTCTTCACGTCGTCGGTCACGGCATCCGTCGGCGGCGCCGAATCGGGCTTCGCGGTCTCGGCAGCGGTCGGGTGCGGCGGCGACACCTGCTCACCGGAATCATCGCCCACGGCCGCGGGCCCGTCCACGACGCCGATGCCGACCGCCTGGTGGTCTGCTTCCTCGGGCTCCGACTCGGCGTCCTTCGGCTCCTCGTCCGGCTCCTTCTCGGTGCTCGGCTCCTGCAGTTCTTCGTCGTCCGGCACCTTGTCGGCGTCGGGCTCGCGTGACTCGGTCATCTGTGCTCCTTCGGTCGGTGAACCCAGGGTCCCCCGGCCATGCCGAGCAGACAACGGGGATGACTCCGCCGCCGAACTGTGCAAGGCACGGTCTCCGCAGGCGGCGGCTGCCGACCGAGCGCCGCGCAGGCCGATCGACCTCAGCGCCGGTCGCCTCGTCCCAACGGCCCGTAGACGATGATCGCCGTCACCGGAATCAGCAGGAAGAACAGCCAACTCCACAGCCATGCCCCCTGGAACCCGACCACGAAGAAGAGTATGACCGCGACGAACGGCGACAGCGCGACCATCGTCGTGCCCACTCTCCCGCCGAGCGGAGCGAGCCGACGACTCGTCTCATCCTCACGACTCATCAGGTCCTCCTCTCTTCGCGGACTCGTCGCCACCCGCACCCTTCGCGCTCACATCTCGGGGACGCGCCAGATGGTCGCTGAACCACGCGCCGGCGAGCGCCGCCACGGAGTCCAGCGCACCGGGCTCCTCGAACAGATGGGTGGCTCCCGCCACGATCTCGAGCCGGTTCGGGCATCGCATCCTCGCCTGCGCCATGCGATTGACGGTGAGAACCTCGTCGTCCGCCCCACCGACGATGAGCAGGGTGGGAGCGGTGACCGCCGGCAGCTTCGCTCCGGCCAGGTCGGGGCGACCGCCACGCGAGACGATGGCCGCGATACCGGCGCCGGGCTCGGCCGCCGCCACGAGAGCCGCTCCCGCACCCGTGCTGGCGCCGAAGTACCCGACCGGGAGACCCCGGGTCGATGCGTGTTCGCGCACCCACGCGGTTGCAGCGGCGAGTCGGCCGGCGAGAAGGTCCATGTCGAAGACATGGCGGCGGTCCGGCTCCTCATCGGGGGTGAGGAGGTCGAGCAGCAGTGTGGCGATCCCGCGATCGTTGAGTTCCGACGCGACATGCCGATTGCGCGGACTCCTCCGAGAGCTTCCGCTCCCGTGGGCGAAGATCACGATGCCGATCGCGTCAGAGGGGACGGCGAGCGACCCCGGCAGGCTCACGCCGCTCGCCGGCACGAGGACCTCGGGATCCGTCTCAGCCGCTGTCCCCGCCCGTTCAGGCGATGGCTCTCTCGACGGAGGAACCCGATCGTGTCCGGGATGCTCGACGCGGGCGTCGGCGCCCGGGAAGATCACCGTTGCCGAACCGCCGTCCTCCCAGCGGACCACATACGGCGGGTCGCCGTGCTCGCCGTGGACCTCTTCGATGACCCCCACGCGGGGAGGCTGCTCGAGATGATTCGATGCGATGACAAGTCGATCGCCGACGTTCGCCCGCACGATCCTCCCCTTCCATCCGCTCGGACCGGTGTGCCGTCGTCGACACGCGCGCGGTCACGACGTTCGGCATCCCGTGAACAGACGATAGGAGTGCGCGGAACCGCGAGACGGGACCTAAGCCCCGTCAGCGACGCGCCTCGCCGGCAGCGGCTGCCGCCCGTAATCCACGACGGCGCGAACCTCGGCCGGAAGCGCCGCGATGAGTTCGGCGTCGGGCCGCGCACCCAGGGCGCCGTCGACGGTGGCCATGGCGATGCGGAGCCCGACGAACACCGTGATCGCGAAGATCTGGTCGTCGTCGAGCCCGGCCTCCCGCAGCCGATCGACGTCCGCCGGCGTCGTCGCGTTCGGATCGGTGGCGATCCGCCGCGCCCACGCCGCCATCGCCGCCTCCTGCACGGTCAGCCCCGCGTCGACGCCGGTGAGCACGCTCGCGGCGGTCGCGGCATCCGCATACCGGGCCAGCCGCCCGCCCCACGCGAAGGAGCAGTACGAGTCCCGGAGTGTCGAGGCCGTCGCGACCACCAGGATCGCCCGCTGCCGCACGCTGAGCCCGCTGGGCCGGAACGCGTCGAGCATGAGCGCGTAGAGCCGCTTCTGCGTGCCGGGCTGATGCGCCCAGAGCCGCGAGAGGTTCCACACGAAGCCGTCGTCGGCGACATCCTCGTCGTACATCGCCTGCACGTCGGGCGTGACCTCGGGGTCGGCGAGGAAGCTCGCGCCGGGCTCCTCTGCGGCGTCCGGCACAGCGGGGGCGATGCCGGGGATCTCGTCGAGCGAGGTGTACACCGGGATGCCGCGGCGGCGCGCGATCGCCACGTCCTGGTCCGCTCCGCGCGAGGCTCCCGGCAGGCGCAGCACCGCGTCGCAGTGCTGCAGGAGCCGCTCCGCCGTGGGGTACATGACGTCGGACGCGAGCGGGTAGGCCGGGCCGGTCGCGCCGGCGCTGGAGAGGACGGGCAGCGCCACCCATTCGCCGATCATCGGCACGTGCCCGGCACGGAAGATCGGCCACGCTGCCTCTTCGAGGCGCGCGAGGTTCTGCGCCATGAGGTCGGGGGCTCCGTTCGTGCCGGAGGCGTAGGGACCCGCGATGAGGATCATGAGGGAATTCGTCATGAACGTGTGCGATACAGTAAGAACGTGCATAAACAGGAAGGATGAGGATGCTCGCCGCCGCGCGCAAGGATCTGCTGCTGGACCGCCTCCGTCGTGACGGACGAATCGTCGCGAAGGAGATGGCGGCCGAACTGGGACTCTCCGAAGACAGCATCCGGCGAGATCTGCGCGAGCTGGACGAAGCGGGCCTGGCGGTACGGGTCTACGGCGGTGCGCTCCCCGCGTCGCCCGCGGTGGCCGACTACGCCACGCGGACGACGGTGGCGACCGACAGCAAGCGCCGCATCGCGGCCGCCGCGGTGGCGCTCATCCCACCGGGGGCGACCGTCATCCTGGACGGCGGCACCACCACCCTGGCCATGGTGGATGCCCTCCCCCGGACGTTCCGCGGAACGATCGTGACCCACAGCCCGACCGTGGCGGCCGCCCTCCTCGATCACGAGGCCGAGGTGTTCCTGATCGGCGGTCGGCTGTTCAAGCACTCGGCGGTGTCGTGCGGCGCGGCCGCCGTGGAGGCGGCGAACCGGATCAGCGCCGACCTGTTCTTCCTCGGCGTGACGGGCGTGCATCCCACCGCCGGGCTGACCACCGGCGACGCCGATGAAGCCGCGATGAAACGCGCGCTCGCCTCCCGCGCGGCCGACAGCTATGTGCTCGCGAGCGAGGAGAAGATCGGGGCCGCGTCGCGCTACGGCGTGCTCGGCCTCGGCGAGGTGACCGGGATCATCACCGACGTGGGTGCCGACGCGGCGAGCGCGCGCGAACTCGCAGCCGCCGGCGCGGCGCTGGTGCACACCTCCGGGTGAGTGAGAGCCGCTCGACGGAACCGCGCGTGTGGGTGTGCGCGTTCTTGTCGTAAAAGCAGGCTGAGGCGGAACAAATGGGCGCCGGGGCGGTGTTCAGACTCACTTGAGCCTGCTCTTCCGACTCGCGCGCGTCGCCGCATCCGATCCGATCCCCGCTTCGCTCCGAACAACCGGCGACAACACCGTCGGGGCGAGGAGAGCACTGTGAGCACGAAGCGCCAGAAGGCGGGACTCCTCTTCTTCGCGGCCCTCGCGGGCATCGCGAGCGGGGCGGTGTTCCTCGCGGTCGCGGAGCTCGTCGCGCTCCTGGTCGCGAAGGATGCGAGCCCGATCCTCGCGGTCGGGTCGTTCGTGATCGACATCGTGCCGCAGCCGCTCAAGGAGTTCGCGATCTCCACGTTCGGCTCGAACGACAAGCTGGCACTGCTGACCGGGCTCGGCCTCGCCGTTGTGATCGCGTCGGCGATCGCCGGCATCCTGCAGCTCCTCCGGCCCCCGCTCGGGGTGATCGCGCTCGGCATCGCCGGCATCCTCTCGATCGCCGCGATCGTGACGCGCGCATCCGTGACTCCGCTCTCGTTCCTGCCCCCGGTGCTCGGAACCGTCGCCGGCGCCCTCGTGCTCATCTGGCTGCGCCGGCACCTCCCGCGCTGGCGCACCGCACCCCGCGAGACGGATGCCGCAGCCGCACCCGCTCCGACCATCCCGGTCGCCCACGCGCCGGAAGCCGCAGAGCCCGTCGCGGGCTCGACGGCCATTCCGGAGAACCCCGCGGCGCTCACCGACCCCGAGAACCCCGCCTCCCGCCGGGACACCGGGACCGCGGCGGCGGCCCACAGCCCGATGGACCGCCGCCGCTTCCTCCTCCTCACCGCGATCGCCGGAGCGTCGGCGATCGTCGTGGGCGCCACCGCTCGTGTGGTCAACGCCGCCACGTCGTCGGCGGAGGCGGTCCGCAAGGCGCTCCACATCCCGGGCCCCCGGTCCAAGGTCGCCGTGCCCGCCGGTGCGGAGCTCGACGTGCCGGGCATCAGCTCGCTGTTCACGCCCAACAAGAGCTTCTACCGCGTCGACACGGCGCTCACCGTTCCCTCGATCGACCCGGGGACGTGGCGACTCGTGATCGACGGGATGGTCGAGAAGCGCGTCGAGCTGAGCTTCGACGACCTGGTGAAGATGGGCCTCGACGAATACGCCATCACCCTCACGTGCGTCTCGAACGAGGTCGGCGGCAACCTCGTCGGCAACGCGAAGTGGACGGGGGTCCCGGTCCGCGACATCCTGCGCATGGCCCGCCCCAAGAAGGGCGCCGACATGGTGCTGTCGCGCAGCGTCGACGGGTTCACCGCCAGCACGCCGCTGTCGTCGCTGACCGACGACAACCTGGACGCCATCCTCGCGGTGACCATGAACGGCGTGCCGCTCCCCCTCGAGCACGGCTTCCCGGTGCGGATGGTCGTGCCGGGGCTCTACGGCTACGTCTCGGCGACGAAGTGGCTCACCGAGCTGAAGGTCACCACGTTCGCGAAGGACCAGGCGTACTGGACGCCGCGCGGCTACAGCGCACAGGCGCCCATCAAGCTCTCGTCCCGCGTCGACACCCCGAAGATCGGCAAGCCGGTCGCGGCCGGGCGCGTCCCGGTCGCCGGCGTCGCGTGGGCGCAGTCGGTCGGCATCGAGCGCGTCGAGGTGCGCGTCGATGACGGCGCCTGGATGCCGGCGAAGCTCTCGACACCGATCAACGAGGACACCTGGGTGCAGTGGATGCTGGAGTGGGATGCCACGCCCGGCGTGCACTACGTCGAGGTGCGGGCCTTCGACAAGAAGGGCCGCATGCAGGAGGAGAAGCGCACCCCGATCGCCCCGAACGGCTCGACGGGCTGGCAGCGCTCGCTCATCTCGGTGAGCTGAGCGGGGCCGGCGAGGTTAAGTCTCTGGGGTCAGCCTCGGGGCGCCAGGATCACGCCGTCGAGCAGGACGTCGGTCATCCGCCCGGCGCGCGCCTCCGGATCACCCAGATGGGCGTCCGCCAGCCGACTGAGGGCGTGGATGAGGTCCTCCGCCCGCACGTCGCCGCGGATCGTGCCATCGGCGGCGCCGGCATCGAGGATCGCCTGCACCTTCGGCGTGAGGACGCCGATGAGCTGCCCGGCGAGCGGCGCATACGCCGGGTCGCCCGAGTGCAGGGCGCTCGCGAATCCCCGCTTGGTCGCGATGAATCCGCCGAGTCGTTGCGCCCAGAGCCGGAGGGCCTCGGCCGGCGGGTGCTCGGCGCCGAGCCGGTCGGCTTCGGCGGCGGTGGCATCCAGCTCGCGACGGAAGACGGCGATGATCAGGTCGGAGCGCTGCGGATAGTTGCGGTAGATCGTCCCGACGCCCACGCCCGCACGTGCGGCGATGTCGCGCATCGAAGCGTCCACCCCCGACTCGGCGAACGCAGCCTTGGCGGCCTCGAGCACGACCTCCGTGTTGCGCACGGCGTCGGCGCGCTTGCGGCGGGGTGCAGCGGCGGATGCCTCGACGGCGCTCATCCCGCTCCTCACGTGACAAACGGAACATTGTTCCGTATAGTTGCGGACGACCGTTCCGCTTACGTCGAGCATACCGCTCCCCGGACGGTCGCTGGAGGAGAATCATGCATTACCGTCCACTCGGCCGCACCGGCATCCAGGTCTCGCCCTTCGCGCTCGGCGCGATGATGTTCAGTTCGTTCGGCAACGGCGACCAGGGCGAGGTCGACCGGATGGTGTCGCGCGCGCTCGACGCCGGCATCAACCTGGTCGACACCGCCGACGCCTACGGCGACTCGGAGGAGATGCTCGGCCGCGCGCTGAAGGGCCGCCGCGACGAGGTCGTGCTCGCGTCGAAGTTCGCGCGACCGATCGGCGACGACCCGAATCACCGGGGCGGCTCGCGCCGGTGGATCATGACCGCCGTCGAGAACTCGCTCCGCCGCCTGCAGACCGACCACCTCGACCTGTACCAGATGCACCGCCCCGACCCGCAGACCGATATCGAGGAGACCCTGTCGGCCCTGACCGATCTGGTCCGCAGCGGCAAGGTCCGGGCGATCGGGTCGTCCGACATGCCGGCATCCGAGATCGTCGAGGCCCAGTGGGTCGCCGAGCGTCGCGGGCTCGAGCGCTTCCGCACCGAGCAGCCGCACTACTCCCTCCTCGACAGGACCATCGAGCGCGAGGTGCTGCCCGTGGCGCAGCGCTACGGCATGGGCACCGTGATCTGGAGCCCGCTCGCGAGCGGCATGCTCACCGGCCGGGTCCGCCGCGGTCAGGAGACCGACCTGCGGCGCACGAAGCTGTTCGCGGCGCTGCACGACGAGCGACGGATCGACGCGGTCGAGGAGTTCATCCCGCTGGCCGAAGAGGCGGGGATGTCGCTCACGCACCTCGCCCTCGCGTTCGTGATCGCGCATCCCGGCGTGACCGCCGCCCTCATCGGCCCGCGCACGATGGAGCAGCTCGACGACCTCCTGGCGGCGGCCGAGGTCGAGCTGTCCGACGAGGTGCTCGACCGGATCGACGCGATCGTCCCGCCCGGCACGGGCGTGGGCCGGATGGATCAGGAGTACAGCACTCCCGCGATCCTGGATGCCGCGCTGCGCCGTCGCCCGGTGCCGGAGCGCTCTGCGGCGTAGGCGAGGGGCCGGGCCGACGCGGACCCGATCACCATTGACTCCAGATGAGGTGCTGGACCGCGAGCGCGAACACGACCTGCACGATGATGCCGACCCGGCGCCAGTGGGCGGGGAGCAGGCCGATCGACGCGAGCAGCCAGGGGACGAAGGGGAGCCAGATCCGCTCCACCTCCGCCCGGCTCATCTGCGACAGATCCGCGAGGAGGATGATGGTGAGGACGGCCAGCGTCAGGATCGCGGCCGTGGCCCGGGCCCGCGATCCCGCGCCGCCCACGGCGCGTGCGGCGCGCGCCCGTCGCCCGAATGTTTCGACCGACGCGGCGGCCACGCCCGCGCCGACCCACGGCCCCGCACTCACTGACAGCGCGGCGAGATCGGCCCACGTCCAGTAGGCACCCGGGCGGCTGCTCGCGATGCCGTCCCAGTACCGGCGCTGAAGGACGGGCAGCGCGTCCCACCACGCAAAGCCCGCCGCCGCGAAGGCGAGGACGACAGTGGCTCCCCCGACGACCACGGTGACCAGCGGCAGCCACGACCGCCCGCGCCACAGCATCGCGAGTGCCAGCACCCCGAGGAGCGGCAGGCCGTACGAGAACATCACGCACCAGCCGAACAGCACCCCTGCCAGCGCCCCCCACCACAGCATCCGGGCGCGCGTCGGGGACGTGACTGCGACGGCGAGCGCGCACGCGGCCCAGGCGGCGGTCGCGGCGAACACGGCATCGGCCGACACGCCCATCCAGATCGCCGCCGGTCCCGCGGCGAGGAACGGCGCCGCTCGACGCGCCACGCCCTCGGCCCCGAGCCGGCGCAGCGTGACGAGCACCGCGACCGCGGTGGTGGCGGCGATGACGATCACCGCGAGTCCCGCGGCCAGGGCGCTGCCCAGGCCGACGCGGACGAGGAGGACGAAGAACAGCACGGCGCCCGGCGGATGCCCCGCCAGATGGGTGGGCCAATGACCCGGACTGTGCAGGGGGATGCGGGCGATGTAGCCGTGCAGGAGCGCGAACGCGTCGTCCACCCGGCGCGCGGTCTGGAGGTACTCGCCGTGCGACTCGAGCACCGAACCCAGGCCCGCGACTCCGTCGACGGCGGCGAGGCTCACCATCCAGGCGACGCCGAACGCGAAGACGGCGATGAGCAGGCGTCCCCACCGCCACGTCGTCGCGCGCGGGGCGAAGACGACGGCCAGCACACCGAGCAGCAGCGCGGCGGGCGTGCCCGGACCCACGCGCGCCTGCAGGCGTGCGTGAAGCGGGGGGAAGGACTGCGCGTGCGTCTGCCACCCCGTCAGGTAGGGAACGAGCATCGCGGCCGCGATCAGCACGACGCAGCAGCCGACGCCGATGACGACGACCCGACCCCACCGCGGCTCCCTGACGCCGCCTCCCACCCGGGGCGCGCGGGCGTCGACGAGCTCGGGCGATCCCGTCACGGCACCGGCACCGCCGCCGCGTCGCGCATCGGCTCGAGGGCGAACCGCCGCACCCCGTCCGCGAAAGCCACGCGGGGCCGCCATCCCAGTTCCGCCCGGATGCGGTCGGCCGAGGCCGTGACGTGGCGGATGTCGCCGAGCCGGAAGTCTCCGGTCGTGATCGGTGCCGGGCCTCCCCTGGCGGCGGCGATCGCCGCCGCCAGCTCCCCGATCGTGCGCACCTCGCCCGAGGCCACGTTGAATGCCCGGGACGCGGGCCCCTCCCCTCCGGTGACCCGTGCCGTCCAGCCGACGGCGGCGACCGTGGCGCTCGCGACATCGTCGACGTGGACGAAGTCGCGGCGCTGGCATCCGTCCTCGAAGACGAGCGGCGCGAGACCGGCCTCGAGCCGGGAGCGGAAGAGGGCCGCGACCCCCGCGTAGGGAGTGTCCCGCGGCATCCCGGGACCGTACACGTTGTGGTACCGCAGCATCGCCGCCCGACCGCCGGTCTCGCGCGCCCACGCCGTCGCCAGGTGCTCCTGCGCGAGCTTGGTCAGCGCGTACACGTTGCGCGGGTCGACCGCGTCGTCCTCGCGGACGAGGTCCGGGATGAGCGGCTCGCCCGTCCGCGGAGAGCGCGGCTCGAATTCTCCGCGGCGCAGGTCGGCGACCGCACGCGGCGGCGCGGCGACCCGGCCGTGGCTGTCGCGGTACGCGCCCTCGCCGTACACGACCATGGATGAGGCGAGGACGAGCCGCCTGACCTCCGTCGCCGCCATCGCGGCCAGGAGCTGCGCGGTCGCCAGCACGTTGCTCGCCGCGTAGTCCGGTGCGTCCGAGAAGTCGACGCCGAGCCCGACCTTGGCGGCGAGGTGGCACACCGCGTCGACACCGTCGAGTGCGGCGTCGACAGCCCCGCGGTCGGCGACGTCGCCCCGTACGACCTCGACGTCGTCCGGGAGCACAGGGATCGCGTCGCCATGGACGTCGCGGCGGAACGAGTCGAGGACGCGGACCCGCCACCCCTCGCGCCGTGCCGCCTGGACGACACGCGAGCCGATGAAGCCCGCGCCGCCCGTGACGAGCAGGATCCCCGTCATCCCACCCGCTCCGCGACCCGCCCGAGCACGGCATCGACGGCTTCGCGCGCGATGCGCGGCTCGGGGCTCGGATCCGCCGGCAGGCTGCGCACCGCCGCCTCGATCACGGCCACCATGCGCGAACGCGCCGCCGCCAGCCGCTGCAGCACGGCGTCGGCGCTGACGGCGGCATCCTCCCCCGCCCCGCCCCGGATCCCGGCATCCATGTCGGTGACGAACGCGAGCACCGCGTAGCCGAGCCCGAGCTCGGCGGCGAGCGCCGCCTCGGGGTACACCGTCATGTTCACGAGGTGCGCTCCGGCCGCACGCAGCGCCCGCGACTCGGCGCGCGTGGAGAAGCGCGGGCCCGGGATGACGGCGATCGTCACCTCGGTGCGAAGGGGTTCGCCGCGTTCGCGCAGGCCCGCGGCGAGCGCCGCCCGCGCGTCCTCGTCGAACGGATCCGCGAAGCCGAGGTGCTGCACGTCGGGGCCGTCGAAGAACGTGTCCCCGCCCCGACCCGTGCGGTCGAGGAGCTGATCGGGCACGGCGAACACGTCCGGCCGCACGGTCTCGTCGAGGCTCCCCACGGCCGCGGTGGCGAAGACCGTACGCACCCCGAGCGCGGCGAGCGCCCACACATTGGCGCGGTGCGGGATCCGGTGCGGAGGGATGCCGTGGTCGACGCCGTGGCGTGCGAGGAACGCGACGCGCCGGCCGGCGAGCTCCCCGACCGCGATCTCACTCGACGGCGGGCCGTACGGTGTCTCGATGCGGAGGAGCCGCGGTTCGTCGAGCAGGGTGTACAGCCCCGAGCCGCCGATCACGGCGATCGCGGCCTGCGAGGGTCCGTGCGCATCCATGCCTCCACGGTGGCACCCTGCGCGCACGGATCCGCGGCACAGGTCTTACCGTTCGGTGACGTCCGCTGTCTCCGGTTCGTAACCCGGCGACCCGGCGCCCACGGCCGCTCATCGCACACACTGACGACATGAGCGGCATGGTGAACCGGCTGAGCGACGCGATCGAGCCGCGCTTCGCCGCCGTGCGTCGGGCGCTGGACGCTCCTGAGCGCACGCCGCGCACGGCGGTCATCCTCGGGCGCGTGCTCGGCGCCGGCATCCTGATCTGCTTCGCGACCGGGATCTACAGCCACCTGCTGCAGCATCCGATCTCGTGGCTGCCGCTGCCGACGCGGCCCGTCGAGCTGTACCAGTGGACGCAGGGTGCCCACGTCGCCACCGGGACCGCGCTGATCCCCGTGCTGCTGGGCAAGCTGTGGGTCGTCTACCCGCGCCTGTTCGACTGGCCTCCGGTGCGCTCGGTCGCCCAGGTCTTCGAACGGGCGTCGATCGCGCTGCTCGTGGCGACCGCGCTCCTCCAGGTCGTGATGGGCGCGCTGAACACGTTCCAGTGGTACCCGTGGCCGTTCTCGTTCACGGCGACGCACTTCGCGGTGTCGTGGCTGCTCGTCGGCGCGATGGCGGTCCACATCGGCGTCAAGCTGCCGCTCATCGTGCGCCACTGGCGTCGGGGCGGGGAGGCGGCGCCCGAGGACTCCGCCGAGGACGGGGACGCGTGATGGCGCGGCGGGGACCGGACCTGGGCCGGCGCGGATTCCTGGTGGGGATCGGCGCGTCCGCGGCGGCCCTCGTCGCCCTCACCGCCGGGCAGTCGTTCGACGCGCTCGCCCCGTTGAACCTCTTCGCGCCGCGGACGAAGGGCGCGGGGCCCCAGGCGCTGCCGGTCAACCGCACCGCACGGCAGGCGGGCGTGACCGACGACGCGGCACGCAACGGATGGACGCTCGACGTGAGCGGGCCGGCAGGGACCCTCCGCCTGTCGCGGGCGGACCTCGACCGGATGCCGCAGGCCGCGGCCCGTCTGCCGATCGCGTGCGTCGAGGGGTGGAGCACGAGCGCCGACTGGGAGGGGGTGCGCCTGCGCGACCTCCTCGACCGTGTGGGCGTGCCGGCGGATCGCACGATCCGGCTGGAGAGCATGCAGACCCACGGTCCGTACCGGGCGACCACGATGCCGGCGGAGTACGCCCGGGATCCGCTCACCCTCGTGGCCTTGCGCCTGAACGGCGAGACGCTGGACCTCGACCACGGCTATCCGGCCCGGATCATCGCGCCGGGTCGCCCCGGGGTGCTGCAGACGAAATGGCTGACCCGGATCCGGGTCGAGGCATGAACGCGGCGCGAAGGGTACTCATCGCCGCCGGGGCGGCGCTGGTGGCGATCGGCGGGTTCTTCGCCGTGACGTCGCTGACGCCCGCCCGGCTCGTGTGGCTCGGTGTGTGGCTCGCGGGCGCGGTGATCGTGCACGACGGGGTCCTCGTGCCACTGCTCGCCCTCGCCCGGGCGGGACTGCGGCGGAGGGGCACCACCTGGCCTCCGCTCGCGGTCGCGGCGATCGAGGTCGGCTTCGCGGTGGCGGGGACGGTCACGCTCTTCGTGCTGCCCGAGCTGTGGGCCCAGCACCGCGGCAGCCCGAACCCGACGATCCTCCAGGGCGACTACGCCGGCCGCCTCCTCCTGGTGCTGACCTTCGTCGCGGTCGCCGTGCTCGTCGTCGTCCGCGTCGTCCTGCGGGGAGCCCGCGCCGCCCGCACCGACTCCGGCGACGCTCAGCCGCGGCGGTAGATCTCGACGCGGCGCCGACCGAGCCGCCGCCGCGTCACGGGCACGAGCCCGGCGCCCGAGGCGTGGCGACGCAGCCCGGTCGCGCCGACCTCCGCCCAGGGGAACGGCAGACTCGCGATGAGATCGTCGCCGACGAGCTCGGCGGCGAACCGGCGATCGCGCCGCGCGCGGCGGTGCGTCTCGATGACCACGTGACCGCCGGGACGGACGATCTCCGCGCACCGGACGAGCAGTCGGGCCGGGTCGCCGCCGATGCCGATGTTGCCGTCCATGAGCAGCACCGTCCCCCACTCGCCCTCATCGGGCACGGGTTCGAAGACCGACAGGCGGGCGACGGGCAGGCGTCGTGCGCGGGCGAGGGCGATGGATGTCTCGGACAGATCGATGCCGAGCGCCGGCCGGCCGGCGAGGAGCGCCGCCTGCACCATGCGGCCCGGGCCGCACCCGACGTCCAGCACCGGACCGTCGCCCTCGAGCACGAGCAGGCGCTCGCGCGCGGTCGGAGCGGTGAGATACCGCGCCACGTCGAGATGTGCGCGACGCCGCGGCCGACCGGCATCCCGCAGCACGAGCCGGGTCGACGCTCCGCGCAGCGCACGCTCGTAGGGCTCCGCGGCGCCGGCGCCGAACGCGTCGGCCGTGCGCTCCTCCTCGACCCGCGCTGCGGGCTCGGGCGTCGCAGCCGGAACCGGAGCCGACACGGCGCGCGGGCCGAGGATCAGTCCCGTCATCGGCCGGCCGCTCCCTCCGCGTCGCGGTGCGCCGGCGCGGGCTGCAGCAGCCGGCGCAGCGCGCTCGTCGGCGGGCACGCGATCAGCACCTCGGCGAGACTCGCCGCGTCATCCAGGTCGGTGCGCGTCGGGAGATCCTCCACGACCATCCCGGCGTCGACCAATCGTGCGCGCTGACGGACCCCCGTGTCTGCGCGGGACATGGGGACGCCGCGGACCAGATCGCCGGACGGATGCGTGAGCGCGAGCGCCCAGAACCCCCCGTCCGCAGCGGGCCCGATCCATGCGTCGGCGCCGGCCCGACCCGAGCGCCACGCCGCGAGGGGCGCGGCGACGTCATCCGGTCGCAGCTGCGGCGTGTCCATCCCGAGCAGCAGCGCCGGTTCGCGGCATCCATCGAGGGCTGTTGCGATCCGCCCGTCCAGACCGCCGGACGACTGCGCGGCCACCTCGAACCCGTCGATGCCCGGCGGCGGAGTGCCGTCGAACACGAGGATGCGGCGGTCGACGGGCAGCCGGCCGACGAACGCGAGCGTGTCGCGGAGGCTCGCCGCCGCGATCGCGGCCGCCTCCGCGGGGGTCCAGGGCGGGGTCAGCCGGGTCTTGACCCGGCCGGGGACGCACTCCTTGGCCATCACGAGCACCGCCGTCACGCCCGCACCTCCGCCAGCACGCGCGCCATGTCGACGATCGCGCGGGCCGTTCCGCGCACCGTCCCCGTGACCTTCGAGCGCCCCACGCGGGGACGGTAGGTGACATCGGTCTCGGCGATGCGAAAGCCCGCGCGCGCACCGCGAACGACCATCTCGAGCGGATACCCGCTGCGCCGGTCGGTCATTCCGAGCGCGAGGAGCTGCTCGCGCCGGCCGGCGCGCATCGGCCCGAGATCGTGCAGTGCGACGCCGGTGCGGCGACGCAGGCGCCAGGCGAGCGCCGCGTTGGCCAGCCGGGCGTGCAGCGGCCAGGACCCCCACGACTGCGGGCGTCGCCGGCCGAGGACGAGGTCTGCCCGTCCGTCTGCCACGGGCGCGTACACGCGGGGCAGCTCGCCGAGATCGAACGAGCCGTCGGCGTCGCAGAAGGCGACGACATCCGCGGTCGCGGCGAGCAGCCCGCGGTGCGCGGCGGCGCCGAAGCCTCGGCGCGACTCGGTCACCACGAGGGCGCCGTGCGCGGCGGCGATCTCCGCAGAGCCGTCGGTCGAGCCGTTGTCGACGACGATCGCCCGGACCCCGGGTGGGAGGCCGCGCAGCACGGCGGGCAGGGCGCCGGCCTCGTTCAGGCAAGGCAGCACGACATCGACGGACATGCTCCGACGCTAAGGCGGCGACCGCCGGGGCACGCGGGGCGGCGCATTACGAACCGGGGACAGCGTGCACGGGCGCCCTCCGCCGTGCGCGGCGCGGATCTATCCTGGGCGCATGGCCGCCGTGCGCACCGGACCGGTGCAGATCCAGAGCGCCGTCCCTCTCGTGGACAGGCGGATCCTCGTCGTCGAGGACGACGAGACGGTGCGCGAGGTGGTGCGCACCTACCTCGACGCCGCCGGCTACGTCGTGGAAGAGGCCGCCGACGGGTTCGCCGCGCTGGACGCCATCGCGGCCCGCACCCCGGACCTCGTCGTCATGGACCGGATGCTGCCGGGGATCGACGGGGCCGAAGTGTGCCGGCGCATCCGGACGACGCGCGACATCCCCGTCATCCTCCTCACCGCTCTGGGCAGCCAGGACGACCGCATCGACGGCCTGGAGGCGGGCGCCGACGACTACGTCACCAAGCCCTTCTCGCCGCGCGAGCTCGTACTGCGGGTGCAGTCCGTGCTGCGGCGCAGCCTCACCGAGTTCGCTCCGGAGGCGCCGTTCGACCTCGGCCCGTTCCACCTTCAGCCGTCCGCCCGCGTCGTCCAGCGAGACGGCGTCCCGCTCGCGCTCTCCACCCGCGAGTTCGACCTGTTCGCGTTCCTCCTCAAGCATCCGCGGCGGGCGTTCACGCGGGAGGAGCTGCTCGGCTCGGTGTGGGGCTGGCAGTTCGGCGACCTGTCGACGGTCACCGTCACGATGCGGCGGCTGCGCGAGAAGGTCGAGGCCGACCCCGCCGATCCGCGCATCCTGACGACGGTGTGGGGCGTCGGGTACCGGCTCGACCTGGCGGACGAGTCGGCATGATCCCGCTCCCCGACCTCGTCGCGATCGTCGGGATCGCGCTCGCCTGCGCGATCGTGGTGGGCGCCGCCGGACTCGTGCTGCTGCACGCCGCCCGCCGGAGCCCCATGCTCGTCCGGCTGTGCATCGTGGTCCTCACCGCCAGCGTCTCCATGGCATCCGGCATGGTCGCTGTCGCGCAGGCCATGTTCCTCTCCGGCCACGATCTGCTCGTCGGGATCTGGATCGCCGGGACCGCCACGGTCGTCTCGCTGGGATCCGCACTCGTTCTCGGACGCACGGTCACCCGGCAGAGCCGCCGACTGCAGCGACTCGCCGCCGACCTCGGCGACGGCACGCCGGTGACGGCGGCGCAGGGCGACCGCGACCGCTCGGAGCTCGCGGCCGTGGAGGCCGAGCTGGCTCTGACCAGTCGCCGCCTGCACGAAGCGCGCGAGAAGGTGGACGCGCTCGAAGAGTCGCGCCGGGAGCTCGTCGCGTGGATCTCGCACGACCTGCGCACTCCGCTCGCGGGCCTCCGCGCGATGGCCGAGGCGCTCGAGGACGGCATGGCGAGCGACCCGCAGCGCTTCCACCGTCAGATGAGGTCGCAGATCGACCACCTCTCCGACCTCGTCGACGACCTGTTCGAGCTGTCGAAGATCCAGTCGGGTCGTCTGGTGCTGACGATGGAGACGGTGTCGCTGTACGACCTGGTGAGCGACGCGGTGTCGGAGCTGCGCTCGGTCGCCGATGCGCGCGGGATCGTCATCCGCGAGTCGCCCCGCCCGGATCTCATGGTCCACGGCGATGCGCGGGAGCTCTCGCGCGTCGTCGGCAACCTGCTCGTCAACGCCATCCAGCACTCGCCGGCGGGCAGCCAGATCTCGGTGACGACCGAGAGCGACGCCGACGGGAACGCCGTGCTCAGCGTCGTCGACGCAGGCGGCGGCATCCCCGAGTCCGACCTCCCCCAGATCTTCCGCGCCGGGTGGAGGGCGACGGTGTCCCGCACACCCGAGCAGCTCTGGGGGCGCTCCAGCGGGGCCGGGCTGGGGCTGGCGATCGTGCACGGCATCGTGGAGGCCCACGACGGCGACGTCGTCGCGCGCAACGTCGACGGCGGATGCCGGTTCGACGTGGTCCTGCCACGGCTCGCCGTCGCGTAGAGCGGGCCGCGCCGGTACTCAGCCACCGGGCCCGGCGCCCGCCTCTCCTGCCGCGCCCCCGCCGCTGGACGGCCGCCGGCCGCGACGCCGCCCGTCCGGCCCCCGCCCGGGACGCATAGGTGATCCACAGCCCTCGGATCGGGCTCGCTTGAACTGCCTTGCTGGGATCGGTCGTGAGGAAAGCGAGGCCCATCATGAGCATCCCCGAGCAGCCCGAACCGTCCGTTCCCGCGGTCCCCGCCGCGCCGTCCGCCGCGTCGTCCGCCGCGTCCGCGTCGTCGGCCGCGCCCGCGTCGGCCCTGGCATCCCCGCCGGTCGCGAAGCGGCCCTGGTACCGGCGGCCGGCGCGCGTGGTCGGGTTCGCGGCGTGCCTCGCCGCGGCGGGCACCCTCGCCGTCGGCGTACCAGTGGCGCTGGCCGCGACGACGACGGTCGCGGCATCCTCCCGCGTTGTCACCGTCCCCGCCGAGACGAACGGTCACGGCACGTACGGCGGCGGCTCGTACTACGGCGGTGGATGGTCCGGCTCCGGCTCCGGCGGGACGTACGGCGGCACGTCGACGGGCACGCAGTCCGCGGCGACCACCGCATCGGCGAGCGAGTCGAAGGGCATCGTCCTGATCGACACAGAGCTCGGCTACGAGGACGCGCAGGCGGCCGGCACCGGAATGGTGATCGACAGCAGCGGGTACGTCCTCACCAACAACCACGTCGTGGAAGGCTCCACGAAGATCTCGGTCACGATCGCCTCGACCGGCCAGACGTACACCGCGACGGTGGTCGGGACGGATGCCACGGACGACGTCGCCCTCCTGAAGCTGCAGGGCGCCAGCGGCCTGGACACCGTCGCGATCGACCAGGACGACACCGAGAGCGTCGGCGACGCCGTGACGGCGGTCGGCAACGCGGAGGGCGGCGGGGTGCTGATGGCCGCGGATGGCGCCATCACCGCGCTCGACGCATCCGTCACCACCTCAGCCGAGGGGTCGATCGCGAGCGAGACGCTCGACGGAATGATCCAGGTCGGGGCGCAGGTCGTCTCGGGCGACTCAGGCGGGGCGCTGCTCGACGCCGACGGCGAGGTCATCGGCATGACGACGGCCGCCTCCTCCGGTAGCGCGGATGTCACCGGCTTCGCGATCCCCATCGAGACCGCCCTGACGCTCGCGCAGCAGATGGAGAACGGCGACGAGTCGGGCAACGTCACGCTCGGATACCCGGCGTTCCTCGGCATCGGCATCGCCCAGACCACCGGCCGCGGGAGCACGTACGGCGGGTATCGGTCGCAGACGAGCACGACCGCCGGCGTCAGCATCGGCGAGGTCTACGACGGCACCCCCGCCGCGAGCGCGGGCCTCGTCGCCGGCGACACCATCACCGCGATCGACGGCACGGCGGTGACGGATGCGAGCGCGTTGTCCTCGGCCATCGCGGCACACGAGCCGGGCGACCGCGTCACGGTGACGTGGGTGGATGCGACGGGTGCGACGCACTCGGCGGCCGTGACGCTCATCGCGGGGCCGGCCGCCTGAGGGCGGCCGACCCGTCACGTGGGGCAAGCAGGTCCCGCTCGTTTGGTCGAGCGGCGGGCGCGGCCAGCCGTCTGTCTCGGGTGTTGCAGTTACGCCTCCGTCGCCGGGCATCTCACCGATTCGGCTATACGTACATCGGCGCGGCCCGGACGCGCCCGAGTGGGTAGCCCTGTTGATCGGCGCACGAAGAGGGACCGGCTATCGAGCACGCAGCAACTCTGTCGTGCTCAGGCGAGGCCCTCATCGGCAGTCCGCAACGACTCGGTCGATCCAACTGTGCCTTGGGAGCTCGATGACCGCATCCCGGTCGAACCAGCCGAGCTCGAGCAGCTCGTCGAGGTCGGGACGCGGATCATCCATGAGGTGGCATTCGAATGCCGTTGTCACATAACCCACCTGGTCGCCGTTCGGATACTCGACCATCAAGGGAGCGCCACCGTAGGCGCCGACGATGCCGTCGACACGAATTCGCGCTCCGGTCTCCTCGAGAACTTCCCGCACGACGGCGTCGAAGGGCTCCTCTCCTGGTTCGACGGCACCACCGATCAGACTCCACAGCTCTGAGTGAGAATGCCGAGCGAGCAGGAATCGCTCAGCATCACGAATCACCGCCGTGACCGCTGGAAGCAGGAGGAGATCAGTTCCGATTCGCGCGCGGATCGTTGCAACGTAATCGGATCTTGGCATGCGGCGAGCCTAGACGGCCTGCGCTTTGGCCCGCTCAAGGACCGGCTTATGACGCCCGCCTTCGGCACCCGCAAGTCGTAGTAGATTCGCCAATCACGATGCCGTTGAACGCTGCACCACCCGTGCTATCCGACAGGGTTCGGCGACAAGTGGAGTCGATGCGCTTTGCATTCCCCGAAGGACACGCATTCGATGCTTGACAAGCCCGCTACCGAGCCGCTGGCCACCCTCCGCCCGTTCGTGGTCGGAGTCACCAAAGACATTCCGTTCAACGTGTCCTGGCCATTCCCGCGATCGGTCCTTGTATACAGTGAGGGTCTTCTCTTCCGGCAGCTCGGCGTCGAAACGTGGATTCCGCGAGACGCCATCGACGAGCTCTACCAGGACGCAGGGATCGTTCGGTTGCGGTGGTCGCAGGATGGCCGAGATCTGACCGCCTCAATGAACGAGGGGTTTGGGAAGCGTCAAATCCCTGAGGTACTGCTCAAGGCTGGGTACGTCTTCAACGTATGAGCACGACCGAGGCTGGACCGCAGAGGATCGGATGGCACCGACGACTTAGTGGATGGAGCAGATATGGCCGCGACCGCCGCAGCGAGACTTCTGTACATCGTCGCCAGATCGATGGGATCGTCACGTTGGCGGCCGGCCAGCGCGAATGAGGACCGACGTGCGTGCCATCGACGTAAACTCGGCGCGTGCTGTCGGTTCGCGCTCGAATCACCCTGCTTGAGACGGTTGCGGGCGGACGCGAGCGCGGGATTGATACCAGTGGTGGCTATCGACCGCATGTACGTGTTGATGGCGGCGAGATGCTCGGGGTCGAGGTTGTCGGCGAGGGGCGATCAATCGAACCTGGAGAATCCGGGGTGGTCGATCTAGAACTGCTCTACGACATCGACTATTCGCCGTCACAGCCAGGTGTCGCGTTCTCGATCGTCGAAGGTGCCCGACGAGTCGGAACTGGCGTCATCCTGTAAGCCCGCCGGCAGGGCTTTCGAACGCTAAGGGACCGGAATGCGGGCATCTATCGCGTCCATCGTCGCTGGCTTTGGGAATAACCCAGCTATGCCCTCCCGAAGCACCAGAAGGGACTGCTGCACGAGTAGGTGACATCTGATCTGGCTTGCCCGAGGGGTGGGCCTGGAAGGATGTTGCTGTGCCCAAGCCCTACCCGAGCGAGTTCCGTGACGACGTGGTGCGCGTCGCGAGAAACCGCGAGCCCGGAGTGACGATCGAGCAGATCG
>JAFKIL010000006.1 GCA_017306415.1 Microbacterium sp. | reverse complement strand
GTTGCGCTGACGGGTTGAGTTCACCTCGGCTTTCTTCGCGGCGGAGTTCGACCGTCCACACAGTTGGTGGTCGATTACATCGACGCGCGCAA
Organism: Microbacterium sp.; assembly: GCA_017306415.1. GTDB lineage: Bacteria > Actinomycetota > Actinomycetes > Actinomycetales > Microbacteriaceae > Microbacterium. The sequence continues at coordinate 213,317 of JAFKIL010000006.1, read as the reverse complement.
GTCCGAGTTCGGAGTGGAACCGATCTGCCAGGAACTGCCGATCGCCTCGTCGACGTAATAGCCTCCCATGAACCCGGGGCGCAACACTGCGCAAACCGACAAGCGAGTCGCCATGCTCATGAGCGTCGAAATGGAGTGCGGGCGGGAGTACTATGACTCCCGCCCGCGACTTGTTGTGTTGGATCAGCGGACACTCTCGATGCCGGCGGCTACCGGCATTGCTGTCGGCCCCGTCGCGTATGCGTCGGGGCCGCTAGCTTTTGGGCTGCGTGCGATCTCAACATTGGAGAACTTCAGCGAGGCGCCGATGTTGTCGGCGACGATGTCGCGGGTCTCCCTCGTCTCTCCCGTGTCGTTGTTCGTGTAGGTGCCGAACCGCAGGTCGCCTGCGACGAGGACGCTGTCGCCCTTGTGGAGCGAGTCAGCTACGTGCCGGGCCTGCAGGTTGAACACCACGACGCGGTGGAAGACGGTGCCGGCGTCTTCCCACCTTCCGGTGGTCTCGTTGAGGCGTCGGTCGTTGACGGCGACGGTGAAGCGGGCGTATTCGTTGCCCGCGTCTCCGGTGCCGTGTTCGGGGTCGCCGGTGAGGTTACCCTCGATCGTGACCGGAATTCTGGTGGTCATTCCTTCTTCCCTTCGTTCGAACCACCCGTGCAGATGGTTCAGTGGGCGTGGGCCTGGTTGGTCCACGCGTCCCACTCCTGCGGGTCGATTGGTGCGACCTTGCGGGAGCGGACGTCTCGGTGTCCGTCGGCGCATCCGCCGGCGTAGGCCCTGGTGAGGCGGGGGAGTGCCATGGAGAGGCGTTCGTGCCATCCGATTGGCCCGAACCCGCCGTCGGAGCTGTCGAACGCAGCCGTGTGGGCTGTGTGCAACGCGGAGAGTTCTTCGACGAGCTGCCCGTGTCGGTACCAGCAGAACGGGACGACAGACTCGGCGATCCGGTATCGGACGACGAACCATTCGACCCAGTCGCGCAGCGCCGCCCACTCGGCGGGGGCGGCGCTGTCGGTGAGGTGTCGCCAGTCGACGACGTGCGCGCCGAGCGGGTCAGAGCTGCCGTGCCGGTCGGCGGGGTTGAACCGGGCCATCTGCTGGGCGATGAGCGCTTCGACCTCTTCCTCGTTGTACTCGGCGCTCATCCTGACTCCTGAAAAAGGGTGAGCTTCGCCCGCAGCCGAGCTAGCGCCCGCACGGACGCGGTCCGCCGAGAGACGTGTCGGGACAGGACGGCGTCGCGGTCGATGAGCCGGTGTAGCAGCTCGTGACAGTAGGGGTGCATGGCGAGGATGTCTTCATGGGGTTCGTGCGCGGTCCAGGTGCCGTCGTCGAGGCGGACGCCGGCGTAGTCGAGATGGTGCAGCTCGAGCTGCCGCTTGGTCGCCTCCTGCCCGCACCCCGCGCAGGTCAGCGGCCACGCGATCACGGTCTCGTGCGCGAACCAGCGGTCGCGGCGGGCGAACCACACGGCGGACCGGAGGAACTCGGTCCGGTACGCGTCCCACAGGGCGGGCTTGCGTTGGTTGCTCATGCCTCGTCCACCTCCTCGTACCGTGTGGGTCTCGTGCGGGCAGTGAAGACGTCTTGTTGTTCGCGTTCGGTGTCGCGTTTGCCGGTGGCGATGTCGCGGGCGTCGCGACGTTCATCCCACCCTGCAAGGTCGAGGAGAACGCCGCGACGGTTGCGGTAGGCGAGCAGCCCGAGGTTCTGCGGCATCCGCCGGATCTCGTCCACCGACATCAGCGGGCGGCGTTCGTGCTGCTCGCTGGTGGAGTGACCTGGGTCGCGGGTGGACCAGGACCGTTGGGTGCGGCGGGTCTCGCGGGTGCCGAGTAGGGTCTCGATGTCGCGGAGGTGGTCGACGTGGGACGCACCGCCGAGTAAGACTTTGGCGGTCGCGGCGGCCCAGATCGTGTCGGCCTCGGCGCGAGACCAGGAAGTCTCGGCCTGGGAGAGGGCTTGGAGGACGACGAAGGTGCAGATTCCGCGGCCGCCGCCGTCGGCCATGATTCGGGGCAGGTTGCCCCACCGGAACATGTTGGCGATCTCATCAAGGATCAGACCGAGCGGATGCGCGAGACGCGAACCGGGGGAGGCGAGCGCCCGGTTCCGAGCGACCTCGACGATGTCGTCCAGCAACGCGCCGAGCCATCCACCCATCGCCGCTGCACCGGAGGAGGAGCCGATCAGGTAGAGCGTGTTGGGAGCGTCGAGGAAGGCGTGCGGGTTGAAGACGCGGTCGTCGGCGCCGGGCATGAGCGACTCGCGGATCTGCGGAACGGCGAGGGGTGCGACGGCTCCTTGGACGCCGAACCAGATGGAGGAGACGAGCTTGTCGTCACCGGCGATGGTGGCTTCGAGGTTGTCACCCCAGCCGGGCGCACCGTCCATGCGGAGGATGTCGACGGCGTCGCGGGCTTGGGCGGGGCTGGTTCCCCACTTATAGAGCTCCGCGATCGACCGACCACCCACGGCAGCCGCGTGCAGGAGCCGCCCGAGGACGACCCCGGATGCTTGCGCCCACTCGCCATTGGTGGAGGATGTGCCGAGGGCGGTGCCGGTGATGATCGCGGTTCCACGCTGCATCGCGACGAGCGGGTCCTCGCAGCCAGCGATCGGGGAGACACGGAGCGGGTGGCGGACGCCGGACAGCCCTTGCGGATCGAAGACGTGCACGTCGCCGCGGTGCTGCCGCATCCGCATCGTCGCGGTGAGGTTGTCGTTCGTCGTCGAGGTCGTGATGAGCGGGCCGGACCAGTCCAGGATCGCGGAGATCAGCACCCGGTAGCCCTTGCCGGAGCGGGGTGGCCCTTCGAGGGCGACGGAGTCCTCAATCGACACGAACACGTCCACTGCGCGGGAACGGCCGACTCGCCACCCGACATCGGTCGGTCGCGGCTTGGCGATGTCAGGCCTCAGCTGTCGGGCACGCCGCAGCACCGCGGCACCGGAGAGGTGCTGGCGGATCTCCGAGGCCGGAGCGAATCCCGGCCGCTTACGCAAGTCGGCGATGAATGACCGATCCGATTGCCGGTACCGCAGCCATACCCTCATGCCCCAGACGACCACGGCGGCAATGAGGAGGATGGCGACCACATCGAGGATCCGGATGGGGGTGATTGGCAGCTCGCAGCCTGAGGTGGTGAAGTAGGCCGCCGGGTCGCCGGTGGCAGCGAGCCAGAGTCCGGAGAAAAGGTTGCGTGGTGTCAGCCCGGTGCCGCAGGCGACCAGCGTGATGGATTGCGCGACGAGTCCGAACAGCAGTGAGAGCACCACCGCGGCCGCGATCAGGATCGCGATCGCCTTGCCTGCCGTGCCCTCGCGCATGGCTGTTCCCTAGAGGCTTTCCGCGGTGACGGAGGCGATCCGGAGCCACGCGTCCTGGGTGCGAGGGCGGAGAGTGTCGAACCGCAACGGGCCGGACTTCAGGGCCGGGTCGAAGGGAACGATCTGCACGTCCCGGACGAGGTCGCGGAACCCATCCGCGATGCGCCGCTCCGCGGCGAGGCTGCCGGGCTCGTACTGGCTGACGACCACCACGGCGTTGTCGGCGAGGGCGGCGGAGCGTTCGTCCCGCCGGCGGAGTTCTTCCAGGAGGAGAGCGGCGGTCTCGGCGGACTCGTTGGCTTTCAGGGTGGGGAGGACGAGTCGGTAGGAGTCGTCGATCATCCGGATCCACCGGTCGGCGGATTCGTCGTTGCCGGAGTCGAAGATCACGAGCCGGTAGTAGCGGGCGGCGACCTGCATGAGCATGTCGAACTCCGCGGCACTGAGCCGCTGCTCTGTGGCGAGCATTTCGGGGTTGGAGCGGAGCACGTCGTACCGGTCTGCGTCTTGGTGGTGCACGTACCGGGAGATGTGGGACACCCATGCGCCGGGGGCGAGGAGATCATCGGCGGCGGGGAGCAGGTCGCGGATGGTGGTGTCGTACAGGCCGGGTTCGGTGCGCCAGCCGAGGGTGCCGCGGGTGTCGTTGTTGTCCCAGGCCAGCACGTTGCCGCCGCCGTTTCGGGCGTAGACGGCGGCGAGCATGGCGGTGGTCATCGTCTTCCCGGACCCGCCTTTCCCGTTTACGACCGCGATGGTGCGGCATCCGGCCCACTGGCGCGACACGACGGCTGTGTCCTGTTCCCGCCGCAGGTCCGCCGCCGACGGCTTCACGTTGATGCCGACAGAGGCGAGGAGGACACGCATCCCGCTGGTCGGTGTGGGCGCGACCTGCGGCTCGGCGATGAACGACGTCCGGCGCTTCGGCGGTTCCAAAATCCCGGAGTCTGTGTCTTCGGCAGTCTGCGCCGGAACATCACGACTGTCGGAGCGGAGTGTCGCGATTGGCCCTTCGAGTTCGGGTCCCAGGAGTTCAGCGAGCTGGTCGTCGACCGCCGCGGGATCGGGGTCGGGTGTGGTGTCGAGGCTGGTGATGGAGCCGTCCGTATGAACGAGAAGGTGGTGCTGACCGCGGTCACCGGAGGTGACCAGTTCGAGGGGTACTCCGGCGCGGCGGGCTTCGTCGGCGGCGCGGCGGACGACAGCGACGCGGATATCGTCGTGGCCGGCGGCATGGATGGGTTCGGTGTGTCCGTCGGGGGCGACGAAGGTGGCGGTCGGACCGGTGACGGTGGCGTATGCGCGTGCGGTAGACATTGGGGTTCAGAACTCCTTTGGGGAGAGCCACCCGTCGAGGGCGGCGGGGTCGGCGGTGGGCCAGAGATCATCGAGCGTGTCGGGCTCGGGCATCTGCAGGGTGCCGTCGTTGTCGGTCATGGTGAGCGCATCGTCGGTGTTGAACAGTTCGTATTCCCACCCCGTTGACGTGGCGAAGCAATCCACCAAATAAGCGAACTGCCCCACGTATGCGACGAACTCGCCCTTGCGCAGCTGCCTCGCCATCTCGACATGCGGGGCGGGCATGTTGAGTCGGGTTTGCAGGGCGTGCTGCTCCTGGTGGTTGACCCGGAAGACAAACTTGTTCTCGATGTCTCCGACGATCGAGTAGGCGAGGGAGCGTTCGAGGGAGCCTTCGTCGCCGACGGCGTCGAGGTCGCCCATCTTGTGCAGGATGACGATGTTGCTGATCCCGTAGTGGCGGGACAGTTTCAGCCACTGCTGGAACATCTGCAACGAGGCCAGAGAGGTCATGTCCCGCCATCCCTCCTCCCGCACCACGTACCGGGTGCGGTGCGCGGCTCGGTCGGAGATGACGGCTTGGATCCACGCGGTGGAGCACACCTGGGTGAGTTGGGCGGCGAGCTCTCCTCGGGCGAATAACTCTGAGGTGTCGGTGACGACGATGGGGGCGTCCTGGTCGAATGCGACGGTGGATTCGTCCTCGAACAGTCCGGACAGGTCGCCGTCGACGAACCGTCGCAGCACGTACCGGGGTTGCACCGCACCCTCCGCGACGCGGGAGTCTCGGCCGCTCTTGCCCCCAGCAAGCAGGCCGAGATGTTCGTACACGCCGCGGAGGGTGGGGCGGTCATTGGTGGCGCCGATGCAGCTGTCGAGAGCGTCGTGGAGCGCGGCGTGCTCCACCGCCGACAGCTTCGTGCCGAGGGTCATCTCGATGATCGTGATCAGTGTGCCGATGCGGCGCTGCTTGACCATCTGCTCGTGCTGCTCATCCGTCGCATCCGACCGTCGCGGCCCCCTGTCCAGGGGGTTCAGGCGTGCGCTGGTCCCGGCGCCGAGCCGGATCACCCGCCCACCCGGGATCGCATCAGCGACCGCGACCCATTCACCTTTCGGATCGGAGGGGACCACGATCTGGTGACCGAACGCGATCGACCGGGTCGTGAGCGTCTTCACCGTCGCGGACTTCCCGGATCGGTAGGCGCCGAGCACGAGGATGTTGGTGGAGAAGGTGCCTCGCTCGGTGGCGTCGCCGTAAGCCTCCCACGGCGAGAAGTGCCACAGCGCGTCCGCGTTCAGATCGACCCCGACGATGGGGCCGCGGTGGCCGAGGCCGGCGTCGGCGACGAACGGGTAGATTCCGGCGAGGTGCTGGCTGGTCGCCTGATGCGGCGGCACCGACGTCTTCCCCAGATTCCAGTACCCGCCCTGTGTCAGCCCAGGGCCGAATGGGCCGGGGACCGCCGCCTCGGGGAGGGCGCGGTCACAGCGAGTGGAGGTTGCAGGTCTCTCGTCCCGGATGGCGGCGGCGATCTGGCGGCGCAGGTCGCGGCGGTCCTTCCGGCTGGTAGTGGCCGGGGTGAAGGTGACGGATCGCTTGGCCATCACTTCATCCCGAGCCCGATCGGCAACGCGTTCACCATCAACGCCTCCGCCTGCTGGCAGTACAGGATCTGCGCTTCCATGCCGGCCCGGGAGAGGGCGTTGCGCATGCCGGCGACGGCCTGGTCAAGCTGTTCCCGATCGCCGGCGGTGATCGTGAGGTAGCCGCCGTATCGGAACTCGCCATGCCCGGCGACGATCTCCTCCTCCTGCTTCTCCAGGGCATCCCAGTCCGCGGCGTCCGCGGCGGACCCGTCGGCGCCGCGCTTCGCGCGCAGCTTTTCGTTGCCCCGCCACACCTTCTTCTCATCCCGGATCCGCCGCAGCGCTTTCGAGACCGGTACTGGGGTCAGTACGAGTGAGAAGATGTGTGTGATCGCCTCCCCCGTCTGAGGCATCCGCGCGAACACGACAGGGCTGATGAAACCCACCGGCGCATCCGATCGCGGCCACTCGTGGATCCACATCGTCGTGTGCACACCGGAGTCCGTGATCACGACCCCGTTGTCGTGGCGCGGCTCCGCGAGATACATGGGACCGATCGCGATCGGATCCACCCCCGCCCGGTCGACGGCGCGATTCTGGACTGCGGCGGCGAACGCCGGGTCGAATACGGTGCGGCCGAGCGCAGCGACGTCCCGCGGGGACAGCCACAGGCGCACCTTGATGTGGGCAGCTTGGAGCGCGTCAGCGAGGTTGTGTGCCTCCACATGGGCGAGCGTCTTGACCGCATCCGCCCCACCCCCGAGCGACTTCAACTGGGCGCCAAGCGTGACCAGGTCCAAAGTGAAGGTGAGGTAGTTGCGGTGCGCGACGGCATACCTCTCCGATCCATCCATGACCTCTCGATAGTTCTCCGCCACGGGCGACGCCGCATCGAGGTCGCGCTGCCGCACGACGGTGTCGTAGTGCTCCCGCGCCGCGCGGATGGTGGACGGGAGGGTGCGCTCCTGCAGGGTGATGCGCTTGACTCCCGGCCGCTGGGTGAACGACGCGAGCACAGTCGCCCACTGCTGGGCGAGGTCGAATCGGTCCGGGGTGTCGTGCATGAGGAACCCCTGCACCTCGAGCTCCGCCGTCACGGATACCGCCCGGTCGTGCGGGTTGTAGACACACGCGATCCCGTCGACGTCCCACAGCTGGATCGACGCGCGCACTCCGGGGAGGTTCAGGGTGCCAGCCAGTGCGATCCGCTCGGGCCGGAACCGCGTCTCGGTCGCGCCGGCCGCGTGCCGGACCTGCGTGGTCACCCACAGTCCCGCCATCTTCGGGGCCGAGATCCCACGGATCGTGGTGAACGCCGCGGCGCCGAGCGGCAGATAGAAGGGGACGCCGTAGAGCAGCCCGACGGGCCCGAACCGGTTGATCGAGATCAGCAGGATGATCCCTGCGGCGGTCAGGAAACCAAGCTGCCACGGGTCCATCCCCATCACGACGCCCTGACCCGACCGGCGCGTAAGACGGACCGGACGCTCAGGCGACGTCGACGGAGAGGTCGTGCTGGTCATGATCCGCTCCGACCGCTCCCGGGCGGTTTCGGGGCCGGCGTGCTCGCCGAGCTCGGCTGCGTGTTCGGCGATGCCGTCGATGTCTGTGCACTGGAGCTGGTTGGCGTACTTGGCTTACCCGCCGGGTTTGTCGCCCCACCCGGGCGCGAGCTCGTTGAAGACCGTCCAGCGGGGCCGGTACTGCCACCGCCTCCACGCTTAGCCGCCATTCCCGCGGGAGACGCGCCGAGGCGAGAGGGGATGCGGATCGCGGAGCGGGCTGCACCCGTCGACATGCTCCGTGCACCCGAACCGAGGCGAGAGCCGATCGCGTCGGCGGCAACCGCGCCGACGAAGCTGAACAGCCCGAACACCGCGAACGGGGCGAACGCGACCAGCACGAGGCCCAGCAGAAGCGGCCAGGACTGCGGATCCCAGATCGTCTTCACCCCTGACAGTCCGCGGACGATGAGGGAGACGAAGCCGATCGTGAGAGGTCCGGTGAGGAGGAGGACAACGATCGCGGAGAAGTAGCGCACCACCCACTGCGGCCCGATACCGCGAAGCGGGAAGATCATCCACGCGACCGGCCCGACGGCGATGAGGGCGGCGAGGACGATGTTGCGGAACGCGAAGACGAGCATCAGCAGAATCATCGAGAGCATGAGCATCCCGTGGATGAGGAACGCGAAGAAGTAGTTCGCCTGCCCACCCGCCCACATCACACCCTGCAACGTCTCGAACAGATCCATCTCGCTGCCGCGGTTCATCACGTACCAGGTCATCTGATCGATTGAGTTCAGTAGCTTGCCGGTCAACCAGAGCGAGATCGGCACAGCGGGGATGGCAATGAAGCAGCGCACGATCGCACCCACCAACTGTTCTCGATCGCCCGAGACGACGGCCGCAGAGATCGCCCATACGAAGGCTGCAAAGAGCACCACGAGCACTGCCCACTGCCAGAACGACCACTCGTTCGCGGCTGCCGTCCACAGCAACGTGCTTGTGTCGAACCGCGTATTCGTCGCGACGACGTACATCATCCCGGTCGCCGCCAACGCCATTCCCCGGCCCGCGTTCTCGAACGTCACACACACCACGTCGCCCACGCTGCAGCCGTACTGCACAAGGAGCGGTCGTCCGCCCGCCGCCTGAATGGCGCTGGTATGACCATCGAACGTCGTACACACGGTGGCCCGCCCGCCGGCATAGACGACATCCGTGAAGCACTGCTGCGCCTTGACTTGCAGCGGGTCGGTGGGCGTGCAGCTGATCTGTTTGTCCGTCTCTCTGCACACCACGGGGTACGCCGGGCTCGTCCACGGCTGACCGGTGACGACCGCGCCGCCCACGACGTTCGATGCTGTCTCGATGGACGCCACGGCCTGTGAGGCCGAGGGCGCCGCGACGGCGGCACTCGCACCCAGAGCGAGGCTAAGCAGGACGGCGGCGATGGTGTGCATCAGAAGCCGAAGTCGAAGTTGATGAACCACTGGAACAGGCCAGACGCGGCCCCCAGGACGGCCGCCGCAATGAAGATCCAAAGGATGTTCTCGCCCGCCCAGGTCCGGACGCGATCCGACGCGAGTCCGCGGAACGCCAGGGCCGCGCCGGCGATGACCAGCATGATGAAGACCACGATCATTGCTCCAGCGAGAATGTAGGACGCGATCACCTGGAACCCGTGGAAGAACGGTGCCGAGAAGTCCGGGGTGATCGGCGGCATGTCCGCCACAGGTAGAGCCGCAAGACCAGTCATGATGTTCGCTCCTTTGACGCGTCTAGGTGAGAGGAAGGCCGCGCGCGACCATGAAGGGTTGCGGATCCACCGCATGCCCGCCCACGCGCACCTCGAAGTGCAGGTGGCAGCCGAACGAGTTGCCCGTGTTGCCCTCCGCACCCAACGGAGTGCCAGCAGTAGTCCGGTCGCCGACATGCACGCGGAGGGGTCCCCACTGCATATGGCCGTAGAGGGTTTCCAGGCCGCCGCCGTGGTCGATCATCACCGCGTTGCCATACCCCTGGTAGACGCCAGCGACCTTCACGATGCCGGGGCCAGCCGCATAGATCGTCGCCCCGCAGCCCTGCGCCATGTCGTAGCCCTCGTGATACGTCGAGCAGTAACTGCAGCCGACGACCGGGTTGTAGCCGTACCCCCGACCCTTCGTATACCCGCCGGCGAGGGGGTACCGCCAGTCGCCCTGCACAGCCGGGATGTTCTGCGTCGACCCGTCTGCTGGGGCCGCGACGGACTGTCCCGCGACGGCGAAAGGGATCGCGATCAATGGTGTGAACAGGAGAAGGTTCACGAGGACAGCGGCGGCGACAATCCCGGCGATGATCCTGCGGCCGGTCTTGGACTTGGCGACCGTGCCGGCAATCATCAGCGGGGCGCCCATGTCAGGGCTCCATCGGTCCGGTGAAGTACCGCACCACTTTGCAGTCCCCGGCCTGCTGCGCAGTGTCGGGCGTCGGCACCGACCCGGGTCCGCACAGCAGCTGGACGCTCACCCGCGCATGATCCTCGTACGAGGTCTCCCCACCCGAACCGTTCGAGCGGGTGTAGGTAAGAGTCACGTTCGCAGTGCCAATGCGCATGTCGCCGGATGCGTCATCGGAAACAGGGACGAACGTCACCTCGCCTTCCACCCTCGACTTCACACGTCCCTGCTCGCTGCCGAGTGAGTTCCAGTCCGACTCCGGCAGCACAACACCCTGCCGCAGCTCCAGCCTGGAGCTCTGCATCGCTGCATCCTGATCGGCTGTCGACGTGTAGCGGGTGTCTGGCGTGAACCAAGAATCGAGGTAGGCAAGCCATGCATCTCGGTCGCTCTTCGTCGTGTCGAAGGTGCTCGCTGCCTCCAGCGCTGACTCGATGTATCTCTTCGGATCCGTCGTGATCGGCTCCGCGACCCAACCCCGCTTCGCCACGCTCGGGTCGACGACCGCACCGTAGGGCGGGGACGAGGATGCCGGCGGCGATGGCGAGGCTGGTGTGACGCTGGTGCGATTAGGTGCGGACGTGGGTTGAGCCCCGGCTAGCGCGACCATGATCGCGACTACGCCGATGATCAAGACAACCGCTCCGACGACTGCCCAAACGAGACCAGTTCTGCGCGCACCCTGTGCCATCACGGTCGACTCTCATGATCGGTCTGGAAGCGATCGACTGCCCCGGAATCGCGAGCCCACCCCGCCCGCGCCAGGAGCGGGGTCCGCATCGACACTGCCAGCCTGGACATGAGTGAAGCATATAACGCTACACTCGAGAATGTGAAGCGCAATTTGCTTCGGTCTCCTGGACGAGGTCGTCGGGCGTCGGTAAGACTGAAGCTGTGCCTCGATACACCCGCCCCGTGAACAGCGAATACGCGGAGGATCCGATCAAGGCTCTCGGAAACATGCTGCAGGCGGCCATCATCGGCCATCTGCGCAAGAGCCCTGGTCAGACTCGGATGGAGATCGCGGACGCCCTGCAGATCCCGAAGATGACCGTCGCGAACGGGCTCGAGAACCTCGTTGCGTCGGGGCTCGTCATTGCCGATCCGCCACGGGATGTCGCTGTCCGCGGCCAGCGCATCCGCTATAGCGTCGACGACGCCCAGGTCACCGAGATGGTCATGCGGCTCAATCAGGTGCTCGGAGAGTTCTGAGAACTCAGCTGCCGCAGCCGCTGCTGATTTGCGCAGTATTCTCGCCCACATTGCGTACATGAGCAAAGCGTACGTCAACCATTGCCTCAATAGGTATTCGCGCTGTGATTCCAAGCGGTAGTCTTCTTATATGGGTAGACGTTCACTCGGGGAGGCGGGTGCCTGGTCGATGGATCTCGTGCGCGCGATCGCGCAACTGCGGGACAGCGCCGGTATCACCAACCAGCAGTTGATCGAACGCTCCGACATGTCGGTGACCTACTACTACGCGCGAATGCGCGGGGCGGCCCCTTTCGATACGAATGACATCGAGAAGCTCGCCCGGGCGCTCGGTACCCATCCTCACGAGATCTCGCGTGTTGCTGCGTCGCTCAGTGGGGCGAATCGGATCGAACCAGAAGTGGGGACCGAGCCTCGCGAGCTCGGTCGACGGCTGACGCTCATTGCCCGCTCGCCGAGGGCGGACGGATCTGCGTTCGACCTGAGCGGTTTGATCCAGGACCTGGCCGAGCGGGGAGTGTCCCTGGAGCAAGAGGAGTGGGGGCTACTCGTGAGTGGCGATTCGGATGCCGCCGTGCGCTCGAGGCTGCTGGACGGAGTGGCGGGATACTCGGGCATCTCTTCCGCATACCTCCTCGACCTCGAGGATGAGGAGGCCAAAGACGCCGCCGAGGCTGGATTCGAGTTCCGCGACGCGCTCAAAGCATCGGGGGCAGACTCAGTGTCCGCCCGCGCCGTGGGAGAGGTGTCACCCGCGGCGCTCCGCGCAATTGCACAGTCCCTCCGTTCAATCTCTGCGCAATAAGGCAATACCTCGCAATTGACTGCGCACACGCGTACAGTTGATCGTGCCGGCTGATGGCTTCGTAAATGAGCGATCGAAAGACGGACTGCCATGACGTACAGCGCTTCGCTGGACAAGAATGAACTGCGCACGCGCGCCGAGCAGCAACTCCTCCGGCTGAATTTGCCTGCCGAGGTGGGATTGGCTGACATCGTCCGCCACGTCGCGGTGGCGACGGGCAAGCAGATCGACATCGAGCCGGTCGGCGATAAGGACTGGGAGAACGTCACCGGACTCGTCCTGCTCAGCCCGGACGCGGCGCGAATCCTGGTGCGCAAGTCCGACCCTCGGTGGTACCAATTCCACACCGTCCTTCACGAGCTGTCGCACGTCCTATTCGAGCACACCGGCTGCGCAACTCTGCCGGTAAAGCATCCGGCCAGCGAGCACATGAGGGCTGGTCAGACCGTGCTGGCACGTGGAGTCGCGACACCCGACTTCGAGGTCGACCTCGACTTCAGCGACAGCAGGTTGGTGATGGAGGCGGAGGCGGAGAAACTGTCTCAGTTGCTGTCCCGACTGGTCCTGCGGCCTCGGCATATCCGCGACGAAGCGGTCTTCGGCTGATGCTGGTTCGCATTGAGTCGGTTGCGTTCCTCGCTCTGCTGCTGCTGACGTTGATTCGTCTGCCGTCGGCGGTGCGACGACCCTCGGGCCGGCTCACCTGGTTCGCCACAATCACGGGTCTTGCCGCCATATTCATGGTCGGCGTGGTGGTGCCACTGCCGATCATTGATGGTTGGCTCGGCGGCTCCAACGTGGCAAACCTGGTTCAGAATGCTCTTGCCATCGTCGCGTTCTGGTTCGTCATGGAAGCGGCCCGCACCCTCGACGGCAGCAGCTTCAATGCTCGCACTCTGTGGGAGCTCCCGACGATGATCGCCGCGTTCGCCGTGCCGTTCATCCTGATAGCCGATCGCCGGCCGACATCGACCGACTTCATCAAGGAGACAGCCGATCAACCGGGACTGTGGGCGTACGCGTCGATCTATATGGGCTGCGTCGTGCTGATCATGACACGCATGCTCATCGGCGTCAGTGGACGACAGCCGCGACCGTACATTCTCATCCGCGTGGGCGCGTGGGCGATCCTCGTCGCAAGCCTGATCGAGATTGTGTACCTCACGCTTCGCGTCCTCCGGCACGGTCGTACCCCGGCCGTTGAGTTCGTGGGTGGCCTATTCACGGTCCCGTTCTACGGCGGAGTGGTGCTGGTCTGCGCCGGCATTACGGTGTTCTCCCTTGCACGCGCGGGGCGGAGATCGATGAACACGGTGCTGAGCAACCTGCTGACGCGCGCGAACGTCAGCAGGGGGATGGTGCTGATGCCGATCCCCGGTGAGGACCCCGTCCACGAGACGTACCGACTCGCCGTTCGCCTGACCGACATCGCGAACAGTGAACCGCTCACACGGCGGGAGCGGATGTTGCTGCGCGCTGCAGCACAGGTGCTGGATCGGCAGATGAAGGCTCCGGCGGTCGTGCGCATGTGCAGCGGAGCAGGAGTTGTGACGTGATCTATCTGTACGTCGCGCTTGGATGTGTCGCGATCCTGGTCGCACCACTCGCGATTCTGATTCGAATCCTCGCTCTGCGCGTGCTGAGTACTCAGCCTCGACGGAAGGCGCTCGAGGCTCGGGGCGTGGGGAAGTCTGTCCAATTCCCCTCGAACGATCAGACGACTGCCGTGGGCCGGTACGGACTTTGGTTTGGCGAGAACTTTGAGCAGCATGCGCTGGTCGGAGCCGTGAACGACCAGGATTTGCGCAAAGTCGTCCGACAGGTTGTGAAATCAACAGCGGCTGTTCCGACGGAGCCATTCATTGCGCAACTAACCGGCCACACGTTGAGTGGTCCTGCCGACATAGACCCCAACTGGCAGAACGTCGATGTGCCACTGCGCGATGGCACGTCGGCTCCGGCGTGGCTCTTCCCGGGCGCGAGTGCCGCATCTCGCTGGGTGATCCACATCCAGGGGATTCGCACCTCGCGGCGGGTGGCGTTGCGCTCTGTCGAAGTGGTTGAGCGCGCCGGACTGACGTCGCTCGTCATCACATATCGAGGTGCAGGAGATGGTCCTTCGGAGGGATTGTCGGCCCTTGGCCAGAGAGAGTGGACCGATCTCGCGGACGCGATTGCCTATGCACGCGCGCATGGCGCGGTCGGGATCGACGTTGTCGCCTGGTCAATGGGTGCAGGGCTCGCGTTCGAACTGCTTCGCCGCGACCCGCAAGCCTTCGATCGCCTTGCCCTCATTGCGCCCGCGACCGACTGGTCTGGAATCGTGCAACACGGTATCCAGAAGGCTGGTCTACCAAGCTTCTTGGCGCCAGTAGTGTCATGGGCCATGGGGTCTGACGTCGCAAGCCGTCTGATCGGTATGTCCTCGCCGCTCGACTTCCGGAGGCTCAACTGGAGCGAGAACTTTTGGCTCACAGTTCCGACGCTTGTGCTGCATTCGCGGGGCGACGACGAGATCCCGTTCCATCTCACCGAAGTGTTCGCATCGAACCATGAAACGGTGTCGCTCGTCGAAACGGCCTCGGCCCCGCATGGGTGGGAGGCGAACGTCGATCCGGAGCGTTTCGAGTCGACCCTTGCAGCCTGGCTGGATGCGCGGTATCCGAACGGGACACAATAGCGCGACGACCAGCAGTATCAATGACTGGCGCCGCTGACCGCAGAGGCTTCCGGTGGGGGCGAGCAGGTCACTCGATCCGTGGGGCGGCTGCCTGGCCCGGTAGCGCCGATTCCGCGCCAGACCAAATCGAGAGCACGGTCGGTCGTGATGGAACGCTCGACGGGGATGGATTGGTGCCCCATGAGAGCTTGATGTCAGTGAGCCAGAGCCGGTTCGGGTCGGCCGCGGTGAGCTCGCGCCGGACGGGATCGTCGCGCACGGGAGGACCGACAAGACGTCTCTTGCCGCGGCGCTTTGCGGACGAATGCGCTGAAGATCTCGTTCTCCGAACACGCCCGCCACACCCGCCTCTCCGACGCAGTAAACCCAGCCTCGGCGAGCTCGTCGGCGATGAACCGGTACCCGAACGCGGGATCGTCGGCATGCACGTCGATCGCCGCGTTGATCAGGTGCGCGTCGTCCCTGTCCCGCCGCGAGACAGGATCCTGCAGCCACCGGTAGTAGGGCTGCTTCGTGAACTTCAGCGCCCGGCACGTCACCGCGACGTGGACACCGTCGGCGGCGAGTTCATTCACGAGCGGGTAGAGCCTTTTGGGCCGGACAGGGTTGCCTGCGACAGATACGCCGCCGCGCGCCGGAGGATCTCGACCTCCTGCTCAAGGTTCGCCTGCGACAGATACGCTGCAGCACGACGGCGGACCTCGTTCTCCTGCTCGAGCAACCGGATCCGCTTCTTCAACTCACGGGCCTCAGCCGCGTCCGCGGCGGTTTCACCCCGGACGGTTACCGTCCTCGACATCGGCTCGGCGGAGTCAGTTCTGCACCGTTGCCTCGCTGATACCGAAGTCAGTGGCGACCTGTTTGAGAGTGACGCCGCTCTCACGACGTCTCGCGACCGCGACGATGTCCTTGCGGAGCTCCTGAGGCGTCCAGGGTGCGGCACAGGGCCTGGAAGATGTCATCGTGCTCGTCGAACTCCTGACCCGACGCGAACACCTCGATCAGGCGCCTTGGGATGACTTCCATGCCCGCCGACTCCCGCACGCAGGAGGTCGTCGAGGCATCCGTCCAGCTCGGCCAGTGGTAGATCGACGGCGACCAGGACGCGGATGTAGGGCGGCGCACCTTCGGCTTCGCGCATCGCATGGCCGAGTCCGCGTGAGCGCCGCCGTTCGCCCGCGCGCCGGCCGGTAACGGATGCGCCACTCGTCGTCTCCTCCAAACTGGTGCTTGGAAAAATACTAAGCAGATGCTTAAATTTGCCCATGCGCATTGTGGCGCAATCCCCTGAGGAGGACACGAATGTCGTTCAGCGCACCCCAGGCCATGACCGACGCCGACCGCGTGCGGAACTCGGGTGCGCGTCGGTGTGCGATCGTCACGGGCGGAGGGACCGGCATCGGCGCAGCAACCGCGCTCGAGCTTCGTCAGGACGGGTGGGACGTCGTGATCTGCGGACGGCGTCGCGCGCAGATCGAATCCGTGGCATCGGATATCGGGGCGGAGGCGCTCGCGGTCGACATCACGGCGGACGGTGGGGCGGATCGGCTCGTCGCCTCGACGCTCGAGATGTTCGGACGTATCGACGCAGTGGTGCTGAACGCGGCGATCGCTCGCGGCGGGTCCTTCGCCGCACAGGGCGACGACGTGTGGCGCGAGATGCTCGAGACCAATCTCATCGCCGCAGCGCGCCTCGCCCGCGCGGCGATGCCGGCCCTCATCGACAGCCGCGGCTCCATCGTCGGCATCGCCTCTCTCGCCGCCCTCCGGGCGAGTTCGCTCCTGAGCGGCTACTCCGCGTCCAAGGCGGGTCTGGGACTGATGCTGCAGTCGATCGCCGTGGAGTACGGCAAGTACGGTGTTCGCGCCAATCTCCTCTGTCCCGGGCTGATCCGCACCGAGATGTCGGCCGCTTCCCTTACGACGGTCGCCGATGCGAAGGGCATCTCCCTGGACGAGGCCTACGAGATCGCCACGCGCAACGTGCCTCTTCGACGCGCGGCGGCGGCCTCCGAGGTGGCGGGAGTCGCACGCTTCATGCTCTCAGACGCTGCCTCCTATCTCACGGGCGCCATCATCCCCGTCGATGGCGGGGCAAGCGTGGTCGATGTCGCCGCGCTCATCTACGAGACTCCCTGAAATCCGATACCCGCAATCACACGCAAGGAGCAACGCAACCATGAACAAGAAGATCGCAGCAGGATTCGCCGTCGTCGCTGCGGCGGCAATGCTGCTCACAGGATGCTCGGGATCGAGCGGCACGGGAAGCTCCGCAGGAGCGAGCAAGGGCGCCATCGCGTTCTCGTTTCCCACCCAGAACGTCAACGTCTGGAAGCAGCAGCTCGATCTCCTTCAGCCCATGGTTGAGAAGGCGGGTTACACCTTCCTGACCGACAACCCGAACTTCGACGTGCAGACACAGGTCAACGACTGGACCAGCTGGGTGCAGCGCGGCGACGTCAAGGCGATCATGGGCTTCCCCGTGCAGGCGGATTCGATGGTGCCGGTGACCGCGCAGGCGAAGGCCGCGAACATCCCGGTCATGGGCTATGCGGGCACCTGGGACGGGGCGGCCGCTCAGCTGAAGCTCGACACTGTCGACGCCGGCACCAAGGTCGGCGCGGCCGCGGGCGACTGGATCAAGAAGAACACAAGCGGCCAGGTCCGCGTGGGACTTCTGGCGGACACCACCGCTGATCTCGGACGCTCACAGCAGCAGGGAATCCTGCAGGGCCTCAAGGACAGCGGCGCTGACGTCGTCGTCGACAAGCTCGAGGCCTCGAGCCGCGACGACGGCTACAAGGTCGCGCAGAGCGAGCTGGTCGCCCACAAAGATGCGACGGTATGGCTGGGAATCGGTGCCGACATGATGCTCGGAGCGCGGCAGGCGATCATCGACTCCGGAGTCAAGGCGGACGACCCGTCCTACTACATCGGTGCGACCGACGCGAGCGACGAGGCGTACAAGCTGATCGCATCGGGCAAGGACATGTGGCGGGAGGCCTACGTGTGGACTCCCAAGAGCCTGGCCGACGCGGAGTTCAAGATGCTCATGGACGCAGCTGAAGGCAAGAAGGTCAGCGACGTGTCGATCGGTGTCACGAAGGTCGACTCCTCCAATGCGGAATCGATGATCTCGAAGTAGTGTCGCACGCCGGTGGAACGGAGAGGCAGAACACGGCTCCCGTTCCACCGGCCGACTCGCAAGGGAAGACCTATGGCATCACCCATCCCACCTCCGCGCATCGCCTTCGACGAGCTGTCCGTGGTGTTCGGTGCCACCCGAGCGGTGGACCGATTCCAGTTGGAGGCACAGCCCGGCGAGGTCATCGGCCTGCTCGGCCACAACGGCGCCGGGAAGTCCACGATCGTGAACGTCGCGACGGGCGCGGTCCCCTGGACGACCGGCACCGTCACGATCGACGGAGCCGAGATCGCACACGGAAGCTCACCGAGACAGATCGCCAAGCTCGGCGTCGCAGTGGTCCACCAGGAACCTGCGCTCGCCCCGAATCTCAGCGTTCTGGACAATCTCGAGTTGGGGCGGACCCACCCGCGCCGACGACGCGACCGGGTGATTCAGGCGAAGGCAGCGCTCAAGCGAGTCGGGTCCGAGCTGCCCCTGGATCTTCCGGTTGGTGTGCTTTCCCTCGGTGAGCGTCAACTGGTGGACCTTGCGCGCGGCTACCTCGAGGGCGAGATCAAGGTGCTCTTCCTCGACGAGCCGACGGCCGCGCTGGGTGCGGCCGAGACCGTCGCGCTGCACGAACTCATCCGTTCTCTCGCGGCTTCCGGCACCGTCGTCTTCTACGTGTCCCACCGGCTCCCCGACATCCTGGACGTATGTACGCGGATCGTCGTGATGAATTCCGGCCGCGTGGTCATGGACCGTGCGGCCGCCGGTCTGCACACCCCCGACCTCTCCGAGGCTCTAGCGCCCGGAACCGTTCGACAGAGCGTCGATTCCACAGCGCGGGACAGCACAGGGTTCGAATGCCGTTACGGCGAGACCGAGATCACCGCCCGACAGGGAGAGGTCGTCGGGCTGTTCGGGATGGCCGCCAGCGATCAGTTCTCCCTCCTCGAGTCGTACTTCGGCCTCCGTGCCGGTGACGGTCACGCGTCGCTGCTCGGGCAGCCGTACCGACCCCGAAGCCCCGCCGACTCGATCAAGGCCGGCGTCTATTTCGTACCGGCCGACCGTGAAACCGACGGGCTTCTGGCGACCGCGCCCGCCCGAGAGAACGTGCTGTTGCCCTGGTACGGGACTCGCATCAATCCGTGGTGGATCGACGAACGCTCTGGAGCAGACGTCTATGAGAGAAGCCGGGTCGCACTGAACGTCCAGGGGCCCGGTGGAGATGCGCCGATCTCGGAGTTCAGTGGCGGCAACCGCCAGAAGCATCTGCTCGCTCGATGGATGTTCCCCGAGACCCCCACCGTGCTGCTCCTCTCCCAGCCCACTCAGGGTGTCGATGTCGCGGCCAAGGCGGACATCGTCCGGGCCGTACGCGAACTCGCCGCCTCGGGCACGACGGTCGTCGTCGCCTCTGCGGAGTCCGACGAGATCACGAGCATGTGCGACCGGGCGTACGTGCTCTATCAGTCGCGAACGGCGACGCTCACGGCCGGCGCCGATCTGAGCGACCAGAACCTGCTGGACGCCCTCCTGGCGCTCGCGAACCCGATCCCCGAAATCCCCATTCCTGTCGACGGGACGAACGATGTCTAGCTTTAGCTCCACCAAGGTCAAGGTGTTCCTCGCACAGAACGGCGTCTTCGCAGCCCTCGTCGTTCTAGTTGTGATCTTCTCCCTGATCAATCCCAACTTCTTCAGCGTCGGCAATGGGCAGACGGTGCTCTCCCAGATCGCGGAGCTCGGAATCATCTGTCTCCCCGTCGCGTTCGTCGTGATGATGGGGTGCGCGGACCTGTCGGTCGGCGCGATCGCCTCGTGCTCCGCCGTGATCGCCGGAGGTGTGATGACGAGCTCAGGCAACGCCCTGCTCGGGGTCGCGGCCGGATTCGCATTTGGCCTCGTCGCGGGAGCGATCAACGGCTTCCTCGTGGCCTCTCTCAATCTGAACACGTTCGTGGTCACGCTCGGATTCCTCAGCGTGTGGGGCGGCCTCGCATTGCTTCTCACCAACGGCGCCACGATCACGGGGCTGCCGTCGGCGTTCACGGACTTCGCCCAGATCAACTTCTTCGGGGTGAAGATCCAGATCGTGCTGCTGGTGCTCGCTGCGGTCGTGGCGTGGTACGTCCTGAACAGGACCGGCGCAGGCAAGCAGATCCTCGCGATCGGAAGCAACAAGCGGGCGGCGCACCTGATGGGCGTACAGGTGCGGCGCACACGTGTGCTCGTCTTCGTCATCACCGGTGCCTTGTCGGCTGTCTCGGGAATGATGCTCGCCGCCAAGCTCACCGCCGTCAGCCCCACTCTCGGATCCGGGATGGAGTTGAGCGCGCTCACCGTCGTCCTGCTCGGAGGCGTCGCGTTCGAAGGAGGCGTCGGCCGGATCAGCGGAGTGATCACCGGATTGCTGTTCATCGGGGTGCTCAAGGACGGCCTCATCATCACGGGCGTGTCGGCGTTCCTCCAGACGGTCCTCGTCGGGCTCACGCTCGTCCTGGCGGTGGCGATGGACAAGTCGATCCAGCGCGCGGTCAAATCCGCGTGGCGGTCCCGTCCACGAGGCGGCGGCGACGATGCGGAGCCCCGGACGGTCGAATCGGCGACGGCGTCGGTGGAGTGAGCACATGAGCAGGATCTTCTTCAACGGGACCATCTTCACCGCGGACCGCGACGAGCCCTTCGTCGAGGCCCTCGTGTCAGACGGTGAGACGATCGTCTACGTCGGAACGGCGGCCGATGCCTTCGCCGCGGCGGGTGCGGACGCGGAGGCTGTCGACCTCGAGGGGCGCATGCTCATGCCCGGAATCCACGACGCGCACACGCACCTGCTGGCGAGCGGGGTTAAGTATCTCTATGAGACTCGTCTGCCGCCATTCGCCTCCGCCGACCGTGTCGTGGCGACTCTGGCCGCCTCACCGGCCAGCACACCGGGTGTGGAATGCTGCGCGTGGCACGTCGGCGGCGAGGTGTTCCCCCCGGCCGCGGGTGATCTGCCATTGACCCGATCGCAGCTGGATGAGGCGTATCCGGACCAGCCCGTGTATCTCTTCGACTACTCGATCCATCACGGTGTGGCGAACTCGACGGCGCTCGAGCTCGCGGGGATCGATGAGGATGCCGAGTTCGGCCACGGGGGCGTGTACCGGCGCGACGGTTCGGGACGGCTCACCGGGGAGCTCATCGAGGAGGCGACGTGGAAGGTGCTGCACGCCATCCCGGATCGCACCGCTGAGGAGTATCGCTCCGCGCTCCGGTGGGCGATATCGGTCTGCCATCAGTTCGGGATCACGTCGGTCCAGGAGGCCTCGGCATCCCGCCAGGCGCTTGACGCCTATCGCGACCTGGATGACGCGGGCGAACTCGATCTCCACGTGGCCGCGCATCTCGTCTGGCGCAATGAAGGGTTCGGCATGGGAACCGCCGCCGAACTCGACGCGCACCTCGCCAATGCCGAGCAGTGGCGCACGCGACACCTCGATCCCGGGTTCGTCAAGATCTGGATCGACGGGGCTCCGCTCCCGCCTGTTCCCACCCACGCGACGCTGGATGAGAACGGCCGTGTCGACGGCTCCTGGCTCCTCGTGGCGGAGGACGCTCTCGCGGACATACTGACGACGTTCGATGCCGCGGGCCGGACCGTCAAGGTGCACTGTGCGGGCGAAGGGGCCGTGCGGACCTGTCTGAATGCACTGAAGACAGTCCGATCCAGGAACGGAGCAGGCGTGCCGCACGAGGTCGCCCACGCCGGCTTCGTGGCCGACGACGACTTCGCGCGGTTCACCGAAGTCGACGCGACCGCTGAGATGTCCCCCGCCTTGTGGCACATCCCCGAATACGGGCTCGGTGCGGGTTTCCATTTCGCGCGCATGGTGCGCGGAGGCGTTCGGATGACGATCGGCTCCGACTGGATCATCACTCCGAACCCCAATCTCTTTCCCGGCATCCAGGGAGCGGTCCAGCACGCAACGCAGCCGATCGATCTTCGCACCGCGTTGGAGGCGGTCACCCGCGTCGGGGCGGAAGCCGTCGGTCGGGCGCACCATCGCGGAACGCTCGGGGTGGGCAAGTCCGCGGACTTCATCCTCCTGGATCGGGATCTTTTCGCCGTCGACGATGACCAGATCGGCGACGCCGTCGTTCTGGAGACATATGTGGAGGGGCGTCGCGTCTACGCGCGTGACGCGGGGGCGCCCGGCGAGGGGAGCTGATCGGCGCTCGCTCACGTCGTCGCGGCGAGGGCCTCCCGCGGGGCATCGATGCGGGACAGCACGTCGCGCGCGGCCGTCAGACCGCTTTCGATCGCGCCGTCGATGAATCCTCCCCACCCCTCCGCGACGTCCGAACCGGCGAAGCGAACGGCGCCGTGTCCCGCCCGCAGGGCTGGGAGAGACCGGCTGAGGAAGCCGCGACGGTGCATCGGCCACGTCTCCTGCGCGAAGTCGTCCGCGACCCAGTCGTGCCCCGCGCTGTCGAGCACCTCCACGTCGGGCACCAGGCGACGCAGGATCTCCTGGATCGCGGAGCGGTCGTCGGGCGCGATCACCGAGGCGTCCCGACCGAAGCCGATGACGAACGTCGTCCCGTCCTTCGCATACTCGGACTGGAAGAAGTTGAGCGGCCAGTCGGCAGCGCCGAGCGCGACGAACGGGCGCTGCTCGCCGGCGATCGTGAACCAGATCTTGGTGCCGAGACCGAGCTGTCCGGCCGCGGTGGCGTCCGCGACGGCAGGAGGAAGCGCAGGAGTGAACGACACCCGATGGAGCGCGTGCAGTGGAACGGTGACGATCACGTCGGGCGCATCCCATGAGCGCCCGTCGGAGGTCTCGACGGACGCTCCCTCCGGCGAGGCCGAGACGCTGCGGATGTCGGCTCCGAACACGAATTCCGCAGCGGTGTCACGCCGTATCGCCTCGAGAAGCGCGGCGGTGCCTCCGGCGATCTTGTATGTCGCGCACGCCTCGAACATCACCTTCCAGTCGCCGTTCGCGAGCGCGATCCACCTGAGCGCCTGGGTGTATGCGGCGTCGTCGAGCCGGCCGTTGAAGTTCAGCGTCCAGAAGGACTCCAGGAGTGCGCGTTCGGTGGCCGACAGCGGTAGCCGATCGAGGTGGTCGAGGAGCGACACCTCATCGACCGACCTCGCCATCTCGGAGTCGAGAGGGGCGAAGGGATGTGGGAAGACGTTCCGCGACCTCGCCGCGAGGAGTTCGTTCGGTCGATCGAGGAGCTCCAGGAGCGCGCTCGGGGTACCCACAGCGGCTCGCTCACCATCCCACCAGTAGGCGTTCTCGGGCGCGGGGCTCGGTGACAGGCCGATCCCGTACCGGCGCAGCTCGCTCCACACGTGCGGCTGGACCCAGTGCACCCACGTCCCGCCGAGTTCGAGCGGCAGGCCCATCCGCTGGTCGAGCCAGGTGCGGCCGCCGATGCGGTCCCGCGCCTCGAGGACGACGACGCGTCTTCCGGAGTGAGCGAGCTCCCGCGCGGCGGTGAGGCCGGCGAAACCCGAACCGACCACGATGACGTCGTACTCGGACGTAGACACGGCCTCCGCGTTCATGAGTAGACGAAGAACTCGACCGTCGGTTCGAGCACCGTCCACGTCGCGGGCACGCCCTTGTTCAACGATGCCGATGCTCCGGCGAAGAGTTCGATCGGGTCCTGCCCCTCGACCTCGATGCGCACCCGCCCTTCGAGGATGTGCACCGTCTCGTCGGCATCGCCCACGACGCGCATCGGTCCGGGAGTCTCCTCGGGACTGATGAACCAGTATCCGGCCGAGAGGTCGTCCCGGTCGCCCTGGCCGGGACGACGGATCCACTGCACGACTCCCACCTCGAACGGTTCGGCCGCGGCACGATCCAGGTTGCCACTGATGACGAATTGATCCGACACGATGTCCTCCTCGACGGTCTCCAGCGTGCGACTCGGCGCACCGCTGAGATTTAAGCATCTGCTTAGTACGCTTGACAAGAGGGAACTCTGCGAGCTCCCTGGGGCGCCAGCGCCGCGGCTAGTCGGCGGGCTCGGAGACGTTGCCCACGGCGACGCCGAGCGCCTCGACGGCATCGGCGAGCTGCTCCGCCGTGATGGCGTGGCTCAGGTACTGCAGCATCAGGCCGTCGAGGGCCGCGAACATGGCCAGATTGAGTGCGTCGCTCGTGTCCGCGCCCAGGGCCTCGCGACCCTTCGCCAGGGCTTCGACATATCGCTCGTACAGATGCCGCACCGCAGGTCGCAGCTCTGGGCGGCGACTCGACTCCAGAATCATCTCGAACTGGAAGATCTCCTCGTCGGGTGCTGACAGGACGTTCTCCACCAGCGCCTCGCGGAACGCGTGTGCATCGGTGGCGTACTCCGAGAGATCCGCGGCTGCGATCGAGCGATCCAGCGTCCAGTCGAGAGCTGCGGCGAGCAGGCGATCGCGGGTGCCGAAGTGGTGAGCGATGAGCGTGTTGTTCACGCCCGCCTCCTCGGCGACCGCGCGGAAGGTCAATCCTCGCAGACCCCTGGTGGCGACCACCCGAATCGTTGCGCCGAGAAGCGCTTCCTTTCCTTGCCCGTAGTTCAGCGAGCGGGCTGCATTGGTCATCCTCCTAAGCATATGCACGGTTTCCGGCCTGCGGATCAACCGGCAGTCGATCCGACGGGCCCGCGGCGCTTGACACTGCGGGGGGTGGCTGCGTACAGTGCTCGCTAAGCAAGTGCTTAGTATTTCCCTTCCGAGCCTGTCGACCCTGCCGACCGCCTCGTGCCCGCATTCGCGAAGGAAGCCAAGGTCCAAAGGAGGACCCGTGAGCAAGCAGACCGAACAGATGGTCATTCCCCCCTCGATCGGTGAGGTGAGACTGAAGTCGAACAGCCTCGGCTTCATCGGCATCGCCTTCTTCGTCGTATCCGCCGCCGCGCCGATGGCCGCATTCGTCGGTGCGAGTCCCGTGATCTTCTCGATCATGGGGCCCGGAGTCCCCCTGGTTTACATCCTGGTCGCCGCCGTCATCGCGGTATTCGCCATCGGCTACCTCAAGATGAGCCGACATGTCGTGAGCGCGGGTGGCTTCGTCGCCTATATCTCGCGTGGCCTCGGCCGGCACGCGGCGACGGGCGCAGCAGGGATCGTGCTCGTCACGTATGTCGCCTTGCAGGTCGGCCTGTGGTCGCAGTTCGGCGTCTTCGCCGCGCAACTCGTCGATCATCTCTTCGGCGTCGACCTGCCCGTGTGGGTCTGGGTGCTTGTGTTCCTCATCATCACCACCGCGCTGACGATGCGCGGCGTAGACCTCAACCTGAGGGTCCTCGGCGTGCTGCTCATCCTGGAGATCGCGGCCGTCGCGGTCTTCGTCGTCGGTGTCGTCATCGGGTCCGGGGGGAAGGATCCCTCGCTGATCAGCTTCGCTCCGTCGCAGCTGGTGCAGCCGGGCCTCGGCGTCGCCATCCTGTTCGTCTTCGCCTGCTTCACGACGTTCGAGGCGACGACCGTGTTCAGCGAGGAAGCGCGTCAGCCGCGCAAGACGATCCCACGTGCTCTGTTCGCCGTGATCATCTTCGTCGGCATCTTCTACACGCTCGCGACCTGGGCGGTTAGCTACGCGGTCGGGCCGGACAAGGTGCAGAACGCCGCCGCCAAAGACCTCGCCGGGATCATCTTCGCAGTTGCCCGTCAGTACGTCGGGCCCTGGTTGGACATCACCATGCAGATCCTCGTGGTGTCGAGCTTCATCGCGATGCTGATCGGTGTGCAGAACATGTTCTCCCGGTACGTGTTCGCCCTGTCCCGAGGACGCGCTCTCCCACGCCAGCTCTCCCACGTCTCGAAGCGGTCGCAGGCGCCCTCCGCCGCCGCGCTCGTGAACGGCCTGGTCATCGGCATCATCCTCATGGTGTTCCTCTGGGCCGGCGCAGACCCGATCACCGTCGTCTTCGCGTGGTTCGTCGCGCTCGGTACCGTCGGATTCGTCGTCATGATGGGCTTCGCGTCTGTCGCGATCATCGTCTTCTTCGTCCGCGAGAAGCTCGAACGCGGATTCTGGACCACGCGCGTGGCGCCGATCGCGGCCGTGATCCTCATGGTGACTGTGCTCGTCATCTCGCTGCTCAACTACGACGCGCTGCTGTTCGGCGACGGTGCCATCGCGAAGCTGCTCCTGTGGGCGATCCCGATCGCGTTCGTCCTCGGCGCCATCCTGCCCATCTTCAAGAAGAACGTCGACTTCGACACCGTCACCTCCGCCGGCAGCTGACGCCATCCATCCTGAAAGGAACGCCATGTCCTCCGCTCCGCAGCTCTCACCGCTCGAACAGGGGTACGTACCCACTGACGAGTGGCCGGACGTGACGGTCATGCTCGACGGCTTCGGCGAGCCCAGCCTCCCTCACAGCACCGCCCTCGAAGGCGACCCGATCGACGTCCGGTTCGAGAACGGATGGACCATCCGGCACACCCTCTCTAACGGCGAGATCACATGGACCATCACCTCCGGCGACGGACAAGGAGAGACCGGAACTCACCCGTACCGCGCCGTCGAGATCCGTCCCGGGGTCTTCTTCATCGACTTCATCAAGGGCGACGGGGTCAAGTCCCACGACGTCACCATGATCCTCGACACGGCCGACGGGCGGGTCACGGTCGCCGACTCCGGCTTCGTCGACCGGGACGGGCGCGTCCGGATGCACACCGACATCCTCTCCGGACGCGTCGTCGGCACCGGTGAGATCGAGCCGCGTGCGCGCAGCAGCGAACTCGTCGGAAAGCGCATCTATTACCGCTACAGCCCGACCGAGCACTACGAGCACATCTACCTCAACGCGGGCACCTTCGTGTGGCATTGCGTTCGCGGTGGGGAGGCGGGGCTCGCGTCAGCGGACCCCATCCAGGTCTTCGAGCTCGCCGACGGCATCGTCATCCTGCACTGGAGCGAGTCGGTCATGCCCGTCGAATCCATCGTCACCATCGACCTGCGCGAGCATCGATCCATCGGCCGCATGTTCTGTTGGGACGGCCCGACCCTCGACACCGTTCATCTGCCGTTCGACAGCCGATTCACCGTGCTCTCGGACGTCCCGTACCCGACCGACTGATCACCGACTCGACGCCAGGAGCCATCATGTCATCCCCATCACTTCTCGATGCGATCACCGTTCCCGCCGGGACGGGCCGCAGCGTCCCCGACGCTGCCACGCGGGAGATCATCGGACACGCGCCCGTCCATACGCTGGACGACCTCGAGGACGCGATCTGCAGAGCCCGCGCCGCACAGCCCGCGTGGAACGCGCTCGGTCACGCGGAACGGTCTCGCCTCCTCCATGCCATCGCCGACGACATTGAAGCCCACGCGGAGGAGCTCGCGGTCATCCTTTCGCGGGAGCAGGGCAAGCCGCTCGACGGTCCGAATGCGCGGTTCGAGGTCGGAGCGTGTGCGGTGTGGACGCGAAGCGCCGCCGACACCGTCCTCGAACCGGAGACGGTCTTCGAGGACGGACCGGCCAGGGCCGAGGTCCACTACGACGCGCTCGGGGTCGTCGGAGCCATCGGACCCTGGAACTGGCCGATGATGATCACCGTCTGGCAGATCGCTCCCAGCCTTCGCATGGGCAACACGGTGATCGTGAAGCCGAGCGGATTCACCCCGCTGTCCGTGCTGGCGCTCGGCGAGATCTTCAACCGACACCTTCCCTCCGGCGTCCTGTCCGTCATCACGGGCGATCGTGAGGTGGGCGCGGCGATCGCGTCCCACCCGGGTCTCGACAAGATCATGTTCACCGGCTCGACCGAGACAGGGCGCAAGATCGTCGAGTCGTCGGCGCGGAACCTCGCCCGGCTGACGCTCGAGCTCGGCGGGAACGATGCGGGCATCGTGCTTCCCGACACCGACGTCTCCGCGATCGCGGAGAACCTCTTCTGGGGATGCTTCATCAACACGGGCCAGACGTGCGCTGCGCTCAAGCGCCTGTACGTGCACGAGTCCGTCTACGAGACGGTCGTGAACGCGCTCGCCGACCTCGCGACGGCGATGCCGATGGGACGCGGTCTCGATGCCGGCAACGTGCTCGGACCCCTGCAGAATCAGAACCAGTTCGACATCGTCCGCGACCTCGTCGACGATGCGCGCGCCCAGGGTGCTCGCATCGTGGTCGGCGGCGAACCCGCCCCGGAGCTGGGTCCGCTATTCTACCGGGCGACGGTCGTCGCCGATATCACCGATGGATCACGCCTCGTCGATGAGGAGCAGTTCGGTCCGGCGATCCCGGTGATCAAGTACGCCGATGTGGACGACGCCGTCGCGCGCGCCAACGCTTCCGAACAGGGGCTCGGCGCATCGGTGTGGTCGGACGACGTCGACACCGCAGTGGAGGTCGCCAAGCGGCTCCAGGCCGGGACGGTGTGGATCAACCAGCACGGCGCTCTGAATCCGGCCGTGCCGTTCGGCGGCACCAAGCAGTCCGGCTACGGGCAGGAGTTCGGCGCGGCGGGTTTGAAGGCTGTCGCTGCACCGAAGGTGATCAGCCGCTGACGCGGCGGTCGTATGGTGTCCGTAGGAACCGAGGTCGACGGCGATGTTGTGATCGTGACCGGGGGAGGCACGGGGATCGGAGCGGCCATCGCGACGAGATTCGCCGCCGAGGGCGCGATCGTGATCATCACGGGTCGGCGCGCCGAACCCCTCCAGGGAGTCGCCGCTCAGATCGGAGCAGAGGCGAGAGTCGCCGATGCCGGGGATACGGCATCCGTCCAGGCGCTGAGGGACGAGGTGCGAGACCGATTCGGTCGCGTCGACACGCTGGTCTGCAATGCGGGTGGCGGCGGCTTCAGCGCGGCGGGAGAGACGACGGATGCGGAGTGGGGAGAGTCGCTGCACGCGAACCTCACGACCGCCTTCGTCATGGCGAGGGAGTTCCTGCCGCTCCTGGAGAAGCCCCGAGGGAAGGTGGTGATGGTCTCCTCGCTCTCCGGACTGCGCGCCGGCCCGTCGATGGCCGGCTATACGGCCGCCAAGCACGCCCTGATAGGACTGACGGTCTCGCTAGCTCGCGACTACGGCCCGCGCGGAGTCCGGGTGAATGCGGTCTGCCCCGGCTGGGTGCGAACCCCGATGGCGGACGCCGAGATGGACGAGCTCGTCGACAGCGGTCGCGCCGCGTCGCGATTCGACGCCTACGCCGCCGTCACCGTCGACATCCCGCTTCGCCGCGTCGCCACCCCAGAGGAGGTCGCCGCAGCAGTCCGGTTCCTCGGCTCTGACGAGTCCTCGTACATCACGGGATCGACACTCGTCATCGACGGCGGTGCTCACATCGTCGACGTGCCCACTCTCGCGCTCGCGAACGCTCGGAGCTGATCGTGGACCTCGGACTCCGCGATCGGGTCGCGCTCGTGACGGGTGGTGCGTCGGGCATCGGGCGCGCCTGTGTCCATGCGTTGCTCGACGAGGGAGCCCGCGTGGCCATCGTCGACCGCGCCGCGGACGGCGCACGGGTGGCGCAGGAGCTCGCCGCAGCCGGGCGCGATGTTCGATTCTTCCGAGCGGAGTTGACGGATGAAGACGCTGTCCGCGCTGCGGTCGACGCTGCGGCATCCTCCTTCGGACGGCTCGACAGCGTTCTCGGATGCGCCGGAATCTCCGGCCCGGTGGGGGAACCTCTGGGAACGGTCGCCGTCGACGACTGGGACCGGGTGATGTCCGTCAACGTGCGGGGGAATTTCCTCGTCACGAAGCACTCCCTGCCCTTTCTCAGCGCGAGCGACGTCGCGACCATCGTCTACATCGCGTCGGACTCCGCGTTCGTGGCGTTCGAGGGCATGGGGCCGTACAGCGTCTCCAAGAGTGCCGTCGCCATGCTGGCCAAGGCAGTATCCGTCGACCATCCAGCCGTCCGGTCCAACGCGCTGTGTCCAGGGATCGTCGACACGCCGATGTCCCGGAAGGATCTCGGACGGCCGACGGGCTTCGCAGGCACGGGGCTGCCTGTGATGGCGCCGGAGCAGATCGCGAGACACGCGATCTTCCTCGCATCCCCGGTCAGCGCGCCCATCAATGCCACGACGTTGGCGTCCGACTTCGGTTACCTCGCGCGAGCAGCCCTCGGAGAGCTGGACTTCAGCACCGACAGCAGTGGACGCGGCTAGAGCACGGACCGGACCAGCGCCTCGAAGGAGTTGACGTGCTCGTGCGCGATCGCGCCGGCCAGCTCGGCGTCGCCGGCCGCGATCGAGCGCAGAAGCGCCACGTGTTCGGCGATGTGGGAGCTGACGTCCGGCAGGCGGTCGATCACCATGCACCAGATCCGCGTGGCCAGGTTGTCGTAGGTGACCAGCACCTCCTCCAGATGCGCGTTGCCGTTGGCGGCGTAGATGCTGCGGTGCACCTCCAGGTCGTAGCGCATCAGCGTTGCGGGTGTGTCGCGGGAGAGGTCGCCATCGTCAAGCGTGTCCGCCAGTGCCCTCATCGCCTCGCGAGCGTGGGCGCTCGCGTGCATCGCCGCACGGGAGGCCGCCAGTGGCTCGAGCTGCGCCCGGATCTCGGCGATCTCCGCGAGATCGGTGATGTCGACCGATGACGCGAACGTCCCTCGTCGCGGGTAGACCGCGACGAGGTGCTCGCTCTCCAGCCGCTTGAGCGCTTCGCGCACGGGCGTACGGCCGATTCCGAGCTCGCGGCCGATCTGCTCGTCGTTGAGCGGAGTGCCGGGCGGGATGTCGAGGACGATCAGCCGATCGCGCAGCGTCTTCGTCGCATAGTCCGCGAGGGATAGGCCGCCTCGGTCCGCCAGGGCGGGAGTCGGCGGGGATGCGGAGTCGAGAGGACTCGAGGCGGTGCGCACATCCACCCTTCCGTCGGTGAAGCCCTGCGGGGCCGCGGCTCGCGTTGACAAGACCGGCCGTGCTCAATAGTATCTGACACGAAACAGATATATCAATTGGCTTTTAGATCGGATGCCATGACAAGGTCGATGTCGGTTCCCCGCGCGGATGTCCTCACCGCATCGTTGCGCGCGGCGGACCCGGAGGTGCATGCCGCGATCGAGGCGGAGCTCTCCCGTCAACGGACCACGCTCGAGATGATCGCGAGCGAGAACTTCGCTCCGCTCGCGGTCATGGAGGCGCAGGGCTCGGTCCTCACCAATAAGTACGCGGAGGGCTATCCCGGGCGCCGATACTACGGCGGGTGCGAGAACGTGGACGTGATCGAACAGCTCGCCATCGACCGGCTCAGGGCGCTCTTCGGCGCCGAGTACGCGAACGTTCAGCCGCATTCCGGGGCGCAGGCCAACGCTGCCGCCATGTCCGCGCTGATCAGCGCCGGGGACACGATCCTGGGGCTCGACCTCGCGCACGGCGGACACCTCACCCACGGCATGCGTCTGAACTTCTCAGGAAGGCTCTACAACGCCGTCGCGTATCACGTGCGCGAGGACGACCACAGGATCGACTACGGCGAGATCGAGCAGCTCGCCCTCGAGCACCGACCGAAGCTCATCGTGGCAGGGTGGTCGGCGTACCCGAGGCACCTCGACTTCGCCGAGTTCCGCCGGATCGCCGACCTCGTGGACGCCTACCTCATGGTCGACATGGCCCATTTCGCCGGCCTGGTGGCCACCGGACTGCACCCGAGCCCCTTCCCACATGCGCATGTGGTCACCTCTACGACACACAAGACGCTGGGCGGACCCCGCGGCGGCGTGATCCTCGCGACGGCGGAGCTCGGCAAGCGATTCAACAGCGCGGTCTTCCCGGGGCAGCAAGGCGGACCGCTCGAGCACGTGATCGCTGCGAAGGCGGTCGCCTTCAAGCTCGCCGCCGAGCCGGCATTCAAGGAACGCCAGGAACGCACCCTCCGCGGCGCGAAGATCATCGCGGACCGGCTGCAGCAGCCCGACGCGCGGGCCGCCGGTCTCGGCGTCGTGAGCGGGGGCACGGACGTGCATCTCGTGCTCGTTGACCTCCGCGAATCGCCGCTCGACGGCAGGCAGGCGGAAGACCGTCTTCACGAGATCGGCATCACGGTCAACCGCAACGCGGTTCCTTTCGATCCCCGTCCGCCCATGATCAGCTCAGGTGTACGCATCGGAACCCCCGCACTTGCGGCGCGCGGGTTCGGCGATACGGAATTCGCACGCGTCGCAGATCTGATTCTCGCGGTGCTCCAGCCCGAGCCGCACGCGCGAATCGTATCGAGGGCGAGGGAAGAGGTCCACGACCTGGCCGCGCGGTTCCCGCTGTACCCCGGAGACGGACAGTGAGCAGGCTCGTGCCGAAGACCGAACCGCGCACCCCCGGTGCGGACCTGCCCGAACATCCGACGTTCCTGTGGGAGAGTCCCGAACCACGCAAGCGCTACGACGTCGTGATCGTCGGAGGCGGCGGACACGGTCTCGCCACCGCCCACTATCTCGTGAAGAACCACGGGATCACCGACATCGCCGTGATAGAACGCGGCTGGCTCGCCGGGGGCAACATGGCGCGGAACACCACGATCATCCGCTCCAACTACCTCTGGGATGAGAGCGCAGCCATCTACGAGCATGCGCTCACGCTGTGGGAGGGTCTCGAGGAGGATATCGAATACCCCATCCTCTTCAGCCAGCGCGGAGTACTCAACCTGGCGCACACGCTCCAGGACGTGCGTGATTCTCGCCGCCGGGTCGAAGCGAACAAGCTCAACGGAATCGACGCCGAATGGGTCGACGCCGAGGGCGTCAAGGAATTGTGTCCGCTGGTGAACATCTCGAGCGATATCCGGTACCCGGTGCTCGGGGCGACGTACCAACCGCGGGCGGGGATCGCGAAGCATGACTACGTCGGCTGGGGCTTCGCGCGGAAGGCGGCCTCCGCAGGAGTTCACCTGATCCAGGACACCGAGGTGACCGGGTTCCTCACCGAGGGGAACCGTGTGATCGGTGTGCGGACCAGTCGCGGCGACATCGCCGCCGGCCGTGTCGCCCTGGCCGCGGCAGGTCACACCTCCACGCTCACCGATACGCTCGGGATCCGCGTCCCGATCCAGAGCCACCCCCTCCAGGCCCTGGTGTCGGAACTGCTGGAGCCCGTACATCCGACGGTGGTGATGTCGAACGCGGTGCATGTCTACGTGTCCCAGGCCCACAAGGGCGAGCTGGTGATGGGTGCCGGCATCGATTCCTACAACGGTTACGGCCAGCGCGGAGCGTTCCACATCATCGAGCGACAGATGGCGGCGGCTGTGGAACTGTTTCCCGTGTTCGCGCGGGCGCACCTTCTCCGGACGTGGGCGGGCATCGTGGACGTCTCGCCGGATGCGTCGCCGATCGTAGGGCTGACGCCGTACGAGAACCTATTCCTGAACTGCGGATGGGGCACCGGCGGATTCAAGGCGACCCCCGGCGTGGGCGACACCTTTGCCCACACGATCGCGACCGGCGAGCCGCACCCCCTCATCGCGCCGTTCACCCTGGACCGGTTCGTCTCGGGCCGGCTTGTCGATGAGCACGGCGCCGCCGCCGTCGCGCACTGACGCGAGATCGGAGAACGACGATGCAACTCATCGACTGCCCGTGGTGCGGAGCCCGCGAGGAGATCGAATTCACCTACGGGGGCGAAGCGCACGTCCCGTACCCGGAAGATCCCGCGGAGCTCGATGACCTCGAGTGGGCGCACTATGTTTTCTTCCGCGCCAACGTGAAGGGGGTGTTCGCCGAGCGATGGGTCCACGCGGCGGGGTGCCGACGCTGGTTCAACGCGCTGCGCGACACCATCACGTACCGATTCCTCGAGGTCTATCCCATCGGGTCCCGCCCGACGCTGCATCGCGGCGCGCGCGTGGACCCCGCGGAAGACGCGTCGCTCGATGCAGAAGGCGAAGATGCACGATGACCCAGACCCACCGCAACCCCTCCGGCGGTCTCGTCGACCGGGCCCGTCCGGTGTCCTTCGTCTTCGACGGCTCCCCCCTCGAGGGTTACGCCGGAGACACATTGGCGTCCGCTCTCCTCGCGAACGGCCGCCACGAAGTGACGACCAGCATAAAATTCGGCCGATCGCGCGGTATCGGCGCAGCCGGAGCCGAGGATCCGAGCGGTCTCATCCAGATCACGACGCCGTTCCCGGATCCCATGCAGCTCGCGACACTGGTCGAACTCGCGCCCGGCATCTCCGCCCACGGCGTCCCGGGCCAGGGGGCCCTGCCGACCGAGCCCGATCCCGCCCGCTACGACTCGGTGCATCTGCATGTCGACGTGCTCGTCGTCGGCGCCGGTCCGGCCGGCCTGACGGCAGCGATTCACGCCGCGCGCTCCGGTGCGCGGGTCGTCCTCGTCGACGAGCAGCCGATACCCGGCGGCGCTCTCCTGGGCATGCATCGGGCAGTCGACGGGCGGGAAGGGCCCGAATGGGCTGTCGGCGAGGTGGACCGCCTCCGAGGACTCGGGGGGATCCACCTTCCCCGCACCACGGTGTTCGGCGTCTACGACGACGGTCTCGCGCTCGCGGTCGAGCGACGTACGGACCATCTCGGCGACACTGCGCCGGCACACGCGCTTCGTCAGCGGATCTGGCGGATCCGGGCGAAGCGGACGGTCGTCGCAACGGGAGCGCACGAGCGGCCGGTCGTGTTCGCCAACAACGACAGGCCCGGCATCATGCTCGCCGGCGCCGCGCGGACCTTCCTCCACCGCTTCGGCGTCCGGGTCGGCGATGATGTCACGGTCTTCACGACGAACGACAGCGCATACAGCGTCGCCTTCGAACTGCACGACGCCGGCACGAAGATCGCCGCGATCATCGACTCGCGCAGCATCATCGCCGACCACTGGATCGGTGGCGCCCGAGATCGGCGCATCGCACTGCACCACGGCAGCGTGGTCGTGGACACCGCCGGTCGCGAGCGGATCGAGTCCGTGACCGTGCGGGCGTTCGACGGGACCGACTTCGGCGCCGCCACGACCATCGCGACGGACGCCCTCCTCATGAGTGGTGGATGGAACCCTGCCGTCCACCTTCACAGCCAGGCGGGCGGGGCCCTCCGGTACGACCGGCGGAGCGGCGCATTCGTGCCGGCCGCGACGCTCCCCACCCTCGCGGTGACCGGATCCGCGGCCGGCGACTTCGGACTGGGCGCGGTGCTGGAAGGTGCTGCGGCGACCGCGTCGCGCGTCGTCGCCGAACTGGGCCTCGCACCCGCGGAGTCCCGGATCCCGGTCGTCGCGCCGGACCTCGATCACCACCCGGGCGCGGTGCTCTGGTTCGTCCCGAACGGGGATCCGTCGACCCTTACCGACCACTACGTCGATCTGCAGCGCGACGCCACCGTTGCAGACATCGGCCGTGCCCTGGGGGCGGGGCTGCGATCGGTTGAGCACATCAAGCGTTACACCACCATCGGGACCGCCCACGATCAGGGCAAGACCTCCGGGATCGTCGCCTCCGGCATCGCAGCGACGATCTCGGGGGAGCCCATCGCGGGTGTCGGTACGACGCGGTTCCGCCCGCCCTACACTCCCGTCGCCTTCGCGGCGCTCGCGGGGCGGGCCCGGGGAGAACTCTTCGACCCGGTGCGCGTGACCGCGGTCCACGACTGGCATGTGTCTCATGGCGCGCGGTTCGAGGATGTCGGTCAATGGAAGCGGCCGTGGTACTACCCGCAACAAGGTGAGGACATCCACGCCGCCGTGGCACGCGAGACCGTCGCCGCACGCAACGGCGTCGCGATCATGGACGGGTCGACCCTCGGCAAGATCGATGTGCAGGGACCGGATGCGGCGGAGTTCCTCGACAGGATCTACACCAATCTCATGAGCACGCTGAAGGTCGGCTCCATCAGGTACGGCGTCATGTGCGGTGTGGACGGCATGGTCATCGACGACGGGACGGTCCTCCGCCTCGAAGACGACCGGTTCCTCGTCTACACGACGACCGGCGGTGCGGCGAAGATCCTCGACTGGATGGAGGAATGGCTCCAGACGGAGTGGCCGGATCTGAACGTCTATCTCACGTCGGTCACGGAGCACTGGGTCACCTTCCCCGTGGTGGGGCCTCGATCCCGCGACGTGATCGCGTCGCTGTTCCCGAAGGTCGATGTCTCGAACGAGGCGTTCCCCTTCATGACCTGGCGCGACACCGTGCTCGACGGCGTCGCGGTCCGCCTCGCCCGAGTCAGCTTCTCGGGCGAGCTCGCGTACGAGGTGTCCGCCGTGAGCTGGTTCGGTCTCGATCTGTGGGAACGGCTGATGGCAGCGGGCGAGAAGCACCGGATCACGCCGTACGGGACCGAGACCATGCACGTGCTGCGTGCCGAGAAGGGATACCCGATCGTGGGACAGGACACCGACGGCACGATCACTCCGCACGATCTCGGGATGTCATGGGTCGTGTCCAGGAAGAAGACCGACTTCATCGGAAAGCGATCGTTCGACCGCGTCGCCAACCGGGACACCACGCGGCGCCAACTCGTGGGACTTCTTCCCTGCGACGGCGCGCAGCTCATCCCGGAGGGTTCGCAGCTGGTCTCGGTCGAGGCGATTGACACCGCAGCGGGGCCCGTCCCGATGGAGGGCTTCGTCACGTCCAGCTATGACAGCCGGGCGCTGAGCAGCACGTTCGCCCTCGCGCTCGTCTCCGGGGGGCACGCGCGGATAGGGGAGCGGATCAACGCCGTCGTGGACGGCCGGATCGTCCCTGCCACCATCACCAGTCATGTGC
The DNA here is from genome assembly GCA_017306415.1 of Microbacterium sp. Lineage (GTDB taxonomy): Bacteria > Actinomycetota > Actinomycetes > Actinomycetales > Microbacteriaceae > Microbacterium. Next base: position 176,649 of record JAFKIL010000006.1, on the reverse strand, counting down.
TGTTCGACCCGGAAGGAGCCCGTCGCGATGGCTGAGAGCGCCGACGGTGGTCAGATCGCGCCGAGGGGCGCACTCTACGGCTATGCCGAACGACTCTCGAGCCTGGGACACGGCATCACCGTCGAGGTAGGAGCGCCGGCGCGGACGTTCGATCTACGCGTCGACCCGACGACGTCGGCGCTGCTCGCCGTCGAGGACGTGCTGGGACTGCCCCTGCCCGCGGCCTCCCGTTTCGCGAGCGGCGACGGGAGGACCGTGGTCTGGCTCGGCCCCGACGAGTGGCTCGTCATCGATCCCGCGATGTCGCCGTCCCTCGAGCAGTCCCTTCGCGACGCGGTCGGCAGCCACGGCGCGGTCGTGGAGCAGTCGGGTCAGCGTCTCTCGCTCGTCGTCTCCGGGGATGCGGCCGGGCTGTTGGCCAAGGGGACGGGACTCGACCTCCGTGGTGACGGCTTCGGCCCAGGAGTCGCGCTGCAGGGACTCCTCGCGCAGGCCGTCGTCGTCTTCCTCGCGCGATCCGAGAACGCCCGGACGGTGGAACTGCTCGTGCGGACCTCGTTCGCCCGGTACGTCGCGGACTGGTTGAGGGACGCCGCTTCCGATCCGCTCGCCTACCCCGCACAGGCGGAGGGCTAGACGTGTCGATCAGCGTCTTCGATCTCTTCAAGATCGGGATCGGGCCGTCGAGCTCGCACACCGTCGGTCCCATGCGGGCCGGGGTTACCTACGTCGACAGGCTGCGGGCAGCAGGTCTGCTCGATCGGGTCGCGCGGGTGCAGACCCACCTCTTCGGCTCCCTCGCGCTCACGGGACAGGGGCATGGAACGATCAAGGCGGTCGTCCTCGGTCTGCAGGGGGAGCACCCGCACCTCGTGGAGCCGATCGAGGCCGAGAGGCGCTTCGAGGAGTCGCAGAAGCGGGGCCTGCTCGAACTCGGAGGGACCGGGACCGTCGCGTTCGACGTTCGACGCGATGTGATCCTCCACCTGCGGGAGCGTCTGCACTTCCATTCGAACGGGATGCGGTTCGACGCCTTCGACGAGGAGGGCGGACTGCTCGACAGTCGCGAGTACTACTCGGTCGGTGGTGGCTTCATCGCCGATCAGGAGGAGATCGCCGCCGCGGAATCGCCCCAGGACCAGGCCCCGGTCCCCTTCCCCTTCGACTCCGCAGACGAGCTCGTCGCCACCGCCGTCCGCACGGGGAAGCGGATCAGCGACATCGTTCTCGCGAACGAACTCGCGCAGCGATCCGAAGTCGCCGTACGCGGGGGCATCCTGCGCATCTGGTCCGTCATGGCGGAGTGCATCGAGAACGGCACCCGCCGCACGGGCGTCCTCCCCGGGGGCCTGAACGTGCGTCGCCGGGCAGCGATCCAGCGCGAGCAGCTCGAGGCTGCGGGCCGGACGGACGATCCCCTGCACGCGATGGAGTGGGTTACGCTCGCCGCGCTCGCCGTGAACGAGGAGAACGCCGCGGGCGGACGCGTCGTCACTGCTCCCACCAACGGTGCGGCCGGCATCATCCCGGCCGTGCTCGACTATTACCGACGGTTCGTCCGCGGGGCCGATGATGACGGCGTGGTGCGCTTCCTCCTCACGGCCTCGGCGATCGGGATGCTGTTCAAGAAGAACGCGTCCATCTCGGGCGCGGAGGTCGGCTGTCAGGGAGAGGTCGGCTCGGCGTGCTCGATGGCCGCCGCAGGTCTGGCCGAGGTGCTCGGCGGGACGCCTCAGCAGATCGAGAATGCCGCCGAGATCGGCATCGAGCACAATCTCGGCCTCACCTGTGATCCTGTGGGTGGGCTCGTTCAGATCCCGTGCATCGAACGGAACGCGATCGCCAGCGTCAAGGCGATCACGGCCGCACGGATGGCGGTCCGCAGTGACGGCGAGCACCATGTCTCGCTCGACGCAGCCATCAGAACGATGCGAGACACGGGTGCGGATATGAGTGCGAAGTACAAGGAGACCGCCGAGGGCGGGCTCGCTCTGAACGTCGCCATGGTCGACTGCTAGATGCGTGGAGCGGGATGCATGGCTGAGCACAGCGAATCACGTCCACGCAGCGGCGCGGCACTCGCGCGGACGATGAGCATACACACCGTCGAGTCCGGGGCCCTGCGCTTCGCCGTCGTCCACGCCTCCGGCGAGCGCGCGCCGAGCGCCCCCGCCTCAGCTCGGCTCCCGGACGCGGACGCGATCATGCTGATGACGTCGGTCCAGGGCGAGGCGGCCCTCCTCGTCGAGGACCGTCGCATCGCGCTCGGGCTCACCAGCGTGTGCATCGTGTGGCCCCGATCTGCTCTGGACGTGGAGATGCCGACCGGGTCCAGCTTCTGCGCGCTCAGCATTCCCGCCGAGCTGATCGACGCGGCGACCCTGAGAGCCGAGGGCCGCGCGGAGCGGGTCCTCGAGATGGATTCGGCGGCAGCCGAAGTGCTCGCGGAATACCTGCGCGCCGTCGCGATCAAGGTGGGGGAGCTGGAATCCGACACAGAGGCGGCGTACATCCGACTCGCCTTCGAGATGGCGAACCGCGCGTTCGGCGAGATGCGGGGAAGGGCAACGCGCGCCGACGTGCTGCGCTCGCAGATCATGCAGTACATCGAGGCTCATCTGTCGGACCCGGACCTCGGGCCGGGCCGGATCGCCCGCGCCCACTTCATCTCCCTGCGGTACCTCCACGCGCTGTTCCGCAACGAAGGGATCACGGTCGCCGGGGTCATCAGAAGACGCCGGCTGGAGAGATGCTACGCGAGCCTCGTCGATCCGTCGTCGGATCCGCGATCGATCGCCTCGATCGCCTCGGATCACGGTCTTATCGACGCCGCGCAGTTCAGTCGGCTCTTCCGGCGCCACTTCGGGGTCACTCCGTCCTCTCTGCGCGCCGCCGCCGGAGGCCGCCCTCATGCGCTCGCGTCATGAACGCGCGAGGGCGGCTCCACTCAGTAGTGCAGCCAGACCGACTTCAGCTCGGTGTACGCGTCGATCGCCCATGGCCCCATCTCGCGGCCCCAGCCTGACGCCTTGTAGCCCCCCCATGGCGCGGCCATGTCGGGGATCGGAGGCATGTTGACGAACACCGCGCCGGCTTTGATCCCGTTCGCCAGCCTCTGCGAGGTCGCGATGTCGCGCGTCCAGATCGTTGCGGCGAGCCCGTACGGGGTGTCGTTCGCGCGGTCGATGAGCGATTCGAGGTGGTCGGGCCCGTCGTAGGCGGTCACGGCGAGGACGGGACCGAAGATCTCCTCCTGCATGATCGCCATATCGTCGCGCACGCCTGCGAAGAGGGTCGGTTCGAAGAAGTATCCGTCGCGGTCGAGACGGCGGCCTCCGGTGATCAGCTCCGCGCCGTCACGTCGGCCGCTTTCGACCAGGCCCTCGACGTGTCCGAGATGCTTCGCGGACACGAGCGGACCGATCTGCGTGGACTCGTCCCGGCCCGGGCCGACCCGAAGGGCCTGGAGGCCGCGGGCGAGCTTGTCGACGAACTCGTCCTCCCTGCTGCGGTCCACGTAGAAGCGTGTGTACGCCGCGCAGACCTGCCCGCTGTTCAGGGTCGAACCCATGACGTTCCCCGCCACCGCAGCCTCGATGTCCGCGTCGGCGGCGATGATGCTCGGCGCCTTTCCGCCGAGCTCGAGCGTCAGCCGCTTCAGGTTCGAGTTCGCGCTCGCGCGGGTGATGATCCGGCCGACCTCCGTCGAGCCGGTGTACGAGAGGTGGTCGACGTCGTGATGCTCGGACAGCATCGCGCCGACGTCGCCGGCCCCGTTCACGAGATTGATCACGCCCCGCGGGAACCCGACCTGGTGGGCCAGCTCGACGAGGCGGATGCTGCTGAGAGGCGTCACTTCGCTCGGCTTGATCACCACCGTGTTGCCTGTTGCGAGCGCCGGGGCGAGCTTCCACGCGAGGATCATCAGGGGGAAGTTCCAGGGCGTCACCAGCGCGTTCACCCCGATCGGCTCGCGCCGCGTGTACTGCAGCGTATCGGGGAACGAGATCGGGTTCACGGCTCCCTGGATCTTGGTCACCCAGCCGCCGTAGTAGCGGAAGTGCTCGGCGGCGCCGGCGACGCTGACCGACCTCGAGATGCTCAGCAGCTGTCCCTGATCCGTCGTCTCGAGCTCCGCGAGCTCCTCCGAGTGCGCCTCGATCACCGCGGCGAGCTCGAACAGCAGCCGCGCCCGATCGACGGGCAGCATGTCGCTCCAGGCGGAGGCGCGGAAGGCCGCGCGAGCGGCGGCGACCGCCGCGTCCACGTCGGCCTGGGAAGCGGCGGCGAGTTCGGCGATCGGACGGCCGGATGCCGGATCCGATGTGACGAAGGGTGCCCCGCCCGCGGTCCGCCACTCTCCGTCGATGTAAAGGCTGTTCGACAATTCACTGCTCCTGTCGGTGCTCTGGCCCGAGCGGCGCCGGGCCCGGCCCGGCGTGCACGCACTCGATCGTTCTCCGTCCACGCTACGCACGACGTCCCAGTGGCCTTGCGTATGCGTGCACTCTGCTTGTGCGCCCGGGCACCGAGTCAGGCGTGGTCGGGCTCGCCTGCGACGCGGCGGAGCGTGTCCGTGATGAGTTCCACGAACCATCTGCGCGCCTCGGATCGCCCCGTCCCTGCTCCGGAGAAGAGGTTGACCTCGAAGGGTGTGAAGGCAGGAGGCAGAGCACGCACCTGAAGAGGCCAGCGCCGAGCGAAGGACCGTCCGATTCGCGACGGCACGATCGCAGCGAGATCGCCCCGCACGAGCGTCTCCGGCAGCGTCGCCAAGTGGTGCACCTTGAGGATCGCGTTCTCGCGTCCCGTAGCAGCGGCGAGCGAGCCGTAGGCGCGAGAGTGCCCGGCAGTGGGATCGATCACCACGAACCGCATATCACGAAGGTCTTCGTCGGTGAGGCGCGCACCGTGCCCTGCCGGGGGGTTCACGGCGACACAGACATAGGTCTCCTCGAAGAGCACTCGCCAGGGGACCCGTCCCGTCGCGGGGGCGCTCGAAATGGCCACGTCGATCTCATCGCGCAGCATCCATTCGTCGAGGGCGTCGGAATCGAGCGGGATGACGTCGATCGAGACGGCGGGCGCCTCGCGGGCCAGGCGCTCCATCAGGGGTGGGAGGTAGAGATACTCGCCCATGTCCGTGAGCGACAGCCGGAACCTCGCCGTCGAGGTCGCGGGGGCGAACTCGGACTGGTCGACGATCGCATCGACGTTGTCGATCGTCTCACGCGCGACTCCGTAGAGCGCATCGGCGCGCGGGGTCGGCTCCATGCGCCGCCCCGACCGGATGAACAACGGGTCGCTGAGGGCCGACCGCAGGAGATTGAGCGCGTATGTGACGGACGGCTGTGTCACATGCAGATCTGCGGCGGCGCGAGTCAGACTCCGTCTCTCGTAGATCGACAGGAATGTCCGGAGCAGATTCAGGTCCAGCGACACAGCTGAAACTATAGACGCTCTCTATCGAGACGATCGGATCTCTCGTCTGGACCGGGGCGTTCACCTCGCATTCACTGGTCGAACACACCGATGGAGCATTGCAGCATGAGGGAGAACCCGATGGTGGACGCGAACAGATCCTCCGGCTGGCGCGCGCGCCGCGTCGCGATCCTCGGAGCCTCGGGGCTCACCGGATCCGGTCTCGCCCACAACCTGGCGCAGAACGACGCCGTCGACGAGGTCATCCTGTTCGACCTCAAGGAGAACGTCCTGCAGGCGCACATCGTCGACATGAAGGAGGCCCAGATCGTCACGGGACGGACCGCGACCAGGCTCGTCCGGGGCTCGCTCGACCGTGTGCACGAATGCGGAGAGGTCGATCTCGTCGTCGTGGCGGCATCGCTGCCCGAGACGCCTGATGGTGATCGCGGGGCGTTTCTCGACGGCAACCTCGGCGTGCTGCGCTCCCTCACGCCGGCGATCGAGTCCCTCGCCGGTCAGGGCGGACTCGTGATGCTGCTCACCAACCCTGCGGATCTGCTGGCGACGGCAATGAGCCGGATGAGCGCGATCGACCCGGGCCGGATCTTCGGGTACTGCCTCAACGACAGCGTCCGATTCGCCGCGGCAGTGTCCCGCGAGCTCCGCGTCGATCCTTCCTTGGTCGATGCACTGGTGCTCGGCGAGCACGGCGACGGACAGGTGCCCGTCTACAGCGCCCTGCGCGTGTCGGGCGAGCTCGTCTCGCTCACCGCGACGCAGCGCGCACGAATCGACGACGATGTCAGAGGCTGGTTCCGGCGGTGGTCTCAGCTGCGTCCCGGTCGCAGCTCGGGATGGACGACACCGCTCGGCGCGGTGAAGACCATCGAACTCCTCTCGAGCGGCCGTTCGGTTCCCGTCGCGGTGTGGACCGGTTCGATCGAGGACCTTCCAGACGCGCACGTGACGCTGCCGGCCATCGTCGACGCCGAACGCGTCGTACCCGACCCCTCCAACCCGAGCTGGGACGAGCGCGACCTGGTTCGCGCCGCCGCCGAATCGCTCGCGTCACGCGCGCCCGCCGTCCTGCTCTGATCCGCCCGATCCCTGCCAGCAACCCGATGAGAGAGTGAAGATGACGATGACGTTCTTCGATATCGCAACGTGGACCGGAAAGCTCTACGCATCCGGGTGGCGCGCCGGCTCCTCCGTCGGCGAGGTGATCTCGCCCTCGACGGGTGAGCGTCTCGCCGAATACGGCGTCGCGAGCGCCGCCGACCTGGACGCCGCCGTGGACGGTGCGGTCGAGGCGCAGCGGGCCTGGGCGGCGCGTCCCGCGGGCGAGCGCTCGGCGATCCTCAGGCGGGCCGGAGAGCTCATCTCCGAGAACGCCGACGAACTCGCCCGGTGGCTGATGGACGAGGCCGGGTCGAGCGGTGGCAAGGCGGCGTTCGAGGCCGGGCTCGTCGCCGACGAGTTCCATCTGGCTGCGGCGACCGCCATGATGCCGTACGGCCAGCTACTGCAGACGTCCCGGCCCCGGCTGAGCATGAGTCGACGACGTCCCGTCGGCGTGGTGGGGATCATCTCCCCGTTCAACTTCCCGGCCATCCTCTCGGCGCGATCCATCGCTCCCGCGCTCGCCCTCGGAAACGCCGTCATCCTCAAGCCAGATCCGCGAACCGCCGTCTCCGGCGGCTTGTTCTTCGCCGCTGCCCTCCGCTCGGCCGGTCTCCCCGAGGGGCTCTTCAACGTCCTGCCCGGAGCCGTCGAGGTCGGATCCGCTCTCGTCGATCATCCGCGCATCCCGGTCATCTCCTTCACCGGCTCGACGGAGGCCGGTCGCGCCATCGGCGCACGCGGCGGCGAACTGCTCAAGCGCGTCCATCTCGAGCTGGGCGGCAACAACGCGCTCGTCGTGCTGGACGGCGTCGATGTGGAGGCCGCCGCATCCGCAGGCGCATGGGGCTCCTTCCTCCACCAGGGTCAGATCTGCATGACGACCGGTCGCCACATCGTCCACGCCGCGATCTACGACGAGTATGTAGAGGCGCTGGCACGCAGGGCCCGCGCGCTCCCGGCGGGAGACCCGTCGAGCGGCACGCCGCTCGGACCGCTCATCGACGAGCGGCAGCGCGACAAGGTGCACGAGATCGTGACCGATTCGGTACGCAGCGGCGCCCGGCTGGTGGCCGGCGGCGACTACGACCGGCTGTTCTACGCGGCGACGGTTCTGGCGGATGTGCAGCCCGAGCACGCGGCTTTCCAGCGCGAGATCTTCGGCCCTGTTGCCCCGGTGAGCACGTTCTCGACGGTCGATGAGCTCGTCGAGCTCGTGAATGCGAGCGAATACGGCCTTTCGCTCGGCGTGCTGGCACCCGATGCGCTGCGGGCGTTCGAGCTGGCCGACCGGCTTCCCTCCGGAATCGTGCACATCAACGATCAGACGGTCGACGACGAGTCGCAGGCGCCCTTTGGGGGGGTCGGGTTCTCGGGCACGGGCGCGCGATTCGGCGGTCATGAGGCGAACATCGAGGCCTTCACCGAGACGCAGTGGGTCACCATGCAGTCCGACATCGCGAGATACCCGTTCTGATCCCGCGTCTCCACGCGATCACGCCCACCCGACGAGAGAGAGCATCGCATGGCCGAAGTCCACAACGACCAGATGACCGTCGCGGCTGCCTTCTACGAGGTCCTCCGGGCGCACGGCGTGACGCGGATCTTCGGCAATCCCGGTTCGAATGAGCTGACGATGCTCAAGCACCTTCCCGATGACATCGAATACGTCCTCGCACTTCAGGAGGGGGTGGCGATCGCGATGGCGGACGGGTACGCGCAGGCGACGGGCACGGTCGGCGTCGTGAACCTGCACTCCAGCTCCGGTGCGGGCAACGCCATGGGGAACCTGACGAACAGCGCAGCGGGCCATGCGCCGCTGCTCATCGTCGCCGGTCAGCAGAGTCGACGGTATGTGCCGTACAACGCGATGCTGACCAACGTCGGTGCGACCAAGCTCTACGACCCTCTCGTCAAGTGGACGGGCGAACCGCTGCGCCCGGAGGACGTCGCCGTCCTCACCTCGCGGGCGCTGATGTTCGCGGGAGCAGCCCCGACCGGCCCGGTCTTCCTTTCCGTCCCCCTCGACGACTGGGCTCGTCCTGCCGATGCGATGACGCAGGAGCATCTGGTGCGCCGTGGCACGACGGCGCACCCCGTTCTTGCCGATCGCGACGTGGAATCGCTCGTCGAGGCGCTCGCCTCTGCTGCCGATCCGGTCCTCGTCGTGGGTCCTGGCGTCGACTCCGTCGGGGGGTGGGAGGCCGGAGTCCGGCTCGCCGAGTCGCGCGGCATCCCGGTGTGGGTCGCGCCGAGTCCCTCGCGAGCCCCGTTCCCGACCCGCCACGGCCTGTTCGAAGGCGTGCTGCCCACCGGCCTCGGCGCGGTTGCGGACGCTCTGTCCGCGCACGATCTCGTCCTGACCTTCGGGGCTGCGGTGTTCCGCTACCACCAGTTCGTGGACGGCTCGCTGCTCCCGGAGCGAACGCGGCTGATCGGAGTGACATCCGACCCGGACGAGGCTGCACGCGCCGCAGCCGGGACGCTCCTGGTCGGGGACCCCGTGGATGCGCTTGAGCGGTTGGCCAGCCGGCAGTCCCGTTCGGCCGGGCCCGTACCGGCGCGTCTCGTCGAGGCTGCTCCGGTCTCGGGCGCCCCGTTCGCGGCCGAGGCGATCCTGGATGCCGTCGACAGGGGGAAGTCCGAGAGTGCGATCGTCGTCCTCGAGTGGACCTCGGCCGATGCCCTGTGGCCGCGATTGACGTTCACCCAGCCGGGCTCGTACCACTTTCCCGCCTCGGGCGGACTCGGTTGGGGGATGCCGGCGGCGCTCGGCATGGCGCTGGGGTCCCCGGACCGGCCGGTGCTCGCACTCATCGGCGACGGAGCCATGCAGTACACACCCGCCGCACTGTGGACGGCTGCTCGGTACTCGATCCCGGTGACATTCGTCGTCTGTCAGAACGAGGAGTACGGCGCGCTGCAGAGATTCGCGCGAGTCATGGAGGTTCCCGACGCGGACTACCTCGACATCTCGGGCCTGGACATCGCATCGATCGCGCGCGGGTACGGCGTGGATTCGCGGTCGATCGAGTCCCTTGATGAACTCGAGTCGTTCGTCCGCGCAGGCACCTCGGCCGAGGGCCCTCGACTGGCAGTCGTCCCACAGCGATCGGCGCGCTGAGCGATGGACGGTCGCCGCTCATACTCACATGGACCGGCAGAGCCCGGTCATCGACCCCGGGATGGTGCGTCTTGACAGAGAAGCTGCTCCAACTGAAGGACATCTGCATCAGCTACAACGGACACCAGGTGGTCCGCGACGTCGACCTGGATGTTGCGCTCGGCCAGGTCATCGCCATCGTCGGGCCGTCCGGGGCGGGGAAGTCGTCGCTGCTGCGCAGCATCAACTTCCTGGAGGTCCCGAGTTCCGGGCAGATCCTGTTCGAGGGACGCCCCGTCGGGGTGCCCCGGAAGTACTCGCCGGCCCGCCGCAACCGTGTGCTGTCCGGACATCGGCGCGACGTCGGCATGGTGTTCCAGCAGTTCAATCTGTTCCCGCACCTCTCGGCCCTCGAGAACGTCATGCTCGCTCAGATGCAGACGCTCAAGCGTTCGCGCAGCGCCGCCCGGGAGAGGGCGCTGCAGGAACTGCGGCACGTGGGTCTCGAGGCCCAGGCCGACAAGAAGCCGGCGCAGTGCTCCGGGGGTCAGCAGCAGCGCATCGCGATCGCCCGATCGCTCGCGATGGATCCCAAGCTCATGCTCTTCGATGAGCCCACCAGCGCCCTCGATCCGGAACTCGGCGTCGAGGTGCTCAACACGATGAAGAGGCTCGCGGACGAGGGCATGACCATGATCGTCGTCACACACGAGATGCACTTCGCGGAAGAGGTGTCCGATGAGGTCGTCTTCATGGCAGACGGAAGGATTCTGGAGCGCGGGCCCGCATCGACGGTGATGGACAACCCGAGCTCCGATCGGGCCAAGCGCTTCTTCTCCGCCGTCCGGGGTCGATGACATGGAGCTGTTCCTCACGCTTCTCAGCGGGGTGGGTCAGACCCTCGCCATCACCGGCGGCGCCCTCCTCTTCGGCATGATCCTCGCCGTCCCGATCGTGCTCATGCGCCGATCCGCGTCCGCGTTCGTCCGGGCGATCGCGATCACCTTCATCCAGATCGTGCGAGGAGTGCCGGTCATCGTATGGCTGCTGCTGATCTACTTCGCCCTCGGGACCTCCGTGATCAAGCTCACCACGCTCCAGGCCGCCATCATAGGTCTCGGGATCGTGAGCGCCGCGATCGTCGCGGAGATATACCGCTCAGGGCTGGACGCGGTGCCCTCCGGCCAGTGGGAGGCGTCCGAGGCGCTCGGGATGAGGGCGGTACCGCTCTATGGTCACGTGATCCTCCCGCAGGCCGTCGTCGTCGTGATCCCGCAGCTCGCGTCGTACGCGATCGGGCTGCTCAAAGACAGCGCGGTGGCCTCCATCATCGGTGCTCAGGACGTCACCTTCCGTGCCTATCAGGAGGCGCAGTCGAACCTGAACGGATTGGCCGCGTTCCTGGTCGCCGCCGCACTGTACATCGCGCTCAGCATCCCGATCGCCATCCTCGCCCGCTACACGGGCGCCCGCCTCGCGTCGCAGATGAGGAGCGGACTGTGACCCTCGACACCCTGCTGTCCTACGCATCCGGACTCGGCATCTCGCTGGTCCTCACGGTGTTCAGTCTTCTGTTCGGACTCGCCGGCGGCCTGCTGGCCGCCATGGCGTCCCTGGCGACGTCCCGGTGGGTGAGCTGGCCGGCCATCGCACTGGTGGAGCTCGGACGGGGAGCGCCGGGGCTCGTCCTGCTCTATCTGGTCTACTTCTCCCTGCCGCAGATCGGCTTCACGATCGACGCCGTTCCGTCGGCGGTCGTCGCCCTGAGCATCATGACGGCCGCCTACACGAGCGAAATCTTCGTCGCCGGCTTCAGAGCGGTCGGGAAGGGGCAGTGGGAGGCGTGTGAATCGCTCGGGATGAGCTACTTCTCCACGGCGCGGCTGGTCATCATCCCCCAGGCCGTCTCGGTCGTCATCCCCCCGCTCATCGGCTGGTCGGTCCTCCTCTTCCAGGCCACGTCCTTGGCCTTCGCCATCAGCGTCCCCGAACTCATCAGCCGGGCGTACGACTTCGCGACGTCGACCTACGAGTACGGACTCGCCTTCATCGTCGCGGGCGCCGTCTACCTCGGAGTCTCACTGCTTGCCGTCGGGCTCGTTCATCAGAGCCTGCGGCTTCGTCGTCGTGTCGCAACCCACTGAGCGACCGATCTGTCCGCACCACAACACATCAGGAGGAATCATGCGCAAGGCATCAATCGCGGTATTCATCGCAGCAGCATCGCTCGCACTCGCAGGCTGCGCATCCAGCGGGGGCGGGTCGGCCAGCGTGCCCGCCGGCTGTACGCCGGCCCATAAGTTCGACACCGTCGAGTCGGGGAAGCTCACGGTCGCGACCCCTGTGTCGCCCCCCTACTCGATCAAGGACGGCAGCTCGTACAAGGGCCTCGACATCGAGATCCTGCAGAAGATCGCCAAGATGGAGTGCCTCTCCCTCTCCACCCAGGAGATGAGCTTCGCCGCGGGCCTGCAGAGCGTTCAATCGGGACGCGTCGACACCGCGGCGGGCGGCGTGGGCAAGACCGAGGAGCGGGCGAAAGTCATGGGGCTCAGCACGACGACGTACCGTGACGGCATGGCGCTGATGTCCAAAGAGGGGTACAAGACCATCGATCAGCTGAAGACCCTCACGATCGGTGTGGTCCAGGGCTACTTCTGGAACGACGATCTGATCAAGGTCCTCGGCAACGACCGCGTCAAGCAGTACCAGGGTTCTGACGCGATGTTCGCCGATCTCGACGCCGGTCGCATCAATGTCGCGGTGTCGAGCACGGCGGAGGCCGGATACCGCAAGACGCAGTTCCCGAAGAGCGGGCTGAAGATCGAACTGCTCGAGCCGACGGACTCGGTGGCAGGATCGCAGGGCTTCGGCGAGGTCGCCATTCCGACCAAGAAGGGGGCGAGCGCCATCGAGTCGGCCGTGAACGCCGATGTGCAGAGCCTCCTCAACGACGGGACGATCGCCGGAATCCTGAAGAGCTACAACATCGATCCCGCGCTCGCCGGACCGGTCGCGAAGTGACGGACGTCGCACGGAATCTCCGCGTCGTCATCATCGGCGCGGGGATCGTCGGCGCTTCGCTCGCGGATGAGCTCACCCTTCGCGGGGTGGCTGACGTCCTCGTCGTCGACAAGGGTCCGTTCCCGCGGTTCGGAGGCTCGACGACGCACGCGCCCGGCATGGTGTTCCAGCTGCACCAGGTCCCCGTGATGTCTCAGATGGCCCAGTACACGGTGTCGCTCCTCGGCGGTCTCGTCGACGCGGACGGCGCGTCGCTGTGGACGGAGACGGGGAGCCTCGAGCTCGCAGACGACGACGAATGGTGCGAGACCCTGCGCAGGCGATACGACCACGGTGTCGAGGCGGGACTCGCCATGCAGGTCCTCACTCCTGACCAGTGCGCGCAGCTCCAGCCGCTGCTCGATCCGGGGGCGTTCCGAATGGGGATCTACAACCCCACCGACGGGGTGACCCGTTCGGTCGAGGTCGTGAAGAGACGGCTGGCCGCGGCGGAGAGCCGCGGTGCACACCTGCTCGCCGACACCGAGGTCATCGGAGTCGTGCGCGAAGGGAGTCGGGTGCGCGCCGTCCAGACGAATCGAGGCGACTTCGAGGCGGACGTCGTGGTCATATGCGGAGGGCTGTGGGGGGGGCCGTTGGCCGCGCTGGCGGGAGAGTACCTGCCGGTCGTGCCCTTCATCGCTCCCGGCGCCCACACCCCACCGCTCGCCACTCTGGCCGGCTCCACCGCCGACGCACGCGGACCGATCGTCCGGTTCGCGGACTCCGCGCTCACCTGGCGCGAACGCGGAGAGACGGTGGAGTTCGGCTACTCGCGACACGAGGCGACCCCGGTGGATCCATACGATCTCCTCTCGAACGAGGAGGCGCCGATCATGCCGAGCATGCGCGACTTCTCACCTCGTTATGTGGACGACGGCTGGCCGCGCATGCAACGGCTGGTCCCGGACACGCGCGGACTCGACTACGAGCGCGGTCAACATGGGCTCATGTCGACGACGCCGGATTACCTCCCGATCATCGGCCCGTCGTCGGTGACCGACGGCCTGTGGTTCGGGCAGTCGATCTGGGTCACGCATTCGGCCGGTGCGGCCGCAGCGCTGGCAGAGTGGATCGTCGACGGTGAGAGCTCGACGTTCGATGCATCGGCCGTCGACGCACGCCGCTTCCAGGGCCGCGAGCCCGGCGAGCTTCGAGACTCCGCGATCGAGAGCATCGACTTCTTCGCGCTCCAGAGGAAGACGATCTAGGAGCGCGCAGAATGGTCGGGCGGTGGCCGGGAGCGTCTGCGCTCCCGGCCACCGCCGTGTGCGGGAGAGGCGGATGCACCTCTTGTCGCGGCGAACCTGATATCAAGAATTAGTGACGCGCGTCTATCAAATACAAATCCAGCAGATGCGGACGCGTCATACGAGTAGCTGCCTAGGAAAGGATGAGTCCGCGCCTCGATATCACGAATAGGCGACGAACGACTAAAATTGTTGACACCCGTGTCGGCTTGACATAGCGTGCCCTCGTGGCATCGAAGCCACAGCCGCTCTGCGGGCATCGTCGCTCGCAGTTTCCGACAGGAGTGTGAGATGGTCCAATCGGTGGGGCGCCGCAGCGGCGCTCTGATTATCGGCGCCGTGCTCTGCGCGTGCGCGCTCATCTTGACCGGGTGCTCCGGGTCGGATGCAACCGCTTCGTCGAGCCCGGATTCGTCGACCGCGTATCCGGGCTCGACGGCGATCCGCGCGGCACTGGATGCCGGCTACGCCGGCACATCTCAGGATCCGCCTTCGACCGGTCCGACGCCCGCGAAGGATAAGACGGTCTGGATTCTCTCCGCGACTCAGCAGGTGTACGGGCTGGTCAAGCTGACCGAAGAGGTCGGCGCGGCGGCGTCGGCGCTCGGCTGGAAGAGCAAGGTCTGCGACGGCCTGAACAACGCCGGTGGGGGCTGGGCGAACTGCGTGCGGCAGGCGACCTCGGCCGGAGCGGACGCGATCGTCCTGCTGTCGATCGACTGCGCGCCCGTCAAGGCGCCGCTCGAGGAGGCGCGCGCCGCAGGCATCGCGATCGTCTCGCTGACGTCGTTCGACTGCGACGACCCGACGCAGGGCGGCTCGACGCCGCTCTTCGACGTCGGGATCTCGTTCCTCCCCGACGTGACCACACCGGCCGAATTCTTCGAGGCGATGGGGCGTCTGCGCGCGCAATGGATCATCAATCAGACCGGGGGCCATGCGAAGGTTCTGCAGGTGTTCTTCGACGGCGTGTCCTTCGGTTCCTATCTCGCGAAGGGGTTCGAGGAGGAGCTCAAGACCTGCAAGGGATGCTCGATCGTGTCGTCGCTCGCGATCGCTCCGACCGATATCGGCAATATCCGCCAGAAGTTCGAGACGGCGCTGATCCAGGCGAGCGATGCCAATGCCGTCTCCGTCGATGTCGACTTCATGTTCTCTGCGGGCATCCAGCAGACGCTTGTCACCTCGGACCGCAAGGGTCTCGTCGTCGCCGGTGGCGAGTGCGGGCTGGACAACCTGGGCTACATCCGCTCTGGCGGCGGGCAGCAGATGTGCATAGGCCAGTCGCTCGGGCACATGTCCTACGCGGCGATGGACGAGCTGAACCGATTCTGGGCGGGCGAGAAGCCGGGGACCGAGGGGCTCGGATGGCAGCTCGTCGACGCGACGCACAACCTGCCCCCGAAGGGCAAGGACTACGACGGGTCGATCGACTACCGCAGCGCCTATGCGGCGATCTGGAGGTGATCCTGTGACGGTGACATCGTCGAAGGCCGAGTTCGCGTCTCGCCCTTCCGCCGTCGTCCTCGACGGCGTCAGCAAGACCTTCGACGGTGTCACCGTCCTGTCCGACCTGAGTCTGCGGGTCGCCGCCGGGACGGTGCACGCCATCCTCGGCGGGAACGGCTCGGGCAAGTCCACGACCCTCAAGCTCCTGGCGGGGGTGTACGCCGCCGACCCAGGCGGCCGGATCGAGGTCGCAGGGACGGCACGTGATGCGTCCGCCTGGGCTCCCCAGATCGCCTACGACTCCGGCTTGCGGTTCGTCCATCAAGACCTCGGTCTCGTCGAGGACCTGACCGTGATGGAGAACTTCGGGCTCGCCAACGGGTTTCCGAGATCCCGGCTCGGCGGCATCCGGTGGTCCGCGCTGCGACGAGACGCCGTCTCTGCGCTCGGCTCGCTCGGCATCCGCGTCGATCCCCGACGAAAGGTCGGGGTCCTCTCTCCGAGCGAGAAGACGATGGTCGCGATCGCCCGAGCACTGGGCACGTCCCGTGACGGAGCGAACCTGACCATCGTGCTGGACGAGCCGACCGCCAGCCTTCCCGCCTCCGAGGTCGACCTGCTTCTGGAGACGATCCGTGCCTGCCGGCGTGGGGGGCAGACGATCCTCTACGTCAGCCATCGGCTGCCCGAGGTCTTCGACATCGCCGACACCATCTCCGTCCTCCGAGACGGTCGCCTGGTCGCCACGGAGCCGACAGCCGCCCTAAACGAGCGCGAAGTGATCTCGTTCATGACCGGCAACGCCCCTGTCGACTCGGTCACCCCACGGGGACGGTCGTCCGTCGATCTCGCGGACCCTCTTCTGCGGGTCGAGGGGCTGAGTACGGGTCCCCTGCGAGAGGTCGACCTCGCCGTCCGCGCGGGGGAGATCGTCGGTCTCGCCGGCCTGAGCGGGTCAGGACGCAGCTCCCTGCTGCGGACGCTCTTCGGCGTCCAGAAGCCGACCGGAGGCGCGATCCTCATCGATGGGTCGCGGGCGGAGCTCCCCGGTCCCGCCGACGCCATCGAGCGAGGCTTCGCGTTGGTGCCGGAGGACCGCAAGCGCGAGGGGCTCTTTCTCGATCGGCCGGTGTGGGAGAACATCTCGACGGTCGTGCTCGCGCGCTACTGGCGTGGCGGGTTCTTCCGGCGCCGCGCCGAGCGTGCGGACTCGGCCGGCCTGATGGAGCGCTTCCGAATCGCATCCCCCGGTCCGGATGCCCCCATCCGCGCTCTCTCCGGCGGTAACCAGCAGAAGGCCGTCCTGGCGAGGTGGTTGCGCACCGGGCCGCGTGTGGTGCTGCTCGATGAGCCGACGCAGGGCGTCGACGTCGTGGCCCGCGCCGAGATTCACTCCCTCGTCCGCGCGCACGTGCGCTCCGGGTGCGCTGCCCTGGTCGCCTCCTCCGACTTCGACGAATTGCTCCACCTGTGCGACCGCATCCTCGTGCTCCGCGGCGGCCGCGTCGCCGAGGAGCGCGACGCGTCCGATCTCGACGCGGACCGCCTGTCCTACCTGACTCAGTACAAAAGCGAGGCGACAGCATCATGAGCGACTCCGGCAACGCGCGCACCGCGGCCTCCGGAATCCGCCCCACCGGGGCGAGGAGCGACTACCGCGGCGGCGAGGTTCCCGCCAGGGTCCGGGCAGAGTCCTGGGCAGAGCGCTACGGCCTCCTGGTTCTGCTCGTCGCTCTCATCGCGCTGTTCGCGCTTCTCCCCGCCTCCGGTCGCGCGTTCTGGAGTGTCGCGAACTTCCAAGCCGCCATCGCCAACCAAGGGGTAGGACTCGTCGTCGCCCTCGCGCTGCTGCTGCCGATGGCCGCCGGGTTCTTCGACTTCTCGGTCGGCGCGCTGACGGCCGCATCCTCGGTGGTCGCTGCGGCTGCCCTGTCGCAGTTCCGGCTGCCGCTGGTCGTCGCCGTCGTCATGGCGATCATCTTCGGCCTGCTGATCGGCACCGTCATCGGGGCGCTCGTGTCCTACCTGAAGATGAACGCGTTCATCGCGACGCTGGGCGTCGCGACCCTCCTGGGCGGTGCGATCTTCGCCTACACCGGAGGTCTGCAGATCACCAGCGGCATCCCCGCCGAGCTCACCGACTTCGGCTCGAAGTCCATCGTCGGTGTGCCCGTCATCGCCCTCGCGGCTGCGGTCGTCGCCCTCGTCGTCTGGTACGTGATGTCCCAGACCCCGTTCGGACGCCGGCTGTTCGCCATCGGCGCGAACCCGGTGGCCGCGGAGCTCACGGGAACGCGCGTCGCACGACAGAGGATGCTCGCATTCGCTGCTTCCGGGACGATCGCCGGCATCGCGGGGGTGCTCCTGCTCGCGCGACAGGGGGCTGCCACCTCGGACAACGGGATGTCCATGCTGTTTCCCGCCCTCACGGCCGTCCTGCTCAGCACGATCGTCATTGACGTCGGCCGCCCGTCCGTGCTGGGCACGGTCATCGGGATCCTCTTCGTCGCCGTCAGCGTGAGCGGGCTCACGTTGCTGGGAACTCCGGCTTGGGTCAGTCAGGTCTTCAACGGGGCGGCGCTCCTCATCGCCGTGGGCTTCGCCCGGCTGAGCGTCCTCTGGCGTCGCGCCGGCGCCGTCCGTTCTCCGCAAGGAACGTCATGACCACTCCTGCCCCGCAGCTACGCCACGTGTGCCGCATCACCGCCGAGCTCGCGCCCTGGGTCGAGGTCGGCCCCGTCGACGCAGAGCGACTGGTCTTCGTGCCCATCACGGGCGGTGCCGTCTCCGGGAGCATCAGCGGGAAGGTGCTGCCCGGCGGTGGGGACTGGGCGCGGATTATCAGCTCCGACCACGTCGCGGTGGAGGCGCGATACCTGATGCAGACCGATGACGGCATCGTCATCGACGTCGTGAACACCGGGATCGCCAGGCATGTCGACGGCTTCGACAGTCCCATCGGCTACTTCGCCACCCGACCCGTCTTCCGGGTCTCGGGTGATCGCCTCGAGTGGATGAATCGCAGCGTCTTCGTCGGCTGGGCCACCTCGACGCCTGCCGCCACCACGATCGACATCTACGAGATCCAGCCCCCCGACGACGAAGACTGAGAAGGTGGTCACCACATGTTCGACTTCAAGAGCGAGATCGCACCGCGAGCCGTAGATCCCGCGATCGAGCGGCATATCGCCCGCTTCGACGCGCTCATGGCGGAACCGGGACTCGAGATCGATGACGCGCGCGAACGGTACGCGAGTCTCCTTGCTGAGCGTTCGGCGCTCGGGGCGGCTGTCGCCACCCGCGATCTGTCGATCCCGACCCGGCACGGGGCGATCCCCGCGCGCCTCTACAGCCCCGAGGACTCGGCAGCGCTTCTCGTCTACATGCATGGCGGAGGATTCGCCGTCGGCGATCTCGACAGCCCCGATCCCGTTCTCCATGCAGTAAGTCGCGAGGCGGGCGTGTCGGTGCTCTCGCTGTCGTACGCTCTCGCGCCGGAGCACATGTATCCGGTCGCCTACGAGCAATGCCAGGACGCGCTTGTATGGGCTAATGCCCATCGGGAGCACCTGGACGGGCCGCGAAAGCCGCTCGGAATCGCCGGGGACTCCGCCGGGGGCAATCTGACGGCTCTGCTCTCGCATTGGGCGGCGACGACGGATGGTCCCGAACTCACCTGGCAGGCGTTGATCAATCCCGTGCTCGACTTCCTCGCGCTCGACGGCGCTCTCGTCGGCTCGCACCGCCTCTACGGACAAAGTCCGATGCTCAGCACGGAGACGATGCGGGGCTTCATGGCGTCGTACTTCCCGAACCGCACGGCAAAGATCGAAGCGAGCCCGCTCCGATCGATCGCGGACTATTCGCTCCTGCCGACCACGTTCGTCGCCGTCGGTCAGTGCGATGCGCTGCGGGACGAGGGCATCGCATACGCCGTAGCGCTCGCCGCCGCCGGCGTGCCCGTCAGCCTAGAGGTCTACTCCGGGATGACCCACAACTTCCTCACGCTCACCGACCTGAGTGTCTCTGCCCGCCGATTCGTCGAGGATCTCGTTCGCGGAGCGCGCCGTTGGGCGCATCGGTGATGATCGGCGGGTGCGGCGCGTCGGCTCTGCAGGAATGAGTCGCTTCCCGCGATGATAGGTGTGATCAACCAACCGGTGAGGACGGACGTGGCGGACCCGCTCGGCTCGCGCAGCCCCAAGCAACTCCTGTTCGCGGCCCTCGCAGAGCAGCGACTGATGGGCGTGCGTACTCCGCTTCGGGCGTCCACGTACATCGCTGTGCTGGGCGAGGCGGGGGTGCATCCTGCGACAACGAGGGCGAAGCTCGATCGACTCGTCGTCGAAGGGTATCTCTCGCGGATGCGCGGGTCGCGGGGCGTGGAATACTCGCTCACCGGCCCGGGGGACGACACACTGCGCGCCATCCAGAACCGGATGGATGCCCCCAGACCGTTCGCTCCGAACGGCTCCGGTTGGACGCTCGTGACCTTCTCGGTACCGGAGAACCATCGCGCGGCCCGACAGCGACTTCGCGCAGCACTCACCTGGGAGGGTTTCGTCCCCGTCCGTGACGGTCTGTGGGTGGCCCCGGGTGAAGCCGACCTCGACGCGGCGCTGGACCCGATGGCGGAGGAGCTCGTCGGTTCGAGCGTCATCGCCTTCCGAGCGCAGGATCTGGCGCGCTACTCGCTCGCCGGGACAGCGGCGCGCACGTGGGATATCGAGAACGCTCGGTCGGCCCATGAGACCTTCGCCGGTCTGTGGGGACCGGATGCGACCGACATGGACGACCTGACCGACCTCGCCCGTCTGATGCTCCTCGGGGCGGACTGGTACGCGCTCGTCCGGACTGACCCGCGGTTGCCGTCGGACTATCTCGGCGACGACTGGCCGGCGGAGCTCTCCACACAGATCTACCGGTCACGGCGCGACGAGTTCATGCGGTCGGCGCACGATCGCTTCTTCGCGGCGATCCGCCGCTGACGGAGAACCGCCGGACCGACTGACCGACGCGATTCGCGGGAGTGTCCGCGGGTGGGCTCCGCCTGCGGCGGGGTCCACCTCTGCCTGGCCTCGAGTCGGGGCCGTTCGGCGCGTCACGAGTGACCAGGGTTGCGCGAACACTGAACAGTGTTTAGTCTTGGGGGGCGGTCATGTCGATTCGAAGACGAAGCGATACCTTCACGACGATGTATGGGAGCCCACCTTGCGATCACGACGTTCACTCACCATCGCTGCGGCCGGGTTGGTCGCCGCCACCCTCGCGCTCAGCGCCTGTTCGGGCGGTGGTTCCACCACGCCGACCGGCGGCGGACCTGCCACGGCGCCTCTGCTCACACTCACCTCGATCATCGAGCCGACCAGTTACGACCCCGCCCAGGCCAACGAGGGCCACTACGCCCCGCTGTACCAGGCGGTGTACGACACGCTGATCAAGCGCGACCCGGACGGCAGCCTCTCGCCCATGCTCGCCACGAGCTGGAAATGGGACACCGATCGTCGCGCCCTCACCCTGAAGCTCCGCTCCGGCGTGACGTTCACCGACGGCGCAACATTCGACGCGGCCGCGGTGAAGGCGAACATCGAGCACTTCAAGTCGGCGAACGGTCCGCTGGTGAATACGCTGCGCAGCGTCACCTCGGTCGACACGCCTGACACGCACACCGTGGTCCTGCACCTGAGCCAGCCCGATCCTGCACTCGAGACCTCCCTGTCGAGCGCCGCCGGCTACATGGGCAGCCCGAAGGCGCTCGGCACCAAGGAGATCACCACGCAGCCCGACGGCACGGGTCCGTATGTCCTGGACAAGGCCGACTCGGTGCCCGGTTCCACGATCGTCTACGACAGGAACAAGAAGTACTGGGGAGACCGGCTGCCGTATGACCGGATCGAGTTCCGGATCATGACGGACGAGTCCGCACGCCTGAATGCGCTACTGGCGGGCCAGGTGGATGTCGCGTACTTCAACCGCCCCGCGAACTCGGTCGAGGCGAAGTCCGCGGGCTTCCTGACCACGCCTTACACCACCGGGTTCGAGGGAATCCTCTTCTTCGACCGCGACGGCAAAATGGTCCCGCAGCTCAAGGATGTCCGCGTGCGCGAGGCGCTGTCCCTGGCCATCGACCGTGACGCGCTCATCAAGAAGGTCGCGCTCGGCCGCGGCGAGCGGACGTCGCAGACGTTCGGTCCGGACACGGGGGGGTTCATTCCGAGCCTGGAAGACGCCTATGGCTACGATCCAAAGAAGGCGAAGCAGCTGCTGGCCGAGGCGGGCGCCTCCCACCTCACCTTCGAGTTCCACACCAGCGGCGTGTTCGACCCGCTCGTGTACGACGCGATCTTCCAGGACTGGGCGAACATCGGCGTCACAGTGAAGCGCACGCAGTGGGGCCCCGGGGAGGCGGTGCCCTCGATGCAGCGCGGGGATGTCCCCCTCGCGTACATGTCACTTGCCCAGGGAAACGACTGGTCGCATATCCAGTTCATGCTCTCTCCCACCGCGCCGTGGAACCCCTTCCACTCGGAGAGCCCCAAGCTGGATGCGCTGATCGCGCAGTATCCGACGGCAAGCGCGAAGAAGCAGGTGGAGCTCGCACAGGAGATCAACAAGTTCATCGTCGACCAGTACTGGTTCGCACCAGTCATGCGGCCCGTTCAGGGGCTCTTCTGGGACAAGAAGGTCGATGTCAAGCCGCAGGCGCAACAGGTCGTTCCGTCGATCTACAACTACACGCCGGCCAAGGGCTAGTTCGATCCGTGGAGCCCCGGCGCCCCTGCGTCGGGGCTCCACGCATGACGGGAGGTGAAGATGAGATTCGTTCTGAGGCGCGTCGGTTCCGCGGTGATACTGCTGTTCGCGGCGTCGCTCCTGGTCTATGTGCTGCTGTCGCCGGCGTTCGGCGACGTGGCTCGCAACATCCTCGGCGAGAACGCTTCCGAGCAGCAGATCGTCAAGCTGACCGAGCAGCTGGGATTGAATCAGCCCGTCCTGGTTCAGTACGCCCACTGGCTGGGGCATGTGTTCACCGGTGACCTCGGTACGTCGTATTTCACCAGCCAGCCGGTGTGGGATGTGATCGCGGCGAGAATCCCGGTGACTGTGAGTCTCGTGCTGCTCGTCACCGTGTTCAGCGGTCTCATCGGATTCGCGGTGGGCGTCCTCGCCGCCGTGCGTCGCGGATGGCTCGACCGGATCCTTCAGATCGCGACCACCGTGGGAGATGCCCTGCCGGCCTTCATCATCGCGCTCTTCCTCGTCACCGTCGTCGCCGTCCAATGGAAGCTCCTTCCGCCGACCGGCTATACGCCGTTGGCCGATTCCCCGGTGGACTGGGCCCGCAGCCTGATCCTTCCCGTCGTGGCGCTGACGATCGTCGGCATCGCCGGTGTGGCGCAGCAGGTGCGCAGTGCGACGATCGCCACCCTCGACCGCGACTTCGTCCGCACGCTGCGCAGCCGTGGACTGTCCGAGAAGCGGATCATCCTCGTCAACGTGCTGCGCAACGCCTCCACCACCGGGCTCACCGCCCTCGCGATCCAGGTGGTCGGGATCCTGGGCGGCGCGGTCGTCGTCGAGCAGATCTTCGCGCTCCCGGGGCTCGGGAGCCTCGCGATCGAGGCGACCGCCCGCGCGGACCTGCCCATCATCCTCGGGACGGTCCTGGCATACGTCCTCATCGTCGTCATCGTCAACCTCCTCGTCGACCTCGCTGTCGCGTGGCTCAACCCAAAGGTGCGTCTGTCATGACCGTCGCCGACCTGTCCGCCGTGGAGGTCCCCGCTGCACGCCGCGGCGTGGTTCAGCGGCTGCTGCGCAATCCGCTCGGGGTCGTGAGCATCGCCATCCTGCTCATCGCGATCCTCGCGGCCGTCCTTGCGCCCGTCCTCCCCCTGCACGACCCCAACCTCGTCAGCCTGCGCGACTCCCTGCTTCCGCCGGGCCACGGCCACCTGCTCGGGACGGACGCCTCCGGCCGGGACGTGCTCAGTCGGCTGGTCTGGGGATCGCAGATCGCACTGCTCGGTGCCGCGCTCGCCACCGGCGTCGCCGTGGTGGTCGGTCTCCCGAGCGGCCTGGTGGCCGGCTACTACGGCGGCTGGTTCGACGCCGTCGCCAGTTGGGTGACCAACCTCAACATGGCACTGCCGGGCATCGTTCTCCTCATCGCGGTGCGCGCCGTGGTCGGCCCATCGGTGTGGATATCGATGGCGATCTTCGGCGTCCTGCTCGCGCCCGGCGTCTTCCGGATCGTGCGCGCAGCCGTGCAATCGGTCCGCAACGAGTTGTACGTCGACGCCGCGCGGGTGTCTGGGTTGGGGGATGCGCGCATCATCGGCCGCCACGTGATGTGGGTGGTCCGCGCTCCCGTCGTGATCGCCTGCGCACGTCTCGCGAGTATCGCCATCGCCGTGCAGGCCGGGCTCGAGTTCCTCGGGATCATCAGCAGCAATGTCCCCTCGTGGGGCGGCATGCTCAATGACGCGTTCCGACGGATCTACAGCGCGCCGCTCCTGATCTTCTGGCCGAGCCTCGTGGTCGGTCTCGTGATCGTCGCCCTCATGCTCCTCGGCGGTGCCATCCGCGACGCCCTGGAAGACCGAGACGTCGTCGTTCGCCGTCGGGCTAACACCCGAGTGGAGCGGTCGGCGCATGCCGCGCCGGTTCAGGGCGTCGCGGACGATGCGCGGGCCCTGCTGACGGTGCGCGACCTCCGCGTCGGATACGGCCTGGGCGAGTCGACGAAGATCGTCGTCGAGGACGTCTCCCTCGAGGTCGCCGAGGGGGAAGTTCTCGGCCTCGTGGGGGAGTCGGGATCGGGCAAGAGTCAGACCGCGTTCGCGGTGCTCGGCCTGCTCGCAGCGGGCGGGGCGGTCACAGGCGGCAGCATCCGCTTCTCCGGCGTGGAACTGACCACCGCCACCCGCGCCGAGCGCAGCGCGCTGCGCGGCACCGGCATCGCGTACGTCCCGCAGGAGCCCATGAGCAATCTAGACCCCTCCTTCACGATCGGTCAGCAGCTCACGGTTCCGATTCGAGCGTGCCTCGGCGTCAGCAGACGGGAGGCGAAGCACCGCGCCCTCGCCCTGCTCGCCCGCGTCGGGCTGCCGGACCCGGCGGCGACCTTCCGCTCCTATCCGCACGAGATCTCCGGGGGGATGGCGCAACGGGTCCTCATCGCCGGAGCCGTCTCGTGCGACCCGCGCCTGATCATCGCCGACGAACCCACCACGGCGTTGGACGTGACCGTCCAGGCCGAGGTCCTCGATCTGCTGCGCGATCTGCAGAGCGAATTCCGCATGGGGATGCTTCTGATCACTCACAACTTCGGCGTCGTCGCGGACATCTGCGACCGGGTCGCGGTAATGAGCCGCGGCCGCATCGTCGAGACCGGTCGCGTCGAGGACATCCTGACGAACCCGCAACACGAGTACACCAGAGAGCTGCTCGGCTCGATGCTCGAAGAGGCGTACGTCAGACCGGATCTCGACGCGCCTGCCGCGCACACGGAGGGTGCATCATGACCGGTCCCGCGGCTCCGCTGCTGAGCGTCCGTGACCTGAACGTGATCTACAAGGGCCGCGGGAGGACGACGTTCCACGCGCTCAAGGACATCTGCTTCGACATCCGTCCCGGCGAGACCGTCGGGCTGGTCGGCGAGTCGGGGTCGGGAAAGACGACCATCGGTCGGGCGCTCCTCGGTCTCGTGCCGGTCTCGCACGGCACGGTGACATTTGACGGACGAGACATCACGCAGCTGCGGCGACGGGAGCGGCGACGCACAGCCAAGGACGTCCAGGTCGTCTTCCAGGACCCGTACAGCTCCCTCAACCCTGCCATGACGGTGGAGGACATCCTGTCCGAGCCGCTGCGGATCCAGGGATGGACGTCGGGGGATGCGCGACAGCGGGTCCGCGCGCTGCTCGACCAAGTCGGCCTACCGGCCGATGCGCGTTCGCGTCGGCCCCGCGAGTTCTCCGGAGGCCAGCGCCAGCGCGTGGCGATCGCCCGCGCGCTCTCACTGGATCCGCGCCTCATCGTCTGCGATGAACCCGTCTCCGCGCTCGACCTGACCACTCAGGCCCGGATCCTGCAGCTGCTCATCGACATCCAGGACAGCACCGGGGTCTCATATCTGTTCATCTCCCACGATCTCAGCGTCGTCCGTCACATCAGCCACCGCGTGATCGTGCTCTACCGCGGCGAGATCGTCGAAGAAGGATCATCCTCGACCGTGACCACCGCGCCGCGCCAGGAGTACACGCGACAACTGCTCATGTCGGCTCCGGTGCCGAACGTGGAGCTGCAGCGTGCGCGCCGCGCGGCACGGCGAGAGCTCGCACTCGAGGCGAGCGAGCCCGAAAGGTGAGCGCGCCCACGAGCCTCTTCCAGACGCACCACGACGGGACGCGATATCGCGACCTGAATCGGAACGGCCGGATGGACCCGTTCGAGGACCCGCGGCTGAGTGCGGACGAGCGGGTTGCCGACCTCGTTCCGCGGCTGTCCCTCCGAGAGAAGGCGGGGCTGCTCTTCCATTCGATCATCAGCGTGCCGGAGAGCGGCGACCTCGACGGCCCGCTCGATCGCGACTACCGGACCGGGATCCGCGAGCTCGTCGGCGGGCGACACGTCACCCATATCAATGTCCATCAGCTGCCCTCCGCCCAGGCCACGGTCCGCTGGGTGAACGAGGTCCAGGAACTGGCCGAACAGGCGCCGCACGGTATTCCCGTAACCATCTCGACCGACCCGCGTCACTCCTTCCTGGAGAACTGGGGTGCCTCCTTCCACGCGGGATTCTTCTCCGCCTGGCCGGAGCCGATCGGTCTCGGTGCGATCGGCGACCCCGACGTCGTCCGGGAGTTCGCGCGCACGGCGAGGGCGGAATACGCCGCGGTCGGAATTCGCGCCGCCCTGCATCCGACCCTCGATCTCGCGACCGAGCCGCGATGGCCCCGGCAGTACAGCACCTTCGGGCAGGACGCCGGGCTGGTCCGCCGGCTCGCGGCTGCCTACATCGATGGATTCGAGGGACCTCGACTCGGACCCGGGAGCGTCGCATGCATGGCGAAGCACTTCCCCGGTGGCGGTCCCCAGCTCGATGGCGAGGATCCGCACTTCCCCTACGGGCGCGAGCAGGTCTACCCCGGCGGGATGTTCGACTACCACCTGGAGCCGTTCCGCGCGGTCATAGATCGCGGCGTCTCGGCGATGATGCTCTACTACGGCATGCCCGTTGGCCTCGTCCTCGACGGAGAGCCCGTGGAACCCGTCGGTTTCGCCTTCAGCCGGCAGATCGTGACCGGTCTGCTGCGCGAGCGCCTCGGATTCACCGGCGTCGTCAGCACCGACTGGGGGCTGGTCACCGGGTCGCAGATCGGCGACAGATCCCTCCCGGCACGGGCATGGGGGGTTGAGCACCTGTCCGCGCTCGACAGGGCGCGGCGCATCCTCGACGCCGGCTGTGATCAGTTCGGCGGTGAGGACGACCCCTCCTTGGTGATCCGACTGGTCGAGAGCGGAGCGGTCGACGAGTCGCGTATCGATGAGTCGGTCGCGCGGGTCCTGCGGGTCAAGTTCGAGCTCGGGCTGTTCGACGATCCGTACGTCACATCGGAGGGGGTCGATAGCGTGGGGACGCCGCCGCTCCGGGCCCTCGGTCATTCCGCGCAGGCGCGCGCGACCACCCTACTCGTGAATGCCGCGCCGCCCGGTGCGGCGCGAATTCCGCTGCAGGAGGGGCTCCGGGTCTACTCCGAAGACGTCGACGCACGCGCGATCGTCCGAGCCGGTCTGTCGCCGGTCGCCGACGTCGGCGACGCCGACGTGGCGATCGTCCGGCTGGACGCCCCCTTCGAGCCCCGAGACGACTACATGTTGGAGTCCAGCTTCCACGCCGGAAGCCTGGAGTTCGCGAGCGATGTCGTCGAGCGCGTGGAACGCATCGCGGTCGATGCGCCCGTCATCCTCGCCGTCCAGCTCGACCGGCCGGCGATCCTCACGCCGCTGATGGCCAGCGTCGCCTCACTGGTCGCGGTCTACGGGGCGTCGGATGATGCGCTGCTCGACGCGCTGACCGGAAAGATCCTCCCCGAAGGTAAGCTCCCTTTCCAGTTGCCGCGAGACGCCGGGCAGGTGATCCGGTCTCACCCGGACGTGCCGGGCGACGTCCTCGATCCCCTCTTCGACGCCGGCGCAGGCGGAAAGGACACCTGATGACTGAGCGCTCCTCGGCCCGCAAGCGCGGGCCCTATGCCCAGGGCAGGCAGAGTCGAGAGCTTGTGCTCGACACCGCGCTCGCCGTGATCGGCCGGCAGGGCTTCGGAGCGACGTCGCTCAAGGACATCGCCGAAGAGGTCGGGATGACCCAGGCGGGACTTCTGCACCACTTCCAGACGAAGGAGAACCTCCTCACCGAGGTGCTCCGTCGCCGCGATGTCGTCAATCAGCAGATGGATGCACCGCACGAGGCCCACTACCCGCGCGCCGTATACATCGCCCACGAGAGCATGAAGGTGCCCGGGCTCCTTCACCTGTACGTGAACCTGGAGGCGGCAGCGAGCGACCCGAAGCATCCCAGTCACCGCTACTTCTTGGAGCGGGACGCCGCCGTGCATGCCAACGTCGCACGTGACATCGAGGCGCGACAGGGGGAGGGGCGGTTCGACCCGCGCATCGATCCTCAGGTCTTCGCCCGCATCCTCATCGCCTTGTTCGATGGTCTGCAGGCGGAAATCGCCATCGATCCCCGCATCGATCTGCCCGGAACACTCGAGGCCCTGTGGGACATGTTCGCGAGTCCCGCAGAGTCGGCCGGGACAGACGGCGCGGAATCACAGGGCGCCACGACGACGTCCGCCGCCGCGAACGAGGTGAGGTGAATGAAGGCCGTCATCGTCCTGTTCGACAGTCTGAACCGCAAGTATCTGCCTCCGTATGGTGCGGACGGGGTCCATGCGCCCCACTTCGAACGGCTCGCACGGCGCAGCGTCGTGTTCGATAACTGCTACGCGGGCAGCATGCCCTGCATGCCGGCCCGCCGCGAGCTGCACACCGGTCGTTACAACTTCCTGCACCGTTCCTGGGGTCCGCTGGAGCCGTTCGACGATTCCGTTCCCGAGATGCTGGGCAGGAACGATGTCTACTGCCACCTCGCGACCGACCACCATCACTACTGGGAGGACGGAGGCGCGTCCTACGTCAACCGCTTCGCCAGCTACGAACTCGTCCGAGGGCAGGCCGGGGACCCGTGGAAGGGGCACGTGGGTGACATCGAGGTGCCCGACAACCTGAACGGTGGCGGGTCGCACACGCGGCAGGACTGGATCAACCGCTCGTACATGTCCGACGAGGCGGATCACTCGCAGACCCGCACGTTCGACGCCGGTCTCCAGTTCCTCCACGTCAACCATGACGCCGACCGGTGGATGCTCCAGATCGAGTGCTTCGATCCGCACGAGCCGTTCTTCACGTACGACGACTACCGAGCCCTCAACGGCGAGCCCGCGCAGAGCGGGCCGATCTTCGATTGGCCCTCCTACCGGCGCGTGATCGAGTCGAGAAGCGAGGCCGACGCCGCCCGGCAGAACTACACCGCTCTGCTGTCCATGTGCGACCGGTCGCTCGGACGGGTGCTGGACGCATTCGACGAGTACGGGATGTGGGACGACACGATGCTGATCGTGTGCACGGACCACGGCTTCCTCCTCGGCGAGCAGGGCTGGTGGGGCAAGCTGGTGCAGCCTTGGTATGACGAGAACATCCACACCCCGCTGTTCGTGTGGGATCCGAGGATGGGTCTTGCCGGCACGAGAAGTACCGAGCTCGTTCAGACCATCGACATCGGCCCCACTCTCCTCGACGTCTTCGGGGTGGATCGCACCGCGGACATGCAGGGGCGACCTCTGCGTCAGGCGATGAGCGGATCCGGCTCGATCCGTGAGGGCGCCCTCTTCGGGTCCTTCGGCGGCCACGTCAATGTCACCGATGGGAGATACGTGTACATGCGTGACTGCGCGTCGCCGGACAACACCCCGCTGTTCGAGTTCACGCTCATGCCCACGCATATGGACTCCCGATTCACGCCCCGCGAGTTGGCGGAGGCCGAGCTGGCGCCGCCCTTCGCTTTCACCAAGGGCGTCCCCACTCTCAAGGTCCCCGGTTGGGCAGTACGCAGCCCGTACCCGTACGGGTCGCTGCTGTTCGACCTGAAGCGCGATCCCCAGCAGAAGGCACCGCTTCGCGACGACGAACGTGAGCTGGAGATGGCCCAGCTCCTCGTCGACCTCATGCGTGAGACGGACGCTCCCGAGGAGCAATTCGCCCGGCTCGGACTGCCGGCGGTCGGACCGGTCACACGTGCGCACCTCCTGATCGGTGCGCAGTGGGATCTTATCGAGGCGGGACGAGCGGGCATCGTCACGAAGGACGACCTTGCACCGGACGCCATCGTCGCCACGACCTCGTTGCGGAATCTCCTCGAGATCCCTGACGCACGCGACCAGCTGATCGCGCTTATCCCCCAGCTCGGCAACGCGAACTTCGTCGCCCGTTCGCGGGTCTCCACGGTTCTGCAGGCCGCGGCTGCCGTACCGGGGATCACGACTGAAGACGTCGTGGGTCTGGAGCGGCGTCTGCAGGAGCTGTCCTTCATCGGCTGACCCGTCGCAGCGCGGGTGGCGGCAGGATGGATGCGAGCACCTCCGGAGGGAGTGGGATGGACACGTCGACCGATGCGACGGGCGGATCGTGCGGCGCGGGCTGCACGTGCGGTGCGCCGAGCCGGGGCGTCTTCGTCGAGCTCGGTACACGGGTGCCGCCGCCGGCCGTGCTGGCGGGCGGTGTCCACGATCTGGAGCAGGTGGCGATCCCCGCGGGCACCTTCGTGATGGGCGACGCGTCGGGTGATGAGAACCGCGGGGACGGGGAGTCGCCCCGCCACGAGGTGTCGCTCGACGCCTTTCAGATCGACGCCACGTCCGTCACGAACGACGCGTTCGCCCGCTTCGTCGCGGCGACCGGGTACGTCACCGAGGCGGAGAGCTTCGGCTTCTCCGCGGTCTTCCACCTCCTGCTGCGGGCGCCGGACGCGGATGTGATGGGCTCCGTCGCCGCCGCACCCTGGTGGCTCGGCGTGCGCGGGGCCGATTGGCGCCATCCCGGCGGGCGCGACTCCGACCTCGACGGACTCGGCGACCATCCGGTCACCCATGTGAGCTGGAACGACGCCGTCGCCTACGCCGAGTGGGCGGGGCGGCGGCTGCCGACCGAGGCCGAGTGGGAGTACGCATCGCGCGGCGGTCTCGTCGCGGCGAAGTACCCGTGGGGCGACGAGGAGGTGGATGCAGGAGGCTGGCGGGCGAACATCTGGCAGGGCGAGTTCCCGGTCACGAACACCGTCGACGACGGATACCTCGGCACCGCGCCGGTCCGTTCGTTCACCCCGAACGGGTACGGCCTGTGGCAGACCGTCGGGAACGTGTGGGAGTGGTGCGCGGACTGGTTCTCGCCCGGGTACTACCGCGCGTCGCCCGCGAGCGACCCCCGCGGTCCGGCATCCGGTTCCGGACGAGTGATGCGGGGCGGCAGCTACCTGTGCCACATCTCGTACTGCAACCGGTACCGCAACTCCGCCCGCACCTCGAACACGCCGGACTCCTCGATGGGCAACGCCGGCTTCCGCACCGCGGCGACCGTGGTCGCGCACCAGGAGATCTCGCACGCTGGAGACGCAGCGTCGCGCATCGAGCTCCCGGTGTGGGACCGGGCAGCCTCGGCGTGACTGTGTCGCGGCCGTCGGTCCCGCGCGGAGCAGCGCGATCGGCTGATCGCCGACATCACCGACCTCGCCACGCGGCGTGACTGACGACGAAGAGGCGATCGCCGCCCGGGGCGAATGCGGTGCTCTGACTGGCCACAATGGTGTCGACGGTGGGACGAGAGGTGGCCCGCACGGCGGGCGTGAGTCGCCGGCCGTGGACGTCACCGGCCCCGGCGACCTCAGCCGACCAGATAGTCGGCGACCATCTCGCCGAGCTCCTGCAGGAATTCTTCATCGCTCAGGGGGCGCGCTGATTCGAATTCCGCGCCGTGCGTCACTCGTCGAGCGGTCATGTTGTAGACGACCCGGAAGGCGAAGTCCACGGCCTTCTCGGGATCGGCATGCGCGAACTCGTCTCGGCGCTTGAGCATCGCGAACTCGAAGTCGGCAGCGATCCGCTGGCTCGTGGCTCGTGCGCGTGCCCAGATGTCCGGATCATCGGGTCCTCGGCGCATGAAGGCGCGGAGGATTCCGGCGTTGGCGAGGGTGTGCCCGGCGGTCTTGAGCACGACATCGATGACGTAGGAGCGGGTATCGAGGTCTGATGCGTCGGCCTGGTTGAACGAATTCTCTTCGCGCTCTAGGCGCTCCATCTCTTCGTCGTGGATGGCCAGGATGAGAGCCTCGCGGCTGGGGACGCGCAAGTAGATCGACCCGACGGACACTCCCGCGCGCTTCGAGACGGCGGCAACCGTGAAGCCTTCGACACCGACGTTCTCGAGGATCTCGCGGCCCGCCTTCAGGACGCGCTCGAACGCCTCCTGGCTCCTCCGCTGGAGGGGCTGGCGGATCTTCCCTGCTTCTGACACCACCCCATGCTATGTCCGAGAAATCACACTTGACATCGCGCCGTGTCGTGCCGCACACTAAAACTAGAACGCGCAGTCGTGTTCTAGTTCAGCGAAGAACAAGGAGAGCGACAACGGTGTCGAACGAAGATTCAGCGGTGCTCCCGGGCGCATTCGGCCTGGGGACCTTCGACATCGAGGGACGCGTTTTCACCGGGGCCGTGATCGACGACCGGGTCCACGATGTTTCGGCCCTCCTCGGGCGAGAGGTGTCCGTCATCGGCCTTCTGCAGGACTGGGACTCGGCGATCGATGCTCTCGAAGAGCTGCTGTCCGCCAGTGCCGTCGGCATTCCGTTGGACGAAGTGCGGCCGCTCCCGCCCGTTCAGCCTCCCGGGCAGCTGCTGTGCGCGGGCGCGAACTACTTCCGCCATGTAGAGCAGATCGTCTTCGCCTGGTTCCGCAACGACGGCGACGAGCGATCCGATGACGAGCTGCGCGCATTCGCGTCACAGCAGGCCCGCTCGCGGGCATCCGAGCCCTTCATGTTCCCCGGCATTCCCTCAGCGGTGTCGGGAGCGAACGACGACGTCGTGCTGTGGACTCCTGGCGAGAAGCACGACTGGGAACTCGAACTGGGAGTCCTGATCGCCAAACCGACCCATCATGTCGCTCCCGGGGACGCGCTGAGTCATGTCGCCGGGTACACGATCAGCAACGACATCACGGTGCGCGACGTGATGAGCCGGCCAGGCTTCCCGCTCACAGACTTCGTGACCTCCAAGAACCGCCCGACCTTCTTCCCGACCGGACCGGTGATCGTGCCCCGGCGGTTCATCCCTGACTACCGCCGCCTGCGCATCACCTTGTCGGTCAACGGCGAGGTCATGCAGGACCAGCTGATCGACGACATCATCCACGGCGTTGAGGACTGCGTCAGCTACGCCTCGCAGATGACCCGCCTGTCGCCCGGCGACATGATCCTTACCGGTTCTCCCGCGGGAAACGCCGGCCATCACGACAACCGCTGGCTTCGACCCGGCGATGTCATCGAATCCACCATCACGGGTCTCGGCATGCAGCGGACGTTGTGCGTCGAACCGCCCGCCTGAACAACAGTCAAGAGACAAGGAGCGACATGTCAGAGATCCTGCTGTCCCAGCTCGCGCACGTCGAGCTGCTGAGCCCCAAGCCCGAAGAGACCGTCGCCTGGATGAAGGATGTCCTGGGTCTTCAGGAGACGACCCGTGAGGGGCAGTCGGTGTATATGCGCGGGTGGGCCGAGTGGCTGCATTCGAGCTTCATCGTCACAGAGGCGAACGAGCCGGGCCTCGGGCGGATCGGATGGCGAACCTACGGCCCGGGCGACCCGGACACCGTTGCCAAGCGCCTGATCGACACGGAGGAGCACGTGGGTTGGATCGACTCGTGGACGGGGCACGGTCGCACCTACCAGTACCGTTCGGCGTTCGGCCGTCACCTCAACGAAGTGTTCTGGGATGTCGATCTCTACGAGGCGCCGGAGGAGCTCAAGGATCACGCGGTCCCGAATCGTCCTCAGAAGATGCCCCTGAACGGGGGCGGCGCCGCACGCTACCTCGACCACGTCACGATGCCGACCGGCAACATGCGGGGCGACATCGAGTTCTACAAGAAGCTGGGAGCGCGCCACACCGCGCAGACGGAGGTCGAACCCGGCTTCTCCGTCTTCTCCACCCTCACCTGCAACGCCATCCGTTCGACCCACGACGTCGCGCTCGTTCCCGACTTCAGCGGCATGACGGGCCGCGGGCACCACATCGCCTTCCGGGTCGACCAGCGCGTCGATGTCGAACGGATGGCCGAGGCCGCGGTGTCGCACGGCACTCCGATCGAGCTCGGCCCGGGCGTGCACGGGATCGACGAGATCACCTATCTCTACTTCCGGGAGCCGGGCGGGTTCCGCATGGAGGTGAACTCCGGCGGATGGGTGAACACCATGCCCGACTGGGAGACGAAGACATACCACGCGGCCGGCGGCAACCCCGGGCAGTCGATCTATCGCAACGTCGAGATTCCGGAGTCGTTCATCCACGACTCGTTCCCCGCACCGCCGAAGGAGGCGGCCGAGCTCGAACAGGCCGCCATGAACGAGGAGGCTGCGGCGGAGTTCTTCCACCAGAAGCCCGCCGCACTGCGTTGATGGCGAACGCGCGGCGGCGGCGACGACGGGAAGGGATGAGTGCGTGAAGGCGAGTGTGGATGCTGTCGACGATGACCTGCGGGACTCTGCGGCGGCGGCGCTGAGGAGCGTCGGCATGCTCGGCGCCGACGAAGAGGCGACGGTCGAGCCGCTGGCGGGCGGCGTCTCCAACGATGTCGCCGTCGTGCACGGCGGCGGCCGCGACTTCGTGGTCAAGCGTGCGCTCCCGCGCCTTCGCGTATCCGAGATCTGGGAGGCGTCGCCCGAGCGATCCTTCACAGAGGCGGCCGCCCTGCGATGGGCGCGCGGCATCCGGCCGGACGCGGTGCCCTCGGTGGTGGCTGTGGACCGTTCCCGCAATGTAATCGTCGTCGAGCTCGCGCCGACGTCCTACGACAACTGGAAGTCTCAGCTGCTCGCAGGAGTGATTCGTCCGGAATTGGGAGCGCACCTCGGCGACCTCCTGGCGTCGTGGCATGCCGCGTCGGCGAACGATGATGCGGGCGTTTTGGCGGAGTTCACGGATCAGGACGCCTTCCAGCAGCTCCGGGTGAGGCCGTTCTACGAGGTGGCGGCCGAGCGGAACCTGGCGGCGGCACCCACCATCGCTGAACTCGTCGATCGCATGTCGCGCACGCGCTCTGCCCTGGTCCACGGCGACTTCTCGCCCAAGAACATCCTCGTCGACGCGGCGCCGAGCACCGAGCTCTGGGTCATCGACTGGGAGGTGGCGCACACGGGCGACCCCGTCTTCGACGTGGCCTTCCTGCTCCACCATCTCGTCTGCAAGCTCATCGCATCCCCCGTCCACGCACCCGGACTGGTCGAGACCGCACAGGCTTTCGTCGCCAGCTATCAGGCGGGGATCGACCAGTCCCTGGACGAGGCATACCTCGTTCAGCATGTGGGGGCGCTGATCCTCGCCCGGGTGGACGGCAAGTCACCCGTCGACTACCTCACCGCTGAGCAACGCGATCGCGCGCGCGCTCACGGGCTCACTCTCCTCGCGTCCGACCACGGGCGCCTCGCCGACATCTGGAGTCTCCCCGATGAGCGTTGATCCCGTCGCCTCCGTGATGGCCTTCGAGGCGCTGGATTCCCGCGGCCGCCCTACCGTGGGATGCACGGTCGTCACCGCCGGCGGCCACCGCGGCCGGGCGATCGTCCCCTCCGGGGCGTCCACCGGGTCGCACGAGGCGCGCGAGCTGCGCGACGGCGGGGAGCGCTACGGCGGCTTCGGCGTGCAGCGCGCCGTGGCGAACGCGGAGGGCGGGCTGCGCGACGCCGTGCTCGGTCTCGATGTCGTCGACCAGGCCGGCGTGGACATCGCGCTGAGGGCCGCCGACGGCACGCCGGACGGAGGTCGCCTCGGCGCAAATGCCATCTTGGCGATCTCGGTGGCGACGGCCCGCGCGGCCGCCGCGTCGCGCGGGATGCCGCTGTTCGCGTCGTGCGGGGAGAGCGTCCGCAGCACCCCGATGCCGATGGTCAACATCATCTCGGGCGGCGCGCATGCGGCTCGTGCGCTCGACGTGCAGGACTTCCTCGTGATCCCCGTCGGTGCGACGACGTTCTCCGAGGCCATCGAACGGGTTTCCCGTGTGCGGGCGGCGACCGGCGAGGTGCTCCGGGAGCGCGGCGCCACCTGGGCGCTCGTCGCCGACGAGGGCGGCTACGGCCCTCGTCTCGACGGCAACCGCGACGCGCTCGAGGTGCTCATGCGGGCGTTCGAGAGGACGGGACTGACACCCGGGGACGACATCGCGATCGCGATCGACGTCGCCGCGACCCAGTTCCACACCTCCGGCAACGACACCTACCGGTGGGAGACGGAGGGCCGCACGATGACAGCGCGCGAGCTCACCGCGGAGCTGGCCTCGTGGGTCCGGGATTTCCCGATCGTGTCGATCGAGGATGCCTTGGCCGAAGACGACTGGACCGGATGGCGCGAAGCGACCGCGAGTCTCGGCGACATCCAGCTGCTCGGCGACGACCTGTTCGTCACGTCGCCCGACCGTGTCCAGCGCGGGATCGACGAGTCGGTGGCGAACGCGGTGCTCGTCAAGCCGAACCAGATCGGCACGCTCAGTCAGGCGCGCGAAGTGGTCGAGCTCGCGCACGCCGCCGGCTACGCCACCGTGCTGTCAGCCCGCTCGGGCGAGACGGAGGACGATTGGCTCGCCGACCTCGCCGTCGGCTGGAACACGGGGCAGATCAAGGTGGGATCCACGATGCGGTCCGAGCGCACCGCGAAATGGAACCGCCTGCTCGAGATCGAAAGGGAGCTCGGGCCGGACATCGCGGTCGCACAGCCGAGCTTCGGGCGGACGGTGTGATGGGCACGATCGTGATCACCGACATCGCATGGCCGACCATCGACATCGAGCGGGAGCTCGCAGCCGTCGCCGGCCACTCCGTCGTGCTCGCCGAATCCGATGAGCACCTGCTCGCTCTCGCCCCCGAGGCGGACGCGATCCTCACCTGCTTCCGGCGCGTGTCGGCGACGGTGCTCGATGCAGCGATCCGCTGCCGGACCGTCGCCCGCTACGGCGTGGGCGTCGACAATATCGACGTCGCCCGCGCCACGGAGCTCGGCATCCTGGTGAGCAACGTTCCCGAGTTCTGCACCGAGGAGGTCGCCGATCACACCCTCCTGCTGATCCTCGCGACGCTGCGCAACCTCCTCCCCGCCACGGACACCGTCAGGGGTGGCGGATGGCGGACGGATGCGGGCGCCTCCGCGCGACGGATCCGCGGCCTCGTCCTGGGCATCATCGGCTATGGCGCCATCGGCGCCGCCGTCGCCGAGCGTGCGACCGCCTTCGGGTTCGAAGTCGTCGTTGATTCCCGCCGGCTCGCCGTTGACCCGGCGTCCGTACCGGCCCACGTGAGCCGCGTGGTCGATCGCGACACCCTCCTCGCCGAATCCGACGTCGTCTCGATCCACGTCCCCCTGGCCGCGGACACGCGCCATTCCGTCGGCGCGGCGGAGCTGGCCCGCATGAAAGACGGCGCACTCCTCGTGAACGTGAGCCGCGGCGGCCTGGTCAACACCGACTCCCTCCGCGCCGAGGTTGAGAGCGGACGCCTTCGCGCGGCACTCGACGTGACCGACCCCGAGCCCCTCCCCGCGGAGCACTGGCTCCGATCGAGCGACGACGCGATCGTCACACCGCACGTCGCATTCGCCTCCGACGGCTCGCTCATCGAGCTCGCGACGAAGGCGACGACCAACGCCCTGACGGTCCTCGCCGGCCGACTGCCTGCATCGGTCGTCGACCGCTCCGTCCTCGACAGACCCGAACTCCGCACCCCGACCCTGAAACAGACCCGAGCACTCGACGAGGAGAACTCATGAACGACAACGTCGCCACCGACCCGGTCGCCGTCATCGGAGCAGGGCCGGCGGGCATCGCCACCGCTCTCGCCCTCATCAAGGTCGGCACGCCGGTGCATATCTACGAGCGCTATTCGGAGCCTCGTCCGGCCGGCAACATCCTCAACCTCTGGCCGCCGGCGGTGAAGGCGCTGGAGGAGATCGGTGTCGACATCGACGACCTCGGTGCGTCGTGCGAGACAGAGTTCCGCAGCCACAAGAACAAGCTGCGCGTCGAGGTCCACTTCCCCGAGGGCGTGGTGGAACAGTACGGCGGATTCCTCGGTCTCACGCGGCCCGACCTCTACGAGCGCATGCTCGATGCCCTCCCCGACGGCATCATCGTGGGCAACAAGCTCGTGACCGATCTCGAGGACGAGGGAGACCACGTCGTCGTCCGATTCCAGGACGGAACCAGCATCACGACACCGCTCGTCATCGGCGCGGACGGCATCAACTCCGTCGTGCGCGAGAAGGTCTGGGGTCTCCCGCCGGTCCGCGAGCACGGCCTCACGGTCATCGGCGGATACACATTCGATGTCCCGGCCGGCGTGCGCACCGACCAGGCGATCCTGCGGCATTCGCGCACGATCCAGGCCAGCCACACGGGGATCCGCAGCAAGGGACGCAGCGGCGTCGAGTGGTGGGTGCTCCAGGCGTCCGACCCGAAGAAGCCCTTCCCGAGCGACCTCAAGGAGTTCGCCCTCGAGTCCGTCCGCGAGTTCCCGGCGGAGCTGACCGAACTCATCGGAAACACGACCGAGGATCACGTGTTCTCCTGGGCGATCCGCGATCGCGGCGAGGTCCCGCAGGTGTGGGCGAAGGGACGTGTGACCTTCGCGGGCGACTCGATGCACGCCACGAGTCCCTACGCGGCGTACGGCGCGGGCATGTCGATCGTCGACGGCTACTTCCTCGGGCAGATCCTCCACGGGATCGACCTCACCGACACCGCCGCAGTGAAGGCGGCGCTGTCGAAGTACGAGAATGCCCGGGCCGAGCACACCGCCGGCCAGGTGAAGCTGGCCTACATGCTAGGACGCAACTTCCACTACGTGCCCGCGCCGATGCGTCCGCTCCGCGATTTCGTTTTCAACAACACGAAGTTCCTGCAGAAGATGGTCGGCGACAGCAACCCCAAGGAGATCTCATCCCAGCTGCGGGCGATGGGGGACGACCTGTTCACGCCCGCACCCGAAGGTGCCGGCGCGGCATGACGAGCCCCTACCTCCAAGAGCTCGCCGACGGCGTCTGGGCCTACATTCAGCCCGACGGCAGCTGGATGATCAACAACGTGGGCCTGATCGGCGGCCCGGAGGGCGCGACCAGCGTCGACGTCACCTCTACCGAACGCCGCATGAAGAACTACCTCGATGCGGCGGCGAAGGTTGCCGCCCCGATCACAAGGGTGATCTACACGCACGCGCACCCCGACCACTCCAACGGGGCGTCCCTGCTGCCCGATGCGGAGATCCTCGCCCACGCGAGTGTGACCAAGGAGCTGCAGCACACGCCGCCGCCTGCGTCGCACATCTTCACCCCCTTCGTGCAGGGAGAAGTCAGCGCACGCCTCCCCACGCGGGAGTTCGCGGACGCGGTGGAGCTCACCATCGGCGATCGACGAATCGACGTGCGCCACCCCGCGCGCCCGTCGCACACCCGCGGCGATGCCTACGTGTGGCTACCCGACGAGCGCATTCTGTTCACCGGCGACCTCGTGTTCAACGGCGGCACACCCTTCGCGTTGTCGGGATCGCCGAGCGGATGGCTCGAGACCCTCGACGAGCTCGCCGCACTCCAGCCGACGACCATCGTCCCCGGGCACGGACCGGTCGGGGGCGTCGAGATCCTCGAGCCCGTCGCACGCTACCTGCGCTTCGTGATCGCGGCGGCGCACGACGCGCACAACCGGGACCTGATCCCGCTGGACGCAGCACGCGGTCTCGATCTGGGCGAGTTCGCTGGGTGGCTCGATTCCGAGCGGATCGTCGGCAACGTGCATCGCGCGATCGCCGAACTGGATGACCGGCAGCCCGACTTCGCCGCGGCGTGGCAGGACATGTACGACTACAACGGCAGCCGGCCCCTCGACTGCCATGCCTGAATCCACACCCGAATCGGAACAGGGAGGTTCCTCGTGACCGCAGTAGCGAAGGTCGCCGTCGTCGGCGCCGGAGTAGTTGGACTTGCAGCCGCGATCCAGCTCGCCAAGGCTGGCGTCGAGGTCGACATCTATGAGAGGAAAGCGGAGCTCAGCGCGCGGGGGTCCGGCATCTCGCTGCAGGGGAACGCGCTGCGCGTCTTCGACGCGCTCGGCGCCTGGGAAGACCTCCGCGCTGCAGGCTATCCCTACGAGGGGCTCACCCTCCGCGCCCCGGGGCCGGGAGCGGTGAGGGTCGCCGAACTGCCGGAGGTCAAGACCGGCGGACCCGACTATCCCGCAGGCATGGGGATGGCGCGCGCGGACCTCACCCGCATCCTGTTCGAGCACGCAACACGCGCGGGAGCACGGGCACACTTCGGCGCCGAAGTCACTGCTCTCCGGCACGTCGACGACTCCGTGACTCTCGAGGTCGGCGGCGACGTCCTGGGCACATACGATCTCGTGATCGGAGCGGACGGGCTCAACTCGACCGTGCGAGCCCTCATCGGCATCGAGACCCGCCCCGAGCCCACCGGAATGGGGGCCTGGCGCGCGTTCGTCTCCCGCCCTGACGAGGTGGTGCACACCGAGCTCTACTACGGGGGCTCCGTGTACATCGCCGGCTACACGCCCACCGGAGAGAACACCATGTACGCGCTACTCGTCGGGGCCGCCGCGGACCGGTTCGGACTCACCGACGAAGAGGGTGCGCAGATCATGATCAACGAATCGCGTGCATATGAGGGCCCGTGGAACGCCGTCCGCGCAGACCTCCAATCCGGATCCCCGACGAACTACACGTGGTTCACCAAGCACCTCGTTCCCGCGCCGTGGAACCGCGGTCGAACGGTCGTCATCGGCGACGCCGCCCATTCCTGCCCGCCCACCATCGCCCAGGGCGCGGCGCAGGGCCTGGAGGACGCCTTCGTGCTCACCGAACTCCTGATCCAAAGCGAACACCTCGACCAGGCGCTGTGGGATGACTTCCACGCCCGCCGCCTCCCGCGCGCACAGGCTGTGGTCGCGGCATCCGTCCAACTCGGCCAATGGCAGATCGACGGCGACCAGGATGCCGATGCAGGTGGGCTCATCTTCGGTCTGGCGCACCGGATGGCGGAGCCCGCATGAGCGTCTCCCCGGTCACCGACGTCCACGCCCACGTGCTGTTGCCGACCCTGCACGCGGAGGTCGAGCGACGTGCGCCGGGCGAGGTCGCCGAGGCGGCCCTCCTCGACCTCAAACGCAACGGCGCCGCCAGTCAAGTCGTCTCCGGCCCGATGGTGGGCGCTCGCATCCCGAAGCTGACCTCTGTCGAGGTCCGGCTGAACGCGATGGACGCACAGGGCGTCGACCGGCAGTGGGTGAGCGCATCACCGAACCACTTCTACCCGTGGGCCGACAAAAAGCTGTCGGTGTGGGCGGTGACCGAGGCGA
Organism: Microbacterium sp.; assembly: GCA_017306415.1. Taxonomy (GTDB): domain Bacteria; phylum Actinomycetota; class Actinomycetes; order Actinomycetales; family Microbacteriaceae; genus Microbacterium. The sequence goes on along the minus strand of JAFKIL010000006.1, from coordinate 135,492 downwards.
ATCGCCTCGTCGCTGAGCACGTGGCGAACGCACCGGGGAGACTGACCGGCCTCGGCCTCGTTCCCCTGCAACACCCCTCGCGCATCGTCGAATGCCTCGACGACGCGATGATCGGAAAGCGGCTGGCCGGAGTCGAGATCTCCTCGTTCGCCGGTGACGTCGACCTCTCCGACGAGCGACTCGAGCCCTTCTGGGCACGTGCCGAGGAACTGAACGCGATCATCTTCCTGCACCCGTTCGGATGCTCGCTGGACGAGCGTCTCGATCGCTACTACCTCGCGAACACCGTGGGTCAACCTGCGGAGAACGCCGTCGCACTCTCGCACCTCATCTTCGCCGGAGTGCTCGATCGGCACCCGCGCCTGGTGATAGTCGCAGCCCACGGCGGCGGCTACCTCCCCACGGCGATCGGGCGATCGGACCACGCGTGGCGGGTGCGGCCCGACGCGCACGGCTGCGCTCACGAGCCCTCGAGCTACCTGCGCAAGATCTGGTTCGATACCGTCGTGCACGACCACGTCGGATTGCGGCATCTGCTTGAGGCCGCGGGGTCATCTCAGGTCGTGCTCGGCAGCGACTTCCCCTTTGACATGGGGCTCGACGATCCCGTCGGATTCGTGCACGGAGCCGAGCTGCCCGACGACATCGAGACGGCCATCCTCGGCGCAAACGCAGACGAACTGCTACGACGGAGGAACGGCTCATGAGGATCGCGCGGTGGGAGACGGCGGGGGAGACCTGGGAAGGGTTCGTGGTCGACGACACGGTCGTGCCATTCCCCGGCGGGTTGACTGTCGCCGACGTACTCGCGCGCGGGCTCGACCACACGCGAAACCTGTTCGAGCAGGTCGACCCGGCCAGCGCGACACGAATCGAGGATGTGCGCTTGCTCGCCCCGGTCGTGCCGACGTCGATCAGGGATTTCGTCGCGTTCGAGGAACATGTCGAGGGGATGACGGCGGACGCCGAGGGCGTGGGGCACGTGCCACCCGAGTGGTACGAGGCACCGACGTTCTACTTCACCAACCCGCACACCGTCCTCGGTCCCGATGACGTCCTGCAGCCCCCGGTGACCCAGCGGCTCGACTTCGAGCTCGAGCTGGCGATCGTGGTCGGCGCGGCGCCAGGAGTCGGCGAATCGAATCTCTCAGCGGCGGATTCGGCATCCGTTATCTTCGGCTACACGATCATGAACGACTGGTCAGCTCGGGACCTGCAGATGCGGGAGATGGCCGTTCGCCTGGGTCCGGCCAAGGGCAAGGACTTCGGCACCGCGCTCGGTCCGTGGATCGTCACGGCCGACGAGCTCGCCCCCCGCCTCGACGACGAGGGCTTTCTCGCCATCCACGCCGAGGTGTACGTCAACGGCAGCCGGATCGGCGAAGACATGATCTCCAACGCGGGGTGGCCGTTCCCGGAGTTCGTGGCCTATGCGTCCCGCAGCTCGCGCGTCGTACCCGGTGATGTACTCGGCTCCGGCACGGTCGGCAACGGCGGATGCCTCGGCGAGCTGTGGGGCCGAAGTGGCACGGTCACGCCGCCGCCGCTCATCGAAGGCGATCAGGTCCGCATGATCGTCGAAGGAATCGGCGATCTCGTCGGCACCGTCGGCGCGCCCGCATCCGTACCAGACCCTGCCGTCGCGCGGGTCCGCCCGCGAAACCGACGGTAAGACCCTGCCGTCGCGCGGCCCCCGAGCGCGACGGCAGGATCACCGACCGCAGGCGACGACGCCGGCGGCTACCCGAAAGTGAGATTCAATGACGAATGACACCGTGCCCGCACCCATGAGGGCCACCCGCCGCGCCGGCGGGTGGCAGGCGGCGCTCCTCCTCGCCGGCAGCTGCATGCCGGTGATGGGCTCCGTCCTCATCACGCCGATCCTCCCTCAGCTGTCGCAGAAATTCGGTGACCAACCGGGCGGCGAGATCCTCGTCCCGATGATCGTGGCGATCCCCGCGCTGATGATCGCGATCTTCGCTCCGTTCGCGGGACAGATCGTCGATCGCCTCGGCCGCAAGACTCTCCTCATCATCACGATGTTCGCCTACGCGCTGGTCGGCACCGCGCCGGCGTGGCTCGAGAGCCTCCCGCTGATCCTCTTCAGCCGCGTGCTCGTCGGCGTATGCGAGGCAGCAATCATGACCGTCTGCACGACGCTCATCGTCGACTACTTCCACGACGAGCGCCGACGCAACCGCTACCTGGGCCTGCAGGTGGTCGCAACCACGCTCGCCGCCACCGTCTTCATCGCGCTCGGCGGCGCACTGGGTGTCTCGGGATGGCACACGCCGTTCTGGATCTACGCCCTGAGCATCGTGATCGCGGTCCCGATGATCTTCTCCCTGTGGGAGCCGAGCAAGCAGGATGCCACCGACAGTCACGTGCAGGCATCGGGGAAGGTGCGCACGCCGTGGCGGCGAATCTGGGTGCCGGTCATCGTCTCGATCTTCGGCGGGTTCAGCTTCTACATCATCGCACTCGAGGTCGGCTACCTGGTCGTCGGGACGGGTGTCGCGGCCACCAACTCCGGCGTGATCGGGGCGGTTGCCGCGGCCGCCTCCCTCGCCGCCGCGATCGGCGGGATCTCGTTCATGAGAATCGGCAAGCTGCCCACCGGCATCCAGCTGCCGATCGCATTCGGTCTGCAGGCCATCGGCATGGTGATCATCTGGTTCGTCCCGGGGACGGCGGGGATCGTGGTGGGTGCGGTGATCGCCGGCCTCGGCGGCGGTCTGCTGCTGCCGTCTCTGCTGACGTGGCTCGTCTCGCGCACCGGCTTTGAAGAGCGCGGCCGCGTGACCGGCTGGTTCACGTCGGCATTCTTCTTCGGCCAGTTCCTCACCCCCATCCTCGCGGCAGCCCTCACCCAGATCGCGAGAACCCTTCCGGCTGCGATCGGCGTGGTGGGAGTCCTTGCGGCGGTCGTGGCCATCGCGACGGGCGTGGCGCTCCGCGCCCGCAGCCCGCGGTAGTCGAGACCCCCGTGGTGGGCGGACTTAGTGGTCCGCCCACCACGGGGCACATCCCACCGGCTTGACCTAGAGCACTCTAGGTTCGGGGGATGGAGGCGTGCCCGCCGAAGCCCCTGCCCGAACCCGCGAGTTCATCACAGTGCGCGAGATGGTGAAGCGCGCGGGACTCAGCGAACACACTCTGCGCTACTACGAGAAGATCCTGCGGTGGTCGCGGAGTCCGGAGCGCTTTCCATGGGCACGCCTCACCATCAGCCGTCTCCCCTTGCGCGACAGACTACGCCGAGGACTGTTCGAGGACGAGTGGTCGGGCACGAGTGCCCACCTCTCGTTGGATCTGTGAGGAGGAGTCTCGATCGGACGATTCTGATACTCACCCAGTGAGCGGCGACGCCTGCATGGTTGAGCTTCCAGGTGTCCCCCAAGTGTCCCCGAGGATGTGGAGCGAACCGATCTCCCCGATTTCTGGGGCGCACCGAGTGCCTAGAGTGCGTAGGGGGAATTCCAGATATATCCCAGTTCAGTTGATTTTTTTGTTGAAGGCTTGTCGATTGTTGCCGCAATTGGTGGGCGCCATCATTGTGCGCGTTTTACCCTGCTAAGGTGGAGACCCCTCACGGGGTCCGAGGGTTCAAATCCCTCCGTCTCCGCAAAGAAAGTCCCTGGTCGGCGGCTTATTCGACCGCGGGTATCCGGTTCGTTCGCGTATTCGGGGCGCGTCTTGTGCGCTCGAGTGCCGATCGGGGCACTTCACTCTTATGCGCGCTCACAACGGTGGAGTCCCGTCATCCGCGGCCCGAGTCGGCTCGCACCGAAGTCTCGTCTTCGTCGGGCATTTTTTTGCAACGAACCTCTTCACCGTTGGTGGCGACACGCGTCGGGGCAGTGTGTCGAAGGTGTCGAGACTTGCGCGGGCGCCTCAGCGTGGCACCGCAACGAGTTCCTAGCCTTCGGGGAGGTTTTCCAAGTTGTCGGAGGTCGTGCCGTCAGCATTCGTCCGGATGTAAGGCTTGGCGAGACAGGTCGAACTCGGGCAGTACGACATGGGGACGATAGTGGCCGTGCGCCCCAGGTTGCTGGTTCGCCACACATGTCCTGCGTTGATGCTGTTCACGACTTCGGCCCGTGTGTAGTGCACGCCTGAGTCCGTGATCACTCCCTCGATATGGCGATGTGATCCGTCAGCTGATCGCTCCTTGCGGACCTTAGTCACGGTGTAGGTGGCCACTAGAGAGCCTCTCTTCATTGAGTATGGTTTCGAGCTTCGCGAGCGCGTCGCCCACGAATGAGCGTCAGACCTGTCGCCGGAGCGCTACCGGAGCCTGGATCGCGGATTGCCGCTCAGCGGAGGCCGACCTTGTCGAGGGCGTAATTGGCCTGCGCCGCTGTGAACTGCTCTCCATATGCGCTGGTCAGCTGCTCGAACAGGCCTTGGCGCGAGAAGCCCTTCAGCTCCAGATACGACTTCGCCGACTCGACGGCCTCCTCGTTCCAGTCAACCTGGTGTGCCTTCTCGATCTCAGCGACGGCGAATTCAGCGTCGGCCGGAGCAAATCCCTCGCCGTAGGCGCTCGTCAGTTGCTCGAGAAGTCCGGCGCGCGAGAAACCTTTGAGTGAGAGGTAGGAGGTTGCCGACCGTATAGCGGACTCTTGAGCGACCGTGTACACGGGCTTAGCCTGAAGGGTCAGCCTCACGACAGAGCCCTCTTCCACTTGCGAGGCGGCAGCCACATCCTGCGCGGTGACCGGCATTGTGAGGTCGCCTGAGCCGGTGTCGGCCTTCAGGTGCGCGAGCTCCAACGCGGCGATCGCGTCGGCGCCGCTCTTCCCTACCACGTTGGGCACGGTTGCCATCACGGGTGTTCGTGTCGGTTCGTCGGACTGCGCAGCAGCTGCCGGCTCGTCGCTGTTCGGAGCCGACCCGCTTCCTGGGCCGTTAATGGCTGCGGCGATCCCCGATATCGCAAAGATTCCCACGACAACGGCGACCGGGATGACGATGGCCTTTCGCACATACCAGCGGCGCTTGGTCGCGGTCGTCCTCGCGGCGAACGTCTGGCTCGTGGCAGCTGGGAGTGGCGCGGCCGGGAGTGTGGGGCGCGTGCGAGCGGTCCAGGCGCTGCCGTCGTAGTAGCGGTCGGTGCCGGGCACGTTAACGTCCGGATACCACCCCGCCGGGTAAGCGGTGTCGTCGCTCATGGGCGTCTCCTGAGATGCAGGGGGCGTTCGGGTTCTAGGGAGCGCACCGCCCCCCGGAAGTGCGCTCCCTACACATTGAGTTGCCGTGGTGAGCGATTCCTTTCAAATCGCCGACATGCGCGTGAGCTCCGCTCACGTTGTCTGTGGTTCCGGTCACCGTGTTCCGGCTCTGAGCGGACTCGGTCGCGACGACGGTGGTTCCATTGCAGGCTGAGAGGCTCCCGGTCGAACGGGCATCGGCGATCGAGCGCACTCCGCCGGGAACGATGGTTGTCGAGAACGTGCTGTAGAGAGGGCCAGGACGGTTTTGATCCCATTGTCGTCGTGGATGAGTATGCGCAGACGCTGGCGTTCGAGCATGAGTCGACGCCGTCGCGCGACACGGGTTGGGGACGGGAGTCATCCTGGCGCGCCCCTCGCCAATTCGGTTGATGAGAAGAGCAATTCCTATCGGGTCGACGATCCGAGGTCGGTGCACTGCTTGCAGCGGCGGTAGTCGCCGGTGCCCGGCACGCGGTTGTGTGCCGGGATCTGCTTGCCCGTCGGGCAGTTGTCGTGGTCGTGGTACACGTCCGGGTCGGACGGGTTGGACGAGTGATACGCGGAAACCTTCATGAGCTGATTCCTTCGGTCGCATCGGGTTGCGATGGCGCGCCGCGGGTTGCAGTACCGGTGCGCCTCTATCTCACTAGTTGCCGCTCCGCGACGTTCCTTACAGCTCGATGTCCGGCTCTGTCCTGTTAGCCGCCGGGGCGGCTGCTGCCGGTCAGCTGCACTTCACATTGTCGGTGGCCGCGGTGACGGTGTTCCAGCTTTGGGCGGTGGCCGTCGCGACGACCGTGGTGCCGTTGCGGGCTTGCAGTGATCCTGTGGATCTGGCGTCGGCGATGGATCGCACGACGCCGCCGGGGATGACGGTGGTGGAGAAGGTGCTGCAGCTGGTCCAGGACAGTTTGGTGCCGGACGGGGTGGCGTTCACGAATGCGCAGACGCTTCCGTTCGGGCACCCGCCGATCGCGTCGCGAAGGAGTGGGTTGACGACGGTGAGGGTCATGGTCAGGTCGGGCCAGTACGCCGTGTGGTCGTCGATGATCTCGCCACCGGGGAGCGCTTTGAGAGCGGCGGTGATCTGCGGGTCGACGGTGTCGGCGTGGGCGGCGACGGGAGCGAGGGTGAGCGCGATTGTCGCGGCGATGACAGCGATTGCGGAGCGGATTCTCATTGTTTCGGGAGTCCCCAGAGGGTGTAGGAGGTGACAGAGCCTGCGGGGAGGGCGCCGGCTTTCGTGGTGCGCATAGTCTCGTTCGCGATGATCCGGCCGGTGCTGGCGCTGATCAGCAACAGTTCCCGGGATCCGGGGGAGCGGTGCGAGTCCGCGGCGATCCCGGTCACGGGTCTGCCGGCCCGGTCCTTGCCCATGCCGAGGACGGTGATGTCGTCGCGGTCCAAGAGGATCTGCAGCAGCAGGGCGTGCTGTTCGTTGGTGAGTGTCCAGTAGCTGAGGACCTGGTTGATGGTGCCGATCAGATCCGCCGCGTCCGCACCGGAAGGCAGGCCGAACTCGGTCAGCCACGTCCTCATCTCTTCGACGCTTTCGCCGGGAGGGTTGGTGGTGGGGGCGGTGACGCCGCCGGCGGTGAAGGTGGTGTCGAGGATCACAGTGCCCGGTGTGGGGGCCGTGCGGGCGGGGATCGCGTTGGTGGCGCCATCCGCCCAGTACGGGGTGCCTGCGATGACACGTAGGTGACCGGAGAGGTCGGCCGCCCACTCCAGCGTGGTGATCTGCGGGGCGATGGTGGCCGAGGTGATCTCGTTGTTCTCGTTCGCGGCGAGCTGCGCGTACCAGCCGGTTGACTGTGAGTATCGGACGGCGGAGGTCGGCGAGGGGGATCGGGTCAGGGTGTGTTCTGCCATCGTGAGCACGTCCTTGGGGGTCTGTCCGGTAGCGGTGAAAGTCAACGGTGGAGGGGTGAGCGCTGATGCGCGTGGCGCGGCGGTCATGTTGGTGATGACGAACAGGGCGACGACGGCGATCGCCGTCACCGGCACGAGGATCCCCCACAAGAGAGGCCGTCGGGGGTGACGTCGGACCGCGGTCGTGTCGGTCGCAGTGATTCGGTCACGGGCTGCCAGCTGCGCCATCGTCAGTGGAGCGTCCAGCCGGGTGTGGGCGGGGTCCCCGCGTTGAAGGAGAGCGTCGAGGTCGTCATCATCGAAGGGCATGGTCACCGCCTTCGGTCGCGGGGTGTGGAAAGTCGTGCAGGTGTTCGCGCATCTTGGTTCGGGCGCGGGTCAGGGTGACCCAGATGGATGCTTCGCTGCCGCCGACGACTTCCGCAACCTGTTTCGCCGGGAGCCGTTCCCAGTAGGTGAGCATGACGACCTCCCGTTCCTTCGCGGTGAGCACGTTGATCGCGGATGTGAGAGCAAGCCGATCAAGCGGTGAGACTTCCTCCGGTGCCTCTTCGGCGCGGCGCGCGAGCGCCGCCTCGGCTGCGCGTTTGCGCTGCGAGCGGCGATAATGGTCGCCGATCTTGTTTGCTGCGGTCCCGTACAGCCACGGGACCGTGATCTCGACGTGTCCCCGTTTCGACCAGGCGACGAGGAACGTCTCTGCGGCGATTTCTTCGGCGGCCCCACGGTCGTCGACGCGACGCTGCACGTAACGGAGCACGCGGGTGTAGTGCGCGGCGAACACCGCGTTGAACTCGTCGCGTTCCAGAGTCGTCTCCTCGTCGTACCACCCGCCACACAGAGAATTGACGAACACCAGAAAACCTGACGGTGCTGGCCTGAATCTCTCGAGATTGTTCAGTAAGGAATCCGGCGTGGAGGCAATCCTCAGGTTAAGGCAGGCGCGATGTCGCCGCGTGGTGATCAGCTTCCGAGAAGGGCGGCGCTCTGGATGCTTCGGGTGGCCTCAGCACTGAGAGATGAGATGCAAGCGAACCTGGCAGGGTCCGACCGGACGGGTGTCGACCCGACTGTTCTCGTTCAATGCATCGCCAACGTCGCAGACGCGTACGTTGCGGCACTATCGGCGGCCGGAAACGAGCTTGCCCAGTCGGACGAGTTATGCGCCGAGCGGCGGCGCAGGGCAGCCTCGATTGTCGGTGCGGCGGTCCTCTCGCTCGGTTATCACTTCCCGGTCTCGGCATCGGGCGATCTCGCTCTGCATAGCGACATGAGGATCGACAGGGGCCTCGCCGGATCGCGAGCCGTGTTCGCCGCGGCGGAGCTGCTCTTCCCGATCGCGCTGAGGGATCTACTACGCGTTCTTCCGAATGATCCGGTGCACGTTGCATCCGCTCTCATGGGCCAGATGCTCGGCGAGGCCGCGATCGCGCTCGAACTCGCGTTGGCGACGAAACCATCGGCGGAGGTGATCGATCGTCATGTTCTCGGCGCGATCCTCACAAGCCGCGAAGTTGAAGTCTTCGAACTGCTTCTCGAGGACGTTCCTATCAAGGAGATCTCGAGTCGACTCAGGATCTCCTCTCATACCGCCAAGAACCATATGACGAACATCAGTCGAAAGTTCCGCGCGACCGGTCGAGTCGCCGTGATGCGGCAGGCGCGCGAAATCGGCGCACTCGTCGCAGCGCCGATCGCCATTGCCGGGGCTGCGCTCACGGACACCGTGGCAAGTCTCGGCACCCTTCTCTGACCAGGCGTGCTGGGTCTTCTCGAGGGCCCCCGTGAAAGATAGGACCGAGGTCCTATAGATCCGCAACCTGAACGATTCCTATCCTCTGGCTACGCGTTTGACAGAGTCAGGAGTTGCAGTGAGACGATCCCTACCAGCATCGGTTGCGGTGATCGCGGTGGTCGCGGCGGGCATCATCGGAGTTCAGGGAGCGGCACTGACGCCTGCCGAAGCGATAGAGGCCCCTTCGAGTCCCTCTGTGCCCGACGCTCTAACTGCACCGGACGCGGCCAGTGCGACGCAAATCGCGACGACCTATGACCACCCCGTGGCGATCGATTCCGAGACCACGCCGCAGACGATTGTCTCGGCGTTGGCTAATGGGGAGTATCGCTACGAGTCGGACACCCTTCCCGTTCGCGTGCGGCAGGGCGCGACGTGGGTGGATGTGAATGAGAACCTTGAGGCGCAGCCGGGCGGGATGCTCCGCCCCAGGGTTTCTGCATCCCCTGTGCGGTTCTCCGGAGGCAATTCCGATGTCCTCGATCAGGTTCAGACGAGATCCGGCGACTGGGTCACTGAGACCTGGCCTTATGGCAACTTGCCCGTGCCCACGGTATCGGGCGCCGTCGCAACCTACGCCGACGTGCTACCGGACGTCGATATCAAGCTCACGGCGACCGAGACCGGGATGTCGAACGTCCTCGTGGTCAAGACGGACGATGCAGCGGCGGACCCTCGTCTGCAGTCGCTACGTCTCTCGATCTCGGGTGCGACTGTCGCTCCGGCAGCATCAGACACGCTCGCCGCCAGGGCGCCAGACGGCTCCATCGTCGTTGCCGGTTCCCCGTTGTGGTGGGACTCGTCACACGGTGCCACCGCTGCGGGCCCTGCCGGTGATGATCCTGCTCGCCCCGTGGCACACACCACCGATACGTCCGGGATGACTCTGGACGTCGGCAAGACAGTCGAAGCCACGACGCCCACCTACCCTGTGTTCGTTGACCCCGAGTGGGGCTCCAACGACACGCACGTCTGGTACACGGATGCAGCCTTCCCGTCGCAGACGTACTACGACGCGAATGTCGGCACAGACCTGCGCGTAGGCATCAGCGCGCCATACAAGTCCGACATGTTCTTCCAGTTCTCACTGCCGGCGATCGCTGGGGCGACCGTCTCCAAGGCGGTGATCAATACCCAGCAGGTGTGGTCGGGTACCTGCTCCCCGACCGCGATCGACGTGCACATGTACGGGCCAAAGACCGCCGGCTTCAGCTGGACGACCGAGCAGTCGTATGGTTCGAGCCCCTGGGGCGGCATCCTGCAGAGCTTGAATCCCAACTACGGGTGCTCGGGCGTTGCAGGCAACACGGTCGGATGGACCGTGACCAGCGGCGTCCAGTCGAAGGTGACGGCGGGAGCCACCTACGCACAGTTCGCGTGGACCTATCACGACCCCAGCAGCAACGTCTCACGCCGCCACTACAGCACGTCGGCCAGCATCGTCATCGATTATGACCGCCCGCCGTCCACCCCGTCTGCACTCAAGATCCAGTCGCCCGACAGCGCATGCGGGACGGCCGCCAACCCCGCCGTCATCAACGCGGCTCAACCACTCACGCTGCAGGCGACCGTTTCCGACCCCGACGCGGGCGCTCAGGTGAACGCCAATTTCTACATCTACAACGCGCCGGGCGGCGTCCCCAGTTCCACTTACCTTCTTGAGGAGAATACCGGCGGCCAGCCGCCGGGGGTGCTGAAAGAGACGTTCACGCCACCCGCCACGCCTGTTCTCATCGACGGTCAACGTTACGCGTGGCGAGTGCTTGCGGGTGACTGGACCCTGCTGTCCGCATACTCCGGCTACTGCTACTTCGATGTTGACAACACGAAACCGCTCCTTCCCCAGCTCACCATCACGGCGAACGACAGCACTTTCACGGTGGGTCAGCCGCTGACTGTCGACATCACTGATACATCGCCTGACGTCTATGGCTTCGAATCGTGGATCGCAACGGGGACGGCTACCAGCCCGGCCGCGGCCGCGCCGGTGACCTGGGCTGCGGTTGCGCCCAACCCGGCGCCAGCACGCACGTGCGGCGCAGGTCAAGGCGAAGCATGGCTTACCTGCGCGACCGGAGGGGCTGCGTCGCTGGATGTCGCCCCCACCGATGCAACCTCAGTGCTCTGGGTGTCGGCGTACGACAAGGCCGGCAATGTGTCGACCTCCGCCGCATTGCAACTGTTCCCATCGGGCGGAAGCGGCGCCCAGAGTCAGGCCGGCTACTTCAACCAGTCGTGGGATCTGTACCACGCCGCGTCGCCCCTCGATACAACGATCCCGAGCATCCCCGGAGGTTCCGTGTCGCCGGAAAACCTCACAATCGGCGGGACGCTCTCGCGGACACAGACCGGCTCGATCGTGTCACCCGGAGTCGGGCCGATGCTGGCATTTCCTTCCACGGGTGCGCCTACGACGGGAGTAGCCACAGCGCCCAACACCCTGGATACGACTCAGTCGTTCAGCGTCTCCGCGTGGGTGACTCCGGCAACGCTCACACCGTCGACGGTCGCTGCGATCCTGGCGCAATCAGGCACCACTCGCTCAGGATTCCTGCTGGTGGAGGCGGCGAACGGCCACGCCCAGTTCTGCATGCAGCCACAATCGACCGGGTTGCCGGTCGATTGTGTGACCTCACCGGCCGCCCTGACCACGGCGCATCCTCAACTCGTTTCTGCGACGTGGGACCGCGTCAATCGTCAGATGCGTCTATATGTCGGAGGCAGTCGGGTTGCGGTGGCACCTCACGTCTTCACGTCAGGCGACGTTACGGCTGCGGGCGTGCTCACCGTCGGATCGGCACAAGCCTTGGGTGTCGCGGCCGATCAATGGCAGGGAACGATCACGAACCCATTCGTCGCGCAGGGCCTCCTGACTCAGACCGACCTCATCTCCCTCTCAGGCGTTCTTTGACGCGCCGCTCGAGCATCTTGAACGAAGGCATTGCTGATGAATAGATCTGGTTCACGACGGCATGTGATTCGCACATTTGCTGCTATCGCCGCGACTGTCTCCCTGCTGGGAAGCGGACTGATTGCGACGTCGGCCGCATCGGCATCGCAGAGCTCTGGGACCGCCACGCTACCGACCCCCGCGACCGCGAAGCCGGTCAAGGGCCACGCCGCCGCCGCGACAAAGAAGAGGAACGCAGGGGATTCGTCCATCACCGCGCCCGCACCTACCAACCGTGGCATCGCCGCAGGCCACTTCGACGTGCGCACACCCAAAGGTGCCGTCACTCGGCAGATGAAGACGAGAGGTGCCAAAGGCAGCGTCGAGTCGACGGTTGTGGGCCCTTGGCAGAAGGTCGGCTCGACCGGGCTGGAACTCGCACCGGCCAGCACCGAGCAGGAAGCGACGACATCGAGCGTTTCCATCGATGTGCTGAGTGCCGCGGAAGCGAAGAAGCACGGGCTCACCGGCATCACCGTCCGGCTGACGCGAATCGATAGTTCCTCCGACTCGGCTCCCGTCGCTCTCGCGGTCCCCGCCTCCACACTCAGTGGAGTTTACGGCGCCGACTACGCCTCTCGGGTTCGATGGGTCCAGGTGCCCGACACGGGATCGGCCCCGGCGGCGTCCACCCCGGTTGCATCTGCCGTCGATGCAACGTCTAAAGCCGTCGTCGTCACGCCGAAAGTGACCGCGAAAGCCACCCTGCTCACGGCCGCGGCGGCGCCGATCTCGTCGACAGGTACGGGCTCGTTCGCCGCGACGCCGCTCAAATCCGCGTCGTCCTGGGATGTGTCCGAGCAGTCGGGCGACTTCACCTGGCAGTACGCGATGCGTACCCCTCCCGCGGCAGCCGGGCCACAGCCGTCACTCTCGCTCAGCTACGACTCGCAGGCCATCGACGGCGAGACCGGATCGACCAACAATCAACCATCCGCCATCGGTGAGGGCTGGGAGCTCGGAGGCTCGGGCTACATCGAGCGCACCTATGTGTCCTGCTCACAGGACGACGGAGCGTCCGGGCCAGTGACGACGTCCGGCGATCTGTGCTGGAAGACCGACAACGCGACGATCTCCATCGCCGGCCACTCCGGAACGCTCGTCAGAGTCAACGCGACGAGCTGGAAACTGCAGGCCGACGACGGGACGCGCTTCGAGCACCTCGTCGGCGCCGCTGCCGGCTGCGGCGCCGCCAACGGCACCTACGACAACGACTGCTGGCGGATGACGACGACGGACGGAACGAAGTACTACTTCGGGATGAATGAGCTCCCGGGCTATGCGAGTGCTCCCGCCGCGACCAAGTTCCCGACTAACTCGGCGTGGCTGGTGCCGGTGTACGGTAACGACGCGACTGAGCCCTGCCACAACTCGACGTTCGCGACGTCGTCCTGCGCCCAGGCCTGGCGGTGGAACCTCGACTACGTCGTCGACACGCATAACAACGCCGAGGCGTTCTACTACGACGCAGAGGGCAATCGGTATGCCCGAGGCGGTTCGGGATCCGCCACCTACACCCGCGGCGGTCAACTCGACCACATCGACTACGGGCTCACGGCAGCGAACATCTACACCGTGAACGCTGCCACGGACAAGGTTGCGTTCGGCTACAACGCCTATGGCCGATGCACCGACACCACCCATGCCAATTGCACCAGCGAGGCGATCACGGCCGCAGCGGTCGCCCCGGCACACCCTACTTACTACCCCGACGTGCCCTTCGATCAGCTGTGCACGTCGACGACGAGCTGCAGCACGAGCCAGATCTCGCCCACCTTCTTCACGGACGGGATGCTCAACACCGTGACAACGAAAGCGTGGATCTCGGGAGCCTACCAGACCGTGGACACGTGGACGCTCTCGCACTCGTTTCCCGCACCCGGCGACACCAGCGCGGCCGCGCTCTGGATGACTCAGGTGTCCCACACCGGATCCGCCGCAGGCCAGACCTCCCTCACCGAACCCCCCACAGTGTTCGGCGGTGTCGCGATGCAGAACCGAGTCTGGGTGGTGGACGGCAGACTCCCTCTGGACAAGTACCGGATCAACTCCATCACCACCTCGCTTGGCGCCGTCATCTCCGTCACCTACTCCGCCCAGCAATGCACCCCGGCGGGTGCCGCCGCGATCGAGGCTGCACCCGAGTCCAACACCAACTGGTGTTTCCCTGAATGGTGGGCACCTCAGGTCGTGCCTGCGGTACCCGCCAAGACCGACTTGTTCCACAAGTACGTCGTCAGAACAATCATCGCGGACCCGAAGACGGGCGGACCGCTGGACCAGTCGCAGGAGGCTGACTACTCGTACGGCACGCCGCGTTGGCGATACGACACGTCACCACTGATCCCCACGGCACGCCGCACATGGAATCAGTACGCGGGAGTTGACACCGTCGAGGTCCGCGTGGGCGATCACAACACGCCGTCCACCCAACAGGTCACCGACTACACCTACTTCCAAGGTATGGACGGCGACCGGGCAACAGCCTCTGGCGGCACCAAATCGGTGAACGTGCACGGGACGAGCATCCCGGACAGCCGCTGGTTCGCCGGCCAGGTCTACGAACAGAAGACACTCGCCGGGGTTGGTGGCACGGTGCTCTCCGACACGATCAACACCCCATGGGCTTCAGCCGTCACAGCCAACGACGGCACGAACACCGCCAGGATGACCGATGTGTCGGACTCCGTCGTCACCGAACCGGTATCCACCGGCGGCACCCGCACGGTACACACGACGTCGACGTTCGATCCGACCTACGGGTTCCCGCTCACCGTCTCGACCGTCGCATCGGACGCGAGCTCTACGTGCACCACAACCACGCACACCGCAGCCAACACCACCGCCTGGATCATCGGCCTGCCCTCCGAGGTCAAATCGGTGGGCGTGTCCTGCCCGAACCTCGCCTCGGCGTCGTACCCGGCAGACCTCATCTCCGACACGCAGACGTACTACGACTCGACTGCTCTCGGCGTCGCGCCCACCAAGGGCGATGCGACGAGCACCAAGCAGGTCGACGGGTACACGAGCGGAACTCCGCACTGGTCCGCCGCTTCCACAGCCGCATACGACAGCCTTGGACGCCTGACGGCGACGAGCGACGTTCTCGGGCACACCACCACCACGGCCTACACCCCGGCAACGGGCGGACCCGTCACGAGCATCAAGGTCACCAACACGGCACCGTTCTCCTGGCCGACGACCACGGCCTACAACCCCGAATGGGGGGTGGAGACATCCGTCACCGACCCGAACGGGCACCTCACGACCGCGACGTACGACGCCCTCGGGCGTCGCACGCAGGTGTGGCTGCCGCAGCACACGCAGTCGGCCAACCCATCGGCCCCGTCGATCAGCTACGCCTACACCCTCTCGCAGACGGCAGCCAACGCCATCCAGACGACGCGTCTGACTGCTACCAGCACCGACGTCCGGTACGACCTGTTCGACGGGCTGGGGCAGCAAGTGCAGTCCCAGCAGCCCGCCGACGGCAGCGGATCGATCATCTCCGCCACCGCGTTCGACGCGGCCGGCCGTAGCTACTTGGTCGACAACCCGTATTGGACCACGTCGGTGAGTCCCAGTTCGGTGAGGTTCCAGCCGGCCACCGAAGCCACCATCCCGTCACAGCTGTCGACCACGTACGACGGCGCCGGGCGCCCCGTCAAGGCCATCACGAACCAGACCGGCACGGAACGCTTCGAAACCGACTATGCGTATTCCGGGGCAGACCGTACCGATGTCACCCCTCCCGGCGGTGGCACGCCGACGTCGACCTTCACGAACTCGATCGGTGAGAAGACGAAGCTCGTGCAATACCTGTCGGCGACCCCGACCGGGGCCTCACAGGCAACGACGTACTCGTATGACGCCGCGGGACGGATGACCGGGATGTCGGATCCGGCCGGCAACCACTGGACCTGGGGATTCGACGTGCTCGGGCATCAGACCACGGCGATCGACCCCGACACCGGTACAACCACCGCGACCTATGACGACGGCGGCAACCAGCTGACCAGTACCGATGCCCGCGGACAGCTGCTCACCTACACATACGACGCCCTGAACCGGAAGACCGCAGAGTACGCCGGAACCGCAGCGGGAAGCCTACTCGCCTCGTGGACCTACGACACGATCGCCAAGGGCCTGGTCACGTCGGCCAAGAGCTACATCGGCTCCACAGTCGGCGTCCCCGGGATCGCGTACGCCACAACGGTGGGCGCCTACGACGCGGCTGGCATGCCGAGTTCGACCACCGTTTCCATCCCCGCCGGGGCACCGGCGTTCGCCGGCACCAGCTACACATTTACCAACCTCTACAACGTCGATGAGACGATGTTCAGCCAGAGCGACCCTGCGGTGGGTGGTCTGCCCGCGGAGTCGGTCCGTCACACGTACACGCCTGACGGGAGGCTCAATGCGGTGACCGTGAATGGGCTGGCGGTCTCGGGGGTGTTCACTCCGATCCGACAGCTGTCCACCCTCACCCGGTATGTTCCGCCGCCGATCGGGCAGAACCCCGCATACTCGGGTACATCGAGCTACGGGTACGACCTGGCCACCGGCCAGCTGATGACCCGCGGCGATACAACGCTCGTCGCAGGGGCGGGTCACATCGTCGCGGACCGCGAGTACACGCGGGATGACGCGGGCAACGTGACCTCCGTGACGAACACGGCCGCCTATCCGACGGCGAGCACCCAGGTCGACTGCTACAGCTACGACCATCTAGGCGAACTCACCCAGGTGTGGTCGCCCGGTTCGGCGAGCGCGTGCGGCGACACCCCGTCCGTCAGCGCACTGTCTGGGCCGGCACCTCTCTGGGAGGACTTCACCTACGACACGACGACGGGGAACCGCACCGGGCAGACCGTGCACGATACGACCGGGACTGGTTCGGACAAGACCGCGGCATACGTCTATCCGGCAGCAGGAGCGGCACAGCCCCACACCGTCACGGGTGTCACTGGGGCCGGGGCTCCCGGCGCAGGATCGTACGGCTACGACGCTGCCGGCAACACGACAAGCCGTCCTGGGCAGACCCTCACGTACAACGCAGTCGGGAAGCTGTCCACCGTGACCACGTCTGCTGGGGTTCAGCAGAACGTGTACGACGCATCAGGATCGCTGCTCCTGCAGGTCGACCCGAGCCAGGGTGGGTCCCTGTTCCTCGGCGACACGGTCCTACACCAGACCGGCACGGGACCCGTCTCCGGAGTCCGCACCTATTCGTTCGGCGACACGTCTGCCGTCGAACGGACCGCAACAGCCGGCGTGACCGGCTCGACCCTGGTGTGGCTGTTCAGCGACATCGACGGGTCCGTCGAGGTGCAAACGATCGCCACCAGCGGAAGCACCACCACGCAGTACCGGGACCCATTTGGCAACGGCATCGGCGGGACCACCGGCACCTGGATCAGTGACGGAACTGGTTACCTCAACAGACCGTCGACCGCAAGTGCTGGTCTCATAGCACTCGGTCATCGCACATACGATCCGCTGCTGGGGAGATTTCTCAATCCCGATGCGATTCAGGCGACGGGCAACCCTCAACAACTCAACGGGTACTCCTACTCCGCCAATAGTCCTGTCACCCTTTCTGATCCCTCAGGCGATTGTTACAACGCTGCCAGCGATGTCATGACAACCAATCAAAACTGCGCGGGAGGGCACGGCGCAAACGCCGACGACGGGCCAACGGCACAGGCGAAGAAGACCGCTCACCGAATGCAGGCCATCGTTGCGGGTGTCGGCCCAACGAAGAATGGATACGACCACAAGTACTCCCTTGGCAGGACGTCGATGACGTCATCTGAGCTGTTCCTGCAAGTCCGCGAACACTTCGGGGAGGTGTTTCCGCCGCTCGAGCGGATCTTCACGAGTGATAAAGACGAGCGTGACACGACGTTGGAAGCAGTTGGTCAAGTCATCCATACGGAGCTTCCGTTCTTTCCAGTCCAGAACGGCAACATTGTCGTCACTCGGTTGACGAGTACCGGCTACCAAATTGCCGCACTGCCGGGACACCCTGAATATCCGGGCGCCGTAACCTTCACGTTCACGAAGTCGCACACCGGTGAGGCCTTCCTTCGCGTACAAGCAACCTACAAAGAACCGCTGGCCGGACTGTCGAACGATGCGTATGCCGTCATGACGGAGGTATTCTGGAACGAATATGCGAGCAACGTGAATCACGTCATCGTCGATCCGGATGCTCCGATCCTTCCCTACGGCATCTCGGGAAAGCACTAGATATGGCGGTTTTGGGTGAGTCGGCGACAGGCGCCGCGTCGGAGTCGATTGAGGAGCGGCGCATATCGGGCATCTTCTACGCGAGTCTTGTGGGTGCTGTCGGTTTCGCTGGGCTTAACATCGTGAACTTCCAAGTACACGGCGTGCCGTTCTCCCCGCTCTATACGGGGCTGGTCGCGCTCGTCGGAGTGGTCCCGGGCTTGATCGCCGGTATTGCGACTTACATGCTCAATCGGACTTTGCGGGTGGGCGCCGGCGCGCGACGTGGCAACGGTTGGAATTGGGTAGGAGGCTCGTTGGGGGCAGCTGTTCTTTGCGTGACGATGCTGATCTTCGTGCCGTTCTACGTCACGAAGCCGAGTGCACCCCTGTACATCGAGATCTTGGTGGCATCCGTTCTCATGTTGGTGTTCTTGGCTCTGACGGCACCCGGCCGCGCCACCCAAGTACGTGTCATCTCGGGCTGAGGGGCTTGCGAGCTTCGTGGGCGAGCGGGACGGGATGGCGCTTGAGTTACACGACGCGGCCGGAACAGTCGTTGCGCACGTCTTTCGAGATGACCTGAAAGGCGAGTACTCCGTCGAGACATTCGTCGAGGGGGGAATCTCCCTAGCGCAGATGTCGAGCCTGCTCATCCGTGCGCACGAAGATCTCGGGTCTTAGGTAAGGGGGATTCCTTGGAGGAGCCCGACGGCTATGAATCGTTTGAAGGTTCTTCAAGAGGAGGTCTCGTGCTGTGGGTTGGTAAGTCTCACGGGATCCTCGGGCAGTGTGGCGACTCGAGTAGTAGAAGGTCCCCCCGGGGGTGCGCCGCGAGACCGAGCTCGTCCACAAGAATCCGCAGGGCGTGGATGTCGCCCTCCGAGATGCTCTGAACCGTCGTCAGGTCGACGCCGAGCGGGGGTCGAGGATCGCGGGCTCCATCTCAGCGCGCCAAGGGGAGGGAGATGAGCAGACCCGTCTCGCCTCCGACGTCGACGCCCTGGTGAGCGACGCGGATCCGGGTCGCGGTGCCCGTCGGCTCCCCGTTGCCGAGATTGCGGTTGTGGTACGGGTGCGCGCCACTCGCGATCAGGAGGCGCAACCGGTGGCCGGCGCCGAAACGGTGCCCGACCGGCCCGAGGTCGACTTCGACCGGGACCCCCCAGCCGAGGTCGGAGTCCGTGATGCGCACGAAGCCATCCGCCACGTGCTGCACACGGCCGTCCTCATACACGTCGACGAGCCGCAGGAAGAGGTCCGCACTGGGTGCGTCGGAGGAGAACGTCGCGAGGGCCGAGACGTGTCCAGCCAGATCGAGGTCGGCCTCCAACGGCGCACCGGTGAACGTCAGCACGTCGGATCGCGACTCGTAGGCGCTATTGTCGACGACGCCACCGATCTCGCCCGTACCGAGAGCGGTCAGCTCGACCGACGGCGTCGGGTGGGCGGGATCGTAGGTCCACTGCGCGCGGCCGCGGGACTCGCCGGGAGCGGTCGCCAGGCTCCCGTCGGCCGCCGCGTAGAGCGAGATGCGCTCCGGCTCCTGCCAGGCGTCGAGCTCGCGCCACTCCGCGGCGACGCCGGTGCGGTAGTAGCGCAGGGATCCGGCGTGGAGGGATCCCTCTCCGCGGACGTGGCGCTCGAACCACGCGAGCTTCTCGGCCATCATCTCCTTCAGATCGATGCCTGCGTGGGACCAGGGTCCGATGACGAAACGATGCGGCAGCGACCGTCCGTTGCGGTTCAGGCGTTCGAAGTCCTGCCACACGTAGATGCGGTGGTAGTCGTGCCACCCGTCGATGTGCAGGACCGGTGCGGGCGGGTCATCGAGCAGGTGAGCGAAGTTCAGCGACTGCCAGTGCGGGTCGTCGCCGTCGAAGGCCAGTCGTTCCTGGTAGAAGTCCAGGGTCGCGCCGGTCGCGGCAACATCGGCCTCGCACAGCGGCAGATGGTCGTACGGGTCCGTCCCGGTCTCGGCCCCGTCGGCCTGTTGGTTCGCCGCCCACGTGAGGGCGAGTTCCAGGCCGAAGCCACCGCCGGGGTACCAGGAGCTGACGCGGTCAGTGCTGTAGATGCCGGTGGCGATCGCCTTCAGGCTGGCGGGCCGGGTGGATGCCGTCGCCCAAGACGTGAATGCGAGGTAGCTCAGCCCGGTCAGGCCGAGCCGCCCGTCGAACCACGGCTGCCGCTCGATCCAGCGCACGGCCGCGGGCCCGTCTCTGGTCTCGTCAAAGTAGGAGGTCGTGGTCCGCGTCGACTGGATCAGGCACGCGTACCCGTGCGAGGCCCACGTGATCACCTCACCCGTGAAGTACGCGACGGGATATGGCGTGCGCAACAGCACTGCCGGCACCCTGCCGAGGCCGACGGGGAGCGCCAGGGTGCCGCGGAGGAGGACGCCGTCGTCGGCCTCGATGTCGATGCCGTCAGTCACTTCGACGTCGTAGGGGCCGAGCTGGCCGTATCCCTGCTCGATCGTCGCTCGCTGCTGCGCATCGACGGCGGAGGTGTTCATGAGTCTCTCCCTGCGGCTGTCCGGGTCGGATGGGAGTACGGCGACATCAGCTCGTCCTCGCGCCAGTCGACCTCGGCCAGATGCGGGCCGATCCGGGGGGCGGGGCGGTACTCGGTCACCGGGGTGGCGGAGAAGTCGACGGGGAAGCGGATGATCTTGTAGTCGCCCTCGGTCGGGTGCCTGGCGTCGATCAGCGCCTGACGCTCGACGTAGTAGGGGTGCTGTTCGATCTGGTCCAGGTCCAGCACCGGCTCGGCCGCGATCCCCAGGCGCCGGCAGACCTCGAGCCACTGCGCGACGGTGCGCTGCGCGATCAATTCCGCGAGCTCGGTCTGCAGGAGGGTGTTGTGCTCGTGACGCGCAGCGCTGCTGGCGAAGCGCGGATCGTCGGCGAGTTGCGGCCGTCCGACGGCGCGGAAGAAGTCGGCCCAGTTCTTGTCGGTGTAGGGCATGACGCAGATCCAGTCATCCGCTGCACGATGCGGTCCGCGCTGCGCCGCGAGCGTCCGGCTCCAGCCGATACCGCCGATGGGTGGATCGAACGACTTTCCGGCCAGATGCTCGACGAGGTTGAAGGCGAGCATGGTGTCCGCCATCGGGACGTCGACCCACTGCCCCTCGCCGGTGACGGTGCGGCTGTGCAGGGCGGCGAGCACCGAGTTCACCATCACCAGCCCGCAGATCTTGTCGGCCAGCACCGAGGGCGAGAACTGCAGGGTTCCGGAGGCGCGACGATAGAGGTCGGACATGCCCGACGCCGCCTGGATCACGTCGTCGTAGGCCGGGTCCTCACCCTTCGTCGAGTCGCTTGCGAAGGCCTGCGCAGTGCACAGGATCGCTCCCGGGTTGGCGCGATGCACCTCCTCCCAATCCAGGCCGAGGCGCCGACGCGAGCCCGGCCGCAGGTTGGTGATGATTACGTCGCAGCCGGCGATCAGGTCAGCGAGGCGCTCGCGGTCCTCGGTCCGCTCCCGGTCGAGAACGGCGCTGCGCTTATTGCGGCCGAGATGGAGGGTGATCGCGCTCATGCCGGTGCTCCGTGACGGCCCGAGTCGGCGCGCGATGTCGCCGTCGGGCGGCTCCACCTTGATCACGTCCGCCCCGAGGTCGCCGAGTTGCGCGGTCGCGTACGGCCCCATGATCACCGAGGTGATGTCCAGGACTCGGAGTCCGCTCAATGGCCCGCTCACGCCTCGGCCCCGGCGTGTCGGGCAACGCGCTCCAGGATCGTGCGCGCCTGGCGGAGCACGGGCGCGTCGATCATCCGACCGCGGAAGCGGAACACCCCCGCGTGCGCCCGGGCCTCCTCGAGGAGGTCTGCCGCCCATTCGTATTCCTCCGCAGCCGGCTCGTACGCCGCCCGGACAATCGGGACCTGGCTCGGATGGATGCAGGCGGTGGCGGCGAAGCCGACGGCGGCGGCGGCGTCGGCCTCGGCCCGCAGTCCCGCGCTGTCGGCGATATCGAGGTGGACGGCGTCGACCGCGGGCTTGCTCGCGGCGCCCGCGGCGATGAGAACGCGCGAGCGCGCGTACCGGGCGACATCGCGATATCCGCCGTCGTCCGCCCGACTCGAGTGGCCGCCCAGACTTCCGATGAGATCCTCGGCCCCCCACATGAGCGCGATGACCGAGGGGTGCCGCGCGATCTCGTCGGCGTGTTCGATTCCCGCGGCGGTCTCGCACAGGGCGACGACGCGGAAGCCGGCCTCGGCGAGAGGGTCCAGCTGCGCGGCGGACTCGGTTTTGGCGAGCATGACGATGCGGTACGCGGTCGCCGCCACCGCATCCAGATCGCGTGGGAAGTCCGGCGTGCCGGCCGCGTTCACCCGGACGAGAGTCCGGCAAGGGTCCACCGGCACCGCGGCGAGAGAACGCCGCGCGCTCGCGCGATCTGCGGGCAGGACCGCGTCCTCCAGGTCCAGGATCACCGCGTCGGCACGATCCGCCGCCTTATCGAAGCGCTCGGGTCGATCGGCGGGGCAGAACAACCAGGCCGGGCCGGCGATCATGCTGCGTCCACCGGAGCGAGGTGCATCAGCGCGGAGCGATGCGCCTCGGCGACAACGACGCCGTCCTGATTGCGCATGGTGTGTACGAACTCCACGACCCCCTGACCCGGGCGCGACTGCGACAGGCGCTTGTCGGCGATGAGCGTCTCGGCGTAGAGGGTGTCGCCGTGGCGGACCGGGGCCGGGAAGGCGATGCGGTCAAGGCCGAGGTTGGCAACGAGGGTACCGTGGGTCAGCTGTGCGACCGAGAGGCCGATCAGGGTCGACAGCGTGAACAGGCTGTTGACGAGCCGCTCCCCGAACTCGGTCCCGGCCGCCCAGGCCGCGTCGAGGTGCAGCGGCTGCGTGTTCATGGTCAGCGTGGTGAACAGGACGTTGTCCGCCTCGGTGACGGTGCGACCCGGGCCGTGGAGGTAGCGCGTCCCCACCTTCAGCTCGTCGAAGTAACTGCCCCGTTGGACGATCTGCGCGTCGGTGTCGGCCATGGTCTCCTCCTCTGGTCCTGGTGTCGCGTCCGTGCGGAATCGGGACTCGTCGTCCCGCGTCGTTGCGACGCCCGGGCAGCCGTCGAATCCCACCAGGCCTCGTTCCATCCTCGATCCGCGGCCTCGTGCCTGGAAATGCCAAATGGTTGCGAGTTGATGCCTCTGAGTTATGAGTTAGAGACTTAGGCGAGGCCAAGCCTCACGGCGCCACCGAATCGGCGACACGGGCCCCCGCGGCAGTCACCGCGACCTCGACGAACGCGCGCGCGAGCGCCGACGGCGCGGGCGCACGCGAGGTGATGATCGCGAGGTCGCGCTTCATCCCTGGGTCCCCGAGCTCGATGAACTCGAGACCGGTCGAGGCCGGGAGCAGCCTGGCGCTCTCGGGGAACGCGCTGACCCCGAGTCCCTGCGCCACCAGTGCCGATGCCGCGCCGATCGAGTCGGCCGTGACCGCGATCCGGGGTTCGACGCCGGCGCGAAGGAACCCCGAGTCCGAGAGCCTTCGGACGCTGGTGCCCTCCCCGAGCGCAACCACATCGTGTCCCGACAACTCCGCCCACGTGATCCGGGATCGACCGGACAGCGGGTGCGAGGTCGGCACGACGGCGTGGAGCGGGTCCGGGCCGAGCGGAGCGCTCTGCACGTCCTCGCCGTGCTCGACCGCTTCGCTGACGACGATGTCGGCGTCGCCCGCTCGCAGCTGCTCCATGACGTCGGGTGCCGTGCCGGTCACGAGTCGGACCTCCGCGTGGGGCCGCGGCGCCAGGAAGGCGGCGATGATGGGCGGCAGGACGCCCTCGGCGAGCGAGGTCAGCGCTGCGATCGTGAGAGAGCCCCTCTCCGCCTTCTGGTAGGCGTCGAAGCGGCGGAGGCCGTCGTCGTACTCCCGAACGATCCGCGCGGCGACGGCCACGAACTCGCCGCCCTCGGTGGTCAGCTCGACCCGGCGTGTGGTGCGCGTGAAGAGCGGGCATCCGACGACGCCCTCGACGGTGCGGATCGCTCGCGTGACCGCCGGCTGCGTGAGATGCAGCGTCCGGGCAGCGTCGCTGAAGGACGACGTCTGGGCAACGGCGAGGGTAACCCGGAGCTGGTCGAGCGTCACATTCATGTATCCACGTTATCAATCCCTGTCGATCTGGCATTTCCGGCTAGCTCTTCGTGCGCGGAGACTGTCCGTCGGGTCCCCCGATCGGTCCGCCTGTCACCGGTACCCATTGACGCGCAAGGACGCACGTCCCGGTCAGATACCCGCACGACCGGTCGGCGTCAGAACTCAACGAGGAGATGGTCTGACATGAGCACACCCACCCGGCCCCGATGGACGGCGTTCGTCGGCAACATGGCGAACTACATCGATGCGGCCGCGCTGATCAGCTGGTCGACGGTGCTGGTGATCTACCAGCAGACCCGATCGTTCACGCCCGCCGAGATCGGTTTCGGGAACGGCACGCTGACTGGTGCGGTGGCGATCGGCGCACTCGTCGGCGGCTGGCTCGCCGACCGCCTCGGACGCCGACCGATCTTCATCGCCACGATGGCTCTCATCCTGCTCGGAACCCTTGGGATGATCTTCGCCGACACCCTTCCCCTCGTCCTCATCGCCACTGCTCTCGCGGGCCTCGGTATCGGGGCGGACCTTCCAGTGGCCACGTCGACGATCGCCGAGGCGGCCCCCAGCTCCGCGTCCCGCGGGCGCTTCGTAGGGTTGACCGGATTGTTCTGGCTCGTCGGAGCGCTGATCGCCGGTGTCGGCGGCGGTGTCGTCGGCAACCTCGGCGAGGTAGGCGCATTGATCCTGCTCGCCCACATCGGTGTCGCGACCGCATTCACCTTGATCGCGCGGCTCACCATCTCGGAGTCGGCCGATTGGTTGGCGGCGCGCGCGGAGCGGCGATCCGGCACCCGCACCAGCCGGGCCGCGCGGGCATCCATACGCGATCTCGTCCGGGCACCGCACCGGGTGCCGTTCCTCGGACTGCTCGGGTTCGTCATCTTCGGCGTCGCGCCGGGTCTCGCGATCCTGGGCCACTACGGCGTGTACATGCTCGTCAACTACGGCGGCGGCACCGTCTCGAGTGCGTCGCTGGTGAGCCTGATCGGACTCCCCCTCGGCATCGCCGGATCGCTCCTGTTCGTGAAGGCCGCCGGCGGCACGCGCAGGTTCCGGTACTTCACGATCGCCGTCATCGTCCTGGTCGTGGCCACCCTGATCCCGGCCGTGTTCGGGCTGAACTTCGCCACGTACGCCGCCTACACCGCCATCGGCGCGATCTGCGCGCCGTTCTGCGGCGACGCGATCTCCCGGATCTGGACCCAGCAGTCGTTCCCAACCCTGATTCGCACCACCGCGCAGGGAACGGTCCTCGCTGTCAACCGATTCGCCGTCGCCGTCATCACCACGATCACCCCGCTACTGCTCAACGTCGGCGTCGGATTCGTCTTCGGCATGATCGCGGCGGCGACCGCGGTGTCCGGGGTCATCGCCTGGTCCGTCTTCCGCTCCCGCGACCAGGAAAGCGAGTTCCGGGATGACGTGGTGGAGTTCGTCGAGCCGGCGCCACGGAAGGCCGCGGTGTAGGTCGGCGGGCGCGGCACCCGCTCCGGGGGCACCCCGGTCGATGCCGGTGGTGCTTTCGGAGCGCCAGCGCTTGGCCGTCTCCATGCTGTGACGGAGGAGCCAAGCGAAGACCCAGAGCAGGGGCGACAGCCGCCGCCGACCCCGGCGCGCTCGCAAGCAGGAGTGCTGCAGCCGCACCGGCGACGGCGCATCGCTGTGACGCCTGACCGGCTGTTCGGCGCTTCTCGGCTGCGTGAGCAGTGCTAACCGAGAAGCGCGACCCCGAAGCCTGCGACGACGGCGCGGAGTTCGACGAGGTAGCGCTGCGCCTGCTCCGTGAGCGGCATCCCGGAGTGGCCGATCCAGCCGATCTCGATCCGCTCGTCGACGTCGAGGGGGATGGCGACGATCTCGGGGTCGAGGTCGTCGCTGATGATGCCGGTGGAGAGCGTGTACCCGTCGAGGCCGATCATGAGGTTGAAGATGGTCGCGCGGTCGGAGACCCGGATCTCGCGGCTGCTCGACAGCGTCGAGAGGATCTCCTCGGCGAAGTAGAACGAGTTGTTGACGCCCTGGTCGAAGGTGAGTCGCGGGGAATCCGCGAGATCCGCGAGTGTGACGCGGTCCCGCGCCGCCAGCGCGTTCTTGCGCGAGATGAAGATGTGCGGCTCCGCCAGGAAGAGCGGATGGAACACCAGTCCGGAGTCCCGCAGCAGCTTGTCGATGACCTTCCGGTTGAAGTCGTTCCGGTACAGGATGCCGAGTTCGCTGCGCAGCGTCCGCACATCCTCGATGATGTCCCACGTGCGAGTCTCCCGCAGCGAGAACTCGTACTCGGCCACCCCGCTGCCGGCCACCATCCGGACGAACGCGTCGACCACGAACGAGTAGTGCTGCGCCGACACTCCCAGCAGGCGCCGGGCCGGCTGCCCGCCCAGATAGCGCTGCTCGAGGAGCGACATCTGTTCGACGACCTGCCTCGCGTATCCCAGGAACTCGGTCCCGTCGGCGGTGAGGGTCACCCCCCGGCTGGAGCGGAGGAGCAGGGCGCGCCCCGCTCGGCTCTCGAGGTCCTTCATGGCGGCGGACAGCGTCGGCTGGGAGACGTAGAGCAGGTCGGCAGCCGCGCTGATCGACCCCTCCGCGGCGACCTCGATGAAGTAGTGGAGCTGTTGCAGTGTGATGCCCTGGGCGCGATCCGCCATAGTTTGAGACTATCTCAACCCATAGTCGTTACGAGTTTCTCGATAGCCCACATCCGCGTGCACCATGGTCCTGATCCATTCCGTACGGCCGCGCCCGGCCGATCACCCACCAGAAGGCCCGCTCATGGCGAACGACTTCACGTTCCACATCGCCACCACCCGCTTCGACGAGGACTACTCGCCGTCCGACAGATCCCGCCTGACCACGAACTTCGCCAACCTCGCGCGCGGCGAACACCGCCAGCAGAACCTCCGCAACGCCCTCGCGATGATCGATCGGCGGTTCAACGACCTCGCGCACTGGGACAACCCGACGCGGGACCGTTACACCCTCGAACTCTCGATCGTCTCGGCGGAGCTCGAGTTCACCGCGGAGGGCCAAGACCGGACCTTCCCGCTGCTCGAAGTCCTCGACATCCAGATCGTCGACCGGCGGACCGGCCGGAGGCACCAGGGGATCGTCGGCAACAACTTCTCGTCGTACGTCCGCGACTTCGATTTCAGCGTGCTGCTCCCGGCGGTGACCGAAGCTGCCGGCACATTCACGGTCCCCGACGACTTCGGCGATCTGCACGGCAAGCTCTTCCGGCACTTCGTCGACTCGCCGGCGTACCGCGACAGATTCCCGGCGTCGCCCGTGATCTGCATCAGCGTCTCGACGAGCAAGGAGTACCGGCGCACCGAGAATCACCATCCGATCCTCGGCGTCGAGTACCGACAGGACGACTACTCGCTGACGGACGAGTACTTCCGGAAGATGGGACTGACGGTCCGCTACTTCATGCCGCCCGGCAGTGTCGCACCGCTCGCGTTCTACTTCGACGGCGATCTGCTCGCCGACTACTCGAACCTCCAGCTGATCGGAACGATCAGCACGATGGAGACCTTCCAGAAGATCTATCGCCCCGAGATCTACAACGCGAACTCGGCCGCCGCGAGCGTCTACCGGCCGAGCCTCGAGCAGCAGGACTACTCCGTGACGCAGATCGCGTACGACCGCGTCGAGCGCAATCAGCTCGCACGCATCCAGGGCCAGCACACCGAGGAGCATTTCATGAAACCGCACCGGGAGACCCTGATCCGCTGGGCCGCCGACGAGCCCGCCTCGGCCGCGTGACCGGCGGAGGATCACTGATCATGTCGACTCTTCTCCCCACCTCGATCGTGGGCAGCCTGCCCAAGCCGTCCTGGCTCGCGCAGCCGGAGACTCTCTGGTCTCCCTGGCGGCTGGAGGGAGATGCGCTCGCCGAGGGAAAGCAGGATGCGCTGCGCGTCGCCGTCCAGGAGCAGGCCCGGCGCGGCATCCAGATCATCAGCGACGGAGAGCAGACCCGCCAGCACTTCGTCACGACGTTCATCGAGAACCTCAGCGGCGTCGACTTCGATCGACGCGAGACGGTCCGCATCCGCGACCGGTACGACGCGAGCGTGCCCACCGTCGTCGGTGCGGTCGGTCGGGAGATGCCGGTGTTCGTCGAGGACGCGCGGTTCCTCCGCGCGCAGACCGATCAGCCCATCAAGTGGGCGCTGCCGGGGCCGATGACCATGATCGACACGCTCGCCGACCGCCACTACCGGAGCCGCGAGAAGCTGGCGTGGGAGTTCGCGACGATCCTCAACGAGGAGGCAAGGGAGCTCGAAGCCGCCGGGGTCGACATCATCCAGTTCGATGAGCCCGCGTTCAACGTCTTCTTCGACGAACTGGAGGACTGGGGAGTGGCGACGCTGGAGAGGGCGGCGGAAGGCCTGCGCGCCGAGACCGTCGTGCACATCTGCTACGGCTACGGGATCACGGCGAACACCGACTGGAAGGCGACCCTCGGGTCGGAGTGGCGGCAGTACGAGCGGTCGTTCCCTCTCCTGCAGCGATCCGCGATCGACATCATCTCCCTCGAATGCCAGCACTCCCACGTTCCGATGGAACTCATCGAGCTCGTCCGCGGCAAGAAGGTCATGCTCGGCGCCATCGATGTGGCCAGCGAGGACATCGAGTCCCCGGAGGAGGTCGCCGACACCCTCCGCCGGGCGCTGGCGTATGTCGATGCGGACAAGCTCGTGCCGAGCACGAACTGCGGGATGGCGCCGCTGCCGCGCGGCGTCGCGCTCGGGAAGCTGAGCGCGTTGAGCGCCGGAGCGGACATCGTCCGCCGCGAGCTCGGCGCCGCCACGGCGTAACGGATCGACCTGCTGTCCGCGGCCGGCTCGTGCGTCAGTGCACCGGCCGCGGGGCCACCGGGGAGATCCTCTGGAGGTCACGGGTGATCCCGCGGACGATCAGCACTGCGAACGGGACCGCCGCGAGTGTGAGGATCTCGCCGACGATGTCTATCCACATGGAGACCCGCAACAGCTCCAGATCCTGCGCGACCGCATACAGTCGGCTCGATACCTGCGCCGTCACGTTGCTGGCGAGCCACAGCACCCACCACAGAATCTGCCACGATGGCCGCGACCGTCCGGTCGCGCGCCAGAGGTCGGTGATGTTCTGGTACGGGAACCAGAGGCTCACGACCGGTACGAACCACGCTCCCGCATGCCATCCAGGCGAACGCCGCGTGCGCCCAGGGACCTGCTTGGCAGCGTGATACTGCCACACGACCCACAGCACCCCCGTCGCGATCATGCAGATCAGTCCGAAGACGGTGATCGGCAGAGCGAAGAGGTCGTAGGTCCGGAGTCTGCTCATGGCTGAGTCGTCGCCGCCGAGGAAGTCCGTGGCGCCCGCGATACCGAAGGACTCGTGGGCGATGTTGGCGAGGGCCGACACGGCCGTGACGAGGAGGAGCACCTGCGTCGCGATCGCGAGCTTCACCGGAGGCGGGGTGGTCACGGGCTGCCACTGGTTCACCGGGTAGTGCGCGCTTCGATACCCGGCGGCCGCGGTCGGAGATGGCTGTGCCGGGGTGGACCCGGGCAGTGCAGCCTGTTGCTGCGGCACCCACTGGGCGCCATCCCACCACATCGACGTCGAGGATCCGTCGGGTGACGGATACCAGCCGGGGGGAGGCGGTGCGGGCGGGGTGCTCATGGGCGGGAGTCCTCCGGAGATGCGATGAGGCGAGCGATTCGATCCCGGCGATGCCGTCAGGGATCAGGCGTCACTCTAAACGACCCGGCGTCGGGTGCCAGGACCACGTGCCGTACGTCGCACGGCGCGCCGTCCCCCGCCGACTCAGCGCGACCGCACCGCGAGGAAGCGGATCGGCACGTCGAGCAGCTCCAGCGGTCCGTGCGCGGATTCGCCGTCGAGGAGGAGGGCGTCCCCCGGCCCCATCTCGTACTCGTAGCCGCCGTGTCCGTAGACCATCCGGCCCTCCAGCACGTAGAGGAACTCGGTGCCCGGATGCTGGAACAACGGGAACACGTTCGAGGCATCGGTCAGGGTCACCAGCGTCGGCTCCAGCGCGTCCGGCGTGTCTTTGAGGACGCCGAGCATCTGGTAGATGTGACCGTGCTGGGTACCGCTGCGGACGCCCACGCTTCCGCTGCCCGACCTGGTGAAGGACGCCTCGCGATCACTGTCGGAACCCCGGAACAGGGCGGTGACGGGGATGCCGAAGCCGTCGGCGAGACGCTGCAGAGTCGTCAGGGAGCTCGAGGTCGTCGCGGACTCGATCTTGGAGATCATCGCCTTCGAGAGGCCGGTCCGGGCGGCGAGGTCGGCGGCGGACAGGCTCTGCGCGCTGCGATAGCGGCGCACCTGCTGCGCGATGATCTGCTCCAGCGCGCCGCCCTGACCCTCGGCACGGGTCGAGGCCGAGGAACTCATGCGGTCATTCTAGGTCGGCGCCGGTGATCGGCGCGGACCGCGGGACGCGGGCGAGAGCGCCCCAGACCCGGGCGAGTGCGGCGGCGCCGGCCTCGGCGTCTGCGTCCTCCACGAGCTCGTCGGGGGAGTGTGAGACCCCGGTCGGGTTGCGGACGAAGAGCATGGCGGTCGGGATGCGGGCGGCGAGGACGCCGGCGTCATGCCCCGCTCCCGTGCCCAGCTCGGGCGCGGTGGGAAGGGCGGAGCGGAGGCGGGCACGCAGACCGCCGTCGAAGTCCACGGTGGGGCTGAGGGACTCCTCGTGCATCGTCGCGCGGCAGCCTTCGGCTGCGGCCAGGGAGGCGACCAGGTCGCGGGTCCGCGCCACGAGCTCCGCGGTGACGAGGTCGTCGGGATGCCGCAGGTCGATCCAGAAGCTCACCGCCGACGCGATGACGTTGGTGCC
Organism: Microbacterium sp.; assembly: GCA_017306415.1. Classification (GTDB taxonomy): domain Bacteria; phylum Actinomycetota; class Actinomycetes; order Actinomycetales; family Microbacteriaceae; genus Microbacterium. The sequence goes on along the minus strand of JAFKIL010000006.1, from coordinate 104,432 downwards.
GCCCGGAGTGGGCTCTATGCGGCCCACGGTGGCGCGGGCATCCGGGGTCGCGCGCGCCAGGTCCCTGATCGCCAGGATCATCGCGGCAGCGGCGACGAGCGGATCACGCCGATCGCCCATCAGCGTCGTGCCCGCATGGTTGCCCTGACCCTGCACGACCACGCGCCAGCGCCCATGGCCGAGGATCGACGAGGCGATCGCCACGGGTCGATCGAGATCGACCAGGCCGCGACCCTGCTCGACATGGAGCTCGACGAACGCGCCGATCTGCGACAGCTGCGCGTCGTCACGTCCCACGAGCTCCGGATCGAGTCCGTCGCGCCGGGCGACGTCGGCGAAGCTGTCCCCCTCGCCGTCGCGCAGCGCGAGCGCGCGATCGCGGGCGATCGCGCCGGACAGCAGCCGCGAACCCAGGCACGCCACGCCGAACCGGGAGCCCTCCTCCTCGGGGAACACGCCGATCGCGACCGGCCGTTCGAGCGCGCTCTCCTCGGCCCTCAGCTCGTCGAACGCGACCAGCGCGGATGCCACCCCGAGCGGTCCGTCATAGGCGCCGCCGCCAGGGACGGAATCGAGATGGCTCCCCGTGACGATGGCGGGACCCGTCGCGCCTGCCGGGCGCCACCACGCCCACACGATGCCGTTGCGGTCGCGCTGGACGTCGAGACCCCGCCGTTGCGCGTGGGCGACGAACCATTCGCGCAGCTCGCGGTCGACCCGCGAGTATCCGGGCCGGCTGTGCCCGCCGCGGGACCGGTCGGCGCCGATCGTCTCGATCTCCGACAGCATCGTCGCGACCGTCATGCGTCGACCCGCTGCGACAGCGGACGGAATCGGGTGGGTACGTCCTGATCCCCCGCGACGAGTCGCGCGGCGAGCTCCCCGATCAGCGGTGCGAACTTGGCGCCGTGCCCGGAGCACGGCGAGAGGAGCGTGACGCCCTCCACGCGATCGAGAACGAACTCGTCGCCCGGGAGGTTCGTGAACAGGCACGTCGTGCCGGCGTACGGCTCGGGGACGAGACCGGGGAGAGTCCGCGTCACGTAGTCGACCAGCCGATCGCGCTGCGTCTCGTCGATGACCCGTTCGTGATCGCGGGCGGACGCGATCACCCGGCCGCCGTTGTAGATCGCGACCTTCTGACCGCGGAACTCCGCGTCGCGGCCGCCGGGCAGGCCGTACGTCTGGAGCGCATCGCTCTTGTGGATGAAGGTCGGCCACGCGGCATCCGGATCCCGGTAGGGGAAGTGCAGCGCCTGCTCCTGGCGCACCTCGACCGAGGGGAACGCCCGACGCGCACCGTCGGAGAGTCCGAGCGCGCCCAGGAGATCCGGGATCCAGCCGCCCGCAGCGACCACGACCTGGGACGCGAGCTGCTCGCGTCCGTCCTCGGCGACGACGACATAGCCGCCGCCGCGACGTTCGACGGATGCCGCCACCCACTGCTGCTCGACGCGTGCGCCGGCCGCCACGGCCAGGCGGAGCATCGCGCGCACGGCGGACTCCGCGTCGATCACTCCGGCGCTCTCGTGCCACAGCACCGGCCCGTCGAAGGCGAGCCCCGGCCACCGGGAAGCGGCCGCCTCCGCGGTGAACAGGTCGTGAGGCACGTCGATGCCGGCGAGGACGCGCGCGAGTGCCTGCGGGTCGCGCTGCGCGCCGAAGTCGAGCGCGCCGGTCGGTGTGATGAGGGTCGTGCGGGCGGCGGCCTCGAGTTCGTCCCATCCGCGACGGGCGTCGGCGACGAGTGCGGCGTAGAACGGATCCGGGTACGCGTACCGGAAGATGCGCGCCGACCCGTGCGAACTGCCCCAGTGACCAGCCGGTTCGTCGCGCTCGAGCACCACGACATCGCGTCCGGTCTCCGCGATCCGCCAGGCGGCCGCCGAGCCCGCCAGGCCGGCCCCGATGATGACGATCGGTGCGGTGCTCACGGCCTCAGGACCGTCCGGGGATCCACGACGTCCCCGCCAGCGGCACCCCGGCCATCGCCGCCGACTCGACTGTCAGGGCCACGAGGTCCTCGGGCTCCAGGTTGAGCACGTGCGACTTGCCGCACGCGCGCGCGATCGTCTGCGCCTCCAGCGTGAGGACCCGCAGATAGTTCGCGAGGCGCCGTCCGGCGGCGACCGGGTCGAGGCGTCCGGCGAGCTCCGGGTCCTGCGTCGAGATCCCGGCGGGATCGCGCCCGTCCTGGAAGTCGTCGTAGAAGCCCGCCGCCGACCCGATGGCCCGATACTCGTCGTCGTAGCGCGGGTCGTTGTCGCCGAGGGCGATGAGCGCCGCCGTGCCGATCGCGACCGCATCCGCGCCCAGGGCGAGCGCCTTCGCCACGTCGGCGCCGGTGCGGATGCCGCCCGACACGACGAGCTGGACGCCGGTGCGGTGCACGCCGAGCTCCTGCAGCGCCTGCACGGCGGGTCCGATCGCGGCGAGCGTCGGGATGCCCACGTGCTCGATGAACACCTGCTGCGTCGCCGCGGTCCCGCCCTGCATGCCGTCGAGCACCACGACATCGGCGCCGGCCTTCACCGCGAGCGCGGTGTCGTAGTAGGGCCGCGACGCCCCGATCTTGACGTAGATCGGCTTCCGCCAGTCGGTGATCTCGCGCAGCTCGGCGATCTTGATCGTGAGGTCGTCGGGGCCCGTCCAGTCCGGATGGCGGCTGGCCGAGCGCTGGTCGATGCCGACGGGCAGCGTTCGCATGCCCGCGACGCGCTCGGTGATCTTCTGGCCGAGCAGCATCCCGCCGCCGCCGGGCTTCGCGCCCTGGCCGAGCACGACCTCGATCGCGTCCGCCTTGCGCAGGTCGTCGGGGTTCATCCCGTAGCGCGACGGGAGGTACTGATAGACGAGCCGCCGCGACTGGCCGCGCTCCTCGGGCGTCATGCCGCCGTCGCCGGTCGTCGTCGAGGTGCCGGCCTCGCTCGCACCGCGCCCGAGTGCCTCCTTGGCGTTCGCGGAGAGAGCCCCGAAGCTCATGCCGGCGATGGTCACGGGGATGTCGAGGTGGATCGGCTCGAGAGCGTGCCGCGCGCCCAGCTTGACGTCGGTTCCGCACTTCTCGCGGTAGCCCTCCAAGGGATACCGCGACATGCTCGCTCCGAGGAAGAGGAGATCGTCGAAGTGCGGGAGGGGACGCTTGGCTCCCCATCCGCGGATGTCATAGACGCCGGTCGACGCGGCGCGATGGATGTCGCTGATCGTGGCGCGATCGAACGTGGCGGACTCGCGCAGGCCGAGGGATGCGAGGTCGGTGGTCATCGTGTGCTCCGGGTTCCGTGCGCGGTTCAGTAGGCGCCGACGTTGTCGACGTGGAAGTGGTAGAGGCTCCTGGCCGATCCGTAGCGGCGGAACTCCGTCGGCGACTCGTCACGCCCGGCGCGTCCGAGAAGCTCGGCGAGCTCTTCGATGTGCTCCGCGCGGAGGGGCTTCTCGACGCAGTCGGCCCCCAGGGAGGCGACGCGTCCGCGCACGTAGATCCGCGCCTCGTAGATCGAGTCGCCGAGCGCGTCGCCGGCGTCGCCGCAGACCACCAGGCGGCCCGCCTGCGCCATGAACGCGGACGCATGGCCGATGTCGCCCCCGACGACGATGTCGACGCCCTTCATCGAGATGCCGCACCGCGCCCCCGTGTTGCCGTCGATCACGAGCAGGCCGCCGTGGGCCGTGGCGCCCGCGGACTGGGAGGCGTCCCCGGTGACGTGGACCACGCCCGACATCATGTTCTCCGCGAGTCCGACCCCGGCGCTTCCCTGCACCATGACGCGGCCGCGCTGGTGCATGCCGGCGAAGTAGTAGCCGACGTTGCCGTCGACGCTGACGTCGATCTCCGCATCGATGCCGACGGCGACGTTGTGAGCGCCGCGCGGGTGGGAGATCTCCCACGAGCTCCCCGGCTCGGCGTCGTGGAGGAGCTGGTTGAGCTCTCGCACGGTGGTGACAGCGAGGTCGACGCGGGTGTCGGATGCGACGGACGGGAGCACGGTCATCGCTCCGCTCCTTCCAGGACGGGGGCGTCGAGACGCCAGGTGTAGACGACGCCGGGTGCGGGTTCGAAGACGCGCGCGCTCTCGATGCCGGGCAGCCCCGCGAGCGCCCGGTACTCGGAGGCCATCGCGACCCAGTCGTCGGTCTCGGCGATGATCGCCGGCTTGCACGCGATCGGGTCGCGGACGACCGCCATGCTGTCGGCGGTCGTCACCACGAGCGTGTAGAACCCGTCGAAGACATCCTGCAGATGGCCGAGCGCCGTGGTGAGATCGTCTCCGGCCGCCATCTGGGCGGCGATGTACCGTGCGGCGACCTCCGAGTCGTTCTCGCTGTCGAATTCCACGCCGTCGGCGCGGAGCGCTCGCCGGATCGACGCGTGGTTGCTGAACGACCCGTTGTGGACGAGGCAGAGGTCCTCGGCGACGGTGAAGGGGTGCGCGCCGGCGGCGGTCACCGCCGACTCCGTCGCCATCCGCGTGTGGGAGAGGGCCTGCGTGCCCGAGATGTCGGTCAGCCCGTAGACGTCGGCGAGCTCGACGGGATGGCCGACGCCCTTCAAGACCGCCACGTTCTGCCCGCGGCCGATGATGTGGGCCGACGGGAGCGAGGCGCGCACGGCCGACTCGAGCGAGCCCGCGTCCGTCGCCGCGTTGATCAGGACCGACTCCGCGTAGACGGAGACCGTCGGCGACGCACCGGGGAGGGCGGCATCCAGCGCCGTCGTCAGCGCGTACGGGTCGAGGTCGCCGATGACGGTCACGGTCGACGTGCCGTCCGGCGTCATCCGCTCCGATCCGTACAGCGCGATGCCCGCGGAGTCGGGGCCGCGCTCGACGATCTCGCAGAGCATGCCGTGCATGTACATGCCGAGGGCGTCTCGAAGGGCGGGATTCCGGATCTGCAGGGCTGCGATGCCGCACATGTGCGTGTCCTCTCTGGGTGGGGTTCGAGTCAGAAGGCGGTGAGGTACTGGTCGAGTTCCCAATCCGTCACGGTGTTGTGCCAGGCGAGGAACTCCTCCTCCTTGGCGTCGGCGAAATACGCCGTGATGTCGGCATCCCCGTCCAGTGCGTCCCGGAGGACCGCGTCCTCCCGGAGCGCCTGCACGGCGTGGAGGAGCGTGCGCGGCAGCGGCGCGGACGTGTCGCGGAACTCACCGGGACCGCACGGATCTCCGGGGTCCACACTCGCGTCGATCCCGGCGAGGCCGGCGTGCAGCACGGCGGCCAGTGCGAGATAGGGATTCGCCGACCCGTCGCCGGCGCGCAGCTCGATGCGGTTGCCGTCGGGCACCCGGATGTAGTGGGTGCGGTCGTTGCCGCCGTAGGTCGCGTACTTGGGCGACCAGGTGGCTCCCGATGCGCTGGTGGTCGCGCCGCGGCGCTTGTAGGAGTTGACGGTCGGCGCGAGGAAGAGCTGAAGTCCGGGGGCGTGATCGAGCACCCCTCCGAGGAACGCGTACGCGAGGTCGGACAGACCGAGCCCGCGCGCATCCGTCGCGTCCGGGAAGGCGGGCGCGTCGCCGGTCCACAAGGAGAGGTGCAGGTGCAGTCCGCTGCCCGAGCGATCGGAGAACGGCTTGGGCATGAACGTGGCCGTCATGCCGCGCTGCTCGGCGAGCATCCCGATGAGGTAGCGCAGCGTGATGACGCGGTCGGCCGTGACGAGTGCGTCGGCGTAGGTGAAGTTCTGCTCGAACTGCCCGGGCGCGTCCTCGTGATCGTTGGCGTAGTTCGCCCAGCCGAGGGCGTTCATCGCGTCGCTCACCGCAGACAGGTGGTCGTACATCCGCGTCACCCCGCGCGCGTCGTAGCAGGAGCGCGCCCCCTCGTCCCGCGCATCGGCGACCGAGAGGCGGCCGTCGCCGCCGCGATCGACGAGGAAGTACTCGACCTCGGCGCCCGCCTTGCCGGTGAGGCCCCGGGCCGCTGCGGCTGCCAGCGCGCGCTTGAGGATGATCCGCGGCGCGTACGGCCAGGGCTTGCCGTCGACATGCGGATCGCAGTGGATGATCGCCAGCCCCTCCCGGACGAACGGGATGGGCGCGTACGAGTCGAGGTCAGGGACAGCCATGAGGTCCGGGTCGTGCGGCTGCTGGCCGATCAGTCCGGCGGCGAAACCCGCGAAGCCCAGCTCCCCGGCCTCCAGCTCGTCGGCAGCGGAGGCGGGCACGAGTTTGGCGCACGGCTTGCCGTTGAGATCGACGAACACGGCGAGGATGAATCGCACGCCGTCCTGTGCGGCGAGCTCCCGCAGCGACGGACGCGTGCCCGGCATCGTGGGGATGTCGGTCTCGGGGGACAGCAGTCGGGTGCTCATCGCGGATCTCCTCAGTAGTTTACTGTAGGTGAAGCTTGTTCACTGACAGTAACAAGGGGAGAGGATCACTCGCGTCACGCCCGCGTTTCCGGCAGGTAAAACCCGAGGCGGGTGCGCGCCCCCTCGCGAGGGCCGCGGATCGCTACACTCCTAGCGAGCCTTCACCCGCGACGAGTCGCCCGCCGACGCCGCACGGAGTCACACCCGGGAAGGAGCCGCTGTGCCGTCGATCAACACCGCGGCCGGGCCCGTGGAGTACCGGGAGACCGGGAACGGGATGCCGCTGCTCGTCCTGCACGGCACGCCCGGCGGCTCCGACCAGGGGATCGCAGCGGCACGGGTGCTCGGAGTCGACGCCCACGTCATCGCCCCGTCCCGTCCGGGGTATCTCGGTACGCCGCTGTCGACGGGCCGGACGCCGGGTGAGCAGGCCGATGCCATGGTCGAGTTGCTGGACGCACTGGGGCTGGATGCGGCCGTCGTGCTCGGGGTCTCGGGCGGCGGGATGACCGCGGTGGCGGTCGCGGCGCGGCATCCGGACCGAGTGAGCGGCCTCGTGCTGTGGTCGGCGGTCACGGCGCCGATGAGGATCCCCGCGTGGCCTCTCCTGCACGGACCGCTGGCGCGCAGATCGACGGGGGATGCGCTGCTGCGGAGGCTGCGTCGCTCTCCCCGGCTGCTCATCGGCCGCGCCGCAGCCGACGAGGCGACGGCCGAGGCCGCGCTCGCGATCGCCGAGACGGTGTTCCCGGTCACGGATCGTCGCGACGGTCTCGCCAACGACGCCCGCCAGGCGCGACGATTGGACGCCGATGCCCTCTCCGACGTCTCCGCGCCTGTGCTCATCGTCCATGGCACCAAGGACCGCAACGTGCCGTACCGCCACGCCCTCCATGCGATGCGATCCCTGCCGAGCGCGCAGCTCGTCACGGTGCCGGGAGCCGATCACTGGACGACCCCTGCGGACGCATCCGCGCGCGCCGCGCTGGGGGTGTTCCTCCGCGAGATCGCGGCCGGCAGTCCGCAGGACCGGTAGCGACCGACGTTGGAGCACTGTTGGAGCCCGGCCACCGAGAGTGGACGTGTGATCCACGAAGCCAGCCATGACCCCGTCCATCGTCCTCCGCCGGCGGAGGGCGGGGGCGGGACCGCCGTCGTGGTCTGGGCGTACCCGCACACCGCAGGCGCGCTGCGACTGGAGACCCTGCTCGCGGACGGGACGCTCGGCGACCTGAGCGTCACGGACGGCGCGGTCGTCACCTGGATCCGCGGACGGGCGTCGGCGCAGGTACGCGAGCTCCGGGGCGTCCCGCGCACCGGGAACCTCGGCACCGCCTTCTGGGGCATGCTGTTCGGGATCGTCGTATCCGGCCCTGAACTGTCGAACCGGGTGGAATCGCGGCAGCGAGCGCTCGACGAATCGATGGAGGCCGTGGGCGTCGATCGCGAGACGCTCATCGAACTGCGGCGTCGGCTGCAGCCGGGCGGATCGGCCGTCGCGGTGATCTGCGGTGAGGCCGTGGCATCCGCGATCCGGGCGGTCGGGACCGGGCGCTCACGAGATGCGCGATCGTCCCCGCTCGGCTCGGCGGCATGCACGACGCGAGTTCTCACCGCCGACCAGGAGCGAGCGCTCCATCGCGCCTTCGCACCGTGAGAGCGGCGACGCGGTGCGCTGTGCTCTACTGGTGCCATGCGGGTGCGCGACCTCGGACTGCTGAGCGTCGAGGTCGACGGCGTCGAGCAGCCGCTGCGCGGTCGGCGCCCGCAGTTCATCCTCGCCCGCCTGCTCGTGAGCGTGAATCAGCGGGTCACCGCATCCGAGCTCGTGGAGGCGGTGTGGGGTGACGACCTCGCGGATCACACGTCCACGCTCGAATCGCACGTCTGGCGCCTGAGGCAGACGCTCGAACCGCGCCGCGCCGCACGACAGCCGGCACGGGTCCTGATCACGGATGTCGACGGCTACCGGCTTCTCGCGCGGATCGAGGACGTGGACTCGCTCCGCTTCGAGCGGGATGCGGGGGAGATCCGCGAGCTCACCGCGACCGCGGATCCCGGGCGCGTGCTGCAGCAGTGCGACGACGCCCTCGCCCTGTGGAGCGGAGACCCGTTCGCGCCGGCCTCGGACGAAGTGTGGGCGAGCGCCGCGGTCGCCCGCCTGCGGGAGATGCACACGGAGATCGCCGCGACCAGGGTGGACGCCCTCCTCGACCTCGATCAGAACGAGCGGGCGCTCGCCGACCTGGAGCGCCTGATCGCTCGGGCGCCTCTGCACGAGCGCTTCTGGACGCAGCGGATGCTGGCGCTGCACCGCGCCGGCCGCACCGATCAGGCGCTCGAGGCGTACCAGCGGCTCCGCCGCCTGCTCGACGACGAACTCGGGCTCGAACCCGGCGTCGAGGTGGACGACCTGCACCACCGCATCCTCGACCGCGACCCGACCCTCGTGACGAGGCAGACCGTCATCGCCGCCTCGGCGGACGCGATCCGGCCGCTCATGCGGCTGCCGCACAGGACGACATCCCTCGTCGGACGGGCCGGCGAGCTGGAGCGCATCGCGCGACTCGTGGCCGGTCACCGACTCGTCACCCTCACCGGGATGGGGGGCTGCGGCAAGACCCGTCTGGCGGTAGAGGTCGCCTACACCGTGGCGGGCGACTTCCCCGACGGGGTGGTGTTCGTCGACCTCGCCACGATCGAAGACGAATCCATGGTCGCGGAGGTCGTCGCGTCCACGCTGCGGCTCGCGCCGGCCGTCGTCGGCTCCGCCGTCGACTCCACCGTCGACCACCTTCGCCGACGACGGATGCTCCTCGTGCTCGACAACTGCGAGCACGTGATCTCCGGTGCGGCCGAGTTCGTCGAGCAGCTCGCCGACGACGATGCCCGCTGCACCGTACTGCTCACCAGCCGTGAGGCCGTCTCCTTTCCCGGCGAGGTGATCTGGACGCTCGGCCCTCTTCCGCTGGCGGCCGCATCCACCGAGGAGCCGTCTCCCGCGGTCGAACTCCTCCTCGCGCGTCTCTCCGAAGCCGTGCCCGACCTCGAGATCGATGATCACGTCCGCGCCCAGGCGGTGCGGCTCTGCGCCGCCGTCGACGGCCTCCCGTTGGCCATCGAGCTCGCCGCCGCCCGCGTGCGCACCGATGGCCTGGAGGCCGTCGTCGCACAGGCGGCGACCGATCCGAGCGGGCTGAGGCGGCTGGGGAGCACGCGCGCGGCTCACTACGACAGCCTCGCCGACGCGGTGGAGTGGAGCTATCGCACTCTGACCGACGATGAGCGAATACTGCATCGTCGGCTCGCGGTCCTCCCGGGGCCGTTCAGCGCCGACGCGGCAGCGGCCCTCGCGGCTCCCCTCGACGGCGCCGTTCCCGGTGTGCCCGCCGCCGCGGTGCCCGACCTGCTCGCGCTCCTCACCCACCGCTCCCTCCTCTTGCCCGTCCCCGCGTCGAGGTCGCAGGGTCGGATGCGGTTCCGCCAACTGGCGACCGTCCGCTCGCATGCGCGGCGGGCGCTGAACGTGGCGGGCGAGACAACGGCGGCAGAGCACGCCCGCGACGAGTGGGTGGGCGCGCTCGTCGCCGCGCGGCCCCGCATCTTCGGCGCCGACCCCGCGGGCTGGCACGACGCCGTCGACGACGACTTCGACGCCGTTCGCAGCGCACTGCATCGGATGCTCGTCGAGGAGCCTGCGCCCGAGGGGGCAGCGCTCGTCACCGGGCTGGGCGGGTACTGGTACCTGCGCCGCCGTCTCGTCGAAGGGCTCAGCTGGCTGGAGCTCGCGGAAGGTGTGCGGGGCGTCGACGCGGTCGACACGGCGGGCGTGCACTGCGCTCTCGCCGTCCGGTATGTCCTGCAGGGTCGCAGCGACCTGGCGCTTCCCCACATCGAGCGCGCCCGCGCCGGATCGGCCCTTCCCGCAGGATCGCCTCGGTCCGCGGAGCTTGCGTGGGCGCTCGCCGGCCTCGCCTACGCGCTGCTCACCGGCTCCGAGTCCGACCTGGTCGCGACCATCACTCGCGACGTGCGCGCCGCCGCCGCCGCGCTGGGTGATGTCGACCTCGTCGTCGTCGCGGACGCGCTGTCGGCGGCGACCGCGCCGCGGCCGAACCCCACCGAGGTGCTCGCGGTGTACGAGCGCGCGTCGGTCCAGGACAACACCTTCGCGCTCGCCATCTGTGCGTCGTTCTTCAGCCTGTACGCGCTGCTCACGACCGATCCTGCGCTCGGCGAGTTGTGGGTGGGCCGGGGCCGCGAGCTCCACGCGCGGATCGGCGGGCGGGCTTTCAGCGGCTTCGATGAGAATCGCGCCGACTTCGCCGCGATGGCGGGGGAGTACGCGGCGGCGGCGAGGCTCTACGGCGCGTCGAGTTCGGCGGCGTTCCAGGACGGGACGGTCTGGCCCAGGCAGCCCGCGACGCGGGAGCTGCTCCGACGCACCGAGGAGGCCCTTGCGCGCGAGGAGTTCCGTCGAGCCTGGCGTGCGGGCGAGGAGCACCGGAGCGCGTAGCCGGACGCCGCATCCTGTGGTCGAGCGGCGCGAGCGTCTCCGTCGTCTTCGTTGGAGCAGCTTTGGATTGGCCCCTGCGATCTTCGTCGCAGGCGTCGATCCGCGGCGTCGACGAGAGAGTGACGGAGGCGACCGTGTTCGGACACGCGAGCGGAGACACCAACACCCCATCGGGGCGACGACGTCGTCCCACGACCCGGTCAGCGGCGCGAGTGATCGCGACACTGGCTCTGATCACCGCGTGCGTGACGGGAACATCCGCCGCCGCGCTCGCCCAGGAGACGCCGTCGCCGACGCCGACGTCGTCCGCCTCCCTGTACGACCCCGGAGCCGTGTCGGTGACGCCGCCCGCGCCCACGGGCACGACATCCTTCGCGTACACGGCGGGACGCACGGTCTCGAAGGGCAAGTTCCAGTCGATCTACGGCGGATGCCCGGATGGCTGGTACGTGCGTCCGGGGCAGCCGAGCGCGCAGGTCCCGACGTCGCCCAACCCCTCCGTTGCGGCAGCGACCGGTCCGGATGTCTCATCGGACGGGGCGAGCTTCTTCACCTCGATCCCGTCGACGGGCGACGGACACCTCTACCAGAACGTCACCGACCAGTTCCATAACTGGAGCATCGTCAACGACCACCCGGCGACGCTCACGTGGTGGTGCGACGCCGTGCCCTCCTGGTACGCCGATGCGCCGCCGTTGACGAAGACCGCGGCCGGCGACGTGGGGGTGAGCCCGGTCGACCCGTCTTGCTTCTACTGCAACATGACGACCCAGTACACGAATCTCGCCACGGGACTCGCGCTCGACCCGGGCGGGTCCGGCGGCGGCCCCGTGCTCGTGCAGCAGCCGACCGGCACGTCCTCGCAGAACTGGTACCTGCAGGGGAGCAGCGGGGGGAACGCGTTCGCGTACGACATCGCGACGTTCGGGTTCTGGCAGCCGGCGATGCTGTTGAGCACCGCGATCGCCGACGTGAACGGCTACGCCGTGTTCGCGAGCGCCTCCGATGAGCCTCCCGCCGGCGGACAGTTCTCCTACGTCGACTGGGGTGCAGGGCAGGTGTCCAACGCGGTCATGCTGATCCAGACCGACACGACCTGGTCCGGATCCACCCCGCTCGGCGGCTCGTGCCTCACGGCACCGGGTGGGGCGGGTTCTCAAGTGACGACAGCACCCTGCGACGCGACCGACGATGCGCAGTGGTGGATCGAACAGGAAGGAAAGTGAACATGAACATGCCCCGCATCGCCGCGACCACCGTCATCCTGGTCATCGCCGGCGCCATGATGAGCGGCTGCGCCGCCGGAGCGACGTCTGCTCCGACGCGTGTGCCCGTACCGGACGTCGCCTCCACCGGGGAGTCAGCCATTGCGTGCGTCGAGCTGCACGATGCGCTGCCCGGCTGGAGCGTCGATCCGACGCTCTCGCCTGGCCCGGGGACCCCCTCCGAGGCCGCGGTGCGGGCCGGGGGGACGGGCTGCGTGCTGACAAAGGGCGACACGCACCTGCTGATCGGTGTCGCCCATCCCGACGAGACGTCGGCGTCTGCGCTGCAGGACTACTTCCGCAGCAATGGGCTGATCTCCGAGAAGGCGCTCGGCGATACCGCCTACTTCGATCCGTCCACCGGTGACGCGGAGATCTTCGATCACGGGCGATGGATCACGGTGGTCTCGGACTCGTTCGCGTCGCCCGCAGACGCCGAAGCTGTGATCGCGGCGATCGAAGGAGTCGTGTCCGCGCACGACTGACGGTCTGTGCGCCTCCGCCGACCCGCGGAGGCGCACAGCGGCGTCCGCGGACCGGCGGTCCTGGTGTTCGGCAGGCGGTGCGGGAGGGTCAGCGGAACCGACCCGCTGGTCCCCCAGGATCACGCGAGCGTCAGGAAGAGCTTCTGAAGCTCCTCCATGGTCATCGGGTCGGAGGTGTCGTCCGGGTCGGTGAGGCACTTCTGCATGGCGGTGGAGATGATCTGGAATCCGGCCCGGTCGAGTGCACTGGACACCGCGGCGAGTTGGATGACGACATCTCGGCACGTGCCGCCGTTCTCGACGGCCGTGATGACGGCGTTCAGCTGTCCCTGTGCGCGGCGGAGGCGGTTGAGCACGGGTTTGATATCGGCGGCGGTGGTGGCCACGGTTGTCTTCTCTCTCGGTCTGCCGGTGCGGGTGCGGTCACGGTACCCGCCAGGGTATCCCCTGGACTCACGCGCACGCCGCGCCCGTCGTCGGTTCGTCGTGCCGAGGTCAGCCTCGGCCGAAGAGGCGGCCGAGGAATCCGCCGCCCGACGCGGCCGCCTTCGCGGCCGCCTTCTCGGCATCGGAGTGGCTTCCGTTGCACCACTGGTTCGCGGGGACACGGCGGCGGACGTCTGCGACGTGCTGGCCGCAGCCGCTCCAGGTGGTCTTGCCGCAGACCGTGCAGGTGACGGGGTAGCACATGATGGTTCCTTTCGGGGTGGCTTCGGGACGCCGTTCAGTATACCCCCCGCCGTATAGTACGATACCCAGGAGGGTATAACAAAGCCAACCTCTGGAGGTACACAGGGTGAAGACCGTGATCGTCGGCGGAGTGGCCGGAGGAATGTCCGCAGCGACCAGACTGCGTCGGCTCGATGAGTCCGCCGAGATCGTGGTGTTCGAGCGTGGACCCTACGTGTCGTATGCGAACTGCGGGCTGCCGTACTACGTCGGCGGCGTGATCACCGACCGAACGTCACTGCTCCTGCAGACGCCGCAGTCGCTGGCCGCGCGCTTCCGGCTGGATGTGCGCACCGGGCACGAGGTGATCAGCATCGACCCGGTCGCCCGCACGGTCTCGGTCCTCGATGTCGCCGCAGGTGAGACCTGCACCGAGAGCTACGACGAGCTCATCCTCGCCGCGGGTGCCGCCGCGCGGGAGGCGGCCGGGCATCCCGGCATCCCCACCCACACCCTGCGCACCGTCGAAGACGTGGACGCGATCGGCGTGCTCGTGGACGCCGCCGTGGATCACCCCACGGCTCTGGTGGTCGGCGGCGGGTTCATCGGCCTCGAGGCCGTCGAGAACCTGGTGCGTCGCGGCATCCACGTCACCCTCATCCAGCGGTCGGCGCAGATCCTGACCCCGCTCGACCCGGAGATGGTGGCGCCGCTGGAGGCGCAGCTGCGCAGTCACGGAGTCGACGTGCGCACCTCCGTGACCATCGACGAGGTCACCGCGGCCGCCGTGCAGCTCAGCGACGGTGCGGTGCGGCGGCCCGACTTCATCGTCGACGCCTCCGGGGTCGTGCCCAGCATCGACCTCGCCCGATCCGCCGGTCTCCGGATCGGGCCCACCGGCGGCATCGCGGTCGACGCCGCCAACCGCACGTCGCAGCCTCACATCTATGCGGTCGGCGACGGCGTCGAGAAGGTCGACGCGCTGTCCGGATCGGAGGCCCTGGTCACCATGGCCGGGCTCGCCAACCGGCACGGCCGGTCGGTCGCCGACGTGATCGCCGGCCGCGACGAACGCAACACGGCCGCCCTCGGCACAGCCATCGTGCAGGTCTTCGACACGGTCGCCGCGAAAGTGGGGTGGAGCGAACGGCAGCTGGTCGCCGCGGGGCGCGCGCACCGCGTGATCCACACCCACCCCGCCTCCCACGCGACCTACTATCCGGGCGCCCAGACCATGTCGATGAAGCTGCTCGTGAATCCGGAGACCGACGCCATCCTCGGTGCCCAGATCGTCGGCGGTGAGGGGGTCGACAAGCGGATCGATGTGATCGCGGTCGCGATGGCCGGGGGGATCACTGCCTCTGGTCTCTCCCGCCTCGAGCTGGCCTATGCTCCGCAGTTCGGATCGGCGAAGGACCCGATCAACCAGCTGGGCTACGTCGCCGACAATCTGCGCACCGGCGACACGCGGACGATCCAGTGGCACGAGCTCGACGCCGTCCGCGACGCGGGGGCGATCCTGGTGGATGTGCGAACGCCGAGCGAGTACGCCTCGGGCAGCATCCCAGGGGCCGTCAACATCCCGGTCGACGATCTGCGGGACCGACTCGCCGAGCTGCCGGACGGGCCGGTCGTCGTGCACTGCCAGGTGGGTCAGCGCGGCCACACGGCCGCGCGCATCCTCTCCCACCACGATCGCGACGTCGTCAACCTCGATGGCGGCTACCGCACCTGGGCGGCCGGGTCCGCCGCGCGCCCACGCGTACCCGCCCCGCACGCGTGACGGTGGAGTCGCGCCCCGATTCTCGGCGGGACGTTCGGCCCGCCCGCTGAAGGATCGCCCGACGTAGCCTCCGAGCAGCACGATCACCTCGGGAGGCTCCCATGCGGACAGCGACCACGACATTCGCCGCGATGCTCGGCATCGTCCTGATCACGATGGTGACGGGGTGCAGCGGTGGTGGGCAGGGTGGCGCTGGGGCATCTCCGGGCGCGAGCCCCTCCGCATCCGCGCCCGTGTCTGCTGCTCCTGCGCCGATGGACGAGGCGGCACGGCTGCAGTATCTGATCGAGGAGGAGAAGCTCGCGCACGATGTGTATCAGCGGTTCGCGCAGATATGGGGCGAGAGGATCTTCGACAACATCATGGCGAGCGAGGTGACGCACCAGCAGCTGCTGGTGCCCGTGCTGACGTCGAAGGGCATCGCGGACCCGCGGTCGTCGACCGCCGGCGTGTTCTCGGATCCGGACATCCAGCGCCTGTACGACCAGCTCGTGCGGCAGGGGAGCGCGAGCGTGACCGAGGCCTACAAGGCCGGGGTCGCCATCGAGCAGAAGGACATCGCCGACCTGAGCGCGGATCTGAAGACGACCACGGATGCCGTCACGACGACGGTCCTGCAGCGGCTGCTCGCCGGTTCGCAGAGTCATCTCCAGGCGTTCGAGGCGCACCTGGACTAGCGCTCGCGGTGTTCTCGAGCGTGCGTGTTCCGACGATCGAGGCCCGCCCAGATGAGCTTGTCGACCTCGACGATGGCGAGGATGCTGAGGGCGAGGGCGCTCATCATGCCCCATTCGGCGAGCGTGAGCGGGGCCAGCCCGAGAAGGAGCGTCGCCGCGGGCCAGGCGAGCAACGCGGCGACGACCAGGACGGAGCCGAACGCGGTCGCGAACAGCAGCGGGTTGCTGAACGGATTCACACGCAGAAGCGACACCGTCTCGGCGCGCGCGTTTCCCACCTGGAACACGTTGAAGATCACGAACAGCACGAGCGCGAGCGTCCTGGCGTGCTCGACGTTGTCGCCGACGTGGAGGGCCCAGCCGAAGACGAGCAGCACGATCAGCCCCATCCACGTGCCGGTGATGAAGGTGCGGTACCAGAGGCGTCGCGAGAGGATGCCTTCCTGGGATGAGCGGGGCGGTCGTGAGAGCTCGTCTCCGCGAGGCGGTTCGAACGCGAGGGCGATGTCCTGGATGCTGCTGGTGACGACGTTGAGGAACAGGATCTGCACCGGCAGGAACAAGAGCGGCTGATCGAGGAGGACGTTGATGGAGAGCGCCAGGACCGCGGCCACGGCCGTGGAGAGCAGGAAGAAGGTCGCGTTCCTGATTGCGGCGAACGTGACCCGCCCCTGCGCGACCGCGTGGACGATGGTGGCGAAGTCATCGTCGATGAGCACCAGGCCCGCCGCTTCGCGAGCGACGTCGGTGCCGGAGCGCCCCATCGCCACGCCGATCTGTGCCGCTCTGAGCGCCGGGGCGTCGTTCACGCCGTCACCGGTGACCGCGACGATCTCGCCGCGACTCTGCAGCGCCCGGACGATGCGCAGTTTGTCCTGCGGGACCATGCGTGCGGCGACGCTGGTCTCTTCGAGCCGCGCGGCGAGCATGTTGTCGTCGAGCGCGGCGATCTCGGTTCCGGTCAGCGGCGGTCCTTGGGAGGACAGGCCGAGGCGGGCGGCGATGGCTTCCGCTGTGGCCGGCTGGTCGCCGGTGACCATCTTCACGGCGATACCGGCGCCCTCGCATGCGGCGACGGCGTCCGCGGCGCCCTCGCGCGGGGGATCCGTCATCCCCTCGAGCCCGAGGAACTCCAGTCCCTGTGGCGGCGGCAGCGGGTCGCTGGCGAGCTCGTCCGGCTCCAGGGCGCGGGAGGCGGTCGCCACCACGCGCAGCCCGCTCCGGGCGAGGACGCCATTGGCCTCGCTCACGACGCCTGTTCTGAGCGGCCGGGCTCCGTGCGGTGTCTGCAGAGTGGTGCTCGCTGCGAGCAGGGTCTCCGGTGCGCCCTTGACGTAGAGGACGCGTTCACCATCGGGGCGCCGACGGACGGACTGGGAGTAGCCCAGAGCCGGCTCATAGGGAGTGTGGCGCTCGGGGGGTGTGGCGGTCTCGGCCGCCTGGACGGCGGATGCGTCCAGGGCGACCCTGCTCATCGCTACATCGACGGGGTCGCCGTGGAGCTCGCCTCCCTCCGTGCGCGAGGCGTCGTTGGTGAGGGCTCCGGCCCGGAGAACGGACACGGTCTCCGGGCCTGCGGGCATCCCCGGCTCCCAGTATCCTCCGCGGGTCCAGACCTGCTCGACGGTCAATCGGTTCTGCGTGAGGGTCCCGGTCTTGTCCGAGGCGATCACGGTGGTCGACCCGAGGGTCTCCACCGCGGGGAGTCTGCGCACGATCGCATTGCGGCGGGCCATCCGCGAGATCCCCACGCTGAGCGCGATGGTGAGGATGACGGGCATCGATTCCGGGATGGCCGCCACCGTGAGGGCGACCGCGGTCTGGAACATGTCACTGACGCTGAAGCCGCCGACCAGTCCGGCAACGAAGAGGAACAGGACGGACACCAGGATGGCACCTCCGATCCGCCATTCCAGCGTCCGCGTCATCACCTGCAGTGGGGTGGGCGGCGGTGGTGTCGTCATCAGCTTCTCGATCGCGCCCAGTTGGGTGTCCTGGCCGGTGGCCACGACAACCCCGAGGCCCCGGCCGCTGGTGACCAGAGCACCGCTGTAAGCCATATCGTGGCGTTCCGCGACCGGCGCGCCCTGGTGCGCGCGCGTGGCGGTCTTGGTCACCGGAAGGGACTCGCCGGTCAGCATCGACTCGTCCACCCGGAGGCGGTTCGCCTCCACGATCCGCAGATCGGCGGGAACCCTTTCGCCTCCGACCACGGCAACGATGTCTCCCGGCACCACCTCGGTGGCCGGGATGGCGCGGATCGTCCCGTCCCGGCGCACGTGGGCGACGGAGGAAGAGAGCGATCGGAGTGCGTGGACCTCCCGTTCCGCTTTGCGCTCCTGCCAGTACCCCAGGGTCACGGTCAGTACCAGCACGACGCCGATCGCACCGGCATCCACCCAGTGCTGCTGGACGATCGTGATCAGGTTGGCGACGACCATGATGCCGATCAGCGGGCTCACGAACTGCCGCAACAGCACGACCCACCAGCGGGTGGGCGGTGCGAGGGGAAGCGAATTGGCGCCGAACCGCTGCTGCCGGCTGATCACCTCCGCCGACGTCAGCCCCAACGGCGACGCGCCCAGCACGCGGAGCACGGCTTCGACGCTCATCGAATGCCAGATCTGACGTCCCTCTGCTCCCGCCCCTTCGGATTCGGACGGTCGCGGTTCGTCAGCCATGCCCTTCAGCGTCGCGGCCCGGTGCGTGGCACGGGAGAGGCGAAGGTCCCCCCGACCGTCTGCGTTCGCGCACTCGACGCCCGTTGCGAGTGGATGGACCGACGCGAGGCCCCGTGATCGTCAGCTCACTGTCGACGCGCGCCGTTCGAGCTCTGCGTTGACCGGAGCGAACGCCACTCGATCGAAGACGAGCTCGATCTCGGTGATCCGACCGTCCTTCACCGTCAGCAGCTCCACGCACCTGACCGTTCCGGCGTCGGTGTCGGTGACGAAGTCGTAGACGATGCACGCTCGCGTCGCCGCCGTGAAGACCTCGACGATGTCGTTGCGCAGGAGCGCGGGGAACAGCCGCCGCAGACCGCCGATCCACTCGCTCCGGCTGAGGGCCTGTCCGGCGAACGTCGCGATCGCGTCGTCCGAGAGAAGCGCGTCGATCGTCTCGACGTCGTGCGCACCGACGGCTTCGATGTATCGGCGTGCCGGATCGGCGACGATCGGATCGCTGTCGAGACTGCCCATGGCATCCCCTTCCTGTCCGAAAGCACCATGGCATCACTCTCGGCCGCCGGATGCAACGGGGCTACCGGTCGCGCCCGAACCAGATCGGCACCCTGTTGCGGATGCCGACGATGAAGAAGCCGATCGTCGCCAGCACGCTCAGGCCGATCCCGATGCCGAAGACCACGGGGGACACGGCCGCTCCGACGGCGACGCAGAGGAGCCCTGCGATGAGCCCGATGCCGATCCAGCCCGCACCGCGCGCGATCGCCTCGCCGCCGAGGAACGCCGACGTCACGAACGCGAAGAGGACCGCGACGCCGCCCAGGGCCGCGACCAGGAGGACGAGGAACGCGAGGAACGACAGGGAGTCGTCGCCGTTCCGATCGGCGGCGTCGCTGAGGGCGATGCCCCCCGCGCCGGCCCCGGCCGCGACCACCACCCCGGCGATCAGCGTCCACACGCAGATGCGCGTCCAACGCTGGATGAACGCGGGAGGGAAGCGATAGTTGTTCGCGTAGCGCGTGGTCTTCATGGGGGGCCCCGTCGCGATCAGGCGCTGAGCTCGATGACGAGCTGCTCGACGCGAGCGCGGATGTCGTCGCGGATACGGCGCACGACGTCGACGGGCTGACCCGCCGGGTCATCGAGCTGCCAGTCCTCGTAGCGCTTCCCGGGGAAGATCGGACAGGCGTCGCCGCAGCCCATCGTGATGACGACGTCCGACTCACGGACCGCGTCGACGGTCAGAAGCATCGGCGTCTCGGCGACGATGTCGATGCCCTCCTCGGCCATCACCCGCACGGCGACGGGATTCAGCCGGTCCGCAGGCTCCGATCCCGCGGACAGCACGTGGACGCGGTCGCCCGCGAGGGCGGACAGATACCCGGCCGCCATCTGGGACCGACCGGCGTTGTGGACGCACACGAACAGAACAGTCGGCTTGTCGGTCATCGGTGGGGTCCGTTCCGCGCGTGGTGCCGGCGCTCGCGTGGTGCCGGGAGGGTTCGACTCCCAGAGTAGGGCGAGTCAGACGTCGGTGGGAGCGCGGCTCCGCCCCCGCGCGACGACTCCCGGTGGACGAGAACCTGGGTGCCACCCGCGGTCTCGTCCGCCAGACTTCGTCTCGCGGCCGGGTGGCTCGGTCGGGTATCCGTGGCCCGGGGCCGGAGGACGGGGGCCTGTCCTGTCCGAAAACACGGAGCAGCTCGCCGACGCGCCGTCGTGGGCGATCCGGTGTCCGGCGTGTCGTGGGGGAGGTCCGAGTTTGGGGACGTGGACACCGCGGCGCCGCCGCCGCCCCGTCCCGTCCCGTCCCGCCGTCGCGGGGGTGAGGGCGATCGGGCTCGCGGGGGTGAGGGCGATCGGGCTCGCGGGTGAGGGGCTCGAGTGCGCGCCGAGCGCGCGGACGGGACGACTGCGGCGACTCCTGTTACGGACGTGTAAAACGTCCACCCAATCGCCGACCAGATCTTGCAATCGACATCCAGAATCAGGAGACTCTTCACATACGAGAATTCGGTATCAAATAGTAAGAAAACATCTTGAGGGGAACACTCGCAGAATGACGACAGGACGACGCGCTGAGGTCTCCGGAGCCGGATTCGCGGGGCTCACGGCCGCCACCGCACTCGCCAAGCGGGGATGGAAGGTGCGCGTGCACGAACGCTCGCCCGAGCTGAGGACCGAGGGCGCGGGCATCGTGCTCTGGGGCAACAGCCTGCGCGTGCTCGACAAGCTCGGCGCCACGCACGACCTCGAGTCCCGCGCGATGCGTTCACCCGCGTACGAGACCCGGATGAACAACTCCATCAAGTCGCAGGAGGAGATGGAGGGCGTGCGGTGGATCTCGGTCACCCGCCCCCACCTCTTCCGCACCCTGCTCACGGCCGCGCGCGAGGCCGGCGTCGAGGTGATCTCGGGCTCCGAGATCGCCGGAGCCACTCCTGAGGGCGTGGTCACGCTCGCGGACGGCGACACGATCGAGGCCGACCTGGTCGTCGGTGCGGACGGCGTCAACTCCGCCGTCCGCGACTCGCTGGACATCCCGCTGAAGCGCGAGCGGTCGCGGGACGGGATCACGCGCTTCCTCGTGCCCCGGCGCAAGGCCGACCTCCAGCGCCTCGAGCCCGACACCGAGTGGGACAACTACATCGACTTCTGGAATCTCGAGCCGCGCGTGCTCCGCGTCCTCTACGTTCCCTGCAACGAGGACGAGGTGTACATCGCCCTCATGGCGCCGGTCGACGACGCACAGGGCTCGCGCGTGCCGATCGACCTTGACCTGTGGACCGCGAGCTTCCCCCACCTCGCGCCGATCCTCGAGGAGGCGGCAGAGCTCCCGGGTCGCTACTACGGCTACCAGACCACGCGCGTCGACCACTGGACCGAAGGCCGGGTCGCGATCATCGGCGATGCCGCGCACGCGATGTGCCCCGCGCTCGCGCAGGGCGCCGGCACCGCCATGCAGAACGCGTGGACCCTCGCGGAGGCGGCGACCGCTGCCAGCGATGCCGACCTCGCCCAGGCGCTGATCGACTGGGAGCGGCTCGAGCGTCCCTACACCGACCGCGCGCAAGACCGTTCGCAGTACTACGCGGACACTCGCCAGATGGCCGAAGGATCCCAGTTCCAGGGGGACATCCTCGAGACGGCCCTCTACGATCCGACCGACCCGAAGCGTCACGAGGTGGCCGTATGAGCATCGATCCGTATTACCGCGTTCGCGCGATCCACTCCTTCGTCCAGGAGACGTTCCACGAGGTCGGCCCTGCCCCCGCGCAGCCGCTCGTCAAGGCGGCCGTCGCCGCCGTGATCGCGAACCCGTTCGCGGGGCAGTGGGTCGAGGACCTCTCGCCGCTGACCGCACCCAGCGCGAGCCTCGGCACGGAACTCGGACGTCGGGCCGTCGCCCTCCTCGGCGGCCGCCCCGTGGAGTCGTACGGCAAGGGCGGCCTCGCCGGGATCGACGGCGAACAGGAACATCTCGTCGCGTGCGTCACGACCGTGTTCGGCGACGCGTTCCGCGATGCGGTGGGGGGCGGCAAGGCATGGATCTCGTCCGCGTCGAAGGTCGCGGTCGCCGGAACCCTCATCGACATCCCTCTCGCCTACAAGGACGAGGTCTACGTCCGATCGCACTACGACGCGATTACGATTGCGCTGCCGGACGCCCCCCGCCCGGATGAGCTCGTCGTGATCGCCGCCGTCGCGACCGGAGGACGTCCCAACGCCCGCGTGGGCGGAATCACCGTCGCCGACGTGCTCGCGCGTGACGCGGGCTGAGCGATACCTACTACCCCGGGAGAGATCGTGACCTACCACCACACCCAGTACCTCGAAGACGGGTCGATCGCGAGCACGCTCGCCGACCTGGCGCGAGCCCACCGGATCCTCGAGCTCGAGGGCCACGGCGACATGTCGATGGGGCACCTGTCCTACCGCGACCCGTTCGGCCGCGGCCTGTGGCTCAAGCGCGGCAACCTCGCGCTGTCCGAGGTGGTCGACGACGACTTCATCCTGATCGACTTCGACGGCAACGTCCTCGAGGGGACGGGGCTGCGCCACATCGAGTGGCCGCTGCACGCGGAGATCCTGCGGGCCCGGCCCGACGTGAACTTCGTGGGCCACTCGCACTCGCATTTCGCCACCGTGCTGGCCTCGTCCACCGAGGAGCTGCTGCCGTACAACAACCATGGCATCTGGTTCGCCTACGAGGGCGTGCCGCGCTTCGCCGACACCTGCCACATCATCACGACCGTGCCGCTCGGGGTCGACGCGGCGAAGACGCTCGGCAACGCGCAGGCGCTGTTCCTCGCGAACCACGGCATCGCCTTCGTCGGGTCGACGGTCGCCGAGGTCACGCTGACCGGGATCTTCCTCGAGAAGGCCGCTCGCTTCCAGGTGGATCTGAAGTCCTCCGGGTTCACGCCGATCCTCCCCGATCCCGAGGAGGCGAAGGAGAAGTTCGACCGCATCTACCCGCCCAAGGCCCAGCACAACTTCTGGACCTTCTTCAACCGTCGCCTCGACCGCGTCGAGGCGCTGCAGGGCATCGGGATCTCGCAGATCAGCCTCCCGTCCGCCGTCTGACCCCCACCCCCGAAGAAAAGGAATCCTGATGAGCCTTCCCTCGATCGCCGCCGTCATCGGCTCCGGCACCATGGGTCCCGGCATCGCCGCCACGCTCGCTCGCGCCGGTGTCGTCGTGCGCGTCTACGACATCTCCGATCAGGCCATCGAGGCCGCGAGGTCCTCGTACGGGATGGTCAGCGGCGTGCTCGAGACGGTCGGCACCCCGAAGGCCGACGGCGGCTCCGTCGACTTCGGCACGGACCTCGCCGCAGCCGTGGCCGGCGCCGAGCTCGTCATCGAAGCGATCCCGGAGCGACTCGAACTGAAGAAGTCGCTCCTGAGCGAGCTCGAGGGCGGCCTCGTCGGGGACGACGTCATCATCGCGTCGAACACCTCGGGGATCCCTATCACGACGATGGCCGAAGGCATGCGCGTGCCGGGTCGTCTGATCGGGATGCACTGGTCCAACCCGCCGCACCTGATCCCGATGATCGAGGTCATCCCCGGCGACGCGACCGACCCCGCCCTGGTCGACAAGCTCGTCGACATCGTCAAGGCGTTCGACTACGTCCCCGTCGTCGAGAAGGAGACGCCGGGATTCGTCGAGAACCGCGTGCTCTACGCGATCCTGCGGGAGTGCCTGGACCTCCTGGAGAAGGGCATCGTGACGCCCGAGGGCCTCGACGCCTGCGTCAAGTGGGGGATCGGCTACAAGCTCTCCGTCATCGGCCCGACCCGGCTGCTCGACATGGCCGGTCTCGACATCTACAAGGCGGTCTCCAGCTACCTCAACGCCGACCTGGCCGACGGCAAGGGAACGCCGGCCATGATCGAGGAGAAGATCGAGGCGGGAACGCTCGGCTTCAAGACCGGCGGCGGCATGTACGAGTACGACGGCCCCGAGGCGATCGCCGAGAAGCGCAAGGAGATCGTGACCGGACTCATCGCGGCTCGCAAGACGCTCTCCTCGATCCCGAACGTCTGATGACCGGCACGGTCGGCCTGGAGCCGATCGCGGACGGTCTCATCCGGACCCGGGGCGCCGCGGTCGACGTGGCGTTCCGGGTGCGCGGCGAGGGCCCGGCCGTCGTGCTGCTGCACGGCACGTCGGCCAACCACGCCGTGTGGGAGCCGATCGCCGACCGGCTCGCTTCGTCCGCCACGGTGATCGCGCTCGATCAACGCGGCCACGGTCGCAGCGACAAACCGGCCACGGGGTACACCGGTCCGGACTTCGCCGGCGACGTCGTCACGGTGCTCGACGCGCTCGGGATCGAGCGCGCCGTGGTGGGTGGACACTCTCTGGGCGGGCGCAACGCGTGGCTCGCGGGCGCCCTGCATCCCGAACGGGTGGCCGGAGTGCTCTCGGTCGATTACACCCCGTACGTCGAAGCCACCGTGCTGGACGAGCTGGCCGAGCGCGTCGACGGAGGGTATCGCGGCTTCGCCGGCACCGCCGCGATCGAGCAGTACCTGCGCGACCGGTATCCGCGCATCCTTCCCGCGGCGGTCCGGCGGCGCGCACGGTGGGGGTATGCGCAGCGACCCGACGGCAGCTGGTGGCCGCTCGCCGATCCAGGGGCGATGCGGCAGCTCATCCACGGCTTCCGCACCCCGTGGGACGCGGAGTTCCGGGACGTCACGGCCCCGATGGCGAGCATCCGCGGCCGCGACAGCCGCATCGTCAGCGTCGCGGCCTGGGAGCAGGCGGTCGCCGACCGGCCCGACGATCGCTGGGTCGTCGCCGAGGACGCCGACCATTACATCCCCGAGGAGCACCCCGACCTGGTCGCCGATGAGCTCGAGCGGCTGCTCCCCGACCGGAATCCCGTACTGCATCACTGACGAAAGGAGAGAGTGGATGGCCCTGTTCCTCGACAAGCTCGCGATCTCGAGCCCCGACATCACCGCTCTGGAGAGGTTCCCCTACGAGTTCACCGCGGACGGGGGCAACTCGGTGCCGCGCCTCGAGTTCTCCGGCGCCCCCGAGGGCACCGTGGAGTACGCGATCATCTGCCACGACCCGGATGCGCCGTTGCCGCACGGCTTCACCCACTGGGTCGTCTACGGCGTATCGCCGGATGCGAGCTCGCTCGACACCGACGCAGAGGGCGTGCGGGTCGCGCCGAACGGCGCGGGCTTCCCGATCTACTACGGCCCCGAGCCGCCGGTGGGTCACGGTCTGCACCACTACTACTTCTGGATCTACGCCCTCAGTCGCCCGGTCGAGGGCGAGCCGAGCCGCGAGGAGTTCCTCGAGCGGTATGGCGACGCCGTGATCGAGCAGGCTCGCTTCGTGGCGGTGTGGAGCCGCTGATGGCCATCACGGACGCCCACTTCCACGTCGGCGACTTCCCGATGTTCGGGGTCAACCTCGACCAGGCGGGGCTCGCCCCTTACCTGGCGGCGAACGACATCGACACGGCGATGGTGTTCCACCAGGACAACGCGATGGTCCAGCGCACGATCGCCGACCTTCCCGGCGCGCACGGGTTGTACTGGGCGAACCCGAAGCTGGGGAACCCGGTGCCCGAGCTGCGCGACTTCCTGGACGACCCGAAGTTCCGGGGCGTGAAGCTGCACCCGCTCATGGATGGATTCCATCCCAACGATCCGATGGTGTGGCCGGTGATCGAGCTGCTCATCGAACGCGGACTCCCGGCTCTCATCCACTGCGGGCATCCGATCTTCTCGCTGCCCTGGAGCATCGAGGAGCTGGTCGTTCAGTTCCCCGAGGCGAAGATCATCCTCGGGCACATGGGCCACGGCAACGTCGTCTACATCGACGCCTCGATCGCCATCGCGGGGCGCCACCCCAACGTCTGGCTCGAGACGAGCGGTATGCCGATGAGCCTGAAGATCAGGGAGGCCGTGCAGAAGGTCGGGTCGGATCGCGTCATGTACGGGTCGGACGGTCCGTGGCACGAGCCCAAGGTCGAGCAGCTCAAGGTGCAGCTCGCCGGGCTCGAGCCCGACGATCTCGAGGCAGTCATGAACGGCACCGCGCAGCGGCTCTTCCTCGGCGCCTGAACCCGCACGGCAGGGGCGCGGCCGGTCCTGCCGTGCGTGGGAGTCAGGCCATGAGCCGGCTGCCCGCGAGCGCGAGGACCGTCGCGATGTCGCGGGCGATCTGCACGCCCTCCGGCCCGGCGAACTGATCTTCGCCCCCGTCGCGATGGAAGGACCACCCCTCGGGGCGGCCGACGCCCACGAGCGCCGCCGGAACCGCACGGGTGACCGCTCCGAAGTCCGTCGCGAAGGGGAGGGGCGGCGTGTCGCTGAGGATCGGACGGCCGGCGGCGACGAACGCTTCGCGAACGACCTCTGCGACGCGCTCATCCGGCCGGATGGCGTCGATCTCGTTGCCGCGCTCCCACACGGCCTCCGGGAGGGCGTGTCGCACGGGCGCGAGGAGGTCGTCGAGTTCGTCGTGGGTCCGCGCGAACGTGAGGAACTGCGCGCGGAGGGAGAGCCCGGACCCTTCCTCGACGTCCCCGTCGACGACGAGGGTCTCGAGCATCACGCTCGCGCGGGGGAGCCCGCCGAGGGTCGCGGTGAGCCGTGCGAGGGCGGACAGCGGGGCGCACTCGACGTCGTCGCGGAGTGTCCGCGCACCTTCCACGATCGCCGTCTCCCGTCGCATCCAGAGCGTCTCGGTCCAGACGGCGTCCAGGAACTCCGGATGGGGGTAGAGCGCGGCATCCACGCCCGCCCACGCACCGCCGGCGGCGGTGGTCGCCTTGCCGCTGCCGCGTCGCTGGGTCTCGGGCGCGTGGATCTCGTCCGCGGGGCATCCTACGACGACGACGGTGCCCGTCAGCTCGGCGCGAAGATCGGCGAGCGCCAGGGCTGCGGTGACGACGCCGGCCGCCTGCGCGGAGTGGCCGCAGGAGTGCGTGGCGATCGTCGCTCCGTCGTGCGTGCGGTGCGCGGGTGCCGCATCGTAGACGGCGGCGAGCCCCACTGTTCCGCCGGGGGAGCCGGTGTCGAGCTCCGCGCGGAACGCCGTCGGCAGACCCGCCACGCCGGTCTCGACCGTGAAGCCCGCGTGCTCCAGGACCTCGACGAGGAAGCGGGAGCTCTCGATCTCCTCGTGGGCGAGTTCGGGATGGGCGAGGAGGAAGGCGGAGACGGCCTGCAGGTCGGCATCCCGCGCTTCCACGGCTCGGACGATCAGGTCGTCCTCGATCATCTCAGTCTCCTCTCGACAGGAATGCGTGGGCGAAGGACTCGGCGATCGCGAGCACCGCGGCGTGCACCGGGCCGGCGGTGATGGACGGGATGACCGATGCATCGGCGACGTGGAGGCCGGCGATGCCGCGGAAGGCGAGGTCGGGCGTGACGGGTGCCGCGTCCCCGGCGCCCATGCTCAGCGTGCCGACCGGATGGTGGTGGGTGATGGCCGCGGCGGCGATGAAGGCGTCCAGATCGGCACCGGCCGAGACGCCGGGCCCGGGCAGGACCTCCTCGCCACGCCAGTCCGCGAGCGCGTCGCTCTGCCCGACCATGCGGGCGCGCTCGAGGGCCACCCGGAACAGCTCCCGATCGTGCGCGGTGTCGAGGTAGTTCGGGTCGATGATCGGCTTGTCATCGATCGTCGCTCCCGAGATGCGCAGCTCGCCGCGGCTCGTCGGGTTGGTGACGCCGAACAGCAGGCTGTACGCACCGCCCGGCTGCACGTCGACGGTGAAGGACTCGGAATGACTGGGGGCGACGACACAGCCCACGACGATGTCGGCCGGGCCGGACCGGGCGGTGAGATCCGAGGCGGACTGGTAGGACATGGACTCGGAGAGGTTGAGCCGCGTGGGTGGCACGGGTCGCGCCGAGCGGTAGAGGTTCCCGGCGCCGAGCAGGTGGTCGTGCAGATTCTTGCCGACGCCGCGAGACTCCGTCGTGGTGGCGACCCCGGCCGCTGCCAGCACGTCGGGGTCGCCCACGCCCGAGCGCATGAGCAGCAGCGGGTCAGCGATTGAGCCGGCTGCGAGGATCACGGTGTCGGCCGCGATGGTCATCGTCTGACCGTCGACGGACACCACGGCGCCGGTCACGCGGCCGTCCCGGATCGCGAGGCGATGCACCAGCACACCCGTGAGCACCGAGAGGTTCGAGCGGTCGACCGCGGGGTCGAGGTAGGCGTCGGCGACGGTGACGCGTTCCCCGCCTCGGATGGTGAGCGAGTTCGGGGTGGTGCCGAGCATCTCGCCGCCGCTGTGGTCCGGGATGCGGGGGACGCCCAGAGACTCCCAGCCGGCGATGTAGTCCTGGGTGAGCGGGCTCACCAGATCCGGGCCGGGCAGCAGGACCGGGAGAGGGCCGTCGGCTCCGTGCACGGCATCCGCGCCGCCGGAGAACGACTCCATGCCGATGAAGAAGGGGAGCAGCGCGTCCCAGCTCCACCTCTCGTTCCCCGTCGCGGCGACCCAGCGGTCGAAATCCGCTCGGCACCCGCGCATGTGCGCGTTGGCGTGCAGCAGGCTCGAGCCGCCGAGACCTCGGCCGCGCGCCCACTCGAGGCTGCGACCGCCGAGGCCGGGCTGGGGCGTCGTCCGGTAGTCCCAGTCGTAGCTGCGATGCTGGATGAACGGCCACAGCTCGGGGCGGCGCATGTCGGGATCCGTCACACGCGTCCCCGCCTCGAGGAGCAGCACGCGCCGCGACGGATCCGCGCTCAGGCGGTTCGCGAGGACGCAGCCGGCGGATCCCGCGCCGATGATGAGGACGTCGACGCCGGGAGTGGTCACGAGCGGTCGCTCAGTTGCGGGTGTGCCCGCCGTCGACCACGAGCAGCTGCCCGGTGATCCACGCGGCCTTCTCGGATGCCAGGAACGCGACCGCGGGGGCGACGTCCGCGGGCACGCCGCGGCGGTCGAACGCCTGCATGGGCACGACGTAGTCGAAGCCGTCGCCGTGTCCGGTGGTGAACACGCCTTCGCTCGCGATGATGCCGGGTGCCACCGCGTTGATGTTGATGCCGTACCTGCCGATCTCGCCGGCGACCGCCCGCGTGAAGCCGACGACCGCACCCTTGGTGGCGACGTAGTCGGCGCAGTTCGGGGTGCCGGCCACGAAGGTGTTCGACGCGATGTTCACGATGCGGCCGTAGCCGGTGGGCTTCATCGCTTCGACGGCGGCCTTGGTCATGTTGAACAGGCCTTCGCCGTTGACGGCGAAGGTGCGGCGCCACTGCTCGATGGTCAGGTCGTCGAAGGGGGTGTACGGGACCAGCCCGGCGTTGTTGACGAGGATGTCGAGCCGGCCGAGCTCCGTCACGACCTCCGCGACGACCGCGTCGGCCTGCGCGGGGTCGGAGACGTCGAGCAGCTTCACGACGCCGCCGATCTCTGCGGCGACCGCGGTCGCGCCCTCGAGGTTGACGTCGGTGACGACGACCTTGACGCCGTCGGCGGCGAGTTCCTTGGCGATGGCCGCGCCGATGCCTTGCGCGGCGCCGGTCACGATCGCGACTCGTTCAGTCATTGCATGTCCTTCGTTCTCTGTCGGGCTCAGGGGGTGGATCAGTTTCCGCCGTAGTACTCGGGCGCGAGCTTCCAGGTCAGGAACGGCTCGAGCTCGTGGGAGGGGTAGATGTCCGCGTCCTTGACCCGCCCGAGGTAGTTGAGCCGGCGGATCGCTTCCACCGACTTGACGGGGTCGAGGTGGAACCCCGCGATCCACTCCTTCTCGAGCGTGGTGCGGGTGTACGCGGCGTCACCGCAGAACAGCATGTTCCGCTCGTTCTCGAACTCCACGAGAAGCGAATAGTGGCCGGCGGTGTGCCCGGGCGTCTCGATGAGGGTCACCCCCGGCGCGATCTCGTAGTCGCCCGAGATCGGCTTGTACCGGACGCCCGGGAGATCGAACGAGAGATCGGAGTAGCCCAGGCGCTCGAACGGCTCCGGGTAGCGCACCTGACGCAGCTCCATCTTGTGGACCAGGTGCGTCGCGTTCGTGAGGAACTTGTTCCCTCCGACGTGGTCGAAGTGGAAATGGGAGTTGACGACGATGTCGATGTCCCCCGGCGTGTAGCCGATCTTCGCGAGCTGCCCCGGGATCGTCTGCTCGGGAGTCTGCTCGGGGAGTTCGAAGGGCAGGACCGCCTGGACGTGCTCGAGGTCGTACCCCGTGTCGTACAGGATCAGCCCATCCGGGTGTTCGACGAGCACGGAGTAGACGGGGAAGCGCACCGGATTGCCCAGGTTGATGTGCCAATGCACGTCGGACTCGTCGATGACGAGCGTTCCGCCGTCGAGCAGATACACCTTCGGATCGGTCATTCGACTGCCGCCTTTCTCACATTATCCGCATTGCTGATCAGATTATGAGAATTCGTGGATCGGAAGCAATCCCCGGATCGAGGTTTTACAGAGCGGAAACACTCCTCGCGCAGAGCGCCCGCCGGGCGTCAGTCGTCGGGATACCCGGCGAACACGCCCGGGTGATCGGCGTACACGGGCTCGAGGTCGTAGTGGACCCAGCGGTAGCAGTGATCGAGCATCGGGCTCTTCGCGAAATCGCCGATGCAGTTGGTGTCCTGATAGCGCTTCGTGCCGTTGGCCTCGTGCCAGTGGATGCGGCAGATCACCTTCCAGGTGGTTGCGTCCGACACCTCGTCCGCGGGGATGAGGTGTTCGCTCGGCAGCCAGCACTCGGTCCAGTCGGCCAGCTTCGCGTCGATCGTGGACGTGCGCGGTGCCACGCGGGCGAGGATGGCGAGCGCAGCGGCGTCCCTCGACGCGAGCGCCGTCGGCGCGGTGGGTGTCGGATCCCCCTGGTTCTCGGCCGCGCATCCGCCGAGGGCGAGCACCGCGGCTGCGAGCAGCGCGAGCGGGAACAGTGCTCTGGTCGATCGCATGCAGCTCCTCCACCTGTCCGTCCGACAGTCTGTCGGTCCCGACAATGCTCAGCCGTGTGTGTTGCGGGCGTGTAACGCCTGTTTCGGATTGGTAAACGGTCGCTCAGAGCGTTGACCGCGGCGAACAATTCTCATATGGTCACATCACCGTTGCACATTATAAGAACGCGCTCTAGCCCGCTCGGCGTTCGAACGGTCACCGCTACCAGGAAGAGGAACCCCCCAGATGAACCACTCACAGCAAGGCAGTCGGCTCCTGCGCTCCACGAAGGTCGCCACGGCTCTCCTCGCAGCATCGGCGCTCGCGATCACCCTCGCCGCGTGCTCGTCCCGCGGCGACTCCGGCGGCTCGTCGGCGTCGGCATCGGGTGGCCACACCGTCACCAAGATGGCATGGGTCGGGCCCGAGAACGAGACCGATCTCGGCTGGAACCAGATCGGCCTGGCCAACTCCAAGGCCGCCGCTGACAAGCTCAAGCTCAAGTACGTGTCGGTCGCCGACGCCGGATGGGACAACACCGAGACCGTTCTGAACCAGGTGATCCAGGACGACGGCGCCCAGTTCGTGATCGCGCACGCCTCCGGCTACGGCGTCGCCGCCAAGACCGTCGCGGCGCAGACCAAGGTTCCGATCCTCATCCAGGACTCGGGCATCGACCCCGTTCCCGGCCAGATCGCCGAGGCGCTCGTCAAGGCCGAGCAGGGCGGCTACCTCGCGGGCATCGCGGCGGCGATGGCGACGAAGGTCAAGACCGTGGCGGTCGTCATCTCCGCGGACGACGTGAACTGGCTCGACATGGCGGCCGGCTTCGCCGAGGGCGTCTATTCGGTCGACCCGAGCATCACGGTGCTCTTCGGCCAGATCAGCGCCGACGGCTACGCCGACTCCGCGGGCGGCAAGGCCGCAGTGGACACCGTGATCTCCGGTGGCGCGGACGTCGTCTTCGGCATGGGAGACGGTGCCACGCTCGGATACATCCAGTCGATCAACGAGCACGCGGGCGTCAAGTACATCGCCGACCTCGGTGACGTCAGCTCCGCCCTGAAGGACCAGAAGTCGCTGCTCACGACGGTGGTCTGGGACTACACGCCCACCTACATCCAGGCGATCAAGGATGTCGAGGACGGCTCGTTCGGCACGAAGAACTACGACCTCACGGTCGGCAACAGCGGTCTCTACCTGCAGGACACCGACAACATGACCGACGCGATCAAGTCGGCCGTCAAGAAGGCGACCGAGTCCATCGACGCGGGGACGATCAAGCCCAAGGGCGCGGCGAACTCCGGCGAGGTGAAGGCGATCATCGCGGCGAAGAAGTAGCACGCCCGATCAGCCAGTCCGACCCTGTCGGGCCGGCGCCCGGATGACGGGCACCGGCCCGACAGGGGTCCCGTTCGACCCGGCGCACGCCGCGCCAGACAGAAGCACGAGGAGACCCACCTGTGAGCCCCGCCATCGATCCCGGAGTGATCTCACTGAAGGAGATCACCAAAGCGTTCCCCGGAGTCGTGGCGAACGACCGCGTCTCCCTCGACATCGTGAGCGGGCAGGTGCACTGCCTCCTCGGCGAGAACGGGGCAGGCAAGTCGACGCTGATCAGCATCCTGGCGGGGATGCAGCAGCCCGACTCCGGTCGCATCGAGGTCGATGGCGTCGCCACGGCGATCAACTCGCCCAAGGCGGCGGTGGATCTCGGCATCGGGGTCGTGCACCAGCATTCGACGCTGGTCCCCTCCTTCACCGTGCTGGAGAACCTGATGCTCGGCGAGACCGGCTTCCTCCTCGCGGAGAAGCGCGCCGCGGAGCGTCTGGAGACGCTGTCGGATCTCCTCGGAGCCGATATCGACCCGAAGGCGCTCGCCGGCGATCTGGGCCTCGGCCAGCAGCAGCAGGTCGAGATCGCGAAGGCGATGTGGAAGGGGAGCCGCCTTCTGGTGCTCGATGAGCCCACTTCGATGCTGACCCCCCAGGCGATCGAGAGTCTGGCGATGTCGGTCGCCCAGATCAAGGCGCAGGGACTGGCGGTGGTCTTCGTCACCCACAAGCTCCGCGAGGCCTACAGCATGGGCGATTGCGTGACCGTGCTCCGCGGCGGGCGCAACGCCGGGTTCATCGATGCGGAGGAGCTCGCCTCGTACGACGAGTCCGCCGCGCAGAGCCGGATCCTCGCCGCGATGTTCGGCGAGGACCTGAGAGCTGCGGGAGACGAGGCGGCGGAGCTCGCGGGCGCCACGGCCGCCCGGCGCGAGGTCGGCTACCTCGATCTCGCCACCCATCCCACCCGGCTCGAGCTCGTCGACGTCACGACGAAAGGCCGCGGGAACGACGTCGACGTCGCCGGTGTGAGCCTCGCCGTCCACGAGGGAGAGATCCTGGGCGTCGCCGGGATCGACGGTCACGGTCAGGGCGCCCTCGCCGAGGTCATCGCCGGTCAGCGGGGCGCGTCCTCCGGCACGATCCGCTTCGGCCGCGCCGATATCACGCGTCTCGGCGTCCGTCGCCGGCAGCAGCTGGGCGTACGGTACATCACCGACGATCGTCTGCACGAGGGCACCGTCGGCAGCATGTCCGTCGCCCTGAACCTCGTCCTCAAGCGCATCGGTCAGGCCCCGTTCTGGCGCCTCGGACAGCTCGACAGCCGCGCGGTCAACGCAGAGGCGGAGCGGCTCATCGGCGAGTACGGGATCAAGACCCCGTCGCCCGCCACACGGGTGGGGACGCTGTCCGGCGGAAACATCCAGAAGGTGCTCCTGGCGCGCGAGCTCGGCGACGGGGCCCAGCTCGTCGTGGTGAACAAGCCGACGTACGGACTCGACCTGAAGACCGTGGGGCTGGTGCGCGACATCCTTCGCGACTTCGCGGATGCGGGGGGCAGCGTGCTCCTCATGTCGACGGACCTGGATGAGCTCATCGAGCTCTCTCATCGCATCGTGGTCATCTCCAGCGGCGAGATCGTCGGCGACGTGCCCAACGATGGCCGGGGAACGGCGGAGCGAGTGGGGCAATTCATGACGGGCGCGATCGAGGGAGTCCACTGATGGCCGCGAAGACCTCTCGGTGGCGTCACGCGACCACGGCCGTCGTCCGCGCCGTGCTCCCGGTCGTGCTGGCCCTCGTCGTCGCGGGCCTCATCATCGCCGCCATGGGGAAGAACCCGTTCGACTTCTTCTGGGGGGTCTGGAAGTACGGCATCACCGGAACGAACTGGCAGGACAGCCTCGTCCTGATGGCGCCGCTGCTGATCATCGCGGTGGGTCTCACCTTCGCCTTCCGGGGCCAGCTCTGGAATCTCGGATACGCCGGGCAGTACCTCCTCGGATCGGTGGTCGCCGCGGGATTCGCGCCGATCCTCACTCCCGTGCTCCCGGGCTGGGCGGTGATGGTGATCGTGCTCATCGGCTCGGTGCTCGTCGGCGCGGCCTGGTCGCTCCTGCCCGCCATCCTGAAGGCGCGATTCGGCACCAACGAGATCATCACCTCGCTGGTGATGTCGTTCATCGCCGAGGGGGTGGTGAACCTGCTCATCAAGGGGCCGTTCCGCGATCCGAAGGTGCCGGCGCCCCAGACCGCGGTGATCGACGGGAACGCGCTCCTGCCGTTCCTGGGCGACACCAGGGTGCACATCGGCGTCATCATCGCGATCCTGCTCGCGATCGCGGCGCAGTTCCTGTTCAGCCGCACCGCCTTCGGCGTCCGGCTCGATGTCTTCGGCTTCAGCCCCAAGGCGGCGCAGCACGTCGGCATCAGCAGCACCGGGATGGTCCTGCTCCTGTTCTCCGTGTCGGGTGCGCTCATCGCCCTCGCCGGTTCGGTCGACGTGCTGGGCCACTACACGTACCAGCGCGCGAACTGGAATCCCGCGTACGGCGACGCGGTGATGCCGTTCGTGTTCCTCGCTCGGCTGAGTCCGCTGGCGTCCATCCCGCTCGTCGCGTTCTACGCGGTGTTCGCCACGGGTGGGATCCTCGCGGCGCAGCACACCGGACTCAACTCGGACTTCCTCCTCGTCGTCGTCGGTCTGATCCTCGTGTTCATGACGATCACCGAGTACGTGGGGGAGAAGCGTCGCCTGGGGCAGAGCTATCTGCCCGCGGGATTGAGGGCGACCGCCCTCCAGCCCTTCCGGCGACTCGGACTCGTGAAGGGAGGCACCCGATGAGCGACCTGCTCTCGGCGAGCGTGCTGACGGTGTTCATCGCGTCGATCATCGTGCAGACGATGCCGCTGGTGATCGCGAGCGTGGGGGAGACGATCGGCGAGCAGTCCGGTGTGCTCAACCTCGGCATCGAGGGCGTGATGCTCATCGGCGCGCTGGCCGGCTACGCGACTGCCATCTGGACGGACAGTGCCTGGCTGGGAATGCTCGGCGGCCTGCTCGGCGGCGTGGTGGCGAACCTGCTGATGCTCGTGCTGAACACCTGGCTGGGGCTCAATCAGATCGTCGTCGGCCTCGCCGTGACCCTGATCGGGGAGGGCCTGACGAGCGTCCTGTATCTGCAGGCGTTCTCCAAGAGCCCGCAGAGCATTCCGCCGAACTCGTGGAAGATTCCCCTGCTCTCGGAGATCCCCGTGATCGGGCCGGCGATCTTCCGGCAGTCCGGCATCTTCTGGGCCTGCATCCTCCTGCTCATCATGGTCGCGTTCCTGCTCTCCCGCACGAACTGGGGGCTCGCCACGCGCTCCGCCGGTCAGAAGCCGTCCTCGCTGGATGCCGCGGGCGGAAGTGTGATGGTCACCCGTTCGCAGGCCGTCCTGCTCAACGGCGCATTCGTGGGTCTCGGCGGCGCATACCTGTCGATCCTCACGACCGGTACGTTCACGCCCTTCATGACCAATGGGCTGGGCTTCCTGGCGATCGTCATCACGATGCTCTCGCGCGGCAAGGTCGGCTGGATCGTGCTGACCTCGCTCCTCTACGGCATCGCGGTGGCGGTGAAGAACCCGCTGCAGCTCATCGGGGTGTCCATCCCGGCCGACGTCTTCCAGATGCTGCCGTTCGTCGTGGTGATGATCACCCTGATCCTCTTCGCCCGCAGCTCCGTGGTGCCTCCCGCGTTGGGCGCCCCCTACACGCGCGGCGCCCGCTGACCATCACGAACAGGAAGGCATCACATGATGCAGAAGCTCGAGTTCACCCTCTCGGCGGGCCCCGTCGAGGTGACGGCGAGGACCCTTGCCGGTCTTGCGACACCGATCCAGTACCACTACGACGACGAATTCCAGGCCACCTTCCGCCGATGCGAGGCCAAGGTCGCGGAGGTCATGCGCACGACCAAAGACGTGCTCATCATGCAGGGTGAGGCGATCCTGGCGCTCGAAGCCGGGCTGCGCGCGCTCATCACACCCGGCATGCACGTCCTGAACCTCGTCCAGGGTGTCTTCGGAAAGGGAACGGGATACTGGATCTCCGGATTCGGCGCCCACCTCCATGAGATCGAGGTCGGCTACGACGATGCGGTCACTCCGGACATGGTGGAGGAGTAC
This sequence comes from Microbacterium sp., assembly GCA_017306415.1. Classification (GTDB taxonomy): domain Bacteria; phylum Actinomycetota; class Actinomycetes; order Actinomycetales; family Microbacteriaceae; genus Microbacterium. Next base: position 68,132 of record JAFKIL010000006.1, on the reverse strand, counting down.
CTCGACGCGCACCCCGAGATCGAGATGCTGTGCCTCGTCGCCTCGGAGACCCCATCGGGCACCGTGACGGATGTCGCGTCGATCGGACCGATGTGCCGCGATCGCGGCATCCTCACCTACATCGACTCGGTATCCGGCGTCCTGGGCATGGCGACCCTGGTCGACGAGTGGGGCCTCGACTACGTCGTGACGGGGCCGCAGAAATGTCTCGGCGGTGCACCAGGGCTCTCCCTGGTCTCCGTCAGTGCTCGCGCATGGGAGAGGATCTCCGCGAACCCGGGTGCGCCGCGCGACTCCTATCTGTCGATCCTCGACATCAAGGAGAAGTGGCTCGGCGAAGGCCGCTTCCCCTATACGCCCTCGGTCGCCGACATCAACGGGCTGGAGGCCGCGCTCGACCAGGCGCTGGAGGAGGGCGTGGATCAGGTGATCGCACGTCATGCGGCCGCGCAGGAGCTGACGATCGCGGGTGCGGAGGCGATGGGCCTCGCCTTCTGGGCGCGGCGCCGGGAGATCATGTCGGCGTGCGTCACCTCCATCCGGCTCCCCGACGACCTCGACAACGCTGTCGTGCGGGATCACGCGCGGCACAAGTACGGCGTGATGCTGTCGCACGGCCAGGGCGCGGGGAACCTCATCCGGCTGTCGCACATGGGGCCGACCGCAGGAGGGTTCCACTCCGTCGTCGGGCTGGCCGCCCTCGGACGCACACTGTTGGACCTCGGCCTTCCCCTCGATGTCGGTGGGGGAGTGGCGCGCGCGCTCGACGTCCTCAGCTCGCAGCGATGACGGGCGACACGCGAAGCCTCATAGCCGTGGACGCTCAGAGAACGGCAAGATTATGCCCATGAAACCGCCCGGAAGCACCGAGTCGACCCCGACTCTCGCGCAGAGGACGAAGGGCGTGGACAGCGCCCGACGAGTGCTGCAGATCCTCCTGCAATTCTCGGACGGTCGCCCCGAGCTCACGCTGGACGACGTTCTGGAGACCCACGAGATCTCCGTGCCGAGTGCATACCGGTACCTGTCCCTCCTGCGCGAGATGAACCTCATCGAGGAGCGGGTGAAGGGCGTGTTCATCCTGAGCCCCCAGATCCTCCGACTGGCCCGCGCGGCCGACCTCTCGCTCGACTATCGCGCAGAGGTGCAGCCCATCCTCGACCGGCTGCGCGACCTGACGGGAGAGACGGCGCTCTACCTGCGGCAGGTGAACGACGCGGCCGTCTGCCTGGCGATCTCGGAGAGCGACCATCCGATCTCGATCTCGTTCCAGCCGGGGCACCTCATGCCGCTGCACGGGGGAGCGGCCGCGAAGATCCTGTTCGCGGAGTATTCCGCCCCGAAGCGGAAGCAGTATCTCGACCGGCTCAACCCGCCGCTCAGCCGCGCCCAGCGCGCTCGCCTGGAGGCGGACCTGGCGGAGATCGGCCGCGCCGGATACGCGGAGTCCGTCGCCGAGGTCGATGCGGGCGTATGGGCGGTCGCCGATGCGGCCCGGCTGCACGGCACGCTCATCGGAGCCATCACCGTGGTGGCGCCCGAGTACCGGCTGGACGATGCGCAGAAGGATCGGATCCGAGACGCGGTCCGGACCGGAGCGGCGGAGTTCAGTGCGCTTCTCGGTCACTGAGCCCGCTCGCGGCGGCCGGCGCGTCCCGAAACACGGAGCGGGTCGCCGACGCGCCGGGTCGACGGCCAGGGTGCGCGGGGTGTCGTGACCGACGTCCGCGATTCGTGACGTCGAGGACGGTGTCGAGGGCGCGACCCGTTGGCCGTGACATGCCGCTGAGGATGGGGCCTAGTTTGTCAGACAGCTATACTGCTGACAGATCAATGGCGAAGGGCGGCCGATGGTGGCAGGTTTCGACTCCGAGCGTCTCGACCGGTTGCGTGCGGTGGTGCGGGCCGACGTGGAGGGAGGGCGGTACCACGGCGCCGTCATCCGGCTGGCACGCGGCGGGGAGGTCGGCTTCCACGAGGCGATCGGCTTCGGCGACGCCGCCCACACCCGGCCCCTGGCCACCGACTCGGTGTTCAGCATCTTCTCCGGAACCAAGGCGCTGATCAACGTCCTCGTGCTGCGGGCGGTCGAGCTCGGGTGGTTCGCGCTGACGGACCGGATGTCCGACATCGTGCCCGAGTTCACGGGCGCCCCGCGGGATCGCGCGACGATCTTCCACTTCTTGACCCACACGACCGGGATGCCCGGGGTGTGGGAGCCGCGCGCCGGCGGGATCTACGACCGCCTCTCGGATGCGGTGGCCGCCGTATGCGAACTCATCCCGGGCACGGTCGAGCCGGGAACGCGCTGCGACTACTCGCCGATGGCGAACCACGTCCTCCTCGCCGAGGCGCTGCGCCGGCGCGATCCCGCAGGTCGAGACATCCGCCGGATCGTGCAGGAGGACCTCCTCGACCCGCTGGGCATGGTCGACACCGGTCTGGGGCTCCGGCCCGAGCTCCGCGGGCGCCACATCGTCCCCGACCTCCGCGGCGTGGTGCCGATCACCCATCGCTCGCACGAGAACGACGACCCGCAGGGCCTCTTCGTCGCCGAGCGCAACGAGGCCACCTGGGTGGGCGCATCCTCGACCGCCGCCGACCTCGGGCGTCTCGTCGACATGCTGGGCGGCGAGGGCACGCTCGAGGGTGCACGCGTGCTGGCGCCGCCGACCATCCGGCTCGCCCGCACGACCTGGACCGGCGACATGCCGAACGAGCTCTACCGCACGGTCGCGCTGCGGGCGGGGTACGCGGTGCCGCCGGCATCCCTCGGTCTCGGGTTCAACCTGCGCGGCAGCGGCATCCCGGTCCACCAGATGGGCACGCTCACGTCGCCGTCGACGTTCGGCAACTACGGCGCGGGCAGCGTGCTGTTCTGGGTGGATCCGGAGCTCGACCTCACGTTCGTGGCGCTCACCGCCGGCCTCCTGCCGCAAGCCGAGAACATCGCGCGCTTCCAGCAGCTGTCGGACCTCGCCGTGGGCGCGGCGCAGTGAGTTCCGTGGACGCCGCCGGAAACGAGATCATCGCGATCCGCTACGGCACGCGCGAGACCCGGCGGTCGGAGGTCTTCCTCAATCACTGGGCGACGGGGGAGCCGGACGGCCCGATCCGGATGGACTACTACTTCTGGATCATCCGGACCCCCGCCGGCCCGATCCTGGTCGACTGCGGCTTCTCCGCCGAGGGCGGTGCCGTGCGCGGTCGGTCGCTCGTCGTGGATCCCGTCGCCGCGGCCGCCGCGTTCGGCGCGGGACCGGATGCCGCGCCCGACGTCATCGTGACGCACGAGCACTACGACCACATCGGGAACCTCGAGAGGTTCGCGCGTTCCCGGATCCATCTCGCCCGCGCGGAGCTCGAGTTCTGGCGGCGCCCGGTGGCGCACCGGCCGCTGTTCGCGATGGTCGGCGACGGCGGCGAGCTCGGGGCCCTGGATGCCGCGGACGCGGAGGGACGGGTCGTGACGTTCGACGAGGAGACGACCGTCGCCCCCGGCGTGCGCGTCATCCGGGTCGGAGGGCACACGGCCGGGCAGGCGATGGTGCTCGTGGAGACGGCGGGAGGACCCGTGCTGCTCACGTCGGATGCCGTGCACTACGTCGAGGAGCTGGATCGAGATCGGCCCTTCGTCCACATCGACAGCGTCGCCGACATGTACGTCGCGTTCGACCGGGTCCGCGCGATGCTCGACGCGGGTGAGGCCGTGCGGCTGGTGCCCGGACACGACCCCGGGGTGTTCGACGACCCCGCGTGGCAGCCCGCTCCCGAGCTGCCGGAGCACGCGCGCCGGCTCGTTCTCCCCCCGGCAGGAGCCGTGTCATGACCGCTCTCGCGGGGCGGATCGCCCTCGTCACCGGCGCCGGTTCGGGAATCGGCCGGGGGCTGGCACGCGGTCTCGCCGACCGCGGGGCGCGCGTGATCGCGGTCGACATCGACGGCGCCGCAGCGGAGGAGACCGCGGCGCTCGTCGGCGGGATCGGGATGGCCTGCGATCTCGCCTCCGGCGACGCCGTCCGCGCGCTCGCCGCCCGCGTCGAACGGGAGGTCGGGACCGTCACGGTGCTGTGCTGCAACGCCGGCGTCGGCCCGGGAGCCCCCGTCGCCGACATGACGGAGGACGACTGGACGTGGCTCCTCGGCGTGAACGTCTGGGGCGTCATCCATCCGCTCCGCGCCTTCCTCCCCGGCATCCGCCGCGAGGGCGGTCACGTGCTGGTGACATCCTCGATGGCCGCCTTCGCCCCCAACCCGCCGCTCGGCGGCTACGCCGCGACCAAGGCCGCCGTGACCGCGATGTCGGAGGTCCTCGCCGCGGAGCTCGCCGGATCCGAGCCCGCGGTAGGCGTCACCCTCCTGTCGCCCGGGCCCACCCGCTCCGCGATCGGCACGAGCCAGCGGCACCGGGACGCCGACAGTGAGGCGCGCCTCGTCGACATCGACCTGGAGCGACAGGGCTACGACTGGATCCGCTGGCGCGATCCCGCGGAGGTGGCCGCATCCGCTCTCGACGCGATCGAGGCGGACGAGCTGTACGCGTTCAGCCACCCCGAGCTCGTCGATCGCGTCACAGCCCGGAACGCGCGGATCGTCGAGGCGTTCGCGCGGGCGGCCTCTCAGCCGACGCGCCGGCCGCCCTCGACGTAGAGGGTGCTGCCCGTCGTGAATGCGGAGGACTCGGAGGCGAGGAACAGCGCCGCCTCGGCGAGATCGCCCGGCGTGCCGACGCGTCCGAGCGGCAGGCGGGACACCATCGCCTCGCGGAACGCGGGATCCTGGTAGCGGGGTGCCGACAGGGGCGTGTCCGTCGGTCCGGGACAGAGGTTGTTCACGCGGATGCCGTGCGGGCCGAGCTCTGCGGCCGCGTACTCGGTCACCGTCGCCAACGCGCGCTTGCTCGCGGCATATGCCGTGCTCGGCATCCACACGCGATCGGCGACGACCGAGGTGACGTTGACGATCGACCCCGCGATGCCGTGGGCGACCATGCGCCGGGCGACGGCCTGCAGCAGGAAGAACGCGCCGCGCAGGTTCACGGAGTGGACGGTGTCCCACAGGTCAGGGGTGACGTCGAGCAGGGCGGAGTGCGGCCCGACACCGGCGTTGTTCACGAGTACGCCGACGACCCCGAGCCGGCGCTCGACCTCGTCCAGGGCGGACGCGTGCGCATCGAGGTCGGCGACATCGAGCTCGACCGCGATGGCACCGTCGAGAGCAGCGGCCGCGTCCCGCGCCCGCTCGAGGTCCCGGTCCGCGATCGCCACGCGCGCGCCCTCCGCGTGGAGGCGCGCGGCGATCGCCTGCCCGATGCCCTGACCGCCTCCCGTGACCAGGCACACCGTGCCGGCCATCCGCCCGGCCATCAGACCTGGCCCAGGTAGGCCTGCGCGACGGCGGGGGATGCCTCGACCTCGGCGCGGTCCCCCTCGATCACGACCCGCCCCCGCTCGATCACGACGGCGCGGGTGAGGAGGGGGAACGCCTCGCGGGCGTTCTGCTCGATGAGGATGACGGTCAGCCCCCGCTCGCGGTGGAGGTCGCGCAGGACGCCGAACATCCGCTGCACCACCACCGGCGCGAGCCCCAGTGACGGCTCGTCGAGGAGGAGCACGCGAGGGTCGGACATGAGTGCGCGGCCCACGGCCACCATCTGCTGCTGCCCGCCGCTGAGACTGCCGGACGGCTGCTGCATCCGGTCGGCGAGCTCGGGGAACAGCGCCAGCACGCGCTCGATGCCGGCCCGCTGCTGCGCGCCGCCACGGCGGTAGGCGCCCATCAGCAGGCTGTCGCGGATGCTGAGGCTGGAGAACATCCGGCGTCCCTCCGGCACGACCGCGAGGCCGAGCTTCGTGCGCCGGTGCGCGGGGATGCGGAGCAGGTCCTCGCCGTCGAACTCGATCCGTCCGGTCACGGAGGGTGGCGTGAGGCCCATGATCGCGCGCAGCAGCGTGGTCTTGCCGGCCCCGTTCGCGCCCAGGATGCCGTAGAAGTCGCCCTCCTCGACGCCGATGGTGACGCCGCGCAGCGCCTCCGAGTCGCCGTACCGGGCGCTGAGCCCTTCGACCGACAGCATCATCGCGTCCCACTTCCTTCCGCACGCCCGAGCCACGCCTCCGCGACGTCGTCGCGGGCGAGGACCTCGGCAGGGTCGCCGTCGGCGATCAGGCGGCCGTGGTGCAGCACCACGAGCCGATCGCACAGCGACCGCACGACCTGGAGCACGTGCTCGACGAGCACGACCGTGACCCCCTCGTCCGGCAGGGTGCGGATCGCGGCGGTGAGCGCATCCGTCTCCTCGGCGGTGAGGCCGTTCATCATCTCGTCGAGGAGCAGCAGCGCCGGCTGCGCGGCGAGACCGCGGGCGATCTCGATCCGCTTGCGATCGGCCAGGGGGAGGGATCCCACCGCGATCCGCCGGTCGGCGGTGAAGCCGGCGCGGTCGAGAGCCTCGTGCGCGGTCCGCCGGGCCCGCGCGGTCGCGCGGTCGTGGGCGCGCGCGGCGACGAGCACGTTGTCCTCGGCCGACAGGGACGAGAAGAGGCGCACCTTCTGGAACGTGCGCGCCACGCCGCGACGGGACATCTGCATCGCGCGCCGGCGCGTGACATCCTCGCCGCGGAACTCGATGGATCCCGACTTGAGCGGCACGGCGCCCGCCACGGCTCCGAAGAGGGTGCTCTTGCCGGCGCCGTTGGGGCCGACGAGGCCCACGATCTCACCGGGCCGGACGTCGAGCGAGACGTCGTTGACGGCGACGACGCCGCCGAAGGCGACGGTCGCCCCGCGCACACGGAGCAGGACGTCCTCGGTCATGACGCACTCCCTTCGGCCGGGACCGGGCGTCTGCGGGCGAGCCGGCCGATCGCGCGGAACAGTCGCTCCAGCAGATGGTGCAGGCCCCGCCAGTCCACGAGCATGATGACGATCACGATCGCGGCGTAGGCGATCCCGGACAGGCCGGACGGCGCGGACGAGAACGCCGAGGCGAGCAGCTGCTGCGACGGGATCAGCACCGCGGCACCGATGATCGGCCCGAGGATCGTGCCGCGGCCGCCGACGAGCGCGACGAGCCCGATGATGAAGCCCGTGTTGGATCCGAGCCCGGTGGTCGGGTCGATGAAGCGGAGGTACTCGAGCATGAGGCTGCCGGCGATGCTCGTCAGCGCGGCGCTGACGATGAGGCCGATCAGCCGCGTCCGCGTGACATCCACGCCCGCCGCGCGCGCCGCCTCGGGATCGTCGCGGCTCGCCTTGAGGAAGAGGCCCAGACGGCTGTTCCCGACGAGCGCGACGATCAGGGTGGCGACGACCAGGAACCCGGTGAGGACGTAGTAGAACGTCAGCTTCGAGTCGAACTGGAACGCCGACGGGTCGTTGCGGACGAAGGGCAGCGAGAGACCCTGATCGCCGCCGGTGAAGTCCGAGAAGTGCGTCGCCAGGTCGGCGAACAGCAGCGTGAGGACGAACGTCGCCAGCGTGAAGTAGACGCCCTTCAGCCGCAGGGCCGGGAACGTGAGGATCGCGCCGAGCACCGCCGCCAGGGCGGCGCCCACGAGCATCCCGATCCACGGCGAGATGCCGAAGTGGATGGTCAGGAGCGCCGTCGTGTAGGCGCCGACGCCGAAGAACACCGAATGCCCGAACGACAGCAGGCCGCCGTATCCGCCGATGATGTTCCAGCCCTGGCCGGCGATGGCCCAGATGATCGTCACCATCACGATCGACAGCACGTACTGCTGCTGGATGAGCCAGAACGGGAGGGACAGGGTGACCAGCCCGACGGCCAGCGCCGGGCCCACGGTGCGCAGCGCGCCACGCATCAGGTTCACAGGGTCACTCCCTTTCCGAAGAGTCCGTGGGGTCGCACGAGCAGCACGACGAGGAAGAGCACCCAGATCGCGACGTTCTGCAGATCCAGGGCGATGTAGGTCCCCGTCGCCTGCTGGACGATCCCGACGACGATGCCGGCGATGAAGGCGCCGCGGATGCTGCCGAGGCCGCCGAGGATGATGACCACGAACGCCATGGCCAGGTAGCCGAACCCCGAGGTCGGCGTCACGGTCTGGTACGTCGCGAGGAGCGCTCCGGCCAGGCCGGCAAGCCCGACGCCGATGCCCATGCTGGAGGCGACCATGGCGGTCCGGTTGACACCGACCGCGGCCGCCTGCTCGCCGTCGTCGACGATAGCGCGCAGCGCCCGGCCGAACTCGGTGCGCGTCACCACGAGCTCGAGCGCGATGAAGGCGACCGTCGAGACCGCGAACGCCACGAGCTGCGCCTTGGAGATCGCGATGCCCCCGATCCGCAGCGATCCGTCCAGGACCGTGGAGATGCTGCGGTCGTTGGAGCCGAAGATCGTCAGCAGCACCGACTGGATCAGGATGCCGAGCCCGGCCGTGATGACCACCTGAGGCAGGTGGGCCTCGTCGTCGTTCGTCGCGCGAAGGTGCGAGCGTCGCAGCAGGAGGACGTAGACCAGGACGCCGATGAGCCCGATGACGGCCGCGATCACCGGTGCGAGCAGAAGGCCCCACGACGAGAAGAGCCCGACCATGAGGAAGGTGGAGTACATCCCGATCGTCACGAAGTCCGCGTGCGCGAAGTTCGCGATCTTCGAGATGCCGAAGCTCAGCGACAGGCCGCTGCTGATGATGCCGTAGAGACCGCCGACCAGGATGCCGGAGACGATCACCTGGATGAGAGTAGTCATCGGGTCCGTTCGTCAGAGGAGAGCGGTGCCCGGCGCCGGAGAGCCGGGCACCGCTCGGTGATCACTTGGTGAGTTCGATCGTGGCCGTCGCGTACTCCTTGGGCCACACCGTGACGGTCTTGCCGTCCTTCCACTGGGTGAGGATCGGCGTCGCGTCCGGGTTCGTGCCGTCTTCGGAGAAGGAGATCTTCCCGCCGGGCATCGCGGCCGCCGGTCCCGAGGTGACGGTCAGGTCGTGCAGCGCCGCGGCGATCTTGGTGGGCTCGCACGACTTCGCCTTCTCCATCGCCGCGACGAGAAGGTACACGTCGTTCCAGGACTCGCCGGCCTCCATAGGCATGAACTCGCCGTGCGCCTTCTCGTACTCCGACGCGGCCTTGTCCACGCCGTCCAGCGGCAGGTCCCAGTTCCAGGCGCCGACCGCCAGCAGGCCGTCGACCTGGGAGCCCATGACCTTGGCGAAGCTCGGCACGACGAACGCGCCGCCGAAGCCCATGATCGGCGTCGTGATGCCGGCCGCCCGGAGTCCCTTCACGATCAGCGACGCGTCCGCAGGCGAACCGCTGATGAGGATGAGGTCGGCCTTCTGGGCGGCGATGCGCGTGATGATCGGCGTCGCGTCGGTGATGCCGGCCTGGTAGAACGTGGGGGCATCCGCAGCCGCACCCGCCGCCTTGAACGCGGTCACGGCGGCGTTGATCTGCGTCGTGTTGGCAACGTCGTTCGGGCCGACGCCGGCGACCTTCGTGAACGTCACGCCCACCGACTTCGCCGCGGCGACCATGTAGTCGGTCGCGGCCTTGCCGATGACGCTCGACTTCGGCGGTGCCTGGAAGTAGTACTTGTAGCCGCGCTGCGACAGGGCGTCGGCCCACGACTGGGTGAGGATCGGGACCTCGCTCTGCTCGGCCACCGTGCTGACGGTCGTGGTCATGTTGCTCAGCCACGCACCGATGAGGCCGACCGCCCCGTCGCCGATGAGCTTGGAGGTCGCGCTCGTGGCCGTTCCGGCGTCGGCGGAGCTCGTGTCGCCGGCGACGATCTTGAGCTTCGCGCCGCCGAGGGACTTCATGCCGCCGGCCTTGTTGATGTCGTCGGCGGCGATCTTCATGCCGTTGAGGCTGTTGTTGCCGAAGTCGGCGAGGGGACCGGACAGCGGCAGCGGGGCGCCGATCTGCACTTCGGAGGGGCAGCTGCCGGAGCCCGCGCTCGCGTTGTTCTGCGTCGCGACCCCGCCGGAGCAGCCCGCGAGGGCGAGTGCGGCGAGGGATGCTGCAGCGGCCAAGGCGGTCGCGCGGACGGCTCTGGTCGTCAGAAGGGATACCGACATCGTTGTGATTCCTCTCGGGTGGGTGCTCGCGGCGCTGCGTGGCACGCGACGCTGCGTCCGGTGGAGTCTATAAAGCAGAAAGCTCTTGGCACAATAGCTGTTTGCAGATAGCTTACTGTCAGACAGCACATCCTTGCAGGACAGGGGCGTGCGATCCGCCGATTCGCGAAAAGGACCATCAATGACGACTTCCGACGCCTCCACACCGTCCGCGACCCTCGAGCGCGGCGACGCGATGCGCCGACGCGTGCTGGGCGATGCCCACGTGGAGCGCTCCCGCACCAACGCGACCGACTTCACCCGTCCCCTCCAGGAGCTGGTCACCGAGTACTGCTGGGGCGCGATCTGGAATCGTCCCGGCCTGGAGCTCCGCGACCGGAGCCTGATCAACCTGGCGATGCTCACCGCGTTGGGCAAGATGGACGAGCTGGAGCTGCACGTCCGGGGGGCCGTGCGCAACGGCCTGACCCAGGAGGAGATCCAAGAGGTGCTGCTGCAGACCGCCATCTACTGCGGGGTTCCCGCCGCGCTCGACGCCACCCGCCACGCCCAGGCCGTGCTGAACGACATCAATGGCTGACCGCGCCCTCGGACTCATCGGGCTCGGGCACATGGGCGGCCCGATGGCCGAGCGCCTCGCGGCCGCCGGACACCGCGTCGTCGGGTTCGACGCCTCGCCCGCGGGCCGGGAGGATGCCGCTGCGCGCGGGATCGAGGTGCTCTCCGGCGCCGAAGAGGTCGGGCGCGCGGCGCAGGTCGTCATCCTGATGCTGCCCAACAGCGACATCGTCGAGTCGGTGGCCGCGCAGCTCGTCGCCATCCCGGCCGCCGAGCGTGCCGTCACGGTGGTCGTGGACATGAGCTCGTCGGAGCCGGAGCGCACCAGGGCGCTCGCCGTGCGCCTCGCCGAGGCCGGGATCGAGCTCGTCGACGCCCCGGTCTCCGGCGGCGTCGTCGGCGCGGTCGGCGGAACGCTCACGATCATGGTGGGCGGCTCCGTCGCGCAATTCGACGACCTCGCCGACGTCCTCGGCGTCCTCGGCTCCCGCGTGGTGCGGGCGGGCGATGTGGGCGCCGGGCACGCTGTGAAGGCGCTCAACAACCTCATGTCGGCGGCGCACCTGATGGTCTCCGACGAGGCCGCGATCGCCGCGACGCGCTTCGGCGTCGACCCAGAGGTGTTCCTCGCGATCGTCAACACCTCGAGCGGGCGCAGCGGATCGACCGAGCTCAAGCTCCCGCGCTACGTCTTGCCCGGGTCGTTCGACTCGGGCTTCTCGGCGGCGCTGCTGGAGAAGGACGTCCGGATCGCGACGGCCCTCGGCCGGGGCCTCGGCCTCGACATGACCCTCTCCGACGCCGTGCGTGCGCGGTGGGAGGAGCTGAACGCCGAGCTGCAGCCCGGGGCGGATCACACCGAGATCATCCGCCCGCTCGAGCAGCGCGCCGGGGTGGACGTCCGCGATCAGGCGAGCGACAGCAGCTCCGCGGCGAGCAGCGGCTCCGTGCCGGTCAGGCCGACCGAGCAGTAGAGCGTCAGGTCGCCGGCGGCCCGACGTCCGGCGGCCTGACCGGCGAGGACCTCGCCCAGGGCGGTGGGGCGCCGCGGCGAGAACCAGTCGTCGTCGACCTCCACCTGCCGTGGCGCGTCGGTGACGACCGCGGTCGCCGCCTCGGCGATGCGCGGATCGAGCTCGCTCGCGCCGGCGCGCTTCGGACCGGTGCTGTTGACGTGCGTCCCCGGGCTCAGGTCGTCGAGGCGCACGACCGCCCTCGTCGAGGTTGTCGAGAGGATGACGACGGGCTTGTCGGCCACCGCCTCCTCCGTCGTGGACACGGGGCGGCAGGGGATGCCGAGACGGCTCTCCACGCGGCGGGCGAACGCGTCGCGGCGGTCGGGGGAGGGGCTGAACACGTCGACGCCGGCGAGGGGTCGCACGGCGGATGCCGCCCAGACCTGCCCCCACGCCATCCGTCCGCTGCCGACGACGCCGATCCGGTCCGCCGCGGGCGCGGCGAGCGCGTCGATGGCGACGCCGCCGAGGGCTCCTGTGCGGAGGATGCCGAGCAGCTCGCCGGTGACCACGCCGAGGAGGTGTCCGTCGCCGTCCCACACCGCGGTGAGCTGGTCGGACTGCGGCCCCCAGCCGCCGTAGGCGCGGAACCCGACGGGCCCGGAGCGCCTGCCGCCCGCGCCGACCACGAGCGCCGTCGCACCCGCGGGGAGGGCCGCGCGGGGCGTCGCCGTCAGCTCGCCGCGCGCGAGGTCGAGGAGTGCCGCGCGCATGATCTCCACGGCGCGCTCCGGGGTCGCGAGGCGTTCCACCTCGGCGTCACCGAGCTGCCGGATCACGAGACCAGCAGTCCGCCGTCGACGGCGAGCAGGTGCCCGTTGACGAACGCGGCATCCTCCGACACCAGGAACGACACGGCGCCGGCCAGGTCCTCCGGTCGTCCCAGGCGACCCAGGGGAGTGTGGGCGCGGCGGAGCTCGTAGCCCGCGTCGTCGACCAGGGCCCGTGCTCCCTCGGTGGGCACGGCGCCGGGAACGACGGCGTTGACCCGCACGCCCTGTGACCCCAGCTCGTTGGACATCTGCCACGTCAGGCTCGACACGGCGCCCTTGACAGCGGAGTAGATCGCCGCTCCGGCGGTCGCGCGAACGGCTGCCGGCGACGAGACGTTGACGATGCAGCCCGACGCCCGGCGCAGATGCGGGAGGCTCGCCTGGGTCGTCCAGACGACCGCCTTGAGGCCCACGGCGAGCATCCGATCGACCGTGCCCTCGTCCATCTCCTCGAGCGCGCCGTATCGGATCCACATGGCGTTGTTGACGACGGCGTCGATCCGCCCGAGCCGCTCCGCGAGCGCGTCGATCGCGGCGAGGACGGCGGCGCGATCGGACACGTCCAGCGCCAGCGCCTCGCCCGAGCCGCCGTCGGCGACGACAGCGTCGCGTGTGCGTGCGGCGGTCTCCGGGTCGATGTCCACCGCCACCACGTGCAGTCCGTCGGCGGCGAGGCGACGCGCGATCGCTTCACCGATCCCGCGCCCCGCACCTGTCACGATCGCGACCCGCTTGTCCGTTCCCATGTCGTTCCTTCTCACAGAGCGGCGTACACCGCGTCGATCAGGCGCGCGGCGCGCGGCCCGTTGGTGCCCACCGCATGCATCCGGTTGACCGAGTACCCGAACGCGACCCGGTCGACGGGGTCGGCGAACGCCGCCGATCCGCCGATCCCGTGGTGCCCGAAGGCCTCGGGATGCGGGCCCATGTACACGGCGTCGGGGGAGTTGAGCAGCACGCCGAGGCCCTGCCGATAGTGCCGCTCCTGGACGAGCTCGATCTGGTCGTGCTGCATCGTCGTCATCCGCTCGGTCGCCTCGGGCGACAGGATCCGGATGCCGTCGACCTCTCCGCCACGGGAGAGGGGCGCGTAGATGCGTGCGACCGACCGGGCGTTGCCGTGACCGCTGGCGCTCGCGATCTCGGCCGTTCGCCACTCGCGCGAGTTGACCATCTCGCGCCACGGCGCGTCCGAGTTCTGCGCGAGGGCGAGGACCCGCAGCGAGTCGGCGGGCTCCGCGTCGCGCGCGGCGATGAGACGGGATGCAGGATTCGGGAGCAGGTCGGCAGTGCGGGCGAACTCGCTCTCGGGGAGGCCCATCCAGTAGTCGGCGCCGAGCGGCCCGGTGATCTCGTCCCGTACCCACTCGCCGATGGGGCGTCCCGCGATGCGGCGCACGAGCTCGCCGAGGAGGTAGCCCTGCGTCTGCACGTGATAGGCGGCGACCGTTCCCGGCTCCCACAGCGGACGCGTGCGCGCGAGCGCGTCGACCATGACCTCGCGGTCGAAGGTCGCGCCGGCGGGAGGCGGATCGTCGACGATCGCGGGGAGCCCGGCGCGGTGGTCGAGCACCCAGCGGACGAGCACGCCCTCCTTGCCGTTCTGGGCGAACTCGGGCCAGTAGTCGGCGACGGGCGCGTCGAGGTCGAGCAGTCCGCGATCGGCGAGCTGCGCGATGGCGACGGCGCTCACGCCCTTCACGACCGACATCATGCAGACGAGCGTGTCTTCGCGCCAGGGTTCGCGGCGGTCCTCGTCGGCCCATCCGCCCCACACATCCACGACGGGGACGCCGTCGACGACGACCGAGACGGCGGAGCCGAGCTCGTCCTCCTCCGCGCGGTAGTTCTCGCGGAACGCCTCGACGACGCCTTCGAAGCGGGGATCGAATCGTCCGGAGAGGGGGACCGATCTTTCTCGGGCCTCGAACGTCTCCTCCAGCATGCCGCCTCCTTGCAGACCGTCTGTCATCAGCTGTCTGACAACATACCGAATGCGTCGACCCGACGGAAGGGCTGCGGTGGGGTCAGTCGCTCCCGAGCACGGTGCGCGCCGCGGCCTCGACGTGCGTGGTGGCAGCGACGCGCGCGGCCGCGGCATCCCGTCTCTCGAGCGCCTCGACCAGGACCCGGATCTCCTCGAGGCTCTGCGCCGGGCGCCCCGGGGTGGAGAGCGTCTGCGCGCGGAGCTGGTTCACGCGGCGCTGGAGGATCGACACCGTCTGGCGGAGCACCTCGTTGCACGAGCCCTCGAAGAGCACCTCGTACAGCGCGTTCTTGGCGTCGAGGACGGCGAACGGCCCCGCCTCCTCGACCCGCGCCACCTCGACGGCGACATCCTCGAACCGCGCGCGCAGACGTGCGAGCTGCTCCTCGCTCGCGTTCTCGGCGAACAGCGCTGCGGCGAGCCCTTCGAGCTCCGCCCGCACCTGGTAGACCTGCTTGGCCACCTCGGGGCTGGTCACGCTCACCACGGTGCCGCGGCCGTTCTGCGACTCGACGAGGCCCTCGGCTTCGAGCTGACGCAGCGCCTCGCGGACGGACGGGCGGCTCGCGTTGGTCATCTCGCACAGCTGCCGCTCCACCAGCAGCTGGCCGGGCTCCAGTCGGCGGTCGAGGATGGCGGCGCGCAGGATCGAGGCGACCTGCTCGCGGATCGGGGCATGGCGCTGCACCTGCATGCCCACGGCGGTGTCCGTCATGATGGGTCCCTCCGACCGGGTGGTGTCAGAGAGTAACCTACCTGACAACGGGGCGGTATCGCCTCCGACCCGACCTGATCGTCGGGAGCAGGTCACGACCGTCCGACAGAGGGAGTACGAATGGCCGTTGTCTTGGTGGCCCGGTGGGTGGCGAAGGAAGGGAACGAGGATGCCGTGCGCGACGCACTGCGCGAGGTCGCGCGCGCGTCGCGGGAAGAGGAGGGCAACCTCGCCTACCAGCCCTTCCAGGATTCCGAGGAGCCCCGCGTCTTCCAGATCTTCGAGATGTACCGGGACGACGCGGCTCTGAAGGCGCACGGCGAGTCGGCTCACTTCGCCGAGTGGGTGCTCGAGCGGGCCGTGCCCCTCCTCGAAGCGCGCGAGCGGCACGTGTACACCGCTCTCGACGCGTAGCCTGCAGCCGTTCCCGCAAACCCGGAGCCGTTCGCGCAACCCGGAGCCGTTCCCGCAACCCGGAGCCGTGCGAAAACACGGAGCCGTGCGAGAACACGGACGGTGACGTCGACACGCCGATCCGGTCGCGGGGGGATGCGGCGCGCCGCGGCCGCGGTCCGAGGTTCGTGACGCAGGCCCGGAGCATCGGCAGGCCCGGAGCATCGGCGAGGGCCGGGCCGGCGGGCCCCGAACGACGGCCT
The DNA here is from genome assembly GCA_017306415.1 of Microbacterium sp. Taxonomy (GTDB): domain Bacteria; phylum Actinomycetota; class Actinomycetes; order Actinomycetales; family Microbacteriaceae; genus Microbacterium. The sequence goes on along the minus strand of JAFKIL010000006.1, from coordinate 52,384 downwards.
ACACCGCCGCGGCGCGCTTCCACGACCGGGCGAGGATCGTCTGGTCGATCGCGGCGGGAGCGAGCACCCCGTCGATGACGCGGAGGGCCGCGCCGCGCACGCCGGCGAGGTCTCCGAGCGAGGTGCTGACGAGCTCCAGGCGCTCGGTGGTGCCGGCGAGCGCCGCGCCGTAGAGGGTCTCGCGGATGCCGGCGAACAGCAGCTGGCTCTCGGCGAGATATCCCCATGCCGTCACGGCGATCGGATTGAGCAGGTTGACGACCAGAGCGACGGCGGAGCCGATGCGCCGTCCCGCCTCGCGCACGGCGTGCATGGCCTCGGGGACCCCATCGGCCGCGAGGCGCAGCACGTCGGTCACGTGCGAGACCTCGAACCCGGCCGCGGCCAGGTCGCGTACCAGAGCCGTCCCGCTCGCGACCGCCTCGAGGCATCCGATCGATCCGCACGTGCACAGCTGGTCGCTGCCCGCGACCTTGATGTGGCCGAGCTCGCCCGCCAGCCCGTCCGCGCCCCGCACCGGCTCTCCGCGCACGACGACGGAGGAGTCGATCAGCGTGCCGAGCTTCAGGCACACGAGCACCTCGGCGTCCGGCCACGACATCCGCTGCTCGGCGAGCGCGAGCAGGTTCACATCCAGATCGATGAACGTCGGCACACCGAAGCGTGCGTGCAGCGCCTCGCGGAATGCCGCGGAGCTCCAGTCCACGCCGCCGCCGCGCGACCGGGCGAACGACTGGAGCTCGAGCGTGCGAGGGATCCCGATGCCCACGCCCGCGAGGCTGTCGGGATCCGCGCCGGCGTCGGCGAGGAGGGACTCGAACGTGCGGATGACGGCGTCGATCAGGGCGGCAGGGCCCACGGACACCTCGACGGACTCGAACCGGTCGGCGAGGGTGTCGCCCGCCAGGTCGGTGAGGGCGGCGCGGTAGCCGGTGAGGCCGATCTGCGCGGCGAGGACGACGCCGGAGGCGGGAGCGAACGAGCTGACCGTCGCCGGCCGGCCGCGGCCGCCCAGGACGTGCATCTCGGCCTGGACGAAGCCCCACTGCTCGAGATAGGCGAGCCGCTGCAGGATCGTCGAGCGCGCGACCCCCATCGCGCCGGCCATCTGCGTGACCGTGACGGCCTTCCCGTGCCGGATGAGCTCCAGCAGCTGTCCCGACCCTTCGAGCTGGGCCATCGTCGGGGATGGCAGAGCGGTTGCGGAGCCCATGCGAGGCACTCCCTTCGCGAACCGATTAATGTGTCTCGTCAGCGATATTAGGGGATCCCCGGTGTCGACAGGCAAGACTCTCGGCGCTAATTATGGCGACGAATGAAATAAAAACGTTGACAGGCGACGATATTCGTTCTTACGATCATCCCGTCGGCCTGCGATGGCATGCCGGCATCCCATTCATCACATCAAGAGATGCAAGGAAGCACACGATGAGAGCTCATCGCAGGTTCAGGGTTGCAGCTGCGGCGGTGGTCACGTCATTGGCGCTCGTCGTCAGCGGCTGTGCCATCCAGAGCAACGGAGGCGGGTCCGGCGGCGGCGACGCGAAGAAGACGCTCACCTTCTGGAACTACTACACGGGGACCCAGCTCGACTGGCTGAAGGGCCAGGCGAAGAAGTTCGAGAAGGACAATCCGGGGGTGACGGTCAACCTCGTCCAGACGGTCGGCAGCCAGCACGATCAGAAGCTCCTCGCGAGCGTCGCGACCGGCTCGACGCCGGACCTCTTCATCAATAACATCGTGGTCGACTTCCCGACGCTCGTCGGCGGCGGCGTCATGCTCGACCTCACGAAGTACTGGAACGCGCTGCCGGACAAGAGCAAGTTCCCCGAGAACGCCGCGTGGGAGAGCGACGGCAAGGTGTACAACCTGATGTCGTACACGAACCTGCTCGGCCTCTACTACAACAAGGACATCCTCGACCAGTACGGGATCACCCCGCCGACGACGCTCGACGAGATGACGGCCGACATGAAGAAGATCGCGGCCGGCGGCAAGTACCAGGGCGTGGCCCTCTCGGGCGCCCCCACGGTGGAGGGCGCGTGGCTGTTCGCGCCGCAGTTCCTCGGTCAGGGCGTCGACTACTGCAACATCTCCGACAACTCCGACAAGGTCCAGGCGGCGTTCTCCCGCGTGGCCGAGTGGAAGAAGGACGGCCTGCTTCCGGGCGCCGCCGCCACGTGGGATCAGAACGCGTCGTGGCAGCAGTTCATGACCGGCAAGTACGCGTTCGGGCTCAACGGCAACTGGCAGCTCGGCAACGTCAAGACGGCCTCCTTCAAGTACGGGACGACGCAGTTCCCGGCGCCCGCCGATGGCAAGAGCATGGTGTTCCCCGGCGGCGAGGGCTTCGCGATCGGCGCCAAGTCGAAGAACCCGGATCTTGCGTGGAAGTTCCTCGAGCAGATGGTCATGTCCGAGCAGGGCGGGGAGTCCGTCTTCCAGCTGGCCGGATCCATCCCCCTGAACGCGGATGCCGCCGCCTCGCCGGCCGTGAAGGAGGACCAGTTCGTCCAGCCGTTCGTCACGGCCGCCCAGGACACTGCGAACTGGCCCAAGAACTCGCAGACCTCCGCGATGCAGAAGGCGCTGGGCGTGGCCGTGAGCTCGGTCATCTCGGGCCAGAGCTCCGCGGCCGACGCGACCACGAGCGCCATCAAGAACATCGACGACGCCCGGCAGAAGGGCGGTGGCGGCTGCTCATGACCGCCGCGAGCCTCGAGGTGGCGGTCCCGCGCAAGCGGGGCCGCCACCCCCACCGACAGTCCCGCTTCGGAGCGCTGGGCTTCGGCATCCCCGCAGCCGTCGTGCTCGTGGCGATGGCCGTCTACCCGCTCGTGGTCCTGTTCCGGATGTCGTTCAGCGACGTCGGGCCGACGAACATCATCGGGACGTGGCCCTGGGTCGGACTCCAGAACTTCGCCGCTGTGCTCCAGACCGGCGCCTTCTGGGAGGCGGTCGGCCGCACCCTCCTGCTCAGCGCGATCCTGCTCGTGAGCAACCTCGTGCTCGGATTCATCGCCGCGATCGTCCTGTCCACCAGCGGCCGACTGACCGCCATCACGCTGAGCATCATGGTGTTCGTGTGGGCGCTGCCCCCGCTCGTGAGCGGCAGCGTCTGGAAGTTCCTGCTCGACGACTCCGGCGCGGTGAACGCGATCCTCGGTCTCGTCGGCATCCCGCCGGTCCCGTGGCTGAGCGCCCCCGGCCTCGCCCTCTGGTCGGTCGCGGGCGTCATCGCCTGGGCATCGCTGCCGTTCTCGACGCTCATCCTGCGGGGTGCGCTGCTGGCGATCCCGCAGGAGGTGATCGAGGCCGCCGCCATCGACGGCGCCGGGTACTGGCGCACGCAGCTTCGGATCGTGCTGCCCCTCATCCGTCCCACGATGTGGATCCTGGCGATCCTCACCCTCATCTACTCGTTCAAGACCTTCGACTACTTCTACGTCCTCACCTCCGGCGGGCCGGGGACGGCGACCAACACCCTCCCGGTGATGGCGTACCTGCAGGCGTTCTCGACGTTCGACATGAGCACCGGCGCCACCGTCGCGGTGCTGTCGATGGTGATCGTCATCGCCTTCGCCGTGCCGTACGTCCGCAGCATCGAGACGGAGGAGGCGGAATGATCACGTCCAGGCCGCTCCGCGCATTCTTCGGCGTGCTCAAGGTCGTGCTGATCCTCGCGTACCTGATCCCGCTCGGCTGGATCGTGCTGACCTCGCTGAAGGATCAGGCCGCCGTCCTGCAGGATCCCAACGGCCTGATCTTCACCCCGACCCTGCAGGCCTACACCGACCTGTTCCAGACGAGCGTCGGCGCGATCGTCACGTCGCTGCAGATCGCCGTCCTCGTCACCGCCGCCGTCGTGCTGCTCGCGGTCCCCGCCGCGTTCGCGCTCGCGCGTCGCGCCAACGTCTGGGTCGCGCGGGTGATCGCGATCGGGCTCGCCGTCCTCCTCGTGCTGCAGATGATCCCCCAGCCGATGACGGTCATCCCGCTCTACAGCGTGCTGGCGAGCTGGGGGCTGCTCGGCTCGCTCGGCGGGCTGATCATCGCCGACATCGCGCTGATGCTGCCGTTCGCGATCATGATCCTGCGCCCCTTCGCGATGTCCATCCCGCGCGCGCTCTACGAGGCCGCCGAGATCGACGGGGCCACCGCGTGGCGCAGCTTCCGCTCGATCACCGTGCCGATGATGGGCAACGGCATCTTCACCCTGATGAGCGTCGTCTTCATCGGCGCGTGGGGCGAGTTCGTCTACGCGATCAACTTCCTCCCGCAGGGGACGGTGCTGCCGGTGAGCGGGCTGCTGGCATCCCAGAACACGACCTACGCCGCCAACTGGAACAACCTGATGGCCCTCGCGGTCATCACCTCGCTTCCGCTCCTCGTGGTCTTCATCGTGTCGCAGCGCAGGCTCATCAACGGCCTCTCCCTCGGAGCGGTCAAGTGAGTGCGGCGGGCTCGGTGCACCTCATCGGCGCGCTCGACACCAAGGGCGCCGAGTACGGATTCGTGCGGGACCGGCTGACGGCCGCCGGCATCCCGGTGACCCTGGTCGACACGGGCGTGCTGGGCGCGCCCGCTGTCGCACCGGACATCCCGCGCGAGGAGGTCGCCGCGGCGGCGGACACCGACATCGAGCGGCTCGCCGCATCCGCGGATCGCAACCTCGCCGTGCAGGCGATGGCGGCGGGCGCGGCGGCGGTCGTCGCGGCCCGGCGGAGCGCCGGCCTGCTCTCGGGCGTGCTGGTGCTGGGCGGCTCGAACGCGGGCCACGTCATGAGCCGGGTGGCGGCGGCGCTCCCGCTCGGCTGCCCGAAGATGCTCGTCTCGACGATCGTCGCGGGCGACACCCGCCCGTACGTGGGCACGTCCGACCTCGTGATGATGTACCCCGTCGTCGACATCGCCGGCCTCAACTCGGTGAGCGTGCCGGTTCTGGCGCAGGCGGCGGACGCCATGATCGGGATGCTGCGCGGTGCCCCGCTTCCCGTCGTCGAGCGCGCCGGCCGGTCGGTCGGCTGCACGATGTTCGGCGTGACGACGGCGTGCGTCTCCGCCGTCCAGGCCGACCTCGAGGAGCGCGGAGACGAGGTGCAGGTCTTCCACGCCACCGGGACCGGCGGGCGCACGTTCGAGGCGCTCGTCGAAGCGGGCGCGTTCGACATCGTCGCCGACCTCACCACCACCGAGCTCGCCGACGAGCTCGTCGGCGGCGTGTGCTCGGCCGGACCCGAACGGCTGACCGCGGCGGGGCGGCGCGGCATCCCGCAGGTGGTCAGCGTCGGTGCCCTCGACATGGCGAACTTCGGTCCCATCGACACGGTCCCCGAGCGCTTCCGCGAGCGCCGGCTCCTCGCCCACAATCCGTCCGTGACGCTGATGCGGACGGATGCCGCCGAGAACGCCGAGATCGGCCGCATCCTGGCCGCACGGCTCAACGCCGCGGCCGGCTTCGTCGAGGTGCATGTTCCGGCCCTCGGCTTCTCGCAGATCTCCGCGCCGGGCGGACCGTTCCACGACTCCGCGGCCGATCGTGCGCTGATCGACGCCCTGCGCGCCGATCTCGACGACCGCATCCCCCTTCACATCCACGACCTCGCGATCAACGATCCGGCGTTCGCGGACCAGATCGTCGCGGCCCTCGACCGGGCCCGCAGCCACTCCGAGAAAGGCGAATGACATGCCCACCCGTACCGAGATCCTCGAAGGATTCCGCGCCAAGATCGCCGACGGCCGTCCCATCATCGGCGGCGGCGCCGGCACCGGACTGTCGGCCAAGTGCTCGCAGGAAGCGGGCCTGGACTTCATCGTCGTCTACAACTCCGGCCGCTACCGCATGGCGGGCCGCAGCTCGATGGCGGGGCTGATGCCGTACGGCGACGCCAACGCGATCGTGATGGAGATGGGTGCCGAGGTGCTGCCGGTCGCGACCGACATCCCGGTCGTCGCCGGCGTCTGCGGCACTGACCCCTTCCGGCTCATGCCGCAGTTCCTCGACCAGGTGAAGGCGGCCGGGTTCTCCGGCGTGCAGAACTACCCCACGGTGTGCCTGTTCGACGGGATCATCCGCGCGAACCTCGAGGAGACCGGCCTCGGCTTCTACAAGGAGGTGGAACTGATCAGGCTCGCCCACGAGCGGGAGCTGTTCACCGCGAGCTACGTCGCCAACCTCGACGAGGCCGCCGCGATGGCCGCCGCCGGTGCCGACGTGATCGTGCCGCACATGGGCCTGACCACCGCCGGCATGATCGGCGCGCAGACGGCGCTCACCATCGAGGAGTGCAAGGTGAAGATCGCCGAGCTGCGCGACGCGGCGCGCGCGGAGAACCCCGACGTCATCGTGATCTGCCACGGCGGACCGATCTACGGTCCGGACGAGGCCGCCGAGATCATCGGGTCCGTCCCGGGCATCCAGGGCTTCCTCGGCGCGTCGAGCATGGAGCGCCTCCCCACCGAGGTCGCCATGGTCGAGCACATGCGCTCGTTCACCCGCATCCCCCTGGCCCGCTGAGCGCGAAGGACCGCACATGTACCGCATGACGATCGTCTACGGGATGCCCGAGGATCCGGCGCACTTCCGCGACTACTACTACCGCACCCACATCCCGCTCGCGCGGAGGATGCAGGGGCTCACCGGCTGGAACCTGACCTGGCTCGACGGCGACGACCGGCACCTGCTCGTGGCCGCCCTGTACGCGCCGGACAAGGCGGCCATGGACGCCATCCTCGCCTCGCCCGAGGGCGTCGCCGCCCGCGAGGATCTCGCGAACTTCGTGACCGGAACCGTCGACTTCCTCGCGGGCGACGAGGAGGAGGTGGCCCTCGCATGAGCGGCCGCGGACTCACCGTCGCCGTGGTCGGACTCGGGTTCGGGTCGGACTTCGTGCCGATCTACCTCAGCCATCCGCTCGTCGACAGCGTCGTCCTCGTCGACGCCGACGCCGCCCGACGCGAGGCGCTCGCCGCGGCCTATGCGATCGACGCCGGGTACGGCGACCTCGATGCGGCCCTCGCCGACCCCGCGGTCGACGCCGTCCACATCCTGACGCCGGTGTTCCTCCACGCCGAGATGGTGCTGGCGGCGCTCGCCGCGGGCAAGCACGTCGCGTGCGCGGTGCCGATGGCCACCTCACTGGAAGACATCGACCGGATCGTCGACGCGCAGCGGGCGTCCGGGCGGACCTACATGATGATGGAGACCACCGTGTTCGCGCGGGAGTACTTCGCCGTCCGCGACATGGTGTCCGCGGGACTCTTCGGGGAGCTCACCCTGTACCGCGGGTTTCACATCCAGAACCTCGACGGATTCCCCGCCTACTGGCAGGGCTACCCTCCGATGCACTACCTCACCCACGCCCTCGCGCCGATCCTGGCCCTGCTCGACACCTCGGTGGAGTCGGTCGCCGCACGCGGCGCGGGGAGGCTCGCCGAGCACCGGCGCGCCGGCGGCTTCGACAACCCGTTCCCCGCAGAGGTAGGCCTGTTCTCGCTCCGCGGGAGCGATGTGCTGGTGGACATCACGATGGCGTTCTCGCAGACCGCACGCAGCTACGTCGAGGGGTTCAGCCTGTACGGGGAGCACCGCGGCGTGGAGTGGCCGATCGACAACGAGGGTCCTCTGACCGTGTTCGACATGTCCGGACCGCCGCCCGGAGGCAGGGGGAACTCCGTCGAGGCGGCATCCTTCACCGCGCCGGATGCGACGGACGCGCTGCCCGAGGGACTGCGCGGGTTCGTGCGGCCATCCGAGGTCCTGCTGGCGGGGATGGCAGCGCCCGTGTCGGTGGGGGCGCACCACGGCGGTTCGCACCCGTTCCTCGTCCACGAGTTCATCAGCAGCATCGCCGAGGGCCGCGAACCGCTCGTCGGGGCGCTGCGCGCCGCCGCCTGGACGGCTCCCGGCGTGTGTGCGCACGAGTCGGCGTTGCGCGGGGGTGAACGGATCGAGGTGCCCGACTACCTGTCTCGCGCCGGATGACGGGATGACCGGACTCCTGGTCGCGGCCGCCGTGACGATGGTGGTCGCGGGCGCGCTGCACGGTCTCTCCGGTACCGGCTTCGCTCTCATCGCGACCCCGATGCTGACTCTCCTGCTCGGGGCGCACGAGGGGCTCAGGGTGGGCCTGATCGCCGCGCTGTCGGTGTGCGTGTTCGCGCTGATCGGCATGTGGCGGGAGGTCGAGTGGCGCCGCGCGGCGCTGCTCGCGCTGGGCGGACTGGTGACCGCGCCACTCGGGTACCTCGTGTTCCGGATGCTGCCGCCCGCGGTGCTGCTGATCACGATCGGCGCGATGGTCCTGCTCATGCTCGTCGTGGGCGTCGTCTCACGGCGGCCGGCGGCCGGTGCCTCCCGTGCGGGGTTGGTCGCCACGGGTGCGGTGGCGGGCGTCATCCATGTCACGAGCGCCCTTTCGGCGCCGGTGTTCACGGCCTACGCGCTGCGCACCCGGTGGTCGCCGACCGCGTTCACCGCCACCGTCCAGGTCGTGTTCATCTCGTTCAACGCGCTGTCGATCGCCCTGTGGGGACCGCCGGCGATGGGGCCCTGCTCGCTGGCCCTCCTGCTCGCCGCGATCCTGTGCGGGCTCCTCGGCGGTCTCGCGCTGCGCCGGCGCGCCTCGGAGCGCGTCGTGCTCGCGGTGACGACGACGGTCGCCGTGCTCGCGGGGATCGCCGCGATCGTGCGGGGCGCGCTGGAGGCGGGGGCCGCGGGATGAGGTGACCCGCGCCGGCGGCGCGCGGCTCCCGCCGGGCGGCGGTGCCGTTCGAAAAGACGGACCGCGATGCCGACGCGCCGCCTCGGTCGACGCGGGGGCCGGCGTGTCGGGGCCGCGGTCCGCGTTTTGCGACGCAGCGGGAATCGGGTGACGAGAGGGGAGCGGCCGGGCCGGGGAGCGGCCGGGCCGGGGGCGCGGGCTGAGGGGGTGGGTGGCGGAACCGGGGCGCCGCCCGGCGGTGCCGTTCCAAAACACGGACCGCGAGGCCGACGCGCCGCCTCGGTCGACGCGGGGGCGGCGTGTCGGGGCCGCGGTCCGCGTCTTGCGACACGGCACGGCGACGCGACGCGACCCGGCGACCCACTCCGACGCACGCCGCCGACGCACCACGACGCGACCCGGCCCGCCGGGGCGCGGGGAACGCCGGCTCGCGGGGAGCGCCGGTTCGACGAGCGCCGGTTCGAGGAGCGTCGGGTCAGTCGCCCCGGTCCGCCAGGGCCCGCCGTCGCGCGGCGGGCGCCAGCTCGTCGGCGCCGTAGCTGGTGTCCGCGGGGTTGATCGTGACACCCGGCGGCACGATCTCGTCGATGCGGTCCAGGATCTCCGTCGGCAGCACGACGTCGGCGGCGGGGAGGGCGGACTCGAGCTGCGCCATCGTCCGCGGTCCCACGATCGCCGCCGTCACGGCGGGGTGGGTGATGACGAAGGCGAGCGCGAGCTCGACGAGCGGCATCCCGGCCTCCTCGGCGAGCAGGGCGAGGCTCTCCACGGCGTCGAGCTTGCGGCGGTTCGCGGGGGTGCGCGCGTCGAAGATCTCGCGCGGTCGCGCGGTGGATGCGGGAGCCGACGGCGCATCCTTCCGCCATCGCCCGGTGAGCCAGCCCCCGCCGAGCGGGCTGTACGTGAGCGTGCCCATGCCGTGCCGCAGGGCCGTCGGCAGCACGTCGAGCTCGGGGCCGCGGACGAGCATCGAATACGGCGGCTGCTCGGTGACGAACCGCGCGAGGTTCCGCTCGCGGGAGGCCCATTGCGCCTCCACGATCTGGGATCCCGAGAAGGACGACGACCCGATGTAGCGGACCTTGCCCTGCCGGACGAGATCGGTGAGGGCGCCGAGGGTCTCCTCGATGTCCGTCTCCGGGCTCGGCCGGTGCAGCTGGTAGAGGTCGATGCGGTCGGTCCGCAGGCGCGTGAGGGAGTTCTCCACCTCGCGCATGATCCAGTGCCGCGACGCGCCGCGGTCGTTCGGTCCGTCCGACTGCGGGAAGAAGAACTTCGTGGCGAGGATGACGTCGTCCCGGCGCCCCTTGAGCGCCGCGCCGACGATGCGCTCCGATTCGCCGGCGGAGTACGAGTCCGACGTGTCGATGATGTTGATGCCGGCGTCGAGCGCGCGGCCGATGATGCGCGCGGCATCCTCCCTGTCGTCGTTGCCCCACGGCCCGAGCATCATCGCGCCGAGGCACAGTGGGCTGATGCGGAGGCCCGTGCGTCCGAGCGGCCGGTATCTCATTGGGCCGTGAACCCGCCGTCGACGACGAGCGTGGAGCCCGTCGCGAAGCTCGACCGGGGGCTGGCGAGCCACAGCACGGCGTCGGCGATCTCGTCCGGCCGGCCGAATCGCCCGATGGGCGGGATGCCGCGGACCACCGCGGTCGCGAACGGGTCGGGTCGGTCGAACAGCGCGCCATTGAGAGGAGTGTCGATGGTGCCGGGTGCGATGGCGTTGATCCTGATGCCGCGGTCGGCCACCTCGGCGGCCACCGCCTTCGTGATCCCGATGACGCCGAACTTGGATGCCACGTACGGCGATGTCCCGGGCGAGCCGACGAGACCCGCGGCCGACGCGGTGTTGACGACGACGCCGCCGCCGGCCGCGAGCATGTGCCGCACCTGGGCCCGCATGCACAGCCACACGCCCTTCAGATTCACGTCGATGACGCGGTCCCAGTCGTCCTCCGTCATGTCCGACACCGCCTGCGCGGGGAGGATCGTCCCGGCGTTGTTGAAGCCGACGTCGAGGCCGCCGAAGCGGTCCACGATGCCGTCGTACGCCCCGTCGACCTGGGCTGCATCCGCGACGTCGACCCGCCAGGTCGCGGCGTCGACGCCCATCGCCGCCAGCTCCGCGGCGATCCGCTCCAGTCCCGCCTGGTCGCGGTCGAGCACCGCGACCCTGGCGCCTTCGCGCGCGAACGCGAGCGCGCACGCGCGCCCGATCCCGGACGCGCCGCCGGTCACCGCCACCACTCGTCCTGCCAGTTCGAGGTCCATCGGTCGGGCTCCTGAATCGTGTTCGTCTGATGAGGACCCCGGCCTCCGGCGCGATGTGCGCCGGAGGCCGGGGTGTCGGTGCGACCGGGGCCTATTCGGCGTCGGTCGGGCTGCCGGGCTTGGTGAAGTACTCGTCGAGGTGCTCGGCGCTCACCCAGTCCGTCTTCGAGCCGTTGATGTCGCCGACCCACGTGACGTCGGTGCCGGGGACCGCGAACTTCGCGACGTTGTCGTTCGTGATCTTGATCGGGGCCGGGTTGAAGTCCCGCACGAGCGGGCCGTTGCCGTCCAGCGTCCGCATCAGGATCTGCCACGACGCCCACGCCATCTGCTTGCCGCTGTACATGGCGCCCACGCTCGAGAACGTGCTGGTGTTGTCCGCCCACCAGGCCATGTCACCGCCGGAGCTGCCACCCATCGGCATGTTCGGGATCGGACGGCCCGCCTGCTGGAACGCCTCGATCACGCCGGCCTGCATCGAACCCTGCTGGAGGACCAGGTCGATCTTCTCCGGGTGCGCGGCGAGCATCTTCAGCACCTCGGTCTTGGTGGTGGCCGGGTTCCATCCGCCCCACACCGTGCCCAGGTTCTTGACGCCCTTGCAGGGCTTGAGGTCGGCCTGCAGCATCTCGTTGTACGTCTGCTCGATCGTGACACCGGCGATCCCGCGCACCGTGATGGCGTTGAGCTCCTTGCCGGAACCCATGATGCCCTCGTCCATGAGGAGCTTGAACGTGCCCGCGTACGACGGGGACTGGTTGTTCGAGGTCAGGTTGATGGCGTACTTCGAGGTCGGGGCGGGGGACACCGTCACGATCGGGACGCCCGCCTTGCCTGCGGCGTCGATCGCGGGAGCCTCCGCGATGGAGTCCGCCGGGAACAGGATGATGCCGTCCACGCCCTGGCTCACCATCTGGCTGATGGCGGCCGCCTGCTGCTCGGGCGTCGAGGTCGACGTGCTCGGCTGGATGTAGACGCTGAGCGACCCGTCCACGAGCCCGGCCTTCTTCGCCGCCGCGAACTCCTCCTGCAGCTGCGAGTTCAGGTTCACCAGCCACGGGTTGTTGACCGGGACGCTGATCCAGCCGATCTTCCACGGACCCTTCTTCTTCTTGAAGCTGGTCCACGGGGTCGCCCGCGCCGTGTAGGGGTACGTTGCCAGATCCTGCTGGACCGCCTGGGGCAGCTTCTTGAGGATGTGGTCGGGGTCGGTCTGGTCGAACGTGAGGTCCTCACCGCATGTCGTGGGCGGGGTGATCTTCGCGTTGTAGGACGCCGCGTTGGACTTGTCGCCCTTGCCGGCGCTGGAGACGGTCGTCGTCGACGAGCACGCGCTCAGCGCGAGCGCCACGGCGGCAACGGTCACGACCACGCCAAAGCGTCGTTGCTGTTGATTCATGGTTTCTCCTCTATTGGGCATGGTGACGAGACCGTCACCAGGGTCTTCGGGCGCGGACCCGACGGTTCGGGGTCCGCGGATGCGCGGGGCTAGAACTGATCTCGGAGGCGCCGCCCGCGGCTGTAGACGCTCACCGATGCGAGGATCGCGAGTCCGTAGATGTACTGCTGCGCTGCCGCCCCCGCGCCGTTGCCGAGGAGGACGGTGTTCAGCAGCGCGAGGAACAGGGCGCCGATCACGGTGCGGTTGTAGTCGCCGGGGCCGCCGAAGACGGTGCCGCCGACGATGACGGCGACGGCGCTCTGGAAGAGGTACGGGTCACCCGCGCCGGTCGTGATGGCGCCGCCGGATCCCGCGACGAGGAGGCCGAGGAGCACGGAGCACATGGCGCTGATGGCGAACCCGATCGTCCAGTAGCGACCGCTCGGGATGAGCGAGTAGTCCGCGCTGCGCTGGTTCGCGCCGACCGCCATGAGGTGGCGCCCCACCACCGTCTTGCTGAACACGACCCACAGGATGAGGGCGACCGCGATCCAGATCAGGAGGAGCGGCGGGATCGGGAGCCCGAGCACCTTGGTCTCGGGCGATGCGAGGGCGATCAGGAACTTCGGCGCGTTCGCTCCGAAGGTGAGGCCGCCGGGGATCATCGTCTGGGCGAGTCCGACCGCGACGGTGCCCATCGCGAGGGTGACGATGAGCGGGTTGATCGCGAAGCGGTGGCAGACGTAGCCGGCGAGGCCGCCGAGGACGGCCGCCCCGGCGAGGCCGATGAGGAGCGCGAGCGCGAACGGCCAGTGGAAGAGCGAGGCGACCTGGGTGACCATGAGCCCGCCGGCGACGATGAAGCCGGCGACCGACATGTCGAATCCGCCGAGCAGGATGAGGATCGTCTGCCCGACCGACGCCAGGCCCGCGAGCGAGGCGAGGGTGAGGATGAGGCGGATGCTCGTGCCGGAGAGGAAGTCCTGCATGGTGGTCGCGCCGATGATGACCAGCACGACGACGCCGACGAGCTGGATGATCGGCACCCGCGTCTGCAGGGCGAGGAATCGGCGCCCGATGCCGACCGGTGCCGCGGGCGGTTCCGGTGCGGCGGCCAGTTCCGTCTCGGCGGCCGGTGACGTGGTGGACGTGGTCACTTGACGACTCCTGACGTGGCGCGGCTGGCGGATGCCACGAGGACGACGGAGATCATGAGCATGACTCCGTAGACGACCTGCAGCCAGCTCGGGTTGACCTGGAACGAGATGAGGATGTTGCCCAGCAGGAAGATCGATGCCGCGCCGAGCACCGGGCCGAAGAGGCCGCCCCGCCCGCCGAGGAGCGAGGTCCCGCCGAGCGCCACCGCGGCGACGGCGGGGAGCGCGTAGGTGGGGGACAGGTTGGCGTTCGCCGAGTTGGACACGGCGATCAACGCGACGCCGGCGACGCCCGCGAACAGGCCGCCCAGCGTGTAGGCGCCGATGCGCACGAGCCCGACGTTGATGCCGGCCGAGTAGGCGGTGATGTCGTTGCTCCCGACCGCGAAGAGCGTCGAGCGGTAGCGGGTGAGGCCCAGCAGTGCCCACACGACGAGGGGGAAGGCGATCGTGAGGAGCGCACCCGGGATCGGGCCGATCGAATCGGCGAACACCGCGAGAGGTGAGCCGCTCACCGAGACCGGCGTCTCGATGACCACGAGGTTCACGCCGATCAGGATGAAGTACATCGAGAGCGTGGCGACGACGGCCGGGATGCGGAGCCCGACGATGAGGGCGCCGTTGATGAAGCCGATCGCGGCGCCGACCGCGAGCATGAGCACGATCGCCAGCACGCCGTCGATCCCGTGCGTGACGAACCACGCGGCGTACAGCCCGCTGCACAGCACCATCGTCGGCGAGATGGAGAGGTCGAAGCCGCCGCGACCGCTGATGATCGCCGGCGCGCTCGCCATGGCGGCGATGGCGGTCGGGGCGAGGTTCGCCAGCTGGTTGGGGATGTTGAGGCGACCGCCCGACTGGATCATGTTGATCACGAAGAAGACCACGAACAGGAGCAGCGCGAACACGAAGCTGTAGCGCTTCAGGAGGCGCAGCGCGCCCTCCAGGATCGGCGGGCGGGTGGCGAGCCCGAGCTGCCCGGGGCTGGCGTCGGCGGCGGTCATGCGTGCACCTCGTCGGTGTCGGTGTCGGTGGTGCCGGGGGTGGCGGAGAGGGTGGCGACCTCCTCGGGCGCCTCCCCGAAGTAGGCGCCGATGAGGCGCTCGCGCGTGACGTCCGCGCCATCGAACTCGCGCGTGACGGTGCCCTCGCGGAACACCAGCACGCGGTCCATCAGCTCGATGTGCTCGTCGACCTCGGTGGACAGCATGACGACGGCGAGCCCGGCGGCCGCGAGCTCGGACAGCAGCCGGTAGAGGTCGTTCTTCGCGTTGATGTCGATGCCGCGGGTGGGGTCGTTGAGCAGGAGGATGCGCGGATGGGCGGCGAGCCAGCGCGCCACGACCACCTTCTGCTGGTTGCCGCCGGAGAGGGTCGTGATGTGGTTCTCCGGGTCGCCGAGCACGATGTTCAGGCGACCGACGTACTCTTCGAGGCGGCTCAGGGTGTGCCGGCGGCTGAGGATCCCGCCGCGCGTGTCGTCGCGCAGCGTCGGCATCCCGAAGTTCTCGCGGATCGACATCCAGCTGAAGACCGCGTGCCCGCGCTCGCGGGGGACGAAGGCGATGCCCTGCCGTGCCGCGCTCCGCGTCGAGGTGATGCGGACGTCCGCCGTGCCGGTGTGCCTGACCACCTCGCCGGCGACGATCCGCACGCCGCGCAGTGCATCCAGGAAGAGCTCCGCGCCGTGCCCCTCCAACCCGGCGAGGCCGAGGATCTCCCCACCCCGCACCTCGACGTCGAAGGGGGCGGCGCCCGGCCGCAGCACGATGCCGGTCGCCGACACGTACGGCGGACCGTCGACCTCGGTCGCCCTCTCGGCGCGGGCGTGGCGCTCGGTCTGCTCGGTGCCGGTCATCAGCCGGACGAGGACAGGCAGGGAGGCCTCCGATCGTGCGAGCTCGCCGACGGTCACACCGGAGCGCATCACGCTCACGCGGTCGCCGAGCTCGGCGACCTCGTCCATCCGGTGCGTGATGAAGATGACGCCGGCGCCGCGCGCCGTGAGCTCGTGGACGTGCGCGAACAGCCGGTCGCGCATCTCGACGTCGAGGGCGGAGGTGGCCTCGTCGAGGATGAGCACCTGCGGCTCGCCGAGGAGGGCACGGGCGATGCCGCAGGCCTGGCGGTCGCTGAGGGAGAGCTCCTCGACGGGCGTCGCGAGGTCGGGGCACGTGCCGAGGAGGGTCGTGAGGATGTCGCGCGCCAGGCGGGCCTTCTCGGCGCGCGACACGCGGCCACGGATGTTCTCGACGCCGAGCCACACGTTGTCGAGCACCGAGCGGGCCTCGGCGACGAGCACCTCCTGGAAGACGGTGGCGATGCCGTGGGCGCGGGCGTCGCGGGGGGTGGCGAGTCCGGCGACCTCCGTCCCGCCGATCCAGATGCGTCCGGCGTCGGGCTGGTGCACGCCGGAGAGGATCTTCACCAGCGTGCTCTTGCCGGATCCGTTCTCACCGACGAGGGCGAGGACCTCGCCGGCCCGCACCTCGAGCGAGCCGTCGCGGAGCGCCTTCGTCGGCCCGAAGGCCTTCGCGACGGACTCGACGCGGAGCAGCACCGTGCGCTCCGCGACGACCGTGTCCGCATCCCGGACGGGGACTGTGGTGTCCGTCATGAGCTTCCTCGTTCAGACGTTCCGCTCGCGCGGAGCAGGGTTGTGTGGACCACCTGGGACTCCTGCCGGAGACGAAGCGTCGTTGCGTCGGCGGCGAAGTGACCTCAGTGTTCACCTGCCCCGTGGAGGGGCGCAAAACAGGCTTTGTGTCCTGGAAGGTTTGTTTTCCCGATGAACTCCGCGGCGCGGGGCGGGTGGCAGACGTCAGGGGACGTCGGGCGTGCCGTACGTGTGGAACTCGGGCGGGGTGCGTGCTCCCCAGCCCGGCTTGGTCCGCCACTCGGCCATCGTCCAGACGTACGGATCGGACGACGGGTCGAACCACAGGTACCCCGCGTGGGCGACCTCGATGCGATTGCCGCCCGGTTCGCGGGTGTACAGGTAGAAGCCCTGGATGGCCGTGTGCTTGGACGGCCCGGCCTCGATCGGGACCCGGGCATCGGCCATGATGTCGGCGGCGCGCAGCACCTCCTCGCGGTTGTCGACGAGGTAGGCGAAGTGGTGCAGGCGACCGGAGCCCGTCTGGGACTGATCCTGCGTGTAGATGAGCTCGTGGCCCTGGATGGTCGAGCTCATCCACGCCCCGATCTCGCCCTCGCCGTCGTCGGTGAGGATGATCTCGTAGGTGCGCAGGCCGAACCCGCGCTCCCAGAACTCGCGCTGGGCGCGCACGTCCTGGGCCAGCAGGTTGACGTGGTCGACGTGGCGCACGTTCGCGCCGCGGCCCGCATACGCCTGGAAGTTCGTCGGCATGACGGGCTTCTTCTCCTCGGGGGCGACGTACTTCTCGGTGTCCCAGTACAGCCGGAACCGGTGCCCGTCGGGGTCGGCGAACTCGTACATCGGGCCGGTGGCGAACTCGTCGTCCACCCACCGGCCGGCATGGCCCTCGGCCTCGAGCCAGGCCACGCGGCGCGCGAGGGCGGCCGACGACCGCGTCCGCCAGCCGACGTATTCCAGCCCCGGAATGTCCCTCCGGCTGACTTTGAGCCCCCATGTCTCGTAGTCGCCGAACGAGCGGAGGTAGACGGTGTCCCCGTCGTCTCGGACGACATCCATCCCGAGCAGGTCGACGAAGTACGCGACCGTCCGCTCGAGCGCCGGCGTGAAGATGGCGTGATGGCCGAGATGGGCGAGGTCGGTGATGCGGTCGATGTCCGGCATCGATGCTCCCTTCGATGAGGTCAGCGGCGCTCGACAGGGTTGGAGAGCGTCCCGATGCCCTCGATCGAGACCTCGACGGTCCCGCCGAGGGCGGTGAGGTCGACGTTCTGCACGGCGCCGCCGGTGGCGGACTTCTTCAGGGCGGTGCCCATCGCGATCACGTCGCCGGGCTCGAGCGTCATCGTCTCGCTCATGTACGAGATCACCTCGGCGACGCTGAACCGCAGGTTGCCGGTGTCGTCGTCGGTGATGAGGCGCCCGTCGTGCACGCACGTGATCCGCAGCGCGTGCGGATCGGGGATCTCGTCGGCGGTGACGACCCACGGTCCGATCGGACCGAACGTGTCGGCGCCCTTGTAGCGGGCGGGGTAGCTCACCCAGCTGTCCACGTAGGCGATGCCGTCGGGAGCTGCGGGGTCGGGATGGATGGCGCGGTAGTGGAAGGTGTCGAACTCGCGCATCGTCGGCGACGTCAGGTCGTTGATGATCGTGTAGCCAAAGACGTGGGCGTACGCGTCGGACTCCGGGATGTCGGCGCCGCCGGCGCCGATGACGACAGCCAGCTCCGGTTCGGGGTGCACACGGCCGTACGCCTCCTTGAGCCGGATCGGGCGGCCCGAGCCGATGAGGCTCGACGACGGCTTGATGAAGCCGGCCGGCCGGTCGGGCCCGCGCATGATCCGGTCGGGGTTCGCGGAGTTGTTGAGTGCGATCGCGAGCACCTTGCCGGGGCGGAGGACGGGCGGGAGCCACTCGACGTCGGGCACCGGCACGCGGGGGCCGCGGGCGACGGCGGCGGCGATCGCGGCCCGCGCATCCTCGCCGCCCGCGATGAGCGCGGCGACGTCGGGGTAGCCGTCGACGATGGCGGCTTGGGCATCCGAGACGGCGACGATCGCGGTCGTCGCGCCGTCGACCGCCATGGTTCCCACTCGCATCGAAGCTCCTTCGCCACGTCGAATGTTCGCAAGTCTGTCACCGCGTGCGAGGAAGGATGCGCAGAATGTCGAGGAACAAAGACGGAATGAGAACTATTGCTCATTGGCCATCCCAATGTTCGGATCGTTGCGCCCGCGGCGCGCGCGGGCTTTCATGAAGCTGCAGTCCGACGACGGGAGCAGCGCGTGCAGATCCAGTTCCTCGAGACCCACGCGACGCCGATCTCGCACGAGCTGCGGGCCGTGGTGGCCGACGTGCTCGCCGTGGCGAGCGCCGACGTGCGGGCCGCGCTCCCCGGGTTCGACGACCCGTTCGTGGTCACCGTCCGTCACGACCGCCGGGTCAACGCCGTCACCGGAGAGATGGGCCGGCTCGTCACCGACCGCTGGCTCGACTGGGCGGTCGACCCCGACCGCGAGTCGCGTCCTGCCGACATCGCGCGCTCGCGCCTGCGCTCGTCGTTCGTGCACGAGTCGCATCACGCGGTGCGCGCCCGCCTCGTCGCGGACGCCAAGCCGAACCCGATCGGACCCGAGTCGCCGGTGGACCGCTCGCTCCTCGTGCCCGTCCGCACCGACTGGCTGATCCAGATCGCGGTGGAGGAGGGCCTCGCGACCCGGTTCGAGCAGGATCTCTGCCCGGATGAGGCGGGGCTGGGGTGGGGCGACTACGCCGGCACGCCGATCGCCGCGTGGACCGAGGAGCTCGTCGCCGCCGGGCGGGGCTCGTACGTGGACTGGTTCTTCGACCTGCCCGACGGCCGGCAGCACGTCGGCTACCGTGTCGGCGCGTACGTCGTCGACGAGGCGATCCGCCGCAGCGGCCGGACCGCCGCCGACCTCGTCGGGGCGCCGGTCGTCGAGGTGCTCGCGCTCGCCGGCATCGCCGTCGCCGCACCCGCGCGATGACCGCGCGCTATCGGCCGCGCACTCGCGACGAGCTGGACCCGGCCCAGCGCATGCTCCACGACCGCATCGTCGACGGACCGCGGCGGGCCGAGGCATCCGTCGTGCCGATCACCGACGCAGACGGGCGCCTGCTCGGCCCCTTCGGTCCGATGACGATCGCCCCGGTGGTGGGTGACGCCGTGCAGGGGGTGGGCGCGGCGCTGCGCTTCGCGTCGACGATGGATGCCCGCACGAAGGAGGCGTCGATCCTGCTCGTCGCCGCGCGTCGCCGCTGCGTCTACGAATGGGTGCTGCACCACGACGCCGCGCGGGCCGCCGGGGTCCCGGCCGACGCCGTCGCCCTCCTGCGCGCGGGCACCGTGCCGACCGGGATCGACGCCGAGACCGATGCCGCCCTCGTCGTGGTCGACCGGCTGCTCGCGGCATCCGCCCTCGCCGACGAGGAGTACACGTCTGCGCTCGCGGCGCTGGGCGAGGTGGTGCTCGCGGAGCTCGTGTGGCTCGTGGGCTACTACTCGATGCTCGCCCTCGCCCTCGCGGTCTTCGACCCGCCGCTCGGCGAGGGCGTGGCTGACCCGTGGACCGGGGGCGGCTGACGGCGGGGACGAACCAGTATGGGCTGTTGAAGTCGACGACGGGTCCGACGCCGGCGTCCGGGCAGCCGGTGACGACGCAGTACGTGTACGACCTCATGGGCCGCACCGTCGGAACGAAGACCACCGGTGACACGGGGTGGTCGTGTGTGACGTTCGACGCGCGGGGCCGGGTGGTGTCGTCCACGACGGTGGGGCAGACCGGGTCGACGTCGCGGACGACGTCGACGACGTATACGCCGTCGGCGACGGGGATGACGGTTGCGGTGTCGGATGGGGCGGTGTCGGGGTCTCCGAACGGGTCGACGACCACCACGGTCACGGACCTCCTGGGCCGTACGACGTCGTATACGGACGTGTGGGGCACGGTGACCACCTACGCGTACGAGAGCCTCACGGGGCGGCTGCTGTCGACATCGACGACCCCTGCGGGCGGCACGGCGTCGACGACGGAGTTCACGTACGACCTGGATGGGAAGGTCACGTCGCAGAAGGTGGATGGGCAGGTGTTGACGTGTTCCCCGTCGGGGAACAGCTCGCCGGCCTGCAGCTGACGCCACCGTGACCGGCCGTCCGCGCCCTCCTCCGCAATCCACCCGTGATCCAGGAGGAGGCTGTGCACACTGCCGGCGGTGGTCTGCGTCTCCCGCCCCGCGACCGCGGCCGCCTTCTTCGTCGGAGCGACCAGCACCAGGCGGCGCCGCTGCGCGGCCAGGTCGGCGGCCGCAACCCGCAGCAGCGTGGTCTTCCCGGTACCGGCAGGGCCGGTCACCGTGACCAGGCGGTCGGTCGACGCGATCGCCGCGGCTGCGTCCGCCTGCCCGGCGTTCATCGTCACCGTGTCCTCCAGGACACGAGCGGCGATCTTAGCCACACGGTCACGAGACGGCTGCCGGCCAGGCGCGGCCAGACCCACCAACCGCGCCTCCAGCTCGGTCTTCATCGTCGCCGTGTCCGCGGCCATGAACGCCTTCACGTGACCCAGCGGCGTGTCCCCGTCCAGCAGCCCGGTCACATGGTGCCGGGCCGCGTGACCGGCCACCTCGTCGGCCAGCGCTGCGAGCCGGTCACGGTCAGCGGCGACACCGAGGGACGCGACAGCGCGGACAGCGCCCGCCCGCACATCCCAGGCCGAGAACCGGCCACCGTTGGCCGCCGCCCGCCGGTCAGCCTCAGTGACCGCGACACGGGCCAGCTCGTCGACGTCGGCGGTGGCCACCGCGGCGGTGTCCGCCTGCGCGGTCAACTGCGCGGCAATGTCAGCCTCGGTCATCGCCCGCGCCGGACGGTCACCGATCGCCGGGTCAAGGTCGGTGATCTCCGACCGGACAGTGGCCGCCCACTCCGCCTCGTCCAGATCGTGCGGCTTGTCCGGCCGGTCATACGACCACGCCCACCGGTCGATGGCCGCCAGATCCCGCGGGGAGGGCTCCATGCCGGGGTGAGTGTCCCGCCACTCGGCCAGCTTGACCGCCCGGTTCGCGTCGATCTGCGCCGCCCGACGCGACAGCGGCCGCACCAGGTGCGCAAGCTCGGTCACCTCACCCGTGACCGGATCAACCGTGTACCCCTTCGCCGCGAGGACGGCCAGCCACCGCGGGTCCGTCCGGGCGGCCAAGTCGCCCTCCGCGTTCACGACGTTCTGGAACCGCATCGCGACCCGAGAGTCGATCCGTGACCACTTCCCGTCCACGCCCTGCACCTTGACGTTCAGCCACAGGTGACGGTGCTTGTGCGGGTCCAGCGCGCGGGACCGTTCGTGGCGGAGCTCAACGACCTCGACAGCCCGCGGTGGCTCGGCCGCGAAGAGAACGACCTCGTGATCTTCGACACCCGCACCCAATAGCACCCTTCGCCCGCGACGTGCCTGCCGACGTCGCTCGCGGATGGACCCCGACGCGATCGCCGCCGTCCTCGCTGGGAACGACGTCGACCAGCCCCGGCTGTTCTAGTTCGCGGCGCTGCAGCTATAGCGACTTGTTGAAGTTGCGGAAGAACCCCGACCCGGGGGCCTGGATGTGCTGGTGGGTCTGCTCGAACACCGTGAGGGCATGATGCACGTACTTTGGCGTGAGGTCGAGGAATTCGCTCGCCGCGACAGGAAACTCGAGGTCGAGCCAGTCGTACTTGAATCCTGTCTGGTGAATCATCAGCCGCACGTTCCTGTGGGGCCTCATCTGCGCCAGTTGCTTGTCACTCGCGGCTCCGATCGGATACCGCACCTCGAGCACTGTCGCGTCATCATCGGGCCACGGCGACGCGTCGGCTGGAGAGAGCATCTCCACGTCGAGGCCGTCAACCAAGGTCATGCCGCGCGACCCTGGCGTCCGAGTGACGGGTGTCAGGTTGCGATGTTTGTTGGCATTGCTGATAGCGCGGATCATCAATGCTGTCCAATTCACCGGCCGATCGACGTAGCCCCACGGTGTGTTGTAGTTGGGCTGCAACTCCGTCAGGACGTCCCGGAAGTCTGCAGGTAACGCCTCCATCAGTTGGCGCGTTCGGTCCTCCTGTCGAACCTCAATGTTGTTCTCGATGGGAAACTGCGGGTTCTTGATAGGAAGCTTGTACGCGGCGGCGATTGAGGTGATCGCCATGTCGAGACAAGAGCGGGCGTTGACCGCGATATCCGAGATGACGAAGCCAAGATCTGGTGGAACTTCGAGGGCCCCGGCCAGCGTGTAGCGGGCGTGCTCGAACTCACCGAGGACACGTGTGTCGAAATTGAGAGCCCCCTTGCGCGCCTGCAGATCGATCGCGGCTACGGCTGGCCCAATGCGGTCGACGAGCTCGTGGACCCACTCCAGGCGCCGCCACGAGTCATCCAGATCGAGATCGGTCATGCCTAGAGTGTGCCCGTTCAGCACACACTCGCCGAAGCGCAACGACGAGCGTCAACACAGACGAGCGCGGGAGGCTGGGCACTATCTCAGCAGCGCCTGCAGCGGCACTGCGATACGGTCGGGCCTGTGAACGGCATAGCTGACACCTGGAGCGGATTCGTCGCGTGGTGTTCGAAGTACCTTCCCCTCGGGACCTGGGCTGACTGGGTGGCCGCGGGGGGAACAATCGCCGCCTTCTTCGCGGCCATCGGCATCTATCGAAGCGGCGTTCGCCGGGATCGGCGCGCACAGGCTGATGCCTTCAGTACAGCGATCTGGGTGGACGCGTTCGCGGGGCGTCCAATCCCGCACGATCTTTACCTGCACGCGGAGAATTCGAGCGACTCCCCGATCTGGCTTGCTTACGCCTACGTCCCGCGCGAGGACGGGGGTGAGGGGTACCGCGCGGTGCAGTTGTTCCACCCTCGGATCTCGATGCTCCCTGCTCGCGAGTCGATCACGAAAGTCATGCTCACTGAGAAGAACGGCCCGAACATGCAGGCTGGAATCCTGGTTCACTTCAGGGACGCACGGAACAAGATGTGGCTACGAGAGATCGTCAGCGGTCGCTACCGAAGTGAACGCCAACGTCGACGCCTTCTTCGCCAGAACAAGTTGGTGGCCGCCGTCGACGCAGGCGACCGCATCACAGCATGGCCACCCACACCCTAGGTGGCGTCGACCTCGACGTCGTCTCACACTCACGAACTGGTTTGCACACGGTGGAGCATCGTGATCCCCCAGCCCCGTTCTTCGAGCGGTCGCTCCAGCGGGGAGTGGACTACCAGAACGCTCCGTGGTCTGGGATCCGCGAGATTAGCGGGTGACCGGCGGGGCGACACGATCCCAGCCCGGCGGGGTGGGCTGGGATCCGCAGGGGTCTGAGTCACCGGACGACTATGGTCAAGCTGTGGCACGACGCAACCGAGCAGCAGATGTCTTCAGGCTTATCCTGTGGACGATTCTGCCGATCCTGGGAGCGGCCGCGGTGTCGATCCTGGCCGGTGCCGCTGCGGTCGTCGAAAAGGCGCCCGCAGCGGTGCTACGAGGCTGGGCGCTCTGGATCGCGATCGGTCTAGCGATCCTTGTCGTGGCGAAAGCGATCCGCGACTACCGGTGGGGACGCTCACTCACGCAAGCACGGTATGACGCCGTGAAGGAGCTGCAGAACCGGCTCGGGCCGGCACTGGATCTGATGACCGAGCTTGCGGTCATCGATCCGTCCGAGAACGCCGCACGGATTGCGAACCTGCGAGTCATCGCACAGCAGTGCTGCAGCGCACTGGTGGCCATGACGCCGGGAGTTCCGAACGTGCGTGCCGTGGTGTTCGCGCTCATGAGCGGACCCGATCGGCTCGAGGCAATCGGGCGGTTTGGGCGCAACGACGTCCCGCGCATATTCCACTTGTCAACTCCGGTGGGAACGGAGATCATGGCCTACCTGGAGGCGAATCCACCGATCGGCGCCGAGTTGTATCCGGACGTCAGCAAGGAGGCGCCGGAAGGCTATGAGGGCCGTCGAAACAAGTACGGCACCTTCATCCGGGTGCCGATCTGGTCCAACGGCGTCGTCTTCGGCATGCTCGTCGTCGACGCCGAGAAGCCCAACAGCCTCGTGGACGGGGACAAGCAGCTGGCGGAGCTCGTCGCCTCCCTACTTGCGACTGCGTTCGCGACCGTTGCCCCGTAGATTCTGCCGAGAAAGTCCGCTTAGCGGTCCGAAATGTCCGCCGACCGGCATACACTGACGCCATGAGCAGCCATGTGGAGACCTCTCCCGGCGGGATCGGATTCATCCGAACCACCGCGCAGAAGCCGATCCCTGGCGAGCCCAACGCGTCCCGCGCCGCGCGCCGCCGCTCCTGGCTCACCGGGCAATCGAAAGTCGACCACGACATCCGCACTACGGATGTGCACCGTCACGTCGGCTAGCGGACGTCGGCGTCGTCGCTAAGGCGAGGCATCGGCCGGGTTATACGAGCCCATGGAGTACCAGGAAGCCCTTGAGCGCGCTCGCACAGCTGGCGAATTGGTGTGGCATTACGCAACGCTGGACACGCTCGGGATCATTCTGCAGACCAACTGTCTGTTAGCGACCGAGGTCAGTTTCCAGAACGATATCCGTGAGACCTCGACGGCGGATATCGCCTTCAGCGCGGCCTTGCAGGCAATGACCGAGGGGGCGAAGTACGGGGCTTTTGCGCGGGAGGCGATCAAGTATCTTCAAGACGAGGAGTTGTGGCAGCCGAACTTTTCTCCCGTCTCGGGTCCGCTCACACGAAACGCAAGGTTCATCCTGTGCGCCTCAGAGGATCCCGACTCCCTGTACGCCTGGCGCACATACTCGCAAGGGGGCATCAGCTGCGCGATCGGTTTGGACCCGAAGACAGCACTCGGCGTCGTCGACCCGGGCCCGAACCCCTCGCAACGCCGAGTGCATCACTGGCGGCCCGTCATCTACGCGCCCGCGGAGATCCAGCTCGAGGCTGAGCGCGTACTTGCCCAGCTTGGCGATCGTTGGCTCCTCGAGAGAGGAGAAGGGCTCTCCGCTTCGGATGCCAACGCAGCGCTTCTCGTGATAATCACCGACCTTGCGGAGACGCGATCGCGCGTGCGCGCAGTCGCGAAGGATCAGTCGTTCGAGGACGAGCACGAGCAGCGCGTAACCGTGGACCGTGTGTCCTTCAACGCGCTGATGACAACGCCGAGCAATATGGGACCACGACCCCAGGTGCGCTTGGTGTCGAGCACCCACGCCCAATGGAGTGAACCGTTCGAGAAGGCAGACCTCGCGCCGAAGCTACCCATCCGCGCGATCCGGCTGGGGCCCGACGCCCCGGACAGCGCGACCACTGCAACTCAATGGCTGCTACTCGCGAACGGGTACGAGATTGACCCGACGCCGGACGGGCACAACGGCTCTTCCGTGTCCACGAACTGGGCGGATGCTGTCATCCTCGATCGGTCAAGGCATCCTTACCGCACCCGATAATCCTTTCTGATCTGGGTTTTTGCCGATAATGGTTGTTATGTCAGATCCTGCGTGAGCGGTGTTAGGCCCACGACCCTGTCGGCGCAGCGTGACATGCTGACAGCATGAGCGGTCGATGCGATCAATGCCGGGAAAGGCTCAGTGGCGAAGGTAACCGCACCGCTACGCGAGTGCTCTGCGACGACTGCTTCAACCAGTTCACGGGGCTCGCCGCGGGCTACATCGCAAACGGGACAGCCGACGATGCGATCAGCACGTCGGGCTGGTTCAGCTGGCTGAGGAAACCGCCCAAGCCACAGCCCTGAAATACAGACGTCCGGCATCACGCAGCGAGCCCCATCGCCAACCGAGATCTGTGCTCATCGCCTGCTGGCGGCAGCTGTCTGACTATCCGCCGGTCGCGGCGTTGAAGAGCGCGGCCGCGGGGAAGTACGCCACCAAGATCAATGCGCACCCCACGGCCGGGACCCACATGAGGTCGCGCCGCGTTCGATAGCTGACGACTGCGGCCACGATCGTGAGCACGAACGAGAGCGCCGCGACCCCGAGGAACAGGGCGTTCGCCTGAGCCGCCTGACCGGTATCGCACGACGTGGAGTCACAGCGTCCTTCGGTCGCGAAATGCGTCCATAACCAGACCACCGCCATCACGATGAACACGAAGATCTGCAGGACGGCGACCGCAATCAGGCCGCCGAGTGGGGACCGTTCCCGCTTGGGAGTTGACGTCTCCGTCGTCGCTACGTCTCTCATAAGGCGTTGGTCACCAGGTAGTCGAACCAGTTGTACGCATCCTGCGTCTTCGAAGTGTAGGCGTTGTGCCCTGGAGCATTCCAGAGGCCGGCGATCGGGTTCCGGCATGCCCAGTCGTCGGTGTTGCAGTACGCGCGAACGGTCGGGTAGTACGTCGGATTCTGAATCGACGGGTTGTCGTAGGACCATCCGTAGTAGCGGTATCCGTTGTTGATCGCGGTGGTCTGCGCGGTGGGTCGGTGCAAGAAGCCGGTCGACCCGGTCACGCCCTTCGCGTTATACGTCTGATTTAACGTGGTCGACGGGTCCCCGTAGACCACCGCCCCATCGATGTAAGCAGCCGTGCTGCTCCCGGCGAAGTGGTAGAGCGTGCGAGTCACGATGTCTGCCCCACCGGAATGCCCTGCGAGGAAGATGTGGGGAACTACCGAGCACGAGCTGCTAAGAGAGCTGAATGACGATCTGCACGACAGTCCATGGTAATGAGTACAACGCAAGGATCAGCCCGGCCGCGAGAGCGACAAGCCCGAAAGTCGTGCCGGTGGTTCGACGCCTGCCAATGGCACGCTTTCGGGCGATGAGGGCGAGGATCACGCCAGCGGCCGCGAGGGTGAACGCGGCCAGCGCCCACATGGCGAATGGTGCGGTTATGAGCAGCACCAATGCCCCGATGACAAGCGCAACAGATCCCACAGACATCCAATACGCACCCGTATCTGCGGGATCTTCTGCGTGGATCGAGAGGGGCACATCGGGCGATTTGGTCGGCACGATCACATGATACGGTCATCCGACGTCGTCGATGGAGACTTCCTTGTCTGCCGCCAAAGACGGCGCGGAAATGATGATCAGCGGTAACAAATCGGGGGGAACCGATGAAGAAAATATGGGCGAACTGTGCCCTCACACTGGCGATCGCGGGGGCGTTGGCTATCCCGTTGGGAGCGCCAAACGAGGCGAAAGCCGATGATGGCGGGGGAGATTCAGGCCAGGCGTACAGCCAGATCCACGATTGGTACGTCGGCCATGGCGTGCCCGACAAGGTCGCATCGCGACTCGCCGCTGACATCCTCCACGGAAAGATGCCTCAATCGTCCCAGCCGAACGCAAATCCTGTCGCGGAAGACACGCACCGTGATGGAAGCTGGGTCGTGACCACCCGACGCTTCGCCGACGGATCGGTAACAGAGTCGCGACTGGAACAGCCCCTTCCGCAGGCTGCAGGGGGGATCACGACTTTGAGCGTTGGGGCGTGTGAAGGGACTATTCGTGGGACCAACTACACGAACTACAAAAACTGCCGCGTCGAGGAGACATCGGCCTACCTGATCCTCTCCTTCCGGGCTGACTACACCCAGGCGTACGGAATCGGAGTCGTCGATGCGCTCCGCCAGCCCTACGAATGGGCCGTCGGCGGCACCGCATCGACCCCGTCCCTTTCGATCTCCAGGAAGTCGCAGAGCTCCTCGGGCCCCGCCACCGCCGTAGGAAAATCTCTCTACAAGACGCCCTACTCCTCGGCGAACGTCTCCATCACGCTGAAAGTCACCGGCACGTCGGCATCCAGCAGCCGGTCCGGGTTCTGAAAGGAAGCACCATGAAAATCAAGACTCGCGCAATCGCGACACTGATCGTCGTCCTGCTTTCAGCCGTGGGAGCACAAGCTGCTCAGGCGGCCACGCCCACCCCGCCACCGGACTGGAGTTCCGCAATCAGCTGGCTCCACGATCAAGGAGTGAGCGACCGTACCATCGACCGATTGGTCGTCAAGCTGGATCGCGGGGAGCTGCTGGATTCTCAGCGATCCGATGCCGATCCTGTCCGTTCCCAGCCGATCAACAACGGAACAGCGACGCGGTACACATTCAGAGACGGATCAGTTCGCGTCCTCAGCGTGACCCAGGACCCTCAGCTGGCGCCGAACAGCGGCACGATCACGACACTGGCCGTCAACACGATATCGGGGTGCAAGAACCAAAGCACCTCGAGCATCGCGATCTACAGCGGCTGCTTGATCAAGTTCGATGACGGGATGACCGTTCTGAAATTCAAGTCGGGATACTCACGCTGGTCAACGGGCGCGAACGTCAGCGGATGGGGTTCGGCTTCGGCCGCAACCGCCTACGGAAGCGTGACGGCGCCGAAGTTTACGTTCACGCGTGCCAACTACTCAAGTTCGGGTCCCGCAACCGTCCAAATGCACACCAAGTTCACCAGCTGGAACGGCCTGTCCTCAGAAGACATGTACCTCTCCCTCAAGGTGACTCCATCAAAGGTCACCATCGACAACTACTGATCCAGGTCATCTGAAGACTCGTTGTCCGGCGCGCGGGGGTTCAACCCCGCGCGCCGGACAACGATCTGGTTGACGCCGCCGCCGTGTAAGAACATCACATGATCTTCACCGCGCGCCGGGGAGGGCGGTAGAGCGCAGCCTATGGGTGTGAGACTCAGCCGACGTCGAGCCGGAACCTACGAGCGGTGGTCAGGAGTGCTGGGTCGTCGATGGCGATCAGTGTCTCCGAGAGAATCACTGCTCGGGGCGCGGGGGGAGCGGACTCGGGAATCCAGATCCCGCGGCACCACGCGCCACCGTGCTTGCTTCCGAAGTGCACGCCTCGAGGAGAGGTGCCGTCGTCGAGAACCGCTTCGCGGATGAGCTCGGCAAGCATGGTGGTAACGAGCCGATTCTCACTGGTCAACGTGGAGACCGTGAGGGCCGGCACGCCCTGCTGCGCAAGCCACCGCGCGATCCGGCCTTCGTGGGCGGCCTCCAGCGCGGCGATCGAGTCTGGGTGTTGAATGTCGACGACCCATCCGTCGTCTTCCAGCTGCACCTCGTAGAGACGGCGACTGGTGCGCCACTCCGCGGGGACCGCACCAACCCCACGAAAATCACTCTCGATCGCTTCCCAGTCTTCGACGACATACGCGATCGCCTGGGCGCGCGAGATCCCGAGCGCGTCAGCGATGTCTGCGAGCGGGTCGAGCGCACCATTCGGCAACTTGAAGAAGGCGAGGACCTCGGCGAACGCCGTCTCCGGCGTTTCCGCGACGTAGTACGTGCATCCGAGTGTGTCGAATCGCCCCCAGTCCTGACGATGTCGGTCCGGGGTACGCTCGGGCGCTGACGGCTGCGGGTACGTGGCCTTGCCGACGTGGTAACCAATCGTCGGGCCGAGCGGCAGAAGACGAAGCCCGCTGCTGATGCATGTGCGGGCAACGGCCAGCGTCATTCGTCGACGTCGCCCTCGATAAACGCCTCGGCCGCGCGACGAACCTCTGCATGCCGATCTGCTCGTATCGCCATCACAGGGGACGTCTCCGACAGAAGTGGATTGCCGCCGATGAACCAGCGGCGCGCCACCCCGGCGCCTTCCGCTTGCTCGAGCACGGACCACATCTGGTACGCGAACTGCAGACGGTTCCATGCACTCTCGCGAGGCTCAGCACCGTCCGGCTTCGCCCATTCGTGCGCCTGCGACCTGTTGCGGGCGCCTGCAAGTGTCGACACGAGCGTCGTCCCCAGTGCGGCATTGAGCTCCTGGACCAGCTGGAACGGCTCGATCCGGCTGGACTCCCGATGCAGTTGAAGTGCGCTCGACGTGACCATGACCCCATCATACGCTCAGACAGCGAATAGAAGCCAAAGGAAACACAGAAAAACGACAGTAAAACAACCTATAATGGGTACTATGTCAGATTAGGGGGCCCTCGACTCGGATGAGACCGCTGTCGCGGTCCGGTGTACGGCGTCTGCCTTCACGCGGACGGACTCGTCTTCGAACGGCACGCGCGGTCGATACGCGTGATTCCCGTGGGGTCGCGTCACCCACGGTCAGTGGAACAGAAGCGCGGCGTTGCTCACCTGGTAAGCGATGAGCGCGGCGACGATCGTGACGATGATTCCTGCCAGAGGGATCAGCCAGTCGCCGCGCCGGAATCGAGATCCGGACCGTCGGAACACCCACAGGAGGGTGAGAGCGACCACGCTGGCCAGCAGGGCCATCCAGGCGATGACGAGGAACACGTCGCCAGCGGTCTCGAGCTGTACGAAGTCGCACCGCAAACCACAGTGCGGAACACTCCACCGGCGAGCGAGCACTAAGAAGCTGGCGACGCCGGCAACTACGAGTTGGGTCAACCACAGCCAGACTGACAGGTCGAGTGGCCAGACGCGAGCTTCTCCGTCGTCCATCACGCACAGCCTAGGCTGACGTCCTCAACATGTACTCAATCCAACTCTTTGGCGTTGGTCGGATCGCCGAACAGCGCGACCGCGCGGATCATCGGCGCGATGGCGTCCCGAGTATGCGCTCACCCACGCCGCCCCCTTTCTGGGAACCCGGGACCGTCACCGTGGGCGGCGAGATCATCCGTGCGGGGGTCGAATCCGAAGATGCAGCTCTCGCGCACATCCAGAAAGACCACCGATTTCCATCACGCGTTGTCCGCTGCGTGGAACAAGTGATGGCGAGGTAGGTGCCGCGCGCAGATGAGGCAGCAGCCGGCGGTCAGAGCACCTCGGCCAGCCGGCGCCAGTCCGTGAGTGGGAGGTGCTCGTCCGGCACGTTGAGCATCTGCACGCAGACGTGGTCGGCTCCTGCGGCCAGGTACGCGTCGATGCGCTCGCGCACGGCCTCAGGCGTCCCCCACGCGACGATGTCGTCGATGAGGCGGTCGCTCCCGCCGTCGGCGAAGTCGTCGTCCCCGTAGCCGAGGCGCTGCAGGTTCGTGAGGTAGTTCGGCAGCTCCAGGTAGCCCGACACGTGGTCGCGGCCGCGGGCGCGCGCCACCTCGGGGTCCGCCTCGAGCACCACGCCGAGCTCGGGGGCGAGCAGCCTGCCGTCGCCGAGGATCCGCCGCGCCTCCCGCAGGTAGTCCACCGTCACCAGGTACGGGTGGGCTCCCGCGGCGCGCGTGCCCGACAGCTCCAGCATCCGCGGCCCGAGGGCGCCGAGGATGACCTCCTCCTTCGTGTCGAGACCGGCCGCCGCCAGGTCGTCGAGGTAGGCGATCATGCGCGAGACCGGGCGCCGGTAGCGGCCGGGTTCGTCGGCGTCGACGATCGTGGCGTGGCTGTTTCCGATGCCCAGGACGAACCGGTCCGCACGACGCGCGCGCAGCGCCCGATACTCGCGGACGACCTGTGCAGGCTCGTGCATCCAGATGTTCAGGATGCCGGTGGCCACCGTGATCGATCCGGTCACCGAGAGCAGCTCGTCGGCGACGCCGAGGGGGTCGCCGCCGGCGTCGGGGATGAACAGCGACGTGTAGCCCAGCTCCTCCAGCTCGGTCGCGGCATCCCGCACCGCCGCGCGGTCGGAGTTGTACCGGAGCTCCCGGCTCCACACGCCGACGCCCCCCAGTCCCGCGATCGTGGGGTCCATGTGCTCCTTCGCTCCCCGGAGGAGACCCCGGCTCAGTGAATGGGTGACCGCCGTTCACTCTGCCAGCAGTCGTACCGGCCGCGGGCGGCGCCCATGATTGCGATCGCCTATATGGATCATCACCCGGTCCGTCGTCGCGCCGCCGGCCGCCAACTGAGCGCTCCCGCGCCTTAGGCTGAGCGCATGAGCGAGGGCGAGACCGCAACGGGATGGCTGAAGAAGTTCTTCAGCGATCCGATGGCCGATTCGGTGCGCGGCACCGCGACCATCCTGTCGGTGACCGATCCGGTGGGTCGCGCGCCGTTCTCGAAATGCCTGCTCGAGGTCGCCGCCGAGGCGAAGGGCGTCGAGCCGCAGACCGCGCGGTTCGAGGCCGTCCTGCGGCGCAAGCACTGGCCCCGCGTGGGCATGGTGGTGCCCGCACGGCTGCTTCCCGGCCGGCCGGACATGGTCTCCCTCGACCTCGAGGCGTTCCGCCGCTGATCGCTCGCGGCGAGTGGGCCGCGGTCGAGCGGGCTCACGACGTCGGCTCGGGCCCGTCGTAGCCGGGCCCCCACGCCATCCTGACGGCGTCCGCGGCCGGCGGCATCCCGGCAGGGACGAAGTCGAGGCGCACCTCGTCACCCGACTTCTCGTCGACGTAGATCGCCGTCGGTCCGCGGCCGGTCGGCCGGTGCTTGTCGCCCCACTCCGTGAGCGCCGCAAGGACGGGCAGGAGGTCGCGCCCGGCCTCGGTGAGTACGTACTCGTCGCGTACCCGCTGCCCCGGCTCCTGGTACGGCTGCCGCTGGAGGAGACCGTCTTCGACCAGCGCGTCGAGGCGGGTCGCGAGGATGTCGCTCGGGATGCCGATCCGGCGGAAGTCGGCGTACCGCGTGCGGCCCCGGTGCGCCTCGCGCATGATCAGGAGGTTCCACTTCTGGCCGAGCACCGACAGGCTCCGGGCGATCGAGCAGTTGCGGTTCGAGGGCAGTTCCATGGCGTCCACGTCCGGATGCTATCGCTGAGTTGGGCGGACCAAGCGATGGGCCACCATACCGCTGCGCGGGTTCGCCGCGACGGCGGCCGTCCAGAAGGAGGCGCGGGGCGAGAGTGTCGGCATGCGGCTACAGTAGCAGCTAGTTTGGAAAAACCAAGCTAGCAACCTAGACCCGACGAGAGGGACTGCAATGACCGCGCTGAACGACGCCACCGTACTCATCACCGGAGC
Source organism: Microbacterium sp. (assembly GCA_017306415.1). GTDB lineage: Bacteria > Actinomycetota > Actinomycetes > Actinomycetales > Microbacteriaceae > Microbacterium. The sequence continues at coordinate 19,401 of JAFKIL010000006.1, read as the reverse complement.
GAACGGGGGGCTGGGCACCGAGTTCGTCCGGCAGGCGCTGAGCCGCGGCGCCGCACGCGTCTATGCCACCGCCCGCCACCCGCGCGCCTGGGACGACGAGCGCGTCGTGGGCCTCGCCCTCGACGTCACGTCGGCCGAGTCCATCCGGGCCGCCGCGGCCGCGGCATCCGACACGTCGGTGGTGGTGAACAACGCCGGGATCAGCGTGCCCGGCGCGCGGGTGCTCGACACCCCCATCGATGAGGTGCGACGCCTGTTCGACACGAACGTGTTCGGCGCCCTCCAGGTCGCCCAGATCTTCGCTCCGGTGCTCGCGGCGAACGGCGGCGGCGCGCTCGTCGACATCCACTCCGCACTGAGCTGGCTCGCGCGAGGCGGAGCGTACGCCGCGTCGAAGGCGGCCTTCTGGTCGCTCACGAACTCGCTGCGCACGGAGCTGCTCGCCCAGGGCACCCAGGTCGTCGGGGCGCACCTCGGCTATACCGACACGCCGTTCATCGCCGAGCTCGATGTGCCCAAGGAAGACCCCGCCGACATCGTCCGCGTCATCTACGACGGGCTCGAGCGGGGCGACCACGAGGTGCTGGCCGACGACACGAGCCGGAACGTCAAGGCGGCGCTCGCCGCGCCGCTGGAGGTGCTGTACCCGGAGCTCGCCGCGGGCTGATAAGGAAAGCAAACGCCCTAGTTGAGCAACGCCGTGTTGAGGCGTCCCCACCCCTGTGCTCAGATCGGCTTGTCGCCCGCGCTCCTCGAGCGCGGTGCCGACGCACCTGCATCCGTCCGGCGTCAGAGGTGACTCCGGAGGCGCGAGGGGCCGCGTGGATCCGGCCTCCACCACCACGAAGGGACGCCACCGATGGTCATCCGAGACGAGCTCTACGAGATCGGCATCGAGCAGCGGCGGAAGATGTTCGGCACCGCCGGGGCCGACGCGATCGTCGATCATACGACGGGTGTGAACGACAAGATCGAGGACTTCGTCACGCGAGAGACGTTCGGCGACGTGTGGCAGCGGCCCGGCCTGTCGATCAAGGACCGCAGCAAGGTCACCTTCGCGATGCTGGTCGCCACCGGCAAGCCGCACGAGCTGCGCGTGCACGCCCGTGGGGCGATCGCGAACGGCGTGACGCCGATCGAGCTGCGCGAGATCGTGCTGCAGGCGCTCCTCTACTGCGGCATCCCGGCCGCGGTCGAGGGGATCCGCGGCCTCAACGACGTCTTCCGCGACCTCGGCATCCCGCCGGTGCTCGACGGCGAGGCGGAGGAGACCCGCCGCTTCCGTCCCGCCGCATCCCCATCCGGCAGGCGCTGAGCGCGCCCGCGCTCGCCGCATCCGACAACCCGATCGAAGGAGATCAGCATGGCTCAGCACTCGAATCAGCTCCTCGAGGCGATCAGCGTCCCGAAGAACGCCAAGCACGCGCGGGCCGTCCCGGATGCCGCGACCGGCCAGACCTTCGCCTACGTCGAGGAGAGCACGGTCGCCGACCTCGACAACGCGATCGAGCGCGCGAAGGCGGCGCAGAAGGACTGGGCCGCCCTCAGCCACGCGCAGCGGTCCGCGATCCTGCGCCGGGCGGCGGACGAGGTCGAGGAGCACCTCGAGGAGCTCGCGCGGATCATCGCGCAGGAGCAGGGAAAGCCCATCAACGGGTTCGGCGCGCGTTTCGAGGCGGGCGGGTGCGCGGTGTGGATCCGCTCCGCGGCCGAGACGGTCATCGAACCCGAGGTGGTCTTCGAGGCGGGCGACTCCAAGTCGGAGATCCACTACGTCCCGCTCGGCGTCGTCGGCGCCATCAGTCCCTGGAACTGGCCCGCGCTGATCGCCATCTGGCAGATCGCTCCGGCGCTGCGGATGGGCAACACGGTGGTCGCCAAGCCGAGCGAGTACACGCCGCTGTCGGTGCTCGCCGTGATCGAGCTGATGAACCGGCACCTCCCCGAGGATGTGCTCATCGGCATCTCCGGCGGTCGCGAGATCGGCGCGGCGCTCGCCGCCCATAAGGACGTGGCGAAGGTCATGTTCACCGGTTCGACCAACACCGGCCGCGAGATCGTCAAGGCGTCGGCGAACAACCTCGCCCGCCTCACCCTCGAACTGGGGGGGAACGACCCCGGTATCGTGCTGCCCGGCGCCGACGTGAAGGCGCTCGCCCCCGCGATCTTCGGCGGTGCGTTCAGCAACACGGGCCAGACGTGCGCCGCGCTCAAGCGGCTCTACGTGCACGAGTCGGTGTACGACGACCTCGTCGCCGAGCTCAAGACGCTGGCCGACGCGGCCGTGGTCGGCCCCGGTCTCGACGAGAAGTCGGAGGTCGGTCCGCTGACGACCAAGCAGCAGTTCGACATCGTGCGCACGCTCGTCAAGGACGCCAAGAAGAACGGCGGCAAGATCGTCGCGGGCGGCAACCCGCTGCCGAAGCTCGGTCCGCACTTCTTCGAGCCCACGATCGTCACCGACGTCACCGACGGCGTCGCGCTCGTCGACGTCGAGCAGTTCGGTCCCGTGCTCCCGGTCATCCGCTATCGCGACGTCGACCTCGTCATCGACCAGGCGAACGCGTCGCTGCAGGCGCTCGGAGCTTCCGTGTGGGGCGACCGTGAGCGGGCGCTCCAGGTCGCCGAGAAGATCGAGTCGGGGACCGTGTGGATCAACCAGCACGGCTCCCTGAACCCGGTGGTCCCGTTCGGCGGGGTCAAGGGGTCGGGATACGGACTCGAGTTCGGTGTCCAGGGTCTCAAGGCCGTCGCGGCCCCCAAGGTGATCACGGTATGACGCCGCCTCGTCGTGCCCTCGCGTCGGCCGAGACGGCAGCGGACTGAGACGTGGGCCCGACGCTCTCGCTCACCGTGCCGACGACGTTCGGCGACGTGCCGCTGGAGCTCGATGCGCGCGGCGACGGGCGCGCCGTCGTCCTGCTCCACGGCGGGGCGGGGCCCGGGTCGGTGACGGGCTTCGCCGATCTCCTCGCGGCGGACACCGGCAGTCGCGTCATCGTGCCGACCCATCCGGGGTTCGCGGGGACGGCGCGTCCGAGCGCGCTGACCTCGATCGCCGGCCTCGCCGAGGTCTACGCCGGCCTGCTCGACGCGCTGCTGCTCAAGGACGCGATCGTCGTCGGCAACTCGATGGGCGGATGGATCGCGGCGGAGCTCGCGCTGCGGCATCCGCCGCGCCTCGCGGGCATCGCGCTCGTGAACGCGGTCGGCATCGAGGTCGACGACCACCCCGTCAACACCGGCATCCCTCCCGCGGAACTCGCCGCGCACAGCTGGCACGATCCGTCGAAGGCGCCGAACCTCGACCCGGAATCCCTGCCGCCGGATGCGCGCGAGGAGTTCCTCGCCGACGTGGCCGCGCTTTCGCTGTACGGCGGGTCGATGGCCGACCCGGCCCTGCGTCCGCGACTCGCCGAGGTGGACGTGCCCGCGCTCGTGCTCTGGGGCGAGGCCGATCGCATCGTCGACGCCGGGTACGGCAGGGCGTACGCCGCCGCGATGCCTTTCGGCCGTTTCGAGTTGCTTCCCCGCACGGGGCACGTTCCGCAGCTCGAGACGCCCGAGCTGCTCCTCGCGGCGCTCCGGCCGTTCGTCGCGGGCGGATCCGTCCGCGGTCGCGGGGCGTGGGTGCCTGTGGATAGCTTCGAACAAATATACGAACCTCGTGGGATACTAGGGGGATGACCGAGGATCCCGTGCTGAGCGATGAAGACCGTGAGAAGGCGGTCGATGCCGTGGTCTCCCACATGGTCGCGACGCGGGCGCTCGTCAGCGCGCTGCAGGCGCACGAGGCCGCGCTGCTCGCGGCGGCGATGGCCATCGTCGGAGCTGGGCGAGGCGGTGACAGCGAGCTGCAGGTCCGGAGCCTGGCCGCCGAGCTGGGTGCGGCGCTCCGGGTCAGCGACCGTTCGGTGCAGCGACAGCTGTCCGATGCGCTCACGCTCACCGAGCGATTCCCGGCGACGTTCGAGGCGCTCGCCGCGGGGCGGATCAGTCGGGCGCATGCGAGCGTGATCGTCGACGCCGGGTGTCATCTGCCGGACGCGGAGTCGCGGTCCGCGTTCGAGGCATCCGTCCTCCCGTACGCCGAGACCGAGTCCGCGACGCGTCTTCGTCCGGTCGCCCGGTTGCGGGCGGAGCGGATCTCGTCCTCGTCCGCGCAAGAACGTCACGATCGCGCGCGGAAGCGCCGCGGCGTGCGGGTGTTCGACCTCGACGACGGCATGAGCGAGCTGGTCGCCGTTCTGCCCGCAGTACTGGCGCACGGTGCGTTCGATCGGCTGACGCAGCTGGCGCACGAGGTGCGAGCAGCGGCGGTCGAGGGGCCCGGTGGCGACGAGCCCGCGGGATCGTCCGAGGCCGGCCGGGCTGCGTCGGCCGCCGCGACGGCCGGGGGCGCCGCCGCGACGGCCGAGATCGCCGAGGCGGCGGCGCGCTCGACCGACGAGCTCCGCGCCGACCTCCTCGCCGACCTCGTGCTGGCGGGTTCGCCCACGGCGCACGACGTGCCCACGGGGCTCGCCGCGATCCGCGGCATCGTCCAGGTGACGGTGCCCGCGCTGACGCTCATGGGCGCCACGGACGATGCGGTCGAACTGACCGGTCACGCGCCCGTCGATCCGGTGACAGCGCGCCGGCTCGCCGGTCACGCGCCGGGGTGGGATCGCATCCTGACCCATCCGGTGTCGGGCGCCGTCCTCGCGGTCGACCGTTACCGACCTGGTGAAGACATCAAGCGCGCGCTGCGGGTGCGCGATCGGCACTGCCGTTTCGTGGGCTGCCGGCAGCCGGTCTGGCGGTGCGATCTCGATCACACCCGGGACGCTGCCCGGGGCGGACGGACGACGGTCTGCAACCTCGCGCACCTGTGCCGCCGGCACCACGTGATGAAGCACCACTCCGCCTGGCGGGTGATCCAGCTGCCGGACGGAGTGCTCGAGTGGACGAGTCCCACCGGGAGGGTCTACCGCGATGTCCCCGTGATCACGGTCGCCTTCGCGCCGACGCTGGATCCGCCGCCGTTCTCTGAGGCTTCTGCGGCGCCTCAGTTGTGCAGGACGGCCCGAGAGCGCAGCTCGCGGCCGGCCAGGCGACCGAGCACGTCCTGCGCGTCGGCCATCGGGAAGAGGTCGACGACGGTGCGCACGTCGCCCCGCGCGGCGAGGGCGAGCACCTCGTTCATCTGCGCGCGGGAGCCGAGGATGGACTCCGCGATCGTCTTGCCCTCGGCGAAGGTGATCGTGCCGAACGAGGCGATCACGCCGGTCACGACGGTACCGCCGCGCTTGACGGATGCCAGCGCCTGCTGCGCGACCGTGTCGGAGGGCGCGAACACCACCGCGGCATCCATCGTCCCGGCGAGGGCCTCGCCCGGATCCGCGGCCGTGGCGTCCACCGTGTGCGCGGCGCCGAGCTCCCGCGCGACCTCCAGGTGGTGCGCGCTGCGGGCGACCGCGGTCACCTCCGCGCCGGCGATGCGCGCGAACTGCACGGCCATATGCCCCACGCCGCCGAGGCCGAACACGGCGAGCCGGCTGCCGGGGCCGAGGTCGAGCTTCGCGATCGCCCCGTAGGCGGTGATGCCCGGACAGAAGAGGGGCGCGGCGGTCACCAGGTCCAGCTCGTCCGGCACGTGATACGTGTGCGCGGCGGTCGAGATCATGTACTCCGCATAGCCGCCGTCGACCATCTCGCCCGTGATCAGCCGCTCCAGGCACAGCTGCTCGCGGCCGCTCGTGCAGTACTCGCAGACCTCGCACGTGCGCCACAGCGGCTGGACGCCGACCCGGTCGCCCAGGGCGAAGCCGGTGACCTCGGGTCCGATCGCGTCGACGGTCCCGGTGACCTCGTGACCGGGAACGATCGGCGAGATGGCCGGAAGACCTCCCGCGGCCCAGTCGCCTTCGATCATGTGCAGGTTCGAGCGGCAGACACCGCACGCGGCGACCGCGATCCGCAGCTGGCCGGGACCGGGCTCGGGAGTCTCCACCTCGCGCCAGGCCAGCGGGCCGGACGACAGTGGCGCGGTGTGATCGAGCTGGATGGCGTGGTGCACGGAGAGCCCCCTTCTACGCTCTGGACCCTAACGATCCGGCGCGACGGCGGCATAGCAGCAATTGCCCATGTTCTTCATTGCTCAAGCCAATGTCGGTTCCATTGCGCGGGGGGCTCCCGCTCCACTCGAATAGTCCGTGAAGCAGGCACGGGTGCCTGCGCCGGGCCAGAGCGTCTCCAGAGTGGGGGATCCGCGGGGGGTCCCTGAAAGGTAGACGGGCATGGACAACACGACGGTGGGTTTCATCGGGCTGGGCAGGATGGGCTGGCCGATGGCGCACAATCTGGCGGCGGCGGGCTTCGACCTGATCGTCTATGACGCGGACCCGACGGTCGGTCCGCGGTTCGCCGAGGAGCACGCATCCGCCGTCGCCACCTCGGCGGTGGACTTCGCGCCCGCCGACATCCTGGTGACGATGCTGCCGAACGGGCAGATCGTGCAGGACTGCCTCCTGGAGTGGACGGGCGGCGTGGCGTCGTTCCTGCACGACGGGGCGATCGTCGTCGACATGAGCTCGTCGAGCCCCACGGACACGCTCGAGCTGGCGGCGAAGATCGCCGACCGGGGCGTGCACGTGGTCGACGCGCCGGTCTCCGGTGGGGTGCCCCGCGCGACGTCGGGCGAGCTGTCGCTCATGGTCGGCGGCGATCCCGCCGACATCGCGCGCGTCGCCCCGGTGCTCGACGTCCTGGGCGATCCCGCGCGTCGCTTCGTGACCGGGCGCCTCGGCGCCGGCCACGCGATGAAGGCCATGAACAACTACGTCGCCGCCGCGACCTACGTCGCCACCGCGGAGGCGCTCATCATCGGCGAGGAGTACGGACTCTCCCCGGCCGCCGAGATCGAGGTCATCAACACGTCCACCGGTCGCAGCTTCGTCAGCGAGGTCGTCTTCGACGAGGTCGTCTCCGGCCGACACTCGACCGGCTTCCTGCTCGGGCTGCTCGCGAAGGACGTCAAGATCGCCCGGGCGCTCGCGGATGCCGCGCACGTCGACGCCCCGATGAGCGCGCTCGTCGACGAGCGCTGGAGCCACGCGCTGGCGACCCTGGGCGGGGAACGCGACCATTCCGAGGCGCACTTCGCCTGGTGGGACGCGACCCTCACGGCACCCTGAGCGGGGACGGACGTGGACGACAGCGCCCCCGTTATCGACGGCGATCTGCTCGACGCGCTCCTCGGTCACCTCGTCCCCGCCGACGAGCACGGGCCGGATGCCGCGACCATCGGTCTGCCCGCGTTCGTGCGCGCCCGTCTGGCGGGCGTGCGCCGCGCCGTCGCGTCGACCTACGCGAGCGGGCTGCGCGACCTCGACGCCCGGACGCGCGAGACGTTCGGGATCGGGTTCGCCGAGGCATCCGCCGCGCAGCGTGACGTGATCCTCGCCGACGTCGAGCGGGCCGAGGCGGAGCTGCCACCGTGGGAGCGGCCCGCCGCGTTCCTCGAGACGGTGCTGGGCGACGTGCGGCAGGGCATGTTCGGCGACCCGGCGTACGGGGGGAACCGCGGCGGGGCCGGGTGGGACCTGATCGGGTACCCGGATCCGCGCCGCGTCTGGACGGAGCGCGACCAGCGCCTCGACGTCGTCGTCATCCCGCTGTCGCCGCGCGCCGCGCGGCCGCCGGCGGCCAGGCCCGTGGCGGCCAGACCCGTGGCGGACCGGCCCGTGGCGGACCGGCCTGTGGCGGATGCCCGGCCAGGAGGCGCGCGATGACGGCCGACGACGAGCCGGTCGACGTCGTCATCGTCGGACTCGGGGCGACCGGCGCCGTGGCGGCCCACGTGCTGACGGCCGCCGGGTTGCGGGTGCTCGCCCTCGAGGCGGGGCCCCGCCTCACGTCCGACATGATGAGCGCCGACGAGATCGGCAACGACATCGACGCCTGGATGTCGCTGCCGAAGTCGGCGGACGAGGTCCCGACGCTCCGCATGCGCACCGACGTCGACGCGCACCCGTCCTGGTGGCCGACGCTCATGGTGAACGCCGTCGGCGGCAGCACCATCCACTACCCGGCCGCGAGCTTCCGGCTGCTGCCGTGGAACTTCCGTTCGCGCTCCGCCGTGGCGGAGAGGTACGGCGAGGAGGTCATCCCGCCCGATGCGACGCTCGCCGACTGGCCCCTGCGGTACGACGACCTGGAGCCGTACTACGACCGCGTCGAGTACGCGATCGGCGTCGCGGGCGTCGCCGGCGCCGAGCCGTTCGCCGGGCCCCGGACGCGCGGCTACCCGATGCCGCCGCTGCGCAGGAGCGGCTGGAACGAGCTCACCGACCACGGCGCGAGGGCTCTGGGGTGGCATCCGTACCCCACCCCGGCGGCGCTCAACAGCCGCCCGTACGATGGCCGCGCCGCCTGCACCTACTGCGGCTACTGCAGCGGCAGCGGATGCCACGTGGACGCCAAGGGCTCACCCGACGTCACCCTCATCCCGACGGCCGAGGCGACCGGCCTGCTGGAGGTCCGGACCGGTGCCCGCGTGACGCGCATCGAGGTCGACCCGCTCCGCTCGGACCGGGTCACGGGGGTCCGCTACGTCCTCGACGGGCAGGAGCGTCGCGCGACCGGACGCATCGTCGTCCTGTCCACCTTCACCTACGAGAACGTCCGGCTGCTGCTGCTCTCGGCGTCTGAGCATCATCCGCAGGGCCTCGCGAACAATGCCGGACAGGTGGGCGCGCACTTCGTCCCGCACGTCACGCCGAGCGTCAGCGGACTGTTCCCCGGTCGCCGCCTCAACCTCTTCACGGGGACGTGGGGGCAGAGCACCGTCGTCGACGACTGGAACGGCGACAACTTCGACCACGCGGGGCTCGGCTTCATCGGCGGCGGCGCACTGATGGCCGCGAACGAGGTCCGGCCGATCGCGGCGAGCACCCTGACCCCGCCGTCGGTCCCGCGCTGGGGCTCGGCCTGGAAGGCGTGGCTGGCGGCGAACGCCCCGTCGGTCGGATCGGCCGTGGCGCAGTTCGAGTCGCTGTCGTACGTCCACAACCGGCTGGATCTCGACCCGACCGCCGTCGACGCGCACGGCATCCCCCGCATCCGGATCACGTACCAGCCGGGCGAGAACGAGTACCGCGGCGCGGCGTTCCTGCGCGAGCGGCTGCGCGAATGGCTCCGCGCGGCCGGGGCGCAGGAGGTCTGGGCGGACGAGGAGATCCATATCGAGGGCCGCCACGTCTACGGCGGGACGCGGATCGGCGACGATCCGCGCACGTCCGCCCTCGACGCCTTCGGCTTTGCGCACGAGGTGGGCAACCTTGCAGTGCTGGGCGGCTCCACGTTCGTCTCGAGCGGAGGGCACAACCCCACCCTCACGGCGCAGGCGCTCGCCTGGCGCACGAGCGAGGAGATGCTGCGGCGGCTGCGCGCGCCGGACTGACGCGCCCCGCGGTGCGCCGGCGCGACTACCGCCCGTAGGCTGCGGCTCTCACGCGCGGCCTTCTCCTTCGCGATCTCGATCGCGGCCGCACCGTTGGCGGTGAGCGCTGAGGTCCGACCCCAGCTCGAGGTGGCGGGTGTGGTCGGGTCGGGGTGCGGGATGCGGCGCGACGCGCCACTTTCAGGTCCGGGGGTGGTTGGCGCGGCCAGTCGAGGTGGCCGGTGTGGTCGGGTCGGGGTGCGGGATGCGGCGCGACGCGCCACTTTCAGGTCCGGGGGTGCGAGCGCGCCCCGGGTCAGTCGGCCTCGAGGCGGTCGGTGAGCGCCGTCGCCGTGACCGAGGCGAACCGGATGCCGGGGAAGAAGTCGGGCAGGACGATGCGCCCCTCCGCGATCGCCGCATCCAGGAGCGCGTTCATCGCCTTCGACCCCGCGGTCAGCTCGTAGGAGGCCAGGTGGGTGGCGTGCGGGGGCAGCAGCGGGTCGACGAGCGACGGCGTCAGGTCCCAGCGGTGGGCGGCGGCGAGCTGGCCGATCTCGACGTTCTCGCGCACGTGCGTCCGGTACCAGGCCTCGTAGTCCTCGGCCGAGGTCCCCTCCGGCGGTGCGCTGAACACGAGGTACAGGCTCTCGGCATCCAGCGTGTGCGCGGGCCGGATCTCGTCGATCGCATCGAGGTCGTAGACGGCCCAGCGCACCTCCCCGAAGAAGTCGGGCAGCGGCACCTGGTCCGTGCCGAGCGCCGCGTCGATCGCGGCCCGCGTCTCGGCCGGGTCGCCGGAGATCTCGTAGAAGGCGACGTACGGGTACGGGGTGGGCGACAGCGTGCCGACGCCGGGGACGTCGGCGTAGAGCCGCGCGGACTCGACGCCGGGCACGCCCAGGAGGTCGCGCATGTGCCCGGGGTACCAGGCCTCGAAATCGCCGCGGTCGACACTCTCCGGAGGAAGCGAGAAGACGGCTCTGATCGGGGCGGTGGTGCGGGACATCACGGATCTCCTTCGAATCGTGCGCGGCTCCCGTCAGCCTGGCCCGCGGCCACCGCCGTCGGCAAAGCGGGTTATCTGTGGTGCTTCGTTTGACACGCTGATATTGATCCGCGCCCCGACTCCTCAGCGCAGGATCAGCGGGTTCAGGTTCATCCCGTTCGCGCCGGGCACGGCGAGCGGGGCGAGCACGAGGGTCCCCGCGATCGCGGTGCCCCCGAGCTCCCGGCGCAGTCCCGAGAAGTCGCAGTTGTCGACCAGCGGGAGCCCGATCGCCCACCCGAGGATGTGCGCGGTGGCGTGCGCGGCCTTGGCGTCGCGCGAGTCGAGCATGTCCCATGCGAGCACCGACACCCCGTGGTCGGCGACCCAGCGGGCACCCGACTCGGCGAGTCCGCCCCCGGCGTCGTCGGCCGATTCGGGGCCGCCGAGCATGCGGCCCGTCGCCGCCTCGTAGCGGTCGCGGCCCATGTCGACGCACAGCGCGTCGCCCCGCTCGAACACGACCCCGGCCGCGTCGAGGGCGGCGTCGATGTCGTCGCCGGTGACCTCGCGCTCCGCCCACGCGGTCCCGTGCACGGCGGGGATGTCGACGTACACCGCACGGACCACGACCCCGCTCGCGGCGAGCACGTCGACGGACCCCTGGAACGCGGCATCCACCGGCCGGCCGCCGTAGAAGGTGCGGTCGATGGCCACGTGGTTGAGGGCGTCGAGGTGCGTGTTCTGGAGCCCGTGAGGCACCAGCCGCACGTCCGACAGGCCCCACCCGACGCCGTCCGGACTCTCGACGTATTCGAGTTCGTGGGTGTACGGGGTCACACCGTCGCGGACGGTGAAATCGTCGGCGCTGAGCGGGCGGGCGAGGCTCAGCGAGCGTCCGTCCCGGATGGCGGCGGCGGCCCGCGCGGCGGCCGCTCCGTCGATCAGATTGAGCGTGCCGCGCCCGTTCTCGGACGAGTACGGGCGGTCGTTGGCGGCCGCCACCATCCAGCCGGGGACCTGCGAGGAGGCGATGGGGGCGTGAGGATGCGGGGACATGGCCGGCTCCGATCTGGCGCGGGTCGCAGCGGTGCGATCCGGCCGAAATGTTCGGTTCTGAGGAATGAGTCCGCCCGGAAACGGGCCCGAGGGACAGTACCTTCCCATACCCTGCAGGCATGCAGGAAATCCATTACACGATCAGACAACTGCAGCATTTCGTCGCCGTCGCCGAAACAGGAGCCATCAGCCGGGCCGTCGAACGCTGCCACACCTCGCAGCCGGGGATCTCCCTGTCCATCTCCGAATTGGAGCGTGGACTGGGGATGAAGCTCCTCGTGCGCCAGCGGGCCAAGGGCGTCTCGCTCACCCCCGCCGGCTCCGACTTCCTGGTCCACGCCCGAGAGCTGCTCGAGGCCGCTTCCGACCTCCAATCGCGGGTCGACTCGGAGAAGGGCAGCCTCTCCGGCCGCCTCGCCATCGGGTGCTACCCGCCCCTGGAGCCGGCCATCCTCACGCCGCTGCTCGCCGGCTTCCTCGGCGAGGCGCCCGGCGTGACGCTCGAGATCCAGGAGGCCGCCCAGCAGCCCGAGATCGAGGAGGGGCTGCGCGAGGGGAGGACCGAGCTGGCGCTGCTCTACGGCGGTCATCTCGGCGACGACCTGGCGACCATCGTGATGGACGTCCTCAAGCCGTACGTGCTGCTGCCCGAGGATCATCGCTTCGCCGACGACGACGACGTGAGCCTCGTCGACATGGCCGACGAACCCATGATCCTGTTCGACAACTCGCCGAGCCTGCAGAACTGGCAGCGGTCGATCTCGAGCCTCGACATCGAGCCGCGGATCGGCATGCGCTCGGGCAACTTCGAGTTCATCCGGTGCCTCGTCGGGCGCGGGGTCGGCTACGCGTTCCTGATCCAGCGACCGGCGTCGGACCTGACGTTCGAGGGCAAGCGGGTCGTGGTGAAGGCGATCCGCGAGCCCATGCCGACGACGCCGGTCGTGCTGGCCTACGCGAAGGATGCGCGGCTGTCGCCGCGGGCGATCAGCTTCATCGAGTTCGCCGTGAAGGATCGCCGCGCGCGGCGGCGCCTGCCCGGCGACGCGGCCGACCATGCCGAGGGTCAGCTGGCCGGAGCCGGGCAGGCCGCGGGAGACGGCCGGAATTAGCAGACCTGAGGTTCAATCTGAGGAATGCCGTGTATGAGTACGGCCTCCGCTGCGCTTGAATTTCACTGAAGTACCGTAGGACGCGGATGGGCTCCCGAGCCCCCGCCTCCCCCCGAGTCATCGACGATCGCGGGTCTCGACAGAGGTGTTGTGGTCGCGGAAATGGTGGAACGACCATGAACCTGACGCTAGCGGTGTCACCCGTATGACCGCGGCGGCCCCCGGCGGACGCGACATCCTCGTCCGGGCGACCTCCCTGCGCAAGGCGTTCGGACAGACGAAGGCGCTGACCGACTGCACGTTCGAGCTGGCCGCGGGCGAGGTGCACGCCATCGCGGGGGAGAACGGCTCCGGCAAGAGCACGCTCGTGAAGATCCTCAGCGGCGTGCACCAGCCCGACGACGGGGAGCTGGAGGTCGGCGGCGAGGTGCTGCGGGGCCTCGCCACGCCCCGCCTGGCGCAGCAGCACGGCATCGTCACCGTCTTCCAGGAGATCCTCGTCGCGCCGGCGCGCTCGGTCCTCGACAACATCTGGCTCGGGGCCGAGTCGCCGCTGCGCAGCGCCCACCGCCTCAAGGAGAAGAAGGCGATCGCCTCGATGTGGGTGGAGCGGCTCCTCGGCGCGCCCATCGACCTCTCCACGCCGATGGAGGACCTCTCCCTCAGCGATCGGCAGGCGTGCTGCATCGCCCGCGCCCTCATCCGCGACCCGCGCGTGCTGATCCTCGACGAGGCGACGTCGGCGCTGGACGTCGAGACGCGCGACCGGCTGTTCGAGGTCATCGAGGAGATCGGCCAGAAGGGCACCGGCGTCGCCCTGATCACACACCGGATGGACGAGATCGAGGCCATCGGCGACCGCATCACGGTGATGCGATCCGGCCGCACCGTCGAGACCCTCGAGCGGGGGAGCTGGCGGCCCCGCCAGGTGGTGGCCCTCATGTCCGGCACGGCCGAGACGGATGCTCCGCGCCAGGCGCACCGGGATGCCGCAGACCTCGGTCCGGTCGTCCTCAGAGCCGAGGACCTCCGCCTCCACCGCGACGGGGCGCCGTTCGACGTCGACATCCGCGCCGGCGAGCTCGTCGGGCTGGCGGGGCTCGAGGGGCACGGGCAGCAGGAGTTCCTCGAGGCGCTCCGCGGTTTCGGGCCGGCGCAGGGGCGCGTGGTGCGGGTGACCGCGGACGGCGAGGCGGTCATCCGCAACAAGGCGGTCGCGGCGAAGAACCGGATCGCCTACGTCCCGCGTGAGCGCGGCCGTGAGTCCCTGTTCGGCTGGATGTCGATCCGCGAGAACTTCGGGATGCCGACCCTCCGCAAGGACGCGGCCGGCGGGTGGCTGCGTCCCGCCGCCACCCGGCGTCGGCTCGAGGACTACGTCCGCCGGCTCGGCATCGTCCTGGGCGGACCCGAGGACCGCATCACGACGCTGTCTGGCGGCAACGCGCAGAAGGTCATCATCGCGCGCTGGCTCGCCTCGGACCCGCTCATCATGCTGCTCAACGACCCCACCCGCGGCATCGACATCAACGCCAAGCGCGACCTGTACACGCTGCTCAAGCGCCTCACCGCCGAGGGGATGGCGATCGTCATGCTGTCGTCCGAGGTCGACGAGCACATCGATCTGATGGACCGCGTGCTCGTCTTCCGCGAGGGCGAGCTGTACCGCGAGATGCCCGCCGAGGGGCTCACGCGGTCGGCGCTGGTGTCGGCGTTCTTCGGCGATCCGGACGAGATGAAGGACGACCAGGACGTGATCGAGAAAGAGGAGGCGTCATGAGCGTCGCAGTCTCGTCGCCCACGACGACGCGGACGCGACCCCGGCTGGGCATCCGCGACTTCCTGCGCCGGAACAGCTACGTCGTCGCCCTCATCCTGGCGATCGTCCTGCTGGTGGCGAATCTCATGGTGCAGTCCGACTTCGGCTGGGTGCAGCAGTTCGCCACCTTCGCGCCGCTCGCGATCGCCGCCATGGCGAGCACGCCCGCCATCCTGAGCGGCCGGGGCGGCTTCGATCTGTCGATCTCGCCGCTCATGACGCTGTGCAGCTGCGTGTTCATCGTCTTCCTCATCCCGAACGGGCTCGGCGATCCGCTCACCGCCATCCCGATCGTGCTTCTCATCGGCGCCGCCGTCGGAGGCGTGAACGGACTCCTGATCGTCTTCCTCCGTGTGCCGCCGATGGTCGTCACGCTCGCGATGTACTTCGTGCTGATCGGCGTGAACCTCAAACTCATCCCCACGCCGCAGAGCGTCACGGGCACGTGGGTCAGCTACCTCGCCGGGACGGTCGGACCGATCCCCGGCGGGCTCGTCACGATCGCCGTGGTCGTGGTGATCTGGGTCGCGCTCGGCTTCATCCCCTACCGGCGCCTCCTCTACGCGGTGGGCAGCGACGACGCCGCCGCGTTCTCGAGCGGCGTCAACGTCAGCGCCATCCGCGTCGTCGCGTACGTCCTCGGCGGCCTGTTCGCCGCGATCGGCTCGTTCGCCCTCGTGGGCCTGGTCAGCTCGGCGGATGCGAGCCAGTCGTCGGCGTATACGCTCATCGCCGTCGCGGCGGTGGCGCTCGGCGGGACGTCGCTCGTCGGTGGCCGAGGCGGCGTCATCGGGTCGCTGATCGGCGCCGCGGTGATCTACCTGCTGCAGAGCCTGCTCTCCGGACTCCAGGTGTCGCCCACGTGGCTGCAGTTCATATACGGCGTGATGCTGGTGCTCTCGGTCGTGATCGGTGCCCTGCTCACCCTGAAGAAGAAGGAATCCGCATGACCGCCACCGCCGTGCCCCCTCAGCCCCGCACGTTCCGGGACACGCTGCGGCGCGCGGGTGAGATCCAGCGCCGGTTCCCCGTCCTGCAGGTGTTCGCCGTCATCGTCGTCTACATCGTCGGCGCGACGACCCTCGACGGGTTCTTCACGTTCTCGGCGCTCCAGTCGATCCTCGTGCTCGCGGCGCTCGCCGGCCTCGCCTCGATGGGGCAGACCCTGCTGATCATCATGGGCGGGTTCGACATGTCCGTGTCGGGCTTCATCGTCGCCGGCGCGATCGCCGTGACGAGCCTGACGAACGTCTACCACGTGAGCTTCGGGGTCGCGTTCGTCGTCGCCGTCGTGGTCGCGGCCCTGCTCGGCGCGTTGGCCGGCCAGATCTGCCATCGCCTGAACATCCCGCCGCTCGTGGTGACGCTCGGCTTCGGGGCGCTCGCGGTCGGGGCGATGCAGATCCAGACCGGCGGGGCGCTCGCCGGCAGCGCGCCGGAGTGGCTGTCACGGCTCTCGTCGCCGATCCAGGACACCTTCGGCATCCCGTTCCCGCCCGTCGTGGTGGCCTGGGTGGTCATCATCGTGCTGATGGGCCTGTTCCTGCACCGCACCGTTCCCGGTCGGTACATCCTCGCCACGGGCGCCAACCCGACCGCGGCGGAGAACTCGCTCGTGAAGACGCGGTGGGTGTGGACGCTGGCGTTCGCGTTCAGCGCCGTGGCCTCGGTGTGCGTGGGCGTGCTGCTGGCCGGATTCGCCGGGAGCGTGGATTCGACGCTCGGCAACCCCTACCTGTTCCAGAGCGTCGCGACCGTGGTGGTCGGCGGCACGGTGTTCGGCGGTCCCGGCGACTACACGCGCACCGTGATCGGCACGCTCTTCCTCTCGGTGCTCATGGTCGTGCTCATCGGCCACGGCGCCGACACGGCCGATCAGCAGCTGCTGTACGGCATCGTCATCCTGATCGCCGTCACCCTGTACGGCCGCGAGAGACGACTGCGCGACCTCGTCTAGCTGTCTTTCCGCCTGACGCTGTGAACGCGTTCGCCCCGAGGGGCTCGGCAGGACTCGCCCGTGGGGCGGTCCGCCGCGCTCCGGCGTGCCCGCGCACCGGGGGAACACAGATTCCCTGAGTTGGTAGATCACCGAAACACGTTTTACAGGGCTGGTGGCCGCGTCGGAATGTGGATGGGGGCCGGGTTCATGCCGGTCGAACCACAGAACGAAGGAGTGAACGTGGCCAGCAACTTGGAGGAAGCGATCGCGGAGGCCGGGAGCCCCGTGCAGCTGCTCTGGAACTCGCAGAGCCCCCCGGCCGTGGTGCCGCGGGTCGTCCCCGAGTTCCGCAACTGGCGTGACGAGCAGCTGGCGTGGCGCCGTACGGCGGTCCTGTACGACCAGTCGCACCACATGGCCGATCTGAACATCAAGGGCCCCGACGCCCTCAAGCTCATCAGCGACACGGGCGTGAACAGCGTCGCGAACTTCCCGGTCGACATGGCCAAGCAGTACGTCGCGGTGAGCCCGGACGGATTCGTCATCGGCGACAACATCCTGTTCCACCTGGACGAGGACGAATACCAGGCCGTGGGCATCCCGCCGTCGATCAACTGGCTGCACTTCCACGCCGCGACGGGTGGCTACGACGTCCAGATCACGCGGGACGACAACTCGCTGTACCGCTCGGGCGACCCGCTGCTGTACCGCTACCAGATCCAGGGCCCCGGCGCGCCCGAGATCATCGAGGCGCTCACCGGTGAGGAGCCGCCGAAGCTCAAGTTCTTCCACATGACGCATTTCACGATCGCGGGCAAGGACGTCCGCGCGCTCCGGCACGGCATGGCCGGGGAGCCCGGGTACGAGCTGTGGGGTCCGTGGGCCGACAACGACGCCGTGCACGGTGCGATCGTCGAGGTGGGCGAGCGCTACGGGCTCGTGCAGGTGGGTGGGCGCGCGTACCACACGAACGCGCTGGAGTCCGGCTGGCTGCCGCGGCCGCTGCCCGCGATCTACTCCGACGAGCGGCTCGCCGACTACCGTCGCTGGCTGACCGAGAACGCGTACGAGACGACGTCGCCGCTCGGCGGCAGCTTCTACTCGGACGACATCGAGGACTACTACTTCACCCCCTTCGAGCTGGACTACGGACGGATCGTGAAGTTCGACCACGACTTCATCGGGCGTGAGGCCCTCGAGGCGCGCGTGGCCGACGGGAAGACCGACACGCGTCGGAAGGTCACGTTCGTGTGGAACGGGGAGGACACCGGCGACGCGTTCGCCTCGATGTTCCGCCCCGGGCCGGGCGCGAAGTTCTTCAACCTGCCGATGGCGCTCTACGACACGTTCCACTACGACCGGGTCGAGTCCGCCGACGGACGGATCGTCGGGGTCTCGACGTGGACCGGGTACTCCGCGAACGAGCGGGCGATGCTGTCGCTCGGCGCGGTGGAGCCCGAGTTCGCCGAGCCCGGCACGGAGCTCGTCCTGGTGTGGGGCGAGGACCGCCCCACCGCCAAGGTCCAGGTCGAGGAGCACGTGCCCGTGCGCATCCGCGTCACGGTGCAGCCGGCGCCGCTGACCGAGGAGGCGCGGACGAGCTACCGCTCGGACGCCGGCGTCCGCTGATCCCCTGACAGCCCCGCGTCGGGGCGGGCGATCCCCCCCCGGGTCGACCGCCCCGATCGGCGCGTCCCTCTCCCGGCGCCCGGCGCCGTCACCCCGTGAAGGATGTTCCCGTGTCACGTACCACTCCCGTCGCGAACGCGCTCGCCGCTCGCGAGCTCGTCGACGACTTCTCCCTGGAGATGACCGGCAAGGATGTGCCCGGTCTCGAGGAGGCCAGGAGCACCATCCCCCTGGGGACGAAGATCAATGTCACGTTCCTCGGCAACGAGGATCTCGATATGCGGGTCGCGGCCGCCGTCCGGGTGCGCGGCGCGCCGGCTGGCGTCCCGGGCGCAGTTGGAGGAGTTCCTGGGCCGCCTGCAGGAGGTCGGGGCGACCGAGCATGTGTTCGTGGTGGGCGGGGATCCGGCCGAGCCGGAGGGTCCGTACGCGTCGTCGTTCGATGTGATCCACACCGGTCTGCTGCTGGACTACGGCGTGCGTGAGGTGTCGATCGCGGGGTACCCCGAGGGGCACCCGGACATCGCGTCGGATGTGCTGTGGAAGCACCTGGAGGACAAGTCGGCCGCCGTGAGCGAGCAGGGGCTGGATGCCGTGATCCTGACGCAGTTCGCGTTCGACACCGACCCGGTGCTCGCCTGGATCGATCAGGTCCGCCAGCGCGGGATCGACGCGCAGATCCGGATCGGCACGCCGGGTCCGGCGGGCATCAAGCGGCTGCTCGGTTTCGCGCGCCGGTTCGGGATCGGGGCGAACGCGATGATCGTGAAGAAGTACGGGTTCTCGTTGACGAACCTGATGGGCACCGCCGGACCCGACACGTTCGTGTCGGACCTCGCGGCGCTGCTGGCGGCCGACCCCGACACCGGCAACGTGAAGCTGCACTTCTACACGTTCGGCGGCCTCAAGGCCACCTCGGAGTGGGCGGCGCGCTTCGTCGCGGCGCGCTCGTGAGGACGCGGGCGTCGTGAGCGTGCACCTCGCATCCGTGCGCGATCGGGCCTGTCTCATCGTCCACGGCCCGGACCGGCCGGGGATCGTCGCGGCGGTGTCCGCGCTGATCACCCGCAACGGCGGCAACATCGTCGCCCTCGACCAGTACACCGATGACCCGGAGGGTGGGCGCTTCTTCCAGCGCGTCGAGTTCCACCGGCCGGGTCTGGCTGCCGCATCCGAGGAGATCGAAGCGGATCTGGCGAAGACCCTCACCCCGCTGGGGATGGAGTGGCAGCTGACGGATCAGTCGATCCCGAAGCGGATGGCGATCCTCGCCTCCACCAGCGATCACTGCCTCCTCGAACTGCTGTGGCGGCACCGGCGGGGGGAGCTGCCGGTGACGATCCCGATGGTGATCAGCAACCACACCAACGTCGCCGAAGACGTCCGCAGTTTCGGGATCCCGTTCTTCCACGTCCCCTCCCAAGGCCCCGACAA
>JAFKIL010000002.1 GCA_017306415.1 Microbacterium sp. | reverse complement strand
GCCGGACGCGCAGGTCGCCACCCTTCCGGTGACGGGGAAGGCGGTGGGGACGTACACCTACCGGGTGGAGTTCGCCAACGCGGCCGGCACCACCTCCAGCACCACCATGACGGTCAAGGTCACCAAGTGACCTGACCCGGCCCGACACGAGGGGCGGGATGCGGCCACCACCGCATCCCGCCCCTCCGTGCGTCAGCCCGCCCGCCCCCGGCCGAACCGCACCGAGTCGCACAACTCCTGCAGATCCGCCCGCCCCGGCCGCCGGGTACCGTTCTCAGGACCGGTGGCGGCTCGAGGTCGCGCAACCCGGCGTGTCGGAGGGAACCCGCACCGTCGATCCTGAGAACGGTACGCCGCTCCACCGGCCGTCCCCGGCCGCCCCGCCGCCCAGCCCTGCCGACGGTACCTGGCGCCCGTATCGACGGCGCCCCCCGTACCGTTCTCAGGACCGGCGGCCGCTCGAGGCCGCCCAACCCGGCGTGTCGGAGGGAACCCGCGCCGTCGATCCTGAAAACGGTACGCCACCCGGCCGCCACCCCGCGATACCACCGCCCTGTCCCGCCACCCGCCCCCGCGACCGACCGCTAACCGGGGTCGCGACTGACCGCCCCCACGACGGCCACGACGGCGGTGATCGCCGCCGCCGTGCCGAGCGCGAGGAAGATGCTCCCCGACAGCAGCACCGCGCCGGTGAACGCGCCGAGGACGAGCAGCGCGAGCACGACGACCCGGCGCACCCATCGCTGCGGCATCCCGTTGCCGCTGAACAGCTCGAAGGCGAGCGCCACCAGCGCGGAGGTGACGACCACGGTCGTCACCTCCGCCACCGCGATGTGCCGCGCGACGCCCGCCTGCACACCCATCGCGGCGGCGAGCAGCGCCGTGGCCGTGAGCGCTGCGGGGAGCGCCGACGCTCCGGACACCAGCCGCGGGAGCATCGCCGCCGCGACGAGGGCCGCCGCGACGGCGAGCATCAGGGTAGCCCGAGCAGTCCAGCCCGCGCGCACGCCGCGCATCGCGAGGCCGGACGCCGACGCACCCACCACGAACGTCGCGAGAGCGATCAGCGGACCGATCACGGGCAGCCCATCGGCCCCCGCGAGCCCCATGCCGAGGATCACGATGTTGCCGGTCATGTTGCCCGCGAAGACGCGGTCGAGCCCCAGGTAGCCGACGGCGTCGACGATCCCCGTGGAGAAGGTGAGGGACAGCAGCAGGACGAGATGGAGACGCTCGCCGTGAACCAGATGACGCCGACCGACCACAGATTCCCATCCCGTCCTCCGACGCCTGCCGCGCCGGCGCTCCCGATCCCACGTTCATCGTTCACCGGGCGCGGGCGATCACGCGGTCCGACACGTCGGGGAGGAGAGGACGGATGACCGCGAGCCGCGTCAGGACGCGCGGGTCAGACCGGGACGGCTCGTCGTGCGGCCAGTCGCTCCGCGGCCCGGCGCGCAGTCGCGCTGTCCGGGTCCTGAGCCGCGATCGAGGCGCGCTCGACGACGGGCATGTCGATCAGCCGCTGCGCGGAGGACTCCCCCGCCAGGAGCAGTCGCACCGCCTCGCGGCCCATCTCCTCGTGCGGCAGCTGGATGGTGGTGAGTCCCGGTCGCAGGTAGGCGGCGAGCTCGTCGTTGTCGAACGACACGATCGAGATGTCGCGGCCCACGACGACGCCGCGCTCCTGGCACGCCTGATAGGCGCCGAAGGCGAGCCGGTCGTTCATGCACAGGAGGGCGCGCACATCGCCACCGCCGTCGAGGACGCGCGACGTGAGCAGGTAGCCGTTCTCGGGCTCCCACTCCCAGCACGACTCCTCCGCGGCGAGCGTCAATCCCAGCTCCGCGAACTCGGATCGCACCCCCTGCACCCGCTGCGCGACGGTCGCCGAGCGGAACAGGTCGCGCTCGACCTCGTCGTTCTGCCCGATCAGCACGATCCCCTCGCGATGCCCGGCCGCCGCGAGGAGATCCACCGCGCTGCGCCCGCCGCTCTCCTCGTCGGGGAGGACGGACGCACCGAACTGCGAGTTGGTCGCGTTCAGCATGACGACGTGCGTGGAGTCGGGGAGCGGCGGCACGAAGAGCTCGCGCGCGCGCATGGTGGCGAAGACGATGCCGTCGACCTGGCGGTCCAGCACCGCCCCCACCGCCTCGACCTCGCGCGCTGGGTCTCCCCCCGTCTCGAGGACGAGGACGACGTGACCGGCGTTCTCGGCCTCCTCCAGAGCACCGCGGATGAGTCCGCTCGCGAAACGCGTGGTGGCCACGACGTCGGAGATGAACCCGATCGTGAGGGAGCGGTCGGTCCGCAGCGCCCGCGCCCCCATGTTGGGGCGGTACCCCAGCTGCGCCACGGCCTCGTGCACCCGGCGGTGGGCGTCGGCCGAGAACCTGGTGTCGGGCTTGCCGTTGAGGATGAGGGATGCCGTGGTCGACGAGACACCGGCCAGCCGCGCCACATCGGCCAGCGTCGCTCGTTTCGATGCCACGGTGCTCCTTCCGAGTTGAGACTAACGGCCGGACCGCCGGGCTCGCGCGATCAGACTTGACAGACGCGGAGCAAGCGATGAGGATAGCCCCGGATCCATGGTAAATGCTTTTACCTACATCCTGCACCCACCGGCAATCACGCCTCGTCCCGACGAAGGAGTCAACCATGAGAACACCGACGCGCATTGCTCGTGCGGCCGCGGTCACCGCCGCAGCCGCCGCAGCGCTGCTGGTCGTCACCGGATGCGCCCCGGGCGGCAACGCTCCCGCATCCAAGCCCACCGGCAGCGTCAGCACCGCGGCGCCGAAGGGCGACATCACGATCAAGATCATGGACGAGACCGGCTTCCCGGTGACGTCCGATCTGACCGCCGAGTTCACCAAGCAGTATCCCAACGTGAAGTTCGACATCACCCGCGACAGCTTCCAGAACCTGCTGGCGAACACCCCGCGCCTCCTTGCGAGCGCCGATGCGCCGGACCTCATCCGCCAGGCGACGATCGGCACCACGGTCAAGGACGGTCTGCTCACGAACCTCGACCCCTACTTCGACGCCTACGGGTGGGACAAGTTCTCCGCGGGTCAGCTCGCCGGCGGACGCATCACGAAGGACGGCGTGCGCGGCGAGGGGTCGCTCTACCAGTTCGGCATCGGCTTCAGCGTCACCGGCATCTACATGAACAAGAAGCTCGCCGACCAGGCCGGGATCAGTGCGGTCCCCACCACGATCGACGAGCTCGAGGCCGACCTGAAGAAGGCGAAGGATGCCGGGATTCTCCCGGTCCAGACCGGCATGCAGGACGGTGTCGGCACCTTCGTGCTGCAGGCGCTCATCAACCAGTACGGCGACAAGCAGAAGCTCATCGACTGGATGTTCAACAAGCCGGGCGCCACGATCGTCACGGACGCCGCGCTGAAGGGCGCGACGACCTTCCAGGACTGGGCCAAGGCGGGCTACCTGCCCTCTGACGTGAACGCCATCAACTACACGACGATGGTCTCCAACTTCACGTCGGGCAAGGGCCTGTTCATGTGGGACGGCAACTGGGACGCCGCGAACGTCGAGAAGGGCCTCGGCAAGGGCAACGCCGAGTTCTTCCTGATGCCTCCGGCCACCGCGGGCGGCAAGTACGTTGCGATGGGCGCCGGCAACTCGTTCACGATCCCGGCGAAGTCGAAGAACGCCGACGCCACCGCGTTCTTCCTGAACTGGATCGTCACGAACGAGAAGGCGCGCCAGATCGTCGTGGACGTCACCGGCGCCTCGCCCGGCGGCAACCCGTCGCAGGCGCTGCCCTCCGTGGAGAAGGGCAGCCTCATCGAGCAGGCGCTGGAGAACTCCGCCAAGGTCGCGGCCGACAACGGCTTCACCGACTTCATGGCGAACTCGACGGCGGGCATCTACCAGGGCTCGCTCCAGCCGAACGAGCAGCTCCTGCTGACCGACAAGATGACGCCGGCGGACTTCCTGAAGCAGACCCAGGCGTTCTACGAGAAGGACCTCGCCTCACAGTGAGCACCTCGCAGCGAACGACCCGTGCCGGGGTGGAGGCCACCGCCTCCACCCCGGCAGGGGCCCCACCGAAGCGGCGCAACCGGAGCGCGCGGCGGATCGCGCTCGTGGGCTGGCTCATGGTGGTCCCGGCGCTCGGCGCCTACCTGGCGTTCGTCGTGTATCCGCTCATCACCGCGGTCCAGTACTCGTTCTACAAGTGGAACGGGATCGGCACGTCGACGTGGGTCGGGATCGGCAACTACGTCGCGATCTTCACCGACCCGACGCTCCTGACGCCGATCTTCAACGCCCTCATCCTGATCCTCTTCTTCACCGTCATCCCGATCGTGGTGGGCCTCGCGCTCGCGAACCTCCTGCGCACGATGCGCCAGGGCGCCTTCGCGTCCGCATCCCGCACGATCCTCTTCCTGCCGCAGATCGTGCCGCTCGTGGCGGCCGGAATCGCGTGGTCCTGGATGTACGCGCAGGCCGGGACGATCAACACCATCCTGCAGTCGGTGGGACTCGGATTCCTCTCCCGCTCCTGGCTCGCGGACTTCAGCACCGCCCTTCCGGCCGTGGGCCTCATCGGCTCGTGGGTGCTCACCGGCCTGTGCACCGTGCTGCTCCTGACCGGCATGGGCAAGATCGACACATCGCTCTACGAGGCGGTCCGCCTCGACGGCGCCGGATGGTTCCGCGAGTTCGTCACGATCACCCTGCCCGGCCTCCGCCAGGAGATCGCGGTACTGACGACCATCACGGTCATCGCCGCGCTCAGCACCTTCGACATCATCTACACCACGACGAAGGGCGGGCCCGGCACCACCACCCAGGTGCCCGGCATCACGATCTTCCGTCTCGCGTTCGTCCAGAGCCAGGTCGGTCTCGCCTCCGCGTTCGGCGTCGTGCTGCTGATCTTCGTGCTCATCGTCGTCCTCCCCATCCAGCGCCTCACCCGGGATCGTGACTCATGATCGTCAACCGCACCGAGGTGATCCTCGGCAGGATCATGCTCGTCGCCGTTCTGCTGCTGACGCTGCTCCCCTTCGCGAGCATGCTCACCGCGGCCCTGCAGTCGCCCGACCGGATCCCCAACGGCTTCGCCTGGCCGACCGATCCGCACTGGGACAACTTCGTCACCGCATTCGTCGAGGGCAACATCGGCACCCTGATGCTCTCGAGCATCTTCATCGTCGCGGTCGTGGTCCCCGTCTCGATCCTGTTCGCGACGCTCGCCGGCTACGCGATGGGCAACCTCCGGATCCCGGGCGGCCGCGTCGTCCTCATCGGGATGGTCGTGGGGCTCACCGTGCCGTTCGAGGCGATCGTCATCCCGCTCTACTACCAGCTGACCGGGTACGGGCTCATCAACACCCAGTGGGCGATCATCCTGCCCCTCATCGGCCTGTACATGCCGTTCAGCGTGTTCTGGATGCGCGCGCACTTCGTCGGCGTCCCGCGGGAGCTGTCGGAGGCGGCGCGCGTCGACGGCGCCAACATCTGGCAGGAGTTCCGCCGCATCCAGCTGCCGCTCGCCTCGCCCGCGCTCTCGGCCCTCGCCATCCTGCTGTTCCTGTGGACGTGGAATCAGTTCCTCCTCCCGCTCGTGATGGTGGACGACCCGAGCAAGCGGACCATGGCGGGAGCGCTCGGCGCCTTCCAGGGCCAGTACATCGACGCGCTGCCGCTGCTGTTCGCGGCATCCCTCATCGTGATGCTGCCGACCGTGATCGTGTACGTGATCTTCCAGCGGCAGTTCATCAAGGCCCTGCTCCAGGGCGCGGTCAAGGGGTAGCGGGTGACGTTCTCCCTGCCGGACTCGTGGGTCTGGGACTTCTGGACGGCCGTCGACGGCGACACGATCCACCTCTTCTACCTGCACGCGCCGATGGCGCTCGGGGACCCCGACCTCCGTCACCGGAACGCGTCGATCGGTCACGCCACCTCGACTGACGGCGTGGCCTGGGTCGATCACGGGGTCGTGCTGGCGCACGGCGTCCCGGGATCCCCCGACGCGTCGGCGACGTGGACCGGGAGCGTCCTGCGCGACCCGTCCGGGACGTGGCGCATGTTCTACACCGGCGCCCGCTTTGCCGCGCCCGGGGACCGCACCAACGTGGAGACCATCCTGATGGCGACGTCGGCCGACCTGTTCACGTGGGTGAAGGATCCGGGCGTCGCGGTCTCGGCGGCGCACCCGTGGTACGAGACCCTCGCCGACGGCACGTGGCACGAAGAGGCGTGGCGCGATCCGTGGATCGTCCGCGACCCCGGCGGGCAGGGATGGCACATGCTGATGACCGCCCGTGCCCGCGACATCCCGGCGGACGTCGATCCCCTGGACCGCGGCGTCGTGGGCCACGCCGTGTCGGACGACCTCGTCCACTGGACCCTCGCCGCACCGCTCAGCGCGCCGGGCGCGGGATTCGCCCACCTCGAAGTGCCCCAGCTGACCCGGATCGACGACCGCAGCGTGCTGCTGTTCTCCTGCGACTCGGCCCATCTCGCCGGCGACCGCCGGGGCAGCGAGGGCGGGATCTGGGCGCTGCCGGTCGACCCCGACGAACTCCTCGCGGGCACGGCGGAGGTGCGCGCGGCGCACCGGATCACCGGCGACGAGCTGTACGCGGGCCGCATCGTGCGGACCCCGGATGGCCCGGCCCTGCTCGGTTTCGAGAACACCGGCACGGGCGGCGCGTTCATCGGGCGACTGGCCGACCCGCGTCCGGTCCACTGGGACGGCAGGGGCCGTCTCGTCGTCGCACAGCAGGAGGTCGCTTCATGAGTTCGTCCGTCGAGGGAGTGCGCGGCGACGTCGCCGAGGGTTTCGGCGCTGTCCACGATGCGTTCCGGGATGCTCTGGCCGGCGACGCCGGCTCGGGTGCGGCGCTGTCGATCCGGCGCGACGGCGAGCTCGTCGTCGACCTTGCGGGCGGAGTCGCCCAGCCCCGGACGGGAGCACCGTGGACCCTCGACACGCCCAGCGTGATCTTCTCCTGCACGAAGGGGCTGATGTCCGTCCTCGTGGCGCGACTCGTCGAGGAGGGGCGGCTGGGCTACGCGACCCCCGTGGCCGAGCTGTGGCCCGAGTTCGCCGCCGCCGGGAAGGAAGGCGCCACCGTCCGTGACGCCGTGTCGCACCGGGCGGGTCTTCCGGCGCCGCGCACGGACTGGACGCCGGCCGACATCCTGGACTGGGACCGAGCGACAGCCCTCCTCGCGGCCGAGACCCCGCTGTTCGCGCCGGGGAGCGCGTGGAGCTACCACGCGATCACGCACGGATGGCTGACCGGCGAGCTCGTGCGGCGCGTGACGGGCGAGACGCCGGGCGCGTACTTCGCCCGTACGGTGACGGGGCCCTTGGGAGCAGACGCCTGGATCGGGCTGCCCGCGGCGGAGCAGGATCGCGTCGCGCATCTCCAGGTCGGCGGGACCCTCGCCGCGCTCGTCGCCGAGCAGCGCGCGGCGTACGAGGCGGGCGCATCCGTGTGGCCCTATCGGGCGATGACGCTCGGGGGGGCGCTCCCGCCCGAGCTCGTCGGAGAGGACGCCGGGTTCAATCGCGCGGACGTCCGGGCGGCGCAGATCCCCGGCGCCGGGGGCGTCAGTACCGCGCACGCCCTGGCGACGATCTGGTCGGCCGTGGTCGCCGAGACCGGCGGGGTCCGCCTGCTGGGCGACGAGATCCTGACCCGCGCGACCGAGGTGCAGTCCGAGGGGGCGCCGTACTTCCCCGTCCCCTGGCCGTGGCCGCGCTGGGGGATGGGGTTCCAGTTGGACTCCGAGGCACGGCGCTACCTCGGGTCCTCGAGCCTCGGCCACGACGGCGCAGGCGGCCAGGTGGCGTTCGCCGACCGTGACGCGAAGGTCGGCTTCGCCTTCCTCACGAACCGGATGGAGGCCGTCGACGACCGTGCCACGCGGATCGTCGACGCGCTCCGGGCGGTTCTCTGACGCCTCCGGCCACACGGTCGGTCGTCGCATCCGTCCTGCTCGAGCAGAACAGCGGAGATGTGCAGGATTGCGGAGCCGCGGAGGAGATCTCGTCCGCGATCTTGCACATCTCCGCGGAAGTGAACGCCCTCTGTCGTTCGGATGACGTCCGCGCTGTCAACCCCTCACATCCGATCGTCGCGGTGGTGCTGAATGGGAGCATGGACGACGACCAGAACCACCCCGTGCTGTCAGGCGCGGCGGATGCCACCGAGCGCGACCGACTCGACGGACTGATCGCGCAGATCCGCCACGATGCGGCGGGCATGTCCGCCGCGCAGCGGGAGAAGCTGCTGTTGACCAGGCTCGCCGAGACGGACGTTCCGATGACCTACGACGAGCGCGCTCGGCTGCTCGACGACCTCGAGGCCGGCGGCGACGACGCGATGCCGACGTGACCGGTCGATCAGATCGTGCATACTGATATATCGCACGGTCGACGCGTCGCGCTCGATGCTCGACCGCCCAGCTGAGGAGTCACATGCCGGTTCGAGCGGTCCCCGCGATTCGTCGCATCCTCGGCGAATCACCCGGAACCCGCGTCGAGTACGTCGGCGCCATCGCACCGGAGTCGGTGTTCCTGAGCGCGCAGGGTCCTGAGCAGGTGCTGTACGTGAACCCGGTCCATCGCGAGCTCGTCGCGTCACTCACTCGGGCAGAGTCCTGACGTCGCGGTGGACGGTCACGTCGTCCACCGCCGCCATCGGCTCGGTGCGCGTGGTCAGTGGAGCTGGATGACGCCGTTGTCGCCGACGTCGGGCGCGGAGCGCGTCAGGAGGCCCTTCGCGACCTCGAACGCGGTGACGATCGCCGGCTTGTCCAGGTCCCAGTAATGGATCGAGGAGACGTCGACCTGCAGGAGTGCCACCGTGGGGTCGTCGCGTCCACCCTCGAAGTATGCCGCAGCCCAGGGGTTCCAGTAGCGGTCGATGCGCTCCTCGTCGCGTGAGATCGTCGCAACGCCGCTGAGCGACAGCCATCCCTTGCCGTCGCCCACGGAGACGTTGACCTGGGGATGGGCGGCGAGATCGGCCGTCTTCGAGCTCGGATCCGCGGTGAAGAACCACAGCGTCCCTGCGAAGTCGTCGTCGAGCACGGCGAGGGGGCGGCTGTGAAGCGCGCCGGATGCCGTCTGTGTCGTCACGGACGCGGTGCGGGCGGATTTCAGGATCGTGCGGACGATCTCGAGCTCATCGGTCATGCCCCCATGGTCCGCCCGCCGAACGGTCTCGCACAGAGGGGTGCGCACGCCGGGCGACTGTGGTTCAATGCCGCCGCGGCGTCAGGTGGCGGTGATGACGCCGGCGAGCAGCAGCCCCGAGACGAGCACCGCGAGCGCGATGCGGTACCAGATGAACACCGTGATGCGGTGGTGCACGACGAACCGGAGCAGCCAGGCGATCGAGACGTACGCGACGGCGAAGCTCACGATCGTCGCGACGGCCGTCGGCCCCCATCCGACCGACGCCCCGATGTCGCCCGCGCTGGTGGCCGCCTCGTAGCCGCCGGCGGCGACCAGGGCGGGAATGGAGAGGAAGAACGAGATCCGGGTCGCGGCGAGCCGGTCGAGCCCCCGGAAGAGTCCCGCGCTGATCGTGGCGCCCGACCGGGAGACACCGGGGATGAGGGCGAAGCACTGCACGAGACCGATGACGAGCGCGTCGCCGATGTTCATCTTCTTCTCATCGCGCTGCTTGGTCGCGACGCGCTCGGCCAGCCACATCACAGCGCTCCACACGACGAGGGCGACGACGACGACCCACAGATTGCGCAGCGGGCCGGAGATGACGTCGCGGGCGAGGAACCCGATGAGGCCGATCGGCACCGAGCCGATGATCACGAACCACGCGAGCCGGTAGTCGCTGCCGCGCGCGTCCCGGTCGGCGAGCCCCCGGAACCACGCGGCGATCAGCCGCACGATGTCGCGCCAGAAGTACACGATCACCGCGACGATCGCGCCGACCTGGATGATCGCGGTGAACGCGGTCACCCCGTTGTCGTCGATCTGCAGCCCGAGGAGCTTCTCGACGATGGTCAGGTGGCCCGTCGACGAGATCGGAAGGAACTCGGTCACGCCCTCGACGATGCCGAGGACCAGTGCAGCCCAGATGCTCACGCATACCTCCCTCGGCGCCAGGACATCCCGGCATCGTATCCCGCTGCGGAGCAGCCGCCGCTGAGGCGCGAGCGGGGGATCAGTCGTCGAGGATCAGGTCGTCCTCGTCGGCCTCCAGCCACGAGAGCACGCGGACGATCGCGACGAGTCCGGCGAGCAGGATGAGCACGCCCGCCCCTCCGCCGATCGCGAGGGCCGACAGCACCGATGCGCTTCCCATGAGACCACCTCCTCCGCTCACGATGGCGGGTGCGTTCTGAGAAACCTCTCATGCGCCGGATGCGCGGGCCGAACGGGCGCGGATCCGCATCGTGGCCACCAGTGCGACCATCACCACGGCGAATGCGAGGGACACCCACCCCGAACCTAGCCCGACCCCGCCCTCGGGAACGGGCTTGCCGAGCCAGTCCGCGACGGAGGCCCCGAGGGGCCGGGTCAGCACGTAGGCGAACCAGAACGCGAACACGGGGTTGAACCGGAGGAAGCGGTAGCCGAGGGCGGGCACCAGGATGAGGACGGCGAAGAGCGCGATCGACGGGAGGTAGCCGAGCCCGAGCCCGACGGCGGTGAAGTCCCCGACGGCGGTGCCCAGCGCGAACGTGCCGACCACGGCGGCCCAGTAGAAGACCTCGCGGCGGGTCGTCGTGACGGCGTGCACCGAGAGCGTGCGCTCGACCCGCCACCACGTGACGAAGACGGCGGCGAGCACGAGGGCGTAGAGCGTCGACGACACCGCGTACGGCAGCCCGATCACCACGTGCACGACGTCCGCCGCCATCGTGCCGAAGATGCCGACCGCCGCGACGGTGAGCCAGTACACCTCGGGGATGTAGCGACCGCGCGTCAGCTGGAACGCGAGGGCGGCCACGAACAGCGCGAACCCGAGCAGCACGGCCAGCACCGGCGGCAGGACGCGGATCGAGTAGTCCGACACCGCCTCGCCGAGCGCGGTCGACGCGGCCTTGGTGACCCAGAAGGACACCGTCGGGTCGGGGACCCGCGCGGCGGCGGCCGGCATCCTCGCGTCGCGTCGCGTCGTCAGCGCGCCCGTCATCGCGATCGGCGCGCTCTCACCGGCACCCGCTCGACGAGCGCCTCGAACTCGTCGAGCACCTCCGCGGTGTACTCGCCCGCGTCGATCCTGCTGGGCGGGACGTCGCCGCGGAGGAACGCGATCATCCCGTCGCGCAGCGCCGCATCGTCCTGTGCGACGACGTGGATGCCGCCGGAGGGGAGGGCGTCGGCGGCGGACGCGAACGCCGTCGTGACGATCGGCAGGCCGCACAGCGCCGCCTCGAGCAGGACCATCGGCTGGCCTTCGTACGCGGAGGAGAGGACGAAGCAGTCGGCGCGGGCCATGATCGCGAACGGGTTGTCCACCGCCCCGGAGAGGAAGGCTGCGCCCTGCAGCCCCGCGCTCTCGATCTGGGCGAGCAGCGCGTCGCGCAGGGGGCCGCCGCCGACGATGACGAGGCGGGTGTCGGGATGGCGGGCGTGCACCTGGGCGAAGGCGTGCAGGAGTCTCGCGTGGTTCTTCTCGGGCGACAGTCGTCCGACGCTGACGAACCACCGGGCCGAGCCGCCCGCCTCGAGCGCCCGGCGCCATCCGGGCGTGGGGGCATCCTCCGTCGGGATCGTGGCGAGCGGCAGTCGTGCGCCGGCGGTCACCCGGTCGACGTCCGGCAGGTTCCGCACGGTGACGAAGCGACTCGCCGGGATCTCCGCCCCGAGCGCGCGCGCGTTGATCTCCGTGAGGCGCGGCGAGACCGACACGAGCCGGTCGAACGAGCGGTACAACCGGAACACGAGACCGAGCGGGCGCCGCAGGTGCTGACGGCCACGCACGGTGCGCTCGCGGTCCGCAGCCATCTCGTTGTGGAGCCAGATCGCGTGCGGCACGCCCGGGGTGTGCAGGATGAGGTTCGCCCAGAACGGGCTGTAGCCGCTGAAGTCCACGGCGGCGTCGAAATCGGCCGCCCCGAACACCCGCGTCCACTCGTCGTCCCACAGCGTTTCGTGCCACGCCAGCTCCCGGGGGGCGGCGGGATCTCCCTTCCAGTCGTCGACGCGACGACGGAGGTGCTTCGTCTTGGAGCCGTTCATGCCGCCGATGCGGAAGACCTGCCGCACCTCGCGGGGGATCCGCAGCTGGTTCGCGCGGGCGGCCGCGGATCGGAACAGCGGCATGATCGCCGTCACGTCGTACCGCTCGTGGTCGATCGCGTTCAGGAGGTTGAGCGCGGAGGTCGTGATCCCGTTCGAGCGCATCCCTCCGACGTAGAAGAGCAGGCGCATCCTGCCGTCGCGACGGACCGGCCGGACGCGGCGGCCCTCCGGCCGATTCCGGAAGACGATGTCGATCACCCGCTCCGTCACGTGGCCGTCGTCGTGCGGCGTGAAGCGGTCGGCCCACTCGCGGTAGCGCTCGTCGGGCAGCGGCTGCTCGAGACCGCGACCCACGAGGCGCCCCGCCGTGGCCGCGTCGTCCGTGACGGGGCCGGGGAGGGCGTCGAGCGGCAGGTAGGTCCCGCGGACATCCCGGTACTCTCCCGCATCGGGGGTGAGGAAGACGATCGGACGCCCCGTCGACAGATAGTCGAAGAAGATCGACGAGTAGTCCGTGACGAGCGCGGCGGCCGCGCCGAGGTAGACGTTCGTCGGGATCGTGTTCGGCACGAGGATCGCGGCCAGATCGGGGCGGGATGCCGCGAGGCGATGGACGATCTGGTGCGTCTTCAGCAGCACGACGGCCCGATCGCCGAGGCCCGCCTGCAGCGCCGCGGCCTGGCGCGCGAGGTCGTCGAGGTCATCCTCCGGCGCGGAGAACGACGAGCCCCGCCACGTCGGCGCGAACAGCACGATCGGCTTCCCGCGGGTGTCGACGACGCCGGATCGCGTGAGCTCCCGCCGGAGTTCCGTGGCACGGCCCGGTGTCACTCGCTGCCTGTCCGTACGCGGATACCCCTCCTCGATGATGCGACCGGGGTGGATGTTGCGGAGGCGGTAGGCGTCCTCGTACATGGTCGCGCCCATGAACTCGTTCGCGGCGAGCAGGAAGTCGGCGGAGAGGAAGTTGCGCAGGGTGTTGGCCGACTCGAACGCGCCGTCGGGCATGTCGAAGCCCATCAGCTTGAGCGGCGTGCCGTGCCACGTGTTCAGGTACACCTGCCCCGGTCGCTTGCCGAACTCGGGCGGGAAGGTGGCGTTGTTGATCAGCCAGCCCGCCGTGGACAGCTCGCGCCAGTACGCCGTCGATCCTCGTCGCACTCTCGTGACGCGAGGGTGCCCGTGGAACTCGGCGTCGAAGCGACGCTCGGCCGCGGGATCCGCGAGGGCCCACACGTGCGTCAGGTGGGCGAAGTCCGGGTCGAGCAGGAGCTGCCGGAAGATCGCCTCCGGGTTGCACAGCATCCCGTTGCCGGCGAACGACTCGTACAGCACCACATCCGGTCGGACCGGCCGCGCCCGCCAGAAGGCGCGCACCTCCGCACTCGCGGCTCTGCCGAGCCGGAGGACGTTTCTGCGCGCGACCGATGTCAGCCCCATGGCGTTCAGCGTGGTGCGCGTCCTCTAAGAGACGGCTAAGGGATGCCGGCGCCCGTGTCTCAGGCCTTTCTGAGAGCGGGCGGCCCAGACTCACCGGATGCCCACCCCGCTCCGCCCTCGGCCGCGCTGGCGCATGGCCACGGCCGGCGCCGTCGCCGCTCTGGCGATCACGCTGCTCGCCGGGTGGGCGATCGTGGCCGCGCCGTCGTGGTCGGCCGCGGAGGTTCGCATCGTGGCCGCCGTGCACGGCGACGCGACCGGGATGGCGGACATCGTCGCGCTGACGATCAACTCCGCCTTCGGCCCCAGCGGCGCCGTCCTCGTGTCCCTGATCGCGCTCACGTGGACGGTGATGCTGCGGCGGTCGTGGCGTCCGGCCGTCCGGATGCTGGCAGTGCTGGTGATCCCGTGGGGATGCGCAGAAGTGATCAAGTCGATCGTGCAGCGCCCGCGACCCGACCCCGCTCTGCTGTCGACGCTCATCGTCGCCGAGCCGCGTTCGTACAGCTTCCCGAGCGGTCACACTGCCTTCGCCGCGGCCCTCGCCTGCGCGGTGGTGCTGGTCCTCTTCCGTGCGCACAGCCGCTCACGTGCCGTCGCCGTCGCGGCCGGGGCCGTCGTCGTCCTCATGACCGCCTGGTCGCGGGTCTACCTCGGCGTGCACTACCCCACGGATGTCGCCGCCTCCCTGTTCCTCGTCCCGCTCGTGGCGTTCGCCGTCCACCGCATGACGGCGGGGCGCGCGATGTTCGACCCGCCTGCGCCGGGGATCGCCGCGGAGCCGCCGGCCGTGCGGATCGGGCGCTGAGGCGAGACGTCACACCGGGCAGGGGCCGGTGTCACCTCTTCCCGCCGGGGATGCTCCCGTGGCGTGGTGCGAGGTGCTCGAGGATCCGTGACCAGACGGCGGCCACCGCCAGCCCGGAGGTCTCCGGCACGTGGGCGATCCGTGCATCGGGGATGCGGGCCGCGATGAGCGACCCGTCCGTGGCCCTGTCGACGAACGGGTGGTCGTCCCCGTAGACGAGAACCGCCGGCACCGTGATGTCGTCGAGATCGTCCAGCCAGGCGGAGGAGGCGCACGCAGCGCGGTCGAACTCGATGCCGGAATCCCCCTGACCGGCCGCATCGTCGAGCATCCGATGAACCCGCGCGAGGATGCCGGGGTGCGCCGCGTCGACCCGGGCCTCGTCGCGGATGCCGAGGTCTGCGGCACGGAACGGAGCGTGCAGGTCGTCGAGCGACGGGTGCGCGGGCGCGTCCACCAGGACGAGGGCGTCCAGTCGATGAGGGTGGCGGGCGGCGAAGACGGAGGCCGCGACCGCTCCCACGCCCCATCCGAGCACGCCGACGCTGCGGAACGGGATGGTGGGGAGCTCCTGCGCCGACTGCCGGATCTGCCGCAGATACTCCGCGACGTCGTCCGCGAACTCCTCGAACGAGGCGCGCCCCCCCGTGGGCACGGCCTCCGACGCCCCGTAGCCCGGGCGTTCGATGCCCAGGAGGTGCACCCCCCAATGGCGGGTGAAGGCCGGGTCAGGATCGAAGCGCGAGGCCCCCGGCGCGGGATGGAAGACGACGACGAGTCGGTGCGACGCCGGGTCTCCGAGACCGGTGATGCCGAGCCTCCCGCCCCGGGCTGTGACGATCGTGCGCGCAGTCATCGGCGCACCTTCCCGGTCTGGACGGCGAGCGATTCCAGGACGACCATTCCCAGGGTTCCGAGCAGCTGGCGGCTCGCGAAACGCGCGTGGGACGGCGAACCCATCCACAACAGGGCCATCGAGACGGCGTGGATGCGATCGACCGTGCGTGCGAGCCGATGCATGGCGCGTACGTCGACCGCGATGACGCACGCCGCCTGCAGCGCGTGTCGCGCACCCGCGAGCGCGGAGAGCACCGCGGCGGACGTGCTCGCTGCTCGAGACCGGGCGTTCCAGACGCAGGATGTCGCCAGCGCGAGCCGCGCGAACTCCACGGCCCGCCCGGGACCGGTCATCGCCGCGCCCACGCCGCGAGTGCCGAGACGACCCCGAACGCGGCGAGCGCGGCGGCTGCGGCGCTCGCGCGCCGATGTCCGATCGCCCACGTCTGGGGGGACCATCGGAGCGATCGCGCGGCGAAGACGCCCTGCGCCCCGTGGTCGCCCTCATCCGGCGAGAAGAGATTCGGCGCGAGCATCGGATCCCTCACCGCCGGGGCCTGCTGCCCGGAGTAGCAGGTGCGCGCGAGGTACCAGTCCATGAAGGGCGAGAGCACACGGTTCCCGATGATCGTCGCGACCGTCGACTCGCCCACCCAGGTGCGGCGCCGCGGCCGGTCCGCGACGTCCGCGACCGCACGTGCGCCTACCTCGGGCTGATAGATCGGCGGCACGGGCTGGGGATGGTGGGGCAGGTTCGACTTCACCCAGTTGAACTGGATCGTGTTCAGCGCCGGCATGTCGACGCGCGACAGAGACACCCGGCTGCCGTTGTGGATCAGCTCCGTGAGGACGGACTCGGTGAAGCCCGTGATGGCGTGCTTCGACGCGCAGTACGCCGCCTGCAGCGGGATGCCGCGGTGGCCGAGCGCCGATCCCACCTGGATGACGTGGCCGCGGTCGCGAGCCGTCATCCGGCTCAGCGCGGCTCGCGTGCCGTTCACGAACCCGAAGTAGTCCACGGCGGTGGCCCGCTCGAAGTCCCCCGGATCCGTGTCGAGGAACTCGCCGAACACGCCCGTCATCGCATTGTTGACCCAGAGATCGATCTCGCCGAGCTCAGACTCCACCCGATCCGCCGCACGCTCGACTGCTTCCCGATCGGCGACATCCGTCGGCACGCCCAGCCCTCGTCGGCCGCTGGCCTGCACATCCTGCACGGCTCCGGCCAGTCCGTCCTCGCCGCGTGCGAGGATCGCGACGTCCCACCCTCGTCCGCTCAGCTCCCGCACGATCGCACGACCCAGACCGGCCGATCCTCCCGTCACCACCGCGACACCACGACTCGCATCCACTTCTCGTCCCATCTCCTCTCGTCGAGACTGCCTCTCCACGATCGCACCGGGCCGGACGAGACGACACCGGGTTGCGCATACGCTGTCGATGGAGAATCATGACGCACCCGCTCGATGTCGATCGCACCTCAGACGGCTATGCCCCGCTCGCCTCCTACGCCGCGCTCGGCGACGGGAGGACGGTGTGCCTGCTCGCCGCGGATGGCCGGATCGACTGGCTGCCTGTGCCGTCCCTCGACGCGCCCCCGCTGTTCGCCGCGCTGCTCGATGCCCGGCGAGGAGGCACCATCGAGCTGCGACCCACGGCGCCCGCACGAAGTCGGCGACGATACGTGCCGGGGACGAACGTGATGGAGACGATCTGGCACACCGCGGACGGTTCGGCCGTCGTGCAGGACGCACTGGTCACCGGGACCGCGGGCCGGCTGCCCTGGACGCAGCTCGACCGCGTCGTGCGCGGACTGTCCGGCCGGGTGGCCTTCGACTGGCGGGTCGCGCCCGGAGACCTGCTCGATGGGGCCGAGCCGACGGTCGCCGCGGAGCCCGGGCGCAAGGTCGTCCGCGTACGAGACGTGCGGCTCGCGGTCGCGACGGACGCGGAGTCGACCGACGCCCCCGGGGAGCCGGAGTTCCGCGGCGAGCTGGTCGTGAAAGAGGACGAGACGCGGGTGATCTCGCTCACCGCGACGTCGGGCGAGCCCCTTCCGCTGCCGCGCGTCGAGGTCGGCGGCGTCGAACGCACGATCCGCGCGTGGCGGGAGTGGTCGTCCGCGCATCGGTTCGATGGGCCGCACGAGGCGATCACGACCCGCAGCGCGCTGGCGCTGAAGCTGCTCATCCACTCCCCGACCGGAGCGATCGCCGCCGCTGCCACGACGTCGCTCCCGGAGGATCCGGCCGGAGGCAAGAACTGGGATTACAGATTCGCCTGGACACGAGACCTCGCCTTCACCGTGCGGGCGCTCGTCCGCTTCGGCCTCACGGAGGAGACGCACGCGGCGATGCGATGGATGCTCGACACGATCGAGTCGCAGGGCGGCGAGATGCCGATCTTCTTCACCCTGGATGGCCGAGTTAGCGACGACGTGCGCGCGAGCAGCGCACCCGGGTGGCGCGGCATCGGCCCCGTCCTCGTCGGCAATCGAGCCGCGAACCAGCGGCAGCTCGGCGTCTACGGGAACCTCCTGACGATCGCGCGGGAGTACGTCGCCGCGGGCCATGTGCTCGACGACCGCGCCCGCGCACTTCTGACCCGCGTCGGTGATCTCGCCGCGCGCGGCTGG
Organism: Microbacterium sp.; assembly: GCA_017306415.1. Lineage (GTDB taxonomy): Bacteria > Actinomycetota > Actinomycetes > Actinomycetales > Microbacteriaceae > Microbacterium. The sequence continues at coordinate 578,676 of JAFKIL010000002.1, read as the reverse complement.
CACCGCCGCGACTCGGGCATCTGGGAGCTGCAGAAGGCGCGCCACTACGTGACGAGCAAGTTCGGCTGCTGGCAGGCGCTCGACTCCTGCATCTGGCTGGCCGAGCGCGGTCATCTGCACGGGAACCTCCGCAGGTGGCGACGAGAGCGCGCGAAGGTCGCGGCGTGGATCATGCGCCGCGGATGGAATCCGCGCGTCGGCGCCTACACGATGCATCCGGGAAGCACCGATCTCGATGCGTCCGTCCTGCTGTTCGTCGGCGTGGGCTTCCCCGATACGGAGCGGCTTGCGGGCTCGGTCGACGAGATCGCTCGGCGACTCTCGGCCGGTGCCCACCTCTATCGGTATTCGGGGATGAATCGTGAGGAGGAGCCGTTCGTCGCGTGCGGCTTCTGGCTGGTCTCCGCCCTCACCCGTCTCGGGCGACAAGACGAGGCGGAGCAGTTGTTCGAGCGCCTTGCGGCCACGTCGAACGACGTCGGCCTGTTCTCCGAGATGGTCTCGCCGACCGGCGAGCTGTGGGGCAATGCGGTCCAGGCGCTGAGCCACCTCGCGCTCATCAATGCTGCGATCGATCTCGACGAGACGCGCGAGCGCTGACGCGGATCAGCGCGCGCTCGGATCCGCCATCGTGGCGAACCACGGCTGGACGAGCGTGTCGATCGTCGCGTCGTCGAGGTCCTGCAGCGCGGGGAGGTGGAGGAAGTGCCGCGCCAGGGTCAGTCCGAGGATGCTGGAGACGAGCACGGTCGCGCGCACCTCGGCGTCGTCGCGGTCGCTCGCGCGGGCGAGGTCGGCGACGCGCTCCTGCAGGTAGTCGCGCATGACGGCACCGGCCTCGGGCGATGTCAGCATCGAGCGCAGCAGCACCCGGGTCTCGGGCGGGAGCTCGCGGAGGCGGATGCTCAGGACCTCGGCCAGATGCCGGGGGACATCGGACTCGGCGAGCGCGGGATCCGGGCGCACGGCCAGCGAGAACAGCGCCTGCTTCGACCCGTAATGCTGCAGCACGAGCGAAGGGTCGACCCCGGCTCGGCGCGCGATCCCTCGGATCGTGGCGCCCTCCATCCCCCGCTCGCCGAACTCCTCCTGCGCGGCCCTCAGGATGCGGTCCGCCGTCGCTGCCCGACGCTCCGCGCGCGTCCTCGTCTCCGTCATGGCGTCACTCTACACACGTTGAGCGAAAGGGGTATGCTCCACTCAACACATGATGAGCGAATCCCGCGAGCGGGAAGCCGACAGGAGGAGGCACCATGCAAATGAGCAGTGAGAGCACGAAGAGCAGCACCCCGAACACGCGCGTCCTCGTCGTGGGCGCGTCCCGGGGTCTCGGTGAGGCGATCGCCGAGGAGTACGTCGCGCGGGGCGCACAGGTCGTCGCGACCGTCCGCGACGACCGCGCGACCCCTCTGCACGAGTACGCGCCGTCGGCGGGCGACGCCCTCGAGGTCGAGCGCGTCGACATCACCGACCCCGCGCAGCTCGCCGCGCTGAGGGAGCGCCTCGCGCCGCGCACCTTCGATCTGCTCTTCATCGTGGCGGGCATCTCGCTCGCGCCGCAGGGTGCGATCGGCGCCACGATCGACACCGCCGACTTCGCGGCGATGATGGACACGAACGTGCTCGGAGTGATGCGCACCGTGGAGGAGCTGCAGCACGTGGTCGATCCGGACGGGACGATCGCGGTCATGTCGTCCGGGCAGGGCAGCATCGGGAACAACACGTCGGGCGGCTTCGAGGTGTACCGCGCGACGAAGGCAGCACTCAACCAGATGATGCGCAGCTACGCGGCCCGTCACGACGGCGAGCGGCGAGCACTGCTCCTCATGGCGCCGGGATGGGTGCGCACCGACATGGGCGGGGCCGGCGCGCCGCTCGGCATCGAGGAGAGCATCCCCGCCCTGGTCACCACGGTCGACGCGCAGCGCGGTGAGCCCGGCCTCCGGTACCTCGACCGCCACGGGCGGACGATCCCGTGGTGAGCCCGGCGAGCGGAGGAGCGAGCATGGCCAGGCACACCACGAGGAGGCGGCGTTCGCCCTGGCGCCGCGATCCTCCGCCTCGCACGACGAAGCCCCCGCAGACGAAGTCGTGCGGGGGCTCGCTTTGGTATTTCAACGATCGCAGGTGCTCATAATCAACGTCCTTCCGTCGGGACCTCGAGGATATTCCGCGATCCCCCGGATGGCAATGCATCGGCACGCCATTCCGACCACCGCGACCGCCGCTCGATCACGAGGCGGGTGCAGAACGCCGGGTTCCCGCGGCAGAAAAGGCTCGGCGACTTCGACTTCGACTTCGACTTCGACTTCGACTTCGACTTCGACGAGGCTCAATCACGGAGCCCAGCGGAAAGCGCGGCCTGGCGCCAGTAGTCGCCGTCAGGGTACTGGTACCGCGCAACGGATTCATCGAACATTTCGGCGCTGTACCCGGGCTTGGACGGGAGCACGTAGTTGCCGTCGACGACTATGCACGGGTCGGTGAAGTGCTCGTGGAGGTGATCGACGAACTCGGTCACCCGGTTCTCCAGGGTCCCCGACACCGCGACGTAGTCGAAGATGGAAAGGTGCTGGACGAGTTCGCACAGTCCGACTCCGCCTGCGTGCGGGCAGACCGGGACGCCGAACTTCTTCGCCATCAGGTACACGGCGAGGATCTCGTTGACACTTGCGAGCCGGGCGGCGTCGAGTTGGCAGAAATCGATGGCTTCGGCCTGAAACATCTGCTTGAACAGCACCCGGTTCATGCCGTGCTCGCCCGTGGCGACACCGATCGGAGCGACGGCCTTGCGCACCGCGGCGTGTCCGAGGACGTCGTCAGGGCTTGTCGGTTCCTCGATCCACAGCGGCTTGAACTGGGCGAGCCGCTGCACCCATTCGACGGCCTCCGGTACGTCCCACACCTGATTCGCGTCGATCATGAGCTTGGCGTCCCAGCCGATGACGTCGCGGGCGATCCGTAGGCGACGGATGTCGTCGTCCAGGTTCGCGCCGACCTTGAGCTTCACATGCCGGTAGCCCGAATCGACCGCCTCGCGGAGTAGACGACGGAGCTTGTCGTCGCTGTAGCCGAGCCAGCCGGCGCTCGTGGTGTAGCAGGGATAGCCGCCACGCGCTTCGAGCTCGGAGATGCGCTCAGCGCGGCCGGGCGCCATTTCGCTGAGGAGGTCGATCGCCTCGTCACGAGTGAGCGCGTCGGACAGGTACCGGAGGTCGGCGGCGCCGACGAGCTCCTCCGGTGTCATCTCCGCCAGAAGGCGCCAGAGCGGCTTGCCCGCGCGGCGGGCGGCGAGGTCCCAGACGGCGTTCATGACAGCGGCCATCGCCAGGTGCACCACGCCCTTCTCCGGACCGAGCCAGCGCAACTGGGAATCGGATGCGAGGAGGCGATACGTTGCGCCGAGGTCGCCGACGACCTCCTCCACCGAGCGGCCGATCAGCGGAAGCGCCCGCTGGCGAGCGGCTTCGACGCACAGGTCGTTCCCGCGGCCGATCGTGAAGGTGAACCCGAATCCGCTGAGCCCCGGTTCATCCGTGTCGAGCACGACGTACGCGGCGGAGTAGTCGCCGTCCTTGTTCATCGCGTCCGAGCCATCGAGACTGAGCGACGTCGGAAAGCGCACGTCGAAGACGCGGGCACCGGTGATCCTGGGCATCGTGGCGCCTACAGTTCGAAGACCGACGCCACGGCCCACGGGGCGAGGGCGAGGTCTATCTCGAGGGTCCCGCGCTGCGAGGCGATCAGGCTCTGGCGCTGGAGGGCGTCACCCTGCTCGCGCAGATAGGCGGCCTGGGCACGGGAGAGGTTGAGGGGCTGGCCGATGGCGCTCCACGCTTCGGCGGCGTCGCCGTGCCCGGGTCCGAGGATCTCGACTGCGAAGGCGGCGCCGGGCTTCAGCCCGCCGATGGTGTGCCGTACGTGCTGTTCGGTGCCCAAGCCGATCAGATCGCGCGTCGCCTCGTAGGAGCTGCGCGAGCCGACCGAGCGGCCGTTCAGATCGTCGGGATAGTTGAAGAAGAGGGCGGCCAGCTTCCCCGTCCCGCTGTGCCGCGAGACGACGCCGCGTTCGGTGGAGGTGATCAGCCGATCGCCCAACCGGTTGAGCATCGCGAAGGCGTGGAAGGTCGGCTTGTGGATGCCCTGCTCGTTCACCAGCCCGAATCCGCCGTGGAACGGGCCGATGCCGGCGCCACCCTCCTCGAAGATGTCGGTGAAGGTCCAGTAGGAGATGGAGTCGGCCAGCTCAGCGCAGCGGAGATACGCCCGCGTGATGTAGGTGGCGGCGAAGACCGTGTCGTGGATGTGGTCGCGGCTCGATGGTGAGCTCGACCATTCTGTGATGTGCACCTCGGCATCCGGATAGGCGCTCTCGCCGATCAGTTTCCGCAGTACGGTCAAGTCGTCCGAGGTCGCATCCGCATAGCGGGTGAGACTGACGGCTTCGCCGTTGGCTCCGAACGCGAAGTCCGTGGGATACAGGTGCGTCGAGATGAAATCGATCGGGAGCTCCCGCTCCGCGCACCAGACGAGGAAGTCCTCGATCCACACCGGTCGCCAGTCCAGTGCGTCCGGGTCGGATGCCGCGGCCGTCGAGTGCTCGGCAGAGCGATCCTCGGTCTCACCGGCGTACCGCTCGTCCGGCACGAAGACGCTGGTCGACGGGCCGCCGACCTTGAGTTCGGGATCGATGGCCTTGATGGCCTGCACCGTTCGGGCGTACAGCTCGAAGTACTCCGTCTTCGTGCCGGTCCAGAAGTGCGGAACGAGGTTGGGCTCGTTCCAGACCTCGAAGCGCCACCCCCGCACCTCGGCAAGGCCGTAACGCTCGATCCAGTGCTCCACCGAACGCCGCACCAGCTCCACCCAACGATCCATGTCGTTCGGCGGGCTGCAGTGCGCACCCCACCAGAACACGGTCTCGGTCTGGGTGGCCAGCTCTCGCGGCATGAAACCGAGCTCCACGAACGGCCGTACCCCAAGGTCGATCAGGAAGTCGAACACCTTGTCCACGTAGGAGAAGGTGTGCACCGGCGTCTCGAGGGGCACATCCGGTCCGAAGCCGCCGCCGTAGGAGCCGCGATATACGAACATGTCGTCGTGGAACACACCGTGGAAGCGGAGGTAGCGGAATCCGAGGCGCTCCACCGCCTCACGGAACTGCTGCTGCCAGTCGGCCCGGAGCGCTTCGTTGGCTCGGCCCGCCCCGGCGCAGAAGCTCCAGACGTGCGGGAGGACGGTCGATTCCGCGACGCGGTCATCGATGGTGATGACGGGAAGCGAGGTGGCTGCCATGGGGATGATCTCCAGATGGTGGTGTGGGGGCGGTGCGAGGACGCCTGCGTCACTCGCCCTGCTCAGGTCTGGTTTCTACATACTGTGTCGCCACAGCTGCCGGGTCCTGCCCTTCGCGGAGCGGAAGCATGCGGTACAGGAGGCTGTAGGGCCCCTTCGCCGGCGTGTTGCTGTACTTCTCGGGCCGCGTCAGGAGGTCCCAGTTCCCGCCAAGGAGACCCTCCTGGGCGGCATCCACGCGAACGACGGTCCGCCATGACTCCGGTACCTCGTGCCAGTGACGGTGTCCGGCCAATTCATCCGGGCTGTTCGGTTGGGCGTTGAGGTACATGCTTCCTCCCGCGACCAGCAGCACTCCCCTGCCGGCGTCGTCGGTCAGAGCCGCCCAGCGGGTGTCGGCCTTGTTCCCGCTGTCCTGCGGCCGGCTGTACCGGGTGACCTGATCCGGGACCGATCCCGAATAGCGGCCGAAGAAAGCCGAAGCCCGCCGGTCAGCCGTCGACTCACCCGGGCCACGGCCGTACCATTCGATGGCCGCGAGCTCGGGCCGGAGCCCGAACGTCGTCCCCACGACCTGCGGGTGGGGGGTGTCGGGTACCGGCTCGAATGTCGACAGCACATCCACCTGCCCGTTGCCGTAGATCGTGTAGACGATCGACTGAGGGGACGTCGTGATGCGGTTCCCGGGACGGAACGGCACCGCGGTGGTGACGCTTCCCCGTACCGTGACCCTGACGCCGCCCGGGATGGACGACCATTCGATCCCGCTGATCGCCCAGTCCTCACCGACGCCGCGCCACGGCACCGAAGGCTCCGGCAGGGTGGCCCTGAACTCCGGAATGGACAGCTCGGGATCGTTCGGGGCACGCCAGAAGTTCGGCATCAGGTCGCTCGCCAGGAGTTCGCGCCCGTCATAGCGCAACGACGTCAGCCGGCCGGTGGCGCGGTCGATCCTGACCGCGTAGTCGTCGCCGGCGACCTCGATCATCTCCGAGGTCTCACGGACCTGCGGCGAGTCCAGCTCCGCCGGCGGAATGAGCGCCGGGGCGGGGGCGACGACGGGAAGGGCCGATTGCGCCCTGGCTACGACGTGGCCCGTCTCAGCCCAGGCCGTGGGAGCGTCGAGGACGATCGAGAGTTCCAGCCGGTACTCGGAACCGGCCCGCAATGGCTCCGGTAACGAGGACGGCAGTGCGATGTCCGCGCTGCTCAACGGTTCTGTCGAGAGCTGACGGCCGGCGATCGTGCCGCTCGTAACCGTGTTTCCGTCCTCCGTGACCGCCCAGTGCAGTGCGTGCCCGTCCAAGCTCGTGAACAGGTACTCGTTCGCGATCCGAACGGTCCAGGTGTCCGGATCCACGAGCGTGATGCTCACCGGCTGGTAAGCCAGCTTGGCCTCCTCCAGCTTCGGTGTCGAGGTCCGGTCGGAAAGCAGCAGGCCACTCATGTGTGCGCCCTCGTCATTGGGATCGTCGCCCCAATCCCCGCCGTAAGCGAGGAATTCCTCACCCGGCCGTCCCGGGATCTCCCACCACAGCCCCTTGTCAGCCCAGTCCCACAGGAAGCCGCCCGCCACGCGACCCGGATTCTCACGGATGGCCGCCCACGTCTCATCCAGGTAGCCGGAGGTGTTCCCCTGGCTGAAGGCGTACTCGACGAGCAGGTAAGGCCGCGGATCGCGGCCCGCCCTGTCGATGAGCTCGGGCACCGGCGGGTAGAAGTCGCCGTCGAAATCGGAGATGTCCGACGGGACGATCGGCGACCCGGAGCCGGTCGAGTCCTGATAGCTCACCGGTCGGGTGGGGTCGTACCCCTTGGCCCAGTCGTACATGGCCTTCAGGTTCGAGCCGACTCCCGACTCGTTGCCGATCGACCAGGCGATCACGCACGCGTGGTTCTTGTCCCGGTCGACCAGGTTCCGCATCCGCCACAGCAGCGGCGCGCGGAGTTCCGGGCGATCGCCGGGGATGTTCGGTCGCCCGTCGGCGTCGATCCGGTTGATGTGGGTCTCGTTGTTCGCCTCGTCGAACACGTACAGTCCGTACTCGTCGGCGAATTCGTACCACCTCGGGTCGTTCGGATAGTGGGATGTGCGCACGGCGTTGATGTTGCTCTGCTTCATCAGGCGGATGTCAGCGATCATGTCGGCCGAACTGAGCGTGCGACCGGTTCGCGGATTCCACTCGTGCCGGTTGACCCCTCGAAGCGAGATCGGCCGCCCGTTGATCCGGTACACGCCGTCGACGATCTCGACCCGTCGGAAGCCTGCGCGGGTGGATACGCGATCCACGACCACCCCATTCGGGTCGCAGAGCTCGACGACCAGCGTGTACAACTCCGGGCGCTCGGCGGACCAGAGCCGTGGCGAGAGCACCGGCTCCGTCAGGGCCGCGGACGCATCCCGGCCGGAATCCGCCGGCTCGACCGGCGCGGACCGTGACCAGAGTTCGGCGGCTCCCGCATCCGTTCCGTCGAAGAGCGCGGCTCGAACCTGGAACTCCCCTTCGGTTCGCGCGCCCGCGTAGTCGCGCACGTCGACACTCAGCTCGAGTGCCGCCTCGGAGAAGTCATCGACGAGGGGAGTCCTGACGGTGAAATCCCGGATGAGGACCGGCGGGCGCGAGAGCAGGAGCACACTCCGGAAGATGCCGGAGAGCCGCACGTTGTCCTGGTTCTCCAGGTAGGAGCCGGTGGACCAGCGGTAGACCTCGACGGCCAGCACATTGCGCCCGCTGCGCACGTACGGGGTCAGGTCGAACTCGCCACGGGTGTAGCTGTCTTCGCGATATCCGATGCGTCGGCCGTTGATCCACACGTAGTAGGCGGATTCCACGCCCTCGAACTGGATGAACGTACGCCGGCCGGCCCAGCCGTCGGGAAGCTCGAATGTCGTCCGATACTGTCCGACCGGGTTGTACCGGGTGGGCGCGTGGGGGTAGTCGCCGGTGGGAGCGGGTTGTTCGTTCTCGCCGTTGGCGCCCGTCCATGGCAGGACAGTGTTGGCCCCGATCGGATAGTCGTACCCATGCAACTGCCAACTCGAGGGAACCGGGATCATGTCCCAGCCCGAATCGTCGGCGTCCTCCTCCGCGAAATCTGGCAGTCGCGATTCCGGGTTCGCCGACCACCGGAACTTCCAGTCCCCGTCGAGGCTGAGCCGGAAGGGGGACGCCGACCGATCGGCCCGCACAGCCTGCGTCAGTGTGTCGTACGTGACGAGAGTCGCATGAGCCGGTTCACTCCCCCACTCGTAGACGGCGGGGTCGTTCCATTCAGTCGTCGATGTCAATGTCTCCTCGAATCCGGTCATCTCGTCAGCGCAGACCGATCGTGAGCAGCAGGTTGCCGTACAGGCGTTCGTCCCCGGTGGCGATGACGACGCCGACGTCCGGTGAGCGCACCCGGTCGTAGAACGCGAAACGGTCGACTCTCTCCATGGACACGTCGCTGCCCAACCTGCGTGCGTAGTCGTCCTGCGCCGGAGCAGACACCCCGTCCGGGGTCTGCATGACGGTCGCCGATTCGACGTTGACGACCGTGAGCACGGCATCGAGCACGGAGGCGACATCGAGCAGGCCGGGACGCAGATTGAGGTGGATCAGGCGCACCCCCGGTCCGATGGCGGTCAGATACGGGTAATTCCCGTCGGCGATCAGGACCCCGGAGCCGTGCCCCGACGAGGCGAGCGCCTCCAGGAGCGGAGGATGGATGAGAGGTCCGGTGATCATGCGTGCACCTCCACCGCTGCCTGACCTTCGCTGTCGGCGGCGTAGCCGTCCCAGCCGGGAATCGTCCCGTCGACATCCCACAGGTCGAGCCAGCTGCCGGCCCCGGGCCATAGGAACACCTGTCCCTTGATGAGGCGGTTGTTCTGTTCCGCCGAGCGCAGTTGCTCGAGCTCGGCGGGAGTCAGCGGGTCCTCGACCACCGCCCGCAGGTTGGCCACCAGCTGCGACTCCTTCACCGAGAACGGGATCGGGATCTGTCCGCGTTGAACGGCCCACTTCAGGCAGATCGACGCCGGATGCACCCCGTGCGCGCGGGCGATCGAGACCACGACGGGGTGCTCCATGTCCGAGACGTCCGAGAAGACACGGTCCCGTTCGGGCCGGGACGGCGAGCCCAGGGGCGAATAGCCCACCGGCTGGATGCCGTGATCGAGGCAGAACCGGAAGAGCTCGGGCTGCTGGAAGCACGGGTGCAGCTCCATCTCGTTCAACGCCGGTGCGATCCGCGCATCGGCGAGGATCGCCGTGAGCTTCGGGATGGTGACGTTCGAGGTCCCGAGGTGCCGTACGATCCCCTCGTCGACGAGCCCCTCCAGCGCGTGCCAGAGCGCCATGTACTCCTCGTGGATGTACGGACGCGCGTCCGGGTCGCGGTCGGCCGCGTCCGCGAACGGGGCGTGGTGGTTCGGGAACGGCCAGTGCACGAAGACCGCGTCGAGCACGTCGAGTCGGAGGTCGCTCAGCGACCGACGGACGGAGGCGATCGCCGCGTCCGGCTCGTGCGAGTCGTTCCACACCTTCGACATGACGAACAGCTCGTCCCGGGGCACGCCGCCGGCGATCGCTTCGTGAAGGACGGCCCCGACCTCGGCCTCGTTGCCGTACACCGACGCGCAGTCGATCAGACGGTAACCTGCACGGATCGCTCGGGCGACCGCCGCGGCCACGTCGCCGGCCTGGTAGTGGTCGGACCCGAAGGTGCCCATCCCGATCGCGGGTATGGACGCGCCGCCGGCGAGGCGCCGGGTCGGCACCCTGTCGATCGCTGTCATGTGCGGTTCTCCGTTCATCGCCGTCAGAGGTTCAGGCCGTGGAAGAAATCGATGCGCGTCTCGGCGGCATCCGGCGCCAGCTCGATCCGCACCACGGCGCCCCCGTCTCCGGTGGTCTCGGAAGCGGGCAGCGCCACCTCCAGATGATCGCCGGTGAGGCTCCACTCGGGCCGTTCGCTCGAGCCGAGGACGCGGACGTCGACGATGGGGCGGTCGAGGAACCGGCTGCCCGACCCGAAGCTGCGGATCCGCATACGCCCGTCCTCGGGCCGCACCATCCCGATCGCGTAGACGTAGTCGTGGCCGACCTCCGTCATCCTGGTAAAACGGAGGTCCTCCGCCGAGTACACCGGAGCGGCGGCATCGGTGAAGGAACCGGCGGCCGGAGCAGTCGGCCCCTCGCCGAACACCACCCACGGGCTGGACCCGTAGATGGCTTCGCCGTGCACGGCCAGCCAGTCGCCGACCGCCTCCAGCAGCTCGGCCTCCCTCTCAGGGATCGTCCCGTCCGGGCGAGGCCCGATGTTGAGCAGCAGATTCCCGTTCTTGGCGACCACGTCGACGAGTTCCTGGATGAGCTCGGAGGCGTCCTTGTAGTCGTGCCCCTCCACCCAGCTCCACGATGTCCGGGACACCGAGGTGTCGTTCTGCCAGACGTCGGGCCGGATACCGCCCATGGTGCCGCGCTCGATGTCGAGCACGGCCGAACCCGGCGCGAATGACTCCCATTTGTAGTTGATGACGACCGCGCGCCCCCACTCCGCTGCCCGGTTGTAGTAGTACGCCGCGAGGCGGCGGATGTAGGGCTCGAACGACGGCTCCTCGATGCCGGTGTCGAAGTAGAGGATCTGGGGCCGGTACGAGTCGATGATCTCGACCGTGCGGAGCAGCCAGTCCTCGAGGAACCGCTCGGTGGGGTTCATCTCCTTGCGCAGCGCCGGGCCGTACAGATCGGCGTACGCGGGATCGCGCACGTCGGAATCGAACTCTTGGCCACCGTTCATGAAGAACCAATGCTCGGCCCGGTGCGTCGACGCGCCGGTAATCAGCCAGGCGTCGTCGACCGCGGAGAGGAGATCGCCCAGCACGTCGCGCTCCGGCCCGACCTCCGTGACCTTCCAGCGCGAACGCGCCGTGTCGTACATCGCGTATCCGTCGTGATGCTCGGCGACCGGCACCACGAACTGCGCGCCGGCCCGCTTGAAGAGCGCAACCCACTCCTGCGGGTCGAACCGTTCCATGCGGAAGTGCGGGAGGAAGTCCTTGTAGCCGAATCGATCGTGCGGACCGTACGTCTCCACGTGATGCTCGAAAGCCGCGGTGCCGCGCTTGTACATCGTGCGCGGATACCATTCGTTCCCGAACGCCGGCACCGAGAAGGCGCCCCAGTGCAAGAAGATGCCGAACTTGGCGTCGCGGTACCAGAGCGGAGGCCGATAGCGGGACAACGACTCCCAGGTGGCGTCGTACGGCCCCGCGTCGATGACGGCGTCCACCTCCGCGAGCGCCGCACGGTTGTCCGACACATCGACGGGCGCAGGAAGGGTCGACGGGTCGAGCGGTTCGAGGTTCACACGTCTCCGTTTCGTGGGGCTCAACGGCCGCCGAAGGCGCCCGCGCCGATCGCGGACACCAGCTGCCTCTGGGCAAAAGCGACCACGACGACCACGGGGGCGATCGTCATCACGCAGGCTGCCATCAGCAGCTGCCACTGGGTGCCGGTCTGGGTCGTGAATCCGGCGATGCCGATCGGGATTGTCCACTTCTCCGAGCTGTTGAGGATGATCAGCGGCCAGAGGAAGCTGTTCCAGCTCCCGAGGAAGGAGAAGATCGCCAACACCGACAGGGCGGGCCGAACGAGCGGAACGATGACGCTGATCAGGATGCGCCAGGTGGACGCGCCGTCGAGCCGGGCGGCCTCCTCCAGCTCCGCCGGGATCTGGAGCATGAACTGCCGGAGCAGGAACGCTCCGAAGGCTCCGAACAGGCCCGGCAGGATCAGCGCGACCCACGTGTCGGCGAGCCCCGCCTGGTCGAACCCGAGGAACAGCGGAACGACGGCGACTTCGCTCGGCAGGGTCAGAGTGATGACGAACAGCAGGAAGACGGCGCTCCGGCCCGGGAAACGCAGCCTCGCGAAAGCGAAGGCCGTCAGGGTCGCGACGATCAGGGTCAGCACGGTCGAGATCGCGGCTACCACCAAGCTGTTCAGGAGCAGGCGCCCGAAGTCGACTTCCGTCCACGCGTCCACGAAGTTCGACCAGAGGACCTTCGAACCGATGAACGTGATCTGCGCTGCGAACACCTCGTTCGCCGGCTTCAGCGCGGTGAAGAAGGTCCAGATCAGCGGGAAGGAGAACACGAGCGCGAAGAGCCACGCGGCCGTGGTGTTGGCGGCGAAGCCGACGGTCCGTGCCCGGCGACGCCAGCGCGGGCCGGATGCCGGCAACTGGTGCTCAGTCATAGTGCACCCACTTCCTCTGCCCCCAGAGCTGGAACAGTGTGAAGATCGCGATGATCACGAACAGCACGGTGGCGATGGCCGACGCATAACCGAGCTGGTTGTTCGTGAATGCGGTCTGATAGAGGTACAGCATGATGGTCATCGTGCTGTTGCCCGGGCCGCCGCCGGTGATGACGTAGGCCTGGGCGAAGGTCTGCCAGGCGCCGATCACGGTCAGCACCGTGGTGAAGAACAGTGCAGGGCTGACCAACGGCAACGTGATCGAGAAGAAGCGGCGGAACCGGCCCGCCCCGTCGATCCGCGACGCAGCGATGACGTCGGGGCTGATCGAGTCGATACCGGCGCCGAGCACGATCATGTTGTACCCGAACGACTGCCACAGCGAGACGCCGATCACCACGGTCAACGCCCAATTCCCGTCGCTGAGCCACGGAATGGGGGCCAGTCCGATCCCCGCCAGCGCCTGGTTGACGGCACCGTCCTTCTGGAAGAGCAGACGGAAGACCGCGGCGTTCGCCACCATCGGTGACAGCGCCGGGATCAGGAAGATCACCCGGAGCCAGTTGCGGCCCGCGATTCGCGTCTTCAGCCACAGCGCCATCGCCATCGAGATCGCGATATTCGCCGGGACATAGACGAGCACGAAGATCGCCGTCACCATGACGCTGTTGAGGAACTGCGGGTCGCGCAGCAGCCGGGCGTAGTTCTCCGCGCCGGTGAACTGGGTGCCTCCCAGCAGGGTCGAGTCGCTGAATCCCAGGATCAGCGAGGCGAGCTGCGGGATGACGATGAATACTGCCAGGCCGATGAGCCCGGGGAGTACGAAGGCCCACCCCACCCAGCGTGGGCCCCCGAGGAGCCGGCGACGAAGCCGGCCCCTCGGGCGCTCGGGTTGGGCGACGGACCCTTCGGAGACCTCTTCCTCCGAACGATCCAGACGCACGAATGTCATTGCGCGAGGCCGGCCTTCACCTGCTGCAGCACCTCGGCGACCGTGTTCTTGCCCGAGAAGGCGTTCACCTCGTACTGCGTCAGAAGGGTGTCGATCTGAGCTTGGTTCGAAGGAACAGGCGACGGCGTCGCGTCACCGGTCATCTGCTTGATGACCGCGGTGAACTCCGGCGATCCGACGTTCTTGGACCAGGCGTCCAGCGAGTCGAGCCGCGCCGGGACGGAGGCCTGCGACTTCGTCACGAAGTCCAACCCGCTCTTGCTCGTCATCGCCTCGATGGCCTTGAACGCCTTCTGCTTGTCGCCGCAGGTCTTCGTGATACCGAAGCCCGATCCGCCGATGAACCCCTTCGAGGTGCCGCTCTTGCTGGGGATCACCGCGATGCCGACGTTGTCCTTGCCGAGGCTCTGCTGCGCGTGCTGCAGATCCCACAGTCCCTGCATCTCCATGGCCGACTGCCCGGTGTTGAACGCGTCGATGTCCGGGAACGTGCCGCCCGCCGCTGCCTCCAGCGGCTTCGCGACCTTGTACTTGTTCGACAGGTCGACGAGCAGCTGCAGGGCCGCCTCGAAGTTGGGGTCGTCCAGCTTCGGCCCGTTCTTGTCCGCCCAGGGGTGGCCATCGGCCGCCATGAGCGTGCTGATCGGGTTCGAGCCCTGCGGGATGGCGAAGCCGTACACGCCGTTCCTCGTGGTCGCCTTCGCTGCCGCGATGAAGTCGTCGGTCGTCCAGTTGTTGCTGGGTTCGGCCACACCGGCGTCCTTGAACATCTTCTTGTTGTAGAGAACCACGGTGGGACCGGCGTTGAACGGGAGCGAGTACAGCTTCCCGTCGACGCTGAGCTGCTCGAGCATCGCCGAGCTGTATGCCGTCAAGTCGACCTTGTTCTTCTTCGCCAGGTCGTCCAGCGGCTCCAGCCCCTGCACGTACTGGCCCACGCGTCCGTTCTGGAACGTGACCAGGCAAGGCGCGCTACTGCTCCTCATCACGGTCGGCAGCTTGGTGTAATAGTCACCGATCGGCGGGCCGGAGAAGCTCACCGACATCTGCGGGTCGGCGTGCTTGCCTCCCGCGATGTAGTCGCTCCACTGCTGCTTGTCGGCCTTCCCGCCGATCCAGGTGTACATCTTCAGGGTGTTGCCGTCGAGGCCGGACGTCCCGTCTCCGCCTCCCGAACATGCGGCGAGGCCGAGGGCGAGCACCCCCGCGACCACGACCGAGACGCCGACGCGTCCCGGCCCCCTTCTGCTATTCCACAGTGACTTCATGAACTCCTCCTCGAGTTAGAGCGAAACGTTACGACTTCCAGTGATGGTAGGAGTGTTGGGGTTGCGAAGTCAATAGCCTTCCCCAAGCGCTAAACGTTTCGTGCAGTCCGCTCCTCGCAGTAGATCGTGCGCAAGGATGGTCTCGGCGACGGTCATCGTCTTCAGCGCATCGCCGAAATGCGACGAGGGGAGACGACGGGTACGTACCGCCTCGATGAATTCTGCACTCTTGTCGCGGAAGCCTCCGCGCACGTGAAGGTCCGCCGAACCCGCCACCTCGGCGGCATCCAGATCCTCCTGCCCGTCGGCGTCCCACACGGTTCCGCCGACCTCGAGGTCGGCCTCCGCCATGATTCCCACCCCGTGGACTTCCACTCCGAAGGTCCTCCGGCCGCTCGTCCAGTTCGCGATCATCACACCCACTGCGCCCGTGTCGAACTCGAGGGTCGCCGCGATCACGTTGATGTCGTCGACCTTCACCCTGCGCGTCACATCCGACACCGCGAGCACCTCGCCACCGCAGAGGTGCCGGAGGGTATCGATCACATGGACGCCGTCGTCCATCATCCGGTCGCGCGCCGACACCATCGGGGTCGGGTCGCTCTTGTAGAACCGGCACACCGCATGGACCACCTGGCCACGCTCGCGAACCCGGGCGACCATGCGCCCCAGCAGTGGGGACGAGCGCCGCTGAAAACCGACCTGCGTGACGCAGCCGTTCTCGTCGGCGAGGCGAGCGAGCGTGCGCGCCTGATGGAGCGTCAGGCCGAGCGGCTTCTCGACGAAGAGGTCGAGCCCCCGTACGAGGCACGCGCACCAGATACCGAACATCAGCTCGGGTGGCCCGATGACGTACACGGCCTCAGGATGCGTCTCGTCGATCATCAGCGACCAGTCGCTGAACAGCGCAGTGATGCCCCACCGCTCGCCGGTCTCCCGGAGGCGCTCCGCCGAGAGATCGCAGATGCCGACGACCTCCACATCCGCCAGCGAGGTCAACGACGGATAGTGCACCAGGTTGGCCATCTGCCCCGCGCCGATCACGGCGACGCGCACCGGACCGCGCTCCGCAGCGCTCATCGGACCGCCCCCGCGACGCCCTGAGCAGCGGTTCGAAGGCTTCGTGCGTATTCGAGATCTCGCGTCACCTTCGCGACGAGGTCTCTCTCGTCGGTGTATTCCGCGGTGAGGCAGATCGGGCCGGTGAACTCACGCGCGACGAGGTAGCGGATCGCGCGGCTCCATTCCGCCATGCCGCTGCGGGCATCGGTGAAGACAGGTTCCCACACAGGGTCCGCGTCCGGTGAGGCCGGGTCGCCGACTCGCTCATAGTGCGCGCTCTTGAGGTTCACGATGCCCAGCCACGGCCATAGCAGTTCGAGGCCGTTCTCTGGCCGCTTGCGCGCGAGGGCGTCATGCGCGGCGTCCCAGATCGCGGCCACGAATCGCGGATCGACATCGCGGAGGAGCGCCGCGAGCTCCGAGGAGTCGGAGATGTAGTCGTCGTAGTGCGGCTGGATCGCGACGCGGACTCCGTGGCGTTCGGCCCGCTCGGAGAGGTCGGCGAGCGTCTGACGGATCGCCGCGCCGGTTGCGGTGTAACCGTCGGGCCCGATGGGCACCATGATCCGGATGAACGGCACGCCGGCTTCCGCGCACGCCGCGAACGTCGCCTCGTCCGTGCCCGAGGCGACGCTCGCGACCGCGATCCCGGCTCGCGCGAGTTCGCGCACAGCGGCCGGCAGGGCGGTCGTCACATGCTCCGGCGTGACCTGGTAGCCCGGCCGCACAGGGAGTTCGACGGCGTCGAAACCCATGTCCGCCACCAGCTCGCCGAGAGCACCGATGTGTGGCTCTCGCCACGGTTTTGTGAAGACGCTCCACGTCGTCGTGGGATCGGGGTGTGGCATGGCGGACTCCTCGGTTCGATCACGTCGGGAATTTCGTGCAACGATACAGTAGCCAGTGCAACGATACAGTCGGCGTATCGGTCGAACAGAGGAGGTGAGAGCGATCGCGACCATCAGGGATGTCGCTCAGGCCGCCGGAGTCTCGCCCTCCACGGTCTCGAACCTCCTCAACGCACGCGAGCACCTCATGCAGCCGGAGACGCGCCGGCGCGTACTCGAGGCCATGGAGTCCCTCTCCTACCGGCCGAACCGGGTGGCCCGGCAATTGCGCGGCGCCCCGAACCCCACGTTGGGACTCATCGTCCCCTCCGTGGCCAACCCGTTCTGGGGATCGTGGGCGGCCCACCTCGAAGCGGCGTTCCATGCGCACGGACGGCAGATCTACCTCTGCAACACGGAGCGCGATCCGGAGCGCGAGCGCGCCTACGTGGAGCAGCTCTGGGCCGACGGCATCGAGCACATCGTGCTCTCCACCTCGCTCCCGTCGCTCGACCACCTGCGGCCCGCCATGGACGCCGGCGTCCAGATCATCGCGTTCGACCGCGAGCACCAGGAGACCGACCCGCCGGAACTGCTGAACGTCAGCATCGACAATGAAGCCGGCGCGTGGATGGCCACGCAGCACCTCATCGAGCAAGGCCATCGGCGCATCGCGTTCGTATCCGGGGCGATGCGGACGATCAGCCGGCAGCGCCGCTTCGCCGGCTACGTCCGAGCGCTCGCGGAGAACGGCATCCCACTCGATGAGGCACTCGTGCCCTCTTCGTCCGACCTGGGCGACGCGGACAGCGGCCCGCTCGCACGCGCGGCGGTTCACGCCGTGCTGACGCTCGACGACCCGCCCACCGCCGTGGTCGCCGTCAACGACATGGTCGCTCTGAGCGCATCCGCCACCCTTCGGGATGCGGGCCGAGATGTCGCCGAGTTCGCCGTCGTCGGGTTCGACGACACCCCGATCGGGAGCCTCATCTCGCCCGCCCTGACCACTGTTCGGCAGCCACTGCGCGAGATGGCCGAGGCAGTCGTCCGCCTCACGGTGGACGGCGCCGGTGTCGGCGAGCCGAGGAGCTCGCTCGTCTTCCCGCCGACGCTCGTGGTGCGCGCCTCGACGGAACGGAGAATCGCATGACCGCATCCGGAGCCAGAGTGCTGATCGCCGGCGCCGCCGGCGGGGTCGGTCGCGCCGTCGCACTGGCCGCGGCGTCGGATGGCGCGACAGTCCTGCTGCTCGGACGGGATCGGCACAGCCTCGATGCCGTGCGAGCAGAGGTGGCCGAGGACCGCGGGACCGCGCACATCGCGGTCGCCGATGCGACCTCTGCGGCGGAGGTCGACGACGCTGTCGAGGCGCTGCGGCGCGACGCGGGCGGCATCGACGTCGTGGTCAACGCGGTCGGCCTGAATCTCAAAGCCCGTCGCCTCGACGAGGTGGACGAGGCCGGCTGGCGTTCCCTGCTCGACACCAACCTCACCGCGGCCTTCCTGCTGACCCGTGCGGTCCTTCCCGGCTTCCGCGCCGGCGGGGGCGGACTGCTCATCCACATCTCTTCCGTCGCTGCTCTTGTCCCCGACATGTCGGGGGCCGCCTACCAGGCCAGCAAAGCCGGTCTGGCCGCACTCGCGCGCGCCACCGCGCTCGAGACCGGCAGTGACGGGGTACGGGTCACGACGATCTCCCCGGGCCTCATCGACACCGGCTTCATCCGCCACCGCCCGACGCCGCCTTCGCCCGAGGAGCTGGCAGGAGCGCTGCGCCCGGAGGACGTCGCCGATATGTGCCTCGCCGTCATCCGGCTCCCTGTTCGGGCGACTGTCAGCGAGGTCGTCATGCGGCCGACCGCACATTGAACGACAACGCGTCCCCTGTTCCGACCGAGACGGAGATCTCCATGACCGCACCCTCCGCACGAACCGTTCTGATCACGGGAGGCGCGACCGGCATAGGGCTCGGCATCGCCGAGGCGTTCCTCAGCGGGGGCGACCGCGTCGCGATCACGACGAATGCCTCGCCCGTTCCCGAGCATGTGGCCGACCGGGTCATCGCAGAGCGGTTGGATGTCACCGACAGTGCAGCGGTGACGAAGACAGTGCCCCGGATCGGGGAGGCACTCGGGGGTCGTATCGACGTGCTCGTCAACAATGCCGGGGGCCTCGTCGCTCGCCGGCCGATGGATGCGGCCGATGACGCGCATTGGCAGCACGTCATCGAACTGAACCTCTCGAGCGTCTTCTACGTCGTGCGCGCTGCCCTGCCGCTGATGAGCGAGGGCGGGCGCATCGTGAACATCTCCTCGCTGGCGGCCCACAACGGCGGCGGCCAGGGAGCCGGCGCGTATGCCGCGGCCAAGGCGGGTGTCGAGGGCCTCACCCGGGCTCTGGCGAAGGAGCTCGGGCCCCGCGGGATCGCCGTCTCCGCGGTAGCCCCTGGGCTCATCCTCGAGACGCCGTTCCATGAGCGCTTCACTCCGGAAGCCGACCAGCGCGCGACCATAGCCGCCACCCCGCTTCGACGAGCCGGCACGCCCGCCGACGTCGCCGCGGCGACGGTGTACCTCGCATCGGAGGCAGGCGGCTTCGCCTCGGGGACAGTGGTCGCGGTCAATGGCGCCGCCGCGTTCCATTGAGCGGCGGATCTCTTCCCGAGGAGCACCGGGCATTCGTGACTTGCGGCCGCCGCGGAGTCCGTGGAATGGCTCCGGCGGGCCGGCCGTCCGGGCGAGGGCGTTCCGCCCGTCAGACTCGATCGAACTGCGGCGCAATAGGTATCCGGACGCACGGGGTCGAAACGATTCGTGCCCGGCTCGCTCTGGATTATGCTGAGCGGACGCGAGTACCAGACAACGGCAGGACTGTGGGCTGCAAGACCAGGGAAGAGGGGCTGTGACGACCTATAAGGATATCCAGCGAGCCACCGGACTCTCGCTCGCCACGATATCCAAGTACTACAACGGACGAAACGTTCTGGAGGCGAACCGCGAAGCCATTGAATCGGCGGCCCGCCAGCTCGACTTCCGACCCAATCAGCACGCTCGGATGCTGCGATCGCGACGGTCACGGACGGTCGGGGTTCTGCTGCCGGCACTCGACAACGACTTCCACCTGACGATCGTCGCCGGCGTCGAGGAAGCCCTCCGACCGCGCGGAATCAGCGTGATCGTGGCAGCCAGCCCCGATGCCAGCGACGATCCCGTCAACCTGCTGATGGACCGCATGGTAGACGGAATCGTCGCGGTCACCTCTCCGCACGATGTGCCCGCATTGCGCGCCGCAGCCGCGCGCGTCCCGGTCGTCATGGTCGACTGGTACATCGACGACGTCCACGCCGACGGCGTCTTTCTCGACAATGCGGCGGCGGGAGCGCTGGGCGCCCGGCACCTCCTCGATCACGGCCACCGTCGCATCGGGTTCATCGGCGGTGAACCGATGATCTCCTCGATGCGTCTGCGCACCGAGGGGTTCGAGAGCGCGTTAACGTCTCACGGGGTCCCGGTGGCCCCGGCCCTGGAGCGTCTCGTGCCGCTGACGATCGATGCAGGCTATCGTGCCGCTCAGGAGCTCCTCGCGCAGTGGCCGCGGCCAACCGGGCTCTTCACCGCGAACTACGAACTGACCCTCGGCGCCGTGACTGCGGTGAACGATTCGGGGCTTCGTATCGGCCGCGACATCTCGTTCGTCGGGTTCGACAGCCGGGAGCTCGCCCAGGCGCTCGTGCCGAAACTGACAGTCATCGTGCAGCCGACCCGCAAGATCGCCAAGCACGCGGCTCGCCTGATCGCCGACCACATCGAGTCGCCGGGTGATCGCCCGGCGCCGACGATCGAATACCTCGACGCGCACCTCATTCCGGGGGCCTCTGTGATCCGTCTCGACGACTGACTCGGCTGCCGGACAGCGCCGCAGCGGGCGCCGAGAGAGCGCTGAGCGCACCGACCGGTACGCGATGTCCTCGAGAAGTGGCAGCCTCGACGAGGCGAGCGACGGGATGCGCACCACCGCACAGCAGCACAAAGAGCTCCAGCCGGGCGGGATGTGAACCCAACGAGCTCCGTACCTCGCCACTCTCGTTGCCTAGAGAACACCGGAATGCCACTGCTTCAACGTTCGACTGACTACGCTCGAACACCCTTCGATGTGGTTCGATCGCCGCCGGATGTGGGCGCGGTGTGGGCACGGCCATCCAGACAAGTGCTGGCCTCCGCATCCGTGTCCGCAGCTGCGTCAGGCAGTTCGCTGCACTCCGCAGGTCCCTGCGTGATGGAATGTGGGTGATGCCCGAAGATGCTGAAGATCCAGCCGCAGTCCCCCGTGAGCGTCGAAGGAGACGGATCTCGACCCGGAGTCTTCTGGTGTGCGCCGGGTTCGGGGCGATCGGTGCTCTCGTCCTCGGCGTCGTCTCCCCCGCGACCTCCGCGCTCGCCGCCGCGTTCCCTCCGGCCTACGCGTTCGTGGCCGGTATCCACAGCCTCCTGCCCTTCATTGCACGCCGCGCCCTCGGATTCGATTGGGCCGCGACGCTCGTCGGGGTCTTCATGGGTGTGCTCTCGGTCGGGTTCACGGCGCTCGGCCCGCTCATCGTTGTGCCGTTGGTGATCTCGGGAGTCAGCTTCGACGCCACGCTCGCGGTTCAGCGGCGACGTCGCCCGCTTCGCGAGAGCGACTACTTCGTCGCGGCGGCCGTCAGCGGTGTGATGCTCTTCGTCGTCTCTCTCCCGGTGATGAACCCCGAACGTATCGGGATCGGCCTGCTCGTGCTCACCTTGCTCGGCAGGCTTACGGGACAGATCGCGGCGGCGGGTGTAGCCGCTCTGGTGACCCGCCGCCTGAACCACGCCGGCATCCGCGGATGAAGTGAACTGAGGGCCACAGAGTTTCGGGTCATCGGCGGCCCCCAGACCTTCAGTGCTCGGCTCGTCGACGGCGGCGTATGACGGTGAAGGTCAGCCCGATCACGATCAAGCCCAACCCAACGATCCCGGCTCCCCAGGCGACCGTGCCGCCAGTCACGGGCAGCGGATCGGCCGGTGACTCCGCAGAGACGGCGACATCAGTGATGCGAGCGGTCGACGGGTCGGAGACCACGCTCACTCCATTCGGCGAAACGCTGACGGCGGTCGCCGTGTTCGTCAGCACGGACCCATCGAGATCGGCCGCCACGACAATGTAGGTCGCCGTGCACGACACCGTCTGACCGGGGACGAGTTCGGCTGCAGGACAGTCGACCGCCGGCTTGACGCCGTGCCCCGAGAAGGCGCCCTCGCGAATGGCGACATGACTGGCTGTGGTGTTGCCCGTGTTGGTGACCGTGAAGCGGTACGTCACGATCTGCCCGATCGCCGAGACCTTGCGAGCGTCCGTCCTCTTCACCAGCCCGAGCGAAGGATTCGCGGCCTCCGGCACCGTCACCGACGACGTCGGAGGGATGATCGCCGTGACACCGGCGGGCGGCGAACCTGTCGCCGTCGCACTGTTGGAGATCGAGCCCGCGTCGACATCGGACTGGGTCACCGTGTAGACGGCCGAACAGACCATCTGCGCGGCGGGCGCGAGCGATGCCGTGGGGGGGCAGCTCGGTGCCGCGAGCGCACCGGTACCGGTGAAGGCGGTCTCCTCCACCCCGGGCGAAGCGATCGTCACATTGCCGGTGTTGGTGACCACGAACGAGTAGGTGATCTGCTGCCCCGCACGGAAGTCCGCCGGCGCCGTCGGAGATGCCGACTTCACGAGCGACAGGGCGGCGCGCCGGGTGATCGAGACGGTCGCGGTCGACGGGTCCGAGGACACGGCGGTGCCCCCGACCGCCGCGGACGCGACCGCCGTGTTCGTGACCGTCCCGGCGTCCACGTCCGCTTGGGTCACCTGGTAGGTCACGGTGCAGGTCACGTCCGCGCCCGGCTTCAGCGCGGCAGTGTCGCAGTCCGGTGCCGCCAGCCCGCCGGTGCCGGAGAACGCGGACTCCGCGATCGCCAGCCCCGTCAGGGTCACATTGCCGGTGTTGGTCGCGTGGAACGTGTAGGTCACGCTGTCACCGGCGGCGTCCGCTGTTCCCGGATCGACGGTCTTGTCGAGCGTCAGAGCGGGCGACTGCACCGCGGGGATGCTCACGGTCGACGACGTCGATGCGACGGTCGTGCCGCCGGACGGTTCGCCGAAGGCGGTAGCGGTGTTGTCCACGCTCCCGCGGTCGAGGTCGGCCTGGGTGGTCTCGTAGCCGGATGTGCATGTCTCGGACTCACCGGGAGCGAGCGTCGTCGTAGAGCAGTCGACCGTGTCGAGCGCGCCGCTGCCGGTAAAGGCGTCTTCGGAGATGCCGACGCCAGTGAGGCTGACGTTTCCCGTGTTCGTAATGAGGAACGAGAACGTGATGTCGCCACCCACCGAAGCGTACGAGGTCACGTCCGCCGACTTCAGCAGCGAGATCGCCGGGACCGCGTTCGCGGTGACGGTCGCGGTCGAGGTCGCCGAGGCGACGTCCGCACCGGTCGGGTCGAGACCGGTCGCGCGAGCGGTGTTCACGATGCTCCCCGCGTTCATGTCGGCCTGGGTGACGGTATAGCTCGCGGTGCACTCGATCTGCTGGCCCGGAGTCAGCGTGCTCGCCGGGCAGCTGATGGCGGGTTCGCCGCCGCTGCCCGAGAACGCGGTCTCGTCGGCGGAGACGTCGTGGATAGTCACGTTGCCCGCGTTCCGGATCGCGAACGTGTAGGCGATCGCGTCACCGGCCACATTCACGTACGCGGTGTCGGCCGTCTTGACGAGCGTCAGCCTCCCGACGGGTTCCTGCGGCGTGGTCACCGTCGAGTCGTCTGCGGTCACGGGGCCGGCGGCGGTCGTGCCGGTCGCGTTCGCCGTGTTCGTCAACGACCCCGAATCGACATCCTCCTGAGTGAGTGTGTAGGTCGCGGTGCACGAGAACTGCGCCGCCGGCTCGAGCGACGTCGCCGGGCAGGAGATCGCCGAGAGCGCACCCGTGCCGGTGAAGGCCTGCTCGTTCACCGCGATGCCCGTCACCGGGATGTTGCCGGTGTTCGAAACCACGTAGGTGTACGTGATCAGCTGACCGGCGTTGTACGCCGCCGCCGACGACGGGCTCGCCGACTTCACGATCGACAGCCCGGCGACCTGGTTCACCGTCACCGTCGCGGTCGACGCGGCCGATGTGATCGCCGTACCTGCGGGGTCGACGGCCCGTGCGGTGG
The DNA here is from genome assembly GCA_017306415.1 of Microbacterium sp. Classification (GTDB taxonomy): domain Bacteria; phylum Actinomycetota; class Actinomycetes; order Actinomycetales; family Microbacteriaceae; genus Microbacterium. The sequence continues at coordinate 554,811 of JAFKIL010000002.1, read as the reverse complement.
CCGTGTTCGCGACCGAGCCCGCCGTCAGATCCGCCTGGGTCACCGGGTAGGACGCGGTGCAGTCCGCCGACGCACCGGGAGCCAGCGAGCCCGACGGGCACGTGATCGCCGACAGCGCACCGGAACCGGTGAAGGTCCCCTCCACGATGTCCACGTTGCGCAGCGTCACGTTGCCCGAGTTGGCGACCTGGAACGTGTAGTTCACCGTTTCGCCCACGGAGTCGACCGTGCCTGGGTCCGCCGCCTTGACCAGGGTCAGCGCGCCCGACTGGACGGCGGACACCGTCACCACCCCACTGCTGTTGGACAGCCCAGGACCGCTCGGCGGGTTCGCGGTGGCCGTCGCCTGGTCGGAGATCCGGCCGTGGTCGAGGTCGGCCTGGGTCGCCACGTACGTCGCCGTGAAGGTCGCCGCCTGACCGGGGGCCAACGTGGTCACGGCACCGGCGCAGGTCGCGACCGGGTTGGACAGCGCGGCACAGGTCGCGGTCGGCGCGACGCTCGTGGTCGCCGAGTCCACCAGCGCATCCGACACCCGAACGTTGCTGAGCGTCACCGCGGTGTTGTTCGTCACTGTGAACGTGTAGGTCACCGACTGACCCACCGCATCCACTGTCGACCGGTCGGCCGTCTTCGTGATCGCCGGCTGCGCGCTCTGCGCCTGGAGGCCGGTCAGCGACGACTCCGCCGCGCCGACCAGGGCGCTCGCGGCATATGCGTTCGTCCCCACGCTGTTCCACGCCGTACTGCCCGCTGCCGCCGGCGGCGTCGAGACCGTGTAGGTCGCCGAGAAGCCGTCGGTGACGAGCACCTTGCCGCTGTATGCGAAGCGGAGCGCGGTGGTCTTGGACAGCGGCGACGGCGCGGTGGTCGACCAGTCGTCTGTGCAGCCCGAGTTGGACGCGAGCACCTCGGGTCGGCACGGATTGGCCGCCTGCGAATACGCCACCGTGAGGCCCGCGGGGAGAGTCCCGATGCTCGTCAGCGACACCGGGAACTGCGACGCGCGCGCCGTCGTCGAGGATGCCCGGGTGTCGCCGATTCGCGGGAGCAGGTCATACATGACGGGGTCGTTCAGATTGGATTCGCCGCTGTTCGTGAAGGTGACCGTGTAGGTCGCGGTGCCACCGCCCACGCTCACGTGTCCGGTGCCCCCGCTCCCGATCGGGGTCGGGTCGAGATTGCCCTGCACGGTCTTGTCGACGCTGAACCCGGGCTTGACCGGGGTGATCACGATGTTGGAGGAGTAGCCGCAGTAGTTGTTCGCGATCGGACTGCCGTTCGAGCGCAGGTCGGTCGTCCCCGTGGGGTACATGGGAGCCGGCTCGATGTGCGCGCTCGAGTAGTTGTTGAAGTAGCACGTCGCCAGCGCGGCACCGTAGCCGACCGTAATGTCGCTGGTGTAGGTGCCGGCGCAGCCCGCCTCGAGGGTCAGCCCGACGAAGCTCGTGGAGAGGACCTTGTAATAGCCCGGGGTGGTGATCGCACCGGGCGGGATGACGTACTGGACCAGGAATCGCCCGGTTCCGTTGTAGTTCTGGGTCACCGTGGGCGCGATGGCCGCCGTGGTGAATGACTTGCCGCCCGAGCCATTGGTGTTCAGTGTGTTGAGCTGGAACGCCGTCGTTGCCGCGTTGACCGCGGTCGTGCCGGCCGGCGCAAGATAGTCGATGTAGATCGCGGCGGAAGGCGCGGTCGGAACCTCGATGCGGTTGCTGTAGGCGCCGTTCGTGCTGCTGTTGAGGACCGCGTTCGCCGTGCAGGTGGTGCCGATCTGCGCCGTGGTGAGGCCGGGGTAGATGATTGCCGCATTGTTCGCCGGCGGCGCGACGACGAGGAGGCGCGAGCTCGCGGTCTGGGCGGCGAGGAGCGGAGTGCTGGTGTCCCCGGCAGCGAAGGGGGTCGAGGAGACCCGGTTGGTCAGTACCGCGTTCGTCGGAACCGCGCCGGACGCGTAGCCGTACAGCCGGAAGCGCATCGAGGCTGCTGTGTTCGAACCCTCGGCGCTGACGGCGGGGATGTCGACCTCGGCGACGGCGGGCGTGGCCGGGATGACCCAACCGCTCTTGGCGGTCGTGTAGGCGACCGTGCCAGTGGTGCCGTCCGTGTACACCAGCGTGATGGTGTCGGCGGTCGTGGCGGTGTACCCGTTGGGCTGGAGCAGCGTCGGTATGAAAGCGGGACTCGTGCAGGGGGCGCCGACAGCGGCCGACGTGTAGTTGTTGTTCGAGCCGTTCGTCAGACACGGCAACGGGTCCTTGATGTCGTACGCGATGCCGGAGTTCGTTGCCGCCGGAACCGTCGCCACGGTGATGTCGTAGTAGGCCGTGGCGCCGGAGGTGTCCCAGTTGCCCGGGTAGACGTATGGACCGGCGGCACCGCTGTCCGCCGCCCCGTACTGTCCGATGTTGCCGAGCGTGGAGGGAGCCGCGCTCGTCTTGGTCACCGTGGTCGCCAGGTTGATGACAGTGGAGCAGACCGTGGAGGTCGAGCCGGAGCCGGGAACGCCGTCGATGTATGTCCATGTGGCGGAGGCGGAGCCGCAGATCTGGGTCCCGACCGCGTCCGGGGTCCCGTTCGTCGATGCCTTGCCGGTCACGATGACGGAGAAGTAGTTGGAGATGTTGAGCGGTGGGTTCCCACAGGATTTGCCGGTGGGGTCGGAGTATGTGAGTACGCGCGTCGCCGGGTCATAGTTGACGGTGCCGGGGATGCCGGCGCTGAAGCCGGCCGACTGGTAGTCGAAGTTCGCCGGGAGCGTGCTCTTGATGACGATGCTCGAGATGCCGATGTCGCCGCTGTAGGTCTTGGTGTTCGCGCCACAGTTGTACGTGATCGTGTACTGGACCGTGTTGCCGGAGATGGCCTTGGCCGGGATCGAGTTCGTGAGCGTGTTGTTGTGCCCGGAGGTGACCGTGAGGGTGGCCGGCGCGGCCGTCGCCGAGGCAGAGTTGCTGCTGGAGAGAGTCGGCGTGATCGTCGCAGTTGCGTTGTTCAGGGTCGTGTACTCGGGGGGGAGGACCTTGAAGGTGCACGTGTTGGTGCTGGTGCTGAGAGCGCCGAGAGTGAACGACACCTGACCGGCGACCGTCTTGTTCACCGCGGGACAGGTTCCCGTCGTGATCCAGGACGAGAAGTCGGTGTTCGTGCCGTTGCCGTTGAGGCTGGTCGTGGGGATGGTAACGATGGAGTCGGCGCAGCTGCCGGCGGCGTTACTGCACGAGTAGGTCAGCGTGTACGTTGTGCTGACATTGCTCGCCGTGGTCGTGGTCGTCGGACTGATCGAGATCGACATGTCTGCCGCGAACGCGGGCATCGGCGACACGACCGAGGCGAGCGCGACCGCCAGCGTGACGACGAGACCGGCGAGACCGCACCGACCTCGCCCGAGTGTGCGCCGCGAGAACAGCCTCCGTTCGCCTCGATACCGTACCTTCCGCTTGTTCACGCCTTCGGCCACCGCCATGCCCTCACTCCGATCACGCCCCGGGGATCGACGAAGCACTCCCCCCGCGCCGAAAGCTATCGGTGACGATGGGCGGGCCCCCGGGTTTTCACCCCGTGTTCACCCGGCGGCGGGCGCCATCGCTCCGCCTGCCGCGGCAGGGCCCGACCGGCTCAGTCGCGGTCGACCAGCAGGTGCAGTTCCAGTGCCATCGCGATCGCGCCCTGGCGATCTGTCACGCCGAGCTTGCGGTAGACGCTGCGAAGCTGGCTCTTGACGGTGTTCGACGACACAGCAAGAGATGTGGCGATCTCGGCGACGGTGCGGTCCTGGACCAGGCGCGCGAGAACGGCGAGCTCTCGTTCAGAAAGGAGATCGCCGGGATCGATCTCCAGGAAGAGCGATGACCGCGGGATCGCCGCGGTGACGTGCTCGAACCCGACGGTCTCGAGTCCGGCGGCCACGCGACGTACGTCCTCGGCGGGCATGAGCACGAGGGGAAGGCGCAGCCCCGAGCTCTCCAGGAGCGCCCCGAGTCGCCGCAGCACGCTCTCCCGTCGCGCGGTCGCCGACACCCTCAGGAGGATGGCCACTTCGAGGGCCACTGCCTCGGCCGTCTGTCGTGTAGTGAGCTGGTGCTGCGCCGTGGCACGCAGGTGCTGGAGCGCGGTCCCTGTCTGCCCGAGCGTGAGGGCGACGCGGGCGCGCGCAATGCTCGACGTCGCCCGGTCCTCGACGTCCCGATCGAGAACCGCTGCCGCCGCGTGGGGGTTGCCCAGTGCGAGCTGAAGGAGCGACCGGATGCCGGCGAGGCGCGCGCGGCTCGCGCGACCCTCCCCACCGCGCAGGGCGGCGAAGGCGTCCAGGTCGGCGAGACCTTTCGCCGCATTCCCGTCGACGAGGTCGATCATCGCGGCGGTGGAGGCGATCGTCGCCCAGTGCTCGTTCGCGTGACGCCCCGTCGTCAGCGCCCGCAGCGAGCGTAGCCCGTCTCTGGCCCGCTCGACGTCGAAGGCTTCGAGCGCGACGACGGCCTCCGCGACCCGGTACAGGGAGCCCGAGTACCCGTTGCGCTGCGCGTCGGTCCACGGTCCGCGCCGCGCGTACTCGAGGTGTTCGAGCGCATCGGGCAGGTCGCCGTTCGCGGTGTGGATGCCGGTCAAGAGGGCCAGCGCGCCGAAGCCGTTCGACGGGACGGTCGTGGGAGCCTCCGCGAGACCGCGCGCGCCGGCATCGAGAGCCTCCTCAGGGAACCCGCCGTACAGTAGCGAGACGCCGATGACGGCGTAGACGCGCGGCAGATCCCTCACCGCGGCGCGCTCGTCGACCGTCAGGTCCTCCGCGATCCGCGACGCTGCCCGAGCGGCATTGACCGACGCCACCGTGCGGCCGAGGAGGCGGAACGCGCCGGACTCGGCCGCGCGGATGAGGAGCCGGTCAATGGGGTCGAGCTCCGTCCGGCCGGAGGACCGCGCCGCTCGCACCGCCATGACGAAGTAGCGCACAGCGCGGAGTCGGTGGTAGCGGAGCTTGTTGTAGGCGATCCCGAGCTCCATCGCGATCAAGGGCTTCGTGCGCAAGGCACTCGGGGGAACCTGCTCGAGGATCGATATCGTCACCTCGCTGTCGGCGGCGGCGAGCGCATACCACTCGTCGCGCACGATCGCATTCGCGCCGTTCCAGTCCTGCCGTGACACCACGTCGCGCAGACGCTCGAAGAAACCATCGCCGTCCGGCTCGAAACCCTCGAGGCGCGCGGCGTCCGCTCTGTCGTCCACCGATCATCTCCCTCACCCCATTATTGACAGTGCGTCGAGATGAGCCCAGAGAGCCGCGCCGATCTCAGTAGTACGGTTTCCGCGAGCCTCGCATCAGCGGTGTGAAGTGCCCTTGAAGAGCGCTGGCGTGGGGCGATCGCCAGGCGTGCCCACTGGACCGCCCGCTAGGAGAGTGGGGGCTCAGCCGCCGACGCCGACGCCTACCGTGGGTACTTCACCCACCGTCGATCATGTGGGCACGTCGTGGGCACGCGCGCGAGTAAGGCGCCTATCGAGCCTTCTCATGCCCGTTCGAGCGGATCTAAAGCTCCGTTCGGTTCGCTGAACGGCGGCCACGGCGCGTCCTCGACCAAACCCCTGACCAACCGTGCCCACAGCTGAGCCAGAACGGACGGGAACCAAAGGGAATGAGCCGGATCGAAACCCTCGTCAAAGGGGCTCAATCCGGCTCAATCTGGCGGTGACGGTGGGATTTGAACCCACGGTAGGGGGTTACCCTACACAACTTTTCGAGAGTTGCACCTTCGGCCGCTCGGACACGTCACCGCCGAAGAGTTTACGCGACGTTCCCAGGACTCGCGAATCCGCAGAACGACACAGGTCCGGGGAACCGACCCGTCAGGCGAGCGCCTTCGCCCCCGCGATGAGGTCGACGACGCGCTCGGGCTCGTCGATGCCCACCGAGAACACGTACGTCGCCGTGAAGCCGACCCCGGCGAGCTGTTCCACCAGCGCGGCCACCTGCTCGGGCGTCGAGTCGGGGCCGACGGGGATCATCGCCGTCTTCTCGATGTCGTCGTAGTCGCGCCCCACCGCGTCGCAGTGCCCGCGCAGGACGTCGAGCTTGTGCGTGGGGAGTTCGTCGCGCACACCCAGGTTGCAGGCATCCGCGTACTGCGCCACGAGCCGGAGCGTCTTCTTCTCGCCGCCGCCGCCGATCATGAGGTACGGATGCGGCCGCGTGATGCTCTGCGGCGAGTTCAGCGTCCGCTCGAGCTGCCAGATCGCGCCGTCGTACGCCTCCTCGGAGTCGGACCACATCTGCAGGCAGATCTGCAGCGTCTCCTCGAGCTGCTCGAACCGCTCCCTGACGGGCGGGAAGGCGAAGCCGAGGCCCGCGCACTCCTGCTCGTTCCAGGCGGCGCCGATCCCGAGGCCGACGCGGCCGCCGGAGAGCACGTCGAGCGTCGTGATCTGCTTCGCGAGGAGCGACGGGTGCCGGTAGATGACGCCCGTGACGAGCGTGTGCAGGAGCGCCTTCTCGGTGTGCGCGGCGATGAAGCCGAGGGTCGCGTAGGCCTCGAGCATCTCGTGCTCGACGGGTCCGATCCCCGGCAGCTGCCAGAAGTGGTCCATGACCGTGATCCGCTCGATCCCCGCCGCCTCGGCGTTGCGGACGTGGCGCGCGAGCGCGGGGCCGAGCTGTGCCGGACCGCTCTTCCACGTGAAGTCCGCGATGTGGATTCCGAATTCCATCTGCTGTTCTCCGTCCCGGCTCCGGATGCCGCATCCGACCGCCTCAGTCAGGCTACGTCCGCCCCTGCCAGACTGGGCGCATGAGCGTGATCGAGAACTCCAAACTCACCGTCGTCGGCGCGGGCAGCGTCGGGTCCAGCACGGCGTACGCCGCCCTCATCCGCGGATCGGCGCGCCATGTCGCGCTCTACGACATCGCGACCGAGAAGGTCGAGGCCGAGGTGCTCGACCTCGCCCACGGCACGCAGTTCACCGGCACGAGCGACATCGTCGGGGGCAGCGACCTGTCCGTCGTCGAGGGCTCGCACGTCGTCGTGATCACCGCGGGCGCGAAGCAGAAGCCGGGGCAGACCCGCATCGAGCTCGCATCGACGAACGCCGGAATCCTCCGCGCGATGATGCCCCAGCTGCTGGAGGCTGCTCCGAACGCGATCTACGTGATCGTGACGAATCCCTGCGACGTGCTGACGGTGCTCGCGCAGGAGGCCACCGGCCTGCCGCCGGAGCGCGTCTTCGCCTCCGGCACCGTGCTCGACACGTCCCGCCTGCGCTGGCTCCTCGCCCGCCGTGCCGGCGTGTCGACCTCCAGCGTGCACGCCCAGATCATCGGCGAGCACGGCGACACCGAGTTCCCGCACTGGTCGAGGGCGACGATCGGCTCGGTGCCGATCCTGGACTGGCGGCCGGCGGGCGGCGCGCCGATGACCGAGGCGGAACTGGAGCAGATCGCCGTCGACGTGCGGGATGCCGCGTACACGGTCATCCGCGGCAAAGGTGCGACCAACTACGCGATCGGCCTCTCCAGCGCGCGCATCGTGGAGGCGATCCTGCACGACGAGCACGCGATCATGCCCGTGAGCACGGTGCTCGACGACTTCCACGGCATCAGCGGTGTGGCCCTCTCCGTGCCGTCGATCGTGAGCGCGTCGGGCGCAGCGCCCATCCGCCAGACCGACTTCTCCGATCGCGAGCTCGACCTGCTCCGCCACTCCGCGGATGCGCTGCGCTCCGTGGCCGACTCGCTCCGGGCCTGATGCCGGCGCGGCCGCGGAGTTAGGCTGGGCTCGGCGGCGACCGCGCCGCGACGCGAAAGGCCAGCGATGGGCGACCACCTCACGCTCGCGGCTCTCGATCGGGCCGGCTACGTCGTGCTGGACCGCGACGACCGCCCCTGCGACCCGGCGGAGTGGACCGGGCTCGAGTACACCGGCTGGCGCTCGTCCGGCATCACCCGGTTCGCCCCGCTCACGAGCTACGCGGGCGAGGTCGAGTGCAACGGGTTCTGGAATCACACGCCCCCGCGCCCGGACAAGGGCGGGGTCTGGATCCCCTCGCAGGTCCTCCGGGCGCCGACCCTCGCCCGCCGCGCACAGGAGCCGGGCGCCGACGTCGGCCGCTGCCGTGTCGTCGAGCTGCAGCCGAACACCTACGCGGATGCCGTCGGCAATCTGCACCGCGACGACAACAACCGGCTGAACCCGACGGGCTCGGGCTGGATCGTGCGGGGCTTCCTGAACCTCACCGACGATGCCGAGTCCATGCTGCTGCTCCGGAGCGATCGGATGGATCCGGCGAGCGAGGTGCGCATCCCCCTCCCCGTCGGCACGCGCGTCGTCGTCGACACCCAGCGCCTGTGGCACGCGGTGTGGCACCGCGGCACCGCGGCGCGGTACGGTCTCGTCGTCTCGTGGGAGTCCGGGCCCGAACTGGCCGACTACGTCGCGCGGCACCACGGCACGTCCGCGGTCCCGCAGAGGCCGATCGACCCGGACCTGGTCGCGCGCGCACAGGAGGAGCTCATCCGCCGCATCGACGAGCGCCGGCGGATGGAGGCCGCGCTGGGCGGCAGCGTGACAGGCTGAGCTGCCCCACGGCGGATCGAGCGCCGTCGCGGAACCGCCTCGACCTGGGCAACGCGGGCACCCCGCCGCGCCCCCGCGGTGATGTCGGCGGCTGCCCGTACGCTGAGCCCATGGCCACCCGACGCATGACCACCGCCGCGGCGTTCCGGTGCACCGAGTGCGGGTGGACGAGCCCCAAGTGGGCCGGCCGCTGCGGCGAGTGCCAGCAGTGGGGCACCGTGGTCGAGGCGGCCGAGACGACGGGCATCGTCCGCTCGGTGACGCCCGTCGCGCCCGCCGCCGGCCGCGCCGCGCGCCCCATCACGACCATCGACACGACCGAGGCGCCGCGCCGCACGAGCGGTGTCGGCGAGTTCGACCGCGTGCTCGGGGGCGGCATCGTCCCCGGTGCCGCCGTCCTCCTGTCGGGTGAGCCCGGCGTCGGCAAGTCGACCCTGCTGCTCGAGGTCGCCGCGCAGAGCGCTCGGGCGGGCCGTCGAGTGCTGTACGCGAGCGGTGAAGAGTCGACGGCGCAGATCCGGCTGCGGGCCGAACGCACCGGGGCGCTCGACGACGAGCTGTTCCTCGCCAGCGAGACCGACCTCGCGACGATCCTGGGCCACGTCGACGAGGTACAGCCCGAGCTCCTCATCGTCGACTCGGTGCAGACCGTGTCGTCCTCGATGTCCGACGGACTGGCCGGTCACCCGAGCCAGGTGCGCGAGGTCGCGTCCACCCTCATCCGGGTGGCGAAGGACCGCGCACTGCCGATCGTGATCGTGGGCCACGTCACGAAGGACGGCTCGATCGCGGGCCCGCGCATCCTTGAGCACCTGGTCGACGTCGTGTGCCACTTCGAGGGCGACCGGCAGACGTCGCTGCGGTTCATCCGTACGCAGAAGAACAGGTTCGGCCCGACCGACGAGGTCGGCTGCTTCGACATGACCGGTGCGGGCATCGAGGAGGTCCCCGACCCCAGCAGGCTGTTCCTGGGCAACGGCAAGCCGGTCGCCGGCACCTGCGTCACGATCGCGCTCGAGGGTCGCCGCGCCCTCCCCGTCGAGGTGCAGGCGCTCACCGTCGCGACGACGGCACCGAATCCGCGTCGGGTCGTCAGCGGCGTCGATTCGTCCCGGGTCGCGATGATCCTCGCCATCCTCGAACGACGGGGCCGAGTGCGCCTCTCCGATAAAGACGTCTACGTCTCCACGGTGGGCGGCGTGAGGCTCGTCGAGCCCGGCGCCGACCTGGCGATCGCCATCGCGATCGCGACCGCCCTGCGGGAGCAGGCCATCCGCCACGACGTCGCGGCCGTGGGCGAGCTCAGCCTGTCCGGCGAGATCCGGCCGGTGAGCCAGGCGTCCCAGCGTCGCACCGAGGCGGCGCGGCTCGGCTACCGGACGATCCTCGACGAACGTTCCGGTGGCATCGCCGACGCCCTGCGGCTCGTCGGGGCGCATGCCGCCGCGCCGGTCGACGACGGCGACGTCCCCGACTTCTGACGCCGGGAGTCAGGCGTCGAGCGCCGCGATGAGGTCGGCGGGCGTCGCACGCAGTGGGTGCGGACCCGCGAAGTCGAGGAACACCGCGCCGATCTCGGATGCGTGGGCATCGAGGTACGCGCGGAGCCACGCGGGCGAGCCCGCTCCCGCCGCGGCCGGCACGGCGGGCGGGCGGAATCGCGCATCGCTGAACAGCAGGAGGACCGGCTCATCGGTCGGCGACGCGCGGTAGACCCACGGCTCGGAGCGATCCTCCTCCGACCGATCGGCGTCCGGCGCGCCGGTTGCGAGCGGCACCACGGTCGGTCCGTGCCGGAGCGCGAAGGCGATCGCGGCCATGTCCTGCGTCTGCAGGGCGTCGGTCAGGGGCGGATTCCGGAGGAGGGTCGGGTCGTCTGCGCGCTCGATCTCGGATGCCACGGTTCCAGGCTAGCCGTGCACAGGTGCCGCGGCGCCGGCAGACCCGGGCCGATCCGCCGCATCCGTCAGTCGTCTTCGGCGCGGCGCGCACCTCGTGTCGAGGGCCGGGAGTACTGTGAGACCATCCCCCTTCGGAACATCGCCCTGCGATGCGTTCCGGACGGCGCGAAGAGGCGACAGCCACCGCACCGGGGGCGACGAAGGTCCCGGAAATGAAGCGGGGCCCTCTCGAGTCGCCCATTGGGGACTGGAGAACTCGAGAGGGCCCATCACGTTGCGCGCTACGGTGTAGGACCCGCTGGGGACGGATCGTTACGCTGCTGGGGACAGCTCACACCATGACGTTGCGCCACGTTGCACCTCAACGGTATCCCTCTGCAAGGGATTTGTCTGTCCCCCTTTAGGGGGACAAAATGGCCGACACGCGCAGGGCTCAATAGAGCAGGAACAGGGTGTCTCCCTGAGATGCTACTCCCCCGATCGACACCCTCAGGTGATAGGTGGCTCCGCCGCCCGGGGCCTTCGGCCGGTTCGTCGACTGGCAGGTCGAGACGGAGGAGCGCGTCCGGTCCCACACGACGGGCTGCGCGCTCGACACCGTCTGCCCCGCCTTCAGCAGGACCACCATGTCGCTGGGCTCGGTCTGGCAGTCCGTCGAGCGCCACCAGGTGTCGCTTCCACTCGTGACCGTGAACGACTGCGTGGTCGTGCCGACGTTGAACGTGCAGGCGGCCGATCCCTCGTTGGTGAGCTTGATCGACAGCTTCGGATTCTGACCCGCCCCGTACGACGTCTTGTCCGCGACCGCCGCCACCACGATGTCGGACGCCGCGCACGGCTTCGTCGCGTTGGTCGCGCCCGGGCTGGGTGTGCCGGTTCGCGTCGGGGTCGCGCTGGGCGTCGCCTTCTTCGTCGCGGTCGGCGTGGAGGTCGGAGAGCTCGACGGCGCGGGGAGCGACGTCGCGGGATCCGTGGAGCGGCTCGCGGCGACCGCCGGCTCGGCGCCGCCCGCGCGCCACGGTTGCGCGATCAGCAGCCAGACCAGAGCCACGACCGCGATCAGGGCGACGAACAGCACCAGCCGACGACGGCGATACACCGCCGGCGAATGACGTCGTGCGGGTGTGCTGCTCACGCAGCCAGGCTAAGCGGACGTCTCGCGGCGCTGCGCCCGGCGCGCCCAGCGCCGAGGATCTCGGTCACAGCTTCTTGAGCATCCGGGTGTTGCCGAGCGTGTTGGGCTTCACGTGGGCGAGATCGAGGAACTCGGCCACGCCCTCGTCGGGGCTCCGGATGAGCTGCGAGTACACGTCCGGGTCGACGACCTGCTCGCCGATCGGCTCGAATCCCCGCGCCGTGAAGAAGTCCACCTCGAACGTGAGGCAGAACAGGCGGCTCAGGCCCAGAGTCCGCGCGTCGTCCTCGAGCCCCTCCACGATGGCCCGTCCCACACCATGGTGCAGCCAGTCGTCGGCGACGATGAGCGTGCGGACCTCACCGAGGTCCTCCCACATGACGTGCAGCGCACCGCAGCCGACGAGCTCGCCGTCCGCTTCGGCGACGAGGAACTGCTGCGTGGACTCGAAGAGCACGACAAGGTCCTTGCCCAGCAGGATGCGTCGCTGCACGTAGGGCTCAAGCAGGGCGTGGATGCCTCGGACATCCGCCGTGGTCGCCGGCCGGACCGTGAACGCGCTCATCCGTCCAGCCTACGACCGCGCGCGGCGGGGCTCGCTCCGGCGCCGACGACGAAGGGGCGGATGCCGCAGCATCCGCCCCTTCGTCCGGCCGTCACTCCGAGGTGATCGCGAGGTCCGGTGTCGCGGTGATCTCGCCTCCGGCGACGACACCCACGGCGACCTTCTCGCCGCGCGGGCCGTGCTCGAAGACGAACTCGCCGTTCTCGGCGTCGACCTTCACGTGGTCGCCCGCGTTCAGCTCGCCGTGCAGGATCTTCTCGCTCAGTCGGTCCTCGACCTCGTGCTGCATCGCGCGACGCAGGGGCCGTGCACCGAGGGCCGGGTCGAACCCGATCTCGATGAGACGCTCCTTCGCGGGCAGCGACAGCTCGATCGTCATGTCGCGGTCGAGCAGCCGCTCGCCGAGGCGCTTGGTGAACAGATCCACGATCTGCACCAGCTCGGGCTTCGACAGCTGCGGGAACACGATGATGTCGTCGACACGGTTCAGGAACTCGGGCTTGAAGTGGCGCTTCAGCTCCTCGTTGACCTTCCCCTTCATACGGTCGTAGGACGTCGCGGAGTCGCCCTCGACCTGGAAGCCGACCGGGCCGCCCGCGATGTCACGGGCGCCGAGGTTGGTCGTCATGATGATGACCGTGTTCTTGAAGTCCACGACGCGACCCTGACCGTCGGTCAGCCGGCCCTCTTCGAGGATCTGCAGGAGCGAGTTGAAGATGTCCGGGTGGGCCTTCTCGATCTCGTCGAACAGCACCACCGAGAACGGCTTGCGGCGCACCTTCTCGGTGAGCTGACCGCCCTCTTCGAAGCCGACGAACCCGGGAGGGGCACCGAACAGCCGCGAGACGGTGTGCTTCTCGCCGAACTCCGACATGTCGAGCGAGATCAGCGCGCCCTCGTCGTCGAAGAGGAACTCCGCGAGCGCCTTGGCGAGCTCGGTCTTTCCGACGCCGGTCGGACCGGCGAAGATGAACGAGCCCGACGGACGCTTGGGGTCCTTGAGGCCGGCCCGCTGACGGCGGATCGTCTTGGAGAGCGCGGCGATCGCCTCTTCCTGGCCGATGACGCGCTGGTGCAGCGCCTTCTCCATGAAGACGAGGCGCGAGCTCTCCTCCTCGGTGAGCTTGAACACCGGGATGCCGGTCGCCTGGGCGAGCACCTCGGCGATCAGTCCCTCGTCGACGATCGCGTGGGTCGCGACGTCACCGCTGCGCCACTGCTTCTCGAGGCGCAGGCGCTCGGCGAGCAGCGACTTCTCCTCGTCGCGCAGCGACGCGGCCTTCTCGAAGTCCTGCTCCTCGCTCGCCAGCTCCTTCTGCTCGCGCACGGCGGCGATCTTGTCGTCGAACTCGCGCAGCTCCGGCGGGCTCGACAGAATCGACAGCCGCAGGCGTGCGCCCGCCTCGTCGATCAGGTCGATCGCCTTGTCCGGAAGGAACCGGTCGCTGATGTAGCGGTCGGCGAGGTTCGCCGCCGCGACGATCGCACCGTCGGTGATCTGCACCTTGTGGTGCGCCTCGTAACGGTCGCGCAGGCCCTTCAGGATGTTGATCGCGTGGGGCAGCGAGGGCTCGGCCACCTGGATCGGCTGGAAGCGGCGCTCGAGCGCGGCATCCTTCTCGAAGTGCTTGCGGTACTCGTCGAGCGTCGTGGCACCGATCGTCTGCAGCTCGCCTCGGGCGAGGAGCGGCTTCAGGATCGAAGCCGCGTCGATCGCGCCCTCGGCCGCGCCGGCCCCCACGAGGGTGTGGATCTCGTCGATGAAGACGATGATGTCGCCGCGGGTGCGGATCTCCTTCGTGACCTTCTTCAGGCGCTCCTCGAAGTCGCCGCGGTAACGGGAACCGGCGATGAGCGAACCCAGGTCGAGCGAGTAGAGCTGCTTGTCCTTGATCGTCTCGGGCACCTCGTTCTTCACGATGGCCTGCGCGAGGCCCTCGACGACGGCCGTCTTGCCGACGCCGGGCTCACCGATCAGCACGGGGTTGTTCTTGGAGCGGCGCGAGAGGATCTGCATGACCCGCTCGATCTCCTTCTCACGGCCGATCACCGGGTCGAGCTTGTTGTCGCGCGCGGCCTGCGTGAGGTTGCGACCGAACTGGTCGAGCACCTGCGAGCCGCCCTGCGCGTTCGGCGTCTGGTCGTGGGCCGCACCGCTGACGGCGGCCGGCTCCTTGCCCTGGTAGCCGCTGAGGAGCTGGATGACCTGCTGGCGCACCTTGTTGAGGTCGGCGCCGAGCTTGACCAGCACCTGGGCGGCCACGCCCTCGCCCTCGCGGATGAGGCCGAGCAGGATGTGCTCGGTGCCGATGTAGTTGTGACCGAGCTGCAGCGCCTCGCGCAGCGACAGCTCGAGCACCTTCTTGGCGCGCGGTGTGAACGGGATGTGGCCGGTCGGCTGCTGCTGGCCCTGGCCGATGATGTCCTGGACCTGCTCGCGCACCGCGTCCAGCGAGATGCCGAGGGACTCGAGCGCCTTCGCGGCGACTCCCTCACCCTCGTGGATGAGCCCCAGCAGGATGTGCTCCGTGCCGATGTAGTTGTGGTTGAGCATCTTCGCCTCTTCTTGGGCGAGGACGACCACTCGACGGGCTCGGTCCGTGAATCTCTCGAACATCGTCAACTCCTTCGGGCGCGGGGTCGGGTGACCCGTGCAGCGCCTTACATCGAGGGTAACGAGAGCCCGGATGCCGCGTGCCGGTGTTCGCCGTGGGCATACCCGCGCTTGACGGAGGGGATGTCCGGCCTCGCAGAGCGCGGGATGACCCTGACACGGCTCTCGGAGCTCGTGGGGGTCTCGATCGTGAACCTGTCGATCCTCAAGAACGACCGCGCACGGGCCATCCGTTACTCGACGCTCTCCGCGATCTGTCGAGCTCTCGACTGCGAGATCGGCGACCTGCTCGTTCGCGCCGACTGACGCGTACCGTTCTCAGGACCGCAGGACCCTGGCTGGGGATGCAGCCGCGTGTAGCGCCGCGAAGAGGCATGAGTTCCTGAGAACGGTACGCGACGACGCGGCAGGAGAGGGAGGTCACGCGGTGGGTGGGGCGGGAACCGCGAGCGGTTCGATCACCACGGCGGTGCCGTAGGCGCAGACCTCGGTGAAGTTGCCGATCGAGTCCGTGTCGAACCGCATCGCGACGACGGCGTTCGCACCGCGGTTCTGGGCCTCGCCCAGCATCCGGTTCATGACGTCGTTACGGCTCTCGTACATGATCTTCGTGAACTCGGGGATCTCGCCGCCGCCGAGGGAGCGGAAGCCGGCGGTGAAGCCCTGCGCGAAGTTCGTGGAGCGGACGGTGAGGCCCATCACCTCGCCGAGGACCTGGGTGATCCGGTACCCGGGGATGTCATTCGTGGTCACGACGATCATGAACCCATGCTGGCACGCTCAGTTCTCGCCGACGACAGGCACGCGCACGCCGTCGAGGCCGTCTCCGTTCAGCACCGCCGTCACGCCCTCGCTCTCCTGGAGGCCCGACACGTGGGCCACCGACCCGCGAGGACCGTACGACATGTCGCACATCTGGCCGTGCGGCGCGCGCGCGAACGTCACCGTGACCTCGGCGGGACCCGTGGCCGCGGCATCCTCCACCCGCGGGCGGCAGCCCGAGCCGAACGTGACGATGACGAACAGCCCGTCCTCCCCGGTCCAGCCCGCGCTGGGTCCGTCGGTCGGCGGGGCGCTCGGGCCGGCGAGGCCATCCACCCCGTCGAGATCGGCCTCACCGCTGACCTCGGAGCCGACGACGCGCAGGTCGTAGTCCTGCGTCGGGTCGACACCGTCGGGGGTGGCGACGAGCGTGACCCGCGGGGCGAGGTCGGAGGTGCACGCCCGCTGACCCGCCGCGGCCGCGAGGGGGACGGTGATCGTGTCGCCCGCGACGGTGGCGGCACCGCCGACCGGGACGCATGAGGAGCTGCCCCAGGTCACGACGCCGATCGTCCGCCCGTCCGCCAGCCAGCCGGCCGCGACCTGCGCGGTCGGGCCGTCCGTCGGCTGCGTAGGGGCGCTCCCGGTGGGCACCCTGGACGGCACGGCCGGCGGGATGTCGGAGCGGACCGAGCAGCCGGACAGCACCGCGACCACGAGCAACGCGGCGAGCAGTCCGGCGACGCGGCGCATCCGTCCTCCTACTGCAGAGCCGATGTCAGCCGCGCGAGGTTGTCGAGCACGGTGGAGCGCAGCGGCTGCTTCTCCCACTCCTCCAGTGTGAGCTCTCTGCTGAGATTCCGGTACATGTCCTCGACGTCCCGCATCTCGTTCACGAACTCACTCCCGCGAACGAGCATCGAGATCTCCATGTTCAGACCGAACGAGCGCATGTCCATGTTGCTCGAGCCGATGATGGCGACCTCGTCGTCGATCGTGAGGCTCTTGGTGTGGAGGATGAAGGGCTTGCGGTACATCCAGATGCGCACGCCGGCCTTCAGCAGCACCTCGTAGTAGCTGCGCTGGGCGTGGTACACCATCGCCTGGTCGCCCTCCTCGGAGACGAAGAGCTCGACCTGGAGGCCGCGGTGGCATGCCGTCGTCACCGCGAGCAGCATCGCCTCGTCCGGCACGAAGTAGGGACTGACGATGATGATCTTGCGCTGCGCGTAATAGAGCAGACCGAGGAAAAGCCTCAGGTTGTTCTCGAAACGGAAGCCGGGGCCGGAGGGGATGATCTGGCAGTCGAGGTCGCCCGGCCCCGCGTTCATCTCGAAGAGCTCGATCTCGTGCTCGAGGGTCTCGCCCGTCTCGCTGTACCAGTCCGAGAGGAAGACGGCGTTGATGGATGCCACGACCGGCCCCTCGACACGGACCATGAGGTCGACCCAGTGCAGTCCGCGACGGATGTTCTTCTTGAGGTTGTACGTCGAGTCGGTCAGGTTCTGCGAACCCATGAACGCGACGTCGCCGTCCACGACGACGAGCTTGCGGTGATTGCGCAGATCCGGGCGCTGGTACTTGCCCTTGAATGGCTGCACGGGCAGCATCAGCCGCCACTTCGCGCCCATCCGGGTGAGTCGTCGCAGCGTGCGCCGGTAGTACGGCTTGCCACGGTTCGCCCAGTGATCGAGGAGCACCCGTACGGTGACACCGCGGGCCCTGACCTCCTCCAGCGCGCGAAAGAAGTTGTCGGTCGCGGCATCCGACTGCAGGATGTAGAACTCCACGTGGACGTAGTCGCGCGCGCGGCGAACCTCCTCCGCCATCGCGTCGAGGCTCGCCTGGTAGTCGGGGATGAGGTGCGCCGCGTTGTCTCCCGCGAGCGGCATCGCGCCGAGGTTGCGGTTGAGCGTGACGGTGGAGGTGAACCAGTCCGGGGCGTTCGGCCGGAGCGTGCCGAAGTCGAGGTGTGCGCTGGTCTCGCGGATGTACTCGTTGATCGCATCCTGCTTGCGTCGCCGCTTCCGCGGCAGGCGGGGGTTGCCGATCAGCAGGAAGAGCAGCACGCCGATGAACGGGATGAAGTAGATCGCGAGCAGCCACGCCATCGCCGCCGTGGGCCGCCGATTGCGGGGCACGACGATGATCGCGGTGATCCGGATGGCGATGTCGGCGACGATCACGACGATCGGCCACCACGTCACGATGAACGTCATGGTGCCCCTTCCGCCGGACGTGAGTCCAGCGTAGTGGGGGGCGGGGTCAGCGCTCGGACGGTGCGGCGGCCGACGCGGTCGGCGGCAGCCCGCGCTTGGCGCGCTCCTCCGCCTCGACCCGTGCGTAGACGCGACGCTCGCTCCTGTCCGCCCGCACGACCGAGCGGAGGATGAAGAAGAACAGCGCGGTCACGACGATCGTCGGCGCAAGCGACCACACGACGGCGGTCCAGAAGCTGTCCATCCCTCCATGGTACGCGTGCGCGATGCACCGCTCCTCCCCACGAGCGGCCGGGCGAGGAGCGTCCACAGGCGCGGGGAACCCAGGCCTGCGCGGCCTCCGCCGGCGGGAGAGTCGTTCGCATGTCCACCGTCATCAAGGCCGCAGGGCCGGCCCGCTTCCTCTCCCTCGTCCCTCACCTGCTGGGTTTCCATCCCACGCGCAGCCTCGTGCTGGTCCCGTTCTCCGGGCGCCGGTCGGTGGGCGCGATGCGCTTCGACCTGCCGTCCGCCGCCGGGGCAGACGACGTCGAGCGCATCGCGTCGACCTGCATCGGCATGGTCTGCCGGCTGCCGGATGCGAACGCCGTGGCCCTCGTGGTGTACACCGACGACTCCCTGCACCGAGCGGACGACTCCGTTCCGCACCGCGCGTTCGTGCGGGCCATCGCCGCGCGTGCCGATGCCTGCGGCATCGAGGTGCGCGACGCCCTGTGCGTGGGCGCGGACGCGTGGACGGCGTACCCCGACGACGGGGCGGCACCCCGGCTCGGCGATCTGTCGGAGGTCGCGGCCCCGGCCGCGGACGACCTCCCTCCGGTCCGGGTGGGGGATCAGGCCGCGGGTGCCGAGCTGCCGGCGGTGGCCGACGAAGCCGCACAGCCCGTGGCGGCCGCACTGCGCGCGCTCGACCAGGCGGTGCGCACCGTCTGCGCCGACGTCTCGGCCGAGCCGGGCGCCGACGAGCGCGCGATCGCCACCCTCGGCCGGCTGGACCCGCACGCGCTCACGGCGGCCTGTCGCCTCGATGAGCTCCCCGCACTGTTCGAGGACGTCCTGGCGTGGGATCCGTCGGCGCTCGCCCCCTTCGATGCCGCCACGCTCATCTGGTGTCTGGCGCGCCCCGCACTCCGCGACATCGCCCTCGTGCAGTGGTGCGGGACGCTCGCAGACGGCGAGGCGGCGCTCGACGCGCAGCTCCAGTGGGAGGGCGGTGCCGACTATCCGGCCGACCTCGGGATGCGGATGTGGGGAGAGGGCACGCGTCCCGATCGCGACCGCCTGTCACGGGCGCTCGAACTGGCCCGCCACGCGGCCGCCCTCGCACCCGACGCGGTCCGCCCCGGCGCACCGGCGACGTGCGCGTGGCTCTCCTGGGCGCTCGGGCGCTCGACGCACGCAGAGAGCTTCGCGCGCCGCGCCTGCGAGCTCGAGCCGGAGCACGGGCTGGGCGAGATCGTCCGGTCCTTCGTCGCCGTCGGCCATGTGCCCGATTGGGCGTTCCGCGCCGAGACCGGCGGCCGGGGCCGTCGGTGACCGGCGCCCGGGAGCTACTTGACCAGCGGGAACAGGATGGTCTCGCGGATGCCGAGACCGGTGATCGCCATCAGCAGGCGGTCGATCCCCATCCCCATGCCGCCCATCGGGGGCATGCCGTGCTCCATCGCCCGCAGGAACTCCTCGTCGATGCGCATCGCCTCGAGGTCGCCCTGGGCGGCGAGTCGCGCCTGGTCGATGAACCTCTCGCGCTGGATCACCGGATCGATGAGCTCCGAGTAACCGGTGGCGAGCTCGAAGCCGCGGACGTACAGGTCCCACTTCTCGACGACGCCAGGGATGGACCGGTGCTCGCGCACGAGGGGACTCGTGTCGAGCGGAAAGTCCATCACGAACGTCGGGCGCGTGAGCGTCCCCTTGACGAAGTGCTCCCACAGCTCCTCGACCCACTTGCCGTGCGTCGGGTGCGCAGGCTCGTCCACGCCGTGCGCCTCGGCGAGCGCACGGAGGTCGTCCACCGACGTCTCCGGGGTGATGTCGACCCCGGCCGCCGCGTTCAGCGAGTCGTACATCGAGACGCGATCCCACTCCCCGCCCAGGTCGTACACCGTGCCGTCCGCCCACGTCACCGTCGTCGAACCCGTGGCGGCGATCGCCGCGTTCTGGATGAGCTCCTGCGTCAGGTCCGCGATGCCGTGGTAGTCGCTGTAGGACTGGTACGCCTCGAGCATCGCGAACTCAGGGCTGTGCGTCGAGTCCGCCCCCTCGTTGCGGAAGTTGCGGTTGATCTCGAACACGCGGTCGATGCCCCCGACCGCGGCACGCTTGAGGAAGAGCTCCGGCGCGATGCGCAGGTACAGGTCCGCGTCGAACGCGTTCGAGTGCGTGACGAACGGACGCGCCGACGCTCCGCCGTGCTGGATCTGGAGCATCGGCGTCTCGACCTCGATGAAGCCGTGGTCGGCGAACGTCTGCCGCAGGCTCTGATTGATCCTGGCTCTCGCGCGCACCGTCGCGCGGGCCTGATCCCGCACGATCAGATCGAGGAAGCGGCTGCGGACACGCGCCTCATCGCTCAGCTCGCTGTACAGGTTCGGCAGCGGCAGCAGCGCCTTCGAGGCGATCGCCCAATCGGCCACCATGATCGAGAGCTCACCGCGACGGCTCGAGACGACCTCGCCCGTCACGAAGACGTGGTCGCCGAGGTCGACGAGCTCCTTCCAGCGCTGCAGCGACTCCTCGCCCACCGATGCGAGCGACACCATCGCCTGGATGCGGCTGCCGTCGCCCGCCTGCAGCGAGGCGAAGCAGAGCTTGCCGGTGTTGCGGCTGAACACCACGCGGCCCGCCACGGCGGCGGTCACGCCCGTCTCCGCTCCCGCTTCGAGATCGCCGAACCGCTCGCGCAGGTCGGTGATGGTGTCCGTCACCGGGACCGAGACGGGATACGCGCCGCCCCCGGCGTCGGAGCGCTCGGCGATGAGACGCTCACGCTTCGCGAGCCGCACGGCCTTCTGCTCGATGATGTCCTCTTCGGACATCTCGGCGGGCACGTTCTCGGGGGTGTCGGTCATGACGGCGGGGCTCCTCGGAAGTCGGCCCCAAGTCTATCGGCGGGCTCGATGCCCGCTTCCGCAGCGACCGGGTCAGCCGATGTAGACCTCGGCGTTGTCGATGATGCGATTCCCCGCGACGGATGCCGCGATGAGCGCGAGAGCCGGACCGCGGTGCCCCTCGTCCACCGGCAGGAACGTCTGCGGGTCGACCACGCTCAGGTACTCGAGGGTGATGCGGGGCTCCCCCATCATCGCGGACTGCGCGGCCGCGATGCACGCGTCCACGCCCCGGTCCGCATTCGACGCTGCCGCATCGAGCGCGTCCGGAAGCTTCTTGGCGGCGGCCAGATCGCGCTCCTCGAGGAGAGCGATGCGCGTCGAGATCGGCAGGCCGTTGTCGGCGCGCACGGTCGGCACGGTCATCACCTCGACGTCGAAACAGAGGTCGCGGATCATGCGCCGCACGAGGAAGACGCGCTGCCGATCGCGCTCGCCGTAGACGGCGAGGTCGGGGTGGATGAGCCCGAAGAGCTTCGCCTCGACGGTGAGCAGCCCGTCGAAGTAGAACGGGCGGGCTCGGCCTTCATAGCGAAGCCCGAGGTCTCCCGCAGACACCTTCGTCGTGGCCGTGCCGGTCGGAAGCAGGTCGGACGCCTCGGGCGAGAAGACGATGTCGACCCCGAGGGACTCGAGCAGCAGGCGGTCCTCCGCGGGGGTACGCGGGTAGGCGTCGCACTCCGCCCGCGTGGCGAAGCGGAGCGGATTGACGAACGTCGAGACGACCACGATGTCCGCCCGCTCACGGGCGAGCCGCACGAGGTCGATGTGTCCGTCGTGCAGTGCGCCGATCGTCGAGACGAGCGCGACCGTAGGCGTCCGCCCGTCGACGGTGCCGGCGTCCCGGGCTTCGGCGAGGCGAGCGCGCAGGTCGTCGGTGGTGCGGATCATCCGACGATCGTAGCGTCCGGGCGGTCGCCGCCCGGCGACGCACCGTCCGCGAGCGCCTGGTCGACCGTCGAGTGGATGAGCGTGGAGAGGAAGGCCCTCGGATTGTCGACGCCGATGCCGGCGAGCAGCGACGTGGACTGGCGGACGATCGATCGGGAGAACTCCGTCGCCGTCGCGATCGCCTCGCCATATGCCGCGCGGTCGGCATCCGCCACGACCACCGGCTCGCAACCCAGCTCGACCGCCAGCGCCTGCGCGATGGGGAGAACGGCGGCCGGCGCGGTCACCGCGGCATAGGCATCGGCGAGCTGACGGAGATCCATCGAGGTGCCGGTGAAGGCGATGGCCGGGTGGATCGCCAGCGGGATCGCGCCACGTGCGGCTGCGGGGGCCAGTGCCCCCAGACCGGACGACGGATCGGTGTGGACGACGAGCTGGCCCACCTGCCATGCACCGACGTCCGCAAGGCCGCCGACGAGCGGCCCGAGCTGATCGTGGGGAACGGCGATCACGACGAGCTCGCTGCGACGGACGACTTCCAGCGCGTCCAGGAAGGGCACGTCGGGAAGCACCGATTCGACGCGATCGTCATCCGAGCCGTGCGTGATCCCGATGATCGCGTGGCCCGCACCGGCGAGTGCGGCGCCGATCACGGGCCCGACCCGACCCGCGCCGATGATCCCGACTCCGAGGCGTCCATCTCGGCTCACGGCACGACCTCCGTCGCATCTTCCTCGTCGGCCCAGCGGTGGCTGTGGTCGGAGACGCCCGCGGCGAGGGCGGCGGCCTCGGCATCCGCGAAGAGCGCGACGGCGGCATCCCGGTCGACGGCGGAGAGCCGCCCAGAGACCCGGCCCACGATCGTGTGCGCGTGCACTGCGGCGACGCCGAGCGCGCGGTCGACAGGCCCCTGTTCGACGCCGACGCTCTGCAGGCGGGCCAGCGGGAAGATCGCGAGCTGCCGCCAGATCGCGCCGCGCCGGAAGAAGAGCGCGTCGCGCGACAGGAGGAAGCCGTTGCGCTTCCACGCGAGCGGACGGAGGATGAGCGCCCGGCGCGGTGTGTTCGTGAACGGGTCGGCCGGTGCCGGTCCCAGGATCCCGTGGTCGAAGACGAGCGGCCACTCCTGCTCAGGCAGACCCGGCAGGATGAGTCGCAGGACCCGCTCGACGTCCGCGCGGTCGCCGACGGGCAGCACGTCGGCGAACTGATCAGACTCCTGGGAGCTCGTGCTCTTCCCCGACAGTCGGTTCACCCGGATGGACCACCACCCCGCTGGACGCCACAGCAGCGGCTGACTGATCTCCACCGCGTGGATGCGACCGGGGGGCAGGATCTCGGTGATCGTCGTGAACAGGCCGTACGTGATGCGCACGCCGTCGGCCGTGGGCGCGATGGAATAGCGCAGCGACTTGGTGATCGACCGGACCCAGTACGCGCCGAAGCCCAGGATGGCGGGAACGACCGAGAACAGGATCCACAGCGTCCCCACCACCGAGCCCCACACGATGACGCCGATGAGAATGAGCAGCACGAGCGTGGACGACCCGAGCAGCCTCGACAGGATCAGCCGGAGCACGGGGATCTCGACGACCGACGCCGGCTCTGCGACCGGTCCCTCGGCGCCGAGGACCATGCCGTTCACCGCGTCGGTCACGACGGATGCCGCCGCCGCAACGCGTGAACCAGGCGGGCGTCCCGCGGCCTGTCGCGCCTGCGCCTCGGCGAGACGGCGGCCGGACGCGAGGCGGAGGATGTCCGCCCGTACCTGCTCTGCGTTCGACGTCGAGAGGTACTCGAGCTTCACGTTCGAGTCAGAGCCCGCGCCGACGACCTCGAGCTTGGCCATCCCGAACAGACGAGCGACCGTGGGGCGAGTGAGGTTCACACCCTGGACGCGGTCCAGCGGCGCGCGGCGCTGGCTGCGGAACAGCACGCCCTGGCGCACCTCGACGTTGTCTCCCGTGATGCGGAAGGTGTGGAACCGCCACGACAGGTAGAAGAGCCCGACGAGGATGAGCACGATCCCGAGCACCGCGAGCAGCGCCAGGAGCACGAGGTTGTGCGCCAGCACGTAGTCGATCGGGTCTCCGGGCTGATTGAGGTCGGGGGCGTCGGGCACGCTGATGCGCACGAAGAAGTCGACGATGCGCTCGCGGAGGTTGGAGATGACGATTCCCGCCACCACGACCAGCACGAACCCGCCGCGGAACAGCGGCGTCAGGGGGTTCAGCCGGTGCCATTCCCCGTCGCTCAAAGACGACCGCTCACCAGGCTGCGTCACAGGCCCGTCCTCCGCGCCTCCGCGACATCGATGAGCGTGTCGCGGAGATGCTCCGCCGCATCCTGCGTGAGCCCCGGGATCACCACTCCCGTCGCCGCCGCGGCCGTCACCAGCTTGAGCTGGGCGATCCCGAACGCCCGGTCGAGCGGGCCATGGGTGATGTCGACCAGCTGCATGCGCCCGTACGGGACGGCCACCATCCGCTGCCACAGGATGCCGCGGCGGAACACCAGGTCGTCGGAGCGCAACTGGTATCCGAACGCGCGGGCCTGACGCGGCGTGATGGCGGCCGCCCACACGATGCCGGCCGACAGCACCCCTCCCGGGATCCAGGGCCACGCCGTCCGGGTGAGGAGCGCGAGCACGAAGGCCGCCACCAGCACGACGGCCAGGAACAGGGCCAGCGAGATCAGCCGCACCCACACGTACGATCGGGCGAGCTGATGCCAGGTGCCGTCGCCGAGCGGCAGCCGACGCGGGCTCCGCGGCTCGAGGATGCGGTCGAACGTGCCGGAGTCCAGCGCCCCCTGCGGACCGGACGGCGCACCGGCAGGGTCAGCGATCGTGGGTGTCGAGTCCGGGAGCTCCGGGCTGTTCGTCATCGTCGTCCTTCCGGATGGTGCACAGATGCTCGGCGACGAGTCCCGCAGCGACCAGGACGGCGCCGCACACTGCGGTCGCCACCACCGCGCTCACCGAGCCTACCGAGGGAGTCGTGGGCCGGGTGAGGAGGAAGAGGAGGAGTCCGAGGCCCATCCCTCCGACCGCGGCGCCCACGATGCTCGAGGCCTTGGCGAGCATCGCGATGCGGACCGCGCGGAACGGGTTCACCGGCGCCGCCGAGTGCCCGCGGCTCGTGCGGTAGATCGGGATGGCCAGGGCGACGTCGACCACCCCGACCGCGATCAGCAGAATGGGCAGACTCACCATCGGGGTGAAGGTCGGCCGGCCCGCCGCCGTCAGCAGCTGGTCGAGCAGGAACCCGGCGCCGACGCCCAGCACACCGGCGACGATCAGCACCCCCGCGCCGGTGCGCTTCACGATCCGCTCCTCAGTTGCGCCAGCAGCTCGTCGACCCGCCCCGCGCCCGGCAGCGCCGCGTCGGGATCGATCGAGAGCCACGGCTCCAGCACGAAGGTCCGTTCCGCCGCACGCGGATGCGGCAGCGTCAGGGCGGGATCGTCACTGACGAGGTCGTCGTACACGATCAGGTCGAGGTCGAGCGTGCGATCGCCCCACCGCTCGCGCCGGACCCGCCCGTGCGCGTCCTCGATCGCGTGCAGGTACGAGAGGAGCACGCTCGGCGCCAGCCGCGTGCTGAGGACGGCCACGGAGTTCAGATAGGCGGGGGCCGCGGCATCCGGACCCTCGGGGGTCACGGCGACGGACTCGATCGGATCCGCAGCGCGCACGTCCTCGACGAGCGGCACCCGGCGCAGGGCCGCCACCGCCGCATCGAGCGTCGTGGCGCGGTCGCCGAGATTCGCCCCGAGCGCGACGACGGCGCGCACGGGGGCCCCCTCCGGCGCGGTGTCGCCCGAGAAGCCCTGCGCGAGACGGCGGCTCATCGGTCGCGCTCCCGGTGGATCGTGACGCTCACGTCGCCGAAGGCGACGGAGATCGGGGCGGACGGTTTGTGCACGGTCACCCGGACCGCATCGACCGGCGGGAACGCGAACAGCGCGGCGGCGATCCGCGCGCAGAGGGTCTCCAGCAGGTCGACCGGGTCACCCACGACGATGGCCGCGACCGCCTCGGCGACCTCGCCGTAGTGCACCGTGTCGGTGACATCATCGGATGCCGCGGCCCGCCGCGTGTCGACGGTCATCGTGACGTCGACGACGAACTCCTGACCCACCCGTCGCTCCTCCGGGTACACCCCGTGGAAGCCGTGCGCGCGTAATCCGGTGAGCGTGATCTCGTCGGCCGGGTACGTCATGATCCCTCCCAGGCCTCGACGACCCGAAGCGCGTCGCGCGTCGCGGCCACGTCGTGCACGCGGACGCCCCACACGCCGGCGCGAGCGGCGAGCGCGCTCGTCACGGCCGTCGCGAGGTCGCGGCGCGCCTCGGTCGCCGCCTCGCCGTCCGCTTCCGCACCCAGGATCTCGGCGAGGAACCGCTTCCGGCTCGTTCCGACGAGAACGCGGGGACCGACGCCCACGAGCTGCGGGAGGCCGCGCAGCACGTCCCAGTTCTGCGACCCGCGCTTGCCGAAGCCGATGCCCGGATCGAGGACCACCCGTGACGGAGGGATGCCGGCGGCCGCGGCCGCCTCCATGCGCGCGATGAGCTCGCCGATGGTCTCGCGAGTGACGTCCGCGTACTCGGCGCGCGCGTACATGTCGGAGGACGGGCCGCGCCAGTGCCCCAGGACGACCTCGGCGTTCTCGGCGGCGACGGCTGGCAGGAGCTCGGGGTCGGCGAGGCCGCCCGACACGTCGTTGACGATGCGGGCGCCCGCACGCACCGCGGCGACGGCCGTCGACGCGTTCATCGTGTCGATGCTGACCGTGGCCCCCAACGCGGCGAGCGCGCTCACGACAGGGAGGACGCGCTCCTGCTCCGTGGACGGATCCACGCGCTCCGCGCCCGGCCTGGTCGACTCGCCGCCCACGTCGAGGATGTCCGCCCCGGCCGCGATCAGGCGGAGTCCGTGCGCGAGGGCGGCCTCCGCATCCGCGTACCGGCCTCCGTCGCTGAAGGAATCGGGCGTGACGTTGAGGATGCCCATGATCGCCACCGTCACTCGCGGTTCCGTCCGATCAGGGCGATGAGCTCCGCGCGCGCGACGGCGTCGGCGAACGCTCCGCGCGCGGCGATCGTGACCGTCGACGACTCCGACTGGCGACCGCTGCGCATCGTGACGCACTGGTGGGTCGCGTCCAGCACGACCAGGACGCCGCGGCAGTCGATCGATGAGGAGATCGTGTCGGCGATCTGCTCGCCCAGCCGCTCCTGCACCTGCGGCCGGGACGCCAGGATGTCGACGACCTTGGGGAGCGCGCCGAGACCCACGACCTGCTCGCCGGGCAGATAGGCGATGTGCGCATGGCCGGAGAAGGGGAGGAGGTGGTGCTCGCAGACCGACCGGAACCGGATGTCTCGGAGCATCACGGCGCCCGAGGGGAGCGTGTCGGGAGCCGGCCCGGTCGCGACCGAGATCGTGTGCGCGAGCGGAGCCGCGGCATCCTCGCCGACACCCGAGAAGAACTCGGCGTACGTCTCGGACACCCGCTGAGGGGTCAGTCGGAGCCCTGGCCGGTCGGGGTCCTCGCCGATCGCGACGAGGAGCTCCCGCACCAGCGCGGACACGCGCTCACGGTCGACGGCCACGGGCCGAGCCTACGCGGTCGCGGGTCGCGCCTGACCGCTCGGGCGGCGGCGGGGGGCCTTCTCGGCCGGGGCGTCCGCCTCGGTCGCGGCGGCGACTCCGGCGGGCTGCCGACGGGGGACCTCGACCGGCGGCAGCGCGGAGACCGGGCGCTCGCTGCTGGAGAGCCACTGGGGCCGCGGCGGCAGCTTCTTGATGTCGCGGAAGATCTCCGCGATCTCGAGGTGGTCGAGCGTCTCCTTCTCGAGGAGTTCCAGCGCCAGCCGGTCCAGGATCTCGCGGTTCTCGTTGAGCACCTTGTAGGCCTCGTTGTGGGCCTGCTCGATGAGGTCGCGCACCTGGACGTCGACGCGCTCGGCGACATGCTCGGAGAAGTCGCGGCCGTGACCCATGTCGCGGCCGAGGAACATCTCACCCGAGGCGGCGCCCAGCTTGACGGGGCCGACCTCGGTCGTCATTCCGTACTCGGTGACCATCTTGCGCGCGATCGCGGTGGCCTTCTCGATGTCGTTCGACGCACCGGTCGTCGGGTCGTGGAACACGATCTCCTCGGCGACGCGCCCGCCCATCGCCCATGCGAGCTGATCCTGCAGCTCGTTGCGGGTGACCGAGTACTTGTCGTCGAGAGGCATGACCATGGTGTAGCCCAGGGCCTTGCCGCGCGGGAGGATCGTGATCTTCGTGACCGGGTCGCTGTAGTTCATCGCGGCTGCGGTGAGGGCGTGACCGCCCTCGTGGTAGGCCGTGATCAGCTTCTCCTTGTCGCGCATCACCCGCGTGCGACGCTGCGGGCCCGCGATCACACGGTCGATCGCCTCGTCGAGCGCGCGGTTGTCGATGAGCTGCGCGTTCGACCGTGCCGTGAGCAGAGCCGCCTCGTTCAGGACGTTGGCGAGATCGGCGCCCGTGAAGCCCGGCGTCTTGCGGGCGACGACCTCGAGGTCGACGCTCTCGGCGAGGGGCTTGCCGCGGCCGTGCACCTCGAGGATCTTCAGACGGCCCTTCATGTCGGGCGCGTCGACGCCGATCTGCCGGTCGAACCGACCGGGGCGCAGCAGGGCGGGGTCGAGGATGTCGGGGCGGTTCGTCGCAGCGATGACGATGACGTTCACCTTGGGGTCGAAGCCGTCCATCTCGACGAGCATCTGGTTGAGCGTCTGCTCCCGCTCGTCGTGTCCGCCGCCGAGGCCCGCGCCGCGGTGGCGACCCACCGCGTCGATCTCATCGATGAAGATGATCGCGGGCGAGCTCTCCTTGGCCTGGTTGAACAGGTCGCGGACGCGACTCGCGCCGACGCCCACGAACATCTCGACGAAGTCGGATCCGGAGATCGAGTAGAACGGCACCCCGGCCTCGCCGGCGACGGCGCGCGCGAGGAGGGTCTTGCCGGTTCCGGGAGGGCCGTACAGGAGCACGCCCTTGGGGATGCGGGCACCCACCGCCTGGAAGCGGGCGGGGTCCTTCAGGAAGTCCTTGATCTCCTGCATCTCCTCGATGGCCTCGTCGGTTCCGGCGACGTCGGCGAAGGTGACCTGCGGCATCTCCTTGGTGACGAGCTTGGCGCGCGACTTGCCGAACTGCATCACCTTGCTGCCACCGCCCTGCGCACTCGACAGGAGGAACCAGAACAGCAGACCGAGCAGCAGCATCGGGAGGATGAGGGAGAGGAAGCCGTCGAACCAGGAGCTCTTCGGGACCGCGTCGTTGAAGCCGTCCTTGGGGTCTGCGGAGTTGATGGCCTGGACGACCTGATCCGCGCGCGCCGAGACGTAGTAGAACTGGACGTCGCTCGCACCCTCGTAGGGCGTCGACAGCGACATGTCGACCCGCTGGTCGCCGTCGGTGTTGACGACCTTGGTGACCGTGCTCCCCTTGAGCAGCTCGAGCCCCTGCTGCGTCGTGATCTGCTTCGCTCCGCCGAGGCTGGAGATGAGCGAGAAGCCCACGATGAGGAAGATCCCGATCAGCAGAACGTAGATGAGCGGGTTGCGGGTGATCTTCTTGAAGTCCATGGTGCGGGGGACGCCCCCGAGGCCCTTTCGTCCCGGTCCGCCTACGCGGACACCGGCCTTCAGGGTATCGCGGGCCGGCTATGGGCAGTCTGTGCATTCGCCCACGGCGTACAGCCGCCCCGCCGGTCGCGCACTGGCCCCGGGGGCAGGATGCCGCTCCCGCCGCGGCGCTCAGGCGTAGACGTGCGGGGCCAGCACGGCGACGTCGCGGAGGTTGCGGTAACGCTCCGCGTAGTCGAGCCCGTAGCCGACGACGAACTCGTTCGGGATGTCGAAGCCCACGTAGCGCGACTCGACGTGCACCTTGGCCGCGTCGGGCTTGCGCAGCAGCGCGAACACCTCCACCGAGGCCGCGCCGCGGGAGGCGAAGTTCTCGAGTAGCCAGCTCAGCGTGAGGCCCGAGTCGATGATGTCCTCGACGATGAGCACGTGCCGGTCGTGGATGTCTTCGTCGAGGTCCTTGCGGATCTGCACGACACCGCTCGACTTCGTCCCGGCCCCGTACGACGACACCGCCATCCAGTCCATCGCCGCGACCATCGGCAGCGCGCGCGCGAAGTCGGCCATCACCATCACCGCGCCCTTGAGGACACCGACCAGCAGCAGGTCCTTGCCCGCGTAGTCGACCGCGACACGGGCCGCGATCTCGTCGAGCTTCTCCTGGATCTGCTCCTCCGTCACGAGGACGTGGGTGATCTGATCGGAGACGTCGGCCGCGCGCATGAGCCGATTCTATGGGTCAGCCCGCGGCGAACTCGATGCGTCCGCCGACGCGGCGGGCGCGGCATCCGGGCAGATCGATCGGGCCCTGCCCGCGCCAGTCCGTGACCAGCCGAGCGACCTCGAGCGTCTGCGTCCTCGAGAGGCTCCCGCCGAATTCGCTCGACACCACGTGCCGGATGATGCGGTGCCGCAGCGCCGCGGGATTCGCGGCGAGCGCGGCCACCGAGACCGAGATCCCCGCCTCCGCGTGCTCCACGATGTCCTCGATCGTCTCGTCGATCATCTCCGCGAAGGCTGCGGCATCCTCCCGCAGTTGTTCCGCCGTCCGAGCGAGAGCCTCCGCCACGCCGGGGCCCAGCTCGGCCTCGAGGACCGGCAGCACCGTCGTGCGCACCCGGACGCGGGCGTAGCGGGGATCGTCGTTGTGCGGATCGTCCCAGGGATCGAGGTGCTGGGCGCTGCACGCCGCGCGGGTCACGGTCCGGCGGACGCCGAGGAACGGACGCAGGAGCGGCGTGTCCGCGAGCCGCGACTCCGGCGCCATCCCCTGCAGGCTGCCACCGCCCGAGCCGCGGGCGAGGCCGAGCAGCACCGTCTCGGCCTGGTCGTCGAGGGTGTGGCCGACGAGGACGGCGACCGCGTCGGCGGAGGCCGCGGCATGCGCGAGCGCGCCATACCGGGCCGACCGCGCCGCCGCCTCCGGTCCCCCGTCTCCGGTGACGTCGACCCGCAGGATGCGCGCATCGAAGCCGAGTCCCTCTGCCTGCCGCGCCGCAGCCTCGGCCACCTCGGCGGAGGCGGCCTGCAGACCGTGGTCGACGGTGACGCTGACCGGCGTCATCCCGAGCTTCGGGCCCTCGAACGCCACCGCGGCGGCGAGCGCGAGCGAGTCGGCGCCGCCCGACAGGCCGACGACCACCGCCCCGGGCCGCAGTCCGCCGAGCGCGCTGCGCACGGCGAGACGGGTCTCGGCGACGGCGGGATCGAGCGACGGCCGGTGTTCCACCAGGCAACGGTAGCGCCGCGACGCGTTGCAGGTTCAGGAGAAACCTGCGCGCCGACGCCTCCAGGGCGCCGTGATGTTCGAATTCTCCTGAATCCTCGACCGCCGCCAGGTCGGCGCCGACAGGTCCGCTCGTCTCCGCGCCGCGGCTAGGCTGGTCGGCGGCATTCCACCGTCTTCCGAAGGAGCACCAGCATGGGCGCGTACGACGCCGTCATCGAGATCCCGCGCGGCAGCCGCGTGAAGTACGAGGTCGACCACGAGACCGGTCAGGTGCATCTCGACCGCATCCTGTACACGGTGTTCGGCTACCCCGCCGACTACGGCTTCTTCGAGAAGACCCTCGGCGAGGACGGCGACCCCCTCGACGTTCTCCTCCTCCTGGACCAGACGCTGTTCCCCGGCGTGCACGTGAGCGTGCGCCCCGTCGGCGTGCTGAAGATGAGCGACGAGGCCGGCGGCGACGACAAGGTGGTCGCGGTGCTCGGCAAGGACCCCCGATGGGCCCACATCCAGGACGTCGGCGACATCCCCGAGTTCACGAAGAAGGAGATCGCGCACTTCTTCGAGCACTACAAGGACCTCGAGCCCGGCAAGTGGGTCAAGGTCGACGACTGGGCCGACGCCGCCGAGGCCGAGCGGCTGGTCGCCGAGGCCTACGCACGGTTCGAGCAGGGCGGCCACTGACCCTCGTCCACGAGAAGGGGCGGATGCCTCGGACCCGCGTCGGGGCCGAGGCATCCGCCCCTTCTCGTGAGCGTCAGACGGAGACGCCGCGCGCCGCCATGAACGGCACCGGGTTCACCGGCCGGTTGTTGATGTAGGTCTCGAAGTGCAGGTGGCAGCCGAACGAGTTGCCGGTGTTGCCCTCGCGGGCGATGAGCTGCCCCGCCTGCACGTACTGGCCGTAACCGACGAGGATGCCGCCCGGCATGATGTGCCCGTACCCGGAGCCGGTCCCGTCGCCGTGGTCGATCTTGATGTAGTTGCCGTAGCCGCCGTTGTACCCGGCGTAGACGACCCTCCCGCTGCAGGCGGCGAAGATCGCCGTTCCGCAGGAGTCCGCGAGATCGACCCCCGCGTGGAATCCGCTCGCGCAGTACCCGTTCCCGCACTGCACGCTGCGGGGGCCGTATCCCGAGCTCTGCCAGCCGTTCGACGGGCGGCACCAGCCGGAGTATGTCGGGGAGCCCGCACCGGAGCCGGAGTGCGCCGCGGCATCCCGCGCGGCCTTCTCGGCGGCGGCCTTCTCACGCGCGGCCTTCTCTGCCGCGGCCTTGCGCGCCGCCTCGACTCCGGCCTGGTAGGCCGCGACCGTCTTGGCGGTGGTGTCCCGCAGGGCCGCGAGCTGCGCGTTCAGTGTGTCGAGGTTGGCGCTCTGCGCGGCCAGAGCCGCCTGCGCCGCCTCGGACGCCTGCTGCGCGGCGACCATCTTGTCCTGCGCCACCTGCTGAAGCTTGTCGCGGGCCTCGCGCTGGGCCTTGGCCTGGTCGGTGAGGTTCTGCGCCGAGTCTCGCGCGGTGACCGCGTCGGCGTAGACGGCCTTGTTCGCCTCGAGCAGCTTGTCCATCGTGCCGAGGCGTGCGAGCAGATCGTCGGCGCTCGCCGCGGATCCGGAGAAGAAGAGCTGCAGCGAGGTGTCGTCGCCGCCGTTGCGATACAGCTGCGCCGCGACCTGGCCCGCCTTGTCGGCGGCATCCTGCGCCTTGGCGGCCTGAGCCTTGGCCTGCGCGGCGAGGTCGTCGTAGCGGGCGGATGCCTCGTAGAACGCCTGCTGCGCCTCGTAGAACTCGTTGCCGGCCTTCTCGGCGGCCGCCTGCGTCGTGGCCACCTGGCTCTTGAGGCCGTTGATGAGTCCTTGGATGCGCGAGACCTCGGCCTGCTTCGCCGCCTGATTCGCCTTCGCCTTCTGCACGTCCGGCCAGGACGGGTAGGTCGCCGCGTAAGCGGCCGGGATCGTCGGGGCGTTGGCCATGCCGAGCGCGGCGACACCGAGCGCACCGACGGCGAGCGCGCCGCGACGCGACATGAGCGAGGGCCACAGCGAGCGTCGCTCACGCGCGGTGGGCGCGCAGTCGCACTCGTCGGGGTCGATGGGGGGATCGACGGAGACGTCGGCACGGTGGTCCAGCACGCGTTGTCCTCTCGTCAGCTTCGGGGCAGCACCCGCATGCATCGGCGATGCTTACGCATAGGTAACAAATTCCACAGTAACAACATGAGTCACATATGCAACAGGTTTTTCATCCACCCGCCAGGATCGGAGGCACCTCGATCATCCTGGCCCCGCCCATGCCGGGCGGCCTGCTGGACGCGCCCTCGATTCGCGAATCACCGGGGGATTGCGTATGCTTGAGCGTCGGTAAGCGTGAGCCTTCCGGGTTCGCTCGGCCCCATCGTTTAGCGGCCTAGGACGCCGCCCTTTCACGGCGGTAGCACGGGTTCGAATCCCGTTGGGGTCACTCCAGCCGATACAATTTCATACGCATGGCCCTGTAGCGCAGTTGGTTAGCGTGCCGCCCTGTCACGGCGGAGGTCGCGGGTTCAAGTCCCGTCAGGGTCGCTCTGAGCGACGGGCCCTTTCCGAAGGGCCTTTCGTTTAGGACGCGGCGAGAGGTCCCGGTCTCCGGGTAATGCGCGCCGCGCGGCTCTGTAGCTCAGTTGGTAGAGCGCACGACTGAAAATCGTGAGGTCACGGGATCGACGCCCGTCGGAGCCACTGGGACCCTCGCGTGGCTTCTACACGCGGGGGTTTCTTCATGCGCCGATGCCGGGATCCGCTCGAATTCTCGGACCGGCGCAGAGGCACGCCGGCTGGATCCATGCCCTGTTCGGCGTGTCGGGCGGCCGGTCCGCGTTTTCGAGCAGACCCGAGCGATCCGGTGGGGCCGGTCCCCTCCGGATGCGGCGGCGTGACGGCCCGGGCGACCTGCGACCGCCTCGCGACGCCGCAGCTTACAGCGCGGTCGCGCCGCGCAGTCGGTGGCCGACGGCGATCGATTCCCCCGAGATGCGGCCAGCGAGCGGCGACAGCAGGAAAGCGACCAGATCCGCCGTGTCGGCCGGGGTCGCCTCGCCGCTCCGGCCGACCGGCACCTCGGCCGCCGGATCGTCCGAGACGATCGACGGGCTGACGGCGTTGACGGTCACGCCGGTCCCCGCCACCGCATCCGCGAGGTTCTTCGCGGCGAGGATGAGGGCGGCGTTGCGGATGGAGCCGGTGATGTTCCCCGTCATGAAAGCGTTCTGCCCGCTGATCCCCACGACCCTCCCGTAGCCCGCGGCGACCATGCCGGGCAGCACCGCGTTCGCGACCCGGAGGAACGTCATCGCCTTGCCGTCGATCGCGGCGAGCACCTGGTCGGGATGGGAGTTGCGGTCCGGGTCGAGCGTGCGCGCGCTCGGCGCGGCCGCGACCACGACGCCGTCGAGGCTGCCGTGGTCCGCGTTCACGCGGGCGAGCGCATCCTCGACCGAGGCGTCGGACGAGGCATCCATCACCAGCCCCTCGGTCGCGTGGCGGGATGCCGGCACCGCGAGGGCGCCTTCCGTGCGCAGGCGGTCGACGATGGCGCTGCCGAGGAGTCCATGGCCGCCGACGACGAGGATGACGCGGCCTTCGAGCTTCAGGTCCATCCCGTCACGCTAACCCTCCTGCGGGTGGTCGGGCTCCGCGGCGAGCAGCCGGACGGCCGGAAGGTCGGGTTCGGCCCAGTCGAGGCCGGGCAGGTCGGCCGGCCGGCACCAGAGGAGCCGATCGTGGTCGGTGCTCGACGTCGGTCGCGGACCGGCCAACGCGGCACGGAAGCAGGTGAGGCGGATGACGCGCCCGTCGACCGCCGTGTCCGCGGTGCTCACGCGCGCGGCGACCGCGATCTCGACGCCGAGCTCCTCGCGGATCTCGCGGACGAGCGCCGCCTCCGGCGTCTCCCCGGGCTCGACCTTGCCGCCGGGAAACTCCCACCGGCCGGCAGCCGAGCGCCCGGGACTCCGCCGACACGCGAGGATGCGGCCGCCGTCGACGATCACAGCGGCCACGACTTCGAGCGGGGGCGGGGGCACGATCCCATGCTGACACGGCCGCCCTGTACCGTTCTCAGGATCCATGAGCCGCCCGGCGTCGCGAGCGCGGAAGATTCCGGGGCCCGCGGGTTCGGAGCCGGCCGCCGATCCTGAGAACGGTACGGAGCTCGGCGCCCACCGTTCTCCGGCGGGTGCAGAATGGTTCGGTGACCGAACTACCTGAGGACGCCCGCGCGGCCGCGCATGCGCTCACCCGTGTCGCGCGCGTGCTCGAGCACACGCTCCCCCGCGCGACGACGACCGAGCTGAGCATGGCCGACTTCCGGATGCTGTCGGCCGTCGCGGACGGCGAGGGCCGCGCATCGCGCCTCGCCGAGCGGCTGGCGATCGGCAAGCCCACCGTGAGCAGCACCGTCGATGCGCTCGTGCGTCGGGGCCTCCTCGTCCGGACGACGCACGACGTCGACCAGCGCGCCGTCGATCTCGCGCTGACCGGGGACGGCGAGCGCGCGCAGCGCGAGGCCGAAGACGCCCTCGCGGCGCTGATCGTCGAGATCGCCGCCCGCACGCCCGATCCCGCCGCCACGCTCGCCGCCCTCGCCGGGTTCGGCGACGCGCTCGAACAGCGCCAGGCGGATGCCGCGGCGTCCCGCGCCGCTGCACGCGCAACGGAGTCCGCGGCCCGGGCGGCGCGCGGATGAGCGGGGAGCAGACCGAGGGCTGGATGCGGCGACTCGGCCACTATCTCGGGCGGCACCGCCGCAACGTGACGATCGCCGTCGTGGCCGCGGTCCTCGGCGCCGCGTGCCAGGTGACGACGCCGCTCGTGGCACGGCAGATCGTCGACGGCGTCATCGTGGCGCGGACATCCCCCCTCCTCCCCTGGCTCGGGCTGCTGCTCGCTCTCGCCGTGTTCGCCTTCGGCTTCGCCTACCTGCGGCGCTACCGCGGCGGGCGCATCGGCCTCGACGTGCAGAACGACCTGCGCAACGACATGCACGACCGGCTGCAGCGGCTCGACGCCGCGACGCTCGACACGATGCCGACGGGCCAGCTCGTCGCGCGCGCGAACTCCGACACCGCGCTCGTGCAGGGGCTGCTCAACTTCCTCCCCCTGGTGACCGGCAACGTGCTGATGCTGCTCCTGTCGCTCATCGTGATGTTCTTCCTCTCGCCACTGCTGGCGATCGTCAGCCTCGCGGTGGTCCCCGCACTCCTCGTCGTCAGCTACCGCATGCGCCGGCGGGTCTTCCCCGCGAGCTGGGACGGACAGCAGAAGGAAGGCGAGGTCGCCGAGATCGTCGACGAGGACATCGGCGGCGTGCGGGTGGTCAAGGCGTTCGGGCAGGAGGAGCGCGAACTCCGTCGCCTGACGGCTGCCTCCACCCGCCTGTACGGCTCGCAGATGCGCGCGGTGCGCATCCAGTCTCGCTACCAGCCGCTGCTGGAGGCGATCCCGGTCCTCGGACAGGTCGGGATCCTCGCCCTCGGCGGCTGGCTGGCGCTGAACGGCAGCATCTCGCTGGGCACCTTCCTCGCCTTCTCGACCTACATCGCCCAGCTCATGGCGCCCGCCCGCCAGCTGGCCGGGATGCTCACGATCGGCCAGCAGGCGCGGGCGGGCGTCGAGCGGATCTTCCAGATCCTCGACCTGCGGCCCTCGATCGCCGACGCACCCGACGCCGTCGACCTCCCGGAGGACCCGGGCGCCGTCCGGTTCGACGACGTGACGTTCGGCTACGCCGAGGGCGCCCCGGTCCTGGACGGCTTCTCGCTCACGGTGCGACCCGGCGAGCGCGTGGCCATCGTGGGAGCGAGCGGAAGCGGGAAGTCCACCGTCGGGCGACTGCTGGTGCGGTCGTACGATCCGGACGCGGGCTCGATCTCGATCGGAGAAGTCGACATCCGCGGCATCCGCCTGTCATCGCTGCGACGCGCGGTCGGGATGGCGTTCGAGGACGCGTTCCTGTTCTCCGAGTCTGTGCGCGACAACATCGCCTACGGCGCACCGGATGCCACGGACGACGAGATCGAGGCGGCCGCGCGCGCCGCCGAGGCCCACGACTTCGTGATGGCCCTCCCGCGGGGCTACGACACGGTCGTCGGCGAGCGCGGCCTGAGCCTGTCCGGCGGGCAGCGGCAGCGCATCGCGCTGGCACGCGCCATCCTGCGCGACCCCGGGATCCTCGTGCTCGACGATGCGACGAGCGCGATCGACGCCCGGACCGAGCAGACCATCCACGACGCCCTGCGCTCCGTCATGCAGGGGCGCACGGTCGTGCTCATCGCGCACCGCCATTCGACGCTGCACCTCGCCGACCGCATCGTGGTCATGGAGCACGGCCGCGTCGTGGCGGAGGGGACGCACGACGAGCTCATCGACGCGAGCTCGACCTACCGCGCGCTGTTCGGAGCGACGGACGCCGCCCGTCGCGGTGAGGTGGACGCCCTCGCCTCCGCGGCCGAGCGCGACCCGGAGGTCCTCGGCCGTCCCGTTTCGGGGCGCGATTCCGCCGTTGGGGCGGAGAGTATCCGCCCCAACGGCGCGAACGCGCCCCGAACGCGTGCGGGGACCGAGGCCCGGAGCGCCCCTCGCGCGGTCGCCGGCGCCCCGAGTCTCGGGATGGGACTCGGCGGGGGCGGGATGCGGGGACTCCGCGGCAGCCTCGCCCCGACGCCGGAACTCCTCGCGCGCGTGGCGGCCCTCCCGCCGATCGTCGACCATCCCGACGTGGACATCGCGCGCGAGGGGCGCCGCGAGCGCGAGTTCACCCTCGGCACGATCCTCCGGGAGTTCCGGGGACCCCTTCTCGTCGCGCTCGTGTTCGTCGTGATCGACGCGATCGCGGGGCTCCTCGGCCCGGCCGTGGTCAAGACGGGCATCGACCAGGGCGTGACGACGGGCGTGGCATCCGTTCTCTTCGTGGCATCCGCGGTGTACCTGGTCATCGCGATCGGCGACATGTTCACCGGGATGGCCGAGTCTCTCGTGACCGGCCGCACGGCGCAGCGGATCATGCTGTCGCTGCGCATCCGCGTGTTCGCCCAGCTGCAGCGGCTCTCGCTCGACTACTACGAGCGCGAGATGGCCGGGCGCATCATGACGCGGATGACGACCGACATCGACCAGTTCGAGTCCCTGCTGCAGAACGGCCTCGTGGGCGCCCTCGTGGCCTTCGTCACGTTCGTCGGGGTCGGTGTCGCGCTCGTGGTCGTCGACGTGCCGCTGGGCCTCGCCGTCCTGACCGTCGTCATCCCGCTCGTCGTCGCGACGCTGTGGTTCCGCCGCCGGGCGGCCCTGCTCTACGACGTCGCGCGCGAGCGGATCGCCACCGTGAACTCCGCGTTCCAGGAGAGCCTGTCGGGGGTTCGCGAGTCGCAGGCCTTCACCCACGAGCCCGAGACGATGCGGACCTTCCACGGGCACGGCGCCGCGTACCTGCGGTCC
The DNA here is from genome assembly GCA_017306415.1 of Microbacterium sp. Lineage (GTDB taxonomy): Bacteria > Actinomycetota > Actinomycetes > Actinomycetales > Microbacteriaceae > Microbacterium. The sequence continues at coordinate 516,227 of JAFKIL010000002.1, read as the reverse complement.
CGCGTCGCCGCCCAGCGGCTGGTGGCGGTGTATTTCCCGTTCGTGCAGTTCCTCTCGGCCGTGGCGGACGTCATCGTGCTGGGCCTCGGCGCGGTGCTCATCGCGCAGGGGCAGCTGACCGCCGGCGCGCTGATCGCCTTCCTCCTCTACATCGACATGTTCTTCTCCCCCATCCAGCAGCTCTCGCAGGTGTTCGACGCCTGGCAGCAGACGCGGGTGTCGGTCGCCCGGATCGCCGAGCTCATGCGTCTGGACACGCTCACTCCCGCGGCCGCGGATCCGATCCCGGTGCGACGGCTGGACGGCGAGGTGGAACTGGCCGACGTGCACTTCGCCTACCCCACCGGGCCCGTCTCGACCGACCGGCGCGGACCGCAGGACGCCCGTGGTCCGGCGGCGGATGCGGCGGCGCGCACCCCTCCCGAGGCGCTGTCCGGGATCGGGCTCGCCATCACGCCCGGCGAGACCGTCGCGCTGGTCGGCGAGACGGGGGCGGGGAAGTCCACCGTCATGAAGCTCGTGGCGCGGTTCTACGACCCGGACCGCGGCACTGTGAGCGCCGACGGCATCGACCTGCGCGCCTTGGACCTGGGCGGGTACCGAGGCGCACTCGGCTATGTTCCGCAGGAGTCGTTCCTGTTCACCGGCACCGTGGCCGACAACATCGCCTACGGACGACCGGATGCGCCGGCGGCCGACATCGTCGCCGCCGCGCGCGCGGTGGGCGCCGACGCCATGATCGCAGCGCTCCCCGACGGCTACGACACGAGGATCGCGGAGCGGGGCTCGTCCCTGTCGGCCGGTCAGCGTCAGCTCATCGCGCTCGCGCGCGCCGAGCTGGTGCAGCCCGCCGTGCTGCTGCTCGACGAGGCGACGTCGAACCTCGACCTGGCGTCGGAGGCGCGGGTGACCGACGCGATGCATCGACTCGCGCGAGATCGGACCACGATCCTCATCGCCCATCGCCTGCAGACCGCGATGGGAGCCGACCGCATCGTGATGCTCGAACACGGACGGGTCGCCGAGTCGGGGTCGCACGACGAGCTGCTGGCACGCGACGGTGCCTATGCGGCGATGTGGCGGGCGTTCGAGCTCGCCACCACCTGAGCCGACCGGAGCTCCCAGCGCGCTCTCGGCGGGAGCGGGGGCATCCTGCCCTACCCTCGAGGGATGGGGCAGGCGGGGATCCGGGCGATCGCGGTCGCCGTCTGGGCGCTCGTGGCGCTGGTCGCCGTCGTCGCGGCCGGACTGCCCCTCTACGTCTTCCCCGCCGACGACCACGTCGCCCGGGCCGACGTCATCGTCGTCCTCGGCCCGGCGACGCCGGCGCGGGTGGCGGTCGCGCAGCGCCTGCTCGACGAGGGCGTGGCGCCGCGGATGCTCATCTCGGTCCCCCCGGAGGGCACCTACGCGGCGGCCAACATCCCGGCCTGCCGGGAGGCGCGCGTCAGCTGCGTCAGTCCGCGACCGGCCACCACCAAGGGCGAGGCACTCATGCTCGACGAGGACGGCGCCCGATCCGCGGTGGTCGTGACGTTCTCGCCCCAGGTGGCCCGTGCCCGGTTCATCTTCGACAAGTGCCACGACGGGCCCGTCTCGGTCGTCGGTGCCGACGACCGGCTCTCGCTCGTGCAGTGGGCCTATCAGTACGCGTACCAGTCGGCGGCGTTCGCCAAGGCGTGGGTGCTGCCCTGCGCGGGCGCGACGCGCTGAGCGCGCACGGCGCATCCGCCGTGCGCGACCCGCGTGTTCGCGGGGCTGGAGAGCCCCTGCGAACCCCGGACCGGGCGCGATGCCTTCCGAAGGAGCGGATTCCGCGCTAGAGTGAGGGGATTCGGGTGGTGGGACACCCGTTCGATCGACTCTGGGAAAGCCGATCAGCACTGGGGACGGACGAGTTTCGACTCGTCGTGACATTACTGGGGAACAGATGTCTATTGGGGACGTGCATCTGCGCGTGCGCTTCACAGCGCGTACGCAATGACGGCGATCGACGCGCGGGGGGATGTCGCGCTCGGTTTCGACTCTGTCGCGCCGTTCAGACCGGCCGCCGCGCCCGCACCGCGGACGGGACCGATCAACCTTCAGTCCGCGGCGTCGCCGCGGCTGCAGCCTGCGCTCGAGCGCCGTCGACTGTGGGAGCGCCTCTACCGGCGCCGCCTGCGCTTCTCGGACGCCGTGGTCGTCGTCGTCAGCACGGCGACGGCTGCGCTGCTCGACTCCGCGGTCAACATGCCCTCCGACGGGCCGTGGTCGCTCGTGCGCATCGCGTCGATGACGGCCGCCATCTGGCTCGTCGTGCTCGCGCTGTTCGGCACCCGTTCGACCACGGTGCTCGGCTCTGGCGCGGCCGAGTACAAGCGCGTCGCGCACGCCACGGGCCTCGCGTTCGGCCTCGTGGCTATGACGTTCGTGATCTTCCAGTGGCACGGTGTGCGGATGCAGCTGATACTGGCGCTGCCACTGGGACTGTTCGCCATCCTTTTCGGACGGTGGGCATGCAGGCGCTGGCTCGTTCAGCAGCGCAAGTACGGCCATTACACGGCCCGCACCTTGGTGACGGGCTCGCGCGACGATGTCGAGTACGTGATCCAGCAGCTGCAGCAGGCCACGCCCAGCGCGTACACGATCGTCGGTGCTGCGACCGGCGACGGCCGTGACGACGAGATCGTCGTCGACGGCCGTTCCTACCCCGTCGTGGGGACGACGGAGACGGTCGCGGCACGAGCCCGGCAACTGGGTGCGGACTCGGTCGTCGTGGCGAGCCGGCTGGAGGGAGACCCCGATTTCGTCAAGCGCTTGAGTTGGGAACTCGAGGGCACGGCGTCGGAGCTCATCCTGTCCAGCCGGCTCGCCGACGTCGCCGGCCCGCGGATCTCGCTGCGCCCGATCGACGGCCTGCCGCTGATCAGCGTGAAGATCCCCGAGTTCGAGGGCGGCCGTCACCTGCTCAAGCGGACGATGGACATCGTCTTCGCGCTGGTCGCGCTCATCCCGATCGCGATCGTGGGCCTGCCCATCGCGCTGCTCATCAAGCTCGAGGACCGCGGACCGGTCTTCTTCAGGCAGACACGCATCGGTCGCGACGGCACACGCTTCAGCATCTTGAAGTTCCGCACGATGCGGGTGGATGCCGAGGCCCAGCTGGCTGCGCTCATCGCGGCGAACGAGGGCGCTGGCCCGCTGTTCAAGCTCAAGCGCGACCCTCGCGTCACGCGGATCGGCGCCGTGCTCCGCAAGTTCTCGCTCGACGAGCTGCCGCAGTTCTGGAACGTCCTGCGCGGCGACATGAGCGTGGTCGGGCCGCGTCCGCCGCTGCCCAAGGAGGTCACCGCCTACGACGGCACGGTCTTCCGCCGGCTCTACATCAAGCCGGGGATCACGGGCCTGTGGCAGGTCAGCGGTCGCAGCGACCTCACGTGGGACGAGAGCGTGCGCCTCGACCTCCGCTACGTCGAGAACTGGTCGGTGATGAACGACCTGATGATCATGTGGCGGACCGTCAAGGTCATGCTCCAGCCGTCCGGCGCGTACTAGCGTGGGCGGGATGGACGAGCACAGCACATCGATCGCCCACCCCCCTTCTGGCGCACACCCGCTGTCGATCGCGATGATCGGCACGCGCGGTGTGCCCGCGGCGTACGGCGGCTTCGAGACCGCGGTGGAGGAGGTCGGGCGGCGGCTCGCCGACCGCGGGCACCGGGTCACCGTCTACACCCGCGGCTCGGAGTCGCGCGAGCGTGAATACCTCGGGATGACGGTGGTCCACCTCGCGGCTCTCCGGCAGAAGCAGCTCGAGACGCTGAGCCACACCGGCCTGTCGACCGCGCACGCCGTGCTCCGGCATCGGCCTGACGTGGCGTTCGTCTTCAACGCGGCGAACTCGCCGTTCGTGCCGTTCCTGCGCGCGCGTCGCATCCCCGTCGCCCTGCACATGGACGGGCTCGAGTGGCGCCGGTCGAAGTGGGGACCGCGCGGCAAGGCCTACTACCGCTGGGCGGAGACGCACGGGGTGCGCACGGCCGACGCCCTCATCGCCGACGCCCCCGGCATCGCCGACTACTACGACCACCAGTTCGGTGTGCCCACGGAGCTGATCCGCTACGGGGCGCCGATCCTGGCGACCCCGGACCCGGCGCTGCTCGAGCCGCTCGGCCTCACGCCAGGGGGCTACCACCTCGTGGTGGCGCGGTTCGAGCCCGAGAACCACGTCAGGGAGATCGTGGAGGGCTACGCGTCGAGCGCCGCGCAGCGACCACTCGTGGTCGTGGGGTCCGCGCCGTACAGCGCGGACTACACCCAGGCGATCACCGCGGCGGCGAACGGCGACGACCGAATCCGCCTGCTGGGCGGTGTGTACGACCAGGATCTGCTCGACGCCCTCTACGCCCAGGCCCACACGTATCTCCACGGCCACTCGGTCGGCGGGACGAATCCGTCGCTCCTGCGGGCGATGGGGGCCGGCACGGCGGTCATCGCCTTCGACATCACGTTCAATCGCGAGGTGCTCGACGGCGAGGGCGAGTTCTTCCGCACCGCCGCCGACGCCGGCGCGGCCGTGACGCGGGCCGAGGCCGATCCGGAGCGGATCGCCGACCTCGCCGCGCGCTCGCAGGAGCGTGCGCGCGCGGCGTTCCGCTGGGATGCGGTCGCCGACCATTACGAGGACCTCGCGGTGCGGCTCGCCCGCGGCGAGTCCATCCACCGCACCGCCCGACGCGCACGTCGGCGGGGCGACGAGTGGGATCCCGCGGCGTCCTAGGCCTCTGCGGATCCCCGACGGCCGGACGGCAGCGCCGGCGTCATCCCGAGGAATCCCACGACCCGCGTCTCCAGTTCGTCGACGGCGGCCCGCAGCTCGCCCAGCATCGCGCGGTGGCGGCGGCGGCTCTCGCTGTGGAAGTCGGGGAAGTCCTGCGGATCCGCGAGACGAAGGGGGCCGCGCAGCCGCCGCGCAGTCGCCGGCTCAGCGAGCCGTCCGCGCCGCGCGTCGAGCAGCCGTGCGAAGTCCGCCAGCGTCGGGGACGGCTCCCCGGTGGCCTGCGGTGCCGAACTGCCCCGCACGGCCCCGACCTCCGACAGCGCGAGTGCCTCGCGAAGGGTGAACGTCCGGTCACGGGCGTCGGGCGCGAGGCGGGCCACGCCACCCCGTTCCTCGCGTGACGCGGCGATGATCAGGTCGGCGGCGAGGACGTCCTCCGCCGTGAGGGGGGCCGCCCTGTGCTCATGGGCGAACTCGACGCCGGCGGGACGATCCGCGATGAACGCGGTGGCGCTGTCGCACATGCGCCGCGGCCTCGTCCCGCGGACGCCACGGCTCTCGATGGACCAGTCGTCGCGGCCTTCACCGAGCGCGTTCGCGAAGAAGAACGCCATGGACGGCGAGCGGCAGACGTTGGCGGCGCAGACGAACAGCAGTCGATGTGTCACTCGGATCCCCCCACCGGATTATCCCAGGCTGCGATGCTCCTTCCGTCCATGACGGCTGTGGATGAGGTGAGGATCCCTTCGGCGGAGTTGGTATCGTGCTTCGAAGTGGTCGATCGACGAGGGGGGAAGATCGCACACGTGTCGGATTCTCAGCACACATCGGGCCCCGGGCGCGGATCGGTGATCGTCGCGCACCCTGGTGCGGAACTGTACGGATCCGATCGGGTCCTGCTCGACAGCGTCATCGGCCTCGTCGCCGAGTTCTCCCGCGTCCTGGTCGCCCTGCCACACGACGGGCCTCTCGCTGCCGAGCTGCGCGCAGTGGGCGCGCACGTCGTCATCGCTCCGGCGTTCGTGCTGCGCAAGCGGCTCATGAAGCCACGCGGGTGGGGAGAGCTGATCTCGACGGCGTGGCGCGGAGGACGCGCGGCCCGCCGGCTGCTCCGTGCCGAACGGCCTGATGCCGTGTACGTGAGCACCATCACACTCCCGCTCTGGCCGCTGCTCGCCCGGCTGCGACGTCTGCCGGTCGTCCTCCACGTGCACGAAGGCGAGGCATCCGCGTCCACACTCGTGAAGAAGGTCCTGTACGCGCCGGCCCTGCTCGCCCGCACCGTGCTGGTGAACAGCGCCTTCAGCCTCGGGGTCATGACGTCGGCCTACCGGCGGCTCGCGTCGCGCTCGACCGTCGTGCTGAACGCCGTGCCGGGGCCGGTCGATCCCACGCCGCCGCGTTCGACGCTGGACGGACCGCTCCGGGTGCTCTTCGTCGGCCGTCTCTCACCTCGCAAGGGCGCCGACCTCGCGATCACCGCGGTGGAGCGTCTGCGCGAGCGTGGCACGGCGGCGACCCTCGACATCGCGGGGTCGGTCTTCGAGGGATACGAGCCCTACGAGGAGTCCCTCCACGCCGCTGTCGCCGCCACAGACCTGCGCGATGCGGTGACCTTCCACGGCTTTCAGAACGAGATCTGGGCACTCCTCGACCGCAGCGACGTGCTGGTCGTGCCGTCGCGCCTCGACGAGCCTTTCGGCAACACAGCGGTCGAAGGCGTGCTCGCCGGCCGCCCCGTCGTGGTGAGCGACACGTCGGGCCTGCGGGAGGCGACCGCCGGCATCCCGAGCGCGATCCGCGTCGAGCCTGATTCGGCCGCGTCCCTCGCCGACGGCCTGGCGACCGTGGTCGAGCGGTGGCCCGAGATGGCCGTCGCCGCGGCGGATTCCCGACGCATCGCCGGGGAGCGGCATTCGCGCGAGACCTTCCAGCAGACGGTCGCCGACGCCGTGGTGGCGCTCACCCTCCCGCGCTGAGGCAGAACCCCTAGGGCTCGGCGACCTCGTCCGGGGTCTGGCCTTTGCCCTTGCCCTTGGCCTTCTTCGAAGCCTCGACGGCCGGGGTCGCCGTGGGCGCCGCGTCGGCGACAGCGCGACGGCGGAGCTTGCGTCGCGTCGTCGCGCGCTCGGCGGTCGGGCTGTAGTAGTAGCGGTAGTCGTCGCGACGGCCGCGGCGCACCCGGTTGAACACGACGCCCGCGATCTGGGCGCGCACCGCGGTCAGAGTGGAGAGGGCGCGGGTGAGCTGTGCGATGCGGACCTTCGTGACATCGGCGACGACGATCGTGGTGTCGACGAGCGGCGCGATGATGGTGGCATCCGCCACGGAGAGCAGCGGGGCCGTGTCGACCACCATGACGTCGAAGTCCGTGCGGAGGTCCCGGAGGATCTCGGCCATCCGCTCCGAGGCGAGCAGCTCCGCCGGGTTGGGCGGGACCACGCCCGCGGGGAGGACCCAGAGGCGCGTGTCTCCCCATGGGAGCTTGGCGTCGTCGAACCCGACCGCTCCCACGAGCATGGTCGTGAGCCCGACGGAGTTCTCGAGACCCAGGGACTGCGCGACCATCGGACGCCGCAGGTCGGCGTCGACCAGCAGCACGCGGACGCCCGCCTCGGCATAGGTGAGAGCCAGGTTGATGGCGACGGTCGTCTTCCCCTCGCCCGGGATGGACGACGTCACGGCGATCGTGGTGATCTCGTGTCCTACCGCGGAGAACCTCAAGCTAGACCGCACGCCGCGGTGCGCCTCGGCCCCGGCGCCGTTGGGCTCGGAGACGACGATAGGGCGGCGCCCATTGTCCTTGCGCGACGGCACCGCGCCCAGCACGGGCAGCTCGGTGATCCGCCGCAGGACGTCCTCCGAGCGGACGCGTGTGTCGAGCAGCGCCCAGATCGTGAGGGCCAGAGCGGCGATGAGCAGGCCCGCGATGCCGCCCAGCACGGCGTCGCGCGACTTGTTCGGCGAACTCTGGTAGACCGCGGGCACGCCCGGCTCGATCACGCGCGCCACGATCGTGGCCTTCCCTGCGTCATCGCGCGGCGCGATGACCTCCACCTCTGACGCCAGGTTCGAGGAGATGCTGTTGGCGAGGTCCGCGGCGAACTGCTTGTCGGTGGATGCCGCGGAGATGTCGAGGATCACGGTGTTCTGCGGGATCGACACCGACGTCATGTTCCGCAACTGAGCATTGGTCAGATCGAGGTTCAGGTCTGCGCGCACCTTGTCGAGCACCATCGACGACATCGCGAGCTGGGCGAAGGACAGCATCTGGTTCTGCGTGTAGGCCGAGCCCTGGTTGATGTCCGACCCGCTCGACGCCGACTTCATGGAGAAGTACGTCGATGCCGTCGACTGGAAGATCGGCGCTTGCAGGCTGGAGTACCCGTACGCGACACCGCCGCCGAGGACGGCCGCGACGAGGAGGATCCACCATCCCCGCAGCAGGACGCCCAGCAGCCGCGACGGGGTCACCTGAGGCTTCACGTCTGTCACGCTGTCTCCGCCAACTCTCGCGCCGGCTCGACGCGTTCCACCGTGCGACCGACGGCCGCTTTTCCGTAAAGGGTATAGGAGCTTACCGCGAGTCCTGCGACGAACCAGACGAACGATGCGTACTGGGTGATGAGCGCGACGGTGGCGAGCGCGGGGATCTGTCCGACCAGTGCGACGAGGGCCGGGTTCGCGCGGCGACTCACGAGCGCAATGACCGCCAGCGCGAGCAGCACGACGAGGATCGCGAGCGGTACCAGTCCGTGGCGCAGGCCGATCAGGATGAGCGCGCTGTCGATGGAGCGGAATCCGCCGAAGTAGTCGTCGCCATTCGGCAGCCGCTCGTAGTTGGAGGCGAGACCCAGGAGATTCATGTTGTCGAGGAGCGGTACCAGGTCACCCCGGTAGTCGGCGCTCCCGGTGGCCTCGGACCCGGCCTCGCTGAACACCCCGAGAAGTGCCGGCAATCCGACGGCAGCGCCGAGGCCGAGCGCCACGGCGACGGTCACGCGCATCGCGCGGCTCAGGTAGCGACCGAGGAACAGGACGGCCAGGACGACCGTCACGGCCAGCCCGATGATCCCGATCCGGCTGAAGGTCACCGCCGTCGCGGCACCGACCACGGCGAGCGCGCCGACGCGCACCCACACCGGCCACCGCACGACGAGGACGAAGACGCTCGACATCGCCAGCGATCCGCCGAGCGCGATCGAATGACCGAAGGCCCCCTCCGCCCTGAGCTCGCCGCCGCGGGTCTGCAGCGTCCCCCAGATCGACGACGACGCGCCCGGGAACAGGAGGAAGAGGTTGCGGGACGTCACGAACTCGAGGAGCGCCAGCACCGCCGCCACGACAGCAGCCGCCGCGATGCACTGGGCCACCCATTCCGGCGACACCCGCTGGAGCACGAGGCGCCCCCACACGTAGGGCAGGAGCCAGCCGATGAGCGCACCCTGCACGTGACCCCACAGGGCTCCCCCGATGATCAGGCCGAGGAGGAGCGCGAGGAAGAACATGAGCACGGCCGTGTCCAGATGGGACCAGCGGAAGGTCCGGTCCACGAACGCGATGATGCCGACGATCGTGATCGCCGTCAGCACCGTGAAGAAGATCCCGGCCTGCACGCCGAACCAGACCGGCGTGAAGAACAGCGAGGCGGTCCAGACGGCCATCGCCCAGCGCGGACTGCGGCGGAACCAGATGATGAGCGCCAGTCCACCGCAAACAGCCATGGCGATGAGCGCGATCATCCTGATCGGATCCGCTCCCATTTCCGCCCCCACGGCGCCCGCTGGCTCCGCGGCGATTCTAACCCGACGGCGATTCGGCTCCGCGACAGGCAACGTATGATGAGCGGAGGGGTTCTGGGGGAATCTCCGCGTCGAGCGGGTAGGGGGACGTTTTTGCGCATTCTGGTGGCCTGGGCGGGTGACGTCTCACCGAATCTCGGAGTGCGGGCACTCGGCCGCGGGTCGGCGGATCTGCTGCACTCCGTGTGGCCCGACGCGGAGATCGAGTTCATGGACTTCGGCGCCCGGCCCTCGGCGCTGCCGTGGGGCCGAGCGCGTTCGCTCGTCCGCGAGCGGGTTACCGGCCGCGCCGGGATGATGGAGTGGCTCCGCGGTTTCGACCTGCTGTGGGACACCCGATCGGGTGACAGCTTCGCCGACATCTACGGCATCGACCGCCACGCGAAGATGTCCCTCGTCCACGAGTTCGCGGTGCAGGCCGGGGTCCCGGCCGTGATGGCGCCGCAGACGATCGGGCCGTTCGGCACGAGGCGCGGCAGGTGGCTGGGGCGGCGCAATCTGCGGCGGTCGAAGCTCGTCTTCGGCCGTGATCCGATCAGCGCCGACGCCGCCTCAGGTCTCGGACGCCCCGTCGACGCCACGGCGACCGATCTGGTCTTCGGCATCGCGCAGCCCGCACCCGGTCCGCAGCGCGATGTGCTGCTGAACGTCTCGGGTCTCCTGTGGCGCGCCAGCGACCACGTCGACCACGAGGGCTACCGGTCGAGCGTGCGCGCCATCGTCGACGGTCTCCTCGCAGAGGGCCGCGAGGTCACCCTCCTGCCGCACGTGCTCGACTCGCGCGACCCCGACAACGATGTGCCGGTCTCGCACGAGCTGCAGGCCGAGTATGACGGGCGGATCGGTCTGCACGTGCCGGCCGACCTCGACGACGCGCGCACCGCGATCGCCGGCGCCAATCTCGTCATCGGCGCCCGCATGCATGCGTGCCTGAACGCGCTGTCGACCGGGACGCCGGCGATCGCGATGGCCTACTCGCGCAAGTTCCGGCCGCTGCTCAGCGCTCTGGACTGGCCGCATGTGGTGTCGCTGGCGGAGGAGGCGGAGGTATCGGCCGCGGTGCTCGCGGCAGCCGCCGAACCCGATCTGGCCGACCGCGCCACCCAGACGCAGGCCGCCGGCCAGCGACTGCTCGCCACGATCCCGCCGCGTCTGGAGGCGATCCGATGACGGCCGTCCGCGCGCTCGTGGGCGATGTGCTCGCCCGGGACGCGTGCGCCGGGTGCGGCCTCTGCACGCTCCTGGACCGCGGGCTCGCCATGGAGCTTGACGCCGAGGGCTATGCGAGGCCGGTCGCGACTTCCGCGCCGCAGGAGATCGACAGCGGCGAGCGGATCATGAGGTCCGCGTGCCCGGGCATCCGCGTCGACGACCATACGGCCCCGGACGCCACGCGTGACCGGCTGCTGGGCGACTACGTGGACGCATGGGAGGCATGGGCGACCGACCCCGAGCTGCGCCACGCGGGCAGCAGCGGCGGTGCGCTGACCGCCGTGCATGCATGGCTCCTCGAGAGCGGTCGCGCGGCGCGCATCACGGGAGCCGCGGCATCCGCCGAGAATCCGCGCCGGACCGTGCCCGTCACGATCACGACGCGCGCCGAGGCGCTGGCCGCAGCCGGGTCGCGCTATGCGCCGGTCGCCACTCTCTCGAACCCGCGCGTGCTCGAGCCCGGATCAGCGGTGGTCGCGAAGCCATGCGAGATCTCGGCTCTGCGTGCGGCGAGCCCGCAGCTCACTCCGGAGGACGCGCCGCTGCTGCTCTCGTTCTTCTGCGCGGGCACACCGAGCCAGCACGCGACGGACACGCTGCTCGCGGGCCTCGGCGTCCCGGCGGAGGCGCCGGTATCGTCGCTGTGGTACCGAGGACGAGGGTGGCCCGGCCGGTTCACCGCCCGCAGCGGTGAGCGGACGGTCGACGCCGACTACGAGGAGTCGTGGGGCTCGGTCCTCGGACCGACGACGCAGTGGCGCTGCAAGGTGTGCCCCGACGGGGTCGGCGGGTCCGCAGACATCGTCTCCGCGGACTCGTGGGCGACCGATGAGCGCGGGTACCCGGTGTTCGCGGAGGGCGACGGCGTGAGCGCGTTCATCGCCCGAACGGCCCGTGGCCGCGACGTCGTGCTCGCCGCGGCGGAGGCAGGTGTCATCGGTCTGCGGCCGCTGGACATGGCGCGGCTCGCGACGGCCCAGCCGCTGCAGACCAACCGGCGACGTCATCTCCTCGCGCGGATGCTGGGATCGCGCCTGGCCGGACGCCGTCCGCCGATGTACCGGGGCTTCCCGCTGCTGCGGCTCGCGGCATCCGATCCCCGCACGTTCGTCCGCGTGCTCCGCGGCACCTATCGCCGTGTGAAGCCGGCAAGAGAAGGCGGGGCGCGATGAGCTCGAATCTGGCCCATTCGGCCGCCCGGGGAGCGTTCTTCACGCTCGGTGCGCAGGGCGCGAAGATCATCCTCCAGTTCCTCTCGGTGATCGTGCTCGCTCGCCTGCTCACCCCGCACGACTACGGTCTGATCGCGATCGTCCTCGTGGTCGTCGGGATCGGCGAGATCTTCCGCGACTTCGGCCTCACCTCGGCGTCGATCCAGGCCCCCACCCTGAGCACGGGGCAGCGCGACAACCTGTTCTGGATCAACGCCGGGATCGGTCTGCTGCTCACGGCCGTCATGTACTTCCTGGCCGTGCCTATCGAGGCGGTCACCCGACAACCCGAGATCGTCGGCATGGTGCATTGGCTCTGCCTGCTCTTCCTGCTCAACGGCCTCGCGACGCAGCACCGCGCCAACCTCGCGCGCGACCTCCGCTTTCGCGCGATGGCGGCCATCGACGTGTCCGCCGCGGCCATCGCGTTGACCGCAGCCGTCGTCGCGGCGCTTCTCGGGGCGGAGTACTGGGCCCTCGTCATCCAGCAGCTCACCAGCGGCGTCGTCGTGGTCGTCGGGTCGGTCCTCGCGGGGCGCTGGCTCCCGCGGTGGTACTCGCGCGCCCACTCGGTGCGGGCACTTCTCGGCTTCGGGTGGAACATCGTCGCGACCAACCTGCTCGTCTACGCCGGCTCGCAGATCGACACGGTGCTGGTCGGCCTCAAGTTCGGCACCACGCCACTCGGTCTCTACAACCGCGCCTACCAGCTGCTGATGACCCCGCTCACGCAGGTGCGCAGCCCGATGAAGAACGTCGCGCTGCCGGTGCTGTCGCGTGTGCAGCAGGAGCCGGCACGGTTCGACAACTACGTCACCGCCGCGCAGCTCATGCTGGGCTATGGCCTCGGCATCCCGCTCGTGCTCGTCACCGGGCTCTCGGATCCGATCGTGCGGATCATGCTCGGACCGCGCTGGCTCGAGGCGGCCCCGATCCTCGGCCTGTTCGCCGTCGCGGGCCTCCTCAGCACGATCGCGTTCGTCGGGTACTGGGTCTACCTCTCGCGGGGCCTCGGACGGCAGCTCTTCCTGTACACGATCGTGACGACGCTCATCAAGGCCGCGTGCATCGTCACGGGATCCTTCTTCGGCCTCATCGGCGTCGCGATCGGCTTCACCGTCGCCCCCGCGATCTCGTGGCCGCTGTCGCTCTTCTGGCTGTCCCGGGTGACACCGATGCCGACCGCACGCCTGTATGCCGGCGCCGGGCGCATCCTCGCCCTCACGGCCAGCGTGGGCGTCGTCGCGTGGGCCGTCGCGTCGACCGTGTCGTCGTGGGGATCGTGGCCCATGCTCCTCGTCGGACTGCCGGCCGGGCTGCTGACCGCGGTCGCGTTCCTGATCCTCCCGGTGTATCGCCGTGACCTCCAGAACCTCTGGACGTTCGTGCGGCTCATGCTGAAGCGTCAGCCCCGCACCGCCTGATCGGCGCGACGGCGGACCTGGTTCGTCCGGCTCGGCGGGCGCCGCGGGTTCGGGTCCGACGTGAGGGGCGGGCCGAGCCGTGGCGCGGGGCGCGGGGCGCGGCATCCTTCGCCGAGAAACACCACCGCGCGCGAAACACCGGACCGTCTCGCGCGCGACGGCATTTCTCGCGGGGCGTCGCGGGGAGAGCCGGGACGCGGAGTCGCGGATCCGGGCCGGGGCGCGTGCCGCGGCGGGTCCGGGCCGGGACCTCGGGGAGCGAGAAACGGCTGAGGCCGCCGGACGTGGAGTCCGGCGGCCTCAGCCGTTCGATGCGTCGGTGTCGGTCAGCGGACCTGCAGGTCGTCCACGCTCACCGTGATCGGAGCCACGGTGGTCGAACCCGACAGGTAGGCGATCAGGCCCACCTGTCCGGCGGTCTGCAGCTCTGCCTGCGTGTCCGTCGCCGTGACGAACCACGCGGTCGGCTCCGTCGTGCTGGCGTCCCAGACCTTGGCCTGGAGCGTCGTCGTGCCGTTCACGGTGACCGTCTGCAGACGCATCTGCAGCTTGGCGCCCGGCGTGAAGGTGTAGCTGCCGATGGCGCGGGCGGAGAGCTGCGTCTCGGTGGTACCCACCATCTTGGCGATCGACACGGTCACCGCACCCGTCGAGGCGAAGCGCAGCTTCAGCCGGTAGTCGCCCGCCGCCGTCTTGTGCACGAAGTAGTTGAACTGGAGCCCGCCGCCGTCAGCCACCTTGTCGGCGCTGAACGTGAGTCGAGCATCCACGTCCTGAGCCGAGACCGACGTCAGCGCGTTGGTGCGCGTCTGTCCCGCGGCCAGCGAGATGTTGCCGACGCCGTTGGCGACCGAGAACCCGGCCGTCGTGCCCCAGGCGCCGCCCGTGACCGCGTTGCCCCAGCCCGAGGCGACGGTGCGACCGAAGTCGTCCTGCGCGATGAACACGTCGGTCGAGACGGTCACGTCGTGCGACACCGTCGCCGTGGCCCCGAGGCTGTCCGTCACCGTGAGCGTCACGGTGTAGGTGCCCGATGCCGCGTAGGTGTGCGACGTCGTCGCTCCCGAGCCGGCGGCCGAGCCGTCGCCCCAGTTCCAGGCGTACGACGCGGTCGCGCCGTCCGACGTGGTCGAGCCGGACGCGTCCACCGAGACGTTCACCCCGCTCGCCGAGGTGGTGAACGCCGCCGTCGGGGCGGCGTGCGAGACGGTGATCGTCTTGCTCGCGACAGCGCTGGTCGAACCGAAGTCATCGGTCACCGTCAGCGTCGCCGTGTACGTCCCCGCCTGAGCGTAGGCGTGCGAGGGCTTGGCTGCGGTCGAGGTCTGGCCGTCGCCGAAAGACCACGCATAGGACGTGATCGATGCGCCTCCGGACACCTGAGAACCTGTGCCGTCGAACGCGACGGTCAGACCCTGCGCCTGCGATCCGATCACCGCGACCGGCGCCGTGTGCGGGGCCGGGGGCGCGGCGTTCGTGTCCACGACCGCGAGATCGTCCACCGAGACCGTGACCGGCCCGTTCGTGACGCTTCCCGCGAGGTAGGTGCGGACGGCCACCTGGCCGGCGCCCTGCAGCTCGGCCGTCGAGTCGGTCGAGGTGAGGAACCATCCGGACGGCTCGGTCGTACCGTCCGGCCAGACGTTCGCCTTGAGCGTCGTCGTACCGCTGACCGTGGCGGTGGTCATGTGCACGTGCAGGACGGTGCCCGGCGTGTACGTGAAGCCCGGCAGGTTCTTGTTGCTGATGAGTGTCTCGGTCGTGCCGACCACCTTCGCGATGCTGACCGCGACCACGCCGGTGGACAGGATGCGGACCTTCGTGCGGTACTCCCCCGCGCTGGACCCGTGCACGACGAGGTTGAAGTGCTGTCCGCCGCCGTTGGCGAGCGTGTTGGACGAGTAGTCGACGGTTGCGTCCACGTCCTGGACCGACGTCGCGGCCAGGGTGGAGATCCTGGTCTGACCCGGGCTCAGGCTGAACAGGCCCTTGCCGCCCGAGACCGACGTACCCGCGGTCGTCGTCCACGCGCCGCCGACCGGAGCGGTGCCCCACCCGGAGGCGACGGAACGCTCGAAGTCGTCACGCGCCGCGAACGTCTGCGCCGCGACGGTCACGTCCTGCGACGTGGTGGCCGTGCCGCCCAGGCTGTCGGTCGCCGTGAGGGTCACCGTGTAGGTGCCGCCCGCCGCGTAGACGTGGCCGGCCGTGACACCGGTGCTGGCGGCCGAGCCGTCGCCCCAGTTCCACGAGTACGACAGGGTCGCGCCGTCCGCGGCCGTCGACGCGGATGCATCGACCGTGGCCGTGAGGCCTGCGGTGTTCGGCGTGAACGCGGCCTGCGGGTTCGCGTGGGTCACGGTGACCTGCGCGGTCGCCGGCGCGCTCGACGACCCGAGGCTGTCAGTCACGGTGAGCTTCACGGTGTAGGTTCCCGCCGCGCCGTACGTGTGCGAGGGAGCGGCGCCCGTGCCGGTCTGGCCGTCGCCGAAGTCCCACGCGTAGGACGAGATCGTGGACCCCGCCGTGGCCGACGAGCTCGTGCCGTCGAACGACGCCGTGAGACCCTGCGTGTTCGATCCGATCACTGCGGTGGGCGGCAGGTGCGGAGCGGTCGCGACGATCGTGTTGGTCGTCGTCGCGGTGAGGCCCGCGCTGTCGGTCACGGTGAGCGAGACCGTGTAGGAGCCGCCCGCCGCGTAGGTGTGCGACGGAGTTGCGCCGGTGCCCGTCTGGCCGTCACCGAAGTCCCACGCGTAGGACGAGATCGTCCGACCCGAGGGCGCCGTCGACGCCGAGGCGTCGAAGGACCAGTTCAGGTTGCTGCCGCTCGGGGTGAACGCCGCCGTGGGCGTGCCCGTCCCGACGCCGATCGCGTAGTGCGTGGCGATCTGCTGCGCGGTGAGTGCCGACGGGTAGGCGGCGAACTCGTCCATCTTGCCGTTGAAGTACGACGAACTCGGACCGTTCGGCCACCCGCCGAGGTTGTCGCCGCCGATGCGCCAGTAGCCCGTGTAGTCCTGCGCGGACGTGGTGTTCGGGTCGGACCCGACGAGCTGGCCGTCGACATAGAGCTGGAGACCCGCGGGGCTCAGCTGACCCACCGCGTAGTGCCACTTGTTGTCGTTGTACGAGGCGGAGCTCTGGACCGTCTTGACGCCACCCGGGTAGACCCCGAAGGTGAGCTTGCCGTTGTTGCTCATGTAGAGGTGGCGGTCGTAGCTGCCGGAGTTCCCGGTCGCGCTGCTGCCGAACCCGATGAGCTTGCCACCCTGCGTGGTGCTGGTCTTGAACCACGTCTCCACCGCGAAGTTGTAGCCCGGCGAGACCGTGCTCGTCGACGTGCCGTAGCCGCTCGAGGTGCCGTTGAACGTCGTCGAGCCGTTGGTCTCACCCGAGAGCGCGGTGTCGGTCGACGTGCCTACGCCGCTCTGCCAGATGGCGTTGTTGGTACCTGCCCAGTCGGTGCCGCCGGCGGCGTTCGTGCCGCCGAGACGCCAGTACAGGGAGGCGCCGTCCGACAGGACCGCGCTCGCATACGCAGACGGGGCCGCGGTGCTGATGGTGATCGTGACCGGAGCGCTCTTGGCGGAGTTGCCGTCGCCGTCCTTCGCCACCACGTAGAACGTGTGGGTCGAGCCGGCGGCGAAGCCGTTGGCCGACAGTGTCTGCGTCGGCATGTTCCAGAAGGACGACTTGGCCGTCGACGTCGCCAGCGGGGCGCTGCCGCCCTGCTCCCACAGCTCGTAGTTGAGCACGAGGTCATCGCGGTCCCAGTTGGCCGGGAACTGCACGCGGGCGGTGCCTGCGCTCACCGAGTTGCCGGTCGGCGTCCAGTCGGTGCCGGACAGCATCGGGCCCTGCTTCGCGCCGCCGGGAGGGTTCTGCGTGAACCGGGCGATGCCCTGGCTGCGCTGCCCGTTGACGTAGGGGAACTCGCCGCCGATCAGGAGGTACTTGCCGTTGCCCGTCGCCGTCCAGCCGGCCTGGCCGGAGCCGCTCGCCGTGCCGGTGGTCCAGTCGGGGTACCAGTTGATCGCGGCCGGGGCGGGGTAGCCGCTCCAGTCGGAGTAGATGCTGCCGGTCGAGGGGGAGCGCAGGAGCGTGCCCTTGGCCGCCGCGGTGTACGCGGTCGCGTTGCGCATGTTGCCCGGCGCCGGGTTCGCCTGCGGGTAGCCGCCCGCGGTAGAGCAGTCGTGCTCGTGGCCCGTGCTGTAGACGTTCGTGCCGTCCGAGTAGATGCCGTAGTGGTCACCGTGGCAGTCGGCGATCCAGACGATGTTGCCTGTCTCGCCGTCGGCCGCGAACATGCCCTCGAGGTTGCCGACGGTGACGTTGGAGAACACCCAGGCGGTGCCGTAGACGACGTCGTTCGCGTCGGTCGTGATGCTCCAGATACCGGCCTTGCCGGCGAGGCTGCCGGTGGCGAGGCCGTTCTTCACCGTGTTGGTGACCGCGAACGGGAGGAGAGCTCCGGTCGTGGGGTCGAGCGCGCCGAGGCCGCGTGACGTGGTGCCGTTCACGTTCTCGAAGCGACCGGCGATGATGACCTTGTCGCCGCTGTGGTTCATGACCATCGAGTCGACCTGCAGGTCCGTCGTGGGCGCCCAGGCCAGGAGGGCGCCCGAGCTGGTCACCGCGGCGAGGTTCTTCCGTGCGACACCCGCCGCTGCGCCGATGAGGCCGCCCACGTAGACCGTGGAGTTCGTCGCGACGATCGCGTTGACGTACGAGCCGCCGATGGCCGGCTTGAAGCTCGAGATCAGCGTTCCGGTCGCGGTGTCGAACGCGGCGAAGTTCCACCGCGTCTGCCCGTCGACCTGGTTGAACGAGCCGCCGACGTACAGCCGGGTGCCGTCGGGCGAGACCGCCAGCGCCTTCACCGTGCCGTTGATGACCGGGGCGAACGAGGTGGCGACGCCCGTGTTGATGTTGTAGGCGAGGATGTTGCTGCGCGGCATGAGGTTCGTGCCCGCGGCGGCACCGGCGGGGCGCGCGTTGGAGAAGCTGCCGCCCGCGTAGACGGTGTCGCCGTTGACGACCTGCGCCCACACGATGCCCGAGTCGATCTGGACGGTGGGCAGCGGGTCGGCCGTGACGGTCTGCGCGTTGCGCTGCTCGATCGGTGCGGGACCGCTGGCTGCGGAGGCGGCCGGTGCGGCACCCACGGCGACGACGAGGCCGGCGGCGAACACCGCAGCCGTGGCGATCGCCGCGACTGTGCGGCGGAAGGGTCCTGTGTTCACGATGGGCTCCTACTTGACGTTCCCGGCGAAGAGCGCGACAGGCGCCCCGGCCACGTACTGGACGGTGATGGACAGCGACTGCCGCTCTTGCGCGGGCAGCCGGAAGACGAAGGTGCCGGTCGCGGATGCGCCGGACGAGATCGAGCCGGCGAACGGCTTGTACGGGTCGGACGTGGTCGGCTGGCCGTACGAGCCCTTCGCGCCGGTCAGCGTGACCATGGCGGTGCTCAGGTCGATCGGCTTGCCGCTCGCGTTCGCGACGTCGAGGGTGACGGCGACGGCCGGACCGGCGATCTCGCCGGGCGTCTCCGACTTCACGTTGAGCGTCGAGACCTTGGCGATGCTGATGTCGACGCCGCCCTTGAGCTTGGCGGTCTTGTCCAGCGCGGTCGACACGGTCGGCTCCGTCGACGGATCGACGGGAGCGACGGTCTCATGGATGGTGCCGCCACCGGGGGCCGCGACGGTCTTCGCCGGCTGCGGATCGGTGTTCTGCGTACCGGGCGCGACCGAGCACCCCGCGAGCGCGAGGGCACAGATCACCCCGCCTGCCAGCGTTATCGCGGTTCGGCCCCGAATGCCGATTGCCGCCGTGCGTTGCCTCACGGCCATCTCCCCAGATGATGTGCGTCACTGCACGTGGCAGCGACGATCCCCAATGGATGTAACGCGTTCGTGACCCACTCCCCACGGCGGGACGCGAGACATCCGTTGTGTGATAGTAGCACCCGGTGCGCGATTCCTTCCCTCAGGATTTGCGCAGGACGGGCTCAGGCGGTAGGAGCCGATCGGTCGCCCGGGCGCAGCGCGTCCGTGGGCGCGGTCAGCGCATCCCCCTCGCGGAGGAGCTGATCGGGCGACGAGCCGGATGTCTCCAGCCGCAGCCACGGCCCCGCGAGCTGCTGCGCGACCTCGGGGAAGCTCGAGTAATAGGGCCCGATCAAGTGCCCGGCGGATGCGAGCAGGTAGAGGTCGACGACGGACGATCGCAGCGCGGCCGCGGTGTTGTATCCACCCTTGTCGTCGAGCGCCACCGCCGTCGAGATCGCGGACAGCACTGCGGCCTGGGCCGCGGGGGTGTCGGCGGAGACGAAGAAGCGGACACCGGGGCGCTCGTCCTGCAGGCGCCGCATCCTCTCGATGTACCACTCGAGCGGCGAATGCTCCAGGGTCTGGGCGTTCGAGACGGCGTGGGCGCGCACCATCACACCCACGTACGGCTCGCCGGCGAGGTGGCGGGTGTGGAAGGCGAGGATGCGCTCGGCGATGCCGTCGACCGGGGCGAGACGGCGCAGGCGCTCCCCCCACGGCACGGCGTCGGGCGGCAGATGCAGTGCGTGCGGTGTGCGGATCTGCCAGACGCGGTCGTCCGCGGCATCCTCGAGCCAGTCCAGGTCGGCGGAGCGATAGGGATGCCGCAGCGACAGCAGACGCGAGACGGCTACCGGGAGGGCGGGCTGCCCGACCTGCCACAGCTCGTCGAAGCGCGCGCCGAAGCGCCGACCGGTCGGCCAGGTGTAGGCGAACCCGCGGTCGGCCCACTCGGCCAGCGACTGCGAACCGAGTGCCACCCGCAGCCGATTGCCCAGCCCGTGGTACGCGCCGATGAACGCGATCACCTGACGCCCCCGCGCGATCACGGACGGCTCCTCGCGCGCCGGGCCGCGCGCATGTACGCCAGCCCGGACAGCGTGCCGCGGGCGGCGGGCAGGAACGTGCGGGACGGATGCAGGAACTGGCGGCGCCCCCCGCGCAGGAGGATGCTCCACGCGGCGGGAAGGCTCCGCCGACGCCAGCGCCGCTGCGTCGCCGCGTCCAGGTGCTGGGCGGCGAAGACCAGACGATTGCGGACGTTGTAGTAGTAGTACACCGACGACTTGGCCCGGTCGCCGTCGCTCGGCGACTGCGTCCCGCCGGCGCTGTGGACGGCCACGACCTCCGGGTCGACCCGGAGCCGCCCGCCCGCGGCGGCCACGCGCACCGAGAGGTCGATGTCCTCCCAGTAGAGGAAGTAGTCGTCGTCGAATCCGCCGACCCGCTCCCACAGGCTGCAGTGGACGGCCAGGCACGCACCGCTCAGCCACGTGGCCGACCGCGCGTATCGCGCGCCGTCCCGCACCCGGCGGACGGACCCGCGGTCCAGGTCGAGCTCCATCTCGGAGGAGAAGTGCCCGCCGTCCGGACGCAGGACGAGCGGGGCGACCATCAGGTCGTGATCCTCCTCCACAGCTGCGGCCAGGTGCGCGATGCCGTCGCCCTCCACGTGCGCGTCCGGGTTGAGCAGGACGAACACCTCGGCCCCCTGGCGCGACGCCGCGGCGGCGGCCGCGTTCATCCCCGCACCGAACCCCAGGTTCGACTCCGGCTCCACGAGGTGCCAGCGACGATCCGCGGCCAGCGACCGCATCGCCTCGCGCTCGGCCGAGGTCGTGAGGTTGTCCACGACGACCACGAGGGCGCCGTCGGGGAGCGCGGTCCGCGCGAGGTTCTCGGCCACCAGCTCGTGCGAGCCGTAGTTGACCACGAGGACGGCGGCGACCGCGCCGGTCACGTCGCCGACCCGGCGTCGATCCGTCTCATGTCCCGGAACCATTTCACGGCCGCGAGCAGCAGGAACGCCGCGCACGCGACCAGGAGCAGTCCGTACACCACGACGAACACCGAGGGCCACCCCCACACCACGAAGGAGAGGACCAGGATGCCGAAGTCCGTCGGCAGCAGCAGGATGGACCGGAGATTGCCCCCACCGCCCTCGCTGTGCGCCGACGCGACCCCGCGCTTGCCCTTGAGGAGGTCGTTGAGGATCATCCCGAAGAAGGTGGTGTTGGCCACGACCGCGAAGACCAGGGGAACGGCCAGCCAGGCGGTGGCGAGCCCCTCGACGTGGGTGAGCCCTACGAACACAGCGATGTGCAGCGAGGAGATCTTGAGCGCATCGACGAAGTGATCGAGCCATTCGCCGGCGAGCGATCCGCCGCCCCTCAGTCGTGCGACCTGTCCGTCCGCGGAGTCCCACGCGTACCCGAGGGCCAGCAGGAGCCAGACGAGGACGCCCGACCACGGTGCCGGCGGGACGGCTGCGATGACGGCGATACCGGAGAACGTGAACAGCGCGCTCACGAGGCTGACCTGGTTCGGCGTCAGCCCGAGGCGATACGCGACGACGGCGAGCAGCCGGCCCACGGGTCGGTTGACGTAGACCGAGTATGCGGGCGCACCCTTGGCGCGGCCCTTCTGCGCCCCTCGCAAGCGTGCGAAGGTCTCCCCCATCGTCTCCATGTACGCCTCCCCCGAGCGTCCTGCGACCGATTGCACTAGCAAGTATGCCGTGCACCGAGGAGGCCCATCGACACGCGCCGGTCCGCCGGCTGGGTAGTCTGGGACGACATCGCCGCCGACGTGCCGCTTCCGCGGCCACCGGTGCGATCCGCACGAAGGGGGAAATCGTGTCGATCCTGCGCGTCATGCAGAGCTTCGGGGAGCCGCGTCCGACGACCAATCCGTACATCGTGATGCTGCGCGATGCGCTCGTCGTGTCGCCGGAGGTCGAGCACCTCCCGTTCTCCTGGCGGACGGCGCTGACCGGATCTTTCGACGTCTTCCACGTGCACTGGGCCGACACGCTGCTCGCCGGTCGTTCGCGGTCACGCCGTGCGGCCAAGCGCGCGGCATTCGTCGTCCTCCTCCTCCGGCTGCGGCTCGGCCGCATCGCGGTGGTGCGCACCGTCCACAACCTGGGCCGCGCTCCCGAGCCGGGACTCGACGGGCGGCTCTCGCGCGCGCTCGAGCGGCGCGCGGACCTGCTCATCCGGATCAGCGCCACCACCCCCGAGGACCCTCGAGTCCCCTCGGTCCTGATCCCGCACGGCCACTATCGCGACTGGTTCGCACCGATGCCCCGGAGTGCCGCCGTGCCGGGACGCCTCGGATATGTGGGGCTCATCAAGCCCTACAAGGGGCTCGACACGCTGATGTCCGCGTATGCCGCCGCCGTGGAGCGCCGTCCCGATCTGACGCTCCGCGTCGCAGGACGCCCCGCCGATGACGACATCGCCGCCGACATCCGTGCCGCGGAAGCCGCGCTCCCGGGGCTCGAGACGACGCTCCGGTACGTCGACGAAGCCGAGTTCGCGCAGATCGTGACCGAGAGCTCCCTCGTCGTGCTGCCCTATCGGCAGATGCACAACTCGGGAGCGGCGCTCGCGGCGCTCTCCCTCGACCGGCCCGTGCTGGTTCCCGACAACGAGACGAACCGCGCCCTCGCGCGGGAGGTGGGCGAGGGATGGGTGCGCATGTTCGCCGGTGACCTCTCCGCCGACGACCTCATCGCCGGAGTCGAGGCCACTCCGGGTGCCGGGAGCGGCCCCGACCTGTCCGCACGCGGCTGGGCCGACGCCGCCGCCCGCTACGCCGCCGCCTACCGCCGCGCGCGCGACATCCGCCGGGGTGCGCCCGCCACATCGACCGCCGAGGAGCCCGCCCATGGTTGACATCGTCATCGCGATCCCCACGTTCAAACGTCCCGTCCCGCTCGCCGCCGCGCTGGAGGCCGTCCTGCCCCAGGCGCGCGACCTGTCAGACGTAGTGCCCGGAGCCCGCGCGACGGTCCTCGTCGTGGACAACGATCCGAACGAGGGCGGGCGTTCCATCGCCGCGTCGTTCGACGTGCGCTACGCCGTCGAGCCGACGCCCGGCATCGCGGCCGTCCGCAACCGCTCGATCGCCGAATCCGCGGATGCCGACGCCGTCCTGTTCATCGACGATGACGAGGTGCCCGAGCCCGGGTGGCTCGAGGCGATCGCCCGGATGTACACCACCACCTCCTGCGACGCGGTCGCGGGGCGGGTCGTGACGAGCTTCCCCCCGGACGCGGAGCCGTGGGTGCGGGCGAGCGGCGCGTTCATCCGCCCGGTCCGGCGTGACGGCCAGCTCATGCGGGAGGCGGCGACCAACAACCTGCTCCTGGACCTCGCCCGCGTACGGGAGCTCGGGCTCTCCTTCGACGAGCGCTTCGGGCTGACCGGCGGCAGCGACAGCATGTTCACGCGCCAGTTCACGCAACGCGGCGGCAAGCTCCGCTGGGCGCAGGACGCCGTCGTCATCGAGCAGGAGGACCCGGCGCGCTTCACGCGCGAATGGGTGCTCATGCGCACCTTCCGGTTCGGCAACACCGCGGCGCGCGTCGACATCGCCACGGCGGGCTCTTCCGGCCGCCGTCTCGTGGCTCGGATCCGGACCGTGGCGCGCGGAGGCGTGCGCGTGGTCGCGGGGGGACTGCGCTGGGTGTGGGGCGCGGTGACCGGCTCGCTGTCGCATCGCGCGCGCGGCCTGCGCACCCTCTACCGCGGCGGCGGGATGGTCACCGGCGCTGTCGGATACGCGCACGACGAGTACAGCCGGCGCCACACCCCCGGGACGTGACACGGTGCCGAGGGCCGAAGCCCCCGGCACCGCACGGGTCGTGGCCCGCTACGGGACGACGATGAACGACGTGAGCGCCAGCCCCGTCGCACCCCAGACATTGCCCGAGAGCGCCGGTGCGTTTGCGTTCGGCGCGGTGATCGCGCACGTCGCATAGATCCGCTGCGGACCGAAGACGTTCGACGTCACCTGCGGCCGGATGGTCTTCGGGGTGGGGGCGACGTTGATGGTGCACGCCCCGCCCTGCAGATAGTTGTCGCGGATGACGATGTTCGACAGCGTGGCGCGCGAGGCGTCCTGCGAGATCATCACCCCGGCGTTGTGCGCGTCCTCCAGACGGTTGCCCTCGATGAGGATGCCGCTGCCCGCCTGGATCTGGATCGTGTCGTCGTGGGTCGGCGTCCCGTCCCGGAGCGGGTCCGTCTTGGAGTACGTCGTGTCGTGCAGCCACGAGTCGCGGATCACGACGTTGCCGCCCAGTACCCGCATGGGATCCACCACGCCGTGCACGTTGACGCGCAGGGCGGTGAAGTTGCTCCCGAACACGCCGTTCCAGAGCGTGGACGGCGTCGCCGCCACGAGTTCCGAGTCCTGGATCGTGAACGGAGCGCCGGAGACGATGTTGTTGACGAGTCCCGTGCTCGCGGGCGTCGATCCGCCCACGATCTTGGAGTTCTTGATGACGGCACCGGGCGCGTTGACGGTGATGGTGCCGTGCACCTCGAGGCCGTCGATCACCGTGTTGGGCTTGGTGATCACGATGTCGCCGTCGTAGCGCGTGAGCTTCACTCCCGCCGGGACCCCGGTCGTCGACGCGTTGGGGAATCCGCTGCCGTTGTCGGACCCCGATGCCGGCGGAACGACCGGCGGGGTCGTGGGCCGCGTCGAGGGGCTCGGCGACGGCGTCGGCGTGGGCTTCGGCGTGGGCTTCGGCGTCGCGGTCGGCGTGGGCGTCGGCGTCGGCTTGGGGGCGGTCACCGGCGGGGTCGACGGCTTGGGCGTGGCGGACGGGCTCGAGCTGGGCTTCGACGTCGGCGGCGTGGTCAGCGACACATTGCGGCTGACGATGGTGCCCGTGATCGACGGCGAGGTACGCGCGGTGTAGAAGCTCGACACAGCCGTGCCCGCGCCGCGCAGGCGCTTGGCCGTCGCATCGACGGTGCGGACCGTGGTGGTCGCGCCGCCGAACGTCACCGAGCCGCTGAGGGCGACCGACTGGTCGCCCGACACCTTCAGCGTCAGCGCGATCTTCTCCTTGGCCTTGACCTTCGTGCGAACGCTTGCCGTCGGGGTCAGCGGGACGATCGCGCTGGTCTTGCCGGTCTGCGTGACGCGCTTGATCGTGATCTGGAGCATGCCCGTCGGATAGATGCGGGACTGGACCACGTACGCGCCGGCGGAACTCGAGCGGAGCTGCACGCCCGTGTAGACGCCCGAGCCCCGGGTCGGCAGGGAGTTGAGGGAGTAGGTGAGGGTGGCCGTTCCGTCGGTCCCGTTACCACCGAGGGCGACGAAGGAGGTGGTGCCAGGACGCACCGAGACCTGCGTCTCGCCGGCGATCGCGGACGAGGCGACGCCGGTCGTGACGAGCACGGCGAGGACGGCGGCGAAGGCGATGCCGAGTCGGGTTCGGCGGCGTCGGGTGGCGCTTCGGCGTAGTTGTGTTCGCGTGGGCACGTTTCTCAGCATTCCAGGAGGGCGCGTATATAGCACATCGACACGGGGGTCGGGGCGCTCAGCGCAGTGAACATCGGGTGCTGTCAAGATATCCGGGGGATGCCTCCGGATCCGGCTATCTGAGAACAATCTCATTAGCCGACGGCCCTTCTCATCGACAGCTTATTGCGCCGGAGGCCCCTTGCGGGGGTAGAGTGGGGGCGGGTCTTTGTCGGCAGTGGGATGCCGGTCGGCCCGCACACTGGGGAACGAGCGCTGGGGAGTGCTCGCACGGATTTCTGGGGGATCCATGACGCGTATCGGTTATGCCGCGGGCGCCTTCGACCTGTTCCACGTCGGGCACCTGAACCTGCTCAAGCACGCCAAGGCGAACTGCGACATCTTGATCGCAGGCGTCGTGAGCGACGAGATGCTGCGCCAGGTCAAGGGCGTCGAGCCCGTCATCCCCACCGCCGAGCGCGCCGCGATCGTGCGGCACATCTCGTTCGTCGACGACGTGCACGTGGAGACCGTGCCGGACAAGATCGACACGTGGCGAGAGGTCGGCTTCACCCACTTCTTCAAGGGAGACGACTGGCGCGGCACCGACAAGGGCCGACGACTGGAGCGCGAATTCGCATCCGTCGGCGTCGAAGTCGTCTACTTCCCGTACACGGCGCACACTTCGAGCACGAAGCTGCGCGCCGCTCTCGACGCCCTCGCCGGCCCCCGAAGTGGCGAGGCGCTCAACGCCTGACCCCGTCCCGTTGCGGCGCCCCCACGCCGCCGGACGGGGTCAGGCGCCTGGAGACGTGCGCCGCTCCCCTCGCTGACGCCGAGGAAACCTAAGCTGGGATGGTCCCTCGACCACGAGTCCCGGAGGTCCCGTCGTGAGTGCTGCCGAGTCGGCCGTCATCCAGGCCACCGCCGACGTCGACGATCGCGCCGACATCGGCGAGCGGTCGCGCGTCTGGCACCTGGCGCAGGTGCGCGAGGGTGCACGGATCGGCGCGGACTGCAACATCGGTCGCGGCGCGTACATCGGGCCCGACGTCGTGCTCGGCGACAACTGCAAGCTCCAGAACTATGCGCTGGTGTACGAGCCGGCGCGCCTCGGGAACGGCGTCTTCATCGGTCCGGCCGCCGTGCTCACGAACGACGAGTTCCCGCGCGCCGCCAACCCCGACGGTTCGCTGAAGTCGGCGGACGACTGGCACGCGGTGGGCGTCACGATCGAGGACGGCGCATCCATCGGCGCACGTGCCGTGTGCATCGCCCCGGTCACGATCGGCGCATGGGCGCTGGTGGCGGCCGGTGCCGTCGTGACGAAGGACGTCCCGGCGCACGCCCTCGTGGTGGGTGTGCCCGCGCGCCGGATCGGGTGGGTCGGGCGGGTCGGGCGCCCCCTCGTCCAGGACGGCGACGAGTGGGTGTGCCCGCAGAGCGGCGAACGCTACCGTCAGGACGGCGAGACCCTCTCCCTGATCGGCTGACGCGAGCGGCTACAGTTCGCCGGGCGAGACCGCCTGCGCGTCGAGTTCGTCGACGACCTCGCGGGCGAGGGACCTCTTGCCGGCGGTGCGCGGCGCGTAGACCACGAGCGAGTGGAACATGAACCGCACCACGAACGCGACCGCGAGGGTGATGGCGGCGGCGATCACGCTCGACAGGTGCCACGTGTTGACGAGCAGCGCGATGATCGGGATGCGGATCACCGCCTCCGCGTTGTTGAACGCGAACGATTTGGCGAATCGCGACCAGACCCCGGACGCCTCGCCCTTCATGTCCTGGAAGACGAACCGCTCCTGCAGCGCGAAGTTGGCGAGGATCGTCACCTCTGCACCGATCACCGCGGCGACGAGGTAGTTCATCCCGAGGTGGGTCAGCCCCCACATGATGGCGAGGTTCGCCAGGGCGCCCAGGCCGCCGATGATCGCGAAGAGGGACATCTTTCCGAACCGGAGCGCGGTGAGCTGCCGGAGGAAGTGGAGGCCCTGCCGGAACGAGGCCTTCGACTCGCCGGCGTGCCGCTCGGCGAAGCGGAACGGGATCTCCGCCACCCGGACGCTCTGCCGGGCCAGGATCTCGAGGAGGATCTTGAAGCCCCGGGGCTTGACGCCCTCGAGGTCGACGGCCCGCCGGTCGATCAGGAAGAAGCCGGTCATCGGGTCCGACACGGCCTTCAGCCGGATCGGGAACATCGCCCGGGTGAGCGCCGTCGACAGGCGCGACACCATGACGCGACTGCGGTCGGCGAGTCCCTGGGCGGATCCGTCGTCGGTGTAGCGGGAGGCCACGACGAGGTCCACATCCCCGGCCCGATAGCGGCGGTAGAGCTCCGGGATGTCGGCCGGCGGATGCTGGAGGTCGCCGTCCATGACCACGCACACGTCCGACTCCGCGGCCGCGAAGCCCTCGATCACCGCGCCGCCGAGTCCGCCCACGGGATCCTCCCGGTGGATGACGCGCACCGGGAGCGTCGCGGTCACGGCGGCGCGGCGCACCTCGTCCGGGGTGTCGTCGGTGCTGTCGTCCACGAAGATCATCTCGGCGTCGATACCCTGCACGGCCAGCCCGACCCGGCGGACGAGCTCGGCCACGTTGGGCGACTCGTTGTACGTCGGGACGACGATGGACAACTGCATCAGATCCTGCTTCCGTGCGGGTCGCCTCACGATGGCGACCGTCCCATGGTCGCACGCGAGCCGCATCCGGAGCTGGGATATCGGTGACCCCATAGGAACGCTGATACGGCTCTAAGGAACGACCCCGCAGCCCTAGGATCGGATAATGCGGATCTCGGTGATCGGATGCGGCTACCTGGGGGCCGTGCACGCGGCGGCGATGGCGGAGCTCGGACATGACGTCATCGGCGTCGACGTCGACCCGGAGAAGCTCGCCGCCCTGACCAGGGGAGAGGCGCCGTTCTTCGAGCCCGGCCTGCCCGAGCTGCTCGTGAGCGCGGGCTCCACGGGACGGCTGCGGTTCACCGACGACATCTCCGAGGTGCGCGGAGCGCAGGTGCACTTCATCGCCGTGGGCACACCCCAGGTGAAGGGGTCGAACGCGGCGGACCTGCGATTCGTCGACGCGGCCGTCGGTCAGCTCCTGCCTCATCTCTCCCCCGGCGATGTCGTGGTGGGAAAATCGACCGTGCCGGTGGGGACGGCCGGCGCCATCGCGGCACGGCTCGCGGAGAGCGGGACGGGCGCGGTGCTCGCGTGGAACCCCGAGTTCCTGCGCGAGGGCTTCGCCGTGAAGGACTCCCTCACACCGGACCGCATCGTCTTCGGCCTCCCTTCCGAGCCGGAGGGTGCGGTCGTCGCGGGAGATGCGCTGCGCGAGGTGTACGCGCGCGCCCTCGCCGACGACACCCCGCTCGTGGTGACGGACTACGCCACGGCGGAGCTCGTCAAGGTGTCGGCCAACGCGTTCCTCGCGACCAAGATCTCCTTCATCAACGCGATGGCCGAGATCGCCGAGGTCACCGGCGCCGACGTCACCCAGCTCGCCGACGCGATCGGGTTCGACGCGCGCATCGGGCGCCGCTTCCTCGGCGCGGGTGTCGGGTTCGGCGGCGGATGCCTCCCGAAGGACATCCGCGGCTTCATGGCGCGCGCCGACGAGCTCGGCCGCGGCGAGTCGGTCGCCTTCCTCAAGGAGGTCGACGCGATCAACCTGCGGCGCCGCCAGCGGGTCGTGGACCATGTCCTCGAGCTCCTCGACCACGCGCCCTTCGGCAAGACGGTCGCGGTGCTCGGGCTCGCGTTCAAGCCGCACTCCGACGACGTGCGCGATTCGCCGGCGCTCGACGTCGCGGTGCGCCTCAAGGGGCTCGGCGCCGACGTGCGCGCCACCGACCCGCAGGCGATCGGCAACGCACGCCGGCTGCACCCCCAGCTCGACTACCGCGAGTCGTTCGAGGGCACCGTGTCGGGCGCCGACGTGGTCGTCCTCGTGACCGAATGGGACGAGTACCGCTACCTCGATCCCGACGCCGTGGGGACGCTCGTGGCATCCCGCAACGTCGTCGACGGCCGCAACAGCTACGACCCGGCCCGCTGGCGCGCCGCCGGGTGGAGCTACCGCGGGCTCGGCAAGCCCTGACGCGTTCGGCGCCTGTCCAGTCGGGAGCGGGGAGAATGGAGTCATGACCTCTTCCGCCTCCCTCACGATGTTCGGCGCCGACTGGTGCCGCGACTGCGTCCGCACGAAGAAGCAGCTCGACGAGCTCGGTGTCGAGTACACCTACGTGGACCTGGTCGCCGACCCCGCCGCCGCCGACGTGGCACGCGAGATCTCGGGCCGGACGAACATCCCCGTCGTGGTCTACCCGGACTCCTCGCACCACGTCGAGCCGTCCAACGCGGATGTCGAGGCGAAGCTGCGCGCGCTCGCGCTCATCTGACCCGCTCCCCGCCGCGGCGCGCGGCCGTCACTAGGCTGAGGCCGTGGACTCCGGCGTCGAGCGAAACACGCGCACCATCGAGGAATCGGTGGTCACGGACTTCGCGGACCGCCTGAGCTACGGCGGCTACCTCCAGCTGGAGACGCTGCTGTCGGCGCAGCTCCCGCTGAGCGTGCCGGAGCACCCGGACGAGCTGCTGTTCATCGTCCAGCACCAGACCACGGAGCTCTGGCTCAAGCTCGTGCTGCACGAGCTGGGTACAGCCTGCCGTCTGATGCGCATGGACGATCTGGCGCCGGCACTGAAGTGCATCGCGCGCGTGAAGCACATCCAGAAGACGCTCACCGAGCAGTGGTCCGTGCTGGCGACCCTCACGCCCGCCGAGTACGCCGAGTTCCGTGGCGTCCTCGGGAACGCGAGCGGGTTCCAGTCGGCGCAGTACCGCGCCGTCGAGTTCACGCTCGGCAACAAGCATCCCGGGATGCTCCGGGTGTTCGCCGCGGACCTGGCCAGTCACGCGCTCGTGCAGGCTGCCCTGGAGGCGCCGAGCCTGTACGACGAGTTCCTGCGCCTGCTCGCCCGGCAGGGATACGCGATCCCCGACGAGGTGCTCGAGCGCGACGTCACCAGGGCGTGGGTGTTCACCCCGGAGCTCGTGCCCGTGCTGGCCGGGATCTACGCGGACACCGGCGCCAACTGGGCCGCGTACGAGACGTGCGAGGAGCTCGTGGACCTGGAGGACAACTTCCAGCTCTGGCGGTTCCGCCATCTGAAGACCGTCGAGCGGATCATCGGGCTCAAGACCGGAACGGGGGGATCGAGCGGCGTCCCGTTCCTGCGTCGCGCGCTCGAGCTCACCTTCTTCCCCGAGCTCTACGCCGTGCGCACCGAGATCGGCCGCTGACATGCCGGGACGGGACGTGGAGGCGCTGCAGGCGCTGCTCGGGCCCGGCGCCCTGCCGAGTCGCCGGCGGCCCGCCGCCGAGCGCGGCGTGGCGCTGCCGCCCCTCACCGACCACCACGTCCACCTCCACCTCATCGATGCCGCCGCGCTGGTCCGGGGCGGCATCGCGGGCGCCGTGGATCTCGGCGGCGACCCCGCACTCCTCGCCCGCCGGGCCGCCGCCAGGATGCCGCACGTGGCATACGCCGGAGCCTTCCTGACGGCACCCGGCGGCTACCCCTTCGGACGCCCGTGGGCGCCGGACGCCATCGTCCGCGCCGTGACCTCCGCGGACCCGGCACCCGGCATCGCGGGCGGTGCGCGCACGTGCGTCGACGAGCAGGCGGATGCCGGGGCATCCGTCATCAAGGTCTCCCTCAACGCCGACGGCGGCCCCGTGATCGACGACCCCGCACTCGATGCGGTCGTGTCGGCGGCGCATGCCCGTGGGCTGCCGGTGGTGGCCCACGTCGAAGGGGCGGGGACGACTCGGCGGGCGGTCGAGGCCGGCGTGGACGCGCTGGCGCACACCCCGTTCACCGAGGTCCTCGACCCCGGGCTCGTCGCGCGGGCCGCTCTGGCCGGGCAGCGATGGATCTCGACGCTCAGCATCCCCGGCATCGACGCGGGCATCGCCGGGGCGAATCTCTCGGCCTTCGTCGACGCGGGCGGGCGCGTGCTCTACGGCACCGACCTCGGCAACGGCGACCGGCCTGCCGGGATCGTGGTCCAGGAGCTCGTCGCGCTGCATCGCGCGGGCGTGCGGGGGCCCGACCTCCTGGCGACGCTGACCGACCCCTGGCCCCTCGCGCGGATCGGAGCGGGCGTCGCGACGTTCGTGGCCGGCCCGCCGCCGCCGGACGCCGACGCGGTGCCCGAGTGGCTCGCGGGCGCGCGCGTCGTTCCGGAGGAGGAGCTGATCCGCGATGAGTCCTGACGTCGGGGAGATCGCCGGGGTCGCCGTGGACCTCGACCGCCGCGACCCGCTCGCCGGGCTGCGCGGCGCGTTCACCGGCACCGAGACGCCGCTCGTGTACTTCGACGGCAACTCGCTCGGCCGCCCGCTGCGGTCCACCGCAGCACGTCTCGAGCGGTTCGTGCGCGAGGAGTGGGGCGGCCGCCTCATCCGCGGCTGGGACGAGTCGTGGATGGAGCTCCCGTTCGCGATCGGCGACCGCATCGGGCGGGCGGTGATCGGGGCCGCGCCCGGGCAGACCGTCATCGGCGACTCCACGACGGTGCTGCTGTACAAGCTCGTGCGCGCGGCCTGCGACGACGCCCGCGCCACAGATCCGGCCCGCGTCGAGATCGTCGTCGACCGGGACAACTTCCCGACCGACCGGTACCTCGTGGAGGGCATCGCCGCCGAGCGCGGCGGCCGCGTGCGCTGGATCGACGTCGACCTCTCCGGGGGCGTCACGAGCGCGGCGCTGGCCGACGCCGTCGGACCCGAGACGGCCGTCGTCCTGCTCAGCCACGTCGCCTACCGATCCGGCCACCTGGCGGACGCGGCCGCGCTCACCGCCCTCGCCCACGACGCCGGGGCGCTCGTCGTATGGGACCTCTGCCACTCCGCCGGATCGGTTCCGGTCCACGCCGACGCGTGGGGTTTCGACCTCGCGGTGGGGTGCACGTACAAGTACCTCAACGGGGGTCCGGGCTCGCCGGCATTCGCCTACGTCGCCGAGCGGCACCAGGATCGCCTGGCGCAGCCGATCCAGGGGTGGATGGGCGCCGCCGACGTGTTCGCGATGGGCCCCGCCTACGTGCCCGCACGGGGGATGCGGCGCTTCCTCTCAGGGACGCCGCCGATCGTCGGGATGCTCGCCCTCGAGGACAGCCTCGCCCTCATCGAGCGGGCCGGCATCGACGCGATCCGGACCAAGTCGATCGCGCTGACGGCGTTCGCGGTCGAGTTGGCCGACGCGTGGCTCGGGCCGCTCGGCGTCACCGTCGCCTCGCCGCGCGACGCGGCGCGCCGCGGCGGGCACGTGACGCTCTCCCATCCCGCGATGCGCGCGGTGACCGCGGCGCTCTGGCGGCAGGACGTCATCCCCGACTACCGGGACCCGGGCGGCCTGCGCATCGGGCTGTCGCCGCTCTCGACGAGCTTCGCCGAGGTGGCGGACGGGATGGCGCGCGTCGCGGCCGCGGTGCGGACGGAGGCGGGCGGCGCCCCTACACTGGCGCGATGAGCACCGACGCTCCCGATACCGCCACCGCCGCGGCATCCGCCGGCCGGGTGCGACCGGGCGTGCTCGCGCGGTATGCGATCGGGTCGCTCGGCACCGGCGGGTTCTCCACGCTCCCCGGCCTGGTGCTGACCTACTACCTGACCGACTCCCTCGGAGTGGCGGCCATCGTCGCGGGCCTGGTCATCACCCTCGCGAAGGTGTGGGATGTCGTGATCGACCCGGTCATCGGGGCGCTGAGCGATCACGACCTCGCACGGCACGGCAGCCGGCGGCGATGGATGCTCGTGGGCGGGAGCCTCCTCCCCGTGTTCTTCGCGCTGACGTTCGCCGTCCCGCCCGCGGTGGGGCCGGTCGCGGCGGCGATCTGGGTGCTCATCGCGTTCCTCCTCACCGCGACCGCGTTCAGTCTCTTCCAGGTCCCCTACATCGCCCTCCCGGCCGAGCTCACCGCCGGCTACGACGAGCGCACGCGGCTGCTGACGTGGCGGGTGGTCGTCCTCACGTTCGCCATCCTGCTCTTCGGCGCCGGCGGACCCGCACTGCGGGACGCACTGAGCGACCCCGCGATGGGGTACCTCGTGATGGGCATCGCGTCGGGCGTCGTCATCGGAGCCGGGATGATCGTCGCGACGACCGTCGCCCGCCGACGCCCTGGCGGCGCGGGCGCGGGTGAGGGAGCGGCCGGCCCCGCCCGCTCGGGCACGATCCGCGCGCACTACGCCGCCGCCTTCGCCGCGGTGCGGCGGAGCGCACCCTTCCGCGCCCTGCTGACCACCTACCTGCTGCAGGCGCTCGCGACCGGACTCATGCTGGCCGGGGCGCAGTACGTCGCCACGTGGGTGCTGCACTCCCAGGCCGCGGTGACGCTGCTCTTCGTCGCCCTCATCGCACCGGCGATCCTCGCGGCGCCCGCGTGGGGCGCGCTGGCGCGGCGGGTGGGGAAGGAGCGGAGCTTCGCCGTCGCGAGCGCGCTGTTCGCCCTCGCGGCGCTCTCGATCCTCGGTCTCCAGTGGGCTCCGGGCGACTGGGTCTACCTCCCGGTGGCGATCGCAGGCGTCGCCTATGCCGGCATGCAGTCCCTGCCGATGGCCATGCTGCCGGACGTGATCTCGCACGACGAGAGGGCGAACGGTTCCGGGCGGGCCGGCGCGTTCAGCGGCATGTGGACCGCGGGCGAGACGGTGGGCTTCGCGCTGGGCGCCGGCATCCTCTCGCTCATCCTCGCGGTGACGGGTTACGTCTCGTCGACGGCGGGGACGACCGTGACGCAGCCCGCGGCGGCCGTGACCGGGATCGTGGTCGCGTTCAGCATCGTGCCCGCCGCGCTCATCGCGGTGAGCCTGGCGACGCTCGCGCGTTACCGCCTGCGCCGTCACGACATCGGCTGAGGCGGGGTGCCACGCAGCGGGCGGGATCCGGTCGCATTCCCGTTGACACCGCGTCTCATCCCTCGGCGTAAACTGGCACTCCCCGCGCCCGAAGGAGAGCGTCCGTGACTCCGACATCTCAGCCCCGTCCCGCCGCCCCGGCGACCGAGGAGCAGCGCGGCGCCGTCGACGCCGCCGTGGGCGCCCTCCGTTCCGGAGCCCGCTCGTGGACGCACCTCACCCTCGAGCAGCGGGCCCGGCTCTTCGAACGCGTCCGCGACACCGTCGTGGAGACGGCGGACGAATGGGTGGCCGTCGCGTCGACCTCCAAGGGGCTGGATGCCGCGCATCCGCTGCGCGGGGAGGAATGGCTGTCCGGCCCGTACGCCGTCCTCGGCGCGATCGACGGGTATGTCGCATCCCTCCGGGCGCTCGCGAAGGGCGCGAGCCCCCTCGACGGAGTGCGGACGGATGCCGCGCCCGGCGGCCGCCTCCGCGCCCGCGTCTTCCCGGCGGCGCCGCTCGACCGGCTGCTGCTGTCGGGCTTCACCGGCGAGGTCTGGTTCCGGCCGGGGACCACGCTGCCCGCGGCGCGTGCGGACGCGGGTCTGGGGCAGCGGCATCCGACCCACGAGGCCACCGTCGGCCTCGTGCTGGGCGCCGGGAACATCACCTCGATCCCGGTCCTCGACGTGATGTACGAGCTGCTCGCCGAGAACCGCGTATCCATCCTGAAGGTCAATCCCACCCAGGACGCCCTCGTCCCGGTCTTCGAGCGGGCACTCGCGCCGCTCATCGAGCCGGGGTTCCTGCGGATCGTGCGCGGCGGCGGCGACGTCGGCGCCGCACTGACGCAGCATCCGGACATCACGCACGTGCACATCACGGGGTCGGCCACCACGTTCGATGCGATCGTATGGGGGACCGGCGACGAGGCCGCGGAGCGCAAGCGCGAGAACCGCCCGCTGCTCACGTCCCCGATCACGGCCGAGCTGGGGGGCGTCTCCCCCATCATCATCGTGCCCGGAGTGTGGACGGACGCCGACATCGCCTACCAGGCGTCGCACGTCGCGACGATGCGGCTGCACAACAGCGGCCACAACTGCATCTCGGGGCAGGTCGTCATCCTCAGCCGCGACTGGCCGCAGCGCGACGCCTTCATGACCGCATTGCGCGCCGCCATGGCCGCCGCCCCGGAGCGGCCGGTGTGGTACCCCCGCAGCGACGAGAAGCTGGCGGCTGCGGCATCCGCCTATCCCGATGCCGACTGGACCGCGGACCACACGCGCGCGATCGTCGACGTCGGCCCGGGGGAGGACGCGACCGCCGTCGAGACGACGGAGTACTTCGCGCCCGTGCTCGGCGTCGTCGAGCTGGAGGGGAACGGGCAGGAGTTCCTCGACGCGGCGGTCGCGCACGCCAACACGCGCCTCGTCGGCACGCTCGGCGCGAACGTGCTGATCGACCCCGACACGGAGGCCGCACTCGGCGCGGGGTTCGAGCGGGCGATCGCGGACCTCCGCTACGGCGGGATCGCGATCAACACGTGGACCGGCATCGTGTTCGCGACGCCCATCTTGACGTGGGGGGCGTTCCCCGGCGGGACGCTCGACGACGTCTCGAGCGGCATCGGCGTCGTGCACAACACGCTGCTGCTCGACCACGTCGAGCGGTCGATCATGCGCGGACCGTTCCGCCCGTTCCCCCGATCGATCGGCGGGCGCTCGCGGTTCTCGGTCCTGCCGAAGCCGCCATGGTTCGTCGATTCGCGCACCAGCACCCCGGTCGCGGAGGGTCTCACGCGCTGGCACATGTCGCACAGCGTCGGCGGCCTGGTCGTGACCCTCGCGAAGGCCATGCGGTCGTGAGCCGGGACCTGGACGCCGACTACATCGTCGTCGGCGCCGGTTCGGCCGGCGCGGCGCTCGCCGCGCGCCTGAGCGAGGATCCCGCGGTGTCCGTGCTGCTCCTCGAGGCCGGCGGCCCCGACAGGGCGCTCGAACTGCACGTGCCCGCGGCGTTCTCGAAGCTCTTCCGCGGTGCCTACGACTGGAACTACGACACCGTCCCCCAGCCCGCGTTGGAGGACCGCACCGTCTTCTGGCCCCGCGGGAAGACGCTCGGCGGATCGTCCTCGCTCAACGCGATGATGTGGGTCCGCGGGTTCGCGGCGGACTACGACGCGTGGGCGGATGCGGCGGGGTCGAGGTGGTCGTGGGACGCCCTCGTCCCGTACTTCCGCCGCGTCGAGCACACCCAGGATCCGGCCGATCCGACGCAGGGCGCCGACGGGGCCCAGCCGGTCGAGCATCAGCGCGACCCGCGGCCGCACACCGCCGCCTTCCTGGATGCCGCGGCCGAGGCGGGGTATCCGGTCACGCCCGCCAACCTCC
This sequence comes from Microbacterium sp., assembly GCA_017306415.1. Lineage (GTDB taxonomy): Bacteria > Actinomycetota > Actinomycetes > Actinomycetales > Microbacteriaceae > Microbacterium. The sequence continues at coordinate 479,187 of JAFKIL010000002.1, read as the reverse complement.
CGTCCGGTCAGGGATTCAGCCAGACGATGGTGACGCATCGCCGCGGCGCGCGGGCGTCGACCGCGGACGCCTATCTGCGACCCGCCCGGTCCCGCCGGAACCTCCGGATCGTCACGGGGGCGCTCGTCCGCCGCGTGACGTTCGACACCGGCGAGGGATCGCCGCGGGCCACGGGCGTCTACGTCGAGGTCGACGGGGTCACGAGGCACGCGGGCGCCCGCCGCGAGGTCGTGCTGTGCGGCGGTGCGGTGAACACGCCGCAGCTGCTCATGCTGTCCGGCATCGGTCCGGCCGCCCACCTCAGCGAGCACGGCATCCGCGTCGTCGTCGACGCTCCCGATGTCGGCGCGAACCTGCAGGACCACCTCGTGGCCGGGCTCGCACCCGAGGCGACCGGCGGCACGCTCTACGGTGCCGAGCGTCCGGCCGAGCTGGTGCGCTACCTGACACGGCGCACCGGGATGCTCACGTCCAACGTCGCCGAGGCGTACGGCTTCGTCCGCACCGAGGTCGCGGACCGCACCGGCGCACCCGAGGCGCTGCCCGACATCGAGATCATCTTCGCCTCGGCGCCGTACGTCGGGGAGGGGCTCGTGCCGCTGCCCGCCGAGGGGATCACGGTGGGCGCGATCCTGCTCCAGCCGCGCAGTCGCGGCACGATCCGGCTCGCATCGGCCGACCCCGTCGACAAGCCCGTGATCGATCCGCGCTACCTCTCCGACCCGGACGGCATCGACGAGCAGACCATGCTCGACGGACTGGCGGTGTGCGAGCGGCTGATCGACACGGCCGCGCTCCGCGCCGTCACGACCGGCGGCTGGGTGCAGCCCGTCGGGGGCGAGCGGATGACGCCGGCGGAGCGCGCCGCGCTCTCGCTCCGCCGCTACTCGCACACGCTCTACCACCCGGTCGGCACCGCGCGGATGGGCGAGGATGCGGCATACGTCGTCGACCCGGAGCTGCGCGTGCGCGGTGTCGACGGACTGCGCGTGGCCGACGCATCCGTCATGCCCCGGATCATCCGCGGTCACACGAACGCCCCCGCCATCGTGATCGGCGAGGTCGCCGCCGACCTGATCCGCGGGCGGTAGCCGCGGGCGGCCTGGCGGGCGGACGGTAGCCGCGGGCGGCCTGGCGGGCGGACGGACGAGGCGCAGCCGCGCCCAGCCGCGCACAGCGCGCTGCCCCCGCGCCCTACCCCGCGAAGCGGTCGGGGTGCGCGGTGACAGGCGTACCCAACTCAGGAGTCGCGGGTCGGCAGTCGCCCCTGGTCCACGGAATTCCGGGCACCCCGCCCTCGCGCGCAGCCGCCGTTCCTGAGTTGGGTACACAGGACGACCCGCACCCGCGGCGATCCGACGCGGAGGCGGAGCCGGATGCCTCGGCCCGCCGCCGGCCGGACGGACGAGGCGGAGGCGGAGCCGGATGCCTCGGCCCGCCGCCGGCCGGGCCTGGCGGGCGACGCCCGAAGGGCGACGCGGGAAGCGGCGGGGCGAGGCATCCGGCGCAGCCGCGGTACGCGCTGCTCGACCGGCCGGACCTGGCGGGCGACGCCCGAAGGGCGACGCGGGAAGCGGCGGGGCGAGGCATCCGGCGCAGCCGCCCGCACCCGCAGCAATACACCCGATCCGCGCAGCCGCGGTACGCGCTGCTCGGCCGGCCGGGCCGCCCCCTACCCCGCGAAGCGGTCGGTGGCCTCGCGGAGGGCGCGCGCGATCCCCGGCTCGGAGGCGGAGTGCGAGGCGTCCGGCACGATGACGAGCTCGGCCTCGGGCCAGGCGCGGTGGAGATCCCACGCCGTCATGGCCGGCGTGCACACGTCGAAGCGGCCCTGGACGATGACACCCGGGATACCGCGGAGCACCCCGGCGTCCTCGATCAGCTGCCCCTCGCGGAACCAGCCCTCGTTGACGAAGTAGTGGTTCTCGATGCGGGCGAACGCCGTCGCCTCGGCCGGGGTCGTCATGGAGTCCACGAGACCGGGGTCGGGGAACAGGGTCAGCGTGGACGCCTCCCACCGCGTCCAGGCCTGCGCGGCGGGCACGTGCACGGCCGGGTCGGGGTCGAACAGACGCCGGTGGTACGCCTCGATCATCCGGCTGCGTTCGAGCACCGGGATGTGCCCCAGGAAGTCCTCCCACAGGTCGGGGAAGATCGCGGATGCACCGCCCTCGTAGAACCACTCCAGCTCGTGCCGGCGGAGGGTGAAGATGCCCCGCAGCACCAGTTCGGTCACCGCGTCGGGATGCGTCTGGGCATAGGCGAGCGCGAGCGCGCTGCCCCAGGATCCGCCGAACACCTGCCACGTCTCGATGCCGAGGTTCTTGCGCAGCAGCTCGAGGTCGGCGACCAGGTGCCACGTGGTGTTGTGCCGCAGGTCTGCGGCGGGGTCGCTCGCGTGCGGGGTGCTGCGTCCGCACCCGCGCTGGTCGAGGAGCACGATCCGGTACCGCTCCGGGTCGAAGAACCGCCGGTGCCACGGCGCCGTGCCGCCGCCGGGGCCGCCGTGGAGGAACACGACGGGCTTGCCGTCGGGGTTGCCGCTCTGCTCCCAGTAGACGCGGTTGCCGTCGCCGACGAGGAGCATGCCCGTCTCGTACGGCTCGATGGCGGGGTACAGGATCCCCTCCAGGTGCTCCGGTCCCCTCATAGACTGCTCCCCGCGACGGCGAACGTGTCGCATGCGACGACGCCGCCGTCGTATCCGTTCTCGAACCAGCGCTCGCGCTGGGCGCTGGAGCCGTGCGTCCAGCTCTCCGGATTCACGCCCACGCCGGCCTCCTGCTGGATATGGTCGTCGCCGACGGATGCCGCGGCGTTGAGCGCGTCGCGGATCTGCGCCTGGGTCGGGGTCTTGAGGTAGTGCACGCCGTTCGGGTCCGTCTGCTGCGCGGCGTTCGCGATCCAGGCGCCCGCGTAGCAGTCCGCCTGGAGCTCGGTGCGGACGCCGTTGCTCGTCGCGCCCGTGCCGTCGGCAGGATGCCTCTCCATGGCGCCGGTGATGTTCTGCACGTGGTGACCGTACTCGTGCGCGAGCACGTACATCTGCGCCAGCTCGCCGCCGGACGCGCCGAACCGGTCGCGGAGGAGGGCGAAGAAGGTGGGATCGATGTAGACCGTCTCGTCCGAAGGGCAGTAGAACGGGCCGGTCTGGTTCGAGGCCGTGCCGCAGGGCGAGCTCGTGGAGCCGTCGACGATGGTCAGGCCCGGCCGCACGTAGCCGTCGACGCGGTCCGCCCAGAACTGGTCGATCACGACGGATGCCGCGGACAGACGGCACGTGTCGTCGGCGTTCGCCTGGGCGCCGGTGGTGCAGGCCGGGATCGGGTCGCCCTGGCCCGAGGCATCCGACCCCCCGAGCAGTGCGGAGAAGTCCCCGCCGGTGAGCAGGTTGAGCAGCAGCACGGCGAGGGCGCCGACACCCACGACACCGCCGCCGGCGATCGCCACCCCGGCTCCGCGACGGCGGGCCTTGCTCCCTCCGACGTTCGCATCGTCGTTGAACGTCATGCGCATCACCGTACCGCGGGTCGCGCCCGGCCGCCCGTCACCGGGCCGGGGTGGGACGAGCACCGCCCCGATCCACGGGGGCGAGGGTCGGTGCGAGAACTCGGATCGGCGGGGGCGCCGCGCCGTAGGCGCAGCGTCCAGGGCGGGGTGTCGCGCGCGCGATCCGTGTTTTCGAACGGGGCGAGCACCCGAGCGCCGTTCACCGGGCCGGGGTGGGACGCGGGCGGGACGCGCAATAGGCTCTGGGCATGACGCCCACACCGACCACTGTGACGATCACCGGCGCCGGCGGCCAGATCGGATACGCCCTGCTGTTCCGCATCGCGGCGGGAGGGATGCTGGGACCCGACCGGCCCGTGCGCCTGCGTCTGCTCGAGATCCCGCAGGGCGTGCGCGCCGCCGAGGGCGCCGCCCTGGAGCTGCAGGACTGCGCCTTCCCGCTGCTGCGCGACGTCGAGGTCACCGAGCATCCGGAGGTGGCGTTCGACGGCTGCAACGTGGCGCTGCTCGTGGGCGCACGTCCGCGGGGACCCGGCATGGAGCGCGCCGACCTCCTGGCCGCGAACGCCGGGATCTTCGGCCCGCAGGGCGCGGCGATCGCCGCGCACGCCGCCGCCGACGTGCGGGTGGTGGTGGTCGGCAACCCCGCCAACACGAACGCGCTCATCGCGCGCGCGGCCGCCCCGGACGTCCCCGACGAGCGGTTCACCGCGCTCACGCGGCTGGACCACAACCGTGCCGTGGGGCAGCTCGCAGCGACGTTCGACACGTCGGCGGCCAGCATCCGCGATGTGACGATCTGGGGGAACCACTCCGCGACGCAGTTCCCGGACGTGTCGCACGCGACGCTCGACGGCACGTCGCTGACGGCGGCTCTCGCCGAGCGCCTCGGCGGCCATGACGAGGCCGCGGCGTGGCTGGACGACGAGTTCGTGCCGCGCGTGGCCCGTCGCGGGGCCGAGATCATCGAGGTGCGCGGATCGTCGTCGGTGGCGTCCGCCGCCAACGCCGCCATCGACCACGTGCGGGACGGGGTGCTCGGACGGGATGCCGCGGACGGCTGGACGTCGGCCGCGGTGGTGTCGCACGGCGAGTACGGCGTCCCGGAGGGGCTCGTCTCGTCGTTCCCCGTGACCATCGACGGCTCCGGCTACCGGGTGGTCGAAGGCCTCTCCCTCGATGCCCGCGCCCGCGCACGCGTCGACGCCTCCGTGGCGGAGCTCGTGGCGGAACGCGACGCCGTGATCGGACTGGGGCTCCTCACGCCGTGACGATCGCGACCGACTCCCTGCTCCTGGCCCTCCTCGTCGGGGTGGTCGCGATCATCGCGATCGCCGTGGTCACGGTCCTCGGACAGCGCCTGGGGGTCGCGGGACCGCTGCTGCTGGTGGGGCTCGGCATCGCCTTCGCCCTGATCACGCGGATCGAGGTCCGCATCGATCCGGAGATCATCCTGATCGGGGTCCTGCCGCCGCTGCTCTACTCCGCCGCGGTGCAGCTGCCCGCGATCGAGTTCCGCCGCGACTTCGGCCCGATCGCCGGGCTGTCGGTGCTGCTCGTGGTGATCAGCTCGCTCGTGCTCGGCCTGTTCTTCTGGATGGTGATCCCGTCCGTCGGACTCGCCCTCGGGGTCGCGCTCGGCGCCATCCTCAGCCCGACCGACGCGGTCGCGACGTCGATCGTGAAACGGCTCGGGATCTCGCCCCGGGTCGTGACGATGCTCGAGGGCGAGAGCCTCCTCAACGACGCGACCGCGCTCGTGATCCTCCGCACCGCGACGGTCGCCCTCGCGAGCAGCTTCGCGTTCGGCAACGCGATCGGCGCGTTCGCGTGGGGCGTGCTCATCGCCGTCGTCATCGGCGCGATCGTCGGCTGGCTCGCGCTGCGGCTGCGCTCCTGGGTGGGGAGCTCGGCCGCGAACACCGCCATCAGCATCGCGGTGCCCTTCCTCGCCTACCTCCCCACCGAGCACTTCGGCGGCTCGGGTCTCGTCGCGGCGGTCGTGGCCGGCATCGTGACCGGCCAGGGCGCGCCCCGGCGCCTCACCCCGGAGCAGCGCCTGTCGGACACGATGAACTGGCGGACGATCGAGCTCGTCCTCGAGGGCGCCGTGTTCCTGGTCATGGGCCTGGAGCTGAGGGACATCGTCGCGACGAACGCCGACACGGACAACCTCTGGCACCCGGCGTGGCTCGCACTGTCGGCGCTCGGGATCATCCTCGCGATCCGTGCCGTCTACGTCACCGGCCTCGTCTGGACGCAGAGCCGGCGGGCGCGGAGATACGACCGCGAACGTCTCGAAGGCTTCACCGCGCGCATCGATCAGATGCAGGCGGGAGAGGTGGAGATCCCGCAGCGGCGCGGCTTCCCGACCGACCCCGTCGGCCGCGAGCGCCGCTTCGCCTCCGTCCGCCGGCGGGTGAGCCGCCTCCTCACCGACATCGACTACTACCAGGCGTCGCCGCTCGGGTGGCGGCACGGCACCATCATCGTGTGGGCGGGGATGCGCGGCGTCGTCACCCTCGCCGCCGCCCAGACGCTCCCCCGCGACGACCCGAACGTGACGCAGCGCGCGCTCCTGGTCTTCGTCGCCTTCCTCGTCGCCTTCTTCAGCCTGATGCTGCAGGGCTTCACCCTGCCGTGGGTGGTGCGTGCGCTCGGGCTGCGCGGCAGCGGCGCCGAGGCGGTCTCGAGCGAGGAGCGGGCGCGGCTCGACGAGCAGCTGCGCGAGGCGGCGGCCGCCGTGCTGGCGGGCGGCGGGCTGACCCAGCGCGACGGCACACCCTTCAGCGAGGACTTCGTCGCGCGGGTCGGCGAACGCATGTCCCGCGCACCGGACGACGATCAGACGGCGCTCGCGCACGAGATGGTGCAGCTGCGGCTCATCGCGATCGAGGCGATGCGGACGCGGCTGGACGAGCTGGGCCACGACGGCAGCTTCAGCACGGCGGCGCTCCGCCACGCGCTCGCCGAACTCGATGCGGACCAGCTCAGCCTCGAGCTGCGCCTCGACGACTGATGCCGGTGCCCCTCACAGCGGGTGCGCCATCCGCCGCCGAGGGGAGAGAATGGGCGGGTAGCACCGCGACGCGAGGAGCCCCGATGACCGAGACCACGGCGGATGCCGCGACCCGGCGCCCGGGCGCGGCGGCCGGGTCCGCCCCCACGGGGGGCGTCGACGCCGCGGTGACGAGCCCCGTCCATCTGCCGCACGCCGCCGCGGAGTGCCCCAAGTGCTTCGTGGAGCTGCAGCAGGACCGCGACTGGTGGCAGGCGCGTCCCGCCGGCTCGCGGCTGGTGGGGCTCGTCGTCGCGCGCGACGACATGCCGCCCATCACGCAGCAGCGGGAGGATCTCACGCGCTTCGGGGTACCCATCGAGGGCTTCCGACACCCCGCGCCCGAGACGCTCGAGTCGTGGGAGGTGCGCCTCTTCCGGTTGTTCGGGACGTTGCAGCAGGGCGACGTGCTCGTCGTCGCGAGCGTGCACGCGCTCGGGCGCGACATCGACGAGGAGACGCGCACGGTGAACGAGCTGCACCGCCGCGGTGTCGTGGTCAAGGTGCTCAGCCACAGCGGACGCCACCTGTACGACGCCGGCCGCTGACCGGCATCCGCGTCAGTGCGCGGGGTGCTCCCCCGTCGTGTACCGGATCGTCACGCTCTTGCCGCCGGAGAAGTGGAGCTCGCCGCCCCACGTGTCGCCGGTCACGTACGAGAAGTCGCCGGGGACGGCCTGCACGACCGAGAACGCGGCGAAGCCGTGGGACCGGACGACCTCGTCGGCCTTCTTCAGCAGTCGATCGCGCGCGGGCTCGTCGTCGGCCAGCGGGACCTCGGCGTACCAGATCGACGACGTCACGACGACGGTGCCGTCGGTCTTCCCCGCGGCCTGCGACGGCGCGCCGTCCTCCGTCCAGCTCGCATCGGGGTACGCGGCGCTCACGACGTCGCGCAGCTCCGACACGGTGGCGTCGTAACGGTCGACGACCTCGTGGATGGGCGGACGATGGGACATGTCGGTGCTCCCTTGCTGGCACGCGGTCAGCGAGACCGCCACCGCGATCCCGCCCAGGGCGATCGCCGCGAGGCGACGGACGGATCGGGTCATCGGATCATCCTGTCACGCGCGCCCACGACGACCGCGGCGAGGTTGTTCTGGCTCGTGCTCTTCTCCACGAGGTAGTCGGTGTGCTGGCCGAGGGCGTAGTCGCCCGCCATGACGAGGCCGCCGATCGGCGACACCATCCCCACGACCGGCAGCCATCCGGACGGGCCGGTCGCACCCGACAGACCCGCACTCGGCGCGGTGCTGAGCACCTGGGCGCCGGGGAGGTCGCTCGGCTTCGTGCCGAACCAGCCGGATGCCGCGACGGGATCGCCCGGGTTCTGCAGGACGTAGAACTGCCCGTCGTCGACGTGCACCGCCGCGAGCCCGTCGGCGTCGATCCCGGGCGAGCCGAACACCGCGACGGAATCGAACGCGGTGGTCTCGCTCGCCGCCAGCCCGGTCACGAGCGATCCGTACGAGTGGCCGAGGCCGGTGAGGTGCGTCCCCGGATTGGTCGCGCGGATGCCGTCGGCGAACGACGCGAGCCGATCGGCGCCCGTCTTTGCCTGCGCGTCGCTCAGGACGTCGACGACGTTCTGCGGTGCGTCGTATCCCATCCACATGATCATCGCAGACGACTCTCCGGGTCGCCCGTCCCGCAGGAGCAGGTCGCGCGCGGTCGCGTTCAGCGCGGTCACCGAGGCTGCGGCATCCCGCACGCCGTCCGCGTTCGCCGTGTTGGAGAACAGCCCCTGCGTGTACACGCCCACGTGATCGGCGGTGTCGACGTCCCCCACGGCGAGCGCGACCTCGACGGGACCGCTGCGGGTGTCGAGCAGGAGCAGCGACAGCGACCGGTCCGCGTCGAGCATGTGCTGCACGTTCTGCAGCGTCGCGACCTGCTGGTGCCACGCGTCCCACGCCGGGTTCGACACGGTGCCGCCGTACGGCACGCCCCAGCCCGACGTGTTCGGGATCGTCCGGGGCGGCTCCTCCGCCGCGAGGCGATCGAGCTCGTGCGTGAGCCAGGCGCGGTTCGCCTGGTCGCGGACGGCGGCCGGGATCCCGTCGAGGGTGCCGAGCCGATCGGGATGCTCCGCGAGGAGCTCGCGCTGCTGCGCGGGGGTGAGGGAGTCCCACCAGCGCGTGACGTCCTGGGCGGACGCCCCCGCGGGCGGATGGTCGGGGGAGCCGCCGTACGGTCCGCTCGCGGTGCCCGCCCCGGCCGTCGCACCGCCTCCCGCGGCGCTGGTGGCCTCCTGGTCTGCGGCGTTGCGTTCGAGCGCGTCCGCGGCGGCGGCCAGGCGCGCGCCGGCATCCTGGAGGATGCGGGAGAGCGCGCCCTGCCACTCCCCGCGGAACCGCTCGGCATCCGGCCCGCTCCAGGGGCTCGCCGCGAGCGTCGCGGACAGCTCCGTCCGCGACGACGTCAGGCGCTCGGCGCTGCGACGCAGCTCGGCGGCGGTGTCGCGCAGCTGTGCGACATCCGCTCCGTACATGCCCCCCGACACGACGTCGCCGTCAGCGCGCGGTGACGCGGGCGCTCGCGACGATGCCCCGGATGACGGGGAGCGACGTCTCGTAGTCGTCGGCGCTGGCGGTGCCGGTGATGCGGACGACGTCGGCAGCCTCCCCGGTCGGGACGACGGTGACCGCGATGACCTGCACGACCGACCCCGCCCCCTCGGCACGATAGGCGAACTCCGCGACGCCCCACGTCCGTCCGCCGAAGTCGACCGGCGCGTTGTCGACCGTCGCCACCTCGGGCAGCCGGGTGACGTAGTCCGCGACGGCCGCGACCTCGTCCGCGAGCGTGTGGTCGGCACCCACCCGCGTGACACCGACGATCACGTTGGGGGAGAACGTCGCCGCGTCGCGCTCGTCGATCACCGCGAGCAGCGCGCCGGGCACCGGCCGCGCCGACCACTCCGCCGGGTGCTCGATCGTCACGGCGGGGAAGTCGGGGAACGCGGCGCTCGGGAAGGATGCCTCGGTCATGGCTCTCACATTTCTCTCGGTGCCGTCCGTCAGAACGGCCAGCTCGGATGCAGGATGTTGTGCGCGATCTCGGACGGATTGATGTCGATCGACGGGTGGATCTTGAAGCCGAGACCCAGCGACACCCCCACGCTCGCGTCGAGGTGGATGCCGCGCTGCCAGTCCATCGTCGCGTGCGCGCTCGCGTCGGCGCCCACGCCGTACCGGACACCGGCCTCCATCTGCCCGCCGACGCCTCCGAGGTCCGCGCCGACGTGGCCGTTGACCTCGCCGCCGACGAACGCCCCCGCGTTCCCGCCGGCGCCGAAGCCGTCCGGACCGGCGAAGATCCCGCCGCCCGCCTCGGCCCGGCCGCCGACGAACGCGTCGTACCCGGCGTCGGCGCCGATCATCCCGTTCTGGTACTGGACGCCGTCCTCCGCGTACGCCCCCGCCGTCGCCTCCGCGTTGATGCCCTCGTGGAAGCGGGGCAGGTCGCTCTGCGACGTGCCCCATGTCTGTTCGCTGCCGTGCGACTCCGATGACGACCAGGAGCCGTTGCCGGAGAAGTCGTAGTCATGGCTGAGCGTCGCCTTGGCGCCCACGCCGTAGTCGCCCTCGCGGTGCACCGTGCCGCCGGCGACGTCCCAGTCGTTCTCGAACTGCTTCGACGGTCCCCACCGCCAGATCTCCTGCGGCTTGTTGGTGTCGCGCCAGTCGAACCCGTCGCCGTCGCCCTCGCCCGCCGGGTCCCCACCCGGCTCGCCGCCGCCCGGAACGCCGGGCACGCCCGGGACCGTCGGGCCGCCAGGGACGCCGGGGCCACCGGGGCCACCAGGGCCACCAGGGCCACCGTCGACGGTGCTCGTCCGCTCCTGGTCGTCGGCGTTCGCACGCAGCGCCCGCGCCGCATCCCTCAGGCGCGTGCTCGCATCCGCGATCCGGCGCGAGTGGTCCGTGCTCCAGTTCGAGCGGAAGCGCTCCGCGTCCGCCCCCTCCCACGGCGCGCGCGCCAGCTCACCGCCGAGCGCGGTCGAGACGTGGTCGAGTCGGTCCGCAGCGCGCTCGAAGTCGGTCGCTGCGCCCCGCAGCTCGTCGACGTCTGCCCCGTAGACGGCCATGTCACCCCCGATCGGTAGAAGGAGGGCGGCCCCTCACCGGGGCCGCCCTGATGTCCGTCGCTCAGAGCGAGCTGGACGTGGACTCCTGCGCGGCGGCGTTCGACGACGCCTTCTGCGACGCGTCCTGCAGCGCCTGGATGACCTTCTTCAGCGAGGCGGTGTGCTCGCCGGCCCATTCGTTGCGGAACTGCTCGGCGTCCGGACCGGTCCACTGGGTGCTGTTCAGCTTGCTGGTGAGCTGCGTCAGGATGGACTGGATCTCGCTCGCCTTGCTGTTGAGCTGCGTGGAAAGCTGGCGGACCTGCTGAACGTCAAGACCCCAAACGGCCATGATGACTCCTTCTCGTCGGTTGGGATCCCGGTTCCCCCGAAAGTCCCTGAGGGCGTGTCCCTCGGTGTACCTCGACGCTATTGCGCCGAGGGCGACGACGTCGATGGGGACAAATCCCCACCCCGCGTCGCGGTCGTTCGCCGCGTCATGACTCCGTCCCCGGCAGGGCGACCTGCAGTCGGCGGGCGCGGCCCTGCTGGATGAGGAAACCGCGGCCGGCCGGGAAGTCGGCGCGGCGGATGCGACCCAGGGAGACGCCGAAGAGCGTGTCGCCGTCGACGTCGCTGGGGGCGAGCAGGAGTCCGCGGCGGGCCGCCTTGAAGGGCTGGGCGAGCGTCCACGCCTGGCCCCAGGTCGACCCCTCCGCCTCGCCCACGGCGAGGCCGTCGGCGCGCACCACCGCGCGCACGAGACGGTCGATCGGCGCCTCGGCCTCGGTGCCGGTGAACTCGGTGATGTTCTCGACGAGGAGAGCGGGTGCCGCGAGGCGACCACCCTCGACCGCATCGGCGAGCGACTCGGCGAGCGCGGCGGCGGCTGCGGCATCCGCGGCGAACAGCGACGGGTCGGACGCGAGGGCGAGCGCCGTGCGACGCGGGGAGAGATGGATGCGGACGGACTGCGGCCGCGCGCGGTCCAGCGCGGCCGCGATCGTCGCGAGGGCGGTGGTTCGCCCGCTCCCCTGCGGCCCGGTGAGCATGAACGCGCCGACCGGCTCGATGCCGATCGGTCCGAGGTCGAGGTCGGCGAGGCCGATGACCACGTCGCCCGCCGCCGTGCGCGCGGGCAGTCCACCCAGGGGGACGGCGTCGGCGAGCTTGCCGACCCCGGGCGCCTCGGCGACACCCTGACGCCGCATGGCCTCGCCGAGCCGCTCGACCTCGCGGGACTGCACCGCCATGTTGGCGCTCCCGCCGAGGACGGCGAACTGGATCTCCTCGCCGTCGATCATCCCGCGGCCCGCGGGCGACGACGCATCCAGCACGTCCTTGGGTACACCGAGGAGCAGGTAGTCGTCGTCGGTGGCCAGCCGCAGCACGATGCGCTTCTGCACGGTCGAGGCGATCGACGGCGGCAGGGCGTTCGGCCGGTCGCCGGTGAACACGAAGTGCACGCCGACCTGGCGTCCGTCCACCGCGATCTGCGAGAACACGGTGAACCAGGCGGAGTTGGCGCCCGAGAACTCGTACGCCTCACGGAACGCGCCGAGGCCGTCGATGAGCACGATGATCCGGGGCTCGTCGGGCCGCGCGGCGAGGCGGCGGTATTCCGCGATCGTGCCGGCGCGCATCTCGCCGTAGCGCACCGAGCGCTCGTCGACGATGTCGCGCAGCATCCGGAGGAGGCGTGTCACGCGCTCGTCGTCGTCGCCCGAGACGATGGCTCCGACGTGCGGCAGATCCTCCAGCATCCGCAGCCCGCCGGCGCCGAAATCGAGGCCGTACACCTGGACGGGACCCCCGCGCGGCGTGATCGCCGCGGAGATCGCGATGGTGCGCAGCGCTGTGCTCTTGCCCGAGCCGCCGGTGCCGAAGAGGGCGACGTTGCCGTCGCGGTCCGGCTCGTAGAAGGCGGTGGGCTGCGACTGCGAGCGGGGGTCGTCGACGACGCCGAGGAGCAGGCGCTCGTCCGTGCGCGGGCTCGGCAGGCGTGCCAGGTCGTAGGCCGCCGCCAGCTCGTCGAGCCACGGCCTGCGGGGAGCGGGGATGGCGAGCTCGGATGCCGCGGTGCGCACCGAGCGCACGATGCGGGCGATGTCGGTCGGGCCGGGGTCGCTGAGGGCGACGACCTCCTCCTTGGGCGCCTCCCACTCGATGCCGGCGCCGAAGTCGAGCTCGTGCACGTCGATCTGCGGGCGCGGCTTGTCGCCCGTCGACCAGCCGCCGACGTAACCCGTCTGGAACGAGGCGATCCGCCCCGGTCCGGTCTTGGCCGCCCCGCGACCGGGGATCGAGGGATCGAAGTGGGCGGCCATCGGCACGCCCAGGATGTCGGTCGAGTCGTCGGCGTCCGCCATCCGCAGTGCGACGCGCAGGTTCGTGTTGGCGCGCAGGTTGTCGCGGATGACGCCCGCCGGCCGCTGCGTCGCGAGGATCAGGTGGAGGCCGAGCGACCGTCCGCGCTGGGCCACGTCGACGACGCCGTCCACGAACTCGGGCACCTCCTGCACGAGGGCCGCGAACTCGTCGACCACGATGATGAGGCTCGGCGGCGTCTCGGGATCGCCGGTGCGCTCGAGCGAGACGAGGTCCTTCGCCTTCTTGCGGTTGAGGAGGTGCTCGCGGTAGCGCAGCTCGGCGCGCAGCGACGTGAGCGCGCGGCGCACGAGGTGCGGCGACAGGTCGGTGACGAGCCCCACGGTGTGCGGCAGATCGACGCAGTCGGCGAACGCCGAGCCGCCCTTGTAGTCGACGAACAGGAACGTGACCCGGTCCGGACTGTGCGCGGCCGCCATGCCGAGCACCCACGACTGCAGGAACTCGGACTTGCCCGCACCGGTGGTGCCGCCCACGAGCGCGTGCGGGCCCTGCGCGCGCAGGTCGAGGTGGAGCGGACCCGCGCCGGCGTAGCCGACCAGGGCGCGCAGGCTCCCCTCCTTCGCCCGGCGCTGCGGCACCCGGCCGTCGCGGGGCGTGATCGAGTCGTTCTCCCGCCAGCGGTCGATCACGGCGGCAGGCTCGGCGCCGAGATCGTCGCCCGAGAGGTCGATGTACGACACCGAACGGGGGAGGTCCGACTCGTCCTCGATCGGCGTTCCCGCATCCACCGTCGGCGCCAGCACCCGCGCCCACGCCGTGGCCGACCCCTCGTCGAGGAGCTCCACCCGCACGGGCGTCACGGTCAAGCCGCGTCGCACGATCCCGGCCGCCGTGCCCTCCGCCGCCGCCTCGACGTCGAGGAACGTGCGGCATGCCGCCGGCAGCGCGCCGGTCCGCGAGGCCACCCACACCAGATGGACGCCGACGTCCGGACCGCGTTCGGCGAGCCGCGTCATCCGTCCGCGGTCCACGGGCGCGTCGTCCTCGACGAGCACGATCACGACGGGGACCCGCGGCCGCGCCGGCTCGGGGGCCTTGCCGCTCTCGACCGGGCCGCGGAGCGCCTCGCGCGCGTCGCCGGACCGGTCGTCGACGAGCCCCTCGAGGCGCGACAGGAGCGACACCGCGGCGCCGGCGTTGGCGGAGAGGTGGGCGCCCTCGAGCGGGCTGTGCGGCGAGCTCGTGTGGGGAAGCCACTCCAGCCACGACCACGCGGGTCGGGTCGCGGGCGAGGCGAAGGCGGTCACGACCAGCTCCGCGGGGGAGTGCATGGCGACGAGCTGCATGAGGAGGGCGCGGGCCGCGGCATCCGACTGCCCGCGCGCGCCGGCGATGCCGATGCTCCCCGCCTCGCGGAGGTCGGCCACGACCGGGACGTCGTCGATGACGGAGAAGCGGTCGCGCACCTCGAACAGCCGTGCGGAGTACTCCGGCTCGGTCTCGTCGGTGCCGTTGATGGCGATCTTCGCGCGCGACGGCTGCCGCCCGGTGCCGAGGCGGGCGGTGAGGAACCAGGGATGCTCCGGCCGATGCGTCCAGGTCAGCTCGCCCCACGACGACAGCGACGAGAGCGCGTCGGCGAGCGCCGGCACCTCACGGCTGCGCACCTCGCGCTCCTCCGCCTGCGCGGCGAGCATCATCTGCTCGAACTGCGCCATGCCGGCGTCGAACTGCGCGACGGCCCTCTTGTGCTCGGCGCGCGCGGCGAGGCGCTGGTCCAGCCACGCGGCGAGCATGAGGAGCGGACTCAGCGCGATGAAGATGACCGCGAAGAGCGGCTGCTTGAGGAACAACAGCACCAGGCCCAGGGCGAGCGGGGCGAGGAGCGCGAGCACCGGCGGCCGCGAGCGCGGCATCTCCCGCGGGGGCTTCGGCGCGAGGAACTCGGGCTTCTCGAACCGCGGCACGACGCGCGGCGAGCGCACCACCTCGACCGTCGAGGTCGCGGCGTGCGCGATGCCCGGACGGGTGAGGGGGATGACGGCCACCTCGGTCGCCCCGAGCACCACCACATCGCCGGGGGCCAGCGGCGTCCGGGCGATCTGCTCGCCGCCCACGATGATGCCGTTCGCGGAGTTGAGGTCGATGATCTCGACCTCCGCGTCGACGTTGATGCGGGCGTGGCGCTTCGACACGAGCGCGTCGTCGAGGACGACATCGGCCGACGGGTCGCGTCCGATCACGTTCGACCCGGAGCGCAGCGGCCGCTCCGTCCCGGCGAGCGGCCCGGACAGGATGCGCAGCATTGCCGCGGGTGCTTCGTCGGCGACGTACTCCGGCGCCGCCGCGATCTGCACCGTCGTGCCCGAGCGGATGCCGGACTCGCCGACGGCGCGGTCAGGGTCGAGGGCGCGGGGGCCGCCGGACTCGTGCGCGACGAGCGTCACGCGGCCCGGTTCGTCGACGGTGCCCGTGGGGTCGGCGACGACCAGCGTGCGGGCGATGTCGCCCACCGTGGACGTGCCGTCGGCCGTCACCTCGAGGTCGACCGGGCCGCCGGCGCGCTGGAGGGTCACCTTGAGCTTCACGCGTCGTCCCTTCCGGCGGCGGCCTCGGACGCGGCCTCCGAGTCGAGCAGCGGCAGGTCGTCGCGCGTGACGAGCCTCGCGGCGATGGCGTGCTCGACGAGCCGCACGCGCCGGTTCGTGGCGTACGCGCGCACCCCGCCGCGCATCCCGGGCACCCCGATGCGGTCGAGCTTGTCGCACACGTTGTCGAGCTTGCGGTTGAAGCGCGTGATGGTCCAGCCCAGCCGCTCGGCGGCCTGCGCCGACGTCGGCAGCTCGCTCATGCCGCTCCCCTCCCGGCGGAGGACCGGCTCGGCGAGCGCCAGGATCATCAGGCGCTGGCTGAGCGTGAGCGGCACGTCGCCGATGGTGCTCTGGCCCACCGGGTCGTCGAAGCGCTCGGTCTCGCGGAACGTCGGCTCGGCGGCGTGGACCACGATCTCGTAGGTCGTCGGCCCCGCGCTGAAGATGACCGTGGTCGTCTCGAACACGAGCGGCAGCCGCGCACCGGGCGCGAGCCACGCCTGCACGCGCCCACCCGAGTCGGTCACCGTCGCCGCGAGGCGGGAGCCGACATTGGAGAGCAGCCACAGGCCGTCGATGTTCTCGATCGTGAGGAAGTGGCGGTGCAGGAAGAGGTTGTCCTCGATCGCGAGGTCGCCTTCGCGCCCGACGGTGAACGGCTCGCCCGGGGTGACGGGGAACAGCTCGCCGGCGAACTCGACGGTGAGCTCGTCCGATCCCGCGGTGGATGCGGCCGTCACGACGTGCATCCCGTCACGGGAGCGGACGTGGTGCCGTCCGTGCGACGCGTGATGACCTCGATGCACGTCGTCGCGCCCGAGGTGGTGACCGTCGGCTGCGCCACGCGCCGGGTGGCACCCGGCTGGTCGGCGCGTGTGACGTCACGCCACAGGAACGTGTCGCCCTCCTGCTTGTCGGTGTCCTTCCACGTCCACACGATCTCGCCCCCCTTCTTCGTGCCCGTCGGCTTCGACGGAGCGCCCACCTCGACCGGGATCGGGTCGACGGGCTTCACCACCGTCGACGACGACGGTGTCGGGTCGGCGCCGCCGGACAGCATCGCCGGCACCGTGACCGCCACCACGACCGCCACGAGCACGAGGAACGCGCCCGCGCCGATCGCCGCCCACATCCCGCGGCGCGACGGCGGCGCCGCCGGGGCATCCGGCTCCGGGGCGGGGGCGGCGTCGGGGATCCGGGCCATCGTCTCGTCGACGTCGGGAGAGAGGAAGCTCGGTCCCGCGACGAGGGCGGATGCCGCAGCCGGGGTCGCGGCCGGGGATGCGGTCGTGCCGCGCCGGACGGTGTCGGCCGGCAGGTCGAACGTGGGCATCGGCGCGGGGGCGGCGGGCGCCGCACCTGCCGGCGGGAGGGGCGAGCCGGCCGGACGGGTGAGCCCCGCGGCGGGCGCGGTCTCGGGGTCGATGCTGACGACCCCGCGGACGCGCGTGAGGCCGTCGTCCTCGTCCTCCACGATGTCGTCCGGGACGCCGTCGTCGAGGATGTCGATCGGCGTCACGGCGTGCGCCAGCTCGATCTGCACCTTCTGGAACGCCCGGGCGAGGTCGAGCGCGGTCGGGTAGCGGTCGGCCGCGTTCTTCGCCATCGCGCGCTCGAGCGCCCGCGAGAGCGACACCGGCGCATCCGGCCGCCCGAGCGGCGGGAGGGGCGAGGTCTCGATCCGCTGGATCAGATCCGCCGCCGAGTTGCGCTGCCCCTGCAGCTCGAACGGCGAGCGGCCCGCGAGCAGCGTGTACACGGTCGCCCCGAGGGCCCACACGTCCGACCGCGGGTCGCTGCGCGGAGCGTCGGCGAAGGACTCCGGCGGCGACCACGGGATCGACAGTCCCGCGGACTCCGCGGCCGCGCTCGTCGTCGACGCGATGCCGAAGTCCGTGAGTGCGGGACGGTTGTATTCCGTGACGAGAATGTTCGCCGGCTTGATGTCGCGGTGCAGCACCCCCGCGCGGTGCGCGGTCTCCACGGCCGCCGCCACCTGCACCCCGACGCGCAGGGACTCCGCGATCGAGAACGGCTCGCGCCGGTACCGGACCTGCAGGTTCGGCTTCGGGCAGTACTCCATCACGAGGTACGGGCGGCCGTCGGCGGCGACGCCGGCCTGGTAGATCGTGACGATCGCCGGATGCGTCGACAGCATCGCCATGACGTTCGCCTCGGACGTGAACTCCGATACCGAGCCGCTCGACATCCGGTCCGTGAGGAGCACCTTCACGGCCACTCGCCGCTTGGGCAGGTGCTGCTCGTACAGGTACACGTCGGCGAAGCCCCCGGACCCGAGCAGGTCGACGTACGTGAAGCCGGGCAGATCCGGCGGCGCCGCGGGCGCCCGGCGTGCGCTCACTCGATGCCCTCCACCGTCACGGTGACGCCGTCGCCGAGGTCCAGCACGTCACCGGGGACGACCACGGTCCGCTCCCCGGGGTGGATCCGCACCGGGTCGGTGCCGAGCCGGCGCAGCGTGGTGCCGTTGGTCGTGTTCAGATCGGTGACGAGGATGCTGTCGCCTTCGACCCGCACTTCGATGTGGCTGCGGGAGATGTCCTGCTCCGGACTCGCCACCGCGATCAGGTGCGGCAGGTCGGTGCCGGTCACCCGCGTGGAGCGGGGACGACGCCCGATCACGACCGTGCGGTCGAGCGGCACGAGCTGTCCCGTGGAGAGGAGGAGCCGCCCCGGTGCGGCCGGGCGCGGCGGCGCGAGCGGCGGGACGGAGTCCGCGTCGCCGAGGTCCGTGGCAGCGCCGGCCGCGTCGCGCAGCGCGCGGGCCCGGGCGACCGAGATGGTCTCGCCGTCGTGGTCGCCGCGTTCGCGCGCCGATGCGACGGTGTCGGCGTGGTCCGCGGCATCCGGAGTCGCCTCGTCGCCGTCGACCTCGCCGCCGCCGTCGTCGTCGACCGCGCGCACGGCCGCGTCCTCGACCGAACGGACCACGGTCGCGCCCCACAGGTGGTCGTACCCGGTCGTCGCGGACGCGGGGACGTCGTCGATCGTCGCCTCGTCCGGCTCGGGCGCGAGCGTCGCGTCCTGCGGGATCCACGTGTCGGCCGACCCCGCCGTCAGCACGGCGGACGAGTCGATGAGGGCCGGGGCCGCACGACGGGACCACGGCCCGGCGGGCTCGGGTGCGGCGGGCTCGGGTGCGGCGGCCGCCCCCGGTGCGGCTGCGGCGGGCTCCGGCGCGGCGGCCGTCCCCGGTGCGGGTGCGGCGGGCTCAGGCTCGGGCTCGGGCTCGCCCTGTACCGTTCTCAGGACCGGCGGATCCGAGGGCACGGAGATCCCGCTGACGGCGGGCACGGGCCGGGACGGATCGACCGCCGATCCTGAGAACGGTACGCCGCGGGACTCCGACGCCGGACGCGGGGCGGCGGCATCCGTCCAGTCCGCGATGAGCGCTGCGGCGCGGACGACCCCGTCGCGCAGCGGGAGCTCCACGGAGGGGGACGTGCTCGGCCCCTGGCCGATGCGCACCGTCATGCGCGCGGCGGCGACCACCTGCTCCGACCACGTCGTCACGCCGGTGCCGGTGATGTTCTCGACGCCGCCCGGACCGTCCACCGTGACGAGGATGTCGCCACGCACCGCGAGACGCACCCCGTCCGCCTCGCCGACGGCCACCACGAACGGCGGGATCGAGGTGAGCGACGTGCCGAACGCGCCGCTGAGCGCCTCCAGCACGGCCGCGAGTCCGCGGCCCTCGTCGACCTCGGACCAGATCCGCGTCAGCAGCTCGGTCGAGATCGGCGCGTCGATGAGCACGACCGCGCCGCGCGTAGCGACGAGGTGCGCGGAGCCCGGCGCGTAGCGGATCCCGACCATCAGCGGCCTCCCCCGGTCAGGTGCGGCTGGCGCGGGCGCGTGTCGCCGTCGACGTCGTCGTCGTCCGGATGCACCGGCTGCGTGTCGCGGCCGGTGCCCCGGCCGTCACCCGCGCCGACGCTCAGCGCGTCGACGACGAGGGCGGTGATGTTGTCCCGGCCGCCGTGCAGCATCGCCTCGTGGACCAGCCGGGTCGCGGCCGCCTGCGGGTGGGCCTCTTCGCGCAGGACCGCGTCGATGCGCTCCCACGTGAGCTCGCCGGACAGCCCGTCCGAGCACACCAGGATGCGATCGCCCTCCTCGGCGGGGATCAGCCAGTAGTCGGGCTCGGCGTCGCTGCCCGCGCCGATCGCCCGCGTGATGACGTTGCGTCGCGCGTCGCGCGTCGCCTGGGCCGCGTCCAGCTCGCCGCGGTCGATGAGCTCCTGCACGACGGAGTGGTCGATGCTGATCTGCTCGAGGATCCCGCCGCTCATCCGGTAGGTGCGCGAGTCGCCCACGTTCATCGTGAGCCAGTAGCCGTCACCCTCCAGGTCGGCGATCGCGACGCCGCTCAGAGTGGTGCCCGCGCCCGCTCCGGCGCCTTCCGGCAGTGTCGCGACCCGTCGCCGCGCCCGCCGGAACGCCGCCTGCAGCTCGTCGATGGACACGCTCGGCCGGCCCGCCAGGTGCGCGAACTCGTCGATGACGGCGGCGCTGGCGATCTCGCCGGCGTGATGGCCGCCCATGCCGTCCGCCACGAGGAAGACCGGTGACGCCGCGACGTAGGCGTCCTCGTTCACCCGGCGTCGGAGGCCGCGGTCCGTGGCGGCGCCGCACAGCACGGAGATGGGGGAGGCGGCTGCGTCGGTCATGCGACCCCCTCGATCGTCGCGCTGCGGTCGCCGAACTCGAGCCGATCCCCCGTGCGCACGGCCGTCCGCTCGCCGGCGACGAGGGTGATGCGGCCGCCGTCGCGCACGAGCACGACGCCGTTCGTCGAATGCCGGTCGACCACCCACGCGCCGGTGGCCTCGCCGCCCATCTCGAAGTGCGTCTTGGACAGCGACAGCGTCTCGTCGCGCACCGCGACCGCGGTGGCGTCGTGTTCGCGCGCCGGGTTCCGGCCGAACAGCGTCCGCCCGTAGACGGCGACCCTGGTGCCGTTGTCCCACACGAGGACAGCGACCGGAGGGACGACGGATGCCGCGGCGCGGGTCTCGTCGAGGTCCTCCGGGGGTGCCGGGGCGTCCACCCGGGGCGCGGGCGGCGCGGGTGGCGCGACCGGCGTCGCGGCGACGGAGGCAGGGGCAGCCGGCGTCGCGGCGACGGAGGAGGGAGGCGGGGAGGACGCGGCTGCGGGAGCGGCGGGGGCGCTGATCCCCGGCACCTCCGAGATCATGCCCGTCGGGATCGCCACGGCCGGTGCGACAGAGGCAGGAGGCGCGTACACGGGTCCGCCCGTGCGCGCGGCCGGGGAGGAAGCGGCGGTCGCGGAGGGAGCGGCGGATGCCGACGCGGCAGCAGCCGGCGTGGCGGGAGCCGTCGGCGCCGGTCCGGTCGGCGCGACGCCCGCGGGGGCGAAGCTCGCCGGCGGAGCAGCCGGGAGCGGCGGAGCGGATGCCACCGCCCCGGCCGGCGGCGGAAGGTACGGGTTCGCCGTCGCCGGGCGCGGCGGGGCGGGGACGGCGGTCGCGGCATCCGTCGCTCTGGCGTCGATCACGACCGCGCGCGCGACCAGATCGTGCCACCCCTGACGGCGTCCGCTCCCGTCGAACAGGGGCGTGAAGTATCCGACCACGATCGAGCACGCGAGGCCCCACACGACGTTCCGCAGGAGTGCGCGCCAGAAGCCGATCGCGCCGCCGTCGGCCTGGTCGGCCAGCCGCAGACCGAGGGCGCGCTGCCCCAGCGAGCCCCGACCGCCCTGCATCGCGGTGTAGACGAGACTCCACGCGAGGCCCGCGAGGAGGACGACGAGGTTGACCCACAGGATGAGGAGCGCGAGAGCCCGCTCGTCACCGGGCCGCAGCACCGCCTGCAGCACCGCGGCGCCCACGCCGCCGAGCACCGCCACCACGCCGCATCCGATCGCGCCGTCGATGACGTAGGCGCCGACGCGCCGGCCGATCGCCGCCGGCACCCCCGGGCGGCCGCTCTGGACGGCGCTCACGGCGTCCCTCCGCTCCGTCGACGGGCGGCTCGGCCGCCCTGCCGCCCCGCGTCCTCACCGGATGTCCTCGACGGCGGCGTCGTCGCTCCCTCGGTCACCGTGTCATTCTGCCCGACGTCGCGACCCGGCCGCGGGAGAGCGGGACGGCGCCGCGGCAGCCACTCCTCGAACCGGGTCCCGGCGACGAGCGAGCGCAGCGCGAACCGGGCGCGGAGACGGCCGAACGCGCTCGCGTCGCGCCCCATGTCGCCCACGATGTCATCGACCTGACGCCAGAACTCGTCGACGTCGTCCGGGGTCGGGTCGGCCGGGCCGAACACCTCGGCGTCCGCACGCCGGGCGAGCGTCGCCACCCGCGGCTCCGCGAACGCGGTGCCCACGGCCGCCGCGTCCTCCGCCCGGGTCGCGCCCCCGCGCACCGGGGTGCCGAAGTCGACGGCCCGGTCGACGAGCTCATCCCATCCGCCGCTGATGCGGTCGACGGGACGCTCCGCCTCGCGACGACGGCGGCGGCGCGTCGCCTTGAGAATGCCGATCGCGATGAACGGCGCCGCGAGGATCCCGAGGATGAGGATGCCGACACCCGTCGCGCCGAGGATGCCGAACAGGACGCTCAGATCGGCTCCCTTGTCGTCCTTCGAGCCGCGGTCGGCGGGGACGGTCGGCGGGTCGTCGGCGGGCTGCTGGTCCGGCGGCGGCGGCTGCAGCACCTGCGGCTTCGGCTCCGTACGCGGCTTCGTCGTCTGGTCGGTGGGGACGCGGTCCTTCGGGGGCGTGGGGTCGAACGAGACCCATCCGACGCCCCGGAACGCCACCTCCACCCACGCGTGCAGGGTGTCGCCCGTCGCCCGGTAGACGGGATCGCCCACCCTGTCGCGATCGGGGTAGAAGCCCATCACCACACGCGCGGGGATGCCGAGCTCGCCCGCGAGGAGCGCCATCGCGACCGCGTACTGCTCGTCGTCGCCCACCATCTGCTCGGACTGCAGGAGCGTGGAGATCCGCGCCGCCCCGTGTCCCGCGAGCGAACGGACCTCGCCCTCGAGCCCGTGGCTGAAGTAGCCGCCGTCCGCGAGGAACTTCTGCAGCGCACGCACCTGCTGGACGGGCGTCTCGGCGTCGGCGGTGGCCTTGGCCGCGATCGCGGCGAACGCCTGCGGGACGCCCTCCTGCTTCGGCATCTTCACCGGCGCGAACGGCGTCTTGCCGAGACTCGCGTCGGACGGCTGGGCGGCCACGACCGTGCGGAGGTCGTACGCGTCGCCCTTCGTCAGCCCCGCGGTCACCACGCCGGTCGACGTCGACTCGTTGTAGTGCGCGGTCCGGCGCAGGTCGTCGGCGTGCGCGCCGTCGAAGGCGACGCTCTGCACGGCGCCGACGTCCGGCAGCCACACGCCGGAGAGCGCGCCGACCTGCACGTGCACGGTCGCCGGCGTGCCCGCGGCGTCGGGCGACATGTTCTGCCGGACGGGTCCGAACGCGCTCGAGGATCCGAACCCGCTGTCCGACACGTTGTACACGGTGCCGCTGTAGGCGTCCATCGTCGCGAGGCGGACCCGGGCATCGCGCGGCAGCCCCGAGACGGTGAAGAGCGTCGTGTCGCGGTCGTCGCGCACGTAGGCGCGATACGACTGCAGCGGGCTGGGGTAGTCCTGGATGTCGAAGGGCGGGATGACGACGTCGCGCAGGACGTAGCGCGGCGACGCCGGTGCGACGAACCCGCTCGCCACGACGCCGACGACGACCGCGAGCGCCACGATGCCGCCTCCCGCGAGCGCGCGCCGAAGGCCGGCGTGTCGGGGCGCCGCCCCGGTCTCCCCCAGCGAGATCGCGGCCTGCGTCGGTGCCCACGCCTGGCGCAACGCGAGCCAGGCGACCGCGACGACCGCGAACACGACGCCCTGCACGACCGGCGCGGCCGGCTGCGACGTGCCGAGCGCGATCTCGCCGGCGACGGCGGCCGCCGCCGGGATCAGCGCCCATCCGGGCTGCCGCAGCCGCAGGGCGAGGCTCGTCGTGAGGACCCCGGCGACGAGGAGCATCAGGAACGGCACGACCAGGAACCCGTCGGCGGCCGACACCGGCGCCACCGTCGTCAGCAGCTGCTTCCACGACGTGACGACGCCGAGCGCGAGCTGCCGGAGGCTCTCCACGCCGGGGACGACGCCGAGGAGGGCGGTCTGCGGGAGCGCGAGCGCCGCGCCGAACACGAAGTACACGGCCACTGTGACGGCGGCGACGACGAGCGCACCCCAGCGCAGCCACGCCCCGACGGCGGCGATCCCCATCCCGAGCGCGAGCCCGCCCACTGCGGCCACGAGGTGCGCCGGTCCGCCGAAGGTCGGCCAGAAGCCCAGGATCGGCACCGCGAGGAGCAGCGCCACCGCGGAGAGATCGAGCGCCCAGCGGCGTCGCGTGAGGGGCGCGCTCACGACAGCACCTTCCGCAGGGCCGCCGGCAGCTGGGCGAGGTCGCCGACGGTCACGACGGATGCCTCGGCGATGCGCCGCAGCGTCGGCGCAGCGCCCACGCGGGTGGAGATGGCGAGCACGCGGGCGCCAAAGGGGAGGCGAGCGCACGCGACGCGCAGGCGCGCGGCATCCACCGTCGACCCGCACACGAGCACCACGATGCTGGCCAGCGGGAGGGTGGCCGCCACCGTCCCGGCGAGGTCCTCGATGCGGCCGTCGCGCGGGCGGACGGAATCGAGGCCGGCGAGGGAGTCGAGGAACTGCTTGCCCGTCGCCGCCGGGAGGGCGCGCCCCTGGACGCGGACGTCGACGCGCCGCGAGTCCCGCAGCGCGCGCAGGCCGAGCGATCCGGCGATCGAGATCGCGAGCTCGAACTCCTCCGGGTCGCGGTAGTCGTCGGGGTTGCGCGACAGCCCGATGACGAAGTGCGAGCGGCGGGTCTCTTCGTACTGCCGCACCATGATGTCGCCCGTCCGCGCCGTCGAGCGCCAGTGCACGTGGCGCAGGTCGTCGCCGGGGACGTACTCGCGCAGCGCGTGGAACGACACGTCGTCCCGCGAGAGGTCGGTCGCCGGGAGGCCCTCCAGGTCGCGGAGGAAGCCGAGGGACTGCCCCTCGAACAGCACCGTGCGCGGGTGGACGAAGAGGTCGACGGGCTCGTCGCGGTGATGCACGCGCTCGAACAGGCCGAGCGGGTCGCCGCGCACGACGCTCACCGGGCCGACGGCGAGCACCCCGCGGCGGCTCGTCGGGATGGCGAACAGCTCCTCGACGGCCGCGCCGGGGGCGAGCCGCTGCACGGCGAAGACGCCGCGACCGGATCCGACCGGCAGCACCACGCGCGAGGGCAGGATGGCGCGGCGCCCCGTGTTCGCGAGCGTGAGCGCCCCGACCGCGCGCTCGCCCACGACGACGCGCGTGCGGTTCAGGTCGAGGGTGACGTCGTACGCCGTCCGGCCGATCAGGAGGAGCGCGCACAGCACGAGGATCACGGTGAGCACCACGGCGGCCACCGTCAGCTCCCACCAACCGAGGCTCTCTCCCCCCGCCCACAGCACCGCGGCCGCGACGATCAGCACCCACGCCGCGGGCCGGATGACGCCCGCGCCCGCTCGGATGCCGCGCGCCGTCGCCGTGCCCACGCGGGCTGCGGCATCCGTCCAGCGCGACGGGCGGTCCGCGGAGGCCGCCGATCCGAGCGTCGAGGCGGTCATCAGGCGACGGCCGCCCGGGCCTGCGGTGCGGCGACGGACTCGAGGACCCGGCCGACGACGGTCTCGGCGGACGTGCCGGAGAACTCCGCCTCGGGGTCGAGTACGAGACGGTGCGTCCACACCGGGCGGGCGAGCGCCTTGATGTCGTCGGGCAGGACGTAGTGGCGGCCCTGGGCGGCGGCCCACACCTTGGCGATGCGCACCATGGCCAGTGAGCCGCGCACCGAGACCCCGAGACGCGTCGCAGGGTCCTCGCGCGTGGCCTCGGCGAGCTGCGCCGCGTACCGGAGGACGGCGGACTCGACGTGCGCCGTCGCGGCGAGGTCGGCCATGTCGGCGATCGCGCCCGTCGTGATGATCGCCGGCAGGTGCGCCGACGGGTTGCGGTCGGCGGCACCGGCGAGGATGCGCTCGGCCACCGCCAGGTCGGGATAGCCGATCGAGGTCTTCACGAGGAAGCGGTCGAGCTGCGCCTCCGGGAGCTTGTACGTCCCGGCCTGCTCGATGGGGTTCTGGGTCGCGATCACGAGGAACGGGCGGCCGACCTCGTGCGCGACGCCGTCGACCGTGACCCGCGACTCCTCCATGACCTCCAGCAGCGCCGACTGCGTCTTCGGCGAGGCGCGGTTGATCTCGTCCGCGAGGACGATGGAGGCGAAGACCGGGCCGCGATGGAACTCGAAGCGGTGGTTCGTCTGGTCGTAGATCGTCACGCCGGTCACGTCGGACGGCAGCAGGTCCGGCGTGAACTGGATGCGCGAGCTCGTTCCCTGCACGGTGGCGGCGAGCGCCTTGGCGAGGCTCGTCTTGCCCGTGCCCGGCGCATCCTCGAGGAGCACGTGCCCCTCGGCGAGCATGGCGGACAGCACGAGGGCGACGACCTCGCGCTTGCCCATCACGGCCTGATCCACGTTGTCGACGAGGCGGCCGAAGGTGCCCTGGAACCAGGCGGCCTGCTCGGGTGTCATCGTCATCGTCTTCCGTCTCCCTGTGCCCTGTGCTGCTGTCGGATGCGGTGCGCTACCACGTCGATCTCCCGTAGTCCGTGCCGTCGATCGTCACCCAGACCTGCTCGCCGGCGTCGCCGAAGTAGCAGCCGAGCTGGACGGCGCCGTCGGAGGGGAAGTTGTAGCTGGCCCCGCCGGCGAACGGCGTTCCGCCGTACGGGCCGGTCGCGTTGCAGTAGACCCGGTGGCTCCCCGCCGGGAAGTTGGACACCGTCACCTTGAAGTACGCGCACTGCGAGCTCGTGCAGGTGGCGCTCGTGTGCGAGGCGCCGCGCGACACCGTGGCCGACGGCGACGGCGGGTCGGAGGTGCGCGCCGACGCGGAGCCGATCGAGCTCCACCCGGCCTTGTTGTGGGCCTGCACCTCGATGGTGTGCGTCTCGGAGTGGCCGTAGCCCTTCGTCGTCGAGCCGCTGTTGCCGACGGACTGCCAGGCGCCCCCGTCGAACCGGATGCGCGTCTGGTCGATCGTCGCCCCGTTGTCGTTCGGCGCGGACCAGCTGAAGGTGATGTTCGTGCCGCTGGCCGAGGCATCCGCCCCCGGAGTGCCGGGAAGCCCGTAGGGCTTCACCGCGGCCGAGGAGTTCGACACGGCGCCGTCGTAGCGGGTGCCGTCCATCGCGGCGTAGGCGCGCACACGGACCGTGTAGGACGTGCCGTTGTTCAGCCCCGTGATCGTGTGGCCGTCCCAGTTGCTGCTCCAGGTCGTGCCGCCGTTGACCGAGTACTCGTACGCGAGCTCGCTGCTGGTCGCGCCGTTGCCGTCGGCCGCCGTGTACTGCACGGTGATGCTGCGGTCGCCCGGGGTGGCGGAGGTGATGGTCGGCGCACCCGGCGAGCCGAAGGCCCGGCGCGGGGCGGACGTGGGGCTGAACGCGCCCCAGCCCGCCTTGTTCTCGGCACGCACCCGGAAGACGTAGTCCGTCGTCGACGTGGGGATGACGACCGCCTGCGACGTCTGACCCGCCGGCACCGACACCGTCTTGACGACGGTCGAGCCCTGCAGCGCGTCGAGCTGGTAGCCGGAGATCGGGCCGCCGTTGGCGGCGGGGGCGTTCCACGACACCTGCATCTGAGCCTGCGACCCGACGGACTGCAGCCGCTGCGTCGAGGGCTGCCCGGGGGCGTCGGGAGCGCGGGCGGGGATCTCGGTCGCCGACCATGCGCTCCAGCTCGACGGCTCGGGTGCGCGGTTCACCGCCTGGACGCGGACCTGGTACGCGACGCCGTTCTCCAGCCCGTCCCACGTGAGGGAGTTGCCCTTCACGCCGGTCTTCTGCACGATGCCCGACGGCGGCGCGGGCGAGATCTCGAGATTGAACGACTCGACCGGCGAACCGGGCGTCGACGGCGTCACCCACGCGACCTTGAGGCTCTGGTCGCCGAACGCCAGCGTGGGCGCCTGCGGGGTGTCCGGACGGGCGTCGGGACGGGCCGTCTCGGACGGCGGGGAGGCGGGCGAGTCGCCGACGCGGTTCGTGGCGACCACCGTGAAGTTGTACTCCACGTTGTTGGTCAGCCCGTCGAGCGTGCACGTGGTCGCCTGGCACACCTTCGAGTACGCCCCCGAGGTCGATCGCACCGTGTACTTCGTGATCTCGGCGCCGTTATCGGCGGACGGCGTCCACGACAGCACCACTGTGCGGTCCTGGACGCTCGACACGGTGGGCGTTCCGGGCGCGCCGGGCTTGCCCTGCACCGTGAGCTCGATGCGGCCCTGCACCTCGCGGTCGACGTCGCCCGTGGCATCCTGCACCCGGTACTGGACCACCATGCGGCCGACGAAGCTCTTCGCGGGGGTGACCAGCACCTTGTCGCCTTGGATGACCGGAGGAGCGCCGTCGCCGGTCTCGGTGACGGCCGACACGACCTTGAGCGGGGTCCCGGGGAACGGGTTGAAGTCGTTGTCGAGCACCGGGACCGAGATCGTCTCCCCCTGATGCGCCTCCGGCACGATGTCGTCGTTGGCGGTCGCGAGCGGTCGCGTCGACGCGGTCACGCGAACGGCGACGGACCCCTCGACGGGGGCGGTCTGGCCGTCGGTGATGCGCAGCCGGATGGTCGCCCCTGCACCCTTCGGCGTCTTCGCGTCGGCCTTGACCTTCAGGGTCTGCCCGTCGATCTGGGCGGTGAAGCCCGCCGGGACGGCGCCGGCGATGCTGTACCTCATGCCCGCGAGGTCGCCCTCGTCCGGATCGGTCGTCAACGGACGCAGGTCGAGGCCGATGGCGTCCTCCCCCGGCGCCACCGACATCTGCCCGTCCACGAACGTGGGCTGCACGTTGTCCGGCGGGACGACCGTGATCGGCAGCACGAGCGTCGCCTTGTGACCCTTCGGGTCGTCGGGGCCGGTGCCGTCGGTGACCTCGAACGTGATCGCGTCGGGACCGTAGTAGTTCTTCGCCGACGTGTAGACGAGAGTCGACTGGTCCTGCACCAGCTCCGCGCCGTCTCCGTGCACCGCGACGACCTTGCCGGCCTCCGTGATGACGGGTGTGCGGCCGTCGGACACCCGCACATAGTCGCTCAGGGGGAGCTTCTTCGTCTCGCCGCTCTTGACCGTGACCGGCTTCGTGGACAGGAGGGTCGGCGGCAGTCCGTCGACCGACGGGACGTGGATGAAGGCCGACGCGGTGAGGCCGTCCTGGTCGGTGACGGTGTACGTGATGAGCTGCTCGTCCGCATCGAGCTTCACCCGCACCTTCCGGTCGGGGAGCACCTGCGCGGTGGACCCCTCGACGGAGAGCGTGAGCGCCGAGACGGTGCCGTCCGGATCCTCGTCGTTCGCCAGCACGTCGACGTCGACCGACCCGCCCTTGATGTCCTGGGCGCGCACCCGGTCGTCGCGGGCGACCGGTGCGAGAAGCGGCACATCCTTCTTGACCGAGATCTGGAGCACCGCGACCGCCTGCGCGCCCCGCGCATCGCGGATCGTGTACTGCAGCGAGGTCTCGACCGGGGCGTCCGGCGCGGTCACCTCGACGCGGTCGCCCACCACCTTCGCGCGGAGGCCCGGCACCTTCGGCAGCACCAGCCCGTTCGTGACGAGGCCGATGGCGTCGCCCTCGGGGTCGGAGTCGTTGGCGAGCACGGGCACCGCGACCGAGCGGCCGGGCCGCATCACGACGCTGTCCTTCACGGCGTACGGGGCCTGATTGACGGATGCCGCGGGGGCGATGCCGACGCGGATGGTCGCGGTCCCCTCCTTGCCGAGCCGGTCGCGCACGCGATACGAGAAGGTGTCGACGCCCGTCGACGAGCCGATCGCACGATAGACGAGGTAGTCCGCACCGGTCTCGACGACGCTGCCCTTCGCCGGCGCGGAGGCGATCCCCACGAGGTCGACGGAGTCGCCGTCCGCGTCGATGCCGTCGAGCGGGATCGGGATGCGCACCTCCGACCCGCTCAGCACGCGGGCGGTGATGTCCTTGGGGCGGGGCGCCGTGTTCGTCGCCCGGTTCACGGGCAGGACCTGGATGGTCACGTACCCCGCATCCTTCTGGCCGGTCGCGTCCACCGCCTGATAGGTGAGGTACACGGTGCCGGGCTTGTCGGTGGCGCGGAAGCGGACGGTGTTCTGCGAGACGAACGCCTCGCCGTCCTTCGCGGAGACGAGGGGCGGCACGAGCTTGGGCGCGACGGTGAGCCTGCCCCCGTTCGGGTCGACGTCGTTGTCGAGGACCGGGATCGTCACGATGTCGCCCGCGCGCACGACCACGTGGTCGTCGTTGGCCACCGGCGGCCGCAGGGTCGACGGTGCGGGAACAGGCACCACGATCACCTGCCCGGTGGCGCTGTGCCGGCCGTTGGAGATCGTGTAGCCGATGGTCACCTGCTGGTCGAGCGTGCCCTGGTCGCTGACGCGCAGCGTCTCGTGATTGAGCACGGCCACCGAGACGCCGGAGTTCTGCGGCACCGACACCGACTGGACGACCAGGATGCCCCCGGCCGGGTCGGAGTCGTTCGCGAGCACGTTGACGAGCACGTCCCCGCCGCTCGGCAGCAGGGCCACGTCGCGCACGGCGACCGGCGGGAGATCGCTGTCCGAGTCGGGCACGACATCGACGCGCACGATCCCGGTCGCGCTCGCCGATCCGGCCGCCACGAGGTACGACACGTAGTACGTGCCCACGCTCTTCGAGACGAACGAGAACGTCTTGCTGGCGAAGTCCGGGGTCACGGTCGCCCCTGCGACGTCGTCGACGCGCGTGAGCCGGAGCTCCTGCGTCCCCGAGCTGAAGTCGTTCACCAGCGGCGAGACGGTGACCGGCTGCCCCACGTGGGCGATCACGTGGTCGGCGGTGGTGACCGGCTCGGTGGAGCCCTGCGGACGCACGTCGAACCGGACGGTGCCCTCGGTCACCTTCTGCCCGTCGGACACGAAGATCTTGACGTCCTTGCGGCCCAGCGTGCCGCTGAGGGCGCGATAGGTGATGCGGCCGTCGCTGCTGACCTCGGCCTCGTCGCCGGGGGCGGCCTGCGCGGAGGTGAGGAAGAGGTTGTCGCCGTCCGGATCGATCCAGTCGGAGAGCACGTTGTAGGTGAGCACCCCGCCGGACTCGATCGTGAGGGCGGTGACGCGCTTCTGCTTCGGGGCGCCGTTGACGTTCCAGGGGTGCACGGCGAGCTGCACCGTCGCGGATGCCGTGCCCTGGCGGCCGTCGTCGACCGTGTAGCGGAAGCTCGCCGCGCCCGTGGCGTCCTCGGGCACGGCGATCTGCAGCCCGGAGCCGTTGTTGATCGTCTGGAGCTTCCCGACGCGCGGGTCGCCGTCCGGCACGCTGACGGTGAGCACGTCGCCGTCGGCATCGGTGTCGTTGTCGAGGACGGGGAGGATCGTCGTCCGGCCGGGGCGCACGCCGTAGGAGTCGTCGTTCGCGATCGGCGGGGTGTTCTTCGCGGACCGCTTGGGCAGCGTGTTCTGGATCGTCTGCTCGGTGGTCGTCTCGTCGTTGTCCTCGGTGTCGCCCTTCGGCGGGGTGAGGTCGTCCCAGTTGTCGACCTGCTGCATGCTGTCGCTGGCCATCCACGCCGACCCGCCGACGATGTCGTTGAGGACCACGACGTCCCGGTTGACCCGGAACTCCAGCTGCGTGCGGGCATCGGCGCCCGGCACGTCCATCGCCATGTCGTCGGCCGTGCCGGGGCAGTCGCGCACATATCGGGCGGACCCCGACCATGCCCCGTAGGCGCAGCCGTTGAGCCACACCGGTGCGGCCGCGACACCCGAGCCGCCGGCCGCGCGCGACGTGGGCGTGGAACCGTCGAGCGGCACGCGCAGCAGCGCGTCCGTCGTGGCGACCGTCACCGCGTCGGCCGATGCGGAGGGCTGCTGCAGGACGGCGGACTCGCCGCCCTTGAGCTTCTCGTGCAGTCCGAATGCGTCCAGCACGGTGCCGCTCGCCGAGTCGAGCACGACGGGCGTGGTGCCCACGACCGTGATGCTCGCCTTCGCGGTGGCGGGAAGTGCATCCAGCGCCGCGGTCGACACCGCGCCGGGCACGCCCTCCGCGTCGACGGGCACCGTGACGAGCTTCCGGTTCTTCACGGAGACCGCGTAGACGGTGCCGTCGCCGCCCACCGTGACCGCGGCATCCGCGCCGAGACGCGCGACGGGACGCGTGCTGGCCGCGGTGAAGCCCGAGATCCCGCCGGCGGGCACGACCCAGAGCGAGCCCTTGGCGGGATCGAGGACCGCGACCGTCTGGCCGCCGAGCACGACCTGTGCACCGGCGGGGAGGTCGGCGGAGCTGGTGAGCGCCACCGTCGCGGGGTCGACGGCCGTGATCGCGTTGCCGCTCTCGTCGTGGAGCAGCACCGTGTCGCCGGACTGCAGGACGTCGTACTGGTCGGATGCCGCGCGCAGGCCACCGTCGAGCACACGGGACTCGTGGTTGAAGTGGCCGACCATGAGGCTCGACTGCTTCGTGACCCACACGCTCCCGTCGTTGAGGTCGACCTCGGTCGTCGGGTTGCCCTGGTAGACGAACGCCAGGGTCGTCAGGGCGACCGCGCCCGCGGCGATGACAGCCACCGAGGCGAACGCGCGCGGGCGCGCGCGGAGCCACGCGAACGACTTCATCGGCCTTGGCCTCCCCCGGGGCTGTTGGACTCGTGCGTGCCGCCGGAACCCACCGGCGTGAACGGTGAGCGGAACAACGGACGGATGTGCTCCTCCACCCTAACCCGCACGCCGCGCCGATCCGGATGGGGAGAATCACCCATCCCCGCCGGCTGTGCCGCTACACCGCGCGCCAGCACCCCTCGACGTGGTCGTCGACCATGCCGGCCGACTGCATGAGCGCGTACACCGTCGTGGGCCCGACGAAGCGGAACCCGGCCTTGCGCAGCGCCTTGGACGCCGCCTCCGACTCGGCGGTCGTCGCGGGGATCTCGGCGAACGAACGCGGGCGCGGGCGGGCGACCGTCGGCGCGAACGACCAGAGCAGCGCGTCGAGGGCGCCCTCCTCGAACCCGGCCACCAGCCTCGCGTTGGAGATGACGGCCTCGATCTTCGCGCGGTTGCGGACGATCCCCGCGTCGGCCATGAGCCGCTCGACGTCCGCCTCGTCGAACGCCGCGACGAGAGCAGGCTCGAAGCCGGCGAAGTCCGCGCGGAACGCCGGGCGCTTGCGCAGGATCGTGATCCAGCTCAGCCCCGCCTGGAACCCCTCGAGGCTCAGCTTCTCGTAGAGCGCGCGATCGCCGTGGAGCGGACGGCCCCACTCCTCGTCGTGGTAGCGGCGGTACTCCTCGTCGTCGCCGGCCCACGCGCACCGCGCGATGCCGTCCGCGCCGAGGCGGATGTCGGGATTCGGGGTCACCCGCTCACCCTAGGCCGGGCCACCGACGTCCGCCCCCGCGGTCCGCAGGGCTACTTCTTCTTGAGCGACTTCTCCGACACGGGGGCGGCGCCGGATGCCGCGAGCGCGGCGTAGTAGGCACGGGCCTCGTCCTGGCGGGCCTGCTCGGCGCCCGACGCGATCGGGGCGCGGACGTGCTCGGGCGCGAAGCCCCACGCGTCGACCAGGTCCTGCGCGTGCGGGCGGAGCCGCGCGCACAGCCGGTCGATGTAGCGCGAGACGCTCCCCGCGCGCTGCGTCGAGAGCCGGCCGTTGATGAGGTACCAGGCCAGGTGCTTCTCGATGAGCGACAGCCCGAACAGATCGCGCACCCACGTCAGCACGCGGGCCGTGCCCTCGGCGGTCGGATCCGCCTCGGCGGTGTGGGCGACGCGGTTCACGGCATCCGTGAACGCCTCCCACTCCAGGAGCTCGCCGTGTGCACGCGCGGCCTCGATGAGCTCGGCCTGGTGCAGGTTGAACAGCGCCGCCGCCTCGGCGGGCGACAGCTTCGCCGCCGGGCGGAGGGCCGCCGCGAGGTCGGCCACCATCTGCTGCACCCGGCCGGCGAGCAGCTCGTGCTGCTGGTCGGCCCGCAGGCCGAGCTCCACCGACCGCCGGGTCGAACCGAGGTCGGTCACGGCCTGTCCGAGCTGGCGGAGCCCCGCACCGTGGAACACCTTGCCGGCGGTCTGGCCGACGGCGTAGCGCGCGAGGGCCGCGGCATCCTTGCCCCGGAACTGCTTCGCGTAGTCGGACAGCAGCCGCTTGCCGACGAGCTGGAGCAGCACGTTGTTGTCGCCCTCGAAGGTCGCGTAGACGTCGAGGTCGTGGTGGAGCCCGACCAGCCGGTTCTCGGCGATGAAGCCGGAGCCGCCGCACGCCTCGCGGCATTCCTGGATGATGTCGAGCGCGTTCCAGGTCGACAGCGGCTTGAGCGCCGCTGCGAGCGTCTCGAGGTCCTCGCGCTCGGCCGGGGTGTCGGTGCGTCCGCTGAAGACGCCGTCGAACTTCTGCAGGAACTCGTCGTGCGCGAACGCATGGGCGTACACGGTCGCGAGGCGCGGCAGCAGCCGCCGCTGGTGCTTGCCGTAGTCGAGCAGCACGACCTCGGCCGTGCCCGCGCCCGAGTCGAACTGCCTGCGCTGGTTCGCGTAGGTGACCGCGATGTCGAGGGCCAGCGCGGCACCGGTCGTCGCCGCCCCGTCGAGCGAGACGCGACCCTGCACGAGCGCGCCGAGCATCGTGAAGAAGCGCCGACCGGGCGTGGGGATGTCGCTGGAGTACGTGCCGTCGGCGCTGACGTCGCCGTACCGGTTGAGGAGGTTGAAGCGCGGCACGCGCACCTGGTCGAACGCCAGCCGGCCGTTGTCGATCCCGTTGAGGCCGCCCTTGACGCCGTCGTCCTCGCTCGTGATCCCGGCCCGCATGGTGCCGTCGGCGTCGCGGATGGGCACGAAGAAGCAGTGCACGCCGTAGTTCACGCCGCCGGTGATGAGCTGGGCGAACACCGTCGCCGCCTGTCCGTGGAGGGCGGCGTTGCCGAGGTAGTCCTTCGTCGCCCCGCGGAACGGGGTGTGGATGACGAACTCCTCCGTCTCGGGGTCGTAGGTCGCCGTCGTGCCGATGGAGGCGACATCCGACCCGTGGCCGATCTCGGTCATGGCGAACGCGCCCGGAAGCTTCAGGCTGATGATGTCGGGCAGCCACGCGTCCCAGTGCTTCTTCGTGCCGAGCTGGTGGACGGCCGATCCGAACAGCCCCCACTGGACGCCGGACTTGATCTGCAGGCTCGGGTCGGCGAGGACGAGCTCCTCGAACCCGGCGATGTTCGCGCCGTTGTTCTCCAGGCCGCCGTACTCCTTCGGGAACGCGCGGCGGGATCCGCCGGCATCCACCAGCAGGTGCAGCTGCGAGAGCACGCGCTCGCGGTGCTCGGCCATCGACTGCCCGTCGATGCGCCAGAACGCCGGGTCCTTGATCAGCTCGCGCGCCTCTCGGCGGGTCTCGGCCCACGTGCCCAGCAGCAGGTCGTTGACGCGGTCGACGTCGATGCGCGGCTCGGACGCGTTCGCGGCACGCGCCTCGTCGGCGGTGTGCGGAGCGGTCGGGGCGCCGCCCGCGGGCGTGCGCTTGCTGGTGGAGGGCTTCTTGGTGCGGACGGCATCGGCCATGGGCATCACCTTTCGGCGGAGAGAGGGAAGACTCTTCGACGGTAGGACTCCCACAACACACGCCCAAATCGGTTGGATGTGATCCACAAGCGGGGTTGGACCCGTGGTGACGTCGGATTGTGCGCTCCCGACATCGGGGGACAGAACTCCACGGATACCAGGGCAGGTCGGGCCGGTATCCGCCGTTCGGGCGCTATCCGCGATGGATCCGTGGAGTTCTGCACGCGCCCGGTGGGAGGATGCCGACATGCGCGTCACCTCGAACGTCCGGGTCCCCGACATGTCGCCGCTGGATCTGTCCGACCGGCGCCTCGACCTCGACGAGCGGTTCGACGAGGGCATCGTCGACGAGAGCGTGTGGTGGCCGTTCTACCTGCCGCATTGGTCGTCGCGGGAGCGCACTGCGGCGCGGTCGACGGCGGGGCCCGAAGGACTCGAACTGCGCATCGACGTCGACACTCCGCCGTGGGCGCCCGACGTGGACGGCGACGTCCGCGTGTCGCACCTGCAGACCGGCCAGTGGTCGGGGCCGGTCGGCTCGGCGATCGGCCAGCACCGGTTCCGCGAGGGCCTCGTGGTCCGCGAGGCGCAGCCCGAGCGACGTCTCTGGCTGCCGCGCTTCGGCGTGATCGAGGTCCGGATGGCAGCCATCCGGCATCCCGACGCCATGGTCGCCCTGTGGCCGATCGGGTTCGAGGAGCAGCCCGACGACTGCGGGGAGATCTGCATCGCGGAGATCTTCGGAGCGGACATCGACGACGACGGCGGCTGGGTGGGTGTCGGGGTGAAGGCGCATTCCGATCCGCGCCTGTCGACCGATTTCGAGAGGATCCGCGTCGACGGCGACCTCACCGACTTCCACGAGTACGCCGTCGAGTGGACGCCCGAGCGGCTGCGCTTCTTCGTCGACCACCGGTGGGTCAAGACGGTCGCCCAGACGATCGACTACCCCGTCCAGCTCATGCTCGACGTGTTCGAACTGCCGCGCGCCGACGGCAGCAGGGACCTCGCGGCACTCCCGCACCGCTTCCGCGTGCAGCGCGTGCGGTGCTACGCGCCCTGACTCACCCGGGGAGGTTCGCCTCGATCGCGGCGATCACCGCGGGATCGTCGGGAACCGTCTTCGGGCGGAACCGCTTCACCTCGCCGGACGGCGTGACGAGGAATTTCTCGAAGTTCCAGGTGACCTTGCCGGCCTTGCCGGCGGCATCCTTCGCCTTCTTCAGCTCGGTGTAGAGCGGGTGCTCGTGGCGGCCGTTGACGCGGATGCGGTCGAAGACCGGGAACGTCACACCGTAGGTCAGAGAGCAGAACTCCTTGATGGCCTCGTTGCTGCCGAGCTCCTGCAGGAACTGGTTGCTCGGAAAGCCGAGCACCTGGAACCCGCGCTCGCCGTACTGCTTCTGCAGCTTCTCGAGCGTCTCGTACTGGGGCGCCAGACCGCAGCGGGACGCGACGTTGACGATGAGCAGCACCTTTCCCTCGTAGTCCGCCAGCGTCTCGGTCGTGCCGTCCATCGTCTGGAAGGGGATGTCGTTCAGCGTCATGAGTGGTGCAACCTCCGCGGGGGTCGGGGCATTTCCGGATCGGACCGATCCGAGGAAGACACGTCGTGGATGCCGCGGACGTTCAGAACAGCCCGACGATGCGGCCGTCCTCGTCCACGTCGATGGACTCCGCGGCGGGGACGGCCGGGAGCCCCGGCATCGTCATGATGTCGCCGCAGATCATCACGACGAACCGCGCGCCCGCCGCGAGCCGCACCTCGCGCACGTCGACGGTGTGCCCGGTCGGGGCGCCGCGCAGCGCGGGGTCGGTGGAGAAGGAGTACTGCGTCTTGGCCACGCACAGGGGCAGGTCGCCGTAGCCGTCGTCCTGCAGCCGACGGATCTGCGCCCGCACCGATCCCGACGCCGAGATGTCGTCCGCGCCGTAGATGCGCTGCGCGATCGTGCGCATCTTCTCCCACAGCCCTTCGTCGTCGGCGTAGGTGAACTGCAGCTCGGAGGGCTCGGCGCACAGCCGCACGACCTCCCGCGCGAGATCCTCGGCCCCGGCGCCGCCCTCGGCGAAGTGGCGGGCGACGACCGCGCGCACCCCGCAGCGCCCCGCGGCGGCGACGAGCGCGGCGAGCTCGGCCGGGGTGTCCTCCGTGCGGTGGTTGATCGCCACCACCGCCGGGATGCCGAACGTCTCGCGAACCGTCCGCAGGTGGCGCTCGAGATTCACGGTGCCGCGCTCGAGGGCCGCGACATCTTCCGTCGGCAGGTCGGCGACGGCGACCCCGCCGTGGTACTTCATGGCACGGACGGTCGCGACGACCACGGCCGCGGCGGGGCGCAGACCGGTCGACCGGCACAGGATGTCGACGAACTTCTCCCCGCCGAGGTCGGCACCGAACCCCGCCTCGGTCACGACGTAGTCCGCCAGGCGGAGGGCCGAGCTCGTCGCCAGGTATGAGTTGCAGCCGTGCGCGATGTTCGCGAAGGGCCCGCCGTGGACGAACGCGGGGGTGTGCTCGAGCGTCTGGACCAGGTTGGGGGCCAGCGCGTCCCGCAGGAGCGCCGCCATCGCACCGTGGGCATGGAGGTCGCGGGCGCGGATCGGCCGGCGGTCCCGCGTCGCGGCGACGACGATGTCACCGAGGCGCTCCTTGAGGTCGGCGAGGCTGGTGGCGAGGCAGAAGATCGCCATCACCTCGGACGCGACGACGATGTCGAAGCCCGACTCCCGCGGGTAGCCGTTGCCGGTCCCGCCGAGGCCCAGCACCACGTCGCGC
Organism: Microbacterium sp.; assembly: GCA_017306415.1. GTDB lineage: Bacteria > Actinomycetota > Actinomycetes > Actinomycetales > Microbacteriaceae > Microbacterium. The sequence continues at coordinate 441,152 of JAFKIL010000002.1, read as the reverse complement.
AGGGCGCGGTCGTTGACGTCGAGCACGCGCCGCCACGTCACCCGCCGCACGTCGATCCCGAGCTCGTTGCCGTGATGGATGTGGTTGTCGATGAGCGCGGCCAGGAGGTTCGCTGCGGCGGCGATCGCGGCGAAGTCTCCGGTGAAGTGCAGGTTGATGTCCTCCATCGGGACGACCTGCGCGTACCCGCCGCCGGCCGCGCCGCCCTTCATCCCGAACACCGGGCCGAGCGCCGGCTCGCGCAGGCAGATCATGGCCCGCCGCCCGATGCGCGTGAGGGCGTCGCCGAGGCCGACGGTGGTGGTGCTCTTCCCCTCGCCGGCGGGCGTCGGGGAGACCGCCGTCATGAGCACGAGCCTGCCCTCGGGCCGGTGGGCGAGGCCGGACAGATACGAGAGCGACACCTTCGCCTTCGTCCGGCCGTAGGGGACGAGCGCGTCGTCGGGGATGCCGAGGGAGGCCGCCACGTCCTGGATGGGCAGCAGCTCGGCCGCCTGTGCGATGTCGATGTTGCTGAGGCTCATCGTCGAACCCTCTCCGGCCCGCACGGGTGGCGCGAGCCCTCGCGTCGCGGACCGTCGTCGGGCCGCGACGCCAGCCTAGGGCCGGGGCGCCGCCGCGGGAACGCCCGCTCAGCCGTGCGTCGCGACCACCTCGAGCACCGCTTCGCCGTACGCCTCGCGCTTCTTCGCCCCGATGCCCGTGATGCCGTCCAGCTCCGCGAGGCTCGCCGGGCGATGCTCCGCGAGGGCACGCAGCGTCGCGTCACCGAAGACGACGTACGCGGGCACGCCCTGCTCCTTCGCCTGCCCCGACCGCCACGACCGCAGCGCCTCGAACAGGCCGCGATCCCCGGCATCCAGAGACTCGGATGCCGCAGCCCGCCGCGAGCGCCCGCCTCCGCCACCGCCTCCGCGGCCGAGCACGTCGCGTCGCAGCGGCACCGGGGTCTCCCCCCGCAGCACACCCCCGGACGCGTCGCTCAGCGCCAGCGTCCCGTACTCGCCGCGCGCGACGACCAGGCCTCGCGCGAGCAGCTGGCGGACGACGCTGCGCCAGTCCTGCTCCGACAGGTCGGCGCCGACGCCGAACGTCGTGAGCGTGTCGTGGCCCAGCTGGCGCACCCGCTCGGTCGAGCTCCCCCGGAGGATGTCGACGAGCTGACCGGCACCGTACGCCTGCCCGCGCTCGCGCTGCAGGCGGACGATCGTCGAGAGCAGCTTCTGCGCCGGCACGAGTCCGTCCCACGTCTCGGGCGGGGTCAGGCACGTGTCGCAGTTGCCGCAGGGGTCGGATTCCTCGCCGAAGTAGGCGAGGAGGTTCTGCCGCCGGCATCCCACCGTCTCGCACAGCGCCAGCATCGCGTCGAGGTGCTGGCCGAGGCGCGTCTTGAATGTGCGGTCACCCGGAGAGGCGTCGATGAGGCGCCGCTGCTGGACCACATCGCCGAGGCCGTACGCCATCCACACCACGGCGGGTTCGCCGTCGCGCCCGGCGCGGCCCGTCTCCTGGTAGTACCCCTCCACCGACTTCGGCAGGTCGATGTGGGCGACGAAGCGCACGTCGGGCTTGTCGATGCCCATGCCGAACGCGATCGTGGCCACCATGACGACCCCGTCGTCGCGGAGGAAGCGCGACTGGTTGGCCGCACGGACGGATGCATCGAGCCCGGCGTGGTACGGGAGCGCGTCGATCCCCTGCGTGCGCAGGTGCGCGGCGGTCTGCTCCACGCTCTTGCGGCTGAGGGCGTACACGATACCGGCCGCACCCTCGGGCTGAGCGCAGATGAAGGCCACCAGCTGTTTGCGCTGATCGACCTTGGGCTCGATCCGGTACTGGATGTTCGGCCGGTCGAAGCTGGCGACGAAGTGCCGCGCGGTGGGAAGGCGCAGCCGCTCGGTGATCTCGCGGTGGGTCTCTCGCGTCGCGGTCGCGGTGAGCGCCATGCGCGGCACGCCAGGGAAGCGCTCGGCGAGATCGCCGAGGCCCAGGTAGTCGGGGCGGAAATCGTGACCCCATTGCGACACGCAGTGGGCTTCGTCGATCGCGATGACGCTCAGCCGGCCGCGCTGCAGCAGAGCCGCGGTCTGCGCGACGTTGAGGCGCTCGGGCGCCACGTAGAGGAGATCGAGGTCGCCGGCGAGGTAGGAGCGCTCGACCGCGGCGCGCTCGGGCGGACTCTGCGTCGAGTTGAGGAACGCCGCCCTGACGCCGTTGGCGACGAGCGCCTCGACCTGATCGTGCATGAGCGCGATGAGGGGGCTCACGACCAGGCCGGTGCCCGGTCGCACGAGGGCCGGGACCTGATACGTGACGCTCTTGCCGCCGCCGGTGGGCATCAGCACGACGGCGTCGCCGCCGTCGATCACCTGCCGGACGATGTCGGCCTGGTCGCCGCGGAACGCATCGTAGCCGTACACCTCGTGCAGCACCGTGAGCGGGTCGGCGCCGGTGAAGACGCGGCGAGGAGACCCGGCGAACAGCTGCGGGACGGGGTCGGCGGATCGCGCCGGCGCTCCGCCGGACCGGCGCGGGGCGGACCCGGCATCCCGCGGAGCGAACCCGTCGTCCGGCGGGGGCGCGTACTCGTCGTCCGGATCCCACGGCAGTCCGGCGTACGGGTCCTCCCCGACGAATCCCACGTCGTCCGGTACGGCGTACTCGTCTCTCACCCCGTCCACCCACTCGGGTCGAACGGATCCACCACGCCCACTCCTGTACCCGTGAAGTCCCCGGTGTTGCGCGTCGCGACCGTGGCGCGATGCGCCGCCGCGATCGCCGCGATCTGAGCATCCGCGATCGAGATCGGACGCCCCGCGCGCTCCCGTGACGCCACGATGCGGCCATAGCGATCAGCGGCCGCCGAATCGAAGGGCAGGATGCGCTCAGCCGTCTCGTCGAACAGCGCCTCGGCGCGCGCCATGAGGTCGTCACGTCGTCGTCCGTCTGGAAGACGGGCTATTCCGTAGCGGATCTCGGCGCGCGTGATCGCGGTCGTGAACAGGCTGGAGCCGTCGATGCGCTCGAGCCAGGGGTCGAGCGCAGCGGCCCGGGAGGACATGAGTGCGGAGACGACGTTCGTGTCGACGACGATCACGCCGTGAGCTCCACCGGGCGCTGGCGCTCCGTGCGGTCGGGCATCTCGAGCTCGATCGGATCGTCGGCGAAATGGCGGCGGATCCGTCTCGCGAGGTCGATGGGCTCGTCCTCGCGCATGACCGCGGCGGCGATGACGGCACGTGCCTCCGCTTCCATCGACCGTCCGTGCCGTGCGGCGCGCTCCCGCAAGCGCGCCTGGACGACGGGATCGAGACTCCGTACCGTCAGCATTCCCATGTCTGCCCTCCTGACCCCACGTTACCGCACCGGTGACTTGACTTGCATGCAATGCATGCATTCCGAGTCATGATGACGGCGGGCACGACCGTCGGGGAAGAGGCTAACGCCGACCGCCGACACCGCCCTCGCGGAACACCGCCCACGAGACCTACGTTGGAACCAGCGACGAGCCACCGACGAGGGGATGCGAATGTCCGACGACGAACTGACCGTGGAGCGCGAGGACGCCGAGCACCGCTACGTCATCCGCGTGGGCGACACGCTGGGCGGGTACACCGAGTTCCGCCAGGACCGGGAGGGGCGCCTCGTCCTTCCCCACACGCTGATCATCCCGTCGTTCCGCGGACGCGGGCTCGCCGGGATCCTCGTCGGGCGGGCGCTCGCCGACATCGCCGCCCGCGGCGAGACGGTCGTGCCGCTGTGCCCGGTCGTGGTGCGCTACCTCCAGGAGAACGAGGTCCCCGGACTCGACATCGACTGGCCGGACGCGTCTGCGGGGGGCGAGGGCGTGTGACGCGCCTCGACGCCGAGTTGGAGCCGGCGGCGGACGAGACCGCCGCCGTGTGCGACGGTCCGCGTGCGCTGCTGCTGACCGCACGCGAGGTGCCGCTCGGCGGCGTGCGCGCGATGAAGGTGCACCGCAGCCTCCCGCAGCGCGACCTCCCGCTGATCGGCGCGTGGTGCTTCCTCGACCGGTTCGGTCCGCAGACCACGACGATGCGCGTCGAGCCGCACCCGCACATCGGGCTGCAGACGGTCACGTGGCCGTTCGAGGGCACCATACGTCACCGCGACGCGGTCGGCAGCGACGTCGTCATCCGCCGGGGTCAGTTGAATCTGATGACCAGCGGAGACGGCATCGCGCACTCCGAGTACTCGGTGGGCGACGACCCCATCCCCCTCGACGCCCTGCAGCTCTGGGTGGCGCTGCCCGAGTCGCGTCGCCGCGGCGAGCCGGCGTTCGAGCAGCACGAGCGCCTGCCCGAGATCGACCTCCCGGCGCTCGACGGCGCCGACGCGTACGGCATCGTCGTGATGGGCGAGATCGACGGCGTGGCATCCCCCGCGACGGCCTACACGCCGATCGTCGGCGCGGAGCTGCGCATCCCCGCCGGCACGCGCGTGCGGCTGCCGCTCCGGCCCGCGTGGGAGTACGGACTCGTCGGCGTCGACGGCACGCTGTCGGTCGAGGCGGGGCTGGCGGTGCGCCGCGACGACGACACACCCGCTCCGGGCGACGGGGCATCCGATGTCGCCGCGCTGGAGCCGGAGCACCTGCTCTACCTCGGCCTCGGCCGAGACGACGTCGTCGTGTCGAGCGAGACCGGGGCGACCGTCTTCCTCCTCGGCGGCGAGCCGTTCGAGGACGAGATCGTGATGTGGTGGAACTTCGTCGCTCGCACGCACGACGAGATCGCCGAGGCCCGCGCGGCCTGGGAGGCGGGTGCCGCGCGCTTCGGTCGCGTGGTCGGCCACGGCGAGGAGCGCATCCCGGCGCCGCCACTGCCCGCGATCCGACTCACCCGCCGGCACCGCCGCGTCTGACCGGGCCGCACGCCGCCGGGCGGAGCACGAGCGGCATCCCGCCCAGTACCGACGGGACCCGGTTGCAGATTCAGGAGAAAACGCCCCCTTCGGCTCCGCGTGAGGCGCCGCGAGTCGATTTCTCCTGAATCCGCGACCGCGACCGGTCTCCCCGCGCTATGGCCGCGCACGACGAGGGCGCCCGAGCCGGAGCCCGGGCGCCCTCGTGTCGGATCAGCGCAGGACGATGAAGCCCGAGATCCCCACCGAGGCGTCCACCGTGGCGCTGCCGCCGTAGGTGGCGACGACGATGTGGATGCCGCGCTTCTGCGTCGGGAGCGCGATCGTCGCCTTCCCCGCACTCAGCGTCGCGGTGTACTTCCTCGCGCCCACGTACACCGTCACCGGGCCGGTCGCCGCGGGTCCGCCGGACGGGGTCACGGCGACCGTCACCGCATACGCCTGCGACGACGTGCCGGTGTAGCGGTTCATGGTGACCGTGAGCTTCGACGGGTACTTCACGAACAGCCCGTTCGAGACCGCCGTGCCCTTGTTGACGTTCCCGGCCGCCGTCGCGGTGACCCGCACGGAGAGCGTCGTCCCCGCGTCGGCCTTCACCACGGTGTACGTCTGCTTCGTGGCGTTCGCGATCGGCTGGCCGTTGCGCAGCCACTGGTAGGCGACCGTGACGTTGTTCGGGTTCCACGAACCCGCCGTCGTCTTCAGCGTCTTCCCGACCTTCGGGTCGCCGCTGATCGTCGGCGCCACCACCGCCGTCGGCGGCGTCGCGCCCGCGTCGACGTTCACGAGCGTGCGCACCGTCGAGTCGCCGTAGGTGACCAGGCCGAGGTACTTCTGGTTCGGCGTCAGCCCCGACCACTTCAGCGTGTACGTCGCCTCGTGGTTCTGGGTCACCGGCAGCGGGTTCGGCGTCGCGGTGAGCGAGCCGCCCGGCGCCACGTTGGCGTACGTCATGTCCCACGTGGTCGGGTTGGGCACGCTGTACAGGTTGACCTGCACGCGGTAGGTGCCCGCCGGCGGGCTGTCGATCGTGACCTGCTCGTCGGCCGAGCCCGTCGCCGACTGCCAGGAGCGGTCGTACTGCGTCGCGTTGGCCATGTGGTACACGAACAGGTCGAGGTCGTTGCCGTCGGCGCTGGTCGTGTCCAGCGTGAACTGGGACAGCTTGGTGCCGGCCGGGACCGTCACCTCCCACCACACGTCGCCGTTCGCGTCACCGGAGTTCTGGTCGCCCGAGTGGCCTGTGACGGGGTTGTCCGGGTCGCTCAGGAGCGTGATCGGTGCGAGCCCGCTCACGCCCAGCGCCATGTTGCCGGTGATGCCCGAGGTGATCTTCACCGGGATGCTGCCGCTGACGCCCTGGCCGGAGACGGATGCCGGGGCATCCGCGGTCACCGGCTGGACGGCGATCGGCGAGCGCACGGTGGTGCTGCCGCTCGTCCAGGTGAGGAAGCCGGTGGCGTAGGTCTCGACCGCCGCCGTCGTCTTCGTGAACGTCACCGTGAACTTCTGCGTCGCCCCTGCGGCGATGGTGAAGGTCGACGGCGAGACGGTGGCGGTGACGCCCGCCAGGCCGCTGATCGATGCGGTGTAGGTTCCCGCCGTGGTCGCCGTCACCGTGCGGGTGACGGTCTGCGGCTTGGACAGCGTGCCGATCGCGATCGAGGCGAGGTTGAGGTCGCTCGGATCGATCGCCGTGACCCCGAAGTCTGCTTCACCGGTGCCCTGCACGTACGCCGCCCAGTCGGACGGGCCGTTCAGGTACAGGAGGCCGGGGTTCAGGAACTTCGGCGGGTTCACGTGCCCCGCTCCCTGCGAGAACGGGTCCGTGAAGGTGGCGCCGTTCGCGTCCTTGGTGTCGTACGCGGTGGTCATCATCGCGGACTTGATCTCGGACGGCGTCGCCGTCGGATGCACCCCGAGGTAGAGCGCCGCCAGTCCCGCGATGTGCGGGGCGGCCATCGACGTCCCGGAGAGGAAGCCCCAGGTCGGGTCGGAGCCCTGCGGGTTGTTGGTCGCCGCGAGGATCGCGACGCCCGGTGCGGTGATGTCGGGCTTGAGGACGTCCTCGCCACCGGCGTGCATGGGTCCGCGGCTCGAGAACCCGGCGACCTGCGGCACCGGCGTGACATCCGGCGACACGTTCGCGCCGACGAGGGAGACCTCGCGGTCCGCACCGCCCTGCACGTACGCCAGGATCGCGGCGCGGTACGTGTCCGCCATGTGGATCGTCGGAACGGTGTGGAAGTCGTTGTCGAGCGAGTTCGGCGTGACGTTCACCAGGATCATCCCGATGCCCCCCGCGCGCTTGACCTCCGCCGACTTGTCCACGCGGGCGTTGGATCCGCGGTCGCAGACGACGATGTGCCCGGCGACCTTCGAGGGGTCGAGCGATCCCGCGAGGCACAGGTTCGGCGTCGTCGCGCCCGAGAGGCCGGCGTCGCCCGCGTAGATGGACGGGCCGGTGATCGTCTGTCCGAAGGGGATCGAGACGCCGGGGCCGGCGTGCGAGAAGCCCGGGAAGTTCAGCGTGCCCTCGTACGTCGGGATGGTGGATGCCGCGACCGTCGTGTACCACGGCGAGGCGTGGTCGGCGGTGGAGGGGTCCGGGCCGTCGTTGCCGGCGCTCGCCGAGACGAAGACGCCGGCTGCGGCCGCCGCGAAGAACGCGTAGTCCTCGGGTCCGAAGATCGAGGTCGCCGCACCGCCGCCGATCGAGAAGTTGATCACGTCGACGCCGTCGTTCACGGCCGCGTCGATGGCGTCCAGGATGTCGGAGCCGGCGCAGATGTCGTCGGTGTTCACCGACGGGTCGGGGCCGTCGTAGCAGACCTTGTAGGCCGCGATCTTGGCCGCCGGTGCGACACCCGAGATCGCCCCGAAGTCCACGCCGGACACGGTCGCATCCACGCCGTTGTTGCCCGCCGCCGTGCTCGCGGTGTGCGACCCGTGCCCCGCGCCGTCGCGCGGCGAGAGGTAGTCGTACTGGAAGTCGAAGCCCGCGGCGGTCGCGCCGGCGCTGAAGTACTGCGCGCCGATGATCTTGGTCGAGTAGTCGCCGGCATCCCACTGCTGACCGCTCACGCGGGTGCTGCGGAAGGTGTTGCCGTCGGCCTTCTTGTAGACGACCTGGTTGCCGTCGAGGTAGGGGGTGGTGTCGCTGGCGGTCGTGCCGAGCGGGTCGCCCGCGAACGACGGGTTCTCCGGTGCGATGCCGGTGTCGATCACGCCGACCACGACGCCCTTGCCGGCGTTGGCGACGCCGCCCACCGCGTTCCACACCCCGTTCTGCCCCTCGAGGCCGAGGAAGCTCGTGGACGACTCGGCGTCCGGGTGGAAGATCTCGTCGGGGTAGACGCCCTTGACGCCCTTCGTACCGGCGAGCTTCGCCGCCTGCGCCGCGGTGAGCGTGGCGCTGAAGCCGTTGAGGGTGACCTGGTAGCTGGTCTTGGCCGTGACGCCGGCCGCTGCGGCGACGTCCTTCTGCCGCTTCTGCAGGTGGGCGGCGTACTTCTTCGCCGCCGTGGAGTGCGCGTTGAGGCGCTTGCCCTTCGCGGGCTTCGTCGGGGCGAGGCCGGCCTCGCCGCCGTCGTAGGTGGCTACCGGGGCCTCGTCGAGCAGGACCACGTAGATGCCGTTGGGCGAAGCCGCCGGCGTGGGGGGTGTCACCTCCTTCCCGGGGCTGGCCGCGTAGGACGCGGTGGCTGCTGCTCCGGTGAACAGCGCGGCTATGGCGACGGCCGCGGCTGCCTTCAGGACGGTGTGACCCATTACTGCGCTCCGATCGTGGGGAGGGAGGGAACACGATGCGGCGCCGTCGCCGCACGAACGCCAAAGATAACTCACAGCTCCGACTGAGCCAATAGTCAGCCAGATTTCGGCTTACCGAAGATGATTAGGCTGAGCAGGTGGCCCCCCGAACCGTCCTGTCGACGCGCGTTCTGCTCACCTGCGCGGCGATCGGCGTCGCGACGGGCCTCCTCGGCGGCATCGCCGGGTGGCTGACCATCCCGGTCATCGCCGGCGCCGTGTTCCTCTACGGTCTCGTGCTCGGCGTGCACGTCCTCCCCGGGATCATCGCGCAGGAGACGCTGCGCCTGCCGTGGGTGGCCCTCATCACGCATGTCCTGGCCGCACTCGTGGCGAGCGCCATGGCGCCGCAGTGGGCGGGGCGGTTCCTCGGCACCGCCATCCTGTTCGGCGGGATCCAGGAGCTCGTCGCCGCGCTCACGCGATACCGCGTGTGGAAGGCGTGGCGGTTCTTCGTCTCCGCCGTCGTGATCGGCGCGATCGTCGCCGTCGTCGTCGGCTTCGTGTCGAACCTCGCCGCGCTCGCGCCGTGGGTGCAGATCAGCTACATCGCGCTCGCGATCGTCGGGCCCGTCGCGTGGACGGCGGTCGGGCTGGCCATCGGGTCCGGCCTGCGGCAGGCGGGCGTCGCGCGCCGCGGCTGACGCGGTCGGCCGACCGCCCCGGCTACGACCGCGGGGCGCCCAGTGGGAGTCGCACGTCGCCGAAGTCCGCGATCGTGTAGCGCCCGCACGACACGAGCGTCGCCTGGTCCCGCGTGACGCCGGCGGGCAGCGTGAACGGCGGTGACTGGTCGTCCGTCACGAGGAAGGAGATCGACCCGACGGCCGCGTCGTCGCGGTTCACGAGCCAGTCGTAGGGTCTGAGCGTGTCGTCGACCTGGACGAGGGCGCGCGGGTCGGCGACGTGCGCCTTGGGCAGCCGGACCGTCCAGTACTGGCCGCCTCCGGTACGCCCCGACGCGTCGACCCAGGTAGTGACGCACGTCAGATCGGCGTCCGTGCGGTGGGTGGCGGCCGCGAGGGCGGGCACCCCCACGACGCCGGATGCCACGACCACGGCCGCGCCGGCCACGACGACGGCGATCCGCCACGGCCGGTCCCCCCGCCGCTCCCCCGGCCGGCCCGACCTCGGCACCGCCGCCGGCGGCCGCGACGTCCGCAGCACGTCGGGCAGCACCACGAGGGCGGCGACGGGCGCGAACACGACCGGCTGCAGGTACCGTGCCGCGTTCGTGCCGAGGGCGATCGCCGCCGTCGCGACGACCAGCGGCAGCACCCACCCGGCGGTCGCGACGAGGAACGCACCGGGACGCGCGCCCGCCCGCGATCCGCTCCCCAGACGGATGCTGCCGCCCACCGCGGTCACGAACAGCAGCGTCGTCACGGCGAGCGACGCCGCTCCGCCCGGGCTCCCGGCGAGGTCGACGACGAGCCGGCCGTAGTACGCCGCCGACGCCCCCATGCGGCCGACGTCGATGTAGCCCAGGCCGTCGTTCGCGATGAACGGCGCGAGCGGGATGCGGCCGAGGTATCCGGCGACCGATCCGCCCGCGAGGACGCCCGTCGCCCACAGCAGGGCGCGCTCGCGCCGCCGCATCCCGACGACGATCAGCAGCACGGCCAGCGGCGCGGTCGCCCACAGCAGGAAGAGCGGGTTCGACAGCACCGCCACGGCGGCGACCAGCCCGACAGCGACGAGCGGACCGGCGCGCCGCGACGGCTGGTCCGCGATGCGCCGGAGGAGCCCGAGCGTGAGGATGACGGCGATCACGGTGGCGCTGTAATACGTGGCGGTCGTCATGAGGGAGGCGAGCTCGAGCGAGTCACGGCTCGCCGTGTGATCGAGCGCGGCCAGCACCGCGAACGCGACGAACGCGGCCAGTGCGCCCGCGACGGGGGCGACGGCGCGGCCTCGTCGTCCCGCCGCGGCGCGCAGCACGGCGTACAGCGCGACGAGGTTCACCACTGCGTTGACGACGATGGTCGCGTCGACGTGGGTGCCCCCGTCGCCACCGAGTCGCAGCATCCAGAGCGCTCCGAACACGAGCAGCTCCGGGAGGAACAGCACCGACGACATGGCCCAGTCCTGGGGCTGGCCGACCTCGATCGAGCGCATCACGAGCACCGGCAGCATCGAGTCGCCGTCCGAGAAGAGGAGGGCGGAGCGCGCGGTGTCCGCCACGCGGGCGACGACGGCGACGGCGAGCGCGAGCGCGACCAGCCCCGCCCCCGCCTCGGCGAGCCACGGTCCGCGCGCGCGGAAGCGGAGATCCCGCCCCTGCCGCTGCCCGTCGTCCACGGATGACACACTCTCACGACGGACAGCGCCCGGCACGGGGAACCCCGCCGGATCGTCGCCGGTAAGGGTCGGCTAACCTTGAGCTGCTCACCCCCTTCCCGGAAGACGCCGTGACCGCCACCGACCGCGCTGCCTCCGCCGCGTCCGCCGCGGGCGGTTCCCCCCGGCGACTCGTGCGCGTGCGGGAGGTGCGGATCACCCACGAAGGGGCGGATGCCGCGGCCCCCGACGGCGCGAGCCTCGACGTGCGACCCGGCGAGGTGGTGCTGCTCCTCGGTCCGAGCGGATCCGGCAAGTCCACCCTGACCCTCGCTCTGAACGGTCTCATCCCGCACGACGTTCCGGCCGTCGTGACCGGTGAGGTCGAGGTCGCCGGGCGGGACGCCCGGGTGACGCCCGTCTCCGTCCTCTCGCAGCATGTCGGCATGGTCTTCCAGGACCCGGACGCGCAGCTCGTCACCGGCACGGTCCTCGACGAGGTGGCGTTCGGTCCGGAGAACCTCCGCGTCCCGGTGGGCGACGTGCTCGCTCGCGCGGAGACCGCCCTCCGCCGGGTGGGGCTGTGGGAGCGCCGCGGCGACAACCCCGACCGGCTCTCCGGCGGCGGACGGCAGCGGCTCGCGATCGCGGCCGCGCTGGCCCTCGGCTCCGAGCTGCTCGTCCTCGACGAGCCCACCGCCAACCTGGACCCGCAGGGGATCGACGAGGTGTACGCCGCGCTCGCGGAGGTCGTGGCATCCGGGGATCGCGCCATCCTGCTCGTCGAGCACAACCTCGACGCGGCCGTCGGGCTGGTGCAGCGCGTCGTCGTGCTCGACGCGCACGGACGGACCATCGCGGACGGTCCGGTGGACGACGTGCTGCGCGGCCGCGCGCAGGAGCTCCACGACCTCGGCGTGTGGCTGCCGACCTCGACGCTCGCCGCCCTGCGGCTGCGGCGCGCGGGGTTCGTCCTCGATCCGCTCCCCCTGACGCCGGCCGAGCTCCGGGCGTCCCTGGAGGCGCAGGGCGAGCGGCCGCCGCATCCGGCCGAGCAGCCCGCGTCGCCGACCCCCGCGCTCGCCGCGGAGTCCCGTGCGCCGCTCATCTCCGTGCGGGGGATGACCCTGCGTCGGGGACGGACGGAGGTCCTCCACGACATCGACCTCGAGATCGGCGCCGGGGAGTTCGTCGCCGTGGTCGGGGCGAACGGGGCGGGCAAGACCAGCCTGGTGCAGGCGATCGCGGGCGTCCTGCGGCCACCCCGCGGAACCGTGCGGGTCGACGGTCTCGACGTCGCACGAGCCGACGCGCGGGCGCTCGCCGCGCACATCGGGTTCGTGTTCCAGAACCCGGAGCACCAGTTCATCGCGCACACCGTCCACGACGAGCTCGCCCACGGGCTGCGGCGGCTGCCCGCCGCAGAGGCGGACGCGCGCATCGCCGACGTGCTGGCGCGGTTCGGCCTCACCGGCAAGGAGGCGCTGCACCCCTTCCTCCTGTCGGGCGGGCAGAAGCGGCGGCTCTCCGTCGGCACCGCGCTCGTCGCCGGCGCCCCGGTGCTCGCGCTCGACGAGCCCACGTTCGGGCAGGACCGCGCCCGCGCCGACGAGCTTCTGGGGCTCCTCGCCGCGCTGAACGCCGACGGCACGACGGTGATCGTCGTCACGCACGACATGCAGCTGGTGACCGAGTACGCGCGGCGCACGATCGTGCTGCGGGCCGGCCGGATCCTCGCGGACGCCGCGACGGCGGAGGTCTTCGCCGACGACGCGCTCGTGGAGCGCGCGGGACTCCGGCTGCCTCCGCTGCGTCAGGCGCTGCACGGGATGCCGCGGCATCCGTCGCTCGCCGGCATCGCGCGCATCGCCGACCTCCCGGGCGGCATCGCATGACGACCGTGCGCGCAGCCGTCGACCCGTACGCCGAGGCGGCGCCGGCGTCCGCCGTGCGCTTCCTCCCTGCCCTCAATCCGCTCGCGAAGCTCGCCGGGCCCGCCCCCGCGATGGTGATGCTCGTCTTCGTGCGCGACCTGGCCACGCCCCTCGCATTCCTTACGCTCGCGTACGCCGTGCTGCTCGTCGGCGCCCGCACGACCGCGCGGCTCGCGGTCCTGCTCCTGGTCGCGCTCCCCGCGGCGGCGGTGGTGATCGGCCTCGGATTCTCCCTGTGGGTCGATCCGGCCGGCGTCGACCACGGCACCGTCGTCCTCCGGATCGGCGATTGGCGGCTCTACGGCGGGGCCGTCGGGATCGGCCTGGCGACGGGACTGCGCCTCGTCGCGATCGTCGCCCTGGCGCTCATCGCCGGGCTCACGACCACCGGTCCCGACCTGGCACGCGCACTGGTGCAGCAGCTGCGGATGCCGTACCGCATCGGCTACACGGCCCTGGCGGCGTTCCGGTTCGTGCCGCGGTTCCGGCACGAGCTCGACGTCATCCGCCAGGCGCATCGCGTGCGCGGGGCGAACGGCGGGGCCGGACCGTTCGCCGCCGCGGTGCGATGGACCGGCTACGTCATCCCCCTCCTCGCGGGCGCCATCCGGCATGCGGAGCGGGTCGCGCTGGCGATGGACGCCCGCGCGTTCGGTGCGTTCCCCGATCGCACCGAGCGGCACGAGGTGCCCTTCCGCGCACGCGACGTCGTCTTCGTCGTCGCGTTCCTCGTCGTCTCCGCGGCGATCCTCGCGCTCTTCTTCCCCTGGCGGCCGGCCTGACGCGCAGACGCGCACGAGCCCAGGATGCCGCGGAATCCGCGGCCGCATCGATAGGATCGCCACGATCATCTCGGGCGGAGGAGCATGGCCAGACGCAGGAGCACCGTGGCGCGGCACGCGCACCTCAGGTCGCCGCATCCGCTCGGGCAGCTGCTCACCATCGTCGCCGTCGCCGTGGCGGTCGTCCTCGTCGCCGGGGTCGGCGTCGCGGCGTTCTCGACGTTCCAGCTGACGTCGAAGCTCGTCGCGAAGGCCGTGGACCTGCCCGATGCGCCGGCGATCCCGCCCGACATCGGCGCCATCGAGGGCGGGTTCAACCTCGTCCTGACGGGCATCGACACGTGCGAGCCCAAGTACGCGGCGCTGTTCGGCGCGCGCTGCCAGGGGCCGGATGCCTCGGACCACCTGAACGACGTCACGATGCTCGTGCACATCTCGAGCAACCCGCGTCGCATCACCGTGGTGTCCTTCCCGCGTGATCTGCTCATCCAGCTGCCGCAGTGCCGCAACGCGAACGGGCAGCTCGTCGGCGGCGGCTTCGGGCAGTTCAACACGGCCTACACCTATGGCGGCCTGGCCTGCGTGGTCGCCGAGGTCGAGAAGCTCAGCGGTCAGAACGTGCAGGGCGCCGCCATGGTGACGTTCGGCGGGGTCATCGAGATCACCGACGCGATCGGCGGGGTCAACGTCTGCCTGGCCACCGGCATCCGCGACCGCTACACCGGTCTCGACATGGCCGCCGGCACGCACACCATTTCGGGGCTCCAGGCCCTGCAGTTCCTCCGCACGCGCCACGGCGTTCACGACGGCAGCGACCTCGGCCGGATCAGCAACCAGCAGCAGTACATGTCGAGCCTCGCGCGCAAGATCGTGAGCGAGAACCTCCTCGCCGACCCCGCTCTCCTCTACAAGCTCGCGACCGTGACGCTGGACAACGTGACGCCCACGAAGTCGCTCACCAATCCGCTCACCCTCGTACAGCTCGCGCTTGCCGTGAAGGGCGTGCCGTTCGACGACATCACCTTCGTGCAGTACCCCACGGTGGCGGCGCCGAGCGACCGCAACCGCGTGGCCCCGAACGAGTCGGCGGCCGCCGCACTGTGGGAGGCGATCGCGTCGAACAAGCAGCTCAAGATCACCGGCGCGGTCGGCGCGAACGGCAGTCAGGTCGAGGTGACGCCCGCCCCGACCACCCCTGCCCCGGGCGCCACGTCGACCCCGGGCGCCACGTCGACCCCCTCCCCGACGACGCCGCCGGATCAGGTGGCCGTGCTGCCGCCGAGCATCACGGGGTCCAATCCGTCGCAGCAGACCTGCACGGTGGGCGACCTGAAGCACTGACCGCCCGACCCGGCCCGCGGCGAGCGGGTCGGGTCGAGCGATCAGAGCGAGCGGGTCAGCGCGAGCCGGTCAGCGCTTGCCGGCGATCTGACGGCTCACGATGTCGCGCATGATCTCGTTCGTGCCGCCGTAGATGCGGTGCACGCGCGCGTCGAGGAACGCCCGGGCGATCGGGTACTCGGTGATGTACCCGTAGCCGCCGTGCAGCTGCACGCAGGTGTCGAGCACCTCCCACTCGCGCTCCGTCGCCCAGAACTTGTACTTCGCGGCCTCCTCCGCCGTGAGCTTCGACGCCGCGTAGGCGCGCAGCGCCCGGTCGTTGTAGGCCCACATCGCCTCGACCGTCGCCGCGATCGTCGCGAGCTGGAAGCGGGTGTTCTGGAAGTCGATGATCCGCTCGCCGAAGGCCTCGCGGTCCTTCGTGTACGCGACGGTCCAGTCGAAGGCCGCCTGCGCGGCGGCGGCGCCCGCGACGCCGATCGACAGGCGCTCGAGGGGCAGGTTCATCATCAGCTGGATGAAGCCGCGCCCCTCCTCGCCGCCGATGAGGTTCTCCTCGGGGACGAAGACATCGCTGAACGACAGCTCAGCCGTGTCGTGGCCGTGGAAGCCCATCTTGTGCAGCTTCTTGCCGTGGTCGAAGCCCTCCATCCCGTTCTCGATGATCAGGATGCTGAAGGCGTCGGGGCGGTTGCCCTCACCGGTCTTGACGAACGTGACGACGATGTCGGCGGTCTTGCCGCTGGAGATGAAGGTCTTCGCCCCGTTCACGAGGTATCCGCCGTCGACCTTCTTGGCGGTGGTCTTGATGCCGCGCAGGTCGCTGCCGGCGCCCGGCTCGCTCATCGCGAGCGCGCCCAGGATCTCGCCGGTCGCCATGCGCGGGAGCCACTTCTCCTTCTGCGCCTGCGTCCCCATGTGGACGAGGTACGGCACGGCCAGGTCGTCCTGGATGCCGAAGGCGCCCGCGAGCGATCCCGCCCCGGCGGCGATGACCTCTTCGTTGACGACCGCGCGGAAGCGGTAGTCCTGCAGCATCCCGGCGCCGCCGAACTCCTCGGGGACCGAGAGGCCGATGATCCCCGACGCCCCGGCGGCGAGCATGGTGTCGCGATCGACCTCGCCCTCGGCATCCCACTGCTCACGCTTCTCGTTCGTGACGTAGCGCTTCACGAACTCCTTGACGACATCGCGGAAGGCCTCGTGGTCCTCGTCGTAGATATCCCGCTCCATGTGAGCCGGTCCCTTCTCCTCATCGAGTGCGGCCGGTCGGGCCGCGTGGGATTGCATCCCACCGAACAGGATACTGAGTCTCACGCCGGATGGGGTGCGGAGCCCGGGTTCATCCGAGAAATGCCCCGGCGCGCGAGACACGGCGACGCCTCGCGCGCGGCGCGATGTCTCACGCGTCGGCGCGCGGACGGAGCCCCGGTGACGCGATGCGTCAGTTCGCGTACCCGGGCGCGGGCGGGAGGCCGAAGAACTCCTCGAGCGTGTGGAATCCGCCCTCGTGATATGCCGCGGCGAGGTCGGTGCCGATGTAGCGCAGGTGCCAGGGCTCGGGGAGATACCCCGACACGTCGGTGTGCCCCTTCTCGTATCGCACGATCCAGCCGTACTGCCACGCGTGCGCGGCGACCCACGCGCCCTGCGGCGTGGCGGCGAGGTCGTCGAGCGTGCCGCACGCTCCGTTGCAGGCCACCACGTCGCCGGCGAGGCCGGACTGGTGCTCGCTGTAGCCGGGCCGGGCGCTGACGAGATCGGCGTCGGCGGTGCCCCGCGCCGCGACCTGGTTGCCGTACGACGTCTGCTGCGTGCGGTAGGAGCGGTAGCCGCTCTCCAGCGCGATCTCGCCGGCACCCGCCGCCCGCGCGGCCGCCGCCATCGTCGACAGGGCGGATGCCGCATCCTGGCGCAGCGTGCCGCCCTCCAGGCTGCGCACACCCTGCGGCAGCGCCAGGGGCGCCGGCGCGTAGTCGATGGGGCTGAACGGACGCAGTTTGTCGACGACGACCCACACGTGGGACGGATCGGACAGGGACACGCAGGGCAGCGTGCCGGCCGCGACGGCGGTGCGGAAGGCGGAGGCGCCCCCCGCGGCCGCGATGGCCGCGGCGTCGTCGTGCTGCGCAAGGGCTGAGGTGAACGACGTGGTCGAGCACAGGGATGCGCCGGCGGGCACGACCGAGGCGCTCGCGTCGGGCGAGATCGTCGGGCCGCCCGCACCGGGCAGCGCCAGCTCGGCGCGGATCTCGGGGATCGGCAGCGGGGGCTCCAGCGTCGGCGCGTCCGCGACCGCGGTCACGGGCGGCCCGGCCAGTGCTGAGGTGGTCGCCGCGGTCCCGCCGAGCACGAGGATCGCCGCGGCCGCGGCGGCGAGCACGGCACCGACCCCGCGCCCTCGTCGCCGGCGGACGTGCCGGGCGGGCACCCGCCGGGCGGGCGCCCGCGGCGGGGCCGGGGGCGCGGGCGGCGGTTTGAAGATCGGGGAGTGGTCGCCCGCCGGGTGGACCGCGGCGATCGGATGCGTGACGGCCAGGTCGCCGAGCGGGTCGACGTCCTCCGCCTGCTCCCCCGCATCCGGCACCGCAGGGGACATCGCGATCCCTGCCCGCGCGCGGTCGTCGCGCTCCCTCGCCTCGCGCAGAGCGCGACGAGTGAGGGGGACGCCGAGTGATGCGGAGGCGTGCGGATCGGGAACCGTCACCGGCCCATTCTGTCGCGGACCGTCGGCGATCGCGAGGCATGCCGCGTGTCGTTCGAGTGTCGCAGTCGTCGTGTTGACAGAGCATCGAAGGTATGTTCCCATGAAGAGATGAGGTGGCAGGGGCAGGAACTGGGCGTGCCGGATGCGGCGGCGCTGCCCGGCCTCGAGCGGATCGACGGTCTGGTCCGCACGGTGACGACTCCCGAGTTCGCGGGCATGACCTTCCACGAGGTGATGTGCAAGAGCGCGCTCAACCACGTCCCCGGCGCGTCGGCCATGCCGTTCGACTGGACGGTGAACCCGTACCGCGGGTGCTCGCACGCATGCGTCTACTGCTTCGCACGCGGCACGCACGAGTACCTCGATCTGGACGCGGGGCGCGACTTCGACTCGCAGATCGTCGTCAAGGTGAACGTCGCCGACGTGCTGCGGAAGGAGCTGCGTCGCGGCTCGTGGCGACACGACCCGGTCATGCTCGGGACGAACACCGACCCCTACCAGCGCGCCGAGGGGCGCTACCGGCTGATGCCCGAGATCGTGGCGGCGCTCACCGAGTCGGGCACGCCGTTCTCGATCCTCACGAAGGGCACCCTGCTGCGGCGCGATCTCCCCCAGCTGGCCGAGGCCGCACGGGAGGTCCCGGTGTCGATCGCGATGTCGATCGCGATGTTCGACGATCCCCTGCAGCGGCTCATCGAGCCCGGCGCACCGAGCACGGCAGCGCGGCTGGAGACGGTCGCGGCGGCGGCCGAGGCGGGGTTCGCGGTGACCGTGTTCCTGATGCCGATCGCGCCGCACCTGTCCGACTCCATCCCCGCGATCGACGACGCGCTGGCACGCATCCGGGCGGCCGGAGCGCGCCGCGTCGTCTACGGCGCCCTCCACCTGCGCCCCGGCGTCAAGCCGTGGTTCATGCAGTGGCTGGGGCGCGAGCATCCGGAGCTCGTCTCCTCGTATCTGGGCCTCTACCCCGGGGCATCCGCTCAGGCGCCCAAGGCGTACCGCGCCTGGCTGGCCAAGCGCGTCCGCCCGCTCATGCGCGTGCACGGACTCGACGGTAGAGCGGAGGACGACACTCCCCGCGGCGACGCGGTGCCCGGGCTCGCGGCGCGGACGGCGTCACCTGTCGTCATCACCTCCCGCGGGCGTGCGGCGGCACGGGCCGCGACACGCGAGCCGTCACCGGGGGCGGTTCGACCGCGGCCCGAGGCCACGGCGGGCGACCGGCTGTTCTGAGCCCCTCCGCGCGGGGCACCGGGCGGAGCGGCCCTGGACGAGACGGCCTCACCCGCGCACAGACGGGACGAGCCGCGGCATCCGCGCCGCCCGGAGGCGAGGGATGCCGCGGCTCGGCGCGATCGGATCCGCCCGGCTCAGGCGACCGGGTCGACCTGACGACCCGCGAGCTCCTCGAGCACGTCGTCACCGGGGCGCGCGTCGATGAACGGCGCCTCGATCTCGGCCCGGTCGAGCATCTCGGTCATCTTGCGACGACGCTGACGCGTGACCAGCGTCACGACCGTGCCGGTACGACCGGCGCGACCGGTGCGGCCCGAGCGGTGGAGGTACGTCTTGTACTCGTCCGGCGGGTCGGCCTGGATGACAAGGTCGATGTCGTCCACGTGGATGCCGCGGGCCGCGACGTCCGTGGCCACGAGCACCTGCACCCGCCCGTCGGTGAGACGCTGCAGGTTGCGCGTGCGCTTGGCCTGGTTCAGGTCGCCGTGGAGTGCCACCGCGTTGATGCCGTTGTCGTCGAACTGCTCGGCGAGCATCTCGGCGTAGGCGCGCGTGCGCGCGAACACGAGGGTCTTGCCGTCGCGGTCCACGAGCGAATCGAGGATCTCGGCCTTGTCGCGGTGGTCGATGACGAGCACCTTGTGCTCGATCGTGCTGGACTCCTGGTCCTCGCCGGCGACCTCGTACACCGCGGGGTCCACGAGGAACTCGTCGACGAGCGACGCGACCTCGCGGTCCAGCGTGGCGGAGAACAGCAGCTTCTGCGCACCATCGGCCACCAGGCGGAGGATCCGCTGCATCGGCTCGAGGAACCCGAGCTCCGACATGTGGTCGGCCTCGTCGAGCACGACGACCTGCACCTCGGCGAGGTCGAGCTTGCGCTGCTCGATGAGGTCTTCGATGCGACCGGGTGTCCCGATGATGATGTCGACGCCCTTGCGCAGCGCCCCGACCTGGCGCGCCTGCGGCACGCCGCCGTAGATCTGCGTGGTGAACAGGCCCACGCTGCGGGCGATCGGCTGGATGGTGCGGTCGATCTGCAGGGCGAGCTCACGCGTGGGCGCGAGGATCAGCGCCTTCGGCGAGCGCCCGAACTCTCGGCGCTGACCGGCCTGGCTGCGCAGCACGTTCTCGACGAGCGGGGCGCCGAACGCGATCGTCTTGCCGGAGCCGGTGCGGCCGCGAGCGAGCACGTCCTTGCCCTCGAGGATCGCCGGGATGGTCGCCGCCTGGATCGGGAAGGGGAGGGCCGCGCCGAGGTCGGCGAGCGTCCGCACGATGTTCTCGCCGAGACCGAGGTCGGCGAAGGTCGTCTCCGCGACCTCCTCCGCCTGGATGGCCTGGGCCTGGAGGCGATCGTGCACGACGTCGACGTGCTGCTCATGGGCCTCGCTGCGCACGGGGCGGTCGTCGCGGCGGGGACGGTCATCGAACGACCGACGCGGACGGTCGCCGTACGAGCGGGCCGGACGGTCATCGCCCGAACGGCGAGGACGGTCATCGAACGAACGCGCCGGACGGTCGCCGTACGAACGCGCCGGACGGTCATCGCCCGAACGGCGAGGACGGTCATCGAACGAACGCGCCGGACGGTCATCGCCCGAACGGCGAGGACGGTCATCGAACGAACGCGCCGGACGGTCGCCGTACGAACGCGCCGGACGGTCATCGCCCGAACGGCGGGGACGGTCATCGCCCGAGCGGCGCGGGCGGTCGTCGTACGAACGCGCCGGACGATCGGCTCCCTGCGAACGCGCCGGACGATCGCTGTACGACGGGCGTCCGTCGCCGGAGCTGCGGCGGTCATCGCGGCCGACCCGGTCGCCGGCGCCGCGCGTGCGCGGCTCCGCGCCGCGGTAGCCGCCGCGCGCGTCGTCCCGGTCGGTCGCACGCGGGCGGCGCGGCGCATCGTCGTGGGCGTGGGAGCGGATGGCCCGCGCCTCGTCGCGGCCGGCGCGCTCCTGCGCGGTCCAGCGGCGCTTGGCCGACGGCTCGGTGGTCTCGGCGCGGTAGCCGCGATGCCCGGGGCTCTTCGACCCCGGCTTGCTCGGTCGACCCTGGCCCGACGCATCCGTCTGGCGCTTGCGGTCCTGATAGGAGGTCTGCGCGCCGTAGCGCGGCTCGAAGTTCTTCGCGGGGCGGCCGCCCGCCGGCTTCTTGTTCTTGGGCATGGCTGTGTCCTTCTGGGTTCTCTCGCACGAGAACAGCGCCCGCGTGCGCGCGGGCAAACCCGGACATCCGTCGGCCGGGGCCATTCATGTGATGGTCATGTGCACCGAACGGTGCTCACCATCGGCCCCTTGGACTCACAAACCCTCCGCGAACGCGCGGTGTCCAGAGCCGACCGCACCACGTTACCGGATGGACCTGGGAGGCCGCCTCACGCCCGTCCATCCTCCGGACACCGTGCCGCAACACGCGCGCAATCCCGACCCGGCCAGAATGGTCGCCATGAGCAGCAGGGAAGACCCGACCGGACGGCAGTTCTCGCTGAGGTCCGCGTCCGGCCGCGCCACGGCCACGGTGGCACAGGTGGGCGCGTCGCTCCGGCACGTCGCCGTCGGCGGAGTGGATGTCGTACCGCCCTATCCGCACGGCGGGCCGACGCCCGCGGCATCCGGCATCGTGCTGGTGCCGTGGCCCAACCGGGTGCGCGACGGCCGATGGACCCAGCGGGGTGAGACGCGGCAGCTCGCGCTCTCGGAGCCGGCGCTCGGCAACGCGTCGCACGGTCTGCTGCGGTTCGCCCCGTTCGAGCCGGTCGAGCTGTCGGATGCCGCGGCCGCGCTCGGCGCCCGCGTGTACCCGCAGACCGGATACCCGTTCCATCTGGACGTGACGATCCGCTACACCCTCCATGACGACGGCCTGGACGTCACCCACTCGATCACGAACCTCGGCGACGACGACGCCCCGGTGGCACTCGGGCAGCATCCGTACCTGTGCATCGGCGACGCGGACGCCTCTGATCTGGTGCTGCGCTCACCGGGGGCGACCTTCATCCGGACCGACGAGCGCAAGCTGCCGACCGGACGCGCGGCGGTGGATGACGCGACCGACCTCCGCGCGGGGCGGCGCCTCGGCGACCTCGATCTGGACACCGCGTACACCGACCTCGCGCGGGACGCGGATGGGCGGGTGCGGACGAGTCTCTCCGCCCCCGACGGGCGCCGGATAACACTGTGGCAGGGGGCCGGATTCGACTACGTCCAGGTGTTCACGACCGACCGGTATCCGGGCCGCTCGCTCGCCGTCGCCGTGGAGCCGATGACCGCTCCGGCGGACGCCTTCAACTCCGGCGACGGCCTCAGATGGCTCGTCTCAGGTGAAAACTGGACGACTGGTTGGGGGCTGGAGTGGCAATTGTGAAATCAGATCGTGCAAATACCCAGTGAAAAGCCTTACTCTCTTCATGACGGCTAGTTCGTCGCGCTGGGGTCCCGAAACCACCAGCGCCAGCCATGCAGCGAGCGGGGAAAAGGGGAGCTCGTCGCAGGGATGGCGCCCTATCCGATCTGCGACGATGACCTCCCTACCCTATCCCGAGGCCGCTGTATCCGGCCGACGCGTGCTCCCCGGGCACGTGCCGACGTTCAGCGTGCCCGAAGGTCTGGTCGCCCGGCTGGTTTCGCCCCTGTCGTTCCGCTGGTTCACGTCGAAGCGACTGCTGCACCTCTCGGTCGCCGTCCTGGTCACCGGCATCATGGTGTCGATCGTCACCACCACGGATCAGACCTGGTGGCAGAGCATGTTCAGCGCTCTCGGCACGTTCGACGACTTCTCCGGCTACGTCTTCAACGTGACGCTGTTCCTCGCGGGCGCCGGGATCACGATCGTGGGCTTCCGCGTCGCCGCCGAGCTCCGCCGCATCAGTGCGCGTCGAGCCCGGAAGCGCTCCGGCATGCTGACGATCCTCGTCGTCTCGGCCGGCATCCACCTGGCCGGCGTGGGACTCATGCCCGTCAACGTCAACCAGTTCCTGCATGAGCGCGCCGCCTCCGGTGTGATGCTCTCGTTCCTCTGCATCCTCGCGACCACCGCCTCCGCACGCCGCCACATCCCGCCTCAGCTGGTGCGCGCCACCTGGATCGTCGCGGCCGTGCTGGTCGCGGCGATCGCTCTCTTCGTCACCGGTGTCATCAACCTCGCCCTGTTCGAGCTGGCGGGCTTCGGCCTCATCTTCGTGTGGCTGCACGTCATGACGCACAGCCTCGGCCGGGCGCTGATGACCCCGCAGCAGCAGCAGCTCCGCCACGAGCGCCGCGATGTGGTGGCGCGCGGAACCCGCGCCCGCGTCAGCCGCCCGACCCGCGCGGCGGCTCGTCCGGCCCCGGCTCCCGCTCAGCGCCACGACGCGACGACGGGGGCGTCGACGGCACGCCATCAGGTGCGTCCGACGACGACGCGCCGGGTACATGCCGCTCCGCGGCTGCACCACGCCGGAACAGCGCCGGTGGACGGTCGATCGCCGGCCGCTCCGCGAGGACCGGGAATGTCCCGGTATGACCGTCGCGAGCATGAGCGGATTCTCGAATACGCGTCCTGAACGCGAACCAGCCGACGATCAGCAGCGGCACGATCACCACGAGCGACAGCAGCACCCAGCGGCCGGTGACCGAGAAGCCCATCGTCACCAGCACGAACAGCAGGAACGCCAGGGTGAGCCATGCCGTGAACGGCGCTCCGAAGAGCCGGAAGGCGGGCCGTTCGAGGAGCCCGCGGTCAGCCATGCGGTGCAGCTTCATCTGACACAGGATGATCGTCGCCCAGCCGCCGACGATCCCGAGCGCCGAGACCTCGAGCACGATCTCGAACGCCTGCGACGGGACGACCGCGTTGAGCACGACGCCGAGCAGCGTGATGCACGCCGTGAGCAGGATCCCGCCGTACGGAACGCCGTGCCGGCTCATCCGCATCGTGAACGCGGGTGCCGAGCCGTTCACCGCCATCGAGCGGAGGATGCGACCCGTCGAGTAGAGTCCGGCGTTGAGGCTCGACATCGCGGCCGTCAGCACCACGAAGTTCATGATCGACGCGGACACGGCCCCGGCCTGCGGTGAGCCGATGTGCGAGAAGAACGTGACGAAGGGCGACTCGTCCGCCGAGTACGCCGTGAAGGGGAGCAGCAGCGAGAGCAGCAGCACCGAGCCGACGTAGAACACCGCGATGCGGAAGACGACGGTGTTGACGGCCCGCGGCATGATCTTCTTCGGCTCGGCGGTCTCACCTGCGGCGGTCCCGACCAGCTCGATCGCGGCGTACGCGAAGACGACGCCGCTGATCGCGAGGAGCGGCGCGAAGGCACCCATCGGGAAGAGGCCGCCGTTGTCGAAGATCACCGGGAATCCCGTCTGCCCGAGATCGGTCTGGTGCACGAAGAGCAGGAACACGATGCCGATGACCAGGAACACGACCAGCGCGGTCACCTTGATGAGCGCGAACCAGAACTCCATCTCGCCGAACACCTTGACCGACACGAGGTTGAGGCTCAGGACGACCACCAGCGCGATGAGGGCGATCGACCACTGCGGCACCGCCCGCAGCGGCTCCCAGTACTGCGCCCAGAACTTCACATAGAGCGCGACCGCCGTGACATCCACGATCGACGTGAACGCCCAGTTCAGGAAGTACAGCCATCCCGCGGTGTAGGCCATCTTCTCGCCGTAGAACTCACGCGCGTACGACACGAAGGATCCGGACGACGGCCGGTGCAGGACGAGCTCGCCGAGCGCGCGGAGGATGAGGAAGGCGAAGAACCCGCAGACGGCGTACACCAGGATGAGCGACGGGCCGGAGCTGGCGAGTCGCCCTCCCGCGCCGAGGAACAGGCCGGTGCCGATCGCGCCGCCGATGGCGATCATCTGGATCTGTCTCGGCCGGAGAGTCTTGTGGTAGCCCTGCTCCTCGTTGGAGAAGTCCTGGGCCGCCAGCGTCACGTCGCCGACGAGTTCCCGATCGTTCTCGAGCGCCTGTTCCGGATCGTGCGGTTGCGTCGTCATGTCACCCCTCCATGGCCCCGACGGGCCCGTCCCCCCGATGGGCTGCCGGCCTCCCCCCGATGAGGCTGCCGGACACGTGGCGACCACGGTACAGCGACCTGGACCGCGCCCGCCCGATGGACGCGCCGCACGGCGGCCGGCACGCGTGTATGCACCGGCGAGCGGGAGCGCGGTTCTCGCGGGATGGGGTTCTCGCGGGAGCGGTTCTCGCGGGAGCGGGTTCTCGCGGGAGAGCGGGAACCTAGAACGGCGGCGGATCTCCGCCGGGTGGGTCGGCGGAGGGCGCGAAGGCGACGGATGAAGCAGGAACGTCGTGGTAGATGCGTCCGGTGGGGCTGGTCCATTCGAGGACGCCGTCAGCGAGTTGCTTAACACGCCAGGCGGTGTGGTGTTTGAGGATGTGGTGCCTGCGGCAGAGGTGGGCGAGGTTGCAGGTGCGGGTCTCGCCGCCTCGGGCGGCGTCGTGGGTGTGGTCGATGTCGCATCGCCAGGTGGGTTGCCGGCAGCCGGGGAAGCGGCAGTGCTTGTCCCGCACGCGGAGTGCGCGGCGGATCTGTTCGCTGGGCCGGTACCTGTCCACGGCGAGCACGGCGCCGGATACGGGGTGGGTGAGCACGCGGTCCCAGCCGGGGGCGTGGCCGGCGAGGCGGCGGGCGGTGTCGGGGTCGATCGGCCCGCACCCGGTGAGGTCGACCGGTCCGGCGTCGTTGCCGAGCAGGGTGAGCACGGGGATGGTCACCTCGACGGTCGCGTGGATCGCGGCGAGTCCGGTGGGTCCGTCGTGCGCGTCCGGGGTGCCGGTGAGGAGGAGGTCGGCGAGGATGTCGGCACGCAGCTCATCCATCGACCGCGCAGCCCGAGCAGTCTCACCGTTAGGAGCAGCGGCCTCACCGGTCGGAGCGGTTCCGGCCCCGGTGAGGGGTGCGGCGTCGGCCTGCCCGTCGCGTTCGGCGGCCCTCACCTCGTGCGCCATCCGGGTGAGCCGGTCATGACACCCGTGAGCGAGCACCGCCGGGAGGACGGCGATGAGCTCACTCATCCCGTCGTCCAGGTCGTTCACCCTCACCCCGCGGCGGGCGCGGGCACGGTCGTGGCGTTCCTGCAGCGACGACGGCACCACCTTCTCCGCCCGCAGCCGCGCCACCGGCTTCAGCCGGGTCGCGGACTCCGCCTCCGCATACGGCAGCACCGCCGCCTCGAACACCGCGCGCGCCTCAGGATCAGTCAGGTGGGCGCCCGCGTCCATGATCACCGTGACATGGGCGCGGGAGATCCGCCCCGCAGCCAACGCCGCGAACGTTGCAGGGAACCGCTCGGTCAGCGTGACCGCCTCCCCCAGCTGCCGCTGCACCGACCGGTCACTGACCCGCAGCGCCGCACCCAACTCCGCCGCAAGCGACCGCACCGGCAACTCCGCCTCCACCGAACCCGGCCGGCCCACAGACGCAGCCCGCACGGTCGTGAGAGCCGACGCCAACAGCCTCGCCTCCTGAGCCTGCAACGCCGCCACCGACCGGCGCAACTCGACGGCGTCCGCCACGATCGCATCGACCACCGAGAGGTCGGTCGGTGCGATTACGGGTGGCTGCGGCATCCTCCAACTCTATCCGAGTATCGAACATAGCTTCGACTTATCCACAGGTTCGAAGAGCGCTGTTCACACCGTTCGCGCCGTCCCCTCACCGGCCGCCACACCGGGCTTGCCGCGGGGCGCGCGCGGGCGGCGGCCAGGCGTGGGCGGGGCAGAACGGAGTCCTCGATTCCGAAACCTGGATGGCGCTCGACGTGCGTTCGCGATCCCGGCCGAAAGCGCCTACGTGTCGCGGCGGGTGCGGCGGGTCTGCTGGACCGGGGAGAGCGACGGCAGCGACCCGGGGCCGGACGCCGGCGATGCCCCGCCGGGGCCGGACACCGCTGACCCCACGGGGCTCGACACCGGCGCCGCAACCGCAGGACCGGGCTCGCCCTGGGGGCCGTCGGGCTCCTCGCCGCGACCGGCCGGGCCGTCCGATCCGCCGCCGCGTCGCGCAGCGCGGCGTTCCTTGGCGCCCTCGACGAGGTTGTACAGCGTCGGCAGCACGACGAGCGTCAGCAGCGTCGACGAGAGGAGCCCGCCGATCACGACGATCGCCAACGGCTGGGAGATGAACCCGCCGTGACCGGTGATCCCGAGCGCCATCGGCGTGAGGGCGAAGATCGTCGCCAGCGCCGTCATGAGGATCGGGCGGAGGCGCCGCGATCCACCGGCGAGCGTCGCGTCGTGGGCGGACAGGCCCTTCGTCCGGTACTGGTTCACGAGGTCGACGAGCACGATCGCGTTCGTCACGACGATGCCGATGAGCATCAGCACGCCGATCAGGGATGCGACGCCCAGCGGCACGCCGGTCGCGATCTGCAGCAGGATGGCCCCCGTGGCCGAGAACGGCACGGACACCAGCAGCAGGAGCGGCTGACGCAGTGACTTGAACGTCGCCACCATCACGATGTACACGATGAGGATCGCCGCGAGCAGTGCGAGTCCGAGCTGGGAGAACGCGTCGGACTGCTGGGACAGCACACCGCCGACGGTCGCGTCCGCCGACTCGGGCAGGTCGGCCTTCTTCAGCGCGGCGGTGACCGACGCGGAGGCAGCGGTCAGGTTGTCGGTGGACGGCGTGACCGTCACGGCGGCCGTGCGCTTGCCGCGGTCGGTCGTGATCGAGGTCGGGCCCTTGCTCTGGGCGACGGTGGCGACCTCGTCGAGGCGGACCGGTCCGGTGGCGCTCGGGATGCTCAGCGCCTGCAGGTCGGCGATCGTCGTCGGGGCGTCGGGCGCCGCGAGGTAGACGGTGAGGTTGCTGTCGTCGACCTCGACGGCGCCGATCGACTGCGGCTGCATCGTGTTCGAGACGAGTGCACCCACCGCCACCTCGGACAGCCCCAGCGCCGCGGCCTTCTCGCGGTCGACGGTGACCGCGATGTACGGCAGCGACGCCGACAGGTTGCTCGAGACCTGTCCGATGCCCTTCTTGCCTTTGAGCGCCGCGACCACCGTGTCGGTCGCGGTCTGCAGCGTGCTCTGGGCCGGGGCCGTCACGTCGATCTCGATGTCGCTCGACCCGAATCCGCCGCCGGATGCCGCGATCGTGATCGTGCCGACGTCGCTCAGCCCGGTGACGACCTTCTCCACGTCGTTTCGCACCTGCACCTGGTCAGCATCGGCATCCGTCGTGATCGAGTAGGTGATCCCGCTTCCGCCGCCGCTGAAGGCGTCGCGCAGCGCCGATCCGGACGAGCCGATCGAGGTCTGCACGGTCTGGATCCCGTGGACGTCCTTGAGGGCGGCCTCGACCTTCTTCGCCGCCGCGTTCTCGGCGTCGAGCGAGGGCGCCGCGCCGATGCTCTGCGTCATCGTGAAGGTGTTCTGCCCCGAGTCGCCGAGGAAGTTGGTCTTCATGAACGGTGCGACCGCGATCGTGCCGCCGAGGACGACGACGGCGATGATGAGCGTGATCGCCGAGTGCCGCAGCGTCCATCGCAGGATCGGCAGGTACGCCCGCTGCAGGCGCGAGGGCGGCGCCTCGGGCGACTCCGGGTCGATGTGGCGACCCTGCGCGTCGAGGACCGGCTTGCCGGGCCGGAGGAACCAGTACGCCAGCACCGGGACGATCGTGAGCGCGACCAGGAGGGACGCGGCCATCGCGATCGTCACCGTGAGCGCGAACGGTCGGAAGAGCTCTCCCGTGACGTCGCCGACGAACGCGATGGGCAGGAAGACCGCGACGGTCGTGATCGTGGATGCCGACACGGCCGTGGCGACCTCGCGCACCGCGCGGACGATGGACGCGAGCTTGTCGGCGTCGCCCACGTAGTGGCGTTTGATGTTCTCGATCACCACGATCGAGTCGTCGACCACCCGCCCGATCGCGATGGTGAGCGCGCCGAGGGTCAGGATGTTGAGGGAGTAGCCGAACGCCTGGATGCCGATGAAGGTGATCAGCACGCTCGTCGGGATCGAGATGGCCGTCACCAGGGTCGACCGCACGGACATCAGGAAGATCAGGATGATGATGACCGCGAAGAGCAGACCGAGCAGGCCCTCCTGCGCCAGGGAGTCGATGGACTGCTGAATGTAGGGCGCCTGGTCGAACACGACGGTGAACGTCGCGCCGTCGAGCTTCTTCTCGAGGTCGGGGAGCGCCGCGCGCACGGCCTTCGAGACGTCGACGGTGTTGGCCGCGGGGAGCTTCGTCACGGCGACGGTGAGCGCCGGCTTCCCGTCGACCCGCGAGATCGTGGTGACGGGGTCGCGCTCCTCGACGACCTGCGCGACGTCGCCGATCGTCTTGGCGCCCCCCGCGGCCTGCGCGGGGGAGGCGGGCACGAGCGGGAGCTTCGCGATCTGGCCGACCGCGTCGAGCTTGGCGCCGGTCTGCACCGTGAGGGTCTGGTCGCCCTCGGTGATCGCGCCGCCCGGGAACAGGACGCCGTTCTGCTGCAGTGCGTCCTTGATCGCCTGCTGGGTGAAGCCGGATGCGGCGAGCTTCGCGGCATCCGGCGTGATCGTGACGCGCTCGCCCCGGCCGCCCACGACCTGAGCCGCGTTGACTCCGGAGATGTCCTGGAGGTCGGGCACGATCGTGGACTCGAGGAGGGCCTGGATCTTCGACTCGTCGGAGAACCCGGTGACCGCGAGCTGGATGACGGGGAAGTCGTCGATGCTCGCCGAGATGACGTTCGGGTCGACGCCGGTGGGGAGCGTGCTCTTGATGCGGTTGATCGCGAGACTGATCTTCTGCTCGGCGGTCGACAGGTCGGTGCCGTAGGTGAAGGACGCCTGCACGATCGAGGAGTTCGTCGTGCTGGTGGCGCTCGTCGACTCGAGGCCGGGAACGCCCTGGATGGCCGTCTCGATCGGCCCGGACACGTCGTTGGCCACGACCTCGGGCGAGGCACCCGGGTAGGAGGACACGACGACGAGCTGGGGGAACTCGATCGAGGGGATCAGCTCCTGCTTGAGGCTCACCAGCGCGAGGCCGCCGAACACCGCGGCGACGATGGTCACGAGGGCGATGAGGGCCCGGTTCTTCAGACTCAGGACGGCGAGGTTCGACACGGGACACCTTCATGTGGAGGGAGCTGCGTGGTGCGGGATGCCGCGACGATACGCGAACGTATCGGGATCAGTATTTCACGGGGCACCCTGAGCGAACGCCGGGTCATCGCCCGTCTACTGCTGAGCGCGCAGCAGCTTCCTGATCGCCGATTCCGGCGACAGCGAGGGGTCGAGCAGATCGCCGTCGCGGTACCGCGCCCAGATCCGCGGATCGATGTACGAGCTGCGGGCGACGGCGGGCGTATTGCCGAGGATCTCGGCCGTCGCCTTCACCGCGAGCTGCTCCGCCCGGCGCCGGTCCCGCTCTGACTCCAGGACGCCGATCTGCGCGAGGGCACCGGCGGCGATCACCGTGCCCCGCAGCGTCCGGAAGTCCTTGGCGGTGAAGGAGCCCCCGGTGAGCGCACGGACGTAGTCGTTCACCTCGTGCGGCTTCAGCGGCACCCGGCGCCGGCCCCGCTCCCACGCGAGCAGGGGCGACTTCGGGCGTCCGGCGGTGAGCTCCGCGATCACCACTGCGAGGTCGGCGTCCTCCACATCGAGCGCCTGCTGCTTTCCGCTCTTGCCCGGGAAGGCGAGCGAGACGCGGTCTCCGTCGACGCGCGCATCGCGGCGGAGGAGCGTCGTCAGCCCCCTGCTCCCGTGCGCGGTCAGATACCGTTCGGACCCGATGCGCGGCGCGGCTTCGTCGAGGAGGCGGAAGGCCGTCGCGAGAACACGCTCACGATCGAGCTGGCTGCGGCGCAGGGACTTCGTCACGCGCACGCGAGCTCCGGGGAGCGCCTCGGCCAGATCGAGCATCCGGGCGAACTTCCCGCGGTCCTGCTTCGCCGACCAGTCCGGGTGGTACAGGTATTGTCTCCGACCGGCCTCGTCGGTGCCGACCACCTGGATATGCCCGTTCGCGTGCTCCGAGATCCATACGTCCTGCCACGCCGGGGGAATCACGAGCTCGTGGATGCGCTCGCGGTCGGCATCGGAGACATCCCTGCCCGACGGGCCCACATAGCGGAACCCGCTCCCGCTGCGCACACGTCCGATACCGGGGTCCTGCAAGGGACGAACCCGTCTCAGTCGGGCCATCCGGCCCCCGTTCCTCTCGTTGCGTGCCTGCAGTGCGAGGTCAGTGATTCCGGAGCATCGAGATGAGCTCGCGCTTCCGCTTCCCCGAGTATCCCGTGATCCCGAGCTCCTTCGCTCGCGCCCGGAGATGCTCGACGGTCCAGTCGTCGTAGTCGCCGGCTGTCCCTCCGCGTCGGCCGATCTCGGATCTGCCTTCATTGGCCGCCGCATTGGAGATCCGGGCGGCCTTCTCCTTGGAGGCGCCCTCCTTGCGGAGTTCCTCGTACATCCCGGGGTCCTTGAGGCTGGACTCCCGCGCGTTCGGACCGCGTCCACGGGGCATGCGTGGCTCCCTTCCGCACCAGCAAGACCAGCTTCCGATGCTGGCACGACCATAGAGGCGCCACGGGAGCCGTAGTGAGGGGGTTGACATCCCAGGCGCCCCTCTGCCACCCCAGACATCGAGCGGCCGAGAGTGAGCACCGCCCCCACGGGGGCCAGCGCCTACAGCGCGCCGCGCAGGAGGGCGGGCGCGCCGACGCGCACGTCCTCGACGGCGCCGACGTCTCCGCGCAGGAAGCGGATGAGCGCGTTCTGGAACAGACCGTCGAACAGGGCGTACGCGAGGTCCGGGCCGATCGCGGGCACACCGCCCTCGAGCACCGCGAAGCGCTCGACCACCGTCCACACCATGTCTTCCAGGAGACGGTCGA
This sequence comes from Microbacterium sp., assembly GCA_017306415.1. Lineage (GTDB taxonomy): Bacteria > Actinomycetota > Actinomycetes > Actinomycetales > Microbacteriaceae > Microbacterium. The sequence goes on along the minus strand of JAFKIL010000002.1, from coordinate 409,306 downwards.
TGTCGATGATGGTGTCGCGGAAGCCCTCGCTGAAGAGCGCCTGGTTGCGCAGGTCGTACCAGAGGCGATGCAGGGATGCCTCGTCGCGGAGCGTGGCCGCCATCTCGTCGCCGAAGCGGGAGGCGAGCTCCTCTCCGGTCGTCGACGTGACCACGATGTCGTCATAGCGCCGCGCGCACTCCGACTTGTAGTTCCAGACCGCGAGCGCGATGAGGTCGTCCTTGTCGCGGAAGTAGTAGTGCAGGGAGCCGTGCGACAGCGCGGAGTGCTGCGCGATGTCGCGCATGCCGGTGTGGGCGTAACCGCGCTCGGCGATCGCCGCCAATGCGGACTCCGCGAGCATGCGGCGACGCTGGGCGAACTTGTCCACGCTCGCCCGGTCGGCCCTCTCGGTCGTCGTCGTCATGAGCTCCGCTCCCCCGGGTGTGGACCCGATTCTACGCATCGCACGCCGCGGGATCACCCCCGTGACGACATTTATTGGTCAGTCGTCAAGATTTTCCTTGTCAGTCGTCCAGATTTCTGATCTGCTGGCCTCACCCGCTTTCAATGACGAAAGGACACACCATGACCGGTGATCTGACCGGACGACACGTACTCGTCTCCGGCGCCGCACGAGGCCTGGGCCTCAAAGCCGCTGAGACGCTCTCGGCCCGTGGCGCCGCGGTCGCCCTGGCCGACATCGACGAGGACGAAGGCACCGCGTCGGCCGCCGCGCTGACGGCGCAGGGGCGCACGGCCCACTTCGTCCGGCTCGACGTCACCGACGATGCGTCCTGGGCCGACGCCACGACGAAGGCCGTCTCGGTCCTCGGCGGACTCGACGTCGTCGTCAACAACGCCGGCATCGAGATCTCGGATCTCCTCGCCGATCTCGATCCCGAGAACATGCGCAAGATCCTCGACGTCAACGTGCTGGGCACCGCGCTCGGCATCAAGCACGCGTTCCGCGCCATGCGCCCCGGCGGCACAGCGGGCGCAGGCGGGGCGATCGTGAACGTGGCCTCGGTCGCCGCGAACATCGCGTTCCCCGGCATCGCCGCGTACTCCGCATCCAAGTCTGCAGTCGTCCGCCTCACGAAGGTGGCCGCCGCCGAGTCCGGACGCCTCGGCTACGGCGTCCGCGTCAACGCCATCTGCCCCGGCCTCGTGCCGAACGCCATGGGCACCCGCCTGGCCGTCGACATGGAGCGCCTCGGCCTCTTCCCGTCGGTGCAGGATGCGGTGACCGCGGTGGTCTCGCTGACTCCGTCCGGGCGACTCGCGACCGAGGACGACATCGCGAACGGCGTCGCCTTCCTCGCGTCGGACGAGTCCGCCTTCGTCAACGGCGTCTCGCTGTCGGTCGACGGCGCGATGGGGATGTGAGGCGACCATGAGCGACAAGAGGCCCGTCGTCGTCTACGGCGTCAGCGGATACACCGGCCGGCTCGTCTGCGAGTACCTGCGCGAGCTCGGCGTCCCCTTCATCGCGGCCGGCCGCGACAGGGCGAAGGTCGAGGAGGTGGTCTCGCGCATCCCGGGCATCGAGACCGCCGACTACGAGATCGTCGAGGCGGAGGCGACGACCGAGGCGCTGCGCGAGCTCTTCCGCGGCGCGAAGGTCGTGTGCAACACCGCAGGACCGTTCATCAAGTTCGGTCCCGCGGTGGTCGAGGCCGCCCTCGCGGAGGGACTCCACTACACCGACACCACCGGCGAGCAGGACTGGGTGCTGCACGCCCGAGACACGTGGGGCGACGCGTTCGCCGAGAAGGGGCTCCTCCTCTCTCCGGGCATCGCGCACATGTACACGACCAGCGAGATCGCGGCCAACATCGCCCTCGAGGGCGGCGGTTACGACACGCTCGACATCCTCGTCCTGTGGAAGGGCCTCCCGACCTATGCGTCGACGCAGACGATCTTCACGATCCTCAAGGCCGACTGGTACTACCTCGAGGAGAACAAGCTGGTCGAGTGGGATCACACGGCCCGCTTCGACGTCGCCGTGCCCGGCTACCACGAGTTCGGCGTCGCCGTCCCCTGGGGCGGGATGTCGCATCCGATCTGGTTCCAGCACGACCCGCGGGTGGGCAACGTCCGCGCGATCGGCGGTGTGTTCAACCGCGCCGTGATGGACAACGTCGCCGCCACGGTGCAGATGTTCGAGGAGCAGATCCGTCCGCTCGAGCCCGCGCAGCAGGAGGCGGCGCTGGCCGAGATCGCGGCATCCGTGCAGGCCGGGATGCCGCCGCGGGAGAACCCGCGGATCAACCGGTCCGTCGACTCGGTGCACGCCTCGGGCCCGCTCGGTCGCCGGCACGTGGTCATCCACGGCAACTCGAACTACAAGCAGACCGGGCTCCTGCAGGCGTTCGCCGCCTACTCGCTCGTGCAGGGCGCGCCGCAGCGGGTCGGGTTCGCCTCCGGGTGCCAGGCATTCGGATACCGGGAGCTGCTCGGACAGCTGCGGGCGTTCGGCCTCGTGTCCGAGCCGGTCGTCAGCGCCCACTGACGACCCGTGCGGGGCCGGCGCCTTCGGGGGGAGGTGCCGGCCCCGCGATCACTTCGCCGAGGAGGAAGCGCATGCCCCTGATCGATCTCGTCGACGCCAGAGCCGACGTCGCGCCGCACGCCTCGTGCATCCGCGACGACGCGGGCGAGCTGGACAATGCGACCTTCGCCGCGCGTGTCGCCGGCGCCGCCGCGAGCCTGGCCGCACGCGGCATCCGCCCGGGGGACGTAGTGGCGATCAAGCTCTCGAACCGGGTCGAGCTCATCGTGCTGCTGTTCGCGGCATGGCGCCTGGGCGCCGTCGTCACGCCGGTCAACCCCGCGCTCGGCCCGGTGGAGACGGGCTACCAGGTCGCCGACGCCGGAGCCGCCCTCCTCGTCGTCGAGACGGAGGGGGATGCCGCGACCGGCGCGGGCGCGGCCATCGCCTGCGTCGCAGAGTTCGCCGGACCGGAGGGAGCCCCCTCGACGACCCGCGTGCCGGTGCGCGACGACGACCTCGCCCTGCTCATCTACACGAGCGGCACGACCGGCAGCCCCAAGGGCGTGATGCTCACCCATGCGAACCTGTCGGCGATGACCGCGTCGTTCATCGAATGGTTCGGGATGGGTCCGCGCGACCACAGTCTGCTCGTGCTTCCCCTCTTCCACGCCAACGGGATCGTGCTGGGCACGCTGAGCGCCTTGCGTGCAGGGGGCCAGGTCACGATCACCGGCCGCTTCTCCCGCGAGCGCTTCTTCTCGGACGTCGAGCGGTATCGCCCCACCTACTTCAGTGCGGTGCCGGCGATCTACGCGCTGCTCAGCGCTCTGCCCGACGACGTCGTTCCCGACACCTCGTCACTGCGCTTCGCGGTGTGCGGGGCGGCGCCGATGCCCGCCGAGCTGATCCGGCGTTTCGAGGAGCGCTTCGACGTCACCATCGTCGAGGGGTACGGCCTCAGCGAGACGACGACGGCGTCCACCATCAATCCCCTGGACGGCCTCCGCAAGCCCGGCACGGTCGGACTCCCGCTCCCCGGCCAGCGCGTGGCCGTCGTCGACGACGCGGGCATCCCCGTCCCCCGGGGCGAGACCGGCGAGGTCGTCATCGCGGGCCCGGTCGTGATGGCGGGATACCTCGGCCGCCCCGACGCCACCGCGGAGACCATCGTGGACGGCTGGCTGCACACGGGAGACATCGGCCGATTCGACGAGGACGGCTACCTGCTCATCGTCGACCGGCTCAAGGACATGATCATCAGAGGGGGAGAGAACGTGTATCCGAAAGAGATCGAGAACGCCCTGTACGAGCATGAGGCGGTGCTGGAGGCCGCGGTCGTGGGGTTCGCCGACGACGTGCTCGGTGAGGTTCCGCAGGCGTTCGTCGCGCTGCGGCCGGGGGCCCGCGTGAGCGAGGCGCAGCTGCTCGTGCTGTGCGCGCAACGGCTCGCGCCCTACAAGCGTCCGGTGGGTGTGCAGTTCCTCGACGAGCTGCCGAAGAACCCGGTCGGCAAGATCGACAAGCGCCGGCTGCGTGCCATGGCGGTGGAGGCGTGAGCCCGGCGCCGATCGCCTCATGAGCGTCGTCGTCGCGGGCGTGGGAATGATCCCGTTCGCGAAGCCGGGTCGCAGCGAGACGTACGACCGGATGGGGGCGGAGGCCGTGCGCCGCGCCCTCGCCGACGCCGGTGTCTCGCTCGCCGACATCCGTCAGGCCTACGCCGGGTACGTGTACGCCGACTCGGCGGCCGGCCAGACCGCGATCTACGGGGTGGGCGAGACGGGCATCCCCATCGTCAACGTCAACAACTACTGCGCGAGCGGTTCGACGGCGCTGTGGCTCGCGCGTCAGGCGGTCGAGTCGGGCGCCGTCGACTGCGCCCTGGCGGTCGGCTTCGAGCAGATGGCACCCGGCGCGATCGGCACGGTCTTCCCCGACCGACCCGACTCCCTGCACCGGTTCGCCGCTGCGCGTCAGCGTCGGGGGGAGTACCCGGACGTCCCCCCGGCGGCCCTCTACTTCGGCGAGGCGGGCGCGGAGTACGCGGCCGCCTACGACCTGGACCCGGCCGTCTTCGCGCTCGTCGCGGTGAAGTCGCGCCGGCACGCGGCGGCCAATCCGTACGCGGTCTTCCGCGATCCGCTGACGGTGGACGAGGTGCTCGCGTCGCCGCACATCCACGGTCCGCTCACGCGGCTGCAGTGCTGCCCGCCCACGTGCGGTGCCGCCGCCGCCGTGCTGTGCACGCCCGCGTTCGCCGCCGCGCACGGGATCGACGCGTCGGTGCGCATCCGGGCGCAGGCGATGACGAGCGACCGCCCCGACTCGTTCGAGGGCGATGCCCGGGCGCTCGTGGGCGCCACGATCGCGCGCCGGGCCGCCGACGCCGTGTATGCCGAGACCGGCGTGGATCCGCTCGACATCCCCGTCGCCGAGGTGCACGACTGCTTCACCACCAACGAGGTGCTCGCCTACGAGGCGCTCCGCCTCACCCCGGACGGCACCGCCGAGCAGTTCATCCGCGACGGCGACAACACGTACGGCGGCCGGGTGGTGGTGAATCCCTCCGGCGGACTGCTCTCGAAGGGACACCCGCTCGGAGCCACGGGTCTCGCCCAATGCGCCGAGCTCGTCTGGCAGCTGCGCGGTGCGGCCGGCGCACGCCAGGTCGACGGCGCGCGCCTCGCGCTGCAGCACAACATCGGTCTGGGCAGCGCCTGCGTGGTCACGCTCTACGAGCGGCTCGACGCCGCGTCCTGAGGTGCGCTCCGGGGCGCCGCTTCGCGCTATCACCGCTCTCTCGGGCTCGTCAACCCCCTCCGCCGAATTCCCGGACACTGCGATGGTTGACCCTGCTCACGTCGATCCGGCTCCCCTCGCCGGCGACAGAACGGGAGAAGCATCCGATGAACATCGCCCTCATCATCATCATCGTCGTCGCGATCGTCCTCGCGATCGTCGGCGGTCTGTCCTCCGCCCTGAACTGGCTCCTGTGGGTCGCGCTGATCGTCGGCGTGATCGCCCTGATCGCGTTCCTCATCCGCGTCATCGGGGGGCGCTCGCGCGCCTGATCGCACGCACGGGTCGTCGCGACCCGGGAGACGAAGAGCGGATGCCTCGGCATCCGCTCTTCGTCGTTCCGGCCCCTCGCTACAGGTTCGCCTCCGCATAGACGCGCAGTGCGTCCCGCACGAACTCGGCGCCCGCGCTCCCGCCCGCGGCGGTGGCGTAGTGCGCGCCGAAGCGCGGGTCGGCGACGTACATCTCGCCGAGTCCGGTCACGTATCCCTTGACGTCTCCGCCGGGGACGGATGCCGGGGTGCCGGGCACTCCGGTCAGCCACTCCACGTGGCGTCGCGCGAGGTCCTGGGCGGCGTCGCCGTCGGGGCTCTCGCCGCTCTCCGCCGCCGCGACCCAGTCCCGCTGCAGGTCGGCGACGCGGCCCTGCCACGCCGTGCGCTCCTCGGCGCTCATGCCGCGCCACCACGCATCGCTGCGCGCGTAGGCGTCCTTCCCCCAGCGCTGCTCGACCTCATCCTTGTACCGGGTGTGGTCGAACCCGTCGAACATCTGGTCTGCCATCAGGTCTTCACCTCCTCTCAGTGCGTCGATCGTCGACTCGACGGACGCGATCTGCCGCGTCAGCCGGTCCTGCTCCTGCCGCAGCCACGCGAGGTGCGCGGTCAGTGCGCTCGCCTCCGATGTCTCCCGCTCCAGCACGTCGGCGATCTGCGGGAGTCCGAGCCCGAGCTCCCGCAGCAGCAGCACTCGCTGCAGCCGGACGAGCGCCCGCTCGTCGTAGTGCCGGTAGCCGTTCGCCGCGTCTCGCGTGGGCGCGACGAGCCCGATGTCGTCGTAGTGCCGGAGCGTCCGGCTCGTGGTGCCCGCGAGCTTCGCGATCTCCTGGATCGACCAGTCCATGGCCGTCCTCCTCTCCGTCGATGACCACGCTAAAGGTTGACGTTGCGTCAAGGTCAACCCGTCCTCGCGGTGGACGAGGCATCCGTGTCGCGCGGTGCGCGCCCCGCGCCGCCACGCCCCGCCACGCCCCGCCCCGGCGACTCGGATGCGGCAGCACGTGCCACCTCGAGTCACCCCCAGGCTTGACAGAGTCGAGATATATCGTGTTACAGTGGAGCCACACGATATATCGTGAGTACCGAACACCAGGAGTAAGAATCATGACCCTTGAGAAGTGGCTCATCCACCCGGGCGAGACGCGCGTGATCGACATCGAAGACGTCAGCAAGCTGAAGATCGGTCTGGTCCGCGGTCAGATCGACGTGATCGCCCACGACGAGCCCGGCGCCCGCATCGAAGTGCACTCCGTCTCGGTGAAGGACCTCCGCATCGAGGTGACTGGCGACGTGGTGGAGATCGACCATCCGCAGCTGCGGTGGGACAACTTCCTCGAGGTGTTCCGCAACTTCGGCACCGGCGGCCCGACGGCCGAGATCAGCGTCGCCGTCCCGCGCGACGTCGCCCTGACGCTCGGCGTCGTGAGCGCGAGCGCGCTCGTGAGCGGCCTGCGCACCGACGCGAAGCTCAACACCGTCTCGGGCGACATCATCGTCGACGGCCTCACCGGCGACCTCGTCGTCAACGCCGTCTCCGGCGACGTCCAGGTGCGCGAGCTCGTGGGCTCCCTCTCCGCGAACAGCGTCTCGGGGGATGTCGCGGCCACCGGCACGATCCGTAAGGCCACGGTCGACACGGTCTCGGGCGCGATGCTCGTCGACTCGGTCGGCGACGTGAACCAGATCGCCCTCAACACGGTGAGCGGCAACGCCACGGTGCGGCTCGACGAGGGTCTCCCGGCCAACTTCGTGGTGCGCAGCGTGAGCGGCCGCGTGCAGGTCGACGGCGTCGTCCGTTCCGGCCTCGGCAGCGGACCCACCACGAACTACAGCGGCTCCACCGGGCAGCTCAGTGGATCGTTCGTCGACGTGCGGGCCAACTCGGTGTCGGGCGACGTCACGGTCCTCCGCCGCGCCGGCGCCACCGGCGCCGCCGCCGCGGACGAGTCGGCCACCGCGAGCCACGACGAGGAGTGGTGATGACCCCGGTCTTCTCGCACGGCGACCTGCGCCTGTACCTGCTGAGCCTTCTGGATGAGGCCCCTCGGCACGGCTACGACCTCATGCAGGCGCTCTCCGAGCGCACCGGCGGTACGTATACGCCCAGCGCCGGGACGATCTACCCCCGCCTCGCGAAGCTCGAGGAGGAGGGTCTGGTGACCAAGACCGTGGACGGCCGCAAGACCGTGTACGAGATCACGGATGCCGGTCGCGCCGAGGTGGCTGCACGCGCCGGCGACCTCGAGGGCATCGAGGCCGGACTCGCCGACTCCGTCCGGCTCATCGCCGACGAGGTGCGGGGCAGCGTCCGCGAGGCGATGAAGAGCCTGCGCGCCGACCTCGCCGCGGCCGCGCGCGAGGAGCGGCACGACGCGCCGAGAGCCTCACGCGACGACGATCCCCGCACGCTGAGCCGCGAACAGCTGCAGCGCGCGGATGCCGCCGTCAACGACTTCCGTGCCCGCGTGCGCAGCGACCTGAGGACGCACGTCGCTCGCGGCGGTGCACTCGCGGCATCCGTCGTCGACGACCTGGCGACCGCCCTCGACAACGCGGCGAAGGACATCACGCGGGCCCTCCGCGGCTGAGCGGGCGGGGGACAGCAGCGCGCAGAACTTCGGAGATGTGCAGGATGGCGGATCGATCGTCCGGATGTGGTCCGCGATCCTGCACATCTCCGCCATCCTGCACGCCCCGGAGCCTCGCGCCGGCGCGCGGGGTCACTCCCAGACGATGTCCTCGTCGTCCGGCACGATCTCCCCGATCGGGACGACGAGGATCGGGCGGGTCTGCCGGTGCGCGAGGCGCGCGGCGACCGAGCCGGTGAAGAACTCGCGGATCGACTCGCCGAACCCGCGTTTGCGCGTGCCCACGACGAGAAGGCGGGCATCCACCTGCTCGGCCAGGTGCTTCATGGCGAGGGCCGGATCGCCCACGAGCTGCCGGATGCTCCAGTCGACGCCGCGACCGTCGAGCAGGGCGGATGCCTCGGCCCGCACGATCGCCAGCTCGCTCTCGCCCGTCGCCACGTTGAGGTCGATGGGGGCGGAATGCACGTAGCCGTCCGGATCCTCGTACGTCACGAACCGCGTCACGTCGACGTTGACGACGAGCAGCGGCGCGCCGAGGAGCTTCGCGTACCGCGCCGCCTCCTTCAGCACGCGAGACGGCTCACCCGGAACGATCCCGACGATGACGGCACCCGTGGGCGCCTCCTGCCCCGCGTCCGATGTCATCTCAGATGCCGAATCCGACATGTGCTGCGCCGCCCCTCCGTCGCCGCGGCCGCTGCCCGGACGACATCCCCCGGGCAGGGCCGTCCCGGCCCGGGCCACCGTGTTATTCTGAATGCTACTCTTACCGGTTTCGAGCCGGATTTCGTGAATACGTCGGGCCCCGGTAGAGCCCGCGACTCAGAACATGAGGGGGTCTCGCATGGGGCGTGGCCGTCAAAAGGCGAAGCACACCAAGATCGCCCGTGAACTCAAGTACGACACCTACGCCGTGAACTATTCGGCGCTGGAGAAGGAACTGGGTCACCACGACGAGGATGCCTACGTCGACAAGTGGGCGGATCAGTACGAGGACGAAGACGAGGGCGAGCCCTCGTTCAAGACGGCCTAGCCCCGTCTCAGCCTCGTCGCGCGGTCCCGGTCTTCGGCGACCGAGCGATGGCTCTGCGAGGCGTGCTCGTCAGGACTCCTGACTGCCCTCCACCCAGGCGAGGTACTCCTCGGTCACCGTTCCGGTCACGTAGCGACCGTCGAAGCAGCTCATGTCGAGGTCGTCGAGGTCCGATCCCTCCAGGATCGCGGCCTTGAGGTCCTCGACCTCCTGGTACACGAGGTAGTCGCAGCCGAGCTCGACCGCGATCTCCGGGATCGTCCGGCCGTGGGCGACGAGCTCCTGTCGCGACGGCATGTTGATGCCGTACACGTGCGGGTACCGCACGGGCGGCGCGGCGGATGCGAACGTCACGCTCTTGGCACCGGCATCCCGCGCCATCTGGATGATCTCGCGGCTCGTGGTGCCGCGCACGATGGAGTCGTCGATCAGGAGGACGTTCTTCCCCTTGAACTCGCTCGACATCGCGTTGAGCTTCTGGCGCACGCTCTTCTTGCGCACGGCCTGCCCCGGCATGATGAACGTCCGTCCGACGTAGCGGTTCTTGTAGAAGCCCTCGCGGTACTCGATGCCGAGCTTGCGCGCCACCTGCATCGCTGCGGGGCGTGACGAATCGGGGATCGGCATGACCACGTCGATCGTGCCGGCCGGCGTGTACTTCGCGATGGTGTCGGCGAGCCGCTCGCCCATCCGCAGCCGGGCCTCGTACACCGAGACGCCGTTCATGATCGAGTCGGGACGGGCGAGGTAGACGTACTCGAAGGAGCACGGCACGAGCTTGGGGTCGTCCGCGCACTGCTTGGTGTGCAGGTGTCCGTCGAGGTCGATGAAGACGGCCTCGCCGGGCATGACGTCCCGCACGATCTCGAAGCCCGCGTTCTCCATCACGAGCGACTCGGATGCCACGACCCACTCGTACTTCCCGTCCGCGGCCGGGCGCGTGCCGATGATCAGCGGGCGGATGCCGAACGGGTCGCGGAACGCGAGGAGCCCGTACCCGGCGATGAGCGCGATGGCGGCGTAGGAGCCCTCCACGCGCTGGTGCACGCGCGACACGGCCTGGAAGACCTGCTCGGGGTCGAGTTCGAGTCCGGCCATCGACGCCTGCAGCTCGTACGCGAGGACGTTGACGAGCAGCTCGGTGTCGGAGCTCGTGTTGAGGTGGCGGCGGTCCTTGTGGAAGAGCTCGTCGGTGAGCTCGCGCGTGTTGGTGAGGTTCCCGTTGTGGACGAGGACGATGCCGTACGGCGCGTTCACGTAGAACGGCTGCGCCTCCTCCTCGCTGGATGCGGTGCCCTTGGTCGCGTAACGGCAATGGCCCAGGCCGATCTCACCGAGGAGCGATCGCATGTCGCGCGTGCGGAACGCCTCGCGCACCTGGCCCCGGGCCTTGTGGAGGTGGAAGACCCCGCTGGCCTCGGCCGTCGCGATCCCGGTCGAGTCCTGTCCGCGGTGCTGGAGGAGCAGCAGCGAGTCGTAGATCTCCTGATTGACCGGGCCCTGCCCGACCATGCCGACGATGCCGCACATGTGGTGTTACTTCGCTCCGTCTGTGTCGTGTGCCGTGCCGGCCCGATAGGCGCCCACGAGGCGCACCGCGCCGCCGTCGACGCCCTTGGCGCCCTGCTCGAAGTCGCCGTCGGGCCGTGCGCCGCCGCCGACCACGCCGACCTGCCAGGCGGCGATCCCGTCGGCCGCGAGGGCGGCGGTCGCGGCATCCACCCGATCCGCCGCGATGACGGCGAGGAAGCCGATGCCGAGGTTCCAGGTGCCCTCGGTGTCGACGAGGTCGAGCCCGCCGAGGTCGGCGAGCACGTGGAAGACGGGGGGCGGCGTCCAGGTGGACCGATCGAGCTCGACCCACGCGTCGACCGGGAGGACGCGCGCGAGGTTGGCGGCGATCCCGCCGCCCGTGACATGGCTGAGGGCGTGGACGTCCCCGCCGAGCCCGTCGATGAGCCGCAGGAGAGGCGTCGTGTACAGCCGCGTCGGCTCGAGGAGAGCCTCTCCCCAGGTCGTGCCGAAGTCCGCGGCGTGCTGGCCGTACGAGACCGCGGCACCGGCGACGATGTGCCGCACGAGCGAGTAGCCGTTCGAGTGCAGCCCGCTCGACGCGAGCGCCAGCACGGCATCGCCCGTGCGCACGCGCTCGGCGCCGAGGACGCGATCGGCCTCGACGACGCCGGTCGCGGCGCCCGCCACGTCGTAGTCGTTCAGGCCGAGGAGGCCGGGATGCTCGGCGGTCTCGCCGCCGACGAGCGCGGTGCCCGTGTCGGCGCAGCCGGCCGCGATCCCCGCCACGATGTCGGCGATGCGCTCGGGGACCACCTTGCCGCACGCGATGTAGTCCGTCATGAACAGGGGACGGGCCCCGACGACCACGATGTCGTCGACCACCATGCCGACGAGGTCCCGGCCGATGGTGTCGTGCTTGTCGATCGCCTGCGCGATCGCGACCTTCGTCCCCACGCCGTCGGTGCTGGTGGCCAGCAGGGGACGGCGGTACGCGGTGAGCGCCTGCGCATCGAAGAGTCCGGCGAATCCGCCGACTCCGCCGAGGACCTCGGGACCGTGCGTACGGCGCACCGCGGCCTTCATCAACTCGACGGCGCGGTCGCCCGCGGCGGTGTCGACTCCGGCTTCGGCGTAAGGGTTGGCGTGGGGGGCTGCGGCCACGGCTCCAGCCTACCGGCGGAACACAGGTCGCGTTCGCGCCGCAGTCGGTCAGCCCCGCGCGACGTCGGCTCCCGGCCGTAGAATCGGGCTATGCCAAGCGCCGGCGCTCCGGAGTGGGTGATCCGCGAAGACGCGGGTCAGCCGGTGCTGCTCGCGCTGTACCTGCGCCAGGTCCTCGGCATCCGGTCGCCCGACGAGCTTCCGCACCTGCGCGGCATCGCCCCGCGCGCCAACGACCGCGACGAGGCCGCCCAGGCGCTGCTCGAGCGGCAGTGGCGCGAGTACTGGGCGATGACCGTCGAGCCGCAGGCGCATCCCTCCCCGGTCCCGCTCGAGCTCGTCGACGACTTCGACACGCTCATCGCCCTTCCGATCGAGGGGTTCGACGAGCTGCGGGCCGCGATCGCGCCCCACGCCGTCGAAGGTCTCGCGTTCTCGCAGTCCGCGCACGCGCGCTACGCGAAGGATGCCTCGGGCCGCGGCTCCGGCGTCTCCTACCGCGCGTATGCCGGTGCCATCGCCGAGCACGAGCGGCAGGTGGGCCGACGCGCGCACTCGTTCGAGCTGAACGTCCAGGTGCTGCCGCTGACGCAGCGCGGCGTGTGGTGGATCGGCTCGCTCACCATCGCCGTCACCGACGGGCTGCGCGGCGACGTCGTCGCGTTCGACGCGGCGATCCATCCGATCATCGCCGAACTGGCCTGACGTTCGTCCGCGCCGGGAGCGCGCCGCCCGGCGGCGCCGGCGTCAGTCGACGGTCGTGACGCTCTCTCGGTCGGCCACGACCTGGCGGGTGCGGCGACCGATCGTGCGATCGAGCAGCAGCGCGACCAGTCCGCCGACGACGACGCCGACCGTTCCGCACGCGAGCGCGAGGAAGCCGAAGACCTGGCCGGACGAGTAGACGAGCCCGGTGTCGGGGCTGACCGCGTCGGCGTCGTTGAACGAGAAGGTGAGGATCATGGCGACCACGAGCCCCAGCGCGGCGCCGAGCACGAGAAAGACCGCGAACTTGGGGGCGCGCCGCACGGTCACCGTCTCGAGTCGTTCCTCGATGAGCTCCGCCGGGCCGCCGTCGTGGGCGGGCGCCGTCGAGGCGGAGGCGTCGGGAGTTCGCGGCTGATCGGCCATGTCCCCCATTGTCTCACCGCGGCGGGCGTCCGGACCCGGCTGATCGATCAGGGGCGCAGCGGGAGCAGATCGGACAGGTCGGAGCGCACGCCGGAGGCGCGGATGCGGCCTTCGGCCGCGGCATCCGCCCACTGCTCGTCGCCGAGCGCGACCGAGATCCACGTCATGGGGTCGGTCTCGACGACGTTCGGCGGCGTGCCGCGCGTGTGCCGTGGGCCCTCGAGCACCTGCACCGCTCCGAACGGGGGGACGCGCATCTCGACCGTGTGGCCCGGCGCCTTCTCGGCGAGCAGCTGGAGCAGGTAGCGGACCGCGGTGGGCAGATCGGTGCGCCCGGGATCGCCGCTCGCGACGCCCGCGAGCGCGGCGCGGCCGTCTTCGGTGGAGATGCGTCGTGCCATGGCGACCACGGTACGCCGGACCGCCGACCCGGAGCACGTGCGGACCCTCGCCGGGATGACCCTCGTCGGTAGGCTGGCGACGTGAGAATCCTCGTCCTCGGCTCGGGCGCGCGCGAGCACGCCATCATCCTCGCCCTGCGTTCGGAGGAGGCGGAGCACGAGATCTTCGCCGCTCCGGGGAACGCCGGCATCGCCGACGACGCGGCGGTCGTCGCGCTCGACCCGAACGATCCCGGCGCGGTCGAGGAGTTCGCCGACGCCGAGCGCATCGACCTCGTCGTCATAGGCCCGGAGGCGCCGCTCGTGGCGGGTGTGGCTGACGCGCTGCGGGAGCGCGGCATCCCCGTCTTCGGCCCCGGCCGCGCGGCGGCCCGACTCGAGGGATCGAAGTCGTTCGCGAAGCGCGTGATGGATGCCGCGGGCGTGCCGACCGGCCGCGCGGTGCGCGCCCACGACCTCGCGGAGGTGGCCGCGGCGCTCGACGAGCTCGGGAGCCCGCACGTCGTGAAGGCGGACGGACTCGCGGCCGGCAAGGGCGTCCTCGTCACGGACGACCGTGAGGCCGCCCTCGCCCACGCCGCGGTGTACCTCGGTTCCGCACCCGTGCTGATCGAGGAGTTCCTCTCCGGCCCCGAGGTGTCGCTCTTCTTCCTCAGCGACGGCGACCACGTGCTCCCGCTCAGCCCGGCGCAGGACTTCAAGCGTCTCCGCGACGGCGACGAGGGCCCCAACACCGGCGGAATGGGAGCCTACTCGCCGTTGCCGTGGCTGGACGGACCGTTCGGCAGCGAGGAGGAGTTCGTCGACCTCGTCACCCGCACCGTCGCGGAGCCGGTCATCCGTCACCTCGACGCGCAGGGCACGCCGTTCATCGGTCTGCTGTACGCCGGGCTGATCCTCACGCCGCAGGGCGTCAAGGTGATCGAGTTCAACGCGCGATTCGGCGATCCGGAGACGCAGGTCGTGCTCCCGCGGCTCGTGGATCCGCTCTCCGAACTGCTCATGGCGGCGGCATCCGGTCACCTCGAAGACCTCCCCCGCCCCGCGTTCGCCGAGGCGACCGCGGTCACGGTGGTGCTGGCCAGCGAGGGCTACCCCGAGGCGCCGGTCACCGGGCGCGCCCTCACGGGGCTGGATGCCGCAGCCGCGGTCGGGGGGGTGCACCTGGCGCACGCCGCCACCGGCCGCACCGATGAGGGACTCGTGGCGACGGGCGGACGCGTCCTCAGCGTCGTCGCCCTCGGGACGACGTTCGCCGAGTCGACGTCGCGCGCCTACCGGGCGCTGGACCGCATCGAGCTGGCGGGCGGCCAGTACCGCACCGACATCGCGGCGCGCGTCGTCGAGGACTAGTCGACGACCCGGGTCATCGGAGGGGGATGGGATGAGCGACGACCGGGATGCGCCGGGCACCGGGAGGGTGTCGGTCGACCTGCCGGGCTTCTCGCATGTGAACCCCATCCCGGCCGCGAGTCGCAAGGGTCCGTTCGTCTTCTCCGGCGCCTTCTCCGGCCGCGACCCGGCGACCGGCGAGCTGCCGGCGACGCTCGACGCCCAGATGGCCGTCGTGTTCCAGCACGTGCGCACCCTGATGGATCACGTCGGCGGTTCGGTGGACGACGTGGTGAAGATGACGTTCTGGCTCGCCGACCCGCGCGATCGCGCCGCGCTCAACCGCGAATGGGTGACGGCCTTCCCGGACGAGGCATCGCGGCCGGCCCGTCACGTGCTGAAGGCCGACCTCGACGGCGGAGTCCTCGTGCAGGCCGACGTGATCGCCGTTCTCGGCACGGCGGGGGCGGTCGGCGCGGCGGGTTAGGACTCGTTCGGCCGCGCAGAGCGGTTCCGTGACGAGAACGGCCCGGACCCGCACGGGGTCAGGGCCGTTCTCGTCCGGCGCCGCTGCGCCGCTACGGCCGCGTTGCGTCCGCGGCAGAGGTGTCGGCCGACGGGGCGTCTGCTGCGGCATCCGCCCGGGCCGCGGCATCCGCCTTCACATCGGCCTTCGCCGGCGTGCGGACCGCCCCGGTGCGGGAGTTCTCCCACGCGGTCGTGGCGGCGGTGAGCTTCGGGCGCCGGGCGAACAGCACCACGACGACGCCGAGCACCATGATGCAGGCCGGGAGGAGCAGGGTCTGCTGCATGGCCTTGGAGAATCCGTCGAGCACGAACGACGGGAGCGTGCCCTGGCCGAACCCGCCGGCCGACGTGCTCGCGCCCGGCAGGTTCGCCTCGAGCCGCGCCTGCATGAACGCGGCGATCGCGGCGGAGCCCAGCACCGACCCGATCGTGCGGGTCGTGTTGTAGATGCCCGCGCCGGCGCCCGCCTGCCGCGGCGGCAGGTTGCGCGTCGCCGTGGTCGCGAGCGGGCCCCACATCCCCGCGCTGCCGATGCCCATGAGCGCGGAGGGCAGCAGGAACATCCAGATCGGGGTGTCCACGTTCATCATCGAGGCGTACCAGAACAGCGCGATCGCGAACAGGCTGAGACCCGGGACGAGGAGGACGCGCGGGTCGACACGGTCGAGCAGACGCCCCGCGAACGGCGCGAGACCGCCCGCGAGGACCGCCATCGGGATGAGCAGGAGCGCCGACTCGGTCGGCGTGAGCCCGCGGGCGAGCTGGATGAAGAACATCATCGGCAGCGACATGCTCGTCACGACGAACCCGGTGACCGCGATGCCCAGGTTCGAGACCGCGAAGTTCCGTTCGCGGAAGAGGGCGAGGGGTACGAGCGCCTCGCTCTTCGTCTTCGCCTGCTGCCAGACGAAGAGCCCGAGCACCGCGACCCCGGCGATGATCATCGTCCAGATGACGCCGCTCCACTTCTGCTGCTCGCCCTCCTGCAGGCCGAACACGATGAGGAACATCGCGACCGCGCTCAGGAAGACCCCGAGGATGTCGAACTTGTGCTCGTGCGTCGTGAGCTTGGGAACGAGGATCGCGGCGAGGACGAAGCCGATCACGCCGACGGGGAGATTCACGAAGAAGATCCACTCCCACCCGGCGGCATCGACGAGCAGACCGCCGGCCAGCGGGCCGACGAGCATCGCGACGCCGGACGTCGCACCCCACAGGCCCATGGCCGCGCCGCGCTTGTCCGGCGGGAACGTGCGTGTGATGACCGCCATCGTCTGCGGCGTCATGAGCGCGGCGCCGAGGCCCTGCACGGCGCGGAAGGCGACGAGCATGCCGAGCGACGACGACAGGCCGCAGCCGAGGGACGCGAGCGTGAAGATCGCGAGCCCGATCAGGTAGATGTTCTTCGGCCCGAAGCGGTCGCCGAGGCGGCCGGTGATCAGGAGCGGCACCGAGTAGGCGAGGAGGTACGCGCTCGTCACCCACACGACGTTGTCGAGGTTGTTGGTGTGGGGGTCGAGCGCGGCCTTGATGGCGGGGTTCGCCACCGAGACGATCGTCGTGTCGACCAGGATCATGAAGAAGCCGATGACCAGCGCCCACAGCGCGGGCCAGGGGCTCCGCTGCGTGGGGCCGGATGCGGCGGTGTCGGATGCCGCGGCGCGAGCCCCGGCACGGGTGGAATCGGTCATCGCTGTGCTGCCTTTCGCTGAGCGAGGTAGTTCGGGAGGTGGTCGGCGGGGAGCTCGTCGGCTCCCCAGGGGAGGTCAGGGGATTCGAGCCGGTCGATGACGTCGTCGAGCCAGCGGAGCTCCGCCTCGAGGAGGACGGCCTGGCGCTCCACCTCGATGAGGAACTGCTCAGGCACGGCGCGCTTGCGCGCCTGCTCGAGCCCGGACTGATGCACGGCGTGCTCGCCGATCAGCGCGGTGCGGCGCCTCGCGAGCAGGCCGACGACCTCGTCGCGGGGCAGGTTGTGCGACTCGGCGAGGGCGATGCGGAACTCGGCGGGGCGGTCCGTGCGGGGCAGCTCGCGCCGCACCCACTCGTTCATCGCGTCGTGCCCGAGATCGGTGAGCGTGTAGGTCGTGCGCTCCGGGCGGTTCCCGTCACGGTCGATGCGGACCTCGTCCAGCAGACCGGCCCGCTCGAGCCGGCCGACGGTGTGGTACAGGGTGCCGTTGGTGATCGTCAGCATGCGGTCGTCACTGCGCTGACGCATGAGGCGGATCATCTCGTACGGATGCATGTCGCCTTCGCGCAGCAGCGCCAGCACCATCACCCCGAGGGGTGTGAGCTTGTCTGTGGCGTCCTTCACGATGTGCTCCTATGTTGATTAGTCCACGTGGACTATATCGCAAGTTCGCGCACGAGGGCAACCACGACCGAGGACGATGTCGGGACCCGGGGCTACGCTGACCGCATGGCCAGCGACCACGATGCGATGCGCCGGGCGCACGAGCACTTCGACCCCATTGCAGAGCGCGAGCTGACACTGCCTGACGTCGACATGGGGCGGATGTTCTCCACCGACGGCCTCCGCGTCGGCGGCAAGGTCTACGCGTTCGTCGCGCACGACGGCACGCTCGTCGTGAAGCTGCCGCAGCCCCGCATCGACCAGCTCGACGACACGGGCGTCGGCGCGCACATGCGCATGCGCGGCCGTGAGATGCGCGAGTGGGCGACCGTCCCCCTCGAGCAGGCCGCCGTGTGGGAGGGTCTCGTCGACGAGGCGCGTGAGTTCGTGGCATCCCTCGCCGGCGGCTAGCGAACCCGCGCCATCCACGTTCACGCACGGATGTGGGCGCCCGTAGACGATCGCGAACGCCCGAATCCGTGCGTAAGCGTCCGGGGAGGGGGTCGGGCGGGCCGAGGCACGGGATGGGAGGATAGGCGCGTGAGCACCCCCCTCGACCTCCCCGGCTGGCGGCACATCTACTCCGGCAAGGTGCGCGACCTCTACGTCCCGGCCGACCTCCCGCCCGATACGCGCGCCGAACGGATGCTGGTGGTCGCGAGCGACCGCGTCTCCGCGTTCGACCACGTGCTCTCCCCCGGCATCCCCGGCAAGGGCGTGCTGTTGACGACCCTCAGCCTGTGGTGGTTCGACCGGCTCGCGGGCGCGGACGGCGGCCGCCGCATCCCGAACCACCTCGCCGCCGACCACGTGCTCGGCCTCGGTGCGGACGGCGAGGCGAACACGCCGGATGACCTCCGCTCACTCATCCCGGACGCGGTCGCGGGCCGCGCGATGGTGGTGCGCGGCCTCGAGATGCTGCCCGTCGAGTGCGTGGTGCGCGGGTACCTCACCGGCTCGGGCTGGACGGAGTATCAGGAGAGCGGCACCGTCTGCGGCATCCGGCTCGCGGAGGGTCTGCACAACGGCGACCGGCTGCCCGAGCCGATCTTCACACCCGCGTTCAAGGCGCCGATGGGCGAGCACGACGAGAACATCTCGTTCGAGCGCACCGTCGAGCTCGTCGGTCGCGAGCACGCGGAGCAGCTGCGCGACCTGTCGCTGGAGATCTACCGCCGCGCCGCAGCGACCGCCGAGGCGCACGGGATCATCCTCGCCGACACCAAATTCGAGTTCGGCGTGGACGACGACGGCGTGCTCACCCTCGCCGACGAGGTGCTCACGAGCGACTCGTCGAGGTACTGGGATGCCGCGGCCTGGGCGTCGGGCACGACCCCGGCGGAGCGCATGGCGAGCTTCGACAAGCAGATCGTGCGGGACTGGCTCGCCGCCCACTGGGACAAGCAGGGCACGCCCCCCGAGCTCCCCACCGAGATCGTGGCGCGCACGGCCGCGCGCTACCGGGAGCTGCTCGAACTCCTCACGGCTGCCTGACCCCACCGGCCCCGCGCCGGAGCACCGCGCCGGAGCACCCTCGCCCCCCCCCGCACCGAATCACGGATCGGGCGAGCGACACGCCGTTTCCCGCCCTCCCTTCACCCGCGTGTCCCCGGTCGGATCCGAGTTTTCGAACGCGTGCGCGGGGGGTCACCGCTCCCAGCGAACTCCCAGATAAGGTGGCGGGAACACGTCTCGGAGGAACGTCATGCCCATCTGGACTCTGCACGGCAACGGCCGCACCCTGAAGCCCGGCGAGGTCGTCAAGCCCGGCGAGCGCCTGAGCTGGGGCGGCACGATCGCGATCGGCGCGCAGCACGTCGTCGCGATGTTCGGCGCCACCTTCCTGGTGCCCATCCTGACCGGCTTCCCGGTGTCGACGACGCTGCTCTTCTCGGGCCTCGGGACCCTGCTGTTCCTCCTCATCACGCGGAACAAGCTCCCCAGCTACCTCGGCTCGTCCTTCGCGTTCATCGCCCCCATCACCGCGATCAACGCCGGCAAGGCGCTCCAGACGCCGATGCAGATCACGCAGGCGCTGCTCGGCGTCGCCGCCGCCGGTGTGCTGCTGGCCGTCGTCGGCTTCGTCGTGCAGGCGGTCGGGACGCGGTGGATCGAGCGGCTCATGCCGCCGGTCGTCGCGGGCTCCATCGTCGCGCTGATCGGCTTCAACCTGGCGCCTGCGGCGTGGAACAACTTCAGGCTGCAGCCCGAGCTCGGGACGGTGACGCTCGTGGCCGTCATCCTGTTCAGCGTGCTGTTCCGCGGGTTCCTCGGCCGCATCTCGATCTTCCTCGGCGTCATCGTCGGATACATCGTCGCCGCCGTCACCGGCCAGGTGAAGTTCGACGCGGTGGCTGCCGCCGACTGGGTCGGGCTCCCGCAGTTCCACCTCGCCGGCTTCGCCGACCCAGGGGCGTGGGCCGTCGTGCCGATGTTCCTCCCCGTCGTCCTCGTCCTCATCGCCGAGAACGTGGGACACGTACGCGGGGTCGCCACGATGACCCAGGATCCGTCGATCAACAGGCACACCGGCCGGGCACTGCTCGCGGACGGCGTCGCCACCACCCTCGCCGGCGCCTTCGGCGGATCGGGGACCACGACCTACGGCGAGAACATCGGCGTGATGGCGGCGACCCGCGTCTACTCCACCGCGGCGTACTGGGTGGCGGGCATCGTCGCGATCCTGCTCGCGTTCTCGCCCAAGGTCGGCGCGGTCTTCAACACGATCCCGGCGGGGGTGCTCGGCGGCGTGACGACGGCGCTGTACGGCCTCATCGGCGTCATCGGCATCAAGATCTGGGTGGACAACCGCGTGGACTTCTCCCGCCCGGTCAACCAGTACACCGTCGCCGTGTCGTTCGTCATCGCGATCGCCGGGTTCACGATGAGCTGGGGCAACTTCCAGCTCGGTGCGATCGTCATCGGCACCGTCGCGGCGCTCCTCATCTACCACCTGGGCAACCTCATCGCCCGCGCGCGCAGGACCGGCGCCGACGACGGCGGCCCGATCCCCGCGGTGGGTCAGCTCGGCGGCGACCCTCAGTAGGCGCGGGAACACGCGGCGGACGCCGCGCGTTGTGTATGCACATGAATAAGACTCTCGAGGCCGCAGACGGACGCATCGCCGCGGACACCGCGATGGGACCGGTCACGCTGCTCGTCGCCGACCTCGACGGCATGACGGCGTACTATCGCGACGCCGTCACCCTCCAGGTGCTCGGAGCGGAGGGCGACACGGTCACGCTGGGTCGCGCGGGACGGCCGATCGTCGTCCTCACGCACGAGCCCTCGCTCCGGCACGCCGCGCGCGGCGCGGCAGGGCTTTACCACACGGCCATCCTGTTCGAATCGCAGGCCGCGCTCGCCGCCGCGCTGTACTCCGTCGCCCGCCACGCGCCCGGCACCTTCACCGGCAGCGCCGATCACCTCGTGAGCCAGGCCTTCTACTTCACCGACCCCGAGGGCAACGGCGTCGAGCTCTACTGGGACCGCGCCCGCACGGAGTGGTCGTGGACCCACGGCCAGGTCGAGATGTCGACCCTCTTCCTCGACCCGAACGCATTCCTGCAGGAGCACCTCACCGCGGAGGCACTGGCGGGCGGGACGGCGGCGGATGCGGCATCCGTCGGCCACGTCCACCTCTCGGTGGGCGATGTCGCGACCGCGCGCGCGTTCTACGTGGATGCGCTC
Organism: Microbacterium sp.; assembly: GCA_017306415.1. Classification (GTDB taxonomy): domain Bacteria; phylum Actinomycetota; class Actinomycetes; order Actinomycetales; family Microbacteriaceae; genus Microbacterium. The sequence goes on along the minus strand of JAFKIL010000002.1, from coordinate 388,015 downwards.
GGCTTCGACTCCACCGCATCGCTCGGCGACACCGCCCTGTTCGTCAGTGCGGGCGGGTACCACCACCACATGGCGATGAACGTGTGGCAGTCCCGGGGCGCGGGACCGCGGATGCCGGCGCTCGGCCTCGGCCGCATCGATCTCGCCCTGCCCGACGCAGATGCCCTGGGCGCGCTCGGCGAGCGCCTGCGCGACCACGGCTTCGCGGTGCGCGACGACGGCCGCACCCTCGCGTTCGACGACCCCTGGCGCAACGCGCTGCACGCGACGGTCGCCTGACCCGGCGAGATCCGCCACTGCGGGGCTAGGCGGACTCCCGCACGACCAGCTCGGCGGCCATGATCGTGGCGTGCCGCGGCTGCCGGCCGGCGAGCAGCTCCAGCAGCGTGCTCGCCATCGCCTCGCCCTCGTCGAACGAGGGCTGCCGCATCGTCGTCAGCTGCGGGGAGACCGAGGTCGCCACCGGTGAGTCGTCGAAGCCGAGGACCGCGACGTCCTCCGGCACCCGCAGCCCCGCAGCGGCGAGCGTCGCGAGCGCGCCCCGGGCCATCAGGTCGCTCGCCACGAAGACCGCGTCCGGCGGGTCGCCGGCATCGAGGATGCGGCGCATCGCCGCCGCTCCGCCGTCGGTCGTGAACTCGCCGTCCTCGACCGGACCCTCCGCGACCTCGGCCGCCGACAGCGCCTGCCGGTAGCCCTCGAGCCGGTCGACGCCCGGGGGCATCGTCAGCGGCCCGGCGATCATGGCGATGCGCCGATGGCCGCGGGACAGCAGGTACTCGGTCGCGGCCCGGCCACCGGCGACGTTGTCGACGTCGACGTAGTAGTCGCCCTCGCGGTGCCGCACCGGCCGGCCGCCGTAGACGACGGGGACGCTCGCCGCGATGCGGTCGACGAAGGTGTCGCTGGTGTGGTGGGACACGATGATCGCGCCGTCGACGTTCCCGCCGCGGATGTAGCTGGCCATCTTGTCGCCCGGGTCGTCGTTCGCGATGAACAGGTTCAGGACGTAGTCCGAGCGCTGCAGCCGCGCGTTGATTCCCGACACGATGGCCGCGAAGAAGGGATCGCCGAAGAACCGGGTGGTGTCCTCCGGCACGACCAGGGCGATCGCGAGCGTCTGCCGGCTGGCCAGGGAGCGGGCGGCGCGGTTCGGGACGTAGCTCAGCTCCGCGATGGCGCGCTGCACGGCGTCGAGCGCCGAAGGACTGACGGCGGTCGAGCCGTTCACGACGCGCGAGACCGTCGACCGCGACACCCCCGCGACCGCGGCGACCTCTTCGATCGTCGCCGGCTCCCGCGATCGTCCGCTCATCGCACCCCCTGTCCCGTCCGGATGCTACAGGGCTGGCGCTGCGACCGTCGCTCCCAGGGCGCGCGCGGCGATGATCCGGGCGTACTCGCGGGCGCTGTCCTTGGGCGCGCGCTCCTGCGTCTCGTAGTCGACGCGCACGATCCCGAACCGCTTCTCGTAGCCCCACGCCCACTCGAAGTTGTCGAGCAGCGACCAGTAGAAGTAGCCGCGGACGTCGACTCCCGCGGCGAGCGCGTCCAGGATGGCGCCGAGGTGCGCCGTGACGAACGCGGTGCGCTCGACATCGTGCACGCGGGTCTCGCCGTCCTCCTCGACCGCGACGTCGTCGTAGGCCGCACCGTTCTCCGTCACGAACAGCGTCGTCCCGGCCGCGCGCGCGTACTCGTCGCCGACCCGGGTGAGCAGCCGCGTCAGCCCCTCCGGCTGCACCTCCCAGTGCATCGGCGTGCGCGGCAGCCCGCGGTCGTGCCAGAAGATGCCCTCGTGCGACGGGAACGGCGATTCCGCCCGGCGGTCGGTCGGGGCGTCGCCGCCCGTGACCGGGACGGCCGGCGGCTGTCCGCCGACGTACTCGCCGTGGTAGTAGTTGACGCCCAGCGTGTCGATCGCGGTCGAGATGACGTCGAGGTCCCCCGGCTGCAGGGCACGCTCGAACGCGGCGACCGCCGCGGCATCCACCGCCCGGATGTCGTCGACGACGTCGGCGGGGTACGCGCCGCGGAAGATCGGGTCGAGGAACCACCGGTTGAACTGGCCGTCGATCCGGCGGGCCGCGTCGACGTCCCGCGGGTCGGTCGGGTCCACCGCGTCGGCGACGGTGAGGTTCAGGGTGATGCCCAGATCGAGCGACGCGTCGCGGGCCCGCAGCTCGCGGATCGTCTGCCCGTGCCCGAGCAGCAGGTGGTGGGAGGCGAGCAGGCCCTCCTCGACGCTGTAGTGGCCCGGGGCGTGCAGGCCCGCGGTGTAGCTGAGGAACGACGAGCACCAGGGTTCGTTGAGCGTCGTCCACACGTCGACCCGGTCGCCCAGCGCGTCGTGCACGTCGAGGGCGTACTCGGTGAAGCGCTCTGCGGTGTCGCGGACCGTCCATCCGCCCTTCTCCTGGAGCGCCTGCGGCAGGTCCCAGTGGTACAGCGTGAGCCAGGGGAGGATGCCGGCGCCCAGCAGCTCGTCGACGAGGCGACGGTAGAAGTCGAGGCCGCGCTCGTTGACGGGCCCGCCGTCGGGGCGGACGCGCGACCACGACGTCGAGAAGCGATACGTCTGCAGCCCGAGGTCCTTCATCAGCGCGACATCGTCGCGGTAGCGGTGGTAGTGGTCGCACGCGACGTCGCCGTCGTCGCCGTTGATGACGGCGCCGGGCACACGGCAGAAGGCGTCCCAGATCGACGGTCGGCGCCCGTCCTCGAGAGCGGCGCCCTCGATCTGGAAGGCGGCCGTCGCGGCTCCGAAGAGGAATCCGTCGGGGAAGGGGCGGCTGCTCGCACTCATCGGGGCGGCGTCCTCTCTCATCGCAGGTCCGGTCACGCGCCTCATCCCTTGACGGCGCCCGCCATGATACCGCTGACCAGCTGCTTGCCCGCCGCGACGAGGAGCACCAGCAGGGGCAGGGTGGCGAGGATCGCGCCGGCCAGCACGATCGAGTAGTCGACGTACTTGGCCGACTGCAGCTGGCTCAGCGCGACCTGCAGCGTGGGGTTCTGGGGCACCACCAGGAGCGGCCACAGGTAGTCGGTCCAGGCGGTCATGAAGGTGAACAGGCCGAGGATCGCCATCGCGGGCCGGGCGGCCGGCACGCCCACGTGCCAGAAGGTGCTGATCATGCTCGCGCCGTCGATGCGGGCCGCCTCGATGAGTTCGTCGGGGATGACGTCCACGAGGTACTGGCGCATGAAGAAGACGCCGAACGCCGTGACGAGCGTCGGGATGATGACCGCACCGAGCGTCCCGGTCCACCCGAGCTGCCGCATGAGCATGAAGAGGGGGATGATCCCGAGCTGCGTGGGCACGGCGAGGGTCGCGATCACGAACACCATCAGCCCCTCCCGACCGCGGAACCGCAGCTTCGCGAACGCGTAGCCGGCGAGCGTCGAGAAGAAGACGACGGATGCCGCCACCACCGTCGACACGATCAGCGAGTTGCCCAGTGCGAGCCAGAACGGCACGGTGTCGAACACCTGGGCCACGTTCGTCCAGAAGCGCCCGCCGGGCAGCAGCGGTGGCCACGTGTCGGTGAGCGCGGACTTGTCGCTCGACCCCATCAGGAACGACCAGTAGAGCGGGTAGGCGCCGGCGACGAAGAACACGACGACGAGCGTGTAGCTCAGCCATCCGGGTCGTCGCTCGATGCCCATGCCGCGGCCGCGGCGGCGGGGGGCGCCACTCCGGCGGTCGGATGCGGCGGCCCGCGTCGGTGTCTCGGTGCTCATCGGTGGGTCTCCTCGGGTGCGGCGGCGATCGCGGCGCCGGTGGCGGGCGAGGGCGCGCCGATCGTCGCGAGACGACGGCGGGTGCGGCGACGGCTCACGCGCGTCTCCGCGCCGGCGATGCTGCGCGACAGGAGGAAGTTGAGCAGTCCGATCACGACGATGATGAGAAAGAGGATCCACGCGACCGCCGAGGCCTTGCCGAAGGATTCCCGGTTGAAGGCGAGGTCCCACAGGTACAGCACCGTGGTCTGGTACTGCCGTTGCGCACCGCCCGGTGTCGCGCTCGCGGCGTCGAAGAGCTTGGGCTCGGTGAAGATCTGCAGACCGCCGATGGTGGCGGTGATGATGACGAAGATGATCGTCGGGCGGATGCCGGGCACCGTGATGGAGAAGAAGCGCCGCACCGCGCCCGCGCCGTCGATGGCGGCCGACTCGTGGAGCTCCTTGGGCACGGCCTGCATCGCCGCGAGCAGGATGAGGGCGTTGTAGCCGGTCCAGCGCCAGTTCACCATCGTGGCGATCGCCAGGTGGCTGGGCAGGACGTCGGTCTTCCACAGCACCCCGGGGAGGTGGAACGACTCGAGGAGGTTGTTGATGAGGCCGTACTTCTCGTTGAACATGCTGCTGAAGATGAGCGTCACCGCGACGGGCGTCACCACGTACGGCAGGATCACCGAGATGCGCCAGAAGGTCTTGGCCCGCAGGTTCTGGTCGAGGACCGCGGCGATGACGATCGCGGCGATCAGCTGCGGGATCGCGGAGAGCAGGAAGATGCTGAAGGTGTTGAACACCGAGTTCCAGAACAGCGGGTCCGCGAGCTCCACCGCGTAGTTCTTGAAGCCGACCCACTCACCCGGCCCCGTGAGCAGGTTCCAGTTGTTGAGCGAGACGACGAACGTGTAGCCGAGGGGGAACAGACCCACCAGCCCGAAGAGCAGGAAGAACGGCGCAACGTACGCGTACGGCGAGTACCGGACGTCCCATCGGCTGAGTCGCTGACGGAAGGTCAGGCCGGCCCGCCCGGCGCCCGGGGGCGCCGCATCCTGTCGTCTTCCCGACGACCGTTCGAGCATCGAGGTCATCGCTCCACTTCCTGTCGCGTCGTGTGTGGCATCGCGGGCGAGGAGCGGCGGGTCATCGGGACGACTCCCGGATGACCCGCCGCCGCTGCGCTACTTGTTGACGACCAGCTGGTCGAGCAGCTTCATGGCCTGGTCCCAGGCCTGCTGACCGTTCGCCTTGCCGCCGTCGATCGACTTCACCGCCGGGCCGAAGACCTGCGACTGGATCACCGAGTCGTCGGGCCCCTTGTACTGGGCCACGACGCCGACCGCGCGCTTGGCGAGGATCTCGCCGAGCGGAGCGTCGTTGAAGAACTTCGTCAGGTCGCTCGGGCCGGTGACGCCGGGGTCGGCCTGCGCGGCCGTCGTGCTCGGGAACGTACCCGCCGCCTGGAAGGCCGCGACCTGCGACTTCTGATCGGTGAGCCACTGGGCGAGCGCGGCGGCCTGCTTCTTGTGCTGCGACGTGGTGGGCACGGTGAGGAACGAACCGCCCCAGTTGGCCGCGCCGCCGGGGAAGACGTCGGCGAAGTCCCACCCGGTCGCGGAGCTGCCGCCGCCGGCCTCGACCTGACCCTTGACGACGCCGAGCATCCAGCCAGGGCACACGAACGTCGCGAACGAGCCGTCGGTGAACGCCTTGCCCTTGCCCCAGTCCCACTGGGTCTGGTTGCTGGACAGGCCGTCTGCGGCGCCCTGCGCGAGCAGCGCCCAGCGTGCCTTGAGGTCGGCGTTGTCCTTGACGTTCAGCTTGCCGTCGGACGTGTAGTACCCCTCAGGGAGCTGATTGACCATCGAGTTCCAGACGAAGCCGGACTGGTCGTACCAGGCCTTGCCGGTCTTGTCGTGGTACTGCTTGCCGATCTCGAAGAATTTGTCCCAGGTGGCGTTCGCGCCGCCGAAGTACTCGGCCACCGCCGCACGGTCCGTCGGCAGCCCGGCCGCGGCGAACAGCTTGCTGTTGTAGCAGAGCCCTTCGGGGCCGATGTCCGTGCCGTAGCCGATGATCCGGCCGTCCTTGTCCGTCGCCTGCTTGAGTTTCCACGGAACCCAGCGGTCCTTGATCTTGTCGGCGCCGTAGTCGCGGAGATCGACGAAGGAGGAGCTGACCTGCATCACCTTGCTGAGCCACCCCTCTTCGACGGCCTGCACGTCGGGGAGGCCGGAGCCGGCGGCCTGCTTGGTCTGCCAGTCGGTCAGCGCGTTGTCGCCGGTGTCGATGTTCGTCGCCTTGATGGTGACGTTGGGGTGCTCCTTCTCGTACTGCGTGTAGAGCTTGTCGAAGCCCATCGTCCCGAAGGTCGTCACCGTGAGGGTGACCTTCTCGTTGCTGTCGCCCGAGGACGAGTCGCCGCCGCCGCCGGCGCAGCCGGCGAGGACGAGTGCGGCGGTGGACGCCGTCGCCGCCACGAAGGCGACCCGGCGCAGTGCGCGTGATTTCACGTTCACTCCTTTGTGGTGTGTGGTCGTGCAGGATGCGTGGGGACGTACTCGGGCTCGGCGGTCCAGCGTGGGGGGGTCCGAGCCGTGGGAGCGCTCCCACCGGACGGGTGACACTGTATGGGAGCGGTCCCATGAATGTCAAGGGAGCGCTCCCATCCGCGTCGTGACGGCGATGTCGGGGCGCCGCATCCGCCCGCCCGTCGCCCAAGGGGTCTGCTCGGAGAGCGGACGCGCCGGGAGAGAAGAGCGGATGCCGCGGCCCCCGTAGACTGGGGGGACCCCCTCCCGCGACTCCCGGAGCCTCGAATGCCCACCATCGTCGTCGACGTCATGCCCAAGGCCGAGCTGCTGGACCCGCAGGGGAAGGCGGTGGCCGGAGCCCTCTCCCGGCTGGGCGTCGACACCTTCGCGAGCGTCCGCATCGGGAAGCGCTTCGAACTGCAGGTCGACGGCGAGGTCGACGACGCGACGCTCGCCCAGGTGCGGCAGATCGCGGACGACATCCTCTCCAACGCGGTGATCGAGGACGTGGTCGGCATCGAGGTGGTCGAGTGACCACCCGCATCGGCGTCATCACCTTCCCCGGGTCGCTCGACGACCGCGACGCGCAGCGCGCCATCCGCATCGCCGGTGCCGAGCCGGTCGCGCTGTGGCACGGCTCGCACGACCTCGAGGGCGTCGACGCACTGATCCTCCCCGGGGGCTTCAGCTACGGCGACTACCTCCGTGCCGGCGCCATCGCGGCGCTCGCCCCGATCATGAGCGAGGTGAAGGATGCCGCGGCCCGCGGCGTCCCGGTCCTCGGCATCTGCAACGGCTTCCAGATGCTCGTCGAAGCGCACCTGCTGCCGGGCGGCCTCATCCGCAACGCGCACCAGCAGTTCATCCGGCGCGATCAGCGTCTGCGCGTCGAGAACGCCGACACCGCCTGGACGAGCGAGTTCGAGGTCGGGCAGGAGATCGTGATCCCCCTCAAGAACGCCGACGGCGGCTACATCGCCGACGCCGACACCCTGGCCCGGATCGAGGGCGAGAATCTGGTGGCGTTCCGTTACGCCGGCATCAACCCGAACGGGTCGCTCGACGACATCGCCGGTCTCGCGAACGAGCGCGGCAACGTCGTGGGCCTCATGCCCCACCCGGAGCACGCCGTCGAGCCGGGGTTCGGCCCCGCCACGCCCGCCGCGATGCGCTCGGGCGTCGACGGACTCGGCTTCTTCACCTCCGCGATCGCCGCCGTGGTGGCGCAGGCCGCCTGACCGCTCCCGCAGGAGACGTCGGCACGAAGCCTATGGTCCCGGCACGCCCGGGACGGGGGCCGCGCCGGTAGCGTGGCAGGGTGAGCCCCGACACCCCCGCCCTCGTCGTGTCCGTGCCCGACGAGCAGCTCGCCCGCGATCTCCCGCCACTCTCCGACGGAATCGACGTCGTCGTGTGGCCGATGGACGGCCCGCCGCCGCGCGAGCGCATCGACATCGTGGTGCCGCCGTACATGAGCTCGTTCGATGTGCGCGCCCAGCTCGAGCAGGTGCAGACGAGGCTCGTGCAGGGGCAGTCGATCGGGTACGAGGGCGTGGCCGACCGGCTCCCTCCGGGCATCGTGTTCGCCAACGCCGCGAGCGTGCACGAGACCTCCACCGCCGAGCTGGCTCTGGCTCTGACCCTCGCCGCGCAACGGCATCTGCCCGACTTCGTGCGCGCGCAGGCCGAGCGCCGCTGGGCGCCCGTGACCGCAGAGAGCCTCGCCGATCGCCGCGTGCTGCTGATCGGCTACGGCGGGGTGGGCAAGGCGATCGCCGCGCGGCTCGCTCCGTTCGAGGTGGAGCTGACCGCCGTGGCGCGCACCGGCCGAGAGGAGGACGGCATCGCTGTGCACGGCATCGACGAGCTGCCTGCGCTGCTCCCCGACGCCGAGATCGTCGTCCTCGCCCTCCCCGGGGGCGAAGAGACCCACCACCTGATCGACGATGCCGCGCTCTCCGCCCTCCCCGACGGCGCCCTGGTGGTCAACGTCGGGCGGGGCTCACTGATCGACCCCGACGCGCTCGTCGTGCATGCGCGCCGCGGCCGCATCCGCGCGGCGCTCGACGTCACCGAACCCGAGCCGCTGCCGGCCGATCACCCGCTGTGGTCGCTCCCTGGCGTCCTCATCGCGCCGCACGTCGGCGGGGCGAGCTCGGCGATGCGGCCCAGGATCGCGCGCCTCGTCCGCACCCAGGCGGAGCGGATGCTGCGCGGCGAGCCGCCGCTCAACGTCGTCATCGAGACCTGAGCCGCGCGACGGCTCAGGTCGCGCCGTCCCTCGCGGTCATCCCAGCCGAGTGCACGGCTTCCTGTCAAATGCAAGAGATATGTGCGCGAACAAGCCGTGCACTCGAGGGCAAGCCGTGCACTCGCGGCGGTGCGGGTCCGGCCCCGGGGCCGGTCCGGCGCCTGGCCGCGGGACTCAATCCGACGCGAACCCCGCCTTCGCAGTGACGACGCGGCGGGCCGCGGCATCCACCTTCGCCGCGAACGCCGGGTCCGCCTGCGCCTTCGCCAGCACCGCCTGGTACATCTCGGGCAGGAGCTGCGGGCTCGACGAGACGAGCACGATGTCCACGCCGGCGTCGATCGCGAGCGTCGCGCGCTGCGCAGGGGTCCACTTCGCGACGGATGCCGCGGCCGAGAGGTCGTCGGTGATGACCACGCCGTCGTAGCCGAGGGTCCCGCGGAGGAGCCCCGTCACGATCGTCGGGGAGAACGCCGCAGGGGCCGACCCATCGATCTTCTGGTAGATCGCGGTCGACACCATGACAAGCCCGGGGCCCCCGGCGATCAGCGAGCGGTAGACGTCGACGTCCGGAGACTGCGGCGTGATGACGGTGTCGACCGCCGGCGCGAAGTCGGTGTTCGTGGTCGTGCGGCCGAGCCCGGGGAAGTGCTTGAACGTCGGCAGCACGCCCGCCTGCCGCATCCCCGCGGCGAAGGCTCCGGCTTTCGCCGCCACCGTCTGCTCGTCGAAGCCGTACTCCCGGTAGAGCGCCCCGATGGGTTTGTTCTGCGGTGCCGCCTGCGGGCTCGTCACGATGTCGGCCACGGGGGCGAGGTTGACGTTCACCCCCGCCTGCACGAGCTGGGCGCCCCACGCGGCGGCGTCCTGCTGGAGCGTCGCCGCGGGCAGCTTCCCCTGCTCGACGGCGGACGGGATCGGAGTGAAGCCCTGGCCGGACAGGACCTGGACCTCACCGCCCTCCTGATCGGTCGAGACCCACAGGGGGATCCCGCCGGTCGTCGCCGGCGAGACGAGGGCGGTGAACTGGCCGGCGAGAGCCGCCGTCTGCTGAATGCTCGTGCGCGTCCCACTGTGGAGGAAGATGCTCCCCACGTGCTGGTTCGTGATGGCGGACACCGTAGCGGGGTTCGCCGATGCCGTCGTCGTGCCCACCATGAACAGCTGGCCCACGCGCTGCTCGAGCGAGAGCCCGGCGATCGGGTCGACCGTCGGCGTGGGTGTCGGCGTGGGGCTGGGGGTCGTGGGCGAGGCGCTCGGTGTCGGCGTCGGATCGGGCGCGCAGCCCGTGAGGAGCAGGGCGACGATCAGGGCCGGGATGGCGACGCGGGTGCGCATGCTCCCAGTGTGGCGTCACCCGCCGTCCGGCGCCCGATTTCCGTCGGCGGATCCCCTCGCGCGCGGAAGAGCCGCCCCGAAGAGCCTCAGGCCCCGAAGACGGCGTGCACGTCGCCGACGAGGGCGCGCCCGCCGAGCGCTTCGAGCTCCAGGAGCACCGATGTGCCCACCACGCTCCCGCTCAGCTGGGCCACGAGCGTGTGCGCCGCCTGGATCGTGCCCCCGGTCGCGAGGACGTCGTCCACGAGCAGCACACGCGTCCCCTCCGGGATGTCGTCGTGCGCCTCGATGGTGGCCGTGCCGTACTCGAGTGCGTAGTCGACCGCCGCGGCCGGCCGCGGGAGCTTGCCCGCCTTGCGGATCGGCACGAGCCCGACGCCGGCCGCGATCGCCACCGCCCCGGCGAGCAGGAACCCGCGGGCCTCGATCCCGGCGACCACGTCGAACCCGCCCGCGAACGGCTCGATCATGGCGTCGATGGTCGCGCGCAGTGCAGCGGCGTCCGCCAGGAGGGGCGTGATGTCGCGGAACAGCACCCCCGGCTCCGGGTAGTCGGGAATGGTGCGGATGAGCTGCTCCGCGCGTCTCAGCTGGTCCTCGGGCACCCGCCCACCCTACTCGCGCGACATGTCACACCGCCCCGGGGCTGCAAGCGCTTCCAGTACCCTGGGGGCATGACTTCCCCCGCCACGTCGGACCTCGACGACGCCGCGCTCTCCCCCTCCACCACCGGCGCGGAGTGGTGGCGCTCCGCCGTGATCTACCAGATCTACCCGCGGTCGTTCGCCGACTCGAACGGCGACGGTCTGGGCGACCTCCCCGGCATCACCGCGCACCTCGACGACCTGGATGCCCTCGGCGTCGACGCCGTCTGGCTCAGCCCGTTCTACCGCTCGCCGCAGAAGGACGCCGGCTACGACGTCGCCGACTACTGCGACGTCGACCCCCTGTTCGGCACGCTGGCCGACTTCGACGATCTGCTGGCCGCCGCGCACGCCCGCGGCATCCGCCTCATCGTCGATCTGGTGCCGAACCATTCGTCCGACCAGCACGCGTGGTTCCAGGCCGCGCTCGCGGCGGCGCCCGGGAGCCCCGAGCGCGGGCGCTACATGTTCCGCGACGGCCGCGGTGAGAACGGCGAGCTGCCGCCGAACAACTGGGAATCCGTCTTCGGCGGCCCGGCGTGGACGCGCGTGACCGATCCGGACGGCGCCCCCGGCCAGTGGTACCTGCACCTCTTCGACACGTCGCAGCCCGACTTCGACTGGTCCAACCCCGAGGTGCAGGGCGAGTTCCGCCGCATCCTCCGGTTCTGGCTGGACCGCGGGGTCGACGGCTTCCGCGTCGACGTCGCGCACGGCCTCGTGAAGGAGGACGGCCTCCCCGACTACGTCCCGCCGGCCGACGCGGGGTCGATGGGCGGCGGCGAGACGTCCGTCCCGTACTGGGGTCAGCCGGAGGTCCACGAGATCTACCGCGACTGGAACACCGTCCTCGCCGAGTACGACGGCGACCGCGCCCTGTGCGCCGAGGCGTGGCTGCCCACCATCGAGAAGACCGCGCTGTGGGTGCGCCACGACGAGATGCACCAGGCGTTCAACTTCGAGTACCTCGAGACCGAGTGGGATGCCGCGCGGCTGCGCGCCGTCATCTCCGAGTCCCTCCGCGCCTACCCCGCGGTCGGCGCGCCGAGCACGTGGGTGCTGTCGAACCACGACGTCGTCCGGCACGCATCCCGCCTCGCGCTGACGGCCGAGAACCCGCAGGGGCACGGGATCGGCCCCGACTCCCCCGGCAAGCCGGTGCCCGAGCTCGGCCTGCGCCGCGCACGCGCCGCGACTGCCCTCATGCTCGCGCTCCCCGGTTCGGCGTACCTCTACCAGGGCGAGGAGCTCGGCCTCCCGGAGGCCATCGACATCCCCGATGCAGCCCGACAGGATCCGACCTGGTTCCGCACGCGCGGCGAGCGCTACGGCCGGGACGGATGCCGCGTGCCCCTGCCCTGGGATGCGGACGCGCCCGCCTTCGGGTTCAGCCCGACCGGTCGGTCGTGGCTGCCGCAGCCGGCCGACTGGGGCTCCTTCGCCCGCTCCGCCGAGGCGGCCGATCCGACCTCCACCCTGGCGCTCTACCGCACGCTCCTCGCGCAGCGACGGGCACGCGGCCTCGGTACCGGAAGCCTGGAGTGGATCGACGCCGGCGACGACGTCATCGCATTCCGCAACGGGAATGTCACCGTCGTGGCGAACCTGGGCGCCGTGGCCGTCGCCGTCCCGAGCGGCCGCGTGCTCGCGGCATCCGCGCCGCTCGGCGACGGGATGCTGCCGCCCGACACGACGGTGTGGGTCGCGTCCGACTGACACCGACGCGACCCCGACACGGAGAGGCGACGGCGCCATGGTGAGCATCGACGAGGTGGCACGACTCGCCGGCGTGTCCACCGCGACGGTCTCCCGCGCGCTCAGCGGGCGCGGACACGTGTCCGACGCGACCAGGCTGCGGGTCGAGAGCGCCGCCCAGTCGCTGGGATACGTCGTCTCCGCCTCCGCGTCGAGCCTGGCATCGGGACGCACGCGCAACATCGGCGTGCTCGTCCCGTTCCTCGACCGCTGGTTCTTCAGCACGGTGCTCTCGGGGATCGCGTCGGCCCTGATGCGCCGGGGCTACGACATCACGCTGTACAGCCTGTCCCCCGATCCCGGTGAGCGCCGGATGGTGTTCGAGACGTTCCTGCGACGGCAGCGGGTGGACGGCGTGATCGCCATCTCGATCGAGCTGGGTCAGGAGGAGACCGAGCGCCTGCTCGCCCTCGGCCTCCCGGTGATCGCGATCGGCGGCCCGAACCCGCTGATGACCACGCTCACCGTCGACGACGTCAGCGTCGCGCGGCTCGCGACCGAGCACCTGCTCGCCCTCGGGCACCGCGACATCGCCCATATCGGCGCCAACCCCCAGTTCGACATCGACTTCCACATCCCGACCCGTCGACGCCAGGGCTTCGAGCAGGCGCTGGCCGACGCCGGCATCCCGCACCGGCCCGCGCTGTACGAGCCCGCCGACTTCACGATCGAGGGCGGGTTCCGCGCGGCCAAGCAGCTGCTCGGACGCCCCGGCGAGCGCCCGACCGCGATCTTCGCCGCCTCCGACGAGATGGCGATCGGAGCCGTGCTGGCCGCCCGCGAGCTCGGCTACCGCGTCCCGGCCGATCTGTCGGTGATCGGCATCGACGGCCACGAGCTCGGCGAGTTCTTCCGCCTCACCACCGTCGACCAGTTCCCGCTCGGCCAGGGCGAGCGGGCCGCGGACGCGATCCTCGCCGAGCTGGAGCACGACGGCGGGCCCGAGCCGGGGCAGCTCCCGTACGAGCTCGTCGTCCGCGCCACCACGGCACGCCTCGAACGCTGAGCGCCCGTCCGGGCGGACACGGCGACGGGAGGCCTAGGCTCGGGAGCATGAGCATCGACCTCGAAGCCCTCTACATCGACCTGCACCGACACCCCGAGCTCTCCTTCCAGGAGACCCGTACCGCAGGTGTCATCACCGACCGGCTGACGGAGCTCGGCGTGGAGTTCGAGGAGGGCATCGGGAAGACCGGCGTCGCAGCCGTGGTGCGCAACGGCGAGGGCCCGGTGGTGTGGCTGCGGGCCGACATGGATGCGCTGCCCGTGCCCGAGCAGACCGGTCTCCCTTATGCGAGCACCGCGCGCGGGACGGATCCCGCGGGCACCGACGTCCCCGTGATGCACGCGTGCGGCCACGACATGCACGTCACCTGCCTGCTCGGCGCGATCGAGCGACTGCGGGCGACCACGGACGAGTGGTCGGGGACCGTGGTGGCGGTCTTCCAGCCGGCCGAGGAGTACGGCGCGGGATCGCAGGCGATGATCGCGGACGGCGTGCTCGACCGGTTCCCGCGCCCCGACGTCGTGCTCGGCCAGCACGTCACCCCGCTCCCGGCCGGCGTCATCGGCGTCCGCCCGGGCACGCAGATGGCCGCATCCGACGGCCTCACCGTCACGCTGCACGGGCGCGGCGGTCACGGCTCGCGCCCGCACTCGACGATCGACCCCATCGTGATGGCCGCCGCGACCGTGATGCGGCTGCAGACCGTCGCCTCGCGCGAGGTCGACCCGCGCGATGTCGCCGTCGTCACCGTCGGCTCCATCCACGCGGGGCTGAAGAACAACATCATCCCGGCCGAGGCGAAGCTCGAACTCAGCCTGCGCTACCCGGACGACGAGATGCGCGACCGCGTGCTGGCCGCCGTCGAGCGGATCGTGCACGCCGAGGCCGTCGCATCCGGAGCCGAGGTGCCCCCCACGATCGTCACGGACCACACACTGCCGCCGACGATCAACGACCCGGATGCCACGGCCCGCGCCGTCGCGGCCTTCGAGCGCGCGTTCGGCGAGGGCTCGGTCGTCGACCCCGGCATGTTCACGGGGTCCGAGGACGTGTCGTGGTTCGCCCGCGAGAGTGGAGTGCCGCTCGTCTTCTGGTTCTGGGGCGGCGTCGACCCCGAGGCCTTCGCCGCGGCGAAGGCGGCGGGAACACTGGAGCGCGACATCCCGACGAACCATTCGCCGTTCTTCGCGCCGGTCATCCACCCGACGCTCGAGCGCGGCGTGGACGCGCTCGTCGTCGCCGCGCGCGAATTCCTCGACTGATCCCCGGCCGGTGCCGCCGGCTGCCCCGCGGCCGACGCGGCGGGGAACGCGCTGATAACGGACGCCGCGTCGCGTTGCATCGCGCCCGGGAACGGCGTAGTGTCGCCCGCCGTGACAACCGAGAGCCGTGAACCGGCGCCGGAGACCCCGATCGCGAAGCGAATCCTGATCGGCGACCCCCTGGCGTCCCAGAACGCGGATGAGCATCTGCTGCCCAAGCGCATGGCGCTGCCGATCTTCGCCTCCGACGCACTGTCGTCGGTGGCGTACGCGCCGCAGGAGCTCCTCATGATCCTGCTCCTCGGCGGGACGGCGTTCCTCTTCTTCAGCCCGTGGATCGCGGCAGCGGTCATCCTGCTGCTCATCGTGGTGGTGCTGTCGTACCGGCAGCTCATCAAGGCGTACCCCTCGGGGGGCGGCGACTACGAGGTCGCGCGCACCAACCTCGGCGAGGTACCCGGGGTGATCGTGGCATCCGCCCTGCTCGTGGACTACGTGCTGACCGTCGCGGTGTCGGTCGCGTCGGGCGTGGACAACATCATCTCGGCGCTGCCCGTCCTCAACACCTGGCGGGTCGAGCTCGCGGTCGGGTTCGTCGTACTGATCGTCATCGTGAACCTGCGGGGCGTCCGCGAGGCGTCGCGCGCCTTCGCGCTGCCGACGTACATCTTCATCGGCTCCGTCGGGCTGATGGTGCTCGTGGGGCTCATCCGCATCGCCGCGGGGAGCCCGCCGGTCGCCTCCAGCGCGCAGTACGCGGTGCACGCCGACAGCATCACTCAGGCGGCGGTCATCCTCTTGATCCTGCGGGCGTTCTCGAGCGGCTGCTCCGCCCTCACCGGTGTGGAGGCGGTCTCCAACGGCGTGCAGGCGTTCCGCCGCCCCAAGGTGAAGAACGCCCAGGCGACACTCGCCGCGATGGGCACGATCGCCGCGGTCCTGTTCGCGGGTCTCGTGACCCTCGGCCTCGTCTCGGGCGTCCACTACGCCGAGAACCCGTGCGACCTGGTCGGCTTCGCGTGCAAGACCACCCCCCAGCCGAGCCTCATGGCGCAGATCGCGGCGGCGACGTTCGGGATGAACTCGATCCCGTTCTTCATCATCCAGGCGGCGACCGCGTGCGTCCTGCTCCTCGCCGCCAACACCGCGTTCAACGGGTTCCCGCTGCTGGGCTCGGTGCTCGCGCGCGACGGCTACGCGCCGAAGGCGCTCAACACCCGCGGCGACCGCCTCGTCTACTCGAACGGCATGATCATCCTCGGCGTCATCGCCATCGCGGTGCTCGTGATCTATCAGGCGAACCTGACGAACCTCATCCAGCTCTACATCATCGGGGTGTTCGTCTCGTTCTCGCTGGGGCAGATCGGCATGATCCGGCACTGGATCCGAGGGCTCCGCGGCATCCGTGAGCTGCCGCCCGAGGCGCGGAGCCAGAAGTCCGCGCGCACCGAGGCCTTCGGCTACCGCAAGGGCCTCGTGATCAACAGCCTGGGCGCGACCATGACCGTCGCCGTGCTGATCATCGTGACCATCACGAAGTTCACCCACGGCGCGTGGCTGGTCTTCCTCGCGATCCCGATCCTGGCGACGCTCATGATGGGCGTCTACCGCTATTACCGCGACGTCGAGCACGAGATCCAGATGGACGACTCCGTCCACTTCGGTGCGAGCGGCGACGTCGCCATCGTCCTGGTCAACCGCCTGCAGAAGCCGGTCGCGAAGGCAGTCGACTACGCGCTCGCCGCCAAGCACGACAAGACGATGGCCGTGCACGTCGCGGTGACGAAGGAGGACTCGGACGCCGTCCGCAAGGACTGGGAGGAGCATCGGATGCCGATCCCCCTCGTCAGCATCGAGTCGCCCTTCCGCACCTACGCAGGCCCCCTGATCGAGTTCATCAACCACTACCGCGAGAAGCACGGCTCCGCGGTCATCACGGTCTACCTGCCGCAGTACATCGTCGGCCACTGGTGGGAGACGATCCTGCACAACCGCCGCGCACGACGGATCGCCCAGCAGCTCATGCTCGTGCACGGGGTGACGATCACCCTGGTGCCGTGGCTGCTCGACTCGTCGGAGCTCGTCTATGGGCGCCGTTCCCGCCCGCTGCCGGGTCAGGAGCGCGCCGGCCGGCCGTACTCGCCGGACCGCCGCTACGGGGTGGACCCCTCGAAGACGCACGTCCGGGTGACGCGCCCCCAGGGGGCGCCCACCGAGGATGCCGCGCCGGTCCCGGAGCCCGCGCCGAAGGGCTGAGGCCGGGCACGGGACGGGTGCGCGCGCACGCGTGTGCGCGCGAAAGTGGCGCGACATGTCGTGTCGACCGCCCGGACGCGGCACGACGTGACACCTTCGCCGCGGCATCGGCCGCATCCCGCCGCATCGCCTGAACCCCGGGCGGCACGCGTAGCCTGGAGGGATGACCGCCGCACGCCCCCTCACCGCGTCCGCTGACGGCGCCGCCCTGTCCGGCACCGGGTTCGATGTGGCCGCCGTGCGCGACGACTTCCCCATCCTCGCCTCGTCGGTGAACGGGCAGTCGCTGGTCTACCTGGACGCCGCGGCCACCAGCCAGAAGCCCCGCGCCGTCATCGACGCCGAGGTCGCGTTCCTCACCCGTGCCAACTCCGCCGTCCACCGCGGCGCCCACACCCTCGCCGCCGAGGCGACCGAGCTGTTCGAGGATGCGCGCGCCGCCGTGGCCGGCTTCGTGGGCGCGCACGACGGCGAGCTGGTGTGGACCTCCGGCGCGACCGCCGCGCTCAACCTCGTGGCGTACGCGATCGGCAACGCGACCGCCGGCCGCGGTGGCGACGCCGCCCGTGCGCTCGCGCTGCGTCCCGGCGACGAGATCGTCGTGACCGAGGCCGAGCACCACGCGAACCTCATCCCGTGGCAGGAGCTCGCCGCGCGCACCGGCGCGACCCTCCGCCACATCCCGGTCCACGACGACGGCACCCTCGACCTCGACGCCGCGGCGGCGCTGATCGGCGAACGCACGCGGATCGTCGCGTTCGCCCACGTCTCCAACGTGCTCGGGATCGTCAATCCGGTGGCGGCCCTCGTCGAGCTCGCGCGAGCGGCCGGCGCGCTGACGGTGCTGGACGCCTGCCAGTCGGCACCGCACCTCCCCCTCGACCTGGCCCGGCTCGGCGTCGACCTCGCCGCGTTCTCGGGCCACAAGATGCTCGGGCCGTACGGCGTGGGCGCGCTCTACGGCCGCGCGGAGGTGCTGGATGCCCTCCCGCCGTTCCTCACGGGCGGGTCGATGGTCACCACCGTGACGCTCGAGCACGCCGCATTCCTGCCGGCTCCGCAGAAGTTCGAGGCGGGCACCCAGCCCGTGTCGCAGGCCGTCGCCCTCGCCGAGGCCACCCGCTACCTGAGCGGGCTCGGCATGGCCGCCGTGCACGACCGCGAGCGCGCGCTCGAGCGCCGGATGCGCGACGGCCTGCGCGGCATCCCGGGGGTCCGCCTCCTGGGCGACACCGAACGCGCCGAGCGGGTCGCGCTGTGCGCGTTCGACGTCGACGGGGTCCACGCGCACGACGTGGGGCAGTTCCTCGACGCGCGCGGCGTGGCGGTGCGCGTCGGCCACCACTGTGCGCAGCCCCTCCATCGGCGGTTCGGGCTCACGGCGTCGGTGCGGGCGAGCGCGTCGGTGTTCACGACCGAGGACGAGATCGACGTGTTCCTCGACGCCGTCTCGGGCGTCCGCGCGTTCTTCGGGGTCGCGGCATGAGCGGGCTCGAGTCGCTGTACCAGGAGCTCATCCTCGACCACGCGAAGCACCGCCGCGGCTTCGGCCTCGCCGCGGAGGAGGGCGCGACCGCGACCTCCCACCAGCGCAACCCGATCTGCGGCGACGAGATCACCCTGCGCGTCCGGGTCGACGGCGACGCGGTCCGCGACGTGACGTGGGAGGGCGCCGGCTGCTCGATCTCGCAGGCATCGGCGTCGATGCTCGCGGAGCTCGCCGACGGGATGCCGCGGGCCGAGGCATCCGCTCTCATCGCCGCGTTCCGAGAGGCGCTCCGCTCGCGCGGAGAGGTCGAGCTGGACGAGGACGTCTTCGGCGACGCGGCCGCGTTGTCGGGCGTCTCGAGGTACACCGCGCGGGTGAAGTGCGCGATGCTCGGCTGGGTCGCGCTCGAGGACGCGCTCGCCCGCGCCTGACCCGCGCCCGCGGTCCCCGTCGTTCGCGCCCAGCCCCCGCCCCAGCCCCCGCCGAGTGCACGACTTCCTGTCGAATGCACGCCCTGTTGACGCGAAAAGGCCGTCCACTCGACAGCACGTCCTACATTCGCGGGACGGGGACGGGGACGGGGACGGGGACGGGCGTCGCGGGTCGGCGGGCGTAGGGAGGGCGTAAGGGGGCGTTCGGAAGCCGTAGGGATTCCGTGAGGACGCCGGCTGCGGACCGCGCAGAGGTGTTGCATCGGATGCCGTGCCCCGAACGCGGGGCACCCGCGCCACAGCAGCCGCGCGGTCACCGATCCGGCCTCGCCGGGCCGCCCTGGGAGTCCCCGTGCTCGATCTCGTCTACGTCCTCGCGACGCTCGCGCTGTTCGCGCTGGTGGCGCTCGTGGTGAAGGGGGTGGAGCGACTGTGATCGTCTTCTCCCTCATCGCCGCGGCGCTCGCCATCGCCGCCGTCGTCTACCTCGTCGTCGCCCTCGTGAAGCCGGAGCGGTTCTGATGGGCGTCACGTCGGCGACGATCTGGCTCGGCGTGCTGCAGATCGCGACCGTGGTGCTCCTCCTCGTGCTCGCCTACCGGCCGCTCGGCGACGGGATGGCACGCATCTACACCTCGACGCGGGACTGGCGCATCGAGCGCGGGATCTTCCGCGTCATCGGCGTCGACGCCGGCAGCGAGCAGACCTGGCAGTCCTACGCCCGCGCGGTGCTCGCGTTCTCGCTCGTCGGCGTGCTGTTCGTCTACGCCCTGCAGCGCTTCCAGGCCGTCCTGCCCTACTCGCTCGGCCTTCCCGCCGTACCGGAGGGGCTGTCGTTCAACACCGCCGTGTCGTTCGTGACGAACACCAACTGGCAGTCGTACTCGCCCGAGGCGACACTCGGCTACACGGTCCAGCTGGCCGGACTCGCGGTGCAGAACTTCGTCTCGGCCGCGGTCGGGATCGCGGTCGCGATCACCCTTGTGCGCGCCTTCGCCCGCCGCGGCTCGGCCACGATCGGCAACTTCTGGGTCGACCTCGTGCGGACGATCATCCGACTCCTTCTCCCCCTCTCGATCGTGCTGGCGATCGCGCTCATCGCGGGCGGGGTCGTGCAGAACTTCAACGGCTTCGTCGACGTGCACACGCTGTCGGGGGCGACGCAGTCGATTCCGGGCGGCCCGGTCGCCTCGCAGGAGGCCATCAAGGAGCTCGGCACGAACGGCGGCGGCTTCTTCAACGCCAACTCGGCCCACCCGTTCGAGAACCCTGCGCCGTGGACGAGCGTCGGCGAGATCTTCCTGCTCCTCGCGATCCCCTTCGCCCTTCCGCGGACGTTCGGGCGGATGGTGGGCGACAACCGCCAGGGCTACGCCATCGTCGCGGTCATGGGCATCATCTACGTCGTGTCGCTGACCGCGCTCTCGTGGCTCGAGGTCGCGGGCCACGGCACGGCGACGCAGCTGGCCGGCGGCGCGATGGAGGGCAAGGAGCAGCGCTTCGGCATCCTGGGCTCGACGCTGTTCGCGACATCCACGACGCTCACGTCGACCGGCGCGGTCAACTCGATGCACGACTCGTACACCGCGCTCGGCGGCATGATGCCCATGATCAACATGATGCTGGGCGAGGTGGCGCCGGGCGGCACCGGGTCCGGCCTGTACGGGATGCTGGTGCTCGCGGTCATCGCCGTGTTCGTCGGCGGCCTCCTCGTCGGACGCACACCCGAGTACCTCGGGAAGAAGGTCGGGCCGCGCGAGATCAAGCTCGCGAGCCTCTACATCCTCGCGACCCCGGCCCTCGTGCTGCTGGGCACGGCGCTCAGCTTCGCCATCCCCGGCGTGCGGTCCGACATCGAGAAGACCTCGATCCTCAACCCCGGCGTGCACGGGATGAGCGAGGTGCTGTACGCCTTCACGTCGGCGGCGAACAACAACGGCTCCGCCTTCGCCGGCCTGACCGCGAACACCCCGTGGCTCAACACCGCGCTGGGCGTCGCCATGCTCCTCGGGCGCTTCGTGCCGATGGTCCTCGTGCTGGGCCTCGCGGGCTCGCTCGCCGCGCAGGAGCGCGTGCCGTCGACCATGGGCACGCTCCCGACCCACCGCCCGCAGTTCGTCGGGCTCCTCACGGTGGTGGCGGTCGTCATCACCGCCCTCACCTACTTCCCGGTCCTCTCGCTGGGACCCCTCGCAGAAGGTCTGTGACACGCATGTCCACGACGACGATCCCCGACGCCCCGCATCCCGTGCAGGGCTCCGTCACCCCGCCGGCTCCGCGCAGCTCGCGCGCGTTCGGCTGGGCGCAGCTGGTGCAGGCGCTGCCCGGTGCCCTGCGAAAGCTCGACCCCACCCAGCTGTGGCGCAACCCCGTGATGTTCCTCGTGTGGGTCGGGGCAGCCCTCACGACCGTCATCGCGATCGCGGAGCCGTTCCTCGGCGGAGCCGGCACCTCCGGCGGCACCCGCGTCCCCGGCGGCTTCACGTGGACGATCGCGGTGTGGCTGTGGCTCACGGTGCTCTTCGCGAACCTCGCGGAGTCGGTCGCAGAGGGCCGCGGCAAGGCGCAGGCGGCGACGCTGCGCAAGACCCGCACGAGCACGATCGCCCAGCGCGTCCAGGGCTATGACGAGGCCGGCGACCCCGGCGCGGAGCGGGCGGAGCTCGTCGCGGTGGCCTCGTCCGAGCTCGTGCTCGGCGACGTCGTCGTCGTGACGGCGGGAGAGCTCATCCCCGGTGACGGCGACATCGTGCAGGGCATCGCGACCGTCGACGAGTCGGCGATCACCGGCGAGTCCGCCCCCGTCGTGCGCGAGTCCGGCGGCGACCGCAGCGCGGTCACGGGCGGCACGCGCGTGCTCTCCGACCGCATCGTGGTGCGGATCACCTCGAAGCCGGGCGAGACGTTCGTGGACCGGATGATCGCGCTCGTCGAGGGGGCCAGTCGCCAGAAGACCCCGAACGAGATCGCTCTCAACATCCTCCTCGCGAGCCTGACCATCGTCTTCGTCATCGTCGTGCTCACCCTCAACCCGATCGCGTCGTATGCCGCCGCGCCCGCGAGCATCCCCGTGCTGATCGCGCTGCTGGTGTGCCTCATCCCGACCACCATCGGCGCGCTCCTGTCGGCGATCGGCATCGCCGGCATGGACCGGCTGGTGCAGCGCAACGTGCTCGCGATGTCCGGCCGCGCCGTCGAAGCCGCGGGGGATGTCACGACCCTCCTCCTCGACAAGACCGGCACCATCACGTACGGCAACCGGCGGGCCTCCGCGTTCGTCGCGATGGCCGGCGTCGACGAGGAGGAGCTGGCGCGGGCCGCCGCGCTCTCCTCCCTCGCCGACCCGACGCCCGAGGGCGTGTCGATCGTCGAGCTGGCCGCGATCCGGGGCGTGCGGGTCGCGCAGCCCGCGGGTGCGGTCGTGGTCCCCTTCACGGCGCAGACCCGGATGAGCGGGCTGGATCTCGCCGACGGCGGCCTCATCCGCAAGGGCGCCGGATCCGCGGTCGTCGCGTGGCTGTCCGTCGACGGCGGTGTGGACGACGACACGCGCACACGGCTCGCGCACGAGACGAACGCGATCGCGGAGAGCGGCGGGACACCCCTGGTCGTGGCGTCGAAGGATGCCGCGGGCCGCGGGCGCGTGCTCGGCGTCGTGCACCTGAAGGACATCGTCAAGGACGGCCTGCGCGATCGGTTCGCGGAGCTGCGCAGCATGGGCATCCGCACCGTCATGATCACCGGCGACAACCCGCTGACCGCGAGGGCGATCGCGAAGGAGGCCGGTGTGGACGACTTCCTCGCGGAGGCGACGCCGGAGGACAAGCTGGCGCTCATCAAGCGGGAGCAGGAGGGCGGCAACCTCGTCGCGATGACCGGTGACGGCACCAACGACGCGCCCGCCCTCGCGCAGGCCGACGTCGGCGTCGCGATGAACACCGGGACCTCCGCCGCGAAGGAGGCCGGCAACATGGTCGACCTCGACTCGGATCCGACGAAGCTCATCGACATCGTTCGCATCGGCAAGCAGCTGCTGATCACGCGCGGTGCGCTGACGACGTTCTCGCTCGCCAACGACGTCGCGAAGTACTTCGCGATCATCCCCGCGATGTTCATGGGCGTCTTCCCCGGTCTCGCCGCGCTCAACCTCATGCAGCTGCACTCGCCCGCGTCGGCGGTGACGAGCGCGATCGTGTTCAACGCCCTCGTGATCATCGCTCTCATCCCGCTGTCCCTGCGCGGCGTGAAGTACCGCCCGGCGTCCGCGTCGACGATCCTGAGCCGCAACCTGCTCGTCTACGGCCTCGGCGGCATCATCGCGCCGTTCGTCGGCATCAAGCTCATCGACCTCGTCGTGAGCCTCATCCCCGGCTTCTGACACCCACCTGAGGAGAAACTCCGATGTCCGATGCACGCACCACCCTGCGCACGACAGGGGTCGCCCTGCGCGCGATGCTCGTGTTCACGCTCCTGCTCGGCGTGGTTTACACCGTCGTCGTCACCGGGATCGGGCAGCTCGCCCTCCCGTGGCAGGCGAACGGCTCGCTCGTGCGCGACGGCCACGACCAGCCCGTCGGGAGCGCATTGATCGGCCAGTCGTTCGCCGATGCGAAGGGCAACCCCCTGCCGCAGTGGTTCCAGCCGCGGCCGTCGGCGGCGGGGAAGACCGGCTACGACGGCACGTCGTCCGGCGGATCGAACCTCGGCCCCGAGAACAAGGACCTGATCACCGCCATCACCGAGCGCCGCGCGCAGATCGCCGCCTTCAACGGCGTCTCGCCGGACGAGGTCCCCGCCGACGCGGTGACCGCGTCGGCGTCGGGCCTCGACCCGCACATCAGCCCGGCCTACGCGCTGCTGCAGGTCGACCGGGTCGCCGCGGCGCGCGACCTCCCGGCGGCGACCGTGCGCGCGCTCGTCGAGGCGCACATCCAGTCCCGCGACCTCGGCTTCCTCGGCGAGCCCCGCGTGAACGTGCTAGAACTCAACCAGGCGCTGCAGGGGCTGGAGGACTGACGGATGGCACGGGGACGGCTGCGCGTGCTGCTGGGCGCCGCCCCCGGCGTGGGCAAGACGTACACGATGCTCGAGGAGGGCGGCCGCCTCGCCGCCGAAGGCAAGGACGTCGTGGTCGCGGTGGTCGAGACGCACGGCCGCGCCGCGACCGCCGCGATGATCCAGGGGCTCGAGATCCTCCCGCGCCGCGAGATCACGTACCGCGGCGTGCAGCTCGACGAGATGGACCTCGACGCGGTCGTCGCGCGGCATCCCGCCGTCGCCCTCGTCGACGAGCTCGCCCACACGAACGTGCCCGGCTCGGCGAACGAGAAGCGCTGGCAGGACGTCGAGGCGATCCTGGATGCCGGGATCGATGTCATCTCCACCGTCAACGTGCAGCACATCGAGTCCCTCAACGACGTCGTCCAGCAGATCACCGGGATCGCGCAGCAGGAGACGGTGCCGGATGCCGTCGTCCGCGCCGCCGAGCAGATCGAGGTCGTCGATCTGGCGCCGCAGGCGCTGCGCGATCGGCTCTCGGGCGGCTTCGTCTACCCCGCCGAGCGCATCGACGCGGCGCTCGGCAACTACTTCCGGCTCGGCAACCTGACGGCCCTGCGCGAGCTCGCCCTGCTGTGGCTGGCCGATGAGGTCGACAGCGCGTTGAACACGTACCGCGCGCAGCACGGCATCCGGAACACCTGGCAGACCAGGGAGCGGGTCGTCGTCGCGCTCACCGGCGGGGCCGAGGGCGAGACGCTGCTGCGACGGGGTGCCCGCATCGCCGCGCGATCGGCCGGCGGCGAACTGCTCGCCGTGCACGTGTCGAGCCAGGACGGCCTCCGCTCCGCGGCCCCCGGCGCGCTCGCCCGGCAGCGCGCGCTCGTCGAGTCGCTCGGGGGCACGTACCACCAGGTCGTGGGCGACGACGTCCCGCGCGCGCTCGTCGAGTTCGCCCGGTCGGTCAACGCGACGCAGCTCGTCATCGGCGTGAGTCGGCGCGGGCGGCTCTCCGCCGCGCTGACGGGGCCGGGCATCGGCGCCACCGTCATCCGCGAGTCCGGAGACATCGACGTCCACATCGTCACGCACGCGGCGGCGGGCGACCGCCTCGCCCTCCCGCGCCTGCGCGGTGGGGCGCTCAGCGTCAAGCGGCGCGTCCTCGGCTTCGTGGTGGCGATCGTCGGCGGCCCGCTGCTGTCGTGGCTGCTCTTCGCCGTGAGCGGCGAGACCGCCATCACCGCCGACGTCCTCGCGTACCAGCTCCTCGTCGTGATCGTCGCGCTCATCGGGGGCATCTGGCCGGCGCTGTTCGCGGCCGTCCTCTCGGGCGTCACGCTCGACTTCCTGTTCGTGCAGCCGCTGTTCACCGTGACGATCGCCGACCCCGCGCACGCGCTGTCGCTCGTGCTCTACGTCATCATCGCGATCCTCGTGAGCTGGATCGTCGACCAGGCCGCCCGGCGCACGCGTGCCGCCCAGCGGGCGGCAGCGGAGTCGGAGCTCCTCGCGACGGTCGCCGGCAGCGTCGTCCGGGGCGAGAGCGCGGTCACGGCGCTCGTCGGACGGACGCGCGAGGCGTTCCGGCTCACCGGCGTACGGCTCGTCGACCGCGACGGCACCGTGGTCGCGACCGACGGCGAGCCGGTGCCCGACGCGGCGCCGCTCCGGGTGCCGGTGGGCGATCCCGGGCCGCGCGCGGACCTCGAGCTCCACGGCATCCCCGGCGGAGACCTGGATGCTTCGGAGCGCCGCGTGCTCGACGCGATCGTCGCCCAGCTGAGCGCGGCGATGGAGCACACCGACCTGGCCGAGACCGCGCGCGAGGTCGACGCCCTCGCCGAGACCGACCAGGTGCGCAGCGCGCTCCTGTCGGCGGTGAGCCACGACCTGCGGCGCCCGCTCGCCGCCGCCGTCGCGGCGATCGGGGGGCTGCGCGCATCCGGCCCGTCGCTGTCGGCCGCCGACCGCGCCGAGCTCCTCGCCACCGCCGACGAGAGCCTCGGTCAGCTGTCGACGCTCGTCACCGACCTGCTCGACGTGAGCCGCGTGCAGGCGGGCGTGCTCGCCGTCTCGCTCTCGCCGGTGGATGCCGCGGACGTCGTCGCCGCGGCGGTCGAGGAGCTGGCCCTCGGCCCCGCCGAGGTCGAGCTGGCCCTCGACCCGGAGCTCCCCGCGCTCCGCGCCGACCGCGTGCTGCTGCAGCGCGTGATCGTGAACCTGCTCGCCAACGCGCACCGGCACAGCCCACCCGAGCACCGGGTGCGGGTGGCGACCAGCCGCCTGGGCGACGTCGCCGAGATCCGGGTCGTCGACCACGGACGCGGGGTCTCGCCGGAGCGCCAAGGCGAGATCTTCGCGCCGTTCCAGCGGCTCGGCGATACCGACAACACGACCGGGCTCGGGCTCGGGCTGGCGCTCTCCCGCGGGTTCGCCGAGGGCATGGGCGGCACGCTGACACCGGAGGACACCCCGGGCGGCGGGTTGACGATGGTCGTCTCCCTGCCGCTCTCGCACGCCGGTGGCGCCGCGGCCGGTGCGGGCGACGCGACCGACGCGCGGGGCGGCGCGGCCGGAAGGAGGGGCGCATGAGGATCCTCATCGCCGACGACGACCCGCAGCTCGTGCGCGCGCTGCGCATCACGCTGAGCGCGCACGGGTACGACGTGGTCGCCGCCGCCGACGGGGCCGCGGCGGTGACCCTCGCGGCGCAGACCCACCCCGACCTCCTGCTCCTCGACCTCGGCATGCCGCACCTGAACGGCGTGGAGGTCATCCAGGCGCTGCGCGGCTGGACGACCGCTCCGATCGTCGTGGTGTCCGGACGCACCGGCTCCGCCGACAAGGTCGAGGCGCTCGACGCCGGCGCCGACGACTACGTCACGAAGCCCTTCCAGGTGGACGAGCTCCTCGCGCGCCTCCGCGCGCTGAGCCGGCGCATCGGACCCGCGGGCGGCGACCCCGTCGTCACGTTCGGCGACGTCACCGTCGACCTGGCGGCGAAGGCGGCGACGCGCGGCGGCACCCGCATCCACCTCACCCCCACCGAGTGGCGGATGCTGGAGTTCCTCGCCCGCAACCCGGGCGCCCTCGTCACCCGCCAGACGCTCCTGAAGGACATCTGGGGCAGCGACCAGGTCACCGACTCCGGCTACCTCCGGCTGTACATGTCGCAGCTGCGGAAGAAGCTCGAGCCGGACCCGGCGCACCCGCGGCACCTGCTCACCGAGTCGGGCATGGGCTATCGGCTCGTGCTCGACCCCGCGGCATCCTGATCCCCCGCCGCGCGCGTCAGATGCCGTTCAGCGCACGCAGGCGGGCGAGCAGCGCGGGGGCGTTGCGGTCGAACACGGCACCGCCCGCGAACACGCCGGCGATCGCGATCGCCAGGCCGTAGCCCACGCCGATCGCGAGAGCGACCCACGTCAGCGATGTGGCGCCGCCGAAGAGGACCAGCGCCGTGGCGATCCCCGCGGGGGCGGCGAGCACCGCGGTGCCGATCAGCACGCCGAAGACGGCGATCCCCGCGGTGAACGTCGTCCCGGGCACGCGCTTGAACGGGTTGTCGCCGGATGCCGGGACCGGCACCACGATCAGCGCCGAGCTCACCGCGGACACCCCGTACGCGACGAACAGCACGCCGACCGCCGCCCCCGCGACGGCGGGGAGGAGCGCCCATCGCCCCGCCACGCCGACGGTCACGATCGCCACCGCGAGGACCAGCGGCACCGCGACCGTCCCGGCGGCGAGGAGGCGCCCGGCGCGGTCGGCCCGCCCGCGGATCCCGGCGGCGACCACGCCCGAGAACGCCGTGCCGTCGTACGACACGTCCGCGTAGGGCACGAAGCCGAGGATGAGCGCGACCAGCACGCTGGAGAGGACGAAGGGCGTGGCATCCAGGCCGCCCTGACCGGCGAAGGCGATCAGAATGGGGAGCAGCGGCACGATGAGCAGCTGCCGCTGATAGCGCGGATCGCGCAGCCAGTAGGTGAGGGCCCGCGCCCAGGTCGCTCCCAGGGCGCCGGTGGGGAGGCGCCCGAACCAGCCGAGCCGGCTGGTTCGCGCGCGGGCGGCGGGCCGGACGGTGGCGATCGGGGCGACCGTGATGCGCCGGCGCCACAGCAGCCACAGCAGCGCGAGCGTCGCGGCCGCGATGACGAGCTTGGCGAGCGCGGTGAGCGGATGCCCCGTCGCGACGTCGCCCGGAACCCCCCACGCCGCACCGACGGGCGTCCAGGATGCCGCCGCGATGACGGTGCCCCACCGCGCGGCGAGCCCGTCCCCGGACGAGGTGAGCAGATTCGCGACCCCCGCGATGATCGGGCCCGCCAGCATGACCGCGCCGAACACGACGATCCCGACGGCCTCTCCGACGCGGCGCCCGCGTCCGGCGGACGCGAAGGCGGCGACCAGGCGCGACGCGACCACGCACGTGAGGACGCCCAGGGGGATGCACACGACCGCTGCGAGCGCCGCGAGGGGCCAGCGCCACCACGCCGCGAACGTGGCGAGGGCGACGAGGCACGTGGCGATGCCCGGCACGCCGGCGACCCCCACCGCGGTCAGCGCCGTCATGATCTGCCGGGTGCTCATCGGGAACGGCGCGAGACGGCCCGCATCGATCGTGGTGTCGACGCCCGCCGCGACGAGCGGCGCGATCACCCAGCCGACGGTCAGGACGGCGCCGCCGGCCGCGATCGCGGCTCGCGCGACCTCCGCGCCCGCCGCACCGGCGAAGAACAGCCCGACGCCGGCGACGCCGACGAGCCACAGCGTGCCGAGCCCGCCCACGACGTACGCGACGACCTGCCACGCGCTCGACGCGAGGACGTTGCCGAGGATCGCGAAGCGGATCCTCAGGACTGTCGCAACCATGCCGGACCCTCCGTGAGGTGGCGACCGCCGACGAGCTGGAGGAACCGGTCCTGCAGCGTCGCGTCCCCGCGGACCTCGTCGACGGTGCCGGCGGTGATGACGCGGCCGGCGGCGATGATCGCGACGTGGTCGCACATCCGCTGCACGAGGTCCATCGAGTGGCTCGAGACGATGACGGTGCCACCGCTCGCCGCATAGCCGCGCAGCACGTCCTCGATGTTGGCCGCGGAGACCGGATCGACCGACTCGAAGGGCTCGTCGAGCACCAGGAGACGCGGCGCGTGGACGAGCGCGCACGCGAGCCCGATCTTCTTCGTCATGCCGGCGGAGTAGTCGACGACGGGGACGCCGGCGGATGCCGTCAGGTCCATGAGCTGCAGGAGGTCCGCCGTGCGCTGCGCGAGGTCCGCGCGGGCGAGCCCGAACATCATCCCGGTGTAGGTGATGAGCTGCGCCCCGGTGAGCCGATCGAACAGCCGAACGCCGTCGGAGAGCACGCCCACCATGGCCTTCGCCCGCACCGGGTCGCGCCACACGTCGACCCCGGAGATCTCGGCGGTCCCCGCATCCGGGCGCAGGAGCCCTGTCGCCATCGACAGGGTCGTCGTCTTCCCGGCGCCGTTCGGCCCGACGAGGCCGTAGAACGAACCGGTCGGGACGGTGAGGTGGAGGTCGGCGACGGCCTCCTTGTCGCCGAAGCGCTTGACGAGGCCCGTGAGACGGAGGGCGGGATCGGGATGCGGAGGACTCGTCGTCATGCACCAACGCTAGTCGAGCACGTCGTCCGGGTCGCCGGTTCCCCCCTCGGGATCAGTGCTCGTAGCCGATGAGCCAGCGCAGCCCGAACCGGTCGGTCACCTGCCCGTCGTGGTCGCCCCACGGTCGCAGCTGCAGCGGGTCGACGTCCGACCCGGATGCCGCGAGCGCGGCGAACCAGCGCTCCAGGGTCGGCGGATCGGCGGTGCCGAGCAGCGCGAACAGGACGCCCTCGATCCGCAGGGTCGCCTCTCCGGGCGCGGCATCGGAGGCGAAGAGCTCGACCGGACCGCGGAGCATCCCGTGCGCGATCCGATCCGGCGCGACGTCCTCTCGGCCGAACTCCGCATAGGTGCTCAGGATGACCTCGCCGCCGAACACGTCGCGATAGAACTCGAGCGCGGCCCGTGCGTCGCCGTCGAACGACAGGTAGGGCGTGAGTCCGGTCATGCCGCCAGGGTAGGCCCGCGCCGCCGCAGTCCGGTCACGCCGGGCGGAGCGCCGCGATCCCGGCATGACCGGCGCCGAGGGCGTCAGGAGACGAGCACGCCCTCCAGGCGGGCATAGCTCGCCTCCATCCCGTCCGTCATCCCGGTCGCGAGCACCATGTCGCGGGTCTGCTGATCGGGGTACTCGATGACGAGCGTGATGAGCGTCGCGCCGTCCTCCTCGTAGAGGTTCAGGTCGTTGAGCGTGGACGGGAAGTCGGTCCCCGTCATGTGCTCGGTGGTGACGCTCCGCGACGGCGCCTCCGCGAGGAGGGTCTCGCCGTCGAAGCCGAAGGCCTGCCCCTCGGTGCCGTCCTCGGGCGCCCACGCGTAGCGGTAGGTGCCGCCGACGACGGGGTCGATCTCGCACACCGTCATGCGCCATCCGTCCGGGCCGAGGAGCCACCGCTTCATGAGCTCCGGCTCGGTGTGGGCGCGCCACACCAGGTCGCGCGAGCCCTCGATCAGCCGCGTGATCCGGACGTGCGTGTCGTCGAGGATCTCGGTGCGCGTGCCCTTGCCCTCGGCGTAGGCGCGGAGACCCTCGAGCACGCGGTCGAGCTGGTTCATCGCCATCGTCGACCCCTCGACGACGCCCATCGCCACGACCTTCTCGAGTGCTTCGGCCGACTCGAAGTGGGAGGTGGTCACCAGGCGCGAGCCCTCGGGGGTGGACTCGAACTCGAGCACCATCCGCATGGAGGGCATGTCGGTCAGCACCGCTCCTTCCTCGTCGGCGAAGGAGTCGATCACCGAGTACCCGCGTGGGGCGTCGATCGTGAGGAACTCCCACGTACCGTTCGCGCGCTCGCCGTGCGGGCCCGTCATCCGGTACTTCGCGTGGCTCCCGACGGCGAGGTCGAACTGCGTGAAGGTCGCGGGCCAGCCGGGAGGACCCCAGAAGCGCTCGAGCTGACGCGGGTCGGTGAACGCCGACCACAGGCGGTCGGCCGGCGCCGGGAAGTCGGCGACGAGGGTCATGGTCAGGTTCTCGGGGTCCGTGTGGACGGAGGTGACAGGCATGTCAATGTCCTTCTCTCGTGTCGGGGTCTTCGGTGGGACGCGCGGGGCCGGTCTCGGCGAGCAGCTCGTCGAGGCGGCCGATGCGGGCGCGCCACAGCTCCTCGTAGCGCGCGAGCAGGGCACGGGCCCGGGCGATCATCGCCGGATCCGCCCGGACGAGCCGCTCACGGCCCTCCGCCCGCTTGACGACGAGCTCCGCGGCCTCGAGCACCGCGACGTGCTTCTGCACCGCGGCGAACGACATGTCGTAGGCCGCGGCGAGCGCCGACACGGACTGCTCCCGTTCGATCGTGCGGCGCAGGATGTCACGCCGCGTGGCGACGGACAGCGCGTGGAACACGCGATCCGTCTGCGCGTCCGTGAGCTCATCGCCGGCATCCATTCGTACAACCATTTGGTTGTACGTTACGTCTCGCCCTCGCCCTTGTCAACCCCCGTCGTCGATCCCCCCACCCCCCACCCCCCACCTCACGTTTGCGCACGATGTTGTGCGCTCGCAGGCGGTTGCGCACGCACAAGATCGTGCGCAACCGGCCGTCGGGACGGATGCCTCAGCCGCCGGCGACCGCCGCGCACGCGACGCACATCGTCGCCATCGGGCGGGCCTCGAGCCGAGCGGCCGGGATAGGCCGGCCACATCGGATGCAGATGCCATAGGTTCCGTCGGCCACCCGGGCGAGCGCGAGCGCGATCTCCTCCCGCTCGGCGATCGCCGCCCGGCGCAGCGCGTCGATGCGCTGCCACTCGCCGGACAGCGTCGAGCCCTCGGGGTCGTGCTCGTCGTCGGCCGTGCCGTCCGATCGGTCGGCGAGCACGTCGCGCTCGTCGCCGTCGAGGCGTGCGAGCAGCCCGTCGAGGTCCCGCGCGCGCTCGCGCAGCCGCTCGGCCGGGTCCGTCGTGGTCATGGGCCCGACCCTACGCCCGCGTCGCTGCGCCCCGTCCTGCCTTCGCACTTCGTCGCGGCGTACCGTTCTCAGGATCAGATGGCTGCGCGACGTCTCCCGCCCGCCGAAACACGCCCCTCCGCATCCGGCGACGCCGCGGCGCTCCTGAGAACGGTACGCCGTGGCCCGGACTGCCGAGTCCGGCGAGCCCGCGGCACGAGCCGAACTAGACTGGATGCGGCCGCCTCGGCCCCCTTCGGCACGAACCTGGAGCTCAGCCGCGTGACCCTCCCCGCTCAGCAGACCCCGGCCACGGCATCCGATACCGTCGCCCACGCCGCCGCCACCCCGGAGCGCGAGCAGCCGTACGCGGCCCTCGGCCTCAAGCCCGACGAGTACGACCGCATCCGCGAGATCCTCGGTCGTCGCCCGACCAGCGCCGAGCTCGCGATGTACTCGGTGATGTGGAGCGAGCACTGCTCCTACAAGTCCAGCAAGATCTACCTGCGCCGTTTCGGCGACAGAGTCACCGACGAGATGAGGACGCGGCTCATGGTCGGCATGGGCCAGAACGCCGGCGTCGTCGACATCGGCGAAGGCTGGGCCGTCACCTTCAAGGTCGAGTCGCACAACCACCCGAGCTACATCGAGCCGTTCCAGGGCGCCGCGACCGGCGTCGGCGGCATCGTCCGCGACATCATCTCGATGGGCGCGCGCCCGGTGGCCGTCATGGACCAGCTGCGGTTCGGGGCCATCGACGACCCCGACACGGCACGGGTCGTGCACGGCGTCGTCAGCGGCATCTCGTTCTACGGCAACTGCCTCGGCCTCCCCAACATCGGCGGCGAGACGGTCTTCGATGCCGTCTACCAGGGCAACCCGCTCGTGAACGCGCTCGCCGTGGGCGTCCTCCGCCACGAGGACCTGAAGCTCGCGAACGCGTCCGGCGCGGGCAACAAGGTGGTCCTGTTCGGGGCCCGCACCGGCGGCGACGGCATCGGCGGGGCGTCGATCCTGGCGTCCGACACCTTCAGCGCGGGCGGTCCGACCAAGCGCCCGGCCGTCCAGGTCGGCGACCCGTTCGCCGAGAAGGTGCTCATCGAGTGCTGCCTCGAGCTCTACCGCGACGACCTCGTCGAGGCCATCCAGGACCTCGGCGCCGCGGGCATCTCATGCGCCACGAGCGAGCTGGCGGCCAACGGCGGATCGGGGATGCGCGTCGATCTCGAGAACGTGCTGCTGCGCGACTCCACGCTCACGCCGGAGGAGATCCTCATGAGCGAGAGCCAGGAGCGGATGATGGCCATCGTCGCCCCTGAGAAGCTCGATGCCTTCCTCGCGGTCGTGGAGAAATGGGACGTCGAGACGAGCGTGCTGGGCGAGGTCACCGGCGACGGACGCCTGCAGATCTTCTGGCACGGCGAGGAGATCGTCAACGTCGACCCGTCCACGGTGGCCGTCGACGGTCCTGTCTACGAGCGCCCGGTCGCCTATCCCGCGTGGCTCGACGCTCTGCGTGACGACTCGGCGGCGGCTCTTCCCCGCCCGGTCGACGCCGAGACCCTCCGCGATCAGTTCACACGGCTCGTGTCCAGCCCCAACCTCGCCGACACGTCGTGGATCACCAACCAGTACGACTACTACGTGATGGGCAACACCGCCCTGTCGTTCCCGGACGACGCGGGCATGATCCGCGTCGACGAGCAGTCCGGGCTGGGCTTCGCGATCGCCACGGACGCGAACGGCCGCTACTGCCAGCTCGACCCGTACGAGGGCGCGAAGCTCGCACTGGCGGAGGCGTATCGCAACGTCGCCGTCACGGGCGCGACGCCCGCCGCGGTCACCGACTGCCTCAACTTCGGCAGCCCCGAGAACCCCGAGGTCATGTGGCAGTTCTCGCAGGCGGTCGACGGCCTCGCCGACGGATGCCTCGAGCTGGGCATCCCGGTCACGGGGGGCAACGTCAGCTTCTACAACCAGACCGGCGACGTGCCGATCCACCCCACGCCGGTCGTCGGGGTCATGGGCATCATCGATGACGTCGCCCGCCGCATCCCGTCGGGGTGGCAGGACGCGGGCGAGAACCTGTATCTGCTCGGCGTGACGTCGACCGAGTTGAGCGGCTCCGCGTGGGCGGCGACGATCCACGGCCACCTCGGCGGTCGTCCGCCGGCCGTCGACCTCGGCGCCGAGCGCCGGCTCGCCGAGCTGCTGCGTGCGGCATCCGATCAGTCGCTCATCTCGAGCGCGCACGACCTCTCGGAGGGCGGGCTCGCGCAGTCGCTCACCGAGGGCGTGCTCCGCTTCGGAGTCGGTGCGCGGGTGTGGCTCGACGAGCTGCGCGAGCGCGACGGCGTGGATGCCGCGGCCGCCCTCTTCTCCGAGTCGACCGGCCGCGTGCTGGTCACCGTCCCCCGTGAGGAGGACGTCAAGTTCCGCGGGCTGTGCGACGGCCGGGGCTACCCGGTGCTGCGGATCGGCGTGACGGATGCCGCCGACGGCGAGGAGGCGGCGCTGGAGGTGCAGGGGCTGTTCACGGTGCCGCTCTCGGAGCTGCGCGGGCTGTCGACCTCGACCCTCCCGGGCGCGTTCGGCGCAACGGTGTCCGAACCCTCGGCCTAGACTGGTCGTCATGGCGGAGGACGAGGAGTACAGCACCTTCACGGACGCGCGTCAGCGCCGTATCAAGGTGATCGCATGGGTCGTGATCGTCGCGCTCATCCTCGTCGGCGGCGGCGCCACGGTCATCGCCCTCCTCGTCGGCTGACCCTCACGGGCACGCTCCGCGGCCCGGCCGCGTGACATTCGTCCGGGATGCCGCTTCCCGCGGGCGGTTAGCATGACATGGTGGAGCCCTGGAACTTCATCGGCAGCTACTGGTGGCTCATCTTCCCCTTCCTCGGAGTGATGGGCGGCGTCGCCCGCGCCTGGGAGCGCGGCGCGCGCGGCCGTCACGCCCGGCGGCTGGAGATCCTGCACGCGAAGGCCGAGATCAAGGCGGCGCAGGCCGCGGCGCGCGGCAAGGGCGTCGCGCCGGCCGCGGTCCCGGCATCCGCCGCCCCCGCCCCGTCCGCCGCCGTCGACCCTGACGAGTCGCAGGAGGCGCAGCTCACCCGGCTGTTCGCGGCGCAGGATGCCGTCACCAAGCGGTGGCTCGACTACGAGCTCGACGTCGCGAAGCTGATCGCGTTCCCCGCGATGAGCGACGGACGCCAGCCCCTCACCGCCGCGTTCCTGCGCGCGAAGAAGGTCGCCGACGGCCTTCGCCCCGCGTCGGCCAAGGCACGGCTCACGAAGGACCACCTCGCCGAGTACCGCAACGCGGTCACGGACTACGAGGTCGCATTCGACGTGGCGGAGCGGGATGCCCGGCGGCTGAAGGACTCGACCTTCACCGACGGGGAGCGCAAGCGCCTCGACACCGCGAAGCAGCTCCTCACCGTGGCGATCGACCAGGCCGCCACGCCCGCCGAGCGTCAGCTCGCGTACCGCCGCGTGCGGGAGGAGCTCGACGGCCTCATCTCCCTCTCGGACGGTGCGATCGAGGTCCTCGAGACGAAGGTCGCCCTCGAGCTCCCGGCGACCGCCGCCCAGGACATCCCTGTGGGGCAGGATGCCGCGGACCGCCCCCCGCTCACGCCCCCCGCCTCCGCGCCCCCGGCATCCCCGGCGGCTCCGGCATCCCCGGCGGCTCCGCCCTCGCCATGGCCGGTCCCGGCGCGCTCCCCCAAGCCCCCCATCGTCTGATCCAGCCACCTGTTTCGGTCGCAAGAGGGCGTCATTCCGGGTGCCCGGGGCGGTCCATCCGGCCATTCGCGACCGATGTCCGAGGCTCGCGTCACGACACCTTGCGTTGCGCGGCGGGGAGATCGGGGTTGCGCACGCAGGACTTCTGTGGTTACTTAGTCAAGTAACTAACCAAGGGACCGGAGGCGGAGTGATCGAAGAAGGCAGGCCGCTCTTCCTGCAGATCGCAGAGAGCGTGGAGGACTCGATCATCGACGGCAGCCTCGCCGAAGAGGCGCAGGCGCCGTCCACGAACGAGCTCGCGGCCTTCTACCGCATCAATCCCGCGACGGCGGCGAAAGGGGTGAACATGCTCGTCGACAAGGGCGTGATCCACAAGCGTCGGGGCATCGGCATGTTCGTGTCGCCGGGCGCCCGCGACCTCCTGCTGGCCGAGCGCCGCACCGTCTTCGCCGACCGCTTCGTCGAGCCGCTCCTCGACGAGGCGCGGAAGCTCGGCCTCGGCGCCGACGACCTCGGCCAACTCATCCGCGAGCGCATGACCGCATCGCACACCGACACGGAAGGACCGGCACGATGACCTCCGTCATCGAGGTGGAGCACCTCACCAAGCGCTACCGCGACACGATCGCGGTCGACGACATCACGTTCGCCATCGAGAAGGACGTGATCTACGGCCTGCTCGGCCGCAATGGCGCCGGCAAGACGAGCGTCATGTCCATCCTCACCGCGCAGAACTTCGCCACCTCCGGCGACGTCCGCGTCTTCGGCGAGGACCCGTACGAGAACGGGCGGGTGCTGAGCCGCGTGTGCTTCGTGCGCGAGAGCCAGAAGTATCCGGACGACGCCAAGCCCCCCCACGCCTTCGCCACCGCCCGGCTCTTCTTCCCGAACTGGAGCCAGGAGCTGTGCGACCGGCTCGTCGCCGAGTTCGAGCTGCCGATGCGCACCCGGATCAAGAAGCTCTCGCGCGGCCAGCTGTCGGCGGTCGGCGTGATCATCGGACTCGCCTCGCGCGCCGAGATCACCTTCTTCGACGAGCCGTACCTCGGCCTCGACGCCGTCGCGCGACAGCTGTTCTACGACCGGCTCGTCGAGGACTACACCGCGCATCCGCGCACGGTCATCCTCTCCAGCCACCTGATCGACGAGGTCGCGAACCTCATCGAGCGGGTCCTCGTCATCGACCACGGCCGCATCATCATGGACGAGGAGACGGATGCCGTGCGCGACCGCGCCGCCACGATCGTCGGCGACACCGCCGCGGTGGACGCGTTCGTCGCGGGCCGCGAGGTCATCCATCGCGAGAGCCTGGGTCACGTGTCGTCGGTCACGGTCATCGGGACGCTCAGCCCGGACGACCGGCGCCGGCTCGGCGAGGCAGGGCTCGAGGTCGCACCGGTCTCGCTCCAGCAGCTGATCGTCCGCACCACCCAGCACACCGACACGGCACGCACCGAAGGGGCAGCGCGATGAACCGCACACTCAACGTCGTCCGCATGCAGCTGGTGAACCGGATGACGTACATCTGGATCCCGCTCATCATCCTCGGCGGCAGCTTCGTGCTGTCCCTCCTGATCTGGTCGATGATCCCCTACGGCGGGACGAAGTACAGTGGCGGCTCCCAGGCGCCCCTGTGGTACTTCTTCGCCGTCGGCATCCAAGCGCTCACGCTCACG
This sequence comes from Microbacterium sp., assembly GCA_017306415.1. GTDB lineage: Bacteria > Actinomycetota > Actinomycetes > Actinomycetales > Microbacteriaceae > Microbacterium. The sequence continues at coordinate 350,864 of JAFKIL010000002.1, read as the reverse complement.
TTCCCGTTCTCGCAGGCGATGAGCGTCACCCGGCGCGCCTTCTTCATCGGCACGCTCACGACCGCTGCCCTCACCTCGGCGATCCTCGCCGCGGTCTTCGTGGCCGGCGGCGCGCTCGAGCTCGCCACCCACGGCTGGGGGATGAACGGCTACTTCTTCTACATCGACTGGATCTGGGCCGCAGGCCCGGCAGGTGCCGCGCTGTTCTTCTTCATGGTGGCGATGCTGTTCTTCGTCTTCGGGTTCTGGGGGGCGACGATCTTCAAGCGGTTCGGTGCGATCGGGCTGACGATCGTCCTCGTCGCCCTCGGACTTCTCCTGGTCGGGGCGATCTGGCTCATCGGCCGCGTCGACGCGTGGGGCGCGGTCGGGGCATGGCTCACCACGCAGAGCGCGATCTCGTTCGCGCTGTGGGGCCTCGTCCTGACGGCCGTCCTGTCGGTGATCTCCTACGGGACGATGCGCCGGCTCGTGCCCTGATCGCGGCCCTGATCAGCGCAGCGGGACCGGGACGTCGATCCCGCCCTCCTGCGTGAGGCGCGACCCCATCTGGACCAGGCCCGGCTGATCGACGAAACCGCCGGCGAACAGGGCCTGCCCCTGCGCGAACGCGGGCGAACGCTGCACGAGAGACTCCGGGGCGTACCCGAACACGTCCGCGAGCTCGTCGAGGTCGCGCAGCGAGCTCATCCGCATGAGCGCGAGGTTGTCGCACTGCGACAGGGCGTTGGGGTGTACCTTCGAAGGCCGCTGGGTCGAGAGCAGCAGCCACAGCCCGAACTTGCGGCCCTCCGCGGCGATCTGCACGATGCGCTCGGTGAGCAGCGCCTGGACCGCGTCCGCGGGCTCGGGGCTGCACAGGTTGTGCGCCTCGTCGATCACGATGAGGCGCGGCCGGCGCTCCTCGCGGTGGGCCCACAGGTGATCGAGCACCGCGAGCGCGGCGGCGCGGAACTCGGCCTGGGTGTCGAACCTCCCGAGGTCCACGATGGTCGCATCGGGCCCCTCATCGATGTCCTGCGTGACGTCCCGCTCCCCCCACGCCCACAGCGCCCACTCCGCCATCCCCAGGTTCTCCAGCCGCGTCGCGAGTCGCTGACGCAGCTCGGAGTCCTGCGCGCGCAGGTATCCGATCAGCCGCCCCTGCTCGATGCCGCCCAGCTCGGCCTCCAGGTGCAGCATCTCGTTGTAGAGCTCGGCGTCGACGACCGGATCGATGCCGAGGATCGCGGCACGCGAGCGCAGCGGCATCCCGAGCAGGCGCGCGCGCAGCGGCCGGTCCGGGTCGCCGGAGCGGAAGACCCGGATGTCGCGGTCGCGCAGCGCGGCGGCCACGTCCGCGGGTGCGTCGTCGCGCACCTCGCCGAGCCGGGCGAAGTCCGAGTTCGGGTCCAGGATCACGAGCGGCAGCCGCGTGTGCAGCAGCACCTGCTCGAGCAGGACGCCGAGCGCGTACGTCTTGCCGGATCCGCTCTGTCCGCACCAGAACGTGTGCCGGTTGAGCTTCGCGGCGAGCACTTGGGCCGGTGCGGCGTCCTCGGATTCGATCAGCGTGCCGATGGTCAGTTCGCGGGGCATGCTCCGCATCGTACGGAGCGCGGACCGCTCCGCGGAAGAGCACGCTGTGGAGAGCGGGTCATCGCACGTCGGCGGCGGCCTCGGTGTGGTGGCGGATCACCTCGGCGACGACGAACGTGAACCACTTCTGCGCGAACTCCGGATCGAGGTCGGCCTCGGTCGCCAGCCGGCGGAGCCGCTCGACCTGCTGCTCTTCGCGTGCGGGGTCCGACGCGGGCATGCCGTGCGCGGCCTTGAGCTCCCCGACCTGTTTCGTGCACTTGAACCGCTCGGCGAGCAGGTAGATGAGCGACGCGTCGATGTTGTCGATGCTGCCCCGCAGGCGCTGCAGGGTCTCGGCCGGGTCGACGGGGTTCGGAACTGGGGCGGGGGCATCGGTCATGGCGTCCTCCTTCGCGCTCTCGACACTATCGCGGCACGCCGCCTCGCCCGCGGGCGCGGAGCCCGTGCGCGCGGTGGCCCTGGCTCTAGAGTGTGTCCATGAGCGACGGCACCGAGACCCCGGCACCCCTTCCCCCCGCGGGCGCGCAGGTCCCGGCGGCGGACATCCCGGCCGCGACCCGGGAGGAGGATGCCGTCGCGCTGCGCGCGGGCGAGGCGCCGCCCTCGCGCACCTTCTGGGCGAGCCTGAACAACCCGTTCGCGGTCGGCTTCTCCCTCACGCTGGGCGGGCTCGTCGCGCTCCTCCTCGGCCTGGCGTTCTCGAACCTCTCGACGGTCATCATCTACGTCGTCTTCGCCCTGTTCGCCGCGCTCGGCCTCGACCCGCTGGTGCGGCTGCTCGAGCGCCATCACGTGACCCGCGCATGGGGGATCGTGACGGTCTACGCCGCCTTCGCGCTCGTGCTGGTCGGGGTGCTGTGGCTGATCATCCCCACCGTCATCCGGCAGATCACCCAGTTCGTGCGGGACATCCCGCACCTGATCTCGAGCTTCCAGGCATCCGACGTCTACGCGTGGCTGCAGGACAACTTCGGCGACCAGGTCGGCACGATCGTCAACCAGATCCGCACGTTCCTCACCGACCCCGGCAACATCGCCGCGATCGGCGGCGGCGTCGTCCAGGTGGGCGTGACGATCGGCACGACGATCTCGGGGCTCATCATCGTCCTCGTCCTGAGCCTGTACTTCCTCGCCTCGCTGCCCACGATGAAGGTGTCGTTCACGCGTCTCGCCCCCGCCCGCAGCCGCGAGCGCATCTCCTCGATCACGGAGCAGATCACCGACTCGATCGGCGGCTACCTCGGCGGCATGGTGATCCTGGCGTTCTGCAACTCGATCGTCACGTTCCTCCTCTATCTCTTCCTCGGGCTGCCGTTCCCGTTGCTGCTCGCCGTCACGGCCTTCTGCCTGACGCTGATCCCCCTCGTGGGCTCGGTCCTCTTCTGGATCGTCGGCTCGGTCATCGCGCTGTTCACGAGCCCGCTCAGCGCCCTCATCTTCGCGGTGGTGTACCTGATCTACATGCAGCTCGAGGCGTACGTACTGACGCCCCGCGTGATGAACCGCACGATCTCGGTACCGGGCTCGCTCGTCGTCATCGGCGCACTCGTCGGCGGGACGCTGCTGGGCCTGCTCGGCGCCCTCGTCGCCATCCCGGTGACGGCGTCGATCCTGCTGATCATCAAGCAGGTCGTGATCCCGCGCCAGGACGCCAAGGTCTAGCGGCGCGGCTGCGCGCCGCCGGTCAGCGGGCGGGAAGCAGACAGGTCGGCGACGGCACCTCGGTGCGGTGCCGGATGCCGCGCGGGACGCCGGTGCGCTCGTCGAGGGTGAGCGACGCGACGTCGTTCGAGCGCTCCCCGGCAACGAGGAGGGTGTCGCGAGCGACGACGTGGTACCGCGGCCAATCGACCCCCGCCTCGACGAGGGCGACCGGCTCGAGGATCGACCCGTCGCCCCGGACGCGGAGCGTGGCGATCGTGTTCGAGCCTCGGATCCCCCCGTAGAGGAACCCTCCATCGCGGGAGAGCGCGAGCTCGGCAGCGGTGTCGTCCGGGCGGACGTCCGCGCTGAGCGGCGCGCCGCCGACGACGGTCCACGACCCGGCGGCATCGGGCGCGAGCACGAAGACCTCGTGCGACAGCTCGGTGATGACATACAGGTGGCCGCTCGGATGCCGGCGCAGATGGCGCGGCCCGCTGCCGCGGGGGAGCACGACCTCCTGCAGCGGTCGCAGCCCCGCGGATCCGGCACGCCAGAACCGCACGAGGTCGAGGCCCATGTCGGTCGTCGCGACGACGCCGTCCGGCAGGTACGCGGCCTGGTGCGCGCGCGAGACCCGCGGCTCGGCAGCCTCGCCCCCGGGGCTGGATGCCGCGGACCCGGCGTCGGGCGTCGGCGCGGTCTCGCGGTCGTGGTCGGGCACGAGGTGGGCGAACTCGGCGCCCGCCGCCTCGCGCAGCGCGGCCGCCGCGGCACCGAGCGCGGGGAGGGGCGCGGCTCCCGCGGACGCGTCGCCGTACGGGTCGGTGGCCGCGACGGCCGTCACAGCGGAGGACGGCGCGCCGGCGGCGTCCAGCGTCACGTGCACGACATGGCCGTCGCCCCAGCACGACGCGATGAGCGAGCCGCCGTCGGGCGCGACCGCCACGTGGCACGCGAGGTCGCCGACCGGGACCGGAGCTCCGAGCGGGACGAAGCGCGCCTCACCGGTCTGCGCGAACGCCTGCACGGCCCCGGCGCCCTCCAGCGCCGCGTACAGGACGTCGCGGACGGGATGCGCCGCGATCCACGCGGGCGAGCCCTCGACGCGCACGACGTCGCCGCCGAACCGGAGCGGTCCGCCGGCGAGAGGATCACCGGCCTCGCCCGCGAGCAGCGTGCCGATGCCCGCGGCAGCGCCCTCCATGTCGGCGGTGTACCCGCCCGTCCAGAACCGCATCAGTCGACGAGGTCGTGGCGCACGATGACCGCGTCGCGCGCGGCCCCGACGCCGATCACCGAGATGCGCGTGCCGCTCATCGCCTCGAGGGCGAGCACGTAGTCCTGCGCCTCGAGCGGGAGCTCGTCGAACGTGCGGGCACCGGAGATGTCGTCCTTCCAGCCGGGGAGATACTCGAGGACCGGCCGCGCGTGGTGGAAGTCCGACTGGTTGACGGGCACTTCGTCGAAACGCACCCCGTCGACGTCGTAGGCCACGCACACCGGGATCTCGTCGAGTCCTGTCAGGATGTCGAGCTTGGTGAGGACGAGATCGGTGATCCCGTTGATCCGCGTGGCGTAGCGCGTGATGGGCGCGTCGTACCAGCCCACCCGTCGCGGGCGGCCCGTCGTGGTGCCGAACTCGAAGCCGCGCGAGCGCAGCCACTCGCCCTGCTCGTCGTGGAGCTCCGTCGGGAAGGGTCCGGAGCCGACCCGGGTCGTGTAGGCCTTCACGATGCCGACGATGCGATCGAGGCGGTTCGGGCCGACGCCCGACCCCGTGGCCGCACCGCCCGCGGTGGCGGAGGAGGACGTCACGAACGGATAGGTGCCGTGGTCGACGTCGAGCATCGTCGCCTGGCCGCCCTCGAAGACGACGACGTCGCCGGCGTCGAGCGCCTCGTTGAGCATCAGGCCGGTGTCGGCCACCATCGGCCGCAGCCGCTCGGCGTACGACAGCAGGTCGTCGACGATCTCGTCGCATGAGATCGCACGGCGGTTGAACACCTTGACCAGCAGGTGGTTCTTCTGGTCGAGGGCGCCCTCGACCTTCTGGCGCAGGATGTTCTCGTCGAAGAGGTCCTGCGCGCGGATGCCCACGCGGTTGATCTTGTCGGCGTAGGCCGGGCCGATGCCGCGACCGGTCGTGCCGATCTGGCGCTTGCCGAGGAAGCGCTCGGTGACCTTGTCGAGGGTCCGGTGGTACTGCGTGATGATGTGCGCGTTCGCACTCACGCGCAGCCGCGAGGTGTCGACGCCGCGCGCGGCGAGCGCCTCGAGCTCGGCGAACAGCACCTCGAGGTCGACGACGACGCCGTTGCCGATGACGGGAGTGACCCCCGGACTGAGGATGCCGCTGGGCAGGAGGTGCAGGGCGTACTTCTCGTCGCCGATGACGACGGTGTGGCCCGCGTTGTTGCCGCCGTTGAACTTGACGACCCAGTCGGTGCGCTCACCCAGGAGGTCGGTGGCCTTGCCCTTGCCCTCGTCTCCCCACTGCACTCCGACGATGACGATTCCTGGCATGGGGAGCTCCTCGGTACGGGCCGACGGTACACCCCATCCTATCGGTCGGCGTCCGACACCCGGCGAAGCACCCCTGGCGACGCCGAGGAGACGAGTCAGTCCGTCCGGTCGGTTCCTGACCGCTCCCATCGCTCGGTCGCGCGGCGAGACGCTCGTCGGGACGTGAGAAGCAGGTACCCGAACAGGGCCCCCAGACCGAGGCACCCGAGGACGAGTGCGGTGAAGATCAGTCCGACGATATCCACAGATTCTCTCCTCCGGTCCCGACGGTGTGCCGACCCCAACTAGCCTCTCATGAATGCACCGTGCACCCATGCATGTGTGCACAAGAGAGAGGTCGAAACATGTACGAGAAGAAGAAGCACCGGCGAGTCGCCTGGGTGATCGGAGGTCTGGCGCTCGGTGCGCTGGTTCTCGCTCCCGCCGCTGCCGCGAGCGCGAGCACCACGCCGTCGTCCGCCGTGGACAGCCGGATGGTGCCGACGACGACCAAGAAGGTGGGCGGTGGGCTGTGGCAGTACGGGCGGGACGGGTTCCCGTTCGGAAACTCGTGGTCGAACTATCACCACCCGACGAAGTACCACAGCGCGACCGCGTGCGACGGGGCGATCTTCGTGACGTGCAAGCAGGTCGTGAAGGCGAAGAACGTCTGGGCCAAGGCATCGGTGCCCGCCTCGCCTGCCTTCAACACCGCGTACTGGAACACGTACTGAATGCGCCGGGCCTCCCTGCTCGCGCTGGTCTGCGCCGCAGCCCTCGTCCTGAGCGGCTGCGGCGCGGGCCACGCGTCGAGCGACAGTGAGAAATCGTGGGCAGCCGACATCTCGGCGACGTCGGCTCAGGCGTCGTCCGACCTGGAGCGCAAGGTGCTCAGCGACGGCCGCATCACCGATGCCGAGTACAGCGAACTGCAAGCGGCCATCCTGCGGTGCCTGGACGGACTGGGGCTGAAGGCGTCGTTCGATGCCGAAGGAACACTCACGTACGCGACCAGCCGCTCGACACCGATCGACCGCGACGCCGTCCAGGCCTGCAACGCCGGCAACGGCATCCGGACGATCACGCTGCGCGATGCGATGCGGAGGAATCCGTCGCATCTCGACGAGGGGAAGATCATGGTCGACTGTCTGCAGCGCGTGCACCTCGTCGAGTCGAGCTACACGGCGGAGATGTACGACAGCGGCGTGGACATGGCGCGGATCAGTGCCTCGCCGCTCTTCGACGAGTGCGACGCCGACCCGCTGCACTTCGAGAAGAAGTAGCGTGGCTGCCGGCGAAGCCGAGGGTCGCGAGTCGGGGGGCCGCGCGTGAAGCTCAGTCGTCCGGCGCTCGCCCTCTCGGCCGTGACACTCGCCGCCGTAGCCGGGATCGGCGTGATCGGCGGTGTCCTCCTCGAGGCGGACGCGACACCGCGATCGCTCGGCGCCGCGCCGACGGTGCGGGCGGTTCCGCTCACGGAACAGTCGTTCTCCGACCTCCGTTCGGCGGAGGTCGTCGTGCGGCTCGGAGTCGACACGAGACTGTCGGCACCCACCGGTGGCCGCGTCACGGCGTTCCGCTGCTCACCGGACGAGCCCTTCGTCTCGGGCGAGTCGAACCTCCGGGTGGACGGGCAGTCCGTCGTGAACCTCTCGACACGGGTCCCGCTGTGGCGCGACCTCGTCAGGGGCGACAAGGGCGACGACGTCGCCGCGGTGCAGGAGGAGCTGAACCGGCTGGGCCACCCGGTCGTCGTCGACGGAATCGTCGGAGCGAGGACGCTGGCCGCCGTCGACCAGCTGCTCTCCCGTCCGGCCGGGCAGCGGCCGTACGAGAGCAGCGTTCCCGCGAGCCGCTTCCTGTGGCTGCCCCGCGCCGAGACGACCGTGACGGAGTGCTCGACTGCGACGGGAGCGCAGGTCGAGGCCGGAGGCGACGTCGCCGAGGTCGCCGCCGGCCCGATCTCCGCCTCGGTCGCCCTGCCGACCGGCGGCCCGGGCGGTGCGCGCGTCCTCGTCCTCGGTGATCAGCGCGTGCCCGTGGGGGCCGACGGCAGGATCGTCGACGCGGACGCATTGGCGAAGATCGCTGCGTCACCGCTCTACCGCGAGGCGCGGCGGAACTCGGCGACGACGTTCACGGCGGACCTCGCGCTCGCACGGCCCGTGCGCGTCTCGAGTGTCCCGCCCGCCGCCCTGTACGCCGTCGAGGGTTCGACAGCCTGCGTGCTCGCGGGCGGCACTCCCCACCGGGTGACGGTGGTCGGCTCCGAGCTCGGCGTGAGCTTCGTCACATTCCCTGGCGGAGGCACCGTGCCCACCGCCGTGGAGATCGCACCGAAGGATGCCGGATCGTGCGGGTGATCTTCGCGGGCGTCGGTCACCGGTTCGCGGATGGCCCCTGGCTCTTCCGCGCTCTGGATGTCGTCCTCGAACCCGGGCGGGTGTACGCCCTCACCGGACCGTCCGGCTCGGGGAAGAGCACGCTCCTGAATCTGCTCTCCGGCTGGCTGCTCCCCGCAGAGGGCCGGATCACGCGCGTCGGCGCGGGCAAGGTGAGCTGGGTGTTCCAGAACCCGATCGGCGTGGCCGGTCGCAGCGCCGTCGATCACGTCGCACTCCCGCTGCTCGCGGCAGGGGCCGGTCGGCGAGAGGCCGAGCGGGAGGCGCTGCGGTTACTCGCCCGGTTCGGGCTGACGCACGTGTCGGACCGTCCCTTCCGCGCCCTGTCCGGAGGGGAGGCGCAACGGCTCATGCTGGCTCGCGGCATCGCCTGCCAGCCGGCCCTGCTCCTCCTCGACGAGCCCACCGCGCAGCTCGACATCCAGACAGCGCGCGAGGTCACGCGCGGCATCTCCGCACTGCGCGCCGCGGAGACGATCGTGGTCGTCGCCACCCACGACGTGGCGACGCAGGAGGCCTGTACGGATCGTCTCGACCTCCGAGACTTCCAGGGATCGGGCCCGTACGCGGGGCGGGCGCGATCATGACCCTCCGCCCTCTCCTCCAGGAGGCGTGGCGCAACCTCCTGACCGGCACCTCCCGGGCCGCTCTGCTCACCGTGCTCCTCTCCGTCCTGTCCGCGGGCCTGGCAGCGCTCGAGGTGATCTCCGTCCAGCAGATCTCAGCCGCCGCTCGCACCTACGTCTCGTCCGCGGCCTCCGTCGTCACCCTCACCGCTCCAGGCCGGATCAGCGGAGTCGCCTGCGACGCCCTCGACGCGCTGCCCGGGGTCCGAGCCGCCGGAGCCCTGCGACCCCGTACATCGCCACTGACGGCGATCGAGCTCCCCTCCTCGCCCCTGCCGGTGACGGACATCACCGGCGGCGTGCTCCAGCTCCTTCGCGCCGACCACGGATCGGCCGAGGGAGTCGTCCTGTCGCGGGAGGCCGCCGACCTGCTCGGCGTCCGCTCCGGCGGACGGCTGCACACGCCCCAGGGCGGGATACCCATCACGGGCGTATACGAGTATCCGAGCGACGGTCGCGACCCCGGCTACGGCTATGCGGTCCTCGCGCCGGTGACGCCGGCGGGAGCGTTCGATGCGTGCTGGGCCGACATCTGGCCGCAGTCGAAGACGACCGCGCTCGTGATGAGGACCGTCCTCCTCCCGGATGGGCCGAGCGATGACCCTCCGCAGCTGGGCCAGCTGAACTCCACTCTCGGCGCCGCTTTCGACGGCGCTCAGCGGTTCCACGATCGCCTGACGCGGTTCGCCGCTCTCCTCGCGCTCGCACTCGCGGCGGGCATCGGGTTCGTGTCCGTCCGCATCCGGCGACTCGAACTGGCCTCCGCCCTGCATGCGGGAGTCGGCAAGGGCGCGCTCGGCGCGATGCTGGCCGTCGAGACGGTGGCGTGGACCGTCCCCGCCGCCGTCCTGACGGCGACGACCGTGACGGTCCTGCTGGCCGTGGGTCCGCCGATCGACGGAACGACCGGATGGATCCTCGGCGCGCGCGTGGGGTTCGCCGCCGTCGTGGGACCGTTCCTCGGCGGTCTGCTCGCCTTGCTCCGCACGAGCGAACGCCAGCTCTTCCGCTACTTCAGAGACCGCTGACCCATCGGCTGCCCCGAGCCGTGCGCGCGCATCCGAGGGATCCGTCGCGGTGTCCGACACCCGGCGAAGCGCCCCGGCGATGCACCTGGCGCCGCTAGGGTGAGCGCATGGCGCGCACGGAGACGTGGACACGGGTGTGGGACGGACTCCGGGCCGTGGCGGCGGCGCTGGCGCTCGCGGCGATCATCGCACAGCTGGTGCGCACCGTCGGGATCTCCGTCGCCTCGAAGACCGAGTACGGCCATCACGTCGGCACGGTGGTGGCGAACTTCTTCAGCTTCTTCACGATCGAGTCGAATCTCGCCGCTGCCGTCACCCTCCTCATCGGCGCGATCTGGGCGTGGACGAAGGGCAGGGATGCCGCGGTCGAGCCGCGGTGGTTCGCCATCCTCCTGGTGTGCGTGTCGACCTACATGATCGTGACGGGCATCGTCTACAACACGCTGCTGCGCGGCATCCAGCTTTCCGTGGGCGCCACCGTCCCCTGGTCGAACGAGGTCCTGCACGTCGTCATCCCGCTCTTCCTGCTCGCCGACGTGCTGTTCGCGCCACGCCGACGGGCGCTGCCGTGGTCGACCGCCTGGATCATCGTGATCTACCCGATCGTGTGGGCCGTCTACACCCTCGTGCGGGCGCCGCTGGTCGTCTCCCCCGCGACCGGCAAGCCCTACTGGTACCCGTATCCGTTCCTCGATCCGCATCAGTCGGGCGGCTACCTCGCCGTCGCCGCCTACATCGTCGGCATCGCGATCGCGATCGTCGGCGTCGGACTGCTCGTGATCTGGGCCGGACGCTTCCGCGTCGTCCGGGGGCGTCGGATGGCGTCGGAGGCGCACTCGGCGGGGGCCGTCGACTCCTGAGCGGGCCGGGGCGCGGCATCCGCCGCCGGTAGGCTGGAGCCCATGTCGAAGGTCCTCCAGTCCCTGCCCGTCGGCGAGCGTGTCGGCATCGCCTTCTCGGGAGGTCTGGACACCTCCGTCGCGGTCGCCTGGATGCGCGACAAGGGCGCCGTCCCCTGCACGTACACCGGCGACCTCGGTCAGCCCGACGAGGACGACATCGCCGCCATCCCCGGCCGTGCGCTCGAGTACGGGGCAGAGGTCTCGCGCCTCGTCGACTGCAAGCGTGCGCTCGTCGAGGAGGGCTTCGGCGCCCTCGCGTGCGGCGCGTTCCACATCCGCTCCGGCGGCCGCACCTACTTCAACACGACGCCGATCGGGCGCGCGGTCACCGGAACGCTCCTCGTCCGCGCCATGAAGGAGGACGGCGTCGACATCTGGGGCGACGGCTCGACCTACAAGGGCAACGACATCGAGCGGTTCTACCGCTACGGCCTCCTCGCCAACCCTGCGCTGCGCATCTACAAGCCGTGGCTCGACGCCGACTTCGTCACGGAGCTCGGCGGCCGGCAGGAGATGAGCGAGTGGCTCGTCGCCCACGGCTTCCCTTACCGTGACTCCGCAGAGAAGGCGTACTCGACCGACGCCAACATCTGGGGCGCGACCCACGAGGCCAAGACGCTCGAGCATCTGGACGTGTCGCTCGAGACCGTCGAGCCGATCATGGGCGTGCGGTTCTGGGACCCGGCGGTCGAGATCGCGACCGAGGACGTCACGATCACCTTCGAGGAGGGGCGGCCGGTGGCGATCAACGGGCACGGCTTCGACGACCCCGTGCAGCTGGTGCTCGAGGCGAACCGCATCGGCGGACGCCACGGCCTGGGCATGAGCGACCAGATCGAGAACCGCATCATCGAGGCGAAGTCGCGCGGCATCTACGAGGCGCCGGGGATGGCGCTGCTGTTCATCGCGTATGAGCGCCTGGTCAACGCCATCCTCAACGAGGACACCCTCGCGACATATCACGAGCAGGGCCGGCGCCTCGGCCGTCTGATGTACGAGGGCCGCTGGCTGGAGCCGCAGTCGCTCATGCTGCGCGAGTCGATCCAGAAGTGGGTCGGGTCGATCGTGTCGGGCGCCGTCACGCTGCGCCTTCGCCGTGGGGAGGACTACACGATCCTCGACACGACCGCTGCGCGCATGTCGTACTCGCCCGAGAAGCTGTCGATGGAGCGCGTCGGGGATGCGGCCTTCGGCCCTACCGACCGTATCGGTCAGCTCACGATGCGCAACCTCGACATCGCCGACTCCCGCGCGCGGCTCGAGCAGTACGCCGAGCGCGGCCTCATCGGCGGAGCCACGGGCGCCCTCGTCGGACGACTCGAGCAGGGCGCGGCGGACGAGATCACCGAGCACGCCGAGGGGTACACGGACGCGCGCGAGGAGCTCGCCGAGGCCGTCGACGAGGCATCCGAGTCGGCCTCGTTCGACTTCGGCGCCGACTGATCCCCTCGTCGCGTGATCCCATAACTTGCACATGACTGTGCAGGTTAGTATCCTCGACGGGTGACCTCCACCGCATCCGTCTCCCGTCGACCGCGCCGCGACGCCGTCGAGAACCGCGCCGGCATCCTGGCCGCGGCGACCGCGACGATCGCCCACGACCCGCACGCGTCGATCGACACGATCGCCCGCAGCGCCGGGTTGTCCCGGCGCGCGCTCTACGGGCACTTCGAGGACCGGGACGCGCTGATCCGCGAGGTCATCGCGGCCGGAGCGCAGCGGTTCAACGACATCGCGCTCGACATCCGCGAGCCGGATGCGCGTCTCGCCCTCGCCCGGTTGACGGCGCGCCTGTGGCGCGAGGCGGCTCACGTGCAGGTGGCCGCCGCGATCGCCCTGGACGAGACCCACGTCGCCGAGACCGCTGCGGCCCTCGCGCCGCTGCGTCGGCGCGTGATGGAGATCGTCCGCCTCGGCCAGGACGCGGGCGAGCTGCGCACCGACGTCGCGGCGCCGACGCTCGCGCGCCTGGTCGAAGAGACCGCTCGCACCGTCGTCACCCGCATGGATGCCTCGTCCGCCGCCGCTCCGGCCATCGCCGTCCGCGCCGTGCTCGGGATCGCCGGACTCTCGTGGCGCGAGGCCGCCGCCCTCATCGACGCCCATCCCGAGCTGGAGGCGATCCTCTGATGCGCATCCGACTGACCGACGTCGCGAAGGGTCGCCGCGACGAGGCGCTCCCCCCGACCTCGCTCGCCTACGCCTCCGGCGAGGCCCGCCTCGCCCTCGCCGAGACCGAGCAACGACCCACCGTGCTCGGCCTCATCGCGTCGGGACGGATGGCGCCCGATGCCGGCACCGTCACGATCGACGGGCGAGCGGATGCCGCGACCCTCCGTCGCGCCGTCGCGCTCGTGGACGCGCCCGACGTGTGCGATCCCGCCCCGAACGTGACGGTCGCGGGGATGGTCGCCGAGGAGCTGATGTTCGCGGGTCGCCCGTCGAACCCGGTCTCCGCACGCCGGTGGCTGGAGGCGGAGGGCTTCGGCGCGATCGCCCGCACGCCCGTCGCCGACGTCTCACCCCGCGAGCGCGTCGCACTCCTGCTGGGGCTGACGGCGCTGCGCCCGGGCGTCGAGGGCATGGTGCTGGTCTCGCCCGACCGCCACGGCGGGCACCCCGCCGAGTGGTGGGAGCTCGCCGAGTCGTTCGCCGACCGCGGCTTCGCGATGCTCGTCGTCGCGGGCGAGGCGGCCGCGATCGTGCTGGAGGGACGGGCGCCGCGGGCGGATGCCGCGGCCGGCACCGGCACCGCGGCTGAGGAGCTCGACGATCTCGTCGCGGGGTCGGGGGGCGAGACGCCCGCCGCCCTCGATTCCGACCTCGTCGACGACTCCGAGGCCGAGCCCGCAACCGCAACTGCGGGTGATGTCGCCGCGGACCCCGCAGCGCGGGACGGATCCGCACCGGCATCCGCCGCCGAGCCTGCACCCGAGCCTGCACCCGCCCCCACTACCGACCCCGCACCCGCCCGCTCCGGCGAGCACGACCCCATTCCCGAGTCCGCCGACCCGGACCCCACCCCCGAACCCGACGACCGTGACGAGCCGGAGGGCGACCGATGAAGATCCCCGCCATGATCGCCGCCGAGCTGCGGCGCCTGACCGCGACCCGCATGTCCGTCATCGCCCTGATCGCACTCGTGCTGGTGCCGATCCTCTACGGCGGCCTCTACCTGTGGGCGAACCAGGACCCCTATGGCAAGTTCAGCGAGGTGCCCGTCGCGCTCGTCGTGGACGACGAGGGGGTCGCCGCATCCGACGACTCCGCGGCTACGAACTACGGCGATCGCGTGGCCGACGAACTCCTCGAGGGCAAGGCGTTCGACTGGCGGCGCATGACCGCCAAGGGCGCCGAGGCGGCGCTGCAGGCGGGCGACGTGGACTTCACCGTCACGCTCCCCGCGGACTTCTCCGCCTCCCTTGCGAGCGCAGCGGGCGACGATCCGCACCAGGCGCGCATCGCGCTCGAGACGAACGACGCGAACAACTACCTCGCCTCCACCATCGGCGATCAGGCCGTGGAGAAGATCCGGCGCTCCGTGGCGGAGCTCGTCGGACGGGAGGCGGCCGGCCGCCTGCTCACGGCGATCTCCGACATCCGCGGCAAGCTCGTCACGGCCACCGACGGCGCGGCGCAGCTCACGGACGGTGCCGCCACCGCCGCGTCCGGCGCCGGGACGCTCGCCGCGGGTGCCGCCTCCCTCGCGGACGGCACCGCGAGCCTCGCGTCGGGCGCCCACCGCGTGGCATCCGGCGCCGCGCAGCTCGTGCCCGGCGCACAGCAGCTCGCCTCCGGTGCGGACCAGGTGGCGGCGGGCAACCGTCGGCTCGCCGGGTATGCCGATCGGGCCGGGACCGCCGTGCAGGCGGCGACCGACGCGCTGCCCGCGGTCCGTCAGGACATCGCGGACACCCTCGCCGCGCAGGGGCTCACGCCGACCCAGATCGCCGACGTGCTGGCGCAGCTGGACCCGCTCGCCGACAAGCTGCGCGACGGCAACACCACGGTGCAGTCCGCCGTGGGTCAGGTCGATCGGCTCGCGACCGGCTCCGCGCAGGTGGCCGCGGGCGCGGCCCGGGTCTCGGCCGGGGCGTCGCAGCTGTCCTCGGGCGCGGCGCAGGTCGCGTCGGGTGCGGATGCCGCGGCCTCCGGCGCGTCGCAGGTGAGCGGCGGCGCGGCATCCCTCGCGTCCGGACTCGCAACGCTGCGGTCGGGTGCGGCCGAACTTCGCGACGGGCTCGCCGACGGGGTCGCGCAGATCCCGGACTCGAGCGCGGCGCTGCGCGACGCGCAGGCGAAGACGATCTCCGATCCGGTCGCGGTCGAGTCGAGCAAGGTGGCCGCCGCGGGCGACTACGGCGCCGGCCTGGCCCCGTTCTTCGCCGCTCTCGCCGGCTGGATCGGCATCTATGCGCTGTTCCTCATCGTCAAGCCGATCTCGCGGCGGGCGGTGACGGCGCTGCGCACGCCCCTGCGGGTGACGGCGGCGGGCTGGCTGACGCCGGCGGTGCTCGGCGGCGTCCAGATGGTGGGACTGTTCGGCGTCCTCGCGCTCGCGCTCGGCTTCGGCTTCGCGAACCCGCTCGGAACCCTCGGGGTCATGGTCGCGGCATCCTTCACCTACGCGGCGATCATCCTCGCGCTGAACGTCTGGCTCGGCTCGGTCGGGCAGTTCCTCGGCCTCGTGCTGATGGTGCTGCAGCTCGTCACGGCGGGCGGCACGTTCCCCTGGCAGACCCTTCCCGCCCCGCTCGCCGCGCTCCATCACGTGCTGCCGATGGGGTACGTCGTCGATGCCATGCGGCAGCTCATGTACGGCGGCGACCTCGGCCGGGCCGGCGTCGACCTGCTCGTGCTGGCCGCGTGGCTCGTCGGCGGGCTCGCACTGGCGGCGCTCGGGGTCACCCGCATGACGCACCGGCGCACCCTCCGCGACCTTCAGCCGAGTCTCATCGGCTGAGCGGGGCGCGGAGGGTCCGCCCTCGTCGGCCGCGTCAGACGGTGTACGCGCCCGCGGCGATGTCTTCGAGCAGCGTCGGATGGGTCGGGTTCCACCCGAACCGCTCGCGGGTGAACTCGCTCGACGCCGGAAGGTCCATGGCGAAGAACATCCCGATCCAGCCGAAGTGCGCCGCCGCGTCCTCGGGCGCGATGGACACCGCGGGCACGCCCAGCGCCGCGCCGATCGCCGTCGCGATGTCGCGCGTCGGCACGCCGCCCTCGGCCACGGCGTGCACGACCGTGCCGGGAGCGGCGTCGTCGATCGCGAGACGCACGAGGTGTGCCGCATCCAGGCGATGCACGGCGGGCCAGCGGTTGGCGCCGTCCCCGACGTAGGCGGAGACGCCCTTCTCGCGCGCGATCCCGGCGATGTGCGCGATGAACCCGTGGTCGCCGACGCCGTGCACGGTGGGCGCGAATCGTGCGGCGATCGGACGGACGCCGCGGTCGGCGAAGCTCAGGGCGAGGTGCTCGCTGCCACCGCGCATCGAGTCCGGGCCGACGTGGGGCGAGGCATCCGTCTCGGTGAGGATGCCGCTGCCCGTGCCGGCCATGCCCGACGCGACGACGAGCGTGCCGCCGGATCCCGCCAGCACGTCGCCGAAGGTCTCGACGGCGGCGCGCTCGACGCGACCCGACTCCGCCATGTTCGAGAAATCGTGGAGGTTGCCGAAGTGGATCACGACGTCGGCTCCGGTGGCTCCGGCCCGCAGGCTCTCGAGGTCGTGCAGATCACCGCGGTGGGGTCGGATGCCCGCGGCCTCGAGTTTCTCGACGTTCGCGTCGGAGCGCGCGAGGCCGGTGACGTCGTGACCCGCGTCGATGAGTTCGGCCGCGACGGCGGATCCGATCCAGCCGGTGGCTCCCGTGATGAAGACGTGCATGGTGCACCTTCCGTTGATGACAGTGACTGACATCATGCTATACCCCGATGTCATGGACTGTCATCACTAGGATCGTCTCATGGGACGCTGGCAGTCGGGGGCACGGGAGAGGCTCGTGATGGCCGCGCTCGATCTCTACGTCGAGCGTGGGTTCGACGAGACGACGGTCGCCGAGATCGCGGCGAGGGCGGGGGTCACCGAGCGCACGTTCTTCCGGTACTTCGCCGACAAGCGGGAGGTCCTCTTCGAGGGGTCGGCGCTGCTCGAGCAGTTGGTCGTGCAGACGATCGCGGATGCTCCGGTGGACGCGTCGGCGTTCGATGCCGCGATCGCGGGGGTTCGGGCGACGCGCGAGTTCCTCGTCGACCGCGACTTCTCGCGGCGGCGTGCGGCGGCGATCGACGCCAACGCGAGCCTGCGCGAGCGCGAGCTGCTGAAGCTGGCGTCGCTGCGGGACGGGATCGCGACGGCGCTGCGCGCTCGCGGGACGGACGAGCTCACTGCGGCGGTGGCGGCGGATGCCGCGGGCTCTGTGTTCCATCACGGTTTCCAGCGCTGGATCCGTGGGGATTCCGAGGACTATTCCGCGGCCCTGGAGCAGGCGCTGGCGGCGGTCCGCGGCATCCGCTGACGCGGCTGCCGCGCCGAATCAGTCCGTGCGGTCCGTGATGATGCGCTCCATCGTGACGGTGGGTTCCCCGTAGGGGTTGACGACGTACAGGACGGCCGGCGTGTTGTCGTCGCGCGCTCGTGGCGCGTCGACCACGATGCCGTCGCGGGAGACGTCGGTGGTCACGCGGCAGACGACCGGGTCGGTCCGCTGGTCGTCGATCGCGACACAGGTCGCGGCGCCGCTGCCGACCGTTCCCGCCCAGATCCGGGTGCCGTCGATCATGGCGAGCACTCGGAGCGACTCGACGTCCCAGGTGCGCACGCTCCGCGCCCAGGCGTAGCTGTCGGCGAAGCCCGGACGCGGCGGCACGCTCGTGTGGGTCGGGCTTGGGGTCGGCGCTGCCGCGGGGGACGCCGTGCCGCCACCGAACACGAACCCGAATGCGAGCAGCGCCACGGCCGCAGGCACGGCGGCGACGACGACGGCGCGCGCCGGCCACGTCCGTCGGATGACACGCATCGGAAGGGATGCCTCGACCGCGGCGGGATCGGGGACGGCGAACGGATCCGGCGCCCTGCCCGGTGGGCGCGCGGACTCCGGGTCATCCCCTGCGGTGGGCGGCATCTCGCTCCGATGGCTCCCCGTGCGGGCGTCCTGCGACGGGACCCCGGCTCCGACGCCCGCCCGGGCCGCCCCATCACGTTCACCCGACCCGCGGTCAGGGCGGAAGCCCCCCGCCCCCATATCGCCCGGCAGTGCTACCCTCCCGGCACCGTCGACCCACCCGGCACCGTCGACCCACCCGGCGCCGTCGACCCACCCGGCGCCGTCGATCCCCCCGGTGCTCTCCGCGACGGCACCGACCTGCCCGCCATCCGACCCGGCACCTCGGGCACGGGAACCGCCCTCCGTCGGCCGCGGCGGGAGGGGGAGCACCGCACGTTCCAGCTCGTCGAGCCGCGCCAAGGCGGCAGGGTCGCGCGCGATGTCGGCGTCGGCGGAGTACGCCCGCCGCCGCAACGCGGTCAGCTCCGCGACCTCTGCGTCGCCCAGCATGTCCCCATTGTGCTCCCGATACGGGTCCCCCGGCACGCCCCGCCGTCAACGCCTCCTCCGGACCCGGCCCCGCCAACCCGCCCACCCAGTCGAACCTCGACCCCGCCGCCCACGCCGACCCGTCCACCCCCGCTCACCCACGTCGACCCCACCGCCCACGCCGACCCACCCACCCACGTCGACCCCGCCGCTCACGCCTCTTCGACCTACCCCGCGAGGTAGTCGAAGCGCGCGCGCCCACCGAGCCGTGGTCGTCGAGCGGCGTCGACATGCGACGGCGGGATGAACCACACGCGCCCGGTCACCCCGGCACCGTCGACGCAGATTTCCCATCCGTTCTCATGGATGCGGTGATGGCAGCTGTCGCAGAGCAGCACGCCGTTCTCGAGGTCGGTTCTCCCGCGGTCGCGGTGCCACCAGCGCATATGGTGCACACGTGCTCGGCCCGGATCGCATCCGCACATCGCACATCCGCCGTCGCGTTCGATCAGGGCCAGTTTCTGGGCCTTCGTGAACAGCCGCTTCTCGCGGCCCCAGTCGAGGATCTCGCTCTCGCCACCGAAGACCCAAGGAAGCACACCGCCGCCCGCCGCCATCCGCCGCACCGTCCCGATCGAGACCGGCTGCTCGATCCCGTCGACGAGCCCGTAGCCGTCGCCCGACTCGAGGTCTTCTCGACGAACCCGCACGATCACGGTGGCACCGGCGAGCGGCTCATCGGTCTCGGCGCACCCGAGATAGTGTGCCGCGAGAACCGCGAGCGCGTCGGCCTGCCGCTGCGGTACCGACCGGTGCGGCTGATCCGCGTCCCCGCCTTCCCCGCCTTCGCCGCCTTGCCCGGTTGCCGCGGACGCCCGCCCCGCACGGAAGTCGGCGCTCACGAGCGCACCGATGGCGGTCTTCACCGGAGCCGCCGTCTCTGGATCGAGGACGGCGGAGAGGTGGAACATGCCGTCTCTTTCGAAGATTCGTACGCCTCTGTTCGCGCGCAGCTCCTGCTCGCGAGGCTCGACACCATCGGGATCGAGGTGCGCCTCGGCCCGCCGGATCACCTTGGCGAGCTGGTCGAGCGTGAGACCGTCGGCCTGGGCGCAGAGCGCCCGCTCCGCTCGGTCGACCTCATCCCGCCCCGCGCGCAGCGCCACCCGATCGAGCAGCGCGATGATGGCCGCGGCAGCCTGAGCCGGCATGACCCCGTCGGCGATGGCGCGTGCCACGTGCGGATGCCGCGGCGGCGCGGCCTCGCCACTGAAGGTCAGGCGCGGCACCGTGGCCTCGCCCACCTGCACCAGTCGCGCGGCGTCGCCGACCGACGTCCCGGTCGTCGCAGCGATGAGGGTCGTCGGGTTGCGGAAGCCCTGCTGTTTCGCCAGAGAGTCCGCGCCCAATTCGACCCGCGACTCACGCGCGACCTCGGCCGCCACCTGCGCCCGGACCGCGTCCAGCCGACTGCCGAGCACCCCGAGCACCTGCACGACGCGCATCAGGCGATCCCGCCCCAGTTCTCCCACCGCGGGCGGGACGCCACCGTCGCCGAGCCATGCGGTCCGCAGCTCGGCGACCGCCTCGTCGAGACCGGCAAGAAGATCGCTCATACCTTCATTCTACCGACGTGTCACGATACATTCGTATATTTGTTCCCCTATTGTGGACAACCTAGGCCATCCCCGAATCCCGGCACCACCGAAACCGACCGCGCCCCCACCACCCATCCACGTGCATAGAACGGACAGGCACCTCGGATGAACCGTCCAGAAACGGCCCCTATCGTGGCCCGGGTCCGTCGCGCGACTCCGAGCCGTGCGGCGGATGCCTCGGTACGGCGTGCGATCCGCGCCGCCCCGCGCACCCCGAACGGCGGGGCATCGACGATGCCCGGCCCCGCGCACCGAGGCGACCAGCCCGCGCTGGCGTCGCATCCCGAGTGCGGCACCGCCGCCCGCCGCGCCCGAAGCGGTCGGGCGGAGTCGCGGGGACGTCCGACCATCGGAGCCTCGTGCGCCTTCGCACCACCCACCCCCAGACGCCCGCCCACCGCCACGCATCCCCCCGCCACGGGACGCCGGACACCCCGAGCACCCCGACCCGCCACCACCCGACCGACCGCAGCCCGTCCGCCCGCACCCCGTCCCCGACGCCCCCCGCCACGCGCCGCGCCAGGAGACGATCCGCGCGACGCGCCACGCGGGCCGCCCTCCCGGTCGCCGCCGCACTGCTGACCGTCGCGGCCGTCGGGGTCCCGCTCGGCGCCGCCTCCGCATCCGCGGCGGCCCAGCCGGCGGGCATCGTCGTCCAGTCGCCGCGTCCGGTCGACCAGGACGCATCGCTGTTCGTCGGAATCGCCCGCAGCACCAGCGTGCTCGCGCACGGGAAGGTGGACACCACCGACCTCGCGATCCAGATCGCGCAGCTGGACGACTCGCACCAACTGCCGTCGCTCACCGTCGCCGCCTTCACGAGCCAGCTGCGCACCACGACCGCGAACGTGGCGCAGAAGCTCGCGGAGTACGACGCCGAGCAGGCGCGCAAGGCCGAGGCCGCCCGCGCCGCGGCACGCGCCGCCGCGATCCAGCTCGCAAGCACGAACACTCCGGACGGGGCCCGCGCGACCGCGCGCAGCATGGCGGCCACCCGGTACGGATGGGGCGACGGGCAGTTCTCCTGCCTCGCGTCGCTCTGGCAGAAGGAGTCGGGCTGGAACTACCGGGCCTACAACCCGAGCGGTGCCACGGGCATCCCTCAGGCCCTCCCCGGCTCGAAGATGGCGAGCGCGGGCGCGGATTGGCAGACCAACGCGGCCACCCAGATCGCCTGGGGCCTCGACTACATCAAGCGCGCCTACGGCTCGCCGTGCGCGGCCTGGGGTCATTCGCAGGCGATGAACTGGTACTGACCGACCGTCCTCAGCCCTCGTCCCGCCGACGCTCGCGCTCGCGCGCCTGTGCCCGTTCGTCGACGTAGAGGCTCTTCTCGTCGATCGTCCGATTGCGGTACGCCTGCCGCCCCACCATGTGGGCGGACAGCGGCGCGGTCGCGAGCTGGATCAGCACGACCGGCACCAGGAAGGCCACGACGGGCCACGACCGCAGCGACAGCGCGATGGCGAGGCAGATCAGGATCAGCCCGAGCACCTGGGGCTTGGTCGCGGCGTGGAGCCGCGTCGGCACGTCCTTGAACCGCACCACCCCGATCGCGGCGGTGAGGCACAGCAGCGCGCCGATGAGGATCAGCACGAGGGCGGCGACATCCAGTCCGTTCATCGGTCTGCGTTGTCCTTCCTGGCCACGAACCGCGCGATGGCGATCGAGCCGAAGACGCCGACGGCCGCGATCACCAGCAGCACCGGCAGGGTGCGGGTGTGGTGGTTGATCGCCATGTCGGCGCCGAGGACGCACATCACCTCGGTGAGCAGCACATCGGATGCCACGGCCCGGTCGAGGATCGACGGTCCCCGGATGATCCGCCACAGCGTGATGAGCGCGGCCGCCGCGAAGACCACATAGATCACGCCGATCAGCCACGTCATCGCGCACCTCCCCGCTCGCGGTCAGGGACCGCCTCGCCGCGCTCGATCTGGCGCACCTGCGCGCTCGATCCGACCGCGCGCACGATGCGCTGCTCCCAGTGCAGCACGCTCTCGCGCTGGCGCTCCAGGTCGGCGTCCGACCGGATGCCGATCACGTGCAGGTAGAGCACGCGGCGGTCGCGGTCGACCTCCACGATGAGCGACCCGGGGATGAGGGATGCCGTCACCGCGGTGTGGGTCATGATGAGGTCGTCATCGGTCCGCAGCCGCACCGCGACGATCGCGGCGCCCGGCTGCCGGCGGAAGTCCAGCACCTGCCACGCCACCGTGAGCGAGCCCCGCACGAGCGCGGCCACGAACTCGCCGACGAAGAGGAGTCCCCACCACAGGTTGATCCGCCCCGACAGCTCGACCGGCGGCAAGCGGAAGACGCGCGTGACGACGATCGCCATCACGAGGCCGGAGAGGAACGCGAGCACCGTGAACTGGCCCCACAGCAGCATCCACAGCGCGATCAGCCAGGTGAAGAAGGGGATCTGGCGCCACACCCGGACGAGGAGGTTCCTGGCGTGCGGCGTCATCGTCCCGCCTCCTCTTGCAGCTGGGAGAGGTGCACGGGCTGCAGCAGCGACTCGCCGATCCGCGCGCACACGTCGTACAGCGGCCCCGCGAAGACCGTCAGCGCGATCGTCACGACGACCATGCCCGCGGTCGTCGCCGTCATGATGCGCGGGATGACGCGGCGCTCGGTCTGCACGCCGGCGGCCGGCGCGTCGCCGAGGTAGGCGATCCGCTCGAGCGTCTCGGTCTCGGTGTGGTCGTCCTTCTCCCGCCAGAAGGCGAGGTTCCAGGCGCGCATGAGGGCGTAGAGCGTGAGGAGGGAGGTCACGATCCCGCCCACGATCACCACCATCGCCAGCGGCGTCCCGGACTGCGCACCCGCGTCGAACAGCGCGAACTTGCCGATGAACCCGGAGAACGGGGGCAGTCCGCCCAGGTTGATGGCGGGGATGAAGTACAGCACCGCCAGCACGGGGGCGGCGCGCATCAGCCCCTTCACCCGGAGGATGGAGGTCGAGCCCGCCCTCCGTTCGATGAGACCGACGGACAGGAACAGCGTCGTCTGCACGATGATGTGGTGGACCGTGTAGTACACGGTCGCGCCGATCGCCGCGGGCGTCGCGATGGCGAGGCCGAACACCATGTAGCCGATGTGGCTGACCAGGGTGAACGACAGGATGCGTTTCAGCTCGGCCTGCGCGAGCGCGCCGAGCACACCGACGACCATGGTGGCGAGTGCGACGATCATGAGCAGCGTGTTGACGTCGTTGTCGCGGAACAGTTCCGTCTCGGTGCGGATCAGCGCATACACGCCGACCTTGGTCAGCAGTCCCGCGAACACCGCCGTCACCGGCGCGGGGGCGGTCGGGTAGGAGTCGGGGAGCCAGAACGACAGCGGGAAGACGGCGGCCTTGATGCTGAACGCGACCAGCAGCATGAGGTGCAGCACCAGCTGCGTCTCCTGCGGCAGCTCGGTCATCCGCTCGGAGATCTGGACCATGTTCACGGTGCCGAGCGCGCCGTAGATCATCGCGATCGCGGCGAGGAAGAGGATCGACGACACCAGCGACACGACGATGTAGACGATGCCGGTGCGGATGCGCGATTCGGTGCTGCCGAGCGTGATCAGCACGTACGAGGCCACGAGCAGGATCTCGAAGCCGACGTAGAGGTTGAACAGGTCGCCGGCGATGAAGGCGTTGAAGATGCCGGCCGCCAGGATCAGGTACGAGGGATGGAAGATCGACACCGGTGTGTCGTCGTCGCCGTCCGCGGCGCCCTGTCCGACGGAGAAGAGCAGGACGGCGAGGAGCACGATGCTGGAGACGACCACCAGCAGCGCCGACAGCCGGTCGACGTAGAGCACGATCCCGAACGGCACGGGCCATCCGCCCACGGACACCGCGATCGGCGACCCTGTGTCGACGGCGACCAGGAGCACGGCCGCGATGATGAGGACGAGGCTCAGGGTCACGATCGACACGAGCACCTGGGTGCGACGGTGGCGCCCCGCGATGAGCGCGATGGCGGCGCCGACGAGCGGCAGGGTCACCATCAGGGGAACGAGCGCGTTCATCGGCCGCCACCCTCGTCCGGGCCGTCGGTCGGGGCGTCGTCGCGGATGCCGGCGACGTCGCGGTGGTGGAGCACGACGATCGGCGAGGTGTCCACGTCGGGGAAGTCGGTGGTGACGGCGTCGTCCGCGTTCTCGAGCTCGACCTCGTCGTCGAGGTCCTCCTCGCGCGCGGCGCCGCGGCCGCGCACGGCGAGGTCGGTCTCGTCGTCCTCGACGGTGTCGGCCTGCCCGAGCTGCCAGGACCGGTAGATGAGGGCGAGCAGGAACGCCGAGACGGCGAAGGTGATCACGATGGCGGTGAGGGTGAGCGCCTGCGGCAGCGGGTCGGACATCCGGTCCTTGTCCGACGTGCCGAAGAACGGAGCGAGCCCCGGCCGGCCCATGACGATGAGCAGCAGGAGGTTGGCCGCGTTGCCGAGGAGGAGGAACCCGATGAGCACGCGCGTGAGGCTGCGCTCGAGCATGGCGTAGACCCCGCACGCGAAGAGCACGGCCATGATCACGATGAGGATGCCGCTGACGTCCATCAGGCGCTCACCCGCTCCCGGGTCTCCTGCGCCTGGCGGTCGACCTCCGCGCCGAGGCTGCGCAGCACGTCGAGCACGAGCCCGATGACCACGAGGTACACGCCGATGTCGAAGATCGTCGAGGTGACGAACTCCACGTGGCCGAGCACGGGGAGCTGGATCTCGAAGAAGGCGCTCGTGAGCGGCGCGGCGCCGAAGAGCACCGGCACGACCGCGCACGCCACGGCCAGCGACATCCCGATCCCGAGGAACCGTCCGGCATCGGTCGGCGCGGCCGCGCCCAGCTCGTAGCGTCCGCCTGCGATGTAGCGCATCACGAGCGCCATGCCCGCGACGAGCCCGCCCGCGAACCCGCCGCCGGGGAGATTGTGCCCGGCGAACAGCAGGTAGAGCGACACGACGATGATCGTGTGGAAGAGGATCCGCACGATGACCTCGAGCATGATCGACCGGTTCTCGGGGCGGACCCGCTGCCCCCCGACGAGCCACGCGCGGTGCCCGCCGGTGTCAGCGGACTGCGACCGGAGGCCGCGGTCGGTCTCCACGAGCGGCCGGCGCGCGCGCATGTTCGGCAGCTGCGTGGTGAACGTCGAGAGGGTGTCGGCACGGTGGGTGACGAAGACGAGGGATGCCACGCCCGTCGCCGCGAGGATGAGCACGGAGAGCTCGCCCATCGTGTCCCAGCCGCGCAGGTCGACGAGCGCCACGTTGACGACGTTCCTGCCGTGGCCGAGCTCGTACGCGAGCTGGGGGAAGCGCTCCGAGATCGGCGTGGCCGTGCGCGCGCCCGTCGCGACGATCGCGACGGCGGCCATCGTGACGCCGACCGCGGCGCCGAGCACTGCCCGCGCGACGGGCCAGACCGACGCGTTGTGGTCGCCGAGGCGGGCGGGGATGCGCCGGAGCACGAGCGCGAAGGCGATGAGGGTCACCGTCTCGACGAGCACCTGGGTGAGCGCGAGGTCCGGCGCGCCGCTCGTGGCGAACAGGAGCACCATCCCGAGCCCCGTCACCGAGACGAGCACGACACCCGTGTAGCGCTTGCGCGCGCGCACCGCCACGAGCGCCGCGACGATCATCACGGGCGCGGCGAACAGCTGCGCGGGCGTCTGCCAGGCATCCAGAGCCGTGCGCCATTGCGGGCTGGCGAGCAGCACGGTGCCCTCGGCCGCGACGAACACGACGAAGATCGTGCCGACGTAGACGGGCAGCGACCCTCGCTGGGTCAGGCCTGTCGTGAGGACCGAGACGCGCGCGATGCCCCGCAGCGCGCCGTTGTAGACGTCGCCGGCCGTGAACGGCAGGATGCGGCGGCGCCCCGCCCATCCGCCCGCGAGCGCCGCCCAGAACACGAGGGCGCCCCCGGCGATGGTCGCCAGCGAGATCCAGAGCGCCGGCTCGAATCCGTGCCACAGCGCGAGGTGCGCCGCATGCTCGGGCGCGTGGACCCCCGGGGTCGCGGCGGGGGCGGCGTCCGCGTAGCCCGCGAAGGCCGTGTCGAGGAGCGGGGCCGCGAATCCGGACACGAGCGTGAGCCCGGCGAGCACGATCGGGGCGGCGAGGAAACCGACGGGCGGATCCGGCCATGCCGTCACGGGCATGCGATCGCCGGCCGCATCCCGCTTGGTCCAGAACGCGCCCCACACGAAGCGGACGCCGTACGCGGCCGTGAGCACGGAGCCGAGCGCGACGCCCAGCAGCGCCACCAGGCCCCACACGGAGCCGCCCTGGGACTCGTGGAGGAGCGCGGCGATCGCGCCCTCCTTCGCCACGAAGCCGATCGTCGGGATGACACCCACCATCGAGCAGATCGCGATGATCGAGAACGTCGCGAGGGTCGGCGCCTGACGACCCACCCCGCTCAGCTCGGTGATGTCACGGGTGGAGAGCTGCCGGTCGATCACGCCGACCACGAGGAACAGGCTCGACTTGAACAGCGCGTGCCCGAGCAGGAGGGCGAGCCCGGCGAGCGCGGCATCCCTCGTCCCGTATCCGAGCACCACGGTGAGCAGGCCGAGCTGGCTCACCGTGCCGAACGCGAGGATGCGCTTCAGGTCGGTCTCGCGCAGCGCCTGGATGCCGCCGAGCAGCATCGTGAAGACGCCGAGCGCGATCAGCACCGGCCGCCACGGCGGGGCGACGGCGAACACCGGGGCGAGCCGGGCGATGAGGTAGATGCCCGCCTTGACCATGGCGGCGGCGTGCAGGTACGCGCTCACGGGGGTCGGCGCGGCCATGGCGCCGGGGAGCCAGAAGTGGAACGGGAAGATCGCGGACTTGCTCAGCGCACCGACGAGCACGAGCACGATGGCGATGTCCGCCACCGTCCCGGTGGGGGCGTGGGCGAGGATGCCGCTGAGGCTCGTCGTGCCGGCCGCGACCACGAGGAGCACGATGCCGATCAGCATGACGAGACCGCCGAGGCTCGTGACGAGCAGCGCCTGCAGTGCGGCGCGGCGGCTCGCCCCGCGGCGGTGGTAGTAGCCGATGAGCAGGTAGGACAGGACGCTGGTGATCTCCCAGAACATCAGCAGCACGACGATGTCGTCGGTGAGCACGAGACCGTACATCGCCCCGGCGAACCCCAGGAGCACCGCCGAGAACTGGCCGAGTCCCTCGGTGTGGCCGTCGAAGTACCAGCGGCAGTAGAGCATCACCAGGGCGCCGACCCCCGTCACGATGAGCGCCATCACCCATCCGAGCGTGTCCATCCGCATCGACAGATGGATGCCGAGTCCCGGGATCCAGTCGTATGTCTCGAACGGAATCCGCCCGGACAGCACCGCCGGGGTCTGCAGCGCGGCGTGCACGAACGCGACGATCGGCAGCACGGCCGCGATCGTGAACGCGCGTGCACCGAGGCGTCCGACGAGCCACGGCAGGGCGAGCGGGAGGATCGCGAACGCGGCAAGGAGGACCAGCACGTGCGGCCTCCTCGGGGTCGTCGGTCGATCTCGGGGGCGATGCGACTCGGGCCATCGGGGTGTCCGCCCAGTCTACCGGCGGCGACCCGCGGTCTGCCCCGCGCCAGCTCGGCCGCTTCCCCGCCCCCCGCGCCGCTTTCCCCCGCTCGAAAACGCGGACGCACTCCCCGACACGCCGCCCCGACCTCGCCCGCACCCGGCGCGTCACCGCTTCCGTCCGCGTTTTGACACCAAGCGCGCCCGAGCCCGTCGCGCCCGCGACACGCCCCGGCCCAGCCGGTCCCACCCGCCCGAGCCCGCCGCGCGAGCTCGTCAGGCGACGGGAGCCGGACCGGCGGTGTTCCCCTCGCGGAAGCGGCAGGTGAAGCGGATGGATGCCGCATCCCGGCCGGCGATCATGGCGGCGACGGCCTCGCCCGCGGCCCGACCCTTGTCGGCGGCGGGCTGGACCATGGTCGTGAGCGTGTAGGGCGCGAGTCCGTCGACAGAGATGCCGTCGAAGCCGGTGACGCTGACGTCGGCCGGGACGCGCAGCCCGGCCTCCTCCGCCGCCCGGATCGCCCCCGCTGCCAGCAGGTCGCTCTGCGCCACGACCGCCGTCGGGCGGCGCTCGGGATCGGCGAACACGATCCGGCCCGCGGCGAGACCGTCGTCGATCGAGCTCGCGCCGGCGGCGTACGCCGGCGCTTCCGGGAACACGTCGCGGAAGCCGGCGAGCCGGTCGCGCGTGACATCTATGCCGAGCTCGTCCTCCTCGGCGTACCAGCCGGGGAGGCGCCGCGCGTCCCGCGGGAGCGTCAGCGCGACCACCCGCTCGTGGCCGAGGGACCGGAGGTGACTGGCCATCTGCCGCTGCGCCTCGCGATTGTCGAGCTCGATGCGGGGCACGCCCTCGCCCGCATCCCCCTCGATCACGACGACCGGGATGCCGCGGCCGCGCACCGTCGCGAGCGACTCGCGGAGCCTCCCGCTGCAGCCCACCAGCACCGCGGCGTCGAGCGGCGCGGAGGTGAGGGTGGGCTCGCGTCCCTGGTTGTCGTCGCGGAGGAGCAGGAGCCCTGCCCCGATCGGCGCGACGCCGTCGGCGAGGCCGTCCATCATGAGGGTGTTCACCGGGTCGAGGAAGGCGACGCCGAGGTGCTCCTCGAAGACGACGCCGACGATGCCGCTGCGCCCACGCCGGAGCGACGCGGCCCGCGGGTCGGGCCCGGTGTAGCCGAGCGAGGCGGCCGCGTCGAGCACGCGCCGGCGGGTCGCCTCGGAGACCGCCGTCTTGCCGCTGAAGACGACGGATGCAGTGGATGCCGCGACCCCCGCCTCGCGGGCGACGTCGGCGATCGTGGCTCTGCGCGTGCTCATCGCTCCCGATCGTACCCGGGCCGGTCGCGGCGGTCGAATCGATTCGATACGATGGCCCGATGGACGCCGCCCTCACTCGTTCCCAACTCGTGCGCTGGCGCACCGCGGTGTTCGC
The DNA here is from genome assembly GCA_017306415.1 of Microbacterium sp. Taxonomy (GTDB): domain Bacteria; phylum Actinomycetota; class Actinomycetes; order Actinomycetales; family Microbacteriaceae; genus Microbacterium. Next base: position 322,034 of record JAFKIL010000002.1, on the reverse strand, counting down.
GATCTTCCTCGCCAGCGGGCTCAGCATCGCGACGTGGGCGGCGCGCGTCCCCGCCATCAAGGACCTGCTCGGCGTCAACCGCTCCGACCTGGGGCTCATGCTGCTCGTGGGCGGCATCGCCTCGATCGTCGGCCTCTCGCTCAGCTCGGTCGTCCTCGCCCGGTGGGGTGCCCGCCGGGCGATGCTCGTCTCCATGCTGGTCTTCGCCGTCGGCGTGGCCGTCATCGGCATCGGCGCCGACGTCGCCCGCTCGTGGGGCGTGGTGACGCTCGGGCTGGCGATGTGGGGATTCGGCAACGGAGCGCTGGACGTCATGATGAACGTCGAGGGCGCCGCCATCGAGAAGCAGACGGGGCGCACGATCCTTCCGCTCTTCCACGCCTTCTTCAGCTTCGGCACCGTGATCGGCGCCGGGCTCGGCGTCGTCGCCATCTCGCTGGGGTTGAGCCCCCTCATCCATCTGTCCGTCATCGCGGTCGTGATCGTGGTCGTCGCCTTCGCCAGCATCGCAAACGTCCCCGCCCGCGAGGCCACGATGGACTCCGAGACGCCGCAGGAGAAGGCGGGCTGGCGCGACCGGCTCCACCTCGCCCTGTCGGCGTGGAAGGAGCCGCGCACCTACGCGCTCGGCGTCATCATGCTCGGCATGGCGTTCGCCGAGGGCGGGGCGAACGACTGGCTCGCGCTCGGCGTCGTCGACGGACACGGCGCGGCCGAGGCGCTCGGCGCGGCGGCCCTCGCGGTGTTCTCCGTGAGCATGACCGTCGTGCGGGTGTTCGGCGGACCGCTCGTCGACCGATTCGGCCGCGTCGCGACCCTGCGCGTGCTGGCCATCACCGCGACCGTCGGCCTGCTCCTGTTCATCCTCGCCCCGAACATCCCTCTGGTGTTCGTCGGCGCCGCGCTGTGGGGCATGGGCGTCTCGCTCGGCTTCCCGCTCGGGATGTCGGCCGCGGCGGACGACCCCGCGAAGGCGGCCGCACGCGTCAGCGCCGCCGCGACGATCGGCTACGTCGCCTTCCTGGCCGGGCCGCCCGTGCTCGGGTTCGTCAGCGAGCACATCGGGCTCCTCAACACGCTGTACATCCTCGTCGTGCTGATCGTCGCGTCCGGGCTCGCCTCCCCCGCCGCGCGGCCCGCCGCCGGGTCCACGGTCGGCGCCGGCCGCGCCGACCGCGCCGACCGCCACTGAAGCCCGGGCCGAGCCGTTTCCGGCCCCTCCGGCCTCCTCAGGTGCTCCGGAGCGCACACGCCGCGGCCGCCGCGATCACCGGGTGCACCGCGGCGATGACCGCGTGGGCGCTGCCGGAGAACGCGCTCACCCCCCGCGTCTCGCCGATTCCGCGGGCGACTAGGCTCGTCGGGTGCGCCTCGTGATCGCCCGCTGCTCCGTCGACTACTCCGGTCGGCTCAACGCGCACCTCCCCCTCGCCACCCGCCTCCTCGTGCACAAGGGCGACGGCAGCCTCCTCGTCCACTCGGACGGGGGCTCCTACAAGCCGCTCAACTGGATGAGCCCGCCCTGCACGCTGACCGTCGAGGTCCCCGACGAGGAGTCGGCGAGCGCCGGCGTCGTCGAGCAGTGGCGGGTCACGCACGCGAAGAGCGGCGATGCGCTGCTCGTGCGCATCTACGAGATCGTGCACGACTCGTCGCACGAGCTCGGCGTCGACCCCGGGCTGCAGAAGGACGGGGTAGAGGCCGACCTCCAGCGCCTCCTCGCCGAGCAGGTCGACGTCATCGGGGATGGGCTCACGCTCGTGCGCCGCGAGTATCCGACCGCGATCGGTCCGGTGGACCTCCTGCTGCGGGATGCCGCGGGCGGCACGATCGCCGTGGAGGTGAAGCGGCGGGGCGACATCGACGGCGTCGAACAGCTGACGCGGTACCTCGAGCTCCTCGGACGCGATCCGCACCTGACACCCATCACCGGTGTCTTCGCCGCGCAGGAGATCAAGCCCCAGGCCCGCGTGCTCGCCGCCGATCGCGGCATCCGCTGCGTGACGCTCGACTACGAGGGGATGAAGGGCATCGAATCCGGTGCTCCGCGGCTGTTCTGAGGACCCCCGGCGGGCGGCACACGCCCCGCCCCGTAGGCTGGACGCATGCCGCACCGCTCTCCCTGGACCTGCGTTCTCTGGGACGTCGACGGCACGATCGTCGACGCGTCGGACGGCATCCTCCGCCGGCTCGCGCTGACCCTCGAGCACTTCGGGCATCCGGCTCCCCGGCGCGACGAGCTGGCGCATTGGATCGGACCTCCGATGTTCGATTCGTTCCAGGTGAACCTCGGCATGACGCCCGCGCAGGCGACGGAGGCCGTGACGTTCTACCGCGCCCTCGGCAAGGCCGACGGGTACACCACCGGTGTGCGCCTCTTCCCTGGCATCGCGGACGTCATCGCCGAGGTCGCCGCGGCCGGCATCCCCCAGGCCACGGCCAGCTCCAAGCCGGAGGTGCAGGTCGTCGCCCTCATGCGCCACTTCGACCTGGCGCCGGACTTCACCGCGATGGTCGGCGGCACCCCCGACGAGCGGACGCTGGCCCGCAAGGCCGACATCGTCGCGGAGGCGCTGCGCCGGCTCGAGGTCGCCGGCGTCGACACCTCCCGGCCGGTGCTCATCGGAGATCGCAGCCACGACGTCGAGGGCGGGGCGGAACGGGGCGTTCCGGTGATCTTCGTCACGTGGGGGTTCAGCTGGCCGCACGAGTCCGAGGGGGCCCAGGCCGTCGTGCACGACGCCGGCCAGCTGCGCGATCTGCTCCTCGTCCCCGAGGCGACCGGCGGCTGAGGTGGACCCGCTCCTCGGCGCCGTCCTCGGCTGGCTCGTCCCGGTCGTCGTGGTCTTCGGCGTCGCGGCGATCGCGATCGCGGCCATCGCGTGGGCGATCAGGGCGGCGCGCCGCTCCCCGCGCGCACGGGCCCGCGCGGAGGCGGCGCGGGCGGACGCGGGCTCGGCCCTCGTCCGTCTCGACGACGAGGTGGGTGAGCTCGACCTCGAGGTGTCGCTCTCGGGCGCCCTCTACGGCGGCGACGCACCCCCGTCGCTGCGGCGCGCGCGACGCACCGCCCAGCATGTGCGCGATCAGGCGTTCGAGGAGTTCCAGGCGATCTCCGACGAGACGCTGGCGCCGTCCGAGACCGAGCGTCGCGCCCGCCTGATCCGCGCCCGCGTCGATCGGGCCCTCGGCATCATCGCGGGCGCCCGCGCCGACCACCGGCAGTGGACGGACGAGAACGTGTCCGCGGCGACCCAGGTCGACGCCGCCCGCCGCCGCCTCGCGGTCCTGCGCGAGTCGATGGGCGATCCGCAGGCGCTCGTGCGCGAGCTCGCCGACCGCTTCGACGACTCCGAATGGGCGGATGCCGCGACCGCCGCCCGCACCGCGCTGGCCGACGCCGCGGAGGCGGAGGCGCTTCTCGACCGCGCGGGCGCAGATGCCGCCGACCCGTCGCGCTCGGCCCTCGCGGATCTGGCGATGGCGGAGCGCCGCATCCGCTCCGGTCAGTCCGAGGCCCAGCGTCTGGAGGAGGCGCATCGCCTCATCAGCCAGGCCGCGCAGGCGCTGACGGGGGAGTTCGACGCGGCGCGCGCCGCCGTCCGGCAGGCGATGGTCACGCGTGAGGGTCTGGAGCCGGTCGATGCCGAGCGGCTGGGAACAGCGATCCGGGAGGTGACGTCGGCGCTCGACGCGCTCCAGCCCGACGCCGGCCGCCGCCCCACCGCCGCGGTCGATCGCATCGCACGCCTGCGCGACCGCCTCGACCTCGCCCTCGGCGACGCCCGGACGGCGCAGCAGCGGCTGCGGGGTGCCCGCACGGCCCTCCCCGGCACCCTCGCCGCGGCGCGCAACGCCATCGCCCATGCGGAGACGGTGGTCAGCGGCTCACCGGGCGCGTCCCCTCGTGTCCGCCTCGCCGCCGCGCAGGACGAACTCGCCGCAGCCCGGCAGGCCGCGGATCCGGTCGAGGCGCTCGACGCCGCGCGTCGCGCGATGCGCCATGCGGAGGATGCGCAGGCCCTCGCCGCCTACGCGCGGATGACGCGCGAGTAGCTCCGGCGTCCGGGCATGCCAAAAGCCCCGCCGCGGTGTGGCGACGGGGCGTCTCCGCCGGGATCAGACCGGGCGGATGTTCTCGGCCTGGAGGCCCTTGGGACCCTGCGCGACGTCGAACTCGACGCGCTGGTTCTCCTCCAGGGAGCGGTACCCGTTGGCCACGATCGCGGTGTAGTGCGCGAAGACGTCGGCCCCGCCGTCGTCAGGCGCGATGAAACCGAACCCCTTCTCCGAGTTGAACCACTTGACGGTGCCCTGCGTGCTCATGAATTGCCGTTCTCTGCGTTCCAGCACACTGTGCGCCGGATTGCATACCACCGTAACGAACCGCGACGGACCTGTGATTCCCCGTCGTCCGATGGTGACACAAACGTTGCAGTCCGGTCACCGCCGCCGTGCCGCGATGCCCATACGACGCCCGGGCCGGGCCTGCGCCTGAACGGCCCGGGCGTCGACGGATCCCCCCGGATAGGTCACGCAAAGCGTGACGGCTCCACTGTACTGACTGTCGCCGAGGGCTGGCCGCGTCCGCTCATGGGTCCCTCAGGTGGGCCGACATACACTGGTCGCACCCATGTCCAGCGAACCTGACTTCGCGCCCCTCGATCCGCGCGGCGCCGTCCTCGGCGACGAGGTCTACAGCGTGCTCGGCCAGGCCATCCTCGACGGGCGCCTGCGGCCCGGCGAGCGCCTGCGCGACACCGAACTGGCCGGCCGTCTCGGGGTGTCGCGCACACCGGTGCGGGAGGCGCTCCAGCGCCTCGAGCGCAACGGTCTCGTCGAGGTCGCCGCCGGCCGCTGGACGCGCGTGTCGGAGCCCGACAGCAAGGCGCTGGCAGACACGCACGAGTTCGTCGCCTACGTGATGGCGAACGCGATGCGGATGGCGCTGCCCCGGTGCTCCGAAGAGGAGCTCGCCGGCATCCTCGAGCGGGCGGACGCGCTCATCGCGGCGTCCGAGGCCGACGAGCCGATGAAGATGCTGTACTGCACGGCGCTCATGTTCCAGTCCCTCATCCGCGCCACCGGCAACTCGGTCTTCATCACCGTCCTCCGGGAGGCCGACCTGGCGCTGCGGCGCAATCTCACCGGCTGGCGCCCGCTCAACAACGACCCCGCGGACCGCACGGACGGCTACGTCCGGATGCGTGCGGCGCTCGCCGCCCGCGACGGCCAGACCGCCGAGGCCATCCTCCGCGCGCAGCACGGGATCGACTGAGCCGGTCCGAATCGACCGGCAATCATAGGCAGGGGCGGCGGTCCTCGATACCGTGGACCCGTGGGCCACATCGAGCTTCGCGACCTCCACGACGACGACCTCGACGCCGTCTTCGAGATGATGCGCGACCCCGAATCGGTCGCGCTGGCAGCCTTCACGGCGCAGGATCCGGACGACCGCGCCGCGTTCGACGCGTGGATCGCGCGCCAGCGCGCCGCCGTTGATGTCGCCCTGTTCGTCGTGACCGAGAACGGCGGCTTCGCCGGGACGGCCGCGGCGTTCACCATCGACGGCGACCGCGAGGTCACCTACTGGATCGCCCGCCACGCGCAGGGTCGCGGGGTGGCGACGGCGGCGCTCCGCCTGCTCATGTCCCGCGAGCCCGTCCGCCCGCTGTTCGCACGGGTGGCTGCACACAACGCCCCCTCCCGTGCCGTGCTCGCCAAGGCGGGCTTCACCGAGGTCTCCCGCGATGACGCGTTCGCGCCGGGCCTCGGAAGGGAGGTCGAGGAGATCGTCCTCGCCCTCGTCCCCACTCTGGAGTGAGCGACATGACGCAGGACACCGCCAGCTCGCAGGACACCCGCACCACCACCCCGGGCCCGCGGCCCTGGCCGCGCCGGCTTCTCGGCGTCGTGCGGCGCATCCCTTCGACCCTCATCCTCGTCGCGGTCATCCTCGTGTTCGGAGTGGCCACCCAGGCGCTCTGGACGCCGTTCGCGAAGAGTCCGGCGTGGGACGTACTCGCCTACGGTCTCCCCGCCTTCACGGACGGCCGGTGGTGGACGCTCGTCACGGGCTCGTTCGTGAGCAGCGCACCGCCCGTCTACATCGCGAACCTCATCGCGCTCTGGGGTCTCGTGTGGCTCGAGTACCGTCGCGGCTGGCGTGTGGCGATGGCCTACTTCTGGATCGGGCAGCTCTTCGCGGTCCTCGCCTCGGCGATGCTCCTGTGGGCGCTGTCGTTCACGGGCTCACCCTGGGCGATCGCGCAGGCGCAGCTGCTCGACGTCGGCTGGAGCGGCGGCGCGTTCGCGTGCATGGCGGCCGCGGTGGGACTCTTCCGCTCGCCCTGGCGGGTCCGCGCGTGGCTCGCGCTGCTCGCCTTCGTCTTCGTGGCGCTGCTGTTCTGGGGCGCGATCGCCGAGCTCGAGCACATGCTGGGCGTGCTGCTCATCCTCTTCGTCGACCGCACGCTGCGCATCCAGCGCGCGACCGTCCGCGAGCAGCGACTGATCGCGTTCGCATCGATGCTCACGCTCGGCGCGATCGAGATCATCGTGCTCCTGCTGCCGACCAACGGGCTCTTCGGGCCCACCACGCCGGCGTCCGGGTCCTTCGGCGACATCGCGATCGACATCATCGTCATCCTGCTCGTCGCGGACGGCCTGCGCCGCGCGCGTCGTTGGGCGTGGGTGGTCAGCATCGTGCTCGCGTCCTTCAACGTGCTGTCCGGCGCGGTCGTGGTGCTCGCGATCGCGCTGCTCGGATGGAACGACGTCGGCGACGCGATCAACGGCGACCCCTCCCTGTCCCTCGCGACCTCGGGCCTGTGGGTGGCGATGCTCATCTACCTGCTGTGGGTGCGGCACGCGTTCCGCTGGCGCCGAAAGGGCACCCTCGGGCTGCAGCCCATCCCGGATCTTGCCGAGGCCCGGGACGTCCTCCGCGCCGACGGTGGCGGCACCCTGTCGTGGATGACGACGTGGGAGGGCAACATCTACGCGCGCACCTCGACCGGCCTCGTCACCTATCAGCGGCGGATGGGCGTCGCGCTCGCTCTCGCCGATCCGCTCGGGCCCGAGGAGGGCAGGGCCCAGTCGGTGAGGGAGTTCATCACGATGGCCGAGCACGCCGGGCTCGTGCCGTGCTTCTTCAGCGCGAGCGAGGCGACGAAGGCGGCGGTGCCGGCCGGATGGAGCAGCCTGGTCGTCGCCGACGACACCATCGTCGACCTTCCGGGGCTGGAGTTCACCGGCAAGCGGTGGAACTCCGTGCGGACGTCGCTCAACCGGGCGGGGCGCGAGGAGATGACGTTCCGGATGACGCGGCTCAACGACGAGCCGTGGGGCATCCAGCAGCAGCTGCGCGCGATCTCGGAGATGTGGGTGGGGGACAAGGGCCTGCCCGAGATGGGGTTCACGCTCGGGACGCTCGTGGAGGCGGAGGACCCCGAGGTGCGGCTCGCCCTCGCCATCTCGCCGCAGGGCGACGTGGACGGCTTCCTCTCCTGGCTCCCGGTGTACGGGGAGGGCGGGGTGGTGCGCGGCTGGACGCTCGACCTCATGCGCCGCCGCGACGGCGGCTTCGGCCCCGTCATGGAGTACCTCATCGGCATGTCGGCGGTGGCGTTCCGCGACGCCGGCGCCGAGATCATGTCGCTGTCCGGCGCGCCGCTCGCGCACGAGTATCCCCCGAACGCCGGGATGATCGCCGACCTCAGCGAGAAGCTCGCCGACGCCCTCGAGCCGGTCTACGGCTTCCAGTCGCTGCACCGCTTCAAGGAGAAGTTCCACCCTCGCTACGAGACGATGTACCTCCTCTACCGCGACGAGACGGACCTCACCCGCATCGCCGCGGGCCTCACCCGCGCTTTCCTCCCCAACGCGACGCTCCGGCAGTTCGCCAGCGCCGGGCTGGACATGGTGCGCCGGCCGGGTTAGCGGGTCAATCCCGCAGCCACGCGGGAAGGTGGGGGGTCACCAGAAGATAGTGTTCCTGGAGCCAGGGGAGTCGGACCCAGGATGGGCCGACGCCGCGTTCGGCCTTCCTGAGCGCGCTGCGAAGTTCATCGAGGTCCACGCCCTCGGGAACCACGATGTCCTCATCGCCGTAGGTGATCGTCGCCATGCTGAAGAGATGCGGAACCAGTCCGACCATGACGCCGGTTGTGAAGGAGGAGTCCCGGGACACCGGGGCTCCTCCCGTTCACGCCGTCCGAGTTCCGCGACACCCGGGGATGACCTCGCGGTGGATCAGGGGAGGGCGACGACCTTCCCGTGGATCTCGCCGGCGGCGGCCTCCGCATGGATGGTGGGCAGTGTGCTGAGCGGGACCCGCTGGGCGACGTCCACAACGATCTCGCCACGGTCCACGAGGGCCACGAGCTGAGCCAGCTCGTCGGTCTTCGGCTCGACGAGGACACCCGCCGTACGGACTCCACGGGCGTCGTCACCCGGCGTCGCCATCCACGCAGTGGTGGAGACCACGATGCCGCCATCACGCACCAGCGGGACGAGGGCCTCGAACTCCGCCGGGCTGATCGGAGCGAGATTCAGCAGCAGGTCCACGGGCTCGTCCACGGCATCCCGGACACTCGTCGTGCTGTGGTCGACGACCTCGTCGGCACCCGCGCGCGTGACCGCGTCCACGCTCCTGGGGCTCGCGGTCGCGATGACGTGAGCGCGGGCGCGCGCGGCGAGCTGGATCGCGTACCCGCCGACGGCGCCGCCGGCACCGACGATCAGGATCCGTTGACCGGCCGTGAGACCGCCGAGGTCGAACAGCGCCTGCCACGCGGTGAGGGCGACCGAGGGCAGCGCGGCCGCGTCGACGAGCTCGATGCTGGCGGGCGCCGGGACGAGCACGTCGGCGGGAGCGACGACGTACTCCGCGGCGGAGCCGTCGGCCCCCATGGGCAGGAATCCGATCACCGCGTCACCCACGTCGAAGGTGTCCACACCGTCGCCGAGGACTTCGACGATGCCCGAGACGTCGTAGCCGGGTACGTGCGGCAGCGTCACCGGGAACGGCAGCGTGCCGCTGCGGATGCCGCCGTCGGCGGGGTTGAACGCGGAACCGGCGACGCGGATCAGCACCTGTCCTGTGCCGGCGACGGGACGCTCGGCGTCTTCGAACCGCAGGACCTCTGGTCCGCCGAACTCGTGGAAACGTACGGCCTTCATGACGATCTTCTCCCTGGATCGAGCTTGTTTGCTTCGAATGTGAAGCAATGGAAAGACCGTATCACTGCTTCACATTCGAAGCAAGTAGTTCGAGTTCGAACCACGCGATACTCTGAGATGTGCCTGATTCCCCGCGTTCGCTCAGTCCCACGGAGCTCGGCGCATACTTCGCGCTGATCGAGGTGAGCAGTCTCCTGCGCCACGCGGTCGAGCAGCAGCTGCGCGACGCGGGGGACCTCAGCTATGTCCAGTTCCAGCTTCTGGCGCGGCTGGGCGACTCGGATCAGGGCAGCCAGCGCATGACCGATCTGGCGGATGGCGTCGTCTACAGCCGCAGCGGCCTCACCTACCAGGCGCAGACGCTCGAGCAGCGCGGACTGATCACGCGCGCGCCCGCGCCAGACGACGAACGCAGTGTCGTCGTGACGATCACCGACGAGGGCCGCCGCGTGCTCGCCGGCGTCTTCCCCGGCCACGTCGCCGTTCTCGACCAGATGCTGCTCGAGCCGCTCACCGCCGCGGACATCGAGAGTCTGGAGGATGTGCTGGGACGCGTACGCGACCACTTGCGCGCGGCCCCTCCACGATCCGCTGCACCCCGCCGCCGCCGGACCGTGTAGCCGTCGACCGATCGGAGCGAAAACGATGAACCGGCGGGAGATCGGGTCTCCCACCGGTTTCGGTTCGAATCGCACGTGGCCGTTCCGGAGAACGACTCGCTGTGCGCGAGGGGGGAGTTGAACCCCCACGCCCTTTCGGGCACTGGCACCTGAAGCCAGCGCGTCTGCCTATTCCGCCACTCGCGCGAGATCGGGTCTCCCCGACTCAACCTCCCGAGGATATCACGCGCCCCGGCGGCGCCCGAACCCGCCCCGACGCCCCCCAGAGGACGAATTCACGGTCCGCACAGCCGGTGCAATTAGCATGTACGCACTGGTCTGCCTGCCGGAGGAGTCGCGTGGGACTACTTGACAGCTTCGAGAAAGGTCTCGAGCGCGCGGTGAACGGCGCGTTCGCTCGGACCTTCCGCAGTGGCATCCAGCCGGTGGAGATCGCCTCCGCGCTGCGCAGCGAGCTCGACAAGAAGGCGGCGGTCGTCTCGCGCGACCGCATCCTCGCCCCGAACACGTTCACCGTGCGGCTCTCGCCGTCCGACGACGAGAAGATGAGCGCGATCGGGCCGACGCTGATCGACGAGCTCCTCTCGCTGGTGCAGAAGCACGCGACGGCCCAGCACTACGCGTTCGCGGGTCCCGTGTCGGTCACGCTCCGTCGCGACGACCAGCTCGCGACGGGCACACTCGGCGTCGACTCGCAGACCGTCGAGGGTCGCGTCGCGTGGCGCGGCGTGCTCGACGTCGAGGGCCGGCGTCATCCCCTCACCAAGGCCCGCACCGTGATCGGGCGGGGCAGCGACGCCGACATCACCGTGGCGGACTCGGGCACCAGCCGCCGGCACGTCGAGATCCTGTGGGACGGTGAGCGCGCCATGGTGCGCGACCTGAAGTCCACGAACGGGACCAAGCTCAACGGCCGGCCGGTGACCGAGGCGGCGCTCGCGCCGGACTCGACGGTCACGATCGGCCGGACCGACATCGTCTTCCGGGTCGTGCCGCAGGCGGCTCCGCCTGTCCCGAAGACCTCCGCCGCCGACGCGACGCGCGTCTTCGACGTCAGGAGAGACGACTCGTGAGCGAACTCACTCTGCTCCTCCTACGCATCGGGTTCCTCGTCCTGATGTGGTTCTTCGTGTTCGCCGTCGTCTACTCGCTCCGGGCCGACCTGTTCGGCGTGCGGGTGCGGCGGATGCCGGAGCCCGCGCCCGCGGCGGCGCCCGCGCCGATCGTCGCATCCGCGACCGCCGCCACGGCCCCCGTGGCCGCGGCGAAGCCGTCGGCCCCCGCGTCATCCGGCGGCCCCGCCACGACCGACCGCGTGTCCCGCATCGTCATCACGAGCGGCCCGAAGGCCGGATTGGAGCTGCCGCTGGGCAGCGAGCCGCTCACCATCGGCCGGTCGAGCGAGTCCGGGCTGGTGATCCGTGACGACTACACCTCGAGCCACCACGCCCGTCTCGTGCTGTGGGGCGATCAGTGGATGATCCAGGACCTCGACTCGACGAACGGCACCTGGCACGACGGCACGCGCGTCTCCGCCCCCACGCCGGTGCGCGTCGGCGCGCCGATCAAGGTCGGCGCCACGACGTTCGAGTTGCGGACGTAGGCACCAGAGGACGATGGTCTTCCAAGGGTCGAGCGCCGCGCTCTCGCACACCGGCAAGGTGCGCGCCAACAACCAGGATTCGGGCTATGCCGGGTCGAATCTGTTCGTCGTCGCCGACGGAATGGGCGGGCACGCGGGCGGCGACGTCGCGTCGAGCCTCGCGATCGCCCGCATCGAAGCGCTCGACCAGCCGTTCGCGTCGACGTCCGAGGCGGAGCGCGAGCTGCGCCAGACGATCGCGGATGCCGCGGGCGACCTGATCGACACGGTCAAGGTCCGTCCGGAGCTCGCCGGCATGGGCACGACGGTGAGCGCGATCGTCATGGTCGACGACTACGCCGTCATCGCCCATATCGGGGATTCGCGCATCTACCTCTACCGCGACGACGCCCTCACCCAGATCACGACCGACCACACGTTCGTCCAGCGCCTGGTGGACTCCGGGCGGATCACGCCGGAGGAGGCCCGCTACCACCCGCGCCGATCGGTCCTCATGCGCGTCCTCGGCGACATGGATGCCGATCCCGAGCTCGACACCTTCATCATGCCGACGCAGCCGGGCGACCGGTGGCTGCTGTGCTCCGACGGCCTCTCCGGCGTCGTCGACGACGCCCACACCGCCAAGGCGCTCTCGCTCGGACTCGCGCCCGGCCGCACCGCCGATCTGCTCCTGAAGCAGGCTCTGGACGGCGGCGCGCCCGACAACGTGACGATCGTCATCGTCGACGTCGGCGGACAGCATCCGTTGTTCTCGGGGACCCCGACAATCGTCGGCGCCGCATCGACCCCGAAGGGCATCGACGTCCCCGCCGCCCGTCCGGGCCGCAGCTCCTGGCTGCACCCGAATCGTCAGGCCGCGAACGAACCCACCCACTTCGAGCCGGCCGCCGAGTTCCTCGAGGAGCTCATCGAGGAGGACCGGCGTCGCGCCCGACGGCGTCGCGTCGGGTGGTTCGTCGGGCTCCTGCTCGTGCTGGCGCTCATCGCCGGTCTGCTGTTCGCCGCCTATTCCTGGACCCAGACCCGCTACTTCGTCGGGGCGGACGACGACACCGTGGTCATCTTCCGCGGCATCCAGCAGAACATCGGCCCGATCTCGCTCTCGTCCGTATACGAGGACACCGACGTTCCGCTGGATTCCCTGACCGAGTTCGATCGCCAGACGGTCGAGGGCACGATCAACGCCGGCTCGCTGCAGGAGGCCGAGCAGATCGTCTCGAACCTGCGCACGACCGCGGGAGGCGGCGGATGACCACCACGACCCGACCGGCGGCCGACGGCCCGTCGACAGACACCGCGGTGCTGCGCGCGCTGCGGCGTATCCGCGTGCCGCAGACGCAGCGCAACCGCGAGCTCGCCCTCCTGATCTTCGCGTTCGCGATCAACGGGTCCGCCGTCGCCCTCGTGCAGCTGGGGGCCGCGGGCGTCATCGACCCCAAGTTCCTCATCTACCTCGGCGGCCTCACCGCGCTCGTGCTGGCGCTCCACATCGTGCTGCGACTGCGGGCAAGGGATGCCGATCCGTTCGTGGTGCCGATCGCGACGCTCCTCACGGGGCTCGGTCTCGCCGAGATCTACCGCCTCGACGTGCACTGGCACCGGCACGGGTGGGCGGCGTACTCGACGCGCCAGCTGGCGTGGGCGGGGATCGCGCTCGTCGGGGCGATCCTCATCGTGATCCTGCTGCGGAACTACCGCGTCCTCTTCCGCTATACGTACATCTTCGGGTTCGTCGGGATCGCCCTGCTGCTCCTGCCGATCGTCCCTGGGCTGGGCACGAACGCGAACGCCGACGTGTGGGTGTCGCTGGGCTTCTTCTCCTTCCAGCCCGGCGAGCTCGCGAAGATCGCGCTGGGCATCTTCTTCGCCGGATACCTCGTCCGGACGCGGGAGAGCCTCGCCTCGGCGGGCACGCGCTTCCTCGGCATGACGTGGCCGCGCGCACGCGAGCTGGGGCCGCTGCTGCTGATCTGGCTCGTCTCGCTCGGGATCATCGTGATGCAGCGCGACCTCGGCACGGGCCTCCTGATCTTCGGGATGTTCGTCGCGATGCTGTACGTCGCGACCGGCAAGACCAGCTGGGTGCTGATCGGCGTCGTGCTCGCGGTGGGCGGCGCGTTCCTCGCGTCGCGCGTGCTGCCGTACGTCCAGGGGCGGTTCACCAACTGGCTGGACGCGTTCAACCCCAAGCTGATGGACGGCAGCAGCTACCAGCTCGTCAACGGGATCTTCGGGCTCGCACAGGGCGGCCTCGTGGGAACGGGACTCGGCCAGGGGCGCCCGTACCTGACACCGCTCGCCGAGAGCGACTACATCTTCCCGAGTCTCGGCGAGGAGCTCGGGCTCATCGGCGTCTTCGCCATCCTCTGCCTCTACATGGTGTTCACGAGCCGCGGGGTCCGGATCGGGCTCGCGGGTCAGGACGACTTCGGGAAGCTCCTCGCCACCGGCCTCGCCTTCACGATCGCGCTGCAGGTGTTCATCATGGTGGGCGGCGTGACGCGTCTCATCCCCTTGACCGGCCTCACGACGCCCTTCCTCGCCGCGGGCGGCTCCTCGCTGGTCGCGAACTGGCTCATCGTCGCGATCCTGCTGCGGATCTCGGATGCCGTCCGCAGCCGGCCCCGGGTGGTGATCGGCTGACATGACCAAGGAGCTCCGACGCCTCAGCATCCTGATGCTGGTCATGTTCCTCGCCCTGTTCGGGTCGACGAGCGTGATCCAGGTGGTGCAGGCGGAATCGCTCGCGCAGAACCCGGCGAACAAGCGCGCGCTGTACGACTCGTTCGAGGTGCAGCGGGGGTCGATCATCGCGAGCGGCGCGGCCATCGCCTCGTCCGTGCCGTCGAAGGACGTGTACAGCTGGCAGCGGGTGTACACCGACCCCGACATGTGGGCGCCCGTCACCGGCTACATCAATCCGGTGCTGGGGTCGTCCACGGGCATCGAGCAGGCGCTGAATCAGCAGCTCAGTGGCACGGCGGGTTCGCAGTTCCTCTCCCGCATCGAGCGGATCATCACCGGCCAGCCGCCGCGCGGCTCGAACGTGATGCTCAGCCTCGACGCGAACGTCCAGAAGGCCGCGTTCGACGCCCTCGGCGACCTGCAGGGCGCCGTCATCGCGATCGAGCCGAAGACGGGCCGCATCCTCGCCATGGTGACGAGTCCGAGCTACGACACCAACACGCTCGCCGCGCACGACGCGAACAAGGTCAACGCCGCGTACGACAGGCTCGTCGCCGACAAGACCAACCCCCTCTACAACCGTGCGATCGCGGGCGACACGAACCCCCCGGGGTCGACCTTCAAGCTCGTCGTGGCCTCCGCAGCGCTCGCCACCGGCGACTACACGCCGCAGTCGACGCTCCCGAACCTCGCGCGCTACGTGCTGCCTGGCAGCAACACCCCTATCAGCAACGACACCGGCGGGACCTGCGGACCAGGCGCGACCGTGACGATCGCGGATGCGCTGCGCCTGAGCTGCAACATCCCGATGGCGGAGCTCGCCGCCAAGCTCGGCGACGACACGATCCGCAAGGAGGCCGAGAAGTACGGCTTCAACTCGTCGTTCGACCTGCCGCTCACGTCGACGAAGTCGAGCTACCCGCGGGCGCTCGACGACGCGCAGACCGCGCTCACCGGCTTCGGCCAGGGGCAGGTGACCGCGACCCCGCTCCAGATGGCGATGGTGTCGGCCGGCATCGCGAACGGGGGTGTGGTGATGAAGCCGCGCATGGTGGACCGCATCGTCGGCCCGGACCTCTCCGTGCAGCAGACCTACCAGGACGAGGAGTACGGCCGTGCCCTCGACGCGAACCTTGATGCGGAGATGGTGCAGATGATGGTCGCCAATGTCAGCAGCGGCATCGCCACGAATGCAAGAATTGACGGAGTCGACGTGGGCGGCAAGACCGGAACGGCCCAGAATGGCAACGACAAGCCGTTCACACTCTGGTTCACCGGGTTCGCCCCCGCAGAAGACCCCCAGGTTGCGGTGGCCGTCGTCGTGGAGAATGGCGGGGGCAAGGGCCAGTCGGGCAGCGGCAACACGATCGCGGCGCCCATCGCGAAGAAGGTCATGGAGGCGGTGCTGGGCAAATGAGACCGACGCAGGGTGTGACCTTCGGCGGCCGCTACGAGCTCGACTCGCGGATCGCCATCGGCGGCATGGGCGAGGTGTGGGAGGCGACCGATCATGTCATCGGCCGCACCGTCGCGATCAAGATCCTCAAAGACGAGTACATGGGCGATCCGGGCTTCCTCGAGCGCTTCCGCGCCGAGGCCCGCCACGCCGCGCTCGTCAACCACGAGGGCATCGCGAGCGTCTTCGACTACGGCGAGGAGAACGGCTCCGCGTTCCTCGTGATGGAGCTCGTGCCCGGTGAGGCGCTGTCCACGATCCTCGAACGGGACGGATCGCTCTCCACCGACAAGACGCTCGACATCGTCGCGCAGACGGCGGCGGCGCTTCAGGCCGCGCACGCCGCGGGCCTCGTCCACCGCGACATCAAGCCGGGCAACCTGCTCATCACCCCGGACGGCCGCGTCAAGATCACCGATTTCGGCATCGCCCGGATCGCGGATCAGGTTCCGCTCACCGCGACGGGTCAGGTCATGGGCACCGTCCAGTACCTGTCGCCCGAGCAGGCGTCCGGCCACCCCGCGTCGCCCGCGACCGACATCTACTCGCTCGGCATCGTCGCCTACGAGTGCCTCGCCGGCAAGCGTCCGTTCACCGGCGAGTCGCAGGTCGCGATCGCGATGGCGCAGATCAACGAGCAGGCGCCCCCGCTCCCGCCCACCGTCGCCCAGCCCGTCCAGAACCTCGTGATGGCGATGATCGCCAAGAAGCCGGACGAGCGTCCCGCATCCGCCGCCGCCGTCGCACGTGCGGCGACGGCCCTGCGCCGCGGCGATCTCGCTGCGGCGGCGGCCGCGGTCCCGGCGATCGCCGGGGGTGCCGTGGGGGCGGATGCCGCAACCCAGCTGCTCAGCCCCGGGGCGACCGCCGCCGCGACGCAGCTGCTCCCCGCGACGGCAGCGCTCGCTACGGCCGAGGAGCCGGAGGAGAAGAAGAAGCGCAGCCCCTGGACCTGGCCGCTGATCGCTCTGATCGTGCTGCTGCTCGTCGTCCTGGCCGGCACCGTGTGGGCGCTGGTCGCCAATCAGGGCGGCACGCCCACGCCCACGAACTCCGGTTCTTCCGCCTCTCCGAGCGACACGCCGTCCCCCACCCCGACCCCGGTCGACGTGGCCGCGCTCGGCCTGGTCGGCAAGAACTGCGACGCCGCCATGCAGACGGCCAGCGCGGCCGGTCTCGTCCCGACGCAGAAGGACGGCCCGGCCGCGACGACGCAGGCGCAGGTCGGCACCGTGCAGTCGACGAACCCGAGTGCGGGCAATGTCGACAAGGGCGCGCCGATCACGATCACGTGCTACACCGCGCAGACGAGCATCCCGGCACCGTCCACCCCGCAGATCAGCGGCAGCGGTCCGTCCGGCGAGGTCGTCGCGGGGGGATCGGCGCAGATCAGCTGGACCGCATTCGCGGGCTGCCCGGCCGGCAGCACCGTCACGGGCTACACGGTGCAGGTGACCAACGCGCTGTTCTCGAACGGCACGAGCCAGGACACGGTGACGGCCACGAACGCGCAGGTCACGGTGGCGGGCGCGGCAGGTCAGAACCTGACCGTGACGTACTCGGCGGTGTGCGGCGGCAGCGGGGAGGACCGCAACTCGCCGAACTCGCCGACGCTGACGACCGTCATCCAGCCCGCGAGCAGCCCGAATCCCGGACCCGACTCGTCACCCACTCCCTGAGCGGCTTCGACGTTCAGGCCGGTCGGTTAGGCTGGCATCTGTTCCACCCAGGGAGTGACCGTGACAGCTGAGCCGCGCGTGCTTTCGGGGCGCTATCGCGTCGACGAACTCATCGGCCGCGGCGGCATGGCCAGCGTGTATCGCGGGTACGACCTGACACTCGGCCGCGATGTCGCCATCAAGATCCTGAAGCGCGAACTGGCCGAGGACAGCGCGTTCCGCACGCGGTTCCGGCTCGAGGCGCAGGCGGCGTCTCGGATGTCGAATCCGGCGATCGTGCGCGTGTACGACGCCGGCGAGGACAGCGAGGCCGCGATGGACGGCACGATCTCGCACATCCCCTACATCGTCATGGAGCTCGTCCACGGCCGGCTGCTCAAGGACATCCTGACCGAAGGCCCGGTGCCGGTGGCCGATGCGGTCCGCTATACCGACGGCATCCTCGAGGCGCTCGAGTACTCGCACCGCGCCGGCGTCGTCCACCGCGACATCAAGCCGGGCAACGTCATGGTCACGGATGCCGGCCAGGTGAAGGTGATGGACTTCGGCATCGCGCGCGCGGTCTCGGATTCGTCCTCGACCGTCGCCGAGACGACCACGATCCTCGGCACGGCCGCCTACTTCTCGCCCGAGCAGGCGAAGGGCGAGGCCGTCGACGCCCGCGCGGACCTGTACTCGACCGGCGTCGTGCTCTACGAGCTGCTCACCGGGCGCCAGCCGTTCCGCGGCGACTCGCCCGTCGCGGTCGCCTACCAGCACGTCAGCGAGACGCCCGTTCCGCCGACCGAGGTGGTCGATTCGCTGCCGCGCGCCCTCGACGCGGTGGTGCTGCGGGCTCTCGCGAAGGACCCGTTCCAGCGGTTCCCGGATGCCGCGACCTTCCGCGACGCCCTGGATGCCGCGACGGACGGCAAGGCGCCGACGAAGCGCGAAGTGGGCGCACTGACCAGCGAGCTCTATGGTCCGAATCCGCGGCAGGCGGCCGAGACCGCGCGGTCGCTGCGGCAGCTCAGCACGGACACCACGATGAAGCGCACCCAGTCCGGCCCTCCCGTCGCCTGGATCTGGGCGGGCGTCGCGCTCCTGGCCGTGCTCCTCATCTCGGTCCTGTTCTGGGTGGTCACGATCCATCCCGGCAGCGGCGTGCCGTCGGGAGCGCGGATCGTGCCGGACGTCGCGGGACTCACCTTCGATCAGGCCAAGCAGAAGCTGGCCGCAGAGGACCTGCTCGCGGACCGCGTCGACCAGCCGGACGACTCGACCGCCAAGGGCGACGTGATCCGCACCGATCCCGGCAAGGGCGTCTCGGTCGCGAAGGGCCAGCAGATCACGATCTACGTGTCGAGCGGCCCTGACGTCGTGGCGGTGCCGAAGCTGGTCGGGCTGACGCAGGCCGCCGCGCAGCAGGCGCTCGACGACGCCGGTCTCATGCTGGGCGCGGTCACCCCGCGCGACGATCCCGACCTCGCGGCGGGCATCGTCATCGCGGCGGACCGGGAGCCCGGCGCGACCGTGCCGAAGGGGACGGCGGTCAACATCGTCGCGGCCACCGGCACGGTGACGATCGTCGACGTCACGGGCTGGACGGTCGACGACGCGAAGAGCGCGTTCGGCGAGCTCAAGCTGACCGTCACGGTTCAGGACGATGCGAGCTGCCCGGCGGAGAATCCGCGGACGGTGCGGTCCCAGTCGATCGCGCCGGGCGAGGCCCCGATCCACTCGACCATCACCCTCACGTCCTGCTCGGGCAGCTAGGCGCCGCGCGCCGTCTCGCCACGGCGGGGTGAGAGCCCGACGGCGAGCACCGCTGCATCCGGCATGCCCGTCAGCGCGAGCCAGTTGCCGAGGATGCGGTACCCGCCCTCGGTGAGCACGCTCTCCGGGTGGAACTGCACGCCGGCGATGGGCGCCGACCGGTGCGCGATGCCCATCACGATGCCCGCGTCGGTCCAGGCCGTCACCATCAGGTCGTCGGGGAGGGTCCCGGCGTCCACCGCGAGCGAGTGATAGCGCCCCGCGGTGAACGGCTGCGGCATCCCCTCGAACAGTCCGCTCGTCGCGTGCCCCACCTCCGACGTCATGCCGTGCATCAGCTCCGGCGCGTGGCCGACGGTCGCCCCGAACGCCTCGGCGATCGCCTGGTGTCCGAGGCACACACCCAGGAGCGGGATGCGGGCGTTCGCGGCCGCGTGGACGACGGCGATCGATCCGCCCGCGTGGGCGGGGTTCCCGGGACCGGGTGAGATGAGCACACCGTCGTAGCCGCCGAGCGCTGCCGCGGCCGCGGACGGCTCGATCTCGTCGGCCTCCACGAGATCCACCGCGGCGCCCAGCTCGACGAGATAGTCGACGAGCGTGTGGACGAAGCTGTCGTGGTTGTCGACGACGAGGATGCGGCTCACTGCCCGCCGACCGTCACGTCCTGCGGGTCGATGATCGCGCTCACCCATGGGAACACGAAGAAGAAGAGCGCGTACACGATTGCGGCCGCGAGCACGAGGAGGATGACGACCCGCACCCACCACGGACCCGGAAGCACACGCCACAGCGCCGCGTACATCAGCTCACCGCCGCGAGGGACGCCGGCGCACCGGCCGCACGAGGGGTGAACGACTCGAAGGAGCTGTAGGCGACGATGCGCTCGGCCTTCGAGTACATCGGGCTGCAGCTGGTCATGGTGAGGTACCGGCCGTCGGCGGAGAGGCCGGACTCCTGCGGCACGGGCAGGAGCACATCGACGGCGTCGGGCTTCACGTACTCCAGCGTACGGAACCGGTAGGTGTACCAACCCTGCGGGGTCTCGATCACGATGGCGTCGCCGATGTGCAGGTCGGCGATGCGGTTGAACGGCTTGCCGAACGTGGTCCGGTGGGCAGCGAGCGCGACGTTGCCGACGGCGCCGGGCATCGGCGCTCCGGGATAGTGCCCGATGCCGATCGGGTCCAGAGTCCCCGCGCGGGTCACGCCGCCGGCGATCTTGACCGCGTAGTCCGAGCCGAAGCGCGGGATGTGCATGACGCCGAACACCTGGGCGTTCGCCGGCTGAGCCATCGCGGGCGGTGCCGTCGTGGCCGCGGGGGTCGGCGTCGACGACGGCGAGGGAGAGCCCGTCGCGTCGCCGCCGTAGCTCTTCTCCCACTGCTGCGACTGGGACTGACCGGCCGCGTTGTTCTGCGCGCCGATGATCCAGTCGCCGATCCAGAGCTGCCAGGCGACGAAGAGCAGCGTGATCGCGCCCACCGTGATCAGGAGCTCTCCGAGCACGCCGAACAACGTCACGCGTCGCCGCGGTCGCGTGCGCTCGCGCGTCACCGCTGAATCCTGCCCCATCGGCCCCCCAGCCGCAGTCGAACCCCTTACACGGCGATTCTAGCGATCGCACCTATGCCCCGCCTGGCAGTGCGCTCGATTCGGGGTGCGGTGCGGGCGCGCCCTCCGCCTAGAATGCTTGCATGGCACGATCTGGCAAGGACGACACCGTCACGGAGCGCAGCGAAGGCGAAGCGGCGCCCAACCCCGTGTGGTTCAAGCCGATCATGATCGGCCTCATGCTCGTCGGCCTGGTCTGGGTGCTCGTCTTCTACCTCAGCACGCAGCAGTTCCCGATCCCCGGCATCGGCGCGTGGAACCTCATCATCGGGTTCGGCATCGCCTTCGTCGGCTTCCTGATGACCACACGCTGGCGCTGAGTTCGCACCTCCCCACAGAGGGAATTACACGCGTGTGATTCATCCCCAGGTGGGGATGAATCTGTGGATAACTATCGGTACACCAGCACGGGCACGGCGAGCAGGGCCAGCAGCACGACCGTCACGGCGATGAGCAGGCCGATCTGCAGCCCTCTCCTGCGTACGCTCCGGGTGCGCGCGTAGACAAGGCCGACGGCCGCACCCGTGATCAGTCCGCCCACGTGCGCCTGCCAGGAGATCCCGGAGCTCCCGCCGGAGAGCAGGGCCACCACGAAGGGGAACGCCAGGTTGATGCCGATGACGATCGCGATGCCCGCGATGTCCGCGCCGATATGGCGACCGATCACGAGTAGCGCCCCGAACAGGCCGAAGATCGCTCCCGACGCCCCGACCACCCAGGTGCCCGGAGCGATGAGGGCGACGGCGACGGATCCGCCCAGCCCCGCGATCAGGTAGAGCACGAGGAAGCGCCAGCGTCCCACGAGGGGCTCCAGGCTGCGCCCGATCATCCAGAGGGCGAGCATGTTCAGGCCGATGTGCAGGATGCTCGAGTGGATGAGCAGCACGGTGAGCAGGCGCCACGGCTCGAAAGCCCCGTGGACCGGGTCGACGAAGACGCTGTTGAAGGCCAGGAGGTTGGCGAACCATCCCTGGAGACTGCCCGTCGCCCACTCGATCAGGTAGGCGACCACGGTCACCGCGATGATCCCGTAGGTCATCAGCGGACGCGTGTCGTAGGCCGCCGCGACCGTGCCGGAGCGCTGCCGTCCCCATCGCCGCTCGGCCGTGCGCTGGGCGGGCGACGCGGCGCCGCGCTGCTCGGCGAGGCATTCCGGGCAGATGACCCCCACGGCCGCCGGTGTCTGGCACTCGGGGCAGATCGTCCGCAGGCACCGCTGGCACAGCACGAAGCTCTGCCGGTCGGGATGCCGATAGCAGAAGTTGTCGCGGTTGCCCGCGAAGGCGGCCGAGGTCATGGGGGTGGCCTGCGGCCGGGTCAGACCGCCGCGACGTCGATGGACTCGATGACGACCGGGTCGATCGGGCGGTCGCCGGCTCCGGTCGGAACGGAGGCGATCTCGTCCACGACCGCGCGCGACGCGTCGTCGGCGACCTCGCCGAAGATCGTGTGCTTGCCCTGGAGCCAGGGGGTGGGGTCGGTGGTGATGAAGAACTGCGAGCCGTTGGTGCCCTCGACCGCGCCGGTGATGGCGTTGCGGCGGAGACCGGCGTTCGCCATCGCGAGGATGTACGGCGCACCGAACGTCAGCTCGGGGTGGATCTCGTCGTTGAAGGTGTAGCCCGGGCCGCCGGTGCCCTGACCGAGCGGATCGCCGCCCTGGATCATGAACCCGGGGATGATGCGGTGGAAGATGACGCCCTCGTAGAGCGCACCTTCACCCGGCTTGCCGGTTGCGGGATCGGTCCACGCGCCCGTGCCGTTCGCGAGTCCGATGAAGTTCTCGACGGTCCGGGGCGCGTGATCCCCGTACAGGTTGACGACGACGTCGCCGTGGTTCGTGTGCAGGGTGGCGACAGCGGTGTGCGTGGGCATGCGGACATTCTTTCAGAGTTCTGGGCATCCACGCCCGCCGCCGACCGCGTCTGGCAAGATGGGGAGGCACACTATCCCCATCTACAGGGAGGGCACCCCCGTGAGTCTCAGCCGCAAGCGCAAGAAGGAACTCCGCCGACTGCAGGATCAGGCGAACAAGCTCTGGGCTTCCCAGCAGGTGCTGGTCGGTGAAGCGACCAGTGTCGCCCGCGAGGCGGGCAGGCAGCTCGGCCACTACAGCCGTGAGCAGGTCGTGCCCCAGGTGCAGGCCAATTACGAGAAGTACGCGGCCCCGTACGTCGACAAGGGAGTGAAGTACTCCCAGCACGTCCTCAACGACCGGCTCGTTCCCGCCGCCGGTGCCGTCGTGGGCGGCGCGCTCTCCGTGTGGGACGCCGCGAACGACACGCGCGCGAAGCTGGCCGCGGACCGCGGTCTCTCGCTGCCGGCGGCCGCCACCCTCGCGAAGAACGCGAAGAAGTACGGCAAGAGCGCGACGCGCTCGTTCGCCGCCGCCGTCGAGCCGAAGCGCAAGGGCATCGGCGCGGGCGGGGTGATCGCGATCCTCCTCGGCGTCGCCGCGGCCGTCGGCGTCCTGTACGCCGCGTGGCAGACGCTGCGCGCGGACGACGAGCTGTGGGTCGCGGACGACCCGCTGCGCGCACCCGACGCGTGACCGACCCCACGGAGCGGGTGCGGGCTGCCGCATCCGCTCGAGGTCTCGACGTGGAGATCCGCGAGCGGCCCGCCGCCCGCAACCTTGCGGAGGCCGCGGGCCTCCTCGGCCTGGAACCGGCGGACATCGTCAAGACGCTCGTGGTCAAGCGGAGCGACGACACGTATCTGTTCGCCCTGGTCCCCGGGGACCGCTCGATCTCGTGGCCCAAGCTGCGCACGGTCGTGGGCGTGAATCGCCTGCAGCTCCCCGATCAGCAGCGCGCGCTGGAGGCGACGGGCTACGAGCGCGGGACGATCGTCCCGATCGGGAGCACGAACGACTGGCCGGTGTTCGCCGACACCGCGATCGTGGGCCGGCGTGTGGCGATGGGTGCCGGCGCGCACGGCTTCAGCCTGTTCGTCGACGCGGACGCGCTCATCTCCGCCTACGACGCCGTCGTCGCCGACATCTCTCAGCCGATGGACGCGGACGCCTGACGGCGCGGGATCTCGGTCAGTAGGAGACCTTCGCCAGCCGGAGCGCGATGTCGACGAGACGCACGCGCTGGAGCGAACGCACGGTCGCGAGCGGGAACCAGTCGGCGCGGTCCGTCGACCCGTCGATCTCGTTGCGCAGCCGACCGCCCACGATGGTGGCGCGATAGACGATCCGCAGGGTGTGCAACGGCTCCGTCGCGCCGTCGGGGATGCGCCGACCCGGCGGGATCACACGGGAGTGGATCCCGAGCAGCTCACCCACCTGGGCGCGGTACCCGGTCTCCTCCCGCACCTCGCGCTTCACCGCTCGCTCGGGGTCTTCCCCCGGTTCCAGTCCGCCACCGGGCATGGTCCATGCGGGACGACGGCCCTCGATCCAGTGCGAGAGCAGGATGCGCTGATCGTCGTCGACGATCACGGCGTAGGCTGCGACCCGCATATCCATCCCTTCACCTTATGGCCCGCGTCGTGCGTCCCCCCGCAACGGCGGCTCCGGCGCCGCACCGCCCGCACCGGTCCCGACGTGGCTAGAGTGCGGGAGGGAGGATGGGATGGATCCGCGCGAGGAGGCCGGTGGCACGCACCGGGATGCCGCTGCGGATGCGGGTGACACCGGCGTCTCGCCAGGGCGCCGCCGCGGTCTGCGCTGGTCCGAGGCGGCCTGGCTCGCGATCCTCCTGGCCATCGGCATCGTGCAGGTCGTGCGCGCGCAGTGGTTCGACTCCTCCGTCTTCCTCGTCGTCGTCCTGGCTCTCGGCGCGGACGCCGCAGGGCTGATGCCGCGCTTCCGCTCGCGCGTGCGGCCGAGGCTGCGTCGGCTGATCGCCAGCGCCGCCGTGTTCGGTGCGGCGATGTGCGTCGCGCCGAGACACGGAGGATGGATGGCCGCCGTCGTGATCGCGGCCGGCGTGACCGCGCTGGCCCTGGCATGGTCGCAGCCGGACGGTCCGCCCGCGGCGCCCTGGTCCCGCGGTCTGCAGCGTCTCGCGATCGCGTGGAGCGTCATCCTCGTCGCGGGCTGCCTGTGGGAGCTCCTCCAGTTCATCCTCGGACGAGTCGAGCCGCGCCTGCAGTGGTTCGCGCTCAGCGACCTCGTCGACCCGCTCGTGTCGAGCCTCCCCGGGCGCGTTCTCTTCATCGCCGCCTGGGTCGTTGCCGGCGTGTTCCTCGTGCGACGCGGGAGGCGACCGTGATCTTCTTCGTCAGCGTGTCCTGTTTCGTGCTGTGCGGCGCCGCGCTGGCGGTCACAGGGTGGGTGATCGGCCGCCGCTATCCGGCGGCGACCGTCACCGCGATGTTCGACCGGCTCATGGCCGATCGAGTCATCCGGGTCGCGATCGTCGTGATCTGGTGGTGGCTGGGATGGCACATCCTCGCCGGTCGGACGGTCGATCCGCCGGTTGTCCCCAACTGACTCGGAGACCCCGGTGGCACCGCGAGCGCCCCGGATAGGGTGAGCGCATGACGCCCGCCGCCGGAACCGGGATGCCGTTGCGCGACTATCGCATCCACCGCTACGTGAACGCCTTCTGCCCCCGCTGCCACGAGGAGGACCCGGAGCGTCCGCTCTCGGAGGTCCGGCGCCTGTCGGGGTGGCTCGCCGATCGGGACGGCGTCGTGTGGCTGGAGCGCGGCTGCCCGGACCACGGCCTCGTCCGCACGCTGTACGACGAGTCGGCCGAGCTCCTCGCGTATCTGGAGCAGTGGACGGCACCGACGAAGGTGCACGGACCCGACACCGCCGGCAACTTCAAGCCGGTGCCGTCAGCCTATGAGGACGGCCTCCCGCAGATGCAGACTCAGCACACGTGCATCCTGCTCGAAGACCTCACCGACCACTGCAACCTGCGTTGCCCCACGTGCTTCGCGGAGTCCGGCCCGGCCGCATCGGCGATCGCGCCCCTCGCGGAGGTGCTCGCCTCGGTCGACGCGCGCCTGGCGAAGGAGAACGACCGCATCGACGTGCTGATGCTCTCCGGCGGGGAACCGACCCTGTACCCGTGGCTCGAGCAGCTCCTCGAGCACCTGGTCGCCCGTCCGATCGTCCGCATCCTGCTCAATTCCAACGGACTGCGCATCGCGCAGGACGACGGCCTCGTCGAGACGCTCAAGCGACATCGGGAGCGCGTCGAGGTCTACCTGCAGTACGACGGAGAGTCGGCCGAGGCATCCGCCTACCATCGCGGTGCCGACATCCGCCGGTTCAAGGAGCGCGCGATCGCCCGGCTGTCGGAGGCGGGCGTCTTCACGACGTTGACCATGACCGCCGCTCTCGGCGTGAACGACGGCGAGATCGGCGCCGTGATCCGCCGCGCCATGGCGACGCCGTACGTCGGGGGTGTCACCGTCCAGCCCGTGTTCGGCTCGGGTCGGTCGGCCGGCATCGATCCGGACGACCGCCTCACGCACACGGGGGTGCTGGCCAGGCTCGGCCCGCAGACCGACGACCTGATCACGTGGCGCGACCTCACCGCTCTGCCCTGCAGCCATCCGCACTGCTGCTCGGTCGGGTACTTCCTCAAAGACGACGCCGACGAGTGGAAGTCCCTCGTCGGTCTGATCGGACACGAGCGGCTGAAGGAGTTCCTCGACCTCAACCCCGACCTCCTGGCGAACCGGATCGCCGACTCGAATGTCAACGCCGCGATCCGCGGCGTCGTGAAGAACTCGCTGCTCGACCTCCTGAGCGAGCAGTCGTCGCTCTCGCATCCATCGATGAGCGACATCTGGCGCGACATCTGCCTGAACTGCGATCTCGGGATCGGCACGCTGGCGACCCTCGCCGCCTCCCGGCTGCCCGGACAGCACCAGCGTCTGCGACGGATGCTCGCCGACCGCGTCCTTCGCGTCACGATCAAGCCGTTCATGGACATCAACACGATGATCGAGGAGCGCCTCACGCAGTGCTGCGTGCACGTCGCGACGGTGAACGAGTCGACGGATGCGCACCAGTGCGCGCCGTTCTGCGCCGTTCAGGCGTGGGCACCGCTCTCGCGCACGCGCATCTCCACGGCCACCGGCGGGCGGCGACAGATCCCCGTGACGGTGGCGTCGTGAGCGCCGCCGATTACGCCCATCTCAATCAGCGGGACGAGTCCGTCGGCGACCCGGTCGCACCGTTCGATCCGCTGCGGCTGTGCGTGTTCACGACGATCGCCGTCATCGCGTGCCTCCTCGGACCGATCGCGGTGCTCGGGTTCGCGATCGTCGCGATCGCCGGGTACGCACGCGCACGGCGCGCGGGTCTGCTGCGTTCGCGTTGCAAGCTCGGCGCCACCCGAAACGTCCTCGTCTACCTCTCGGTCGTCGCTGTACTGGCGGCCGCCGCCGTCCCGTTCTGGGTCGTGCTCTGGATGCGAGTGCTGGGCTGAGCCGTGTTCCCCACGCTGCAGGACCTCGTGCCGTGGCTCCCGCCGCTTGGCACGCACTCGGTCTTCGTCGCGCTCGGCCTCGTCGCGGCCGGTGTCGTGTTCCTCATCGAGAAGCGGCGGCGGGGCGTCCGTGATCCGCGCATCCCGTACATCGTGCTGGGCGCCCTCGCCGGTGCCGCCCTCCTCTCACGCCTCGGCACGTGGGCTCAGCACCTCGACCCCACCAAGAATCTGAGCCTCGTCGATCAGCTCGCCTACGGCAACGCGTCGATGCTGTCGGCGCTCGTCGGCGCCTGGCTCGGTGTGCATGTCGCCAAGCGGATCGCGCGCTACCCCCTCCGCACCGGCGATCTGTTCGCGCCGGCGGTCGCGCTCGCGATGGCGATCGGCCGGATCGGCTGCCTCTTGACGGAGCGCCCGGGCACGCCGACGGAGACGTCCTGGGGCATCGTGCTGGATCCCGCGACGGCGGCGCGGGTGGGCTCGCTCGCGGGGGTGCCCCTGCACCCGAGCTTCGTGTACGAGATCGCGTTCCATGTCGTCGCGTTCATCCTGCTGTGGTTCTGGTTGCGCCATCGGCCCATCGCGGCGGGCGAGACGCTCACGCTGTACATCGCCACGTACGGCGTCTTCCGCTTCTTCATCGAGTTCGTCCGCGGGAACGATGTGGCATGGCTGGGGTTCACGCGACCGCAGCTGTTCCTGATGGTGACGATCCCGCTCGTGCTGGCGCGCCTCGTCTGGATGGCGCGGCGCGGTGACCTCCGCATGACCCGTCTCGACGCGACGGAGACCGAGGAAAGCCCCGAGAGGACGGTGCCGGATGAGCAGCACGCCCGATGAGCCCGACGAGGGCCCCGCAGACCCCGAACGTTCGACGCCGGATCCCGCGCCCGCGCCGATCCCACCGGCGGGCGCGGTGTCGCCGGAAGGGATGATCCCGCCCCTCCAGCCGGCCGCGACGCCGCCGTATGACGCAGCCGGGCCGGTTCCTCCTCCCGCTCCGATGCAGCCCGCCCCGGCGACCCGCGGGCCGAGTCTCGGCGGGCGCATCGGCATCGGCGTCGGCATCGGCTGCGGCGCCTACGTCCTCGGAGTGGTGCTCCTCTTCGCGACGGCGGGGATCATCGGCAACGCCTACGGCTGGCTGTGGCCCTTCCTCACGATCGCCGCCGTCGCGATCGTGATGATGTTCTTCCGGAGGACCCGCGGGATCGCGACCGGCATCCTGATCGCCTCGGCCGCAGCATGGATCGTCGTGCTCGGGCCCTGTCTCGCGATTCTGAACGGGATGACCGGCGGCTGATCGAGGTCCTCGGCGGGCGACGCGGGTCGCGCATCACAGTGGATCCCGAGCCCCGCGGCTTAGGGTCGAATGCGTGCCCGACGTCTCGCCGCCCGCCCCCGGTGCGGTTCCCGGGCGATCGGTGGTCGCGCGTCGTCGCATCGGCGTGGCGGGAAGTGTTCTCCTGGCCGTCGTCGTGCTGACGCTCTCCCTCGTCGTCGGTGTGACGACATGGACAGGAGGCCGCGCATCGGTTCTCATGGGACCTCTGGACTCCGAAGGGATCGTCACCGTCGCCGTCGTCGTCGCCGTCGTCGTCGTGACTGTGGGCCTGTGTGTGATCCCCGTGCGCCGCCGTTGGCTCGCACTAATGATCCCGATCCGGCTCGCCGCGATCGCGACGGCGAGCCTGGCCGTCGCGATCGGTCTGATCGTCCTGCGTCCGGTCACCGTCTCGCCCATCATCAGCGAGGGATGCGACACGGGTTACATCGTGGCCGAGAGTTCCTTCCTGCTCTCGGGCTGGGGAACGGTCTATCGACAGGACGGAATCCTGGTGACGAAGGTCGCCTCCACCGGAGGAGACGACGGCTTCGCCCCGTTCGCGAACGACGCCTATGTCGTACGCGACGACGGAACGGATCTCCGCGTCTGGTACGACATCGGCGACGCGAGCGGGCGGCCGATCGACGCCTCCGCACGGCCGCCCTCGTTCACGCTGGCGAAGCTCACCCATCGACACGCTTCGTGCGGACTCTCTGGTGGCCAGATCGGGGCCGGCTCGGTGACCCCCTCCCCGACATCCACTACCGAGGCCGCCCGAGCTGTCGATGAAGAGATGGCGCGGATGACCTCGCTCACGATCGCGTCGGCGGTCGGACCTGTCACGGATGCGGGGCGCGTGCCCGTCGATCCCGCTGCCGTGACCGCTACGGCCGGAGCCTGCGATGCCTCCGGCTCGCGTCGAGTGGTGACCCTGGAGCTCCGCACGGGCGACAACGCGCGCTCAGCGACGCAGATCCTCGCCGCCTGGAGCGCGGTCGGCTACCGAAAAGACCGGGCAATGGGGTCCGACATCCGGCACAGCAGCACGAGAAGCGTCGAGTCCCTCACTCTGCACGACACCACCACGATCGACGGATCGATCCATCTCACGATCCTCTCGCGCTGCCTGCCGAGTGGATGAGAGAAGGACCGCCCCTGCGGGACGGCCCTTCGTACGTCTGTGGAGCCTAGGAGATTCGAACTCCTGACATCCTGCTTGCAAAGCAGGCGCTCTACCAACTGAGCTAAGGCCCCGGGGCTTTCGGTGGGGGTACCAGGACTTGAACCTGGGACCTCTTCATTATCAGTGAAGCGCTCTAACCGCCTGAGCTATACCCCCGGATTGCTGCGGCACCAGTGCCGTCAACCTCCAAGACTTTACCCGACGCGAGACCTTTTCTCGAATCGGGTGCCGACCCGGATCAGTTCGAGGTGAAGCCCACCAGCAGGCCGCCGGTGACCTTGACCGCGAGGTTGTAGATGCCCGCGATGACGGCACCGAGCACCGTGACGACGACGAGGTTGAGGATCGCGATGATCGCCGCGATCGCCATGACCTGCGGGAGGCCGACGAAGGACGTGAGCGACACCCCGCCATCCGAGAAGCTCTTGAAGAGGTCGTCCATCTTGCCGATCAGGCCCGTGGCGGAGACGACCATGTAGATGAGGAAGAACGACACCACGGTCACGATCGCCAATGCCACGGCCGCCAGGAACGACAGCTTGACGGCGGACCAGAAGTCGACGTAGACCAGGCGCAGGCGCACCTGCTTGGCGCTGGTCTTGTGGCTGGACTTCTTCGCGAGCTTGTCGGCTACGGTGCTCATGCGTCAGTACCTTCTTCGGGGGTCTCGGGGGAGGCGATCGAAGCGCCCTCTTCGGGCTCCGCCTCGGTTGACTCGGCCAATCCCCGCTCGCCGTTGCGCGCGATCGCGATGATCCGGTCATCGTCGTCGGGCCTGGCGAACACGACACCCATGGTGTCACGTCCCTTGGCGGGCACCTCGGCCACGGCAGAGCGTACCACCTTGCCGCTGGCAAGAACCACCAAGACCTCGTCGTCCTCGCCGACGATGAGTCCGCCCGCGAGGTCGCC
Organism: Microbacterium sp.; assembly: GCA_017306415.1. Classification (GTDB taxonomy): domain Bacteria; phylum Actinomycetota; class Actinomycetes; order Actinomycetales; family Microbacteriaceae; genus Microbacterium. The sequence continues at coordinate 291,613 of JAFKIL010000002.1, read as the reverse complement.
GCGATCGTCACTCAGCTTGGCCACCTTGATGCCCAGTCCGCCCCTGCTCTGGCCGCGGTACTGCGAGACATCCGTCCGCTTGGCGTAGCCGTTCTCGGTCACGACGAACACGTAGCCGTCCTCGCGGGCGACCGACGCCGACAGCAGACTGTCGTCGCCGCGGAACGACATGCCCTTCACGCCCTCGGTCGACCGGCCCATCGGGCGGAGCGACTCGTCGGTGGCCGTGAAGCGGAGCGACATCCCGTGCTTGCTGATGAGGAGGATCTCGTCATCGTCGTTCACGAGGAGCGCGCTGACCAACTCGTCGCCGTCCTCCTCCTCCTGGCCGCGGAGCCTGATCGCGATCACGCCGCCCTGGCGGTTCGTGTCGTACTCGGTGAGCCGCGTCTTCTTGATCTTGCCGTCGCGCGTGGCGAGCACGAGGTACGTGGCGACGCTGTAGTCGCGGATGTCGAGGATCTGAGCGATCTCCTCGCCCGGCTGCAGCGCGAGGAGGTTCGCGACGTGCTGTCCCTTCGCGTCGCGACCCGCTTCGGGGACCTCGTACGCCTTCGAGCGGTAGACCCGGCCCTTCGTCGTGAAGAACAGCAGCCAGTGATGGGTCGTCGTGACGAAGAAGTGCTCGACGACGTCGTCCGCGCGCAGCTGCGCTCCCTTGACGCCCTTGCCGCCGCGGTGCTGCGACCGGTAGTTGTCGCTGCGCGTGCGCTTGATGTAGCCGTCGCGCGTGACGGTGACCACCATCTCCTCTTCGGGGATGAGGTCCTCCATCGACATGTCGCCGTCGTAGCCCGGGAGGATCTGCGTCCGGCGGTCGTCGCCGAACTTCGCCACGATCTCAGTGAGCTCGTCGCGGATGATGGAGCGCTGGCGGCTCGGGTCCGCGAGGATCGCCCGGAAGTCGGCGATCTGCAGCTCGAGCTCCGCGGCCTCATCCATGATCTTCTGGCGCTCGAGGGCGGCGAGACGGCGAAGCTGCAGCGCCAGGATCGCGTCAGCCTGATCGGCGTCGATGTCGAGGAGCTGCTTCAGTCCTTCGCGGGCCTCGTCGACGGTCGGCGACCGGCGGATGAGCGCGATGACCTCGTCGAGCGCGTCGAGCGCCTTGAGGTAGCCGCGCAGGATGTGCATGCGCTCCTCGGCCTTGCGCAGGCGATACTGCGTGCGCCGGACGATGACCTCGATCTGGTGCTCGACCCAGTACGAGATGAATCCGTCGATCGCGAGCGTGCGGGGCACGCCATCCACGATCGCGAGCATGTTCGCGCCGAAGTTCTCCTGCAGCTGTGTGTGCTTGTACAGGTTGTTGAGCACGACCTTGGCGACGGCATCCCGGCGGAGCACGACCACGAGCCGCTGACCGGTGCGATCGCTCGTCTCGTCGCGGATGTCGGCGATGCCGGAGATCTTGCCGTCCCTGGCGAGGTCGCGGATCTTCACCGCGACGTTGTCGGGGTTCACCTGGTACGGGAGCTCCGTGACCACCAGGCACGTGCGGCCCTGGATCTCCTCGACGTTGACGACGGCGCGCATCGTGATGGACCCGCGGCCCGTGCGATAGGCATCCTTGATGCCCCGCGTGCCGAGGATCTGCGCGGCGGTCGGGAAGTCCGGACCGGGGATGCGCTCGACCAGCGCCTCGAAGAGCTCCTCGCGCGTCGCTTCCGGGTGCTCGAGCGCCCACAGGGCTCCGGCGGCCACCTCGCGCAGGTTGTGCGGCGGGATGTTCGTGGCCATGCCCACCGCGATGCCCACGGACCCGTTCACCAGCAGGTTCGGGAACCGCGCCGGCAGGACGACGGGCTCCTGCGTCTGGCCGTCGTAGTTGTCCTGGAAGTCGACGGTCTCCTCTTCGATGTCGCGCACCATCTCGAGCGCGAGCGGAGCCATCTTCGTCTCGGTGTACCGTGGCGCGGCGGCGCCCTGGTTGCCGGGCGAGCCGAAGTTCCCCTGGCCGAGGGCGAGCGGGTAGCGCAGCGACCACGGCTGCACGAGCCGGACGAGGGTGTCGTAGATCGCCGAGTCGCCGTGCGGGTGGTACTGACCCATCACCTCGCCGACGACGCGCGCGCACTTGGAGAACGACTTGTCGGGACGGTAGCCGCCGTCGTACATGGCGTAGATCACGCGGCGGTGCACGGGCTTGAGGCCGTCGCGGACGTCGGGCAGCGCGCGCCCGACGATGACGCTCATCGCGTAGTCGAGGTAGCTGCGCTGCATCTCCACCTGGAGGTCGACCTGGTCGATCTTCCCGTGATTGTGCTCCGCGGCCTCGGTAGGGCGGTCGTCGTCAGCCATTCGTCATTCTCTCTTCGTGTCGTCTCGTTGTCGCTCGATCCGCGGCCGGGCCGCGACGAGACGGATCAGATGTCGAGGAAGCGCACGTCTTTCGCGTTGCGCTGGATGAAGCCGCGACGCGACTCGACGTCTTCGCCCATGAGGACCGAGAAGATCTCGTCCGCCGCGGCCGCGTCGTCGATGGTCACCTGCCGGAGCGTGCGCGTGGTCGGATCCATCGTGGTCTCCCACAGCTCCTTGGCGTTCATCTCGCCCAGGCCCTTGTATCGCTGGATGCTGTTGTCCTTCGGGATGCGTTTGCCCGACGCGAGACCCTCGGCGAGCAGTCCGTCGCGCTCCTTGTCGCTGTAGACGTACTCGTGCGGTGCGTTGGACCACTTCAGGCGGTACAGCGGCGGCATCGCGAGGTAGACGAAGCCCGCTTCGATGAGACCGCGCATGTAGCGGAACAGCAGGGTGAGCAGCAGCGTCGTGATGTGCTGCCCGTCGACATCGGCATCCGCCATCAGCACGATCTTGTGGTACCGCGCCTTGTCGATCGCGAAGTCCTCGCCGATGCCCGTCCCGAACGCCTGGATCATCGCCTGGATCTCGTTGTTGCCGAGGGCCCGGTCGAGTCGCGCACGCTCGACGTTCAGGATCTTGCCGCGCAGCGCCAGGATCGCCTGCGTGTGCGGGTCGCGACCCTGCACGGCCGAGCCGCCGGCGGAATCCCCCTCCACGAGGAAGATCTCGCTGATCGACGGATCCTTGCTCGTGCAGTCCTTGAGCTTGTCGGGCATGGATGCCGACTCGAACACGCTCTTTCGCCGCGCCGTCTCACGCGCCTTGCGCGCGGCGAGCCGGGCCGTTGCCGCATCGATCGACTTGCGGATGATGTTCTTCGCCTGCGCCGGGTTCCGGTCGAACCAGTCGCCCAGTCTGTCGCCGACGACCTTCTGCACGAAGGCCTTGGCCTCGGTGTTGCCGAGCTTCGTCTTGGTCTGGCCCTCGAACTGAGGCTCGGAGAGCTTGACCGAGATCACCGCGGTGAGTCCCTCGCGGATGTCGTCGCCGGAGAGGTTCTCGTCCTTCTCCTTGAGCAGGTTGTTCGCGCGCGCATAGCGGTTCACGAGCGTGGTGAGCGCCGCGCGGAAGCCCTCCTCGTGCGTGCCGCCCTCGTGCGTGTTGATGTTGTTCGCGAAGGTGAACACGTTCTCGGTGTAGCTCGTGGTCCACTGCATGGCGACCTCGAGTGCGATCTTGCGCTCGGTGTCCTCCGACTCGAAGTCGATGATCTCCTCGTTGACCACATCGGTCTTGCGCACCTTGTTGAGGTACTCGACGTAGTCGACGAGGCCCCGCTCGTAGAGGAAGCTGTCGTTCCGCTGCTGCAGCACGGTCTGGCCGTCGAGGTCGTCCGCGAACGCGGCGGCGGGTCGCTCGTCGACCAGGCTGATCCGCAGGCCCTTGTTGAGGAACGCGGTCTGCTGGAATCGGGAGCGCAGCGTCTCGTAGTCGAAGTCGACCGTGTCGAAGATGGTGTCGTCGGGCCAGAACGTGATCGTCGTGCCGGTCTGGTCGCTCTCCTCCCCGCGTTCGAGGGGGGCGAGCGGAGTACCGCCGTCGCGATAGGACTGGCGCCAGACGTACCCCTGCCTCTTAACCTCGACCTCGAGGCGTGTCGACAGCGCGTTGACGACGGATGAGCCGACACCGTGGAGGCCACCCGACACCGCGTACCCGCCGCCGCCGAACTTGCCGCCGGCGTGCAGGACGGTGAGCACGACCTCGACCGTGGAGCGACCCTGCGCCTTGTTCGTGTCGACAGGGATGCCGCGCCCGTTGTCGATGACGCGGATGCCGCCGTCGGAGAGGATCGTCACGTCGATGTGGTCGCAGTAGCCCGCGAGGGCCTCGTCGACCGAGTTGTCGACGATCTCCTGCACCAGGTGATGCAGGCCGCGCTCGCCCGTCGACCCGATGTACATGCCCGGGCGCTTGCGCACGGCCTCCAGGCCTTCGAGCACCTGGATCTCGTCGGCCCCGTACTCGCCACCGTGAGGGGTCGCGGCAGGCCGTGAGGTCGGTTCGGGCGTGTTCGCGGGTTCCTCGGGAACGCTTTCTGGGGTATCTGACGTCATAGGTGTGCAGCGCTCCGAATCATCCAGCTGGGTGCACTCCCATCCTATCAAGGAGACTGCCTCCGTGGCGGCATGTACGCCCCTGTGGCGGCCTGAAACTGCTCTGGATGATCCCGGAGGTGGTTCAACCGTAGGTATCGCGCGGACCACGCCCTGGAACGGCTCTGGGGCCCCATTTCCATGAGGGGACGTCCGGCCCGACGAAACGGATGTCTTCGACGCCCGCCTCGGGGTACCTGCGCAGGATCTCGGTGACGATCTGCCCGCGCATGTACTGGAGCTGCTTCGCCCAGGCGGTGGAGTCGCACTGCACGGTGAGCAGTCCTCCGGTCAGGGCGACCGGACGGGTGTGCCGCGCCGTCTCCTCCCCGGCCACTTCGTCCCACTGGCGCACGAGATCCTCCCGCGCGAGCTGGGGGTCCCAGCCCGCGTCCTTCGTGAGCGCCTTGAGCACGTCCCCCATCCCGTGCGGGTCGCGGCCGGCACCGAAGGGGGCGTTGTCGTCGTCCACGACCCGGCGCTGACGGCGCGCGCCGCGGGCGGAGGGCTCCAGACCGCGCAGGCGCAGGTACGTCGCGATCGTCTCGGGGACGTCTGCGGGCTCAGGCATCCGCTCCCGCCTCCTCGCCGACGGGCGCCGGGGAGACGATGGTGCCCGCCTCGACGCGGACGCTCCGCGCGCGCAGCGCGCGAGGCACGTCGGCCTCCACGGCTGCCGTCACGATGACCTGCTCGTAGCCGGCGGCGATCCCCGCCAGCCGCTCGCGGCGGTCCGCGTCGAGCTCGGCGAACACGTCATCGAGGATCAGCAGCGGATCGCCCACGCGCGACTCGGCTCGCAGCAGCTCCGCCGACGCGAGCCGCAGCGCCAGCGCGACCGACCACGACTCGCCGTGCGACGCGTATCCCTTGACGGGGAGCCCGCGCACCCGCAGCACGAGGTCATCGCGATGCGGGCCGACCAGGGTCAGCCCGCGGTCGAGTTCCGCCGCACGTCGCGCGGCCAGCGCCGCGCGGAACATGTCGGCGGTGCTCCCCGCAGACGACCCCGGCTCGAGCTCGTCGGCACCGGTCTCGTCGTCCGGGTCGGCGCCGCGGATCGAGAGCGACCACGCGAGGGTCGGGGAATGGTCGTCGCCCGCGATCGCGGCGTAGGCGTGGCGCATCGGAGTCGACAGTTCGTCGCTCAGCGCGGCGCGCGCGTCGATGAGCTGGGAACCGAGTGCCACGAGCTTCTCGTCCCACACGTCGAGCGTCGACAGCGCGTCGCCCCGGATGCCGCGTGCGCGCGCCGACTTCAGCAGCGCGTTGCGCTGACGGAGCACCCGGTCGTAGTCGGAGAGCACGCCCGCGAGGCGCGGCGTCCGCTGCACGAGCAGCTGATCGACGAAACGACGGCGGGCCGACGGATCGCCGCGGACGATCTGGAGGTCCTCGGGCGCGAACAGCACGACCTGCGCATAGCGCGGGAGCTCGGAGGGCTTGACGGCAGCCCCGTTCACCCGCGCCTTGTTGGACCCCTGCTTGTTGACCTGGACCTCGAGGAGCACACGACGGTCTCCGTGCGCGAGCCGGGCGCGGACGATCGCCGCCTCCGCCCCGTCCCGCACCATGGGCGCATCGCCGGACACCCGATGAGATCCGAGGGTCGCGAAATAGGCGATCGCCTCTGCGAGATTCGTCTTGCCCTGGCCGTTCCGTCCGACGAACACCGTGGGACCAGCCGACAGTGCCACGTCGGCGACCGCATAGTTGCGGAAGTCGACGAGACTCAGCTGCTCCACGATCACCCAGCCACCCTATTCCGGTGGGCGGACGGCGGACCCTGGCCCGTGCGCGAGGAGCGGGTCAGCGCAGGAGCAGGTTCGGCTGGAGCAGATAACGGAAGGAGTCCTCGCCGGCCTTGTCGACCGACGTCTGCGGCGTGATCAGCACCGGGCTGAGCTTGTTCGCGTTGTCGCTGGAGGTGAAGGTGATCCGCGTGAACTCGCTGCGGACGGCCGACAGCGCCTCCAGAAGGTACTGCGGGTTGAGCCCGAGCGTCACGTCCTCGCCGACGAGCGTGGCGTCGACGGATTCGGACGCCCGCGCCTGCTCGGTCCCGGAGGCGTCCATCGACACGCCCTCGGCGGTGAACGTGAAGCGCAGCGGCGCGGAGCGGTCCAGGACCAGCGACACGCGTCGAACGGCCTCGGCCAGATCGGCGGTGTTGACCACGGCGTGGTGCTCGGTCTGCTCGGGGAACAGCCGACGGACGGGCGGGAAGTTGCCCTTGATCAGCAGCGACGTGACGGTCTTGTTCGCCGACGTGAAGGCGATGATCTCGCGGTCACCCGAGCCGGAGAAGGAGATGGAGATGTCGCCGCTGTGTGCGAACGTCTTGCCCACCTCGGTCAGGGTGCGGGCGGGGACGAGAGCGGTCGTCGCGTCGTCCGAGGCTGCCGCGCCGCCGTCCCACGGGATCTGCCGCAGCGCGACGCGGTAACGGTCTGTGGCGACGAGGCTCAACTGCGTGCCGGTGACCTCGAGCTGGACACCGGTGAGCACGGGGGTGACGTCATCGCGCGATGCCGCGAAAGCGACCTGCGAGATCGCCGTCCCGAAGTCGTCGGCCGGCACCAGCCCGGAATCGCCGCTGACCTCGGGGATGGCGGGGTACTCCTGCACCGGCATGGACGACAGGGTGAATCGGGCGGAGCCGCACGTGAGTGCGATGCCCCCGTCCTCCTCGACCTCGACCTGGATGGGAGCGTTCGGCAGGCGGCTGGCGATGTCGGAGAGCAGTCGACCGTGGACGAGGATCGTGCCCGGCTCGTCGACCGTCGCCTCGATCGTGGTGCGGGCGGATGCTTCGTAGTCGAAGGCGGACAGCGAGAGGCCGGCGTCGGTCGCCTCGATCAGCACTCCGGCGAGGATCGGCTGCGGGTTCCGCTGCGGGAGGAGCTTCACGACGAACGAGACGGCCTCGCTGAACACATCGCGGTTGACGTGGAACTTCACTTGCGCTCCCTTGACATGGGCGTGGGCTTTCTCATGCTAGTGCCCGCCGCCGCAGTTGCCACTGCCCTCTCTGCCGCGACGGGTTGCCCACAGCCTGGACCGTCGAGGTGATCGGATGATGTTCTCTTCGATGGATATCTGTCATCTTCTTAACCGCTGTGGGAACTGTGGATAACTCGGTGGATCGCTGTCCGCGCACCGGAACTACATCGCTGTGAGATGTGGACCGGCTGAGGAGGGATCCCTGCCGAAGGTCGAGGCGACCGGACGGCGACGAGACATCTATCCACAGGCATCCGCTCCCCGTTCACAGCGATTCCGGCGTGTCGGAGGGTTTTCCACAAGTTATCCACACTGTGGGATTCCGGATGATCAGGCATCCCCGCGAGGTCTGTCAAGCACGGAATGGGCATATTCCGTCGCACGACGCGTGCGGCACGCGGCATCCGTCCCTGTGGACAACGCTGTGGGGTGCGGGACGGCCGCGGCAGCAGGCGGGTCAGCGCGCGGCGCGGCCGAGAAGAGTGGTGATCTCCGTCACCTGGTTGTAGATCGACCGGCGCTCCTTCATGAGATCGCTGATCTTCTTGTACGCGTACATCACGGTCGTGTGATCGCGATTGCCGAAGAGCTGGCCGATCTTCGGCAGCGACAGGCTGGTCCGCTCCCGGCACAGGTACATGGCGATCTGCCGGGCGATCGCGACGGCCTGCGAACGACTGGAACCGTACAGATCGTCGACCGAGAGCTTGAAGTACTGCGCGGTGGCCGTGATGATGTCCGTCGGCGAGATGACGTTGGCGTCGTCCTGGTCGATGATGTCGCGTAGGACCGTCTGGGCGAGCGACATGTCGAGCGTCGACCGATTGAGGCTCGCGAAGGCGGACACCCGGATCAGCGCCCCTTCCAGCTCGCGGATGTTGGAGGAGACGACGGTCGCGATGTACTCCAGGACTTCGTCGGGGATCTGAAGACGCTCGCTCTGCGCCTTCTTGCGGAGGATCGCGATGCGGGTCTCGAGGTCGGGAGCCTGGACGTCGGTGATCAGGCCCCACTCGAAGCGGCTGCGCATCCTGTCCTCGAAGCCGGTCAGGTGCTTGGGCGGCACATCACTCGTGATGACGACCTGCTTGTCGTGGTCGTGCAGCGTGTTGAAGGTGTGGAAGAAGGCTTCCTGCGTCTCGGCCCGGCCCTGCAGGAACTGGATGTCGTCGATCAGGAGGATGTCGACGTCGCGATAGCGCGCCTGGAATGCCGAACCGCGGTTGTTCGCGATCGAGTTGATGAAGTCGTTCGTGAACTCCTCGCTCGAGACGTATCGGACGCGGATGCCGGTGTACAGGCTCTGCGCGTAGTCGCCGATGGCGTGGAGGAGGTGGGTCTTGCCGAGCCCGGAGTCACCGTAGATGAACAGGGGATTGTAGGCCTTCGCGGGTGCCTCGGCCACGGCGACCGCCGCGGCGTGCGCGAAGCGGTTGGACTGGCCGATGACGAAGCTGTCGAAGCTGTACTTGGGGTTGAGCCGCGTGTCGTTGCGCGCCGGGGACGGCGTCTCGACGATCTCTTCCACGGGGGCGGGCGCCGGGGCGGGGGCGGATGCGCTCTGCGTGGGGATCGCCGCCGTGAGATGCGCGTCGGTCAACTCGGGGTTCACCACGACCCGGAACGAGGTCACCTCGTCGCCGGAGTGCTCGAGGGCCTCCATCACGGGCGCCCGCATCCGCTTGTGGATCTGCGCGGCCGTCAGGTCGTTCGGGACGTCGAGATAGAGGATGCCGCCCATGATCCCCTGGGGAACGGCGAGATTGAGGAATCCGCGCATCTGCGGCGTGATCCGATCGTCGACGTCGAGCAATCGGAGCACCGCGGTCCAGATCGGCACATCGGGGATGTCCTGCTGTGCCATGTCCCTCCCGGGGTGTACTCGTCACGAGCGACGAAGAACTCACGCCGGACTGTGGAAAACTGTCCGAGTCACGCTAGCCAGGAGCCGCCTCGGGAGCAAACTCCACTGTAGGACCGGGCGGCGTGTCACTGCCAGGCCTCGAGACGCGTTTGTGGATAATGCCGGTTCCGATTCCTTCCGGTTTGAGATATCCCGTCACACGACGTAGCCTTAGTCGGTTGACTTATGCCCTCGCGGCATCGTCCCATTCCTCGTCCCCGGGTGCAGCGACCCGTGAAACCTGATCCGGAGTGATCCCATGAGCAAGCGCACGTTCCAGCCCAACAACCGCCGCCGGGCCAAGAAGCACGGCTTCCGTGCCCGCATGCACACGCGTGCCGGCCGCGCCATCCTCTCGGCCCGTCGCGCCAAGGGCCGCACCGAGCTCTCGGCCTGAGCCGATCCGGTGCTCGCGAGGCCGAATCGATTGACCCGCGGAGCGGATTACAAGGCCGTCGTCCGTCGGGGTGACCGGTGCGCCGGTCCGCATACGGTGACCTACGTCGTCCAGTCCGGCGAGGACCGCGCGGCCCGATTCGGATTCATCGTGAGCAAGCAGGTCGGTCATGCCGTGGACCGCAACTCCGTGCGTCGTCGGCTCAAGGCGGTGTGCGCTGGAGCCCTCCCCGGCATCCGCAGCGGTGCGGACGTGGTGATCCGCGCGCTTCCCGGATCCGCCGCGACCGACTTCCAGGAACTCCGCTCCGAAGTGGTCCGGTGTCTGGCCCGGAGGGCTGCATGAGCAGTGCGACTCTCCCGATGGCATCTGTCGGCGAGGGACACTTCGAGGCCTCGTCACTCGGGCGTTCTGTGCCTCTGCTCCCCCGGAACGCGCTGCTCGCGCTGCTGCACGGCTACCGAGCGACGATCTCGCACACGTACGGCGACGTGTGCCGCTACTACCCATCGTGCTCGGCGTACGCCGTCGGCGCCGTCCAGCAGCACGGCGCCATCAAGGGCGCGGCGATGGCCGCCGCCCGGATCGCCCGGTGCCACCCCTGGGCCGCCGGCGGTGTCGACGACGTGCCGCTCCACCGGGACTTCCGTCACGAGCTGACTCCGCACGGTTTCGTCGTGCCCCTGAGAAAGGACTGATCCGTGCCGGACATCATCGGAATCATCCTCTGGCCACTCAAATGGGTGGTCGAGTTCCTCCTGGTCGCGTGGCACGCGATCTTCACCTTCCTGGGGATGGGAGCCGCGGAGGGCATCACCTGGGTGCTCTCGATCGTCGGCCTCGTCATCGTGGTGCGCTCCGCGCTGATCCCCATCTTCGTGCGGCAGATCAAGAGCCAGCGCAAGATGATGGAAATCGCTCCTGAACTGCGGAAAATCCAGGAGAAGTACAAAGGCAAGCGCGATCAGCTGTCTCGCGAGGCGATGAGCCGCGAGACGATGGCGCTGTACAAGAAGAACGGCACATCGCCCGTGTCGGGCTGTCTGCCGCTGCTGATCCAGATGCCGGTCTTCTTCTCGCTCTACAGCGTGCTCTCCTCCATCAAGACGAACGCGGTGGCCGGGCACGGCGGGGTGTTCTGGCTCACCCCCGACCTCACCAAGGAGTTCTACGACGCCAAGCTGTTCGGTGTCGCCTCGCTGCACGAGTCGCTGGTCGACACGATCAACTTCAAGCCCGCCGGTTGGGAGGCGACCGTCGCGATCATGGTGACCCTGGTCGTGCTGATGATCGCGTCGCAGTTCTTCACGCAGCTCCAGATCGTCTCGAAGAACCTGTCCCCCGAGGCCAAGCAGGGGCAGGCTTACCAGCTGCAGCGCGTCATGCTGTACATCCTGCCGTTCGCCTTCGTCTTCTCCGGCGTCTTCTTCCCGCTCGGTGTGGTCATCTACTGGTTCACGAGCAACCTGTGGACGGCGGTGCAGCAGTTCCTGGTCATCCGCAATCTCCCGACTCCGGGCTCGCAGGCGGCGAAGGAACGCGAGGAGCGCCTGGCCCGCAAGGGCAAGGCCATCGACGCGAACGGCAAGATCGTGCCGATGGAGAAGTACCAGGCCGAGCAGCAGCGCCTCCTGGAGGAGGCGGAGGCCGCCCGCGCCGCGGCTCCCAAGCGTCAGCAGCCCGTGAGCAAGCAGCGCGCCAAGAAGCAGTCCACGAGCAAGCAGAACCCGACCGCCGGTCGGCCCCCGGGGAAGCCCGGCGACTCGGCACCTTCGCAGTCCTGACATCCGACGCAGAGGATCATGATGACCACGCCTGAGACCACCTCCCCGGAGGAGACCAGCGACCGTGAGAGCACGGTCGAGCAGCTCGAGCAGGAAGGCGACATCGCCGCGGACTTCCTGGAGGGCCTTCTCGACATCGCTGACATCGACGGAGACCTCGCACTGGATGTGCGCGGTGGCCGGGCCTACGTCTCGGTCGAGGCATCGGGCGATGAGGACTCGCTGTCCCTGCTCTCCGACCCCGACACCGTCCAGGCGGTGCAGGAGCTCACGCGCCTCGCGGTCCAGAACCGCACCGGCCGCTTCTCGAGGCTGATCCTCGACATCGGTGGTTCCCGGGACGCGCGCCAGCAGGAGCTCGAGCAGCTCGTCGACCGCGCCATCGTCCGACTCGAGGGCGGCGCGTCGCAGGCATCTCTCCCGGCCATGTCCAGCTACGAGCGCAAGCTGGTGCACGACATCGTCGCCGCTCGCGGGTTCGTGTCGGAGTCGTACGGCGAGGCCGCGGACCGCCACACGGTGATCCGCCGCTCCTGACGTTTCACGTGAAACATCGATGAGCGAACACGCCGGCGAGAACGCCCTCGAGCCTGAGCCGAGCGAAGCGGTGACGGTCTTCGGAGACCGCATCGACGTCGCGCGTCGCTTCACCGCTGCACTTGCCGAGCACGGCGAAGAGCGCGGACTGATCGGTCCGCTGGAGCGTCCTCGGCTCTGGTCCCGCCACGTGCTCAACAGCGCGATCGTGGCCCCGCTGTTCGAGGGCAGTGCGGCCGACGTCGGCTCCGGGGCGGGTCTGCCGGGACTCGTGCTCGCGATCGCCCGTCCGGACGTGGAGTGGACGCTCATCGAACCGATGGAGCGCAGGGTGAACTGGTTGACGGAGCAGGTGGCGTCCCTGGGGCTGTCCAACGTCCAGGTCGTTCGTGCTCGCGCCGAGGAGTGGAAGGGCGGCGCCGTCTTCGACACCGTGACCGCACGAGCCGTCAGCGCACTCCGGACCCTCATCCCCCTCACTGCCCCGCTGGTGCGAGACGGCGGTGAGTTGGTGCTGCTGAAGGGTGCGGGTGCGCCGGCCGAGATCGATGCGGCGGAGAAGCAGATCCGACGCTTCCGTCTGTCCGACATCAGGGTCGAGTTGATCGGCGAACGGATTCTTCCGGAGCCGACCCGCGTGGTGAGGGCGCGCGTTCGCGGCTGACGTTTCACGTGAAACATCCAGGCCCCGGCTGACGAGACGGGGGTGGACAGGGGATGCCGTTCCGTGTGGACGCCACTTCGGCGGAGGCCTTTGCGAGGTGCCGCGGATTCCTGGGAGGTGCGGAACGTCCCGCGGTGCGCGACCGGGGGACGGGTGCTCGAGGTGTGGCAGCAGGATTGCCGTCGCGCGACGATCACAGCGCAGGAGAGCGCGGGGCCGGCACGAGGTGCACTCGCCACCCCACGTGTTGCATGGACCGGCCGCTCTCTCGGGGCGTGGCGGCGAGAGTGGGATCGGGCGACTTCGTCGCGCCACGGCGGTCGCCTGCCCGGGCGGGGATGCCCGGGGTGGCGTCCACTCGACTCGGTCGACGCGCCGTCGGTGGGAGACTCGTTCCCCGTCCCGAGTGGTGCGGACGCGATGGGTGCGCGGCCTCTTCTTTGCGCCGTGGCATCTCCGTACACCACGGCGACGGCCGACGACTCACACGCAACGGTGGCCGCTTCGCGCGGCGGATTGCGTGTTCGGCGTCAGTCGGGTCGTCCGCAGCCGATGCCGCAGCGTCCGCGAGGGGCGCTTGCTTCACGTGAAACCGAGCTCCGGCACCCTCTGGACGGGACGGCTCGCACGCGTGCGCTGCGCGAGCCTCGGCTCCAAGGCGACGACCGGCGAGTCGTCGGCATGCTCGTCGGCCCGGCGAGGATCTGTCGTGGCCGGGGTCAATCGGTCGCTCGTCCACCCGACCGAGGCGCCCGCGATACCTCGATGTTTCACGTGAAACGAGGATCAGGAGCGCCGCGTCCGTCACGCCGAAGCGGAGCTCGCGTCACCTGGGCGTGAGGGCGCGACGTGTTTGTTGAACTCCGGCCCGCGTGGCAACGTATGCAACTCTTACAGGGACGCCGGCGTTGCCTCCTCCCCCGTCTCGTCCGGTGGCTGTTTCACGTGAAACACCCCTCTCCCGGGCTCTCGGCGAGAGGTCGGTCGCGCACGCCGCGGCTAGAGTGGAAGGAGAGCCCGGCCGCCCCCCGACAGGAAGTGTGTTTCACGTGAAACAGTCCGAGAACTCGGAGCACACGGCATCCGATCCTCTCGATGACAGCCCCATCGCTCGCGAACTCGCCGACCTCTCCGCTCGTCGCCGCGCACTGGAGAACGTGGACGTCACGCTCAGTGGAACGACCCGCGTCGTCACGGTCTCGAACCAGAAGGGTGGGGTCGGAAAGACGACGTCCGTCGTGAACCTGGCAGCCGCCCTGGCGGCGGTGGGGGCGCGCGTACTGGTGATCGATCTCGATCCGCAAGGCAACGCCTCAACCGCGCTCGGTGTGCCGCACACCGCCGACACCCCGAGCATCTACGACGTGCTGATCGACGACTTCGCGCTCGCCGACGTCGTGCAGACGAGTCCGGAGTCCGAACTCCTCCTGTGCGCGCCGAGCACGATCCACCTCGCCGGCGCCGAGATCGAGCTCGTATCCCAGGTGGCGAGGGAGCATCGGCTGCGGACGGCCCTGGACGGCTACCTGGAGTCGGCGCCCCATCGGCCGGATTTCGTCATCATCGACTGCCCCCCGTCGCTGGGACTGCTCACCATCAATGCATTCACGGCGGCGAGCGAGGTTCTGATCCCGATCCAGTGCGAGTACTACGCCCTGGAGGGGCTCAGCCAGCTCCTCGGGAACGTGAGCATGATCCAGAAGCACCTCAACCCGCGGCTCCATGTGTCGACGATCCTGCTCACCATGTACGACGGTCGCACGCGCCTCGCGCAGCAGGTCGCAGACGAGGTTCGCCAGCACTTCCCGGACGAGGTGCTGGCCACGGTCATTCCGCGATCCGTCCGCGTGTCGGAGGCGCCGAGCTTCGGCCAGACGGTGATCGCCTACGATGGGCAGTCTGCGGGTGCCGTCGCCTATCGCGAGGCTGCGGTGGAGATCATCCGGCGCGAGACCGCGCCTGACAGCGAAGGGGAGAGCTGATGGCGGCCAAGCGCACGGGCCTCGGACGCGGCATCGGAGCACTCATCCCGACCACGGAGGCCGCCGAGCGGCCTGTCGACGTGTTCTTCCCCGGCGGTCAGGGGCGGACGCCGGATGGCGCGCGCGCCGAGCCCGGCACACCGAGCGACGCCGACGCCCAGCTCGTCGCCGTCCCTGGTGCGCGGCTCGTGCAGATCGACCCGCACGCGATCGTGCCGAACCCACGTCAGCCCCGCAGCGTCTTCGACCCCGAGGATCTGGCGGAGCTCGTCCACAGCGTCCGCGAATTCGGGGTCCTGCAGCCCGTCGTGGTGCGCGAGACGGGCGACGGCACGTTCGAGCTCATCATGGGGGAGCGCCGCACGCGCGCAGCGCGCGAGGCGGGACTGGCGTCCATCCCCGCCGTCGTGCGCGACACCGCCGACGAGCACCTCCTGCGCGACGCCCTCCTCGAGAACCTGCACCGCTCCGAGCTGAATCCGCTGGAAGAGGCATCCGCCTATCTGCAGCTCCTCGAGGACTTCGGCATCACCCAGGAGGAGCTCGCGACCCGCATCGGTCGCTCGCGTCCCCAGATCAGCAACACGATCCGGCTGCTGAAGCTGCCGATGCCCGTGCAGCAGAGGGTCGCGGCCGGTGTTCTGAGTGCCGGCCACGCGCGCGCCATCCTGTCGCTGGACGATGTCGAGGCCATGCAGCGGCTGGCCGACAAGATCGTCAACGAGGACCTCTCGGTCCGGGCGGCGGAAGCGGCGGCGAAGGCGGGCGGGAGCGCCGGCGGTCGACGCGTCGTTCCCAAGGCAGGTGCGCGGCGCGCCTACCTGGACGAAGTCGCCGATCGCCTGGGTGACCGCCTCAACACCAAGGTCAGAGTGACGCTGGGTGCAAGAAAAGGCCAGGTCATGATCGATTTCGCCACCATCCAGGATCTCAACAGGATCCTCGGCGAGCTCGGCGAATCCGACTTCGGAACCACCCGCTGAGACCGCCGAGATCTCGTCAGGATTCGTCGCGGAGCAGGGCGGCACGCCTCCGCAGAGCGATCGCCTCCGCGGCATTGCCGGGAAGCGACGCCGCGCGCTCGAAGGCGGCCACCGCATCCGCCGTCCGTCCCACGCGCTCGAGCAGCTCGGCTCTCACGGCGTGGTACGGACGGAAGCCCGCCAGCTCCCCGTCCAGTTCATCGACGAGGGGCAGCGCGCTCTCGGGGGTATCGGCCATCGACACGGCCACCGCACGGTTGAGCCGGACCACCGGTGAGGGGGCGAGTCGGAGCAGAGCGTCGTAGAGCCGAACGATCAGGGCCCAATCGGTGTCGGCGAACGTCGGCGCGGTGGAATGGACCTCGGCGATCGCGGCCTGGAGCCCGTAATAGCCGAGGCCCGACTCGCCGCGTCGCGCGTGGTCGAGCGCGGCACGACCACGCACAATCGCGGATCTGTCCCAGCGGGAGCGATTCTGGTCGGCGAGGAGCACCGGCAACCCCCCGGCATCGGTCCGGGTGGCGAAGCGAGAGGACTGGAACTCCATGAGCGCGATGAGCGCGCGGACCTCGGTGTCGCCCGGCGCGAGCGCGGCGAGGACCCGCGCGAGGCGCACCGCCTCACGCGCGACCTCCGGGCGGATCGGATGGTCGCCCGCCGCCGGCGAGTAGCCCTCCGTGAACAGGAGGTACACGACGTGGAGCACGCTCGCCAACCGCGCGGGGCGCTCGGTGCGATCGGGCACCTCGAACGGGACCCCCGCCTCGGCGAGAGCGCGCTTGGCCCGCACGATGCGCTGCTGGACGGTCGGGACCGTCATGAGGAGGACCCGTGCGATCTGCTCCGTGGTGAGGCCGGCCACGGTCCGCAGCGTCAGGGCGAGGCGCGCCTGCGGGGGGAGGAGGGGATGGCAGGCGACGAACACGAGCCGGAGCACGTCGTCGTCGATGTCGTCCGGGTCCGCGGCATCCTCGACGGGGTTCGCGCCCTCCGCGATCCGCGCGTCGTGCGCGAGCAGACCCTCGCGCTGAGCGAGCCGCTCCCGGCGCCGCCATCCGTCCACGGCCCGGCGACGGCCCACGGCGAGGAGCCACGCGCCCGGATTGTCCGGAATGCCGGATGCCGGCCAGCTCGCGAGCGCCTCGACGAGGGCCTCCTGAGCGAGATCCTCGGCCCAGCCGAAGTCACCGGTGATGCGCGTGAGTCCCGCCACGATCCGCCGGGATTCGGACCGCCACACGGCTTCGACGGCGCCGCGGGATGCCTCGTCCGCCGTCATCCGCGACCCCGGCGACGCGCCGCCGGACGCCCCCCGCCGTCCGGGGGCTCGCTTAGGCTGGATGGATGAGCAGCGCCGAGCCGAGCGACCCGCGCGACGTGCGTCCGCGCCGTCGTGCGAGCCTCGAGCTCCTCCGCGCGGAGGCCGCCGACGAGCTGGCCGTGCTCGTCCACGAGCGCCTGCGGGGTGGCGAAGACCCGTGGGACTTCATGGAAGACCTGCCGAGCGTCGACGAGCTCGTGGTCTTCACCCTGCGAGCGGAGAACATCGCCGCGAACGGCGGCCAGCGGCCCACGGCGGCTCGCCACTACCGCGTGCTGCGGCAGATCGCCCTCGAATACCCGCCGCTCACACCCGCTGTCTGGCGGCTGCTGGGCGACGCCAACACGCACCGCCGCTGGGATGCGGTGGTGCGTGCCGACGCGTCCTGAACCGAGGGCGCGGCTCACTCGTGGGCGGCGCGCCACTCCTGCTCCTTCTTCACCCACTCGTTGTCCGGTCCGAGCTCGCTGAAGTCGGACAGGTCGTTGATGCGGCGCACTTCGAGCGCGGTCCCCGGTCCGAGCGGGCACTTCCGCGCCCAGTGCTCGGCCTCGTCGCGGCTCGCGACCTCGATGATCCAGAAGCCGTTGAACACCTCGGCGGCCTCCGCGAACGGACCGTCGGTCACGACAGGCGGGGCGCTGTCGAAGTCCACGCGGAACCCCTCGTCCGCGGGTGACAGCCCTTCGGCGCCCAGGAAGACGCCCGCCTTCTGCATCTCCTCGTTGTAGCGCCCCATCATCGCGACGGCCTCGGCCATGTCGATCGGCATCGGTGCGGCCGCGACAGCGGCATCCACGTGCATGATCATCATGTAACGCATGTCGGTCTCCTCATTCGGCGGGTCCCGTTCGACCCTCTCATCCGATACGTCGAACGGGAAGCGCCCGGATCGACACATCGGGCCGAATCTGTCGGACGAAATCTTTCGCGGCCGCGCTCCGGATACGCGAAAACCCCGCCATCCCGGAGGATCGCAGGGTTCTCGAGGTCCGACGGAGCCGGCAGATCAGCCGATGAACGCGGCCAGGTCCTGCTCGAGCGCGAACTTCGGCTTGGCGCCGATGATGGTCGTCTTGACCTCACCGCCGTCGAAGACCTTCATCGCCGGGATCGACGTGATCTGGTACTTCATCGCGAGGTCGGGGTTCTCGTCGACGTTGAGCTTGAGGATCGTGATCTTGTCGGGGTTCTCCGACTGGATCTGGTCGAGGACAGGCGCGACCATACGGCACGGTCCGCACCACTCGGCCCAGAAGTCCACGAGCACGGGGCCCTTCGCCTGCAGCACGTCCTGGTCCCACGTGGCGGAGGTTGTCGCCTTGGCGGTCATGTGTGTCTCCTTGTCTGAAGTCTCTCGATCGATGAAACGCCGGTGCGGCGGGAAATGTTCCTAGGCCGCGCTCGCGCGGTCGGCCTCGGGGCGTCCGCCGATCTCGTCCGCGTCCACCTCCGGAGCGCCGGCCTCGCCGAGGGCGGCCAGGAAGTGCTCCGCGTCGAGCGCTGCCACCGTTCCCGACCCCGCGGCCGTCACGGCCTGGCGGTAGGTGGGGTCGATCACGTCGCCCGCTGCGAAGACGCCACGGACAGACGTGCGCGAGGAGCGTCCGTCCACCCAGATCGTGCCCTCCGGGGTCAGATCGAGCTTGTCGTGGACGAGGTGGGTACGTGGGTCGTTGCCGATCGCGACGAACAGGCCGTCGAGCGCGAGCTCGCTGCGGGTGCCGTCGACGGTCGACTCGAGCACGACGCCGGTCACGGCATCCTCTCCGAGGACGTCCACGACCTCGCTGTTCCACACGAACTCGATCTTCTCGTTCGCGAACGCGCGCTCCTGCATGATCTTCGACGCGCGCAGCTCGCCACGGCGGTGGATGACGTACACCTTCGACGCGAACCGCGTCAGGAACGTGGCCTCCTCCATCGCAGAGTCGCCCCCGCCGACCACGGCGATCGTCCGCTCGCGGAAGAAGAACCCGTCGCACGTCGCGCACCACGAGACGCCGCGGCCGGACAGCCGATCCTCGCCCTCGATGCCGATCCTGCGGTACGCCGAGCCCGTCGCGAAGATCAGCGCGTCGGACTCCTCCACACGGCCGCTGCCGAGAGTCACCGTCTTGGTCGCACCGGCGAGATCGAGGTTCACGACGTCGTCGTACACGATCTCGGCGCCGAACTTCTCGGCCTGCTCCTGCATCTTCGTCATGAGGTCGGGGCCCTGAACGCCCTCGGGGAAGCCCGGGAAGTTCTCCACCTCGGTGGTGTTCATCAGCTCGCCGCCCGCCTCGACGGAACTGGCGATCACGAGAGGCGCCAGGTTCGCCCGAGCCGCGTAGATCGCAGCTGTGTAGCCCGCGGGGCCGGAGCCGATGATGATGAGCTGACGCACGTTCTCTCCACTCGTAGCGGGCGGTTTGCCACCGTCCGGATGCTTCAACACATCGTAACCGCGCGGCATTCCGCGCGACGGGTGGCGGGCGGGGCGGGGGTCAACGGGGCAGGGGGCTGGGCAGCGCGTGCCGCGGCTGCGGCTGCGCCGGATGCCTCGGCCCGCCGCTTCCCGCGGCGCCCTTCGGGCGTCGCCCGCCAGGCCCGACCAGCGGCGGGACGAGGCATCCGGCTCCGCCTCTGTCGCTCGTTCGCTGGGTGTCGGTCGTGGCCGCGTACCCAACGCAGGAGTGGCGGGCGGGCCGGCGAAGGTGATGCCCGGTTTTCCGGGGTCCTTCGGAGCGCGCGGATACGGATCTCCTGAGTTGGGTACGCGAAGGAGGGCGTCCCCGCGGGATCGGCGACGGGGTCAGCGACGGATGAGTCGGCGCACCGTCTGCAGCGCGGGGCCGAGCTCGGGAGCTCGGAGCAGGGCGAGGACCACCACATACACCACGACGCAGACGACGCCGATGAGCGCGGCGCCGACCGCACCGAGCCACCGGTCGGCGACCATCCATCCTCCGATGCCGCCCGTCGCCTCGAAGACCAGCCAGCCCGCGGCGGCGGCGGGGACCGCGGCGAGAGCGAATCGTCCGAGAGCCAGCACCCAAGAGACCGTCTGGATGCCGCCGAGTCGGCGATGCAGCAACCAGGTCGCGATCACCACCTGAACGATGCTGGCGAACGACTGACCGAGCGCGACCCCGGCTGCGAGCTGCGAGAGGGGCAGCGTCGCGCCCGCGATCAGCGCCGTGATCACGACGAGGGCGGCCTGCACGAGCGTGAAGAAGAAGGGCGTGCGGGTGTCGTTGTAGGCGTAGAACGTCCGCTGCACGACGAAGAGGACCGCCAGCGGGATGAGGCTCACGAGGAAGCACAGGAGCACCGGGGCGACCTGGACCGCCTGCTCGGGTTTCGTCGTGAAGATCCGCGAGGCGGGGACGGCTGCCACTGCCAGCGCTGCCGTGGCGATGACGATGAACACGCCGAGGGTGCGGATGCTGCGGCCGACGTCGGTTCGCACATCCTCGTCGCGACCGGCGGTCGCGTGTTCGCTCAGCCGCGTGAAGTACGGCGTCCCGATCGACAGCACGATGATCGAGTACGGCAGCATGAAGAGCAGCCATGCGTTCGCGGAAGCGAACTGTGCAGGATTGTCACCGGAGGCCGGCGAGATCACGCGCGACTGGACGACGCCGGCCAGCTGACCGGCGAGCATCATCAGGAACGTCCAGCCCGCGAGCCTGCCGACATGGCGCAGACCGACACCCCGCCAGCGGAAGTCCGGCCGCACGTGCAGGCCCGCGCGGCGCCAGAAGAGCAGCAGCACGCCCGCCTGGACCACGATCCCCAGTGTCGCGGTTCCCCCGAGGACCGCGATCATGGGCGGCGTCCACTCCGAGACCTGGGGTCGCGGGCCGCCGAAGACGAACAGGAAGGCGACGAAGCCGGCGATCGAGACGACGTTGTTGATGATGGGAGCCCACGTGAACGGCCCGAACACCTTGCGCGCGTTCAGGATCTCACCGAGGAGCGCGTAGAGGCCGTAGAACAGGATCTGCGGCAGGCACCAGTACGCGAATGCCGTTGCGAGGGCCAGCTGGTCGGCGGAGAACTTCTCCGCGTAGAGCTGGACGAGCCAGGGCGCGAGTGCGACGGCTGCGGCGGTCGTGACGAGCAGTACGACGGTTCCGAGCGTGAACAGCTTCGAGATGAAGGCGCGGCCACCATCCGCGTGCGTGCCCGCTCGCACGATCTGCGGGACGATCACGGCGGTGAGCAGACCGGTCGAGATCACCGCGTAGATGTTGTTGGGGAGCTGATTGGCCACCGTGAACGCGTCACCGGCCGCACCGACCGACGAGAGCACGGCGACGAGTGCGATGTTGCGGAGGAACCCGGTCAGTCTCGACACGATCGTGCCCGCGCCGATCATGACGCTCGCGCGACCGATGCCGCTCACTCGCGCGTCCTCTCGCCGACGCCGGCGTGTTCGCCCGGTTCGGCCTCGGCTGCCTCGGAAGTCGCATCCGGGTCCGCATCGGGAGCGGCATCCACCGCTCGGGACCGGCGTCGCCGCGCCACGATCGTGCGGATCAGGCCCAGGATCAGGAAGGCGCCGACGAGGACCCCCATGATCCAGAGGCCGGCCACCTCCCAGTCGGCGCGCACGTTGACGTCCACGCTCTGCGGGCCGCCGAGGAGGACGCCGGTCGGACTCTCCAGGTGCAGGGTTATGGTGACCTCGCCGTTGCCGATCTTGGCGCGGACAGGCACCTCGGTGCGCGTATTGCTCGACGGCTGGGCGACGACCTTCGTCGTCTGCTCGACCTCGAGCCGCAGGTCGTCGGGTTGGGCGATGAGCTCCACGTTGACGGGCCAGGGGAGGTCGTTGCGCACCCAGAAGCGCAGGGGCGCGGCGCTGCCCACGAGGTTGACAGAGCTGGTCGGGGCGATGCTGACCGCACCGAGCGTGGCGACGGCAGCCTTCTCGTGCGCGGTGACAGCCGTCTTCCACGCGGCGCCGCGGCCGATCCATCCCCCACCGAGCAGCTGGAGGATCTCAGCCCGCTGCGGACCGGTGAGGACGGTCGGGTCGTTCAGGATCGACGAGAACGAGGTGAGGTCGCGCGCGTCGTCCTCGAGCCGCCCGATCGCGGCGACCCGATCCTCGCGTGTCGCCACCTCGGTCACCGACACCGAGACGGGACGTGCACCTGCGAGCTCCGCGAGCGTGGCCGAGCGGATTCCCGGCAGGCGGGCCATCGCCCCCACCACGCCGCTCAGGCCGATCGACGAGCGCTCCGTCGCGCGGTCCACGGCGACGAGCAGCGGTGCACCGCCGGTCTTCGCGGTCGCCAGGGTGAGATAGGCGGCCGCCGCGCTGAGGGGCGCACCGCTCAACGCAGCATCGTCTTCGACGGACGCGGCGCGCAGCGCGGTCGAGACGGCCGAATCGTAGACGAGAATCGCCGCCCCCGCCGCCGTGCCGCGCGCGATCACCGCACCGCCGTTCGCACCGCCTGCGGTCGAGGTCGATCCCACGAGCGTGAGCGAGGCGTCTCCGCCCGCCGAGAGCTTGCCGAGTGCACCGATGTCGCGCGGGCCCGCCGTGCCGGAGAACGGCCAGTACACCGCACCGCGCTGATGCGGCCCGATGTCGGTCAGGGCGGCGAGATCGGGATAGGTCGGCTGCCCGGGTTGCGAGGTATGCGTCGGCTCCGGCGTCGCGCCCGGCGTGGGCGTCGGGTTCGCCTGGCCGCGCACGGGCAGGAAGTCGTCGGCGGTCATGTACGCCTGCAGCGACGTGGGCTGGAGGAGCGCGGTGTGGCCGGTCTGGGTCTGCAGGGCGGTGTCCGCGTCGCCGAACTGCAGGGCGAAGCGCTCGTTCGACAAGCCCATCAGCTGAGCGAGCCATGCGGTCGCGGAGTCGGGCGCCGATGTGCCGAGGACGCGGATGGATGCGGGGATCGCGGGGTCGACGGCGAGGATGGCGTCGGTGCCGTCGACGGCGTCGAGCTCGCTCGTGAGCTCGCCGTCCGGGGCGGTGAGGGCGGTGAGCTGATCGGCGGTGAGCAGACCCGTCGTGAGCGGACCCGCGGTGATGGGCACCACGAGCCCGACCGGAGTCGTGGGCGCATCCGTGCGCGGGATCACCATGGTGCTGGTCGCCGTCCACGTCGCGGACGGGCTGCGGAACGTCGCCTTCAGCGGATACACGCCGGGCGCACGGTTCTGCAGGGCGGGGTCCTGCGCCGAGATCAGGATGAGCCGCTGTCCATCCTTCTCCGGGCCGATCGCGGGGATGGTCGCCGACCCCACCTGCGCGAGGCCCGGCGCATCGGACGAGCCGGCGAGCCACTCGGTGAGGTCATCGCGGTCCCCGAGGGCGGTCGAGCCGAGGCTCACCGTGACCGCGGTCGAGCCCACCGAGTACGCGGTGCCGTTGCGGAGGGTGACCCACACGTTGAGGGGCTCGCCGTCGCGCACCACCCCGCTGTCGACGGGTGCGAGCACGGCCTGCACCGTTCCGGTCGGCGTGGCCGACGGCGACGGGCTGGGAGTCTCGTCCGCAGCTCCGGCGCTCGGCGCCCGCCACGGTGCGGCGACCAGGGCGACGACGGCGGCCAGCGCGGCGAGGCGCACGCCGATCCGCCGAGCGGGACGCGATCTCGGCGCGCGCGAAGGGAGAGGGGTCACGGTCATACTGGCAGGTGCTCGTGCGCGATGGATGACCGCACGATCGTGGCCGATTCTACGGGCGCTCCCTCGGAGAGCACCGTGCGCGCGCCGCGGAGCCGGTCAGCGGGTTGAATGGGGGGATGCCGCTGCCCGAGCCCGATGCCGTCGTGGTCCGCTCGCTCGCCGCCGACCTCGGCGCCGCGGGCTTCCGCACCGAGCGCCTGCGGGAGCTGTGGGGCGACGCCGCGGACGGAGCCCTGGGACGCGGGCACGCCCTTCCCGCCCGTCGGCGCCTCGCCGGCGAGACGACCCCGGTCGGTGTCATCGCGCGGCTGTTCGGCCTGGGGGACGACGTCGCGGCCGAGGAGGCGGCATCCGCCTTTCCGGCCGCCGGACTCGCCGGCCTCGAGGCGCTCGGGCTGGTGCGGCGCGACGCGGGCCGGGTCCTCCCGCTCGTGCTGGTGAGACCGCAGGCCTTCGTCGACGACGAGGGCGCCGGGGAGTGGTGGGTCGCGAGCGACCTGGACGAGGCGGCGCTCGGCGGGCCCCTTCCCGAGGACCACGTCCTCGGGGTCGGCGGGGCCTCCCTCACGCTCGCCGCGCTGCAGCTCACGGATCCCGTGGGTCGCGCGCTCGACGTGGGCGCCGGCTGCGGCATCCAGTCGCTGCGGGCCCGGCGCGCAGCCGCGGCGGTCGTCGCGACCGACGTCTCCGAACGCGCGTTGCGGTTCACCCGCCTGAACGCGCTGCTGAACGGCGTGGACGCGGTGCAGACGCGGCTCGGCGACATGTTCGCGCCGGTGCGCGGTGAGCGGTTCGCGCGGATCGTCTCCAACCCGCCGTTCGTGATCACCCCGCGGACGGCGGGCGTCCCCGCGTACGAGTACCGCGACGGCGGCCGCGTCGGCGACGGCCTGGTCGCCGAGTTCATCGGGGGCGTCGGGGAGCACCTCGAGCCGGGCGGCACCGCGCAGCTCCTCGGCAACTGGGAGTACCGCGACGGGGTCTCGGGACTCGACCGGGCCCGTGCCTGGGTCGAGGCATCCGCCGTGCCCCTCGACGCGTGGCTCGTCGAGAGGGAGGTGCTCGACCCGGTCGCGTACGCCGAGCTGTGGATCCGGGATGCCGGCACGCTGCCGGGCACGCCCGCCTACGACGCCCTGCTCGGGGCGTGGCTCGACGACTTCGCCGCCCGGGGCGTCACCGAGGTCGGCTTCGGATACGTGCTCCTGCGCCGGCCGGCGGCGGGCGCGCCGACCCTCGCCCGGTACGAGCGCGTCGTCCACCCGGTGTCGGACGGCGGCCTCGGCGCGCACCTCGGCCGGGCCCTCGCCGCGCACGACCGGCTCGCGGCGCTCGACGACGTCGCGCTTGCGGCATCCGTCCTGCAGGTCGCGCCGGACGTGACCGAGGCACGGCACCATCTGCCGGGGATCGAGGCTCCCCGCATCATCGAGCTGCGTCAGGGCGGAGGGTTCGGGCGCGCGATCGAGGCGGACCCGGCGCTCGCCGCGCTCGTCGGCGCGTGCGACGGCGACCTGTCGGTCGGCGTCCTCGTCGCGGCGATCGCGGAGCTGCTGGACGTCGACGCGGACGCCCTCCGCGCCGACATCCTGCCGCGCGTGCGCGAGCTCGTCTTCACGGGGTTCCTCGGCTTCGCCTGACACGCGGGCCGCCGGTTGCCCCGTCTAGGCTCGAAGCCATGCTCAACATGGCCGAGGGGATCGCGCGTCTCGGCGCGCTCGCCGAGACCGCACCGGTCGCCCAGCTCGCGCGCGCCTTCGCGGACGCCGGGCACGAGCTCGCCATCGTCGGCGGCCCCGTGCGCGACGCGCTGCTCGGCCGCCCCACGCACGACCTCGACTTCACCACCGACGCCCGGCCCGACCGCATCCTCGCGATCGTCACGCCCATCAGCACCGCCCGGTGGGACATCGGCCGCGACTTCGGGACGATCGGCGCGCGCGTCGCCGGCGAGCAGGTCGAGATCACCACCTATCGCGCCGACAGCTACGACGGTGCGAGCCGGAAGCCGACCGTCGAGTTCGGCGACACGCTCGAGGGCGACCTCGCCCGCCGCGACTTCACGGTGAACGCGATGGCGCTGCGGGTGCCAGGGCGCACTCTGGTCGATCCGACGGGCGGGGTCGAGGACCTTCTCGGCGGCGTCCTGCGTACGCCCGCCGATCCGCGGGTGAGCTTCGGGGACGACCCGCTCCGGATGCTGCGCGGCGCGCGCTTCGCGGCACAGTTGGGGTTCGACGTCGACCCCGCGACGGTGGTGGCGATGGCGGAGCTCCGCCAGACCCTCGAGATCGTCAGCGTCGAGCGGATCCAGGCCGAGCTGGTGCGACTGCTCCAGACGGACGACCCGGTCCGCGGCATCCGCCTGCTCGTCGACACGGGGCTCGTGGACGAGTTCCTGCCCGAGGTGCCGGCCCTGCGGCTGGAGATCGACGAGCACCACCATCACAAGGACGTCTACGAGCACTCGCTCACCGTCGTCCGTCAGGCGATCGAGCTCGAGCACGCGCGCCATCCCGGGGCCGAGCCGGACGTCGCGCTGCGCCTCGCGGCGCTCCTGCACGACATCGGAAAGCCCACGACCCGCCGCCTCGAACCCGGCGGAGGCGTGACCTTCCACCACCATGACGTGAAGGGCGCGCGGATGGCGCGCAAGCGCCTGAAGGAGCTGCGGTTCGATTCCGACACCATCGACGCGGTGACACGGATCATCGAACTCCACCTGCGGTTCTTCGGCTACGCGGAAGGCGCGTGGACCGACTCGGCAGTGCGGCGCTACGTGCGGGACGCGGGCGCGGAGCTGGAGCGCCTCCACATCCTCACGCGGGCGGACGTGACGACGCGCAATCGCCGCAAGGCGGCGACCCTCGCCGCGGCCTACGACGACATCGAGCGCCGCATCGACGAGCTCGCGGCCCAGGAGGAGCTCCAGGCCATGCGGCCCGCGCTCGACGGCAACCGCATCCAGGAGGTCCTCGGTATCCCGCCGGGTCGCGAGGTCGGCGAGGCCTACCGCTACCTCCTGGACCTGCGGCTGGACGAGGGCATCCTCGCGGAGGACGAGGCCGAGCGCCGGCTCCGCGACTGGTGGGCGACGCGGGACGCCTGACCCGCGCGGGGTCAGGCCGCGGCGCGCTCGGCGACGGCCTCGGCGAGCGCGCGACCCGCGACGTGAGCCTGCGCCTCGGCTGCGGTCTTCAGGTCGGCGGCGATATCGGCGAACTGGTCGAGCGCGGGATTCACTCCCACGAGCGTGAACTGGCGCTGCACGACGGTGAGGTCGAGGCCCCACACGTCCTCGAGCACGCGGCGGAGCCAGCCGGTCGAGTGGTCCCAGCCCTCCTTGGGCGTGCCCTCGCCGTAGTTGCCGCCGAGCACCGTCACCAGCACCGCCGGCTTGCCGCGAAGCGCCGTGCCCTGGGGGTCGATGCGCGGGTCGGTGTAGGCGAGGTCGAACCAGGCCTTGAAGTGCTGGGACACGCCGAAGTTGTACAGCGGCACCGCGAAGAGAAGTGCGTCGGCGTCGGTGAGCTGGTCGGCGATGCTGACGGCCTCCGCCACGGCCGCCCGCTGGGCGTCGGTGCGGCTCCCCTCGGGCGTGTGCTTCGCGGTCACGGCGGCGGGCCAGGCGTCGGCGGCCACGGGATGCGTCGACAGGTCGCGGCGCACGATCTCGTCGTCGTGGTGGCGGGCGAGCCACTCGGACTCGACGATGTCGCCCAGCGCGCGGCTGGCGGACGACGCGGGGAGGCTCATTGTGCTCCGATCGAAAGAGTGACTAAGAAAAACAGAGTGCCTTGGGAAACCGTAGCACGGATAGAATTGGTGGATGGAAGAGGGCGACATCGAGGGCCGTCAGTGCGACGGCGCGGTGACGCTCGCGTTCTCGATCCTCGGCAAGCGCTGGAACGGCATGATCCTGGACGTGCTGGGCTCGGGGCCCGCGTCGTACGTCGCGCTCCGCCGCGGCGTGCCCGGGATCAGCGACGCCGTCCTCTCGGACCGCCTCGCGGAGCTGGCCGACGCGGGCCTCGTCGTCCGCGACGTCGATGCCGGGCCCCCGGTGGCGGTCACCTACGCGCTGACCCCGGGCGGGCTGGAGCTGGTGCCCGTCCTCTCCCGGCTCGCCGACTGGGCGCGCGCGAATCTCGGTCATCCCGCAGCGGTCTGACGCGGGCCGGATCCGGATCAGGATGCCGCCGCGGCGCTAGCATGAGCCGCATGCTCCGGGATTCCTCCCAACGGCTGGCCGAGCCGGACGGCAACGCCGCGCGGCGCCGGCTCGCGCTCCTCCTGCGCTCCGCGATCGGTCGGGGCGACTACCCGCGCAATCGGCTCCCCCGGGAGTGGGAGCTGATGGAATCGTCGGGCGAGACGCGCGCGGTGGTCAGGGACGCCCTCGGCGAGCTCGCCGCAGCCGGCGTCGTGACGCGGGAGCAGGGACTCGGAACGCGCACCGGCGTCCTCCCGTCCATCTTCGGCCTGCGCGAGTTCCACGGCGTCGACGGCGTCCCGGAGCAGTCGACGTACCCGACCGTCACCGACCGCAGCATCATCCCGACACCGCCCGTCGTCGCGGCCCGTCTCCCCGGCTGCGGGGACGAGGTGCTCAGGGTCGAGTACATCGCCGTCGCGCTCGACTTCCCGGGAGCGGTGTCGACGAACTACTTCACGTTGCCCGCGTGCGCCGCACTGGCGGAGGCGGACTTCGGCCACAACATCTACGCCTTCCTCGCGAACGGCGGGATCACCCTCTCCGCCAGCGAGTTCCTCATCGGGGCGGCCGAGGCGGATCCGTACACGGCCGCGCGCCTGAAGGCCGAGCCGGGGACCGCGCTCCTCACGCTCGAGCAGATCATGTACGGGGCGGACGGCGCGCCGATCTGCTTCTCCACCGTCGCGCAGCGAGGGGACCGGGTGCGGTTCTTCGCGCGGACAGGGCCGGCCGCGCCGCCCGTCGCGGAACCGGCGGACCGCCCGTCCATCCCGGCGTAGCGGGTCGCCGAGGCCGCTGGTTCGCGGGCGGGATCCGGCGCAACCGGAGCGCAGTCGCGGCGCCGTTCCCGCGGGGCGCCGGGACGGATAGCGTCCTCCTGTCGGACACCGCGATCGTTCGGACCTTCCCCAACATCGGCCCTGATCGCGCCCGGTCGCCGACGCCCCCCAGGCGCGCGACCTCCCCGTCCGTCGATCATCCAGCGATCGACGGACGGGACTCCGGCTCCGTGGAACGGGCCCGCGAGAAGAGGGCCAGGCGGTCGCCCCGCAGCGCCGCGAGCGAGAAGCTCAGCGGGTCGCCCGCCTCGTCGAACGTCGTCTGCTCGACGAACAGCAGAGCGCTCGACGGCTTCGCCCGCAGCCGGAGTGCCGTGTACTGGTCGGCATCGATCGCGCCGATCACGAAGTCCGTGGCCGACACGGTGAGACCTCCGGCGCTCAGGAACGTGTAGAGGTTCTCGCCGAACTCCGCGTCACGCAGCGCCTCCGACTTGGGCAGCACGAAGTATCCGGTCGAGATGCCGTCGACGTCGTCGCCCGGCATGGACAGGTACTCGACCCGCAGCACCGTGTCTCCGGCGGTCGGAAGCCGTGCCGCGACGAGCGCGGGGGTTCGCACGACCGTCCGCTCGACGACCCGAGGGTGGAGCCGGTACTCCGGTACGCCCGAGGTGCCCTGGAACGACAGCAGGTTGAAGACCGCGCCGTGGTGATCGCCCGCCCGTGTCCCCGTGCCACGGACGCGCGTCACGACCCCCATCTCGGCGAGAGCGGCGAGCGCGTCGCGGACCACGGCTCGCGGAAGCTGATAGGACTCGGCGAGCTCCTCGTCGGAAGGGAGGCGGGCCTCGGCGAAATCACCTCGCTCGACAGCCGCGCGCAGCAGGAGGGTCAGTCGTCGCCGGGCCGCATCCCCCGCCGCTTCGCTCAAATCCGGCATCCGCGCGCCTCTCCGAGCACAGCATAGCGACCGCGCGCAGCGGCATCGGGAGTCGGCGCAGGCACGCCCCTTCTCGGCGGAGCGCCCGTGCGAGCCCCGAGATCCCGCCGCCGCCTCCGGCGCAACCCAGGCGCAGTAGCGGCACCGTTCCGTCGTCCACGGTGCTCCCATAGCGTCGTTCCCCGCCGAGGGTGGGCTCCGCATGTGGGGCATCGTCGGCATCGACTCGGGGAGACCATCGTCATGTCACGCACGCCCACGCCCGCGCGCAGGTCGCACCAGCGCGGTGCGCGGCGAGCCCCGGCACGCGCAGACATCGAACTCCTGGCCGTGCTCCGGCGGGTCGTCAGCACCGCAGCCACCACTTCTGGTGGCTGGAGGTGCCGATATGGCGCCGAAAACCACCAGAACTGGGGATACTCCCGGGCGGCACGCCTTGCGATCGTGGGACGACTGTCTCAGGAGGCATCGGCTCCGGGTGGTGCGCTCCGCTGCGGACGTCGCCTCCGGAACGCTCCACTCAGGTCATGCGTCGCGATGCAGCCCACGTATCGCCCGTCCTCCCCCGAGACCGCACACGTGAGGGCTCGGGGGTTGGGATGCGCGCGTCGTTCGACTCGCAGGCGGGACGTCATCGGTCGAAGGGCCGCACCGGCGGTCCCGGTCGTTCCCGCGTGCGCGTACTCGGAGCGATCGCGACGGCGGTGGGACTCGTGATCTCGCTGCTGACGATCGCCCCCGCGGTCGCGGCGCCGGGTGATCCGTTCGACCCGTCCGTCCCGCGCGTGTTCGTCGCGCAGGACGTGCCCACTCGGCTCTACACGGCGATTCAAGGCAACGGCGCGGTGACGTTCACCCCCGAAGGCGCGACCGCCGACCGCGGCTACAACGCGATGGGCTACGACACGGCGAACAACTACCTGTACGCGATCAGGCGGGACACCGGATTCACGAACGCGCTGCAGCGGATCGGGCAGGGGGGCGTCGTCGTCGGCCTGGGCGCGGTGTCCGGGCTGCCGGTCTCCACAGCTACGTACAACCAGGGCACCTTCGGCGCGGGAGCGACCGCCCACATCCTGTACGTGAGGGAGACCGGGGCCACGAACCGGATGTATGCGGTCAACGTCACAACGCTGACGGCCACGACCGTCGCCCTCTCCGCCACACCTCAGCTCATCTCCGACATCGTCTACAAGGATGGATACGTCTGGGGGTTCTCCGATACCGATCGCGTGTACCGCATCGATCCCGCCACCGGGCAGGTGTCGTCGTGGGCGACCGGATTCGGCCTCAATCTCGCCTTCGGGGCGCAGTGGGTCTACGGCAACGGCAACATCGGACTGTCGGCAAATGCGACGGGGCGCGTCTACCAGGTGCGCATCGACGGCAGCGCGACGCCGAATCCGACATTCACGCTCGTCGCGTCCTCGACCGGACCGGCGTCGGCCAACAACGACGGCGCCGCCATCCCGGGCGCCGACGTCGATCTCGGGATCGTCAAGACCGGGCCGGCGACCTACAGCGCCGGCGGGGCGCTCACGTACACGCTCACCGTCACCAACAACAGCGCGGTCGGCTCGTCGGGGTACGTCGTCACGGATCCGCTTCCCGCCGCGCTGACCGGCGCCACGACGGCGACGGCGGGCTGTGCGGTCTCCGGGGGCACGCTCACGTGCGTACGGGGCCCTCTCGCCGCCGGTGCGTCGTCGACGATCACGGTGACAGGCACCGTCGCGGCCGGTACGACGGGCATCCTGTCCAATACGGCGACGGTGCTCGGCAACGAGCACGATCCGAACCCGACGAACGATCAGAGCACCGCGACCTCGCTCTTCTCGGCGCCGCTGAGCTGCACGGCCGGAAACGTGTACGGCTTGAACCGGTCGGGCGAGCTCACCTCGATCTCGGCGACGACGGGCGCGGCGACGCAGGTCGGCTACTTCCCCGCGGGGGCCTCGATCATCCTCAACGGTCTCGGGATGTCGCCCGACGGCCGCTACGCCTACGCGGTGGCGCAGACCGGCACGAAGATGACCTATCGCTTCGACACCCAGACCGGGGTCGCGACACCGATGGGGGTGATCCCGCAGACGTCGACGTTCGACTTCGTCTTCGGCGCCGTGAACCCGGTCAACGGGTGGTACTACGTCGGTGGTCGCTCCGGCTCCCAGTACATCGTGTACGCGTTCGACCCCGTCGCGGGGGTGTCGCGCGGTGAGCAGTTCCGGATGACCGCACCGACGCCCGCCCCGACGTCGCCGAACGGCGACTTCGTGTTCGACAGCACCGGCCGGCTGATCATGGCGATGTCGACGGGGAACGGGACCGCGGCGGCGAACCCGCTGGGCATCGTCGAGACGGTCCCCTCGGACGGGAGTGTGGCGACGGTCCGCCCGCTCGCCTTCGTGGCGCCCACGACAGCCCTGCCCGAAGGCGCCGCCTTCGGGGCGGACGGCTACCTCTACGTCGTGTACGCGAACACCGCGAACGTACGGAGCCTGCAGCGCACCGATCCCAACTCCGGGGCCGTGGTCTCGACCGTGACGATCGGAGCTCCGGGCTCCGGGAGCGGCGGCGTCGCGGACCTCGCATCCTGCAGCCTGAACAGCACGCTCACGCTGCGGAAGGACGTCGCCGGCCGCTTCGGTCCCGCCGACCAGTTCACGGTGTCGATCACGGGGAACGGGGTCGCGCAGGGGAACACCGGGACGACCTCGGGTACGGCGACGGGCGTGCAGACGACGCCGTCGGCATCCGCCGGCCCCGTGGTCGGCGTGCCCGGTCGCACGTATGCGATCGCCGAGTCGGCCGCACCGGGGACGGATCTCGCGCACTACACGACGACGTGGCAGTGCGTGAACACCGCGAACGGGACCGTCCTCGCCTCCGGCGCGGGGGTCACCGGGACGATCACCGTACCCGCCGCTCCCGCCGCGGGCATCCACGTCGTGTGCGCCTTCCAGAACACGCCCATCCTCGCCTGGCAGCTGGCCAAGCAGGCGCTTGTCGCGGGTGTCGTGCTCGCCCCCTCCGCCATCGTGCAGCCCGGCACGTCGATCGACTACCGGGTGACAGCGACGAACGCAACCGCGACAGCGATTCCCGGCGTGACGCTGCGCGACGATCTGAGCCAGGTGCTCGACGACGCGACCTTCGTCCCGGGGTCGGCGCAGCTCGCGATCGGCGCCGCAGCACCCGTCGCCGTCGCGGATCCCGCGGCGGGGACGCTGACGACGACGGGGTTCACGCTTCCCGCGGGCACCACCGCCGTGCTCACCTACCGCGTCACCGTCCGCGCGGACGCGTGGGCCGCCACCATCCGCAACGCCGTGACCGGCACCGCGGGCACGCCGGCCTCGCCGATCCCCCCCGATCCGTGCCCGACGGCGTGCACCACGACTCAACTCACCCCGACCGTCCTGCAGGTGCAGAAGGTGGGCGAGGACTCGGCAGGCATGGTCGTGCCGATGAACGGCTCGCAATGGGCCGTCTACTCCGCGGCGACGGGGGGCAGCCCGGTGATCGCGTCGGTCGCGGGGGCCGTGGATGCGGGGGGCTCGCCGATCACGGGCCTCTTCCGTGACACGACCCTCAGCCCGGGCACGTACTGGCTGCAGGAGACCAGAGCGCTGCCGGGATTCGCGTTGCTCGCGGGTCGAGTCGGGTTCACGGTGGCCGCCGACGGTCACCTCACGCTCGCGCCGGGCACGGCGCCGAACGCCTCGATCGTGCAGGTCGGCGGAATCGACACGATCCGCGTGCAGGACATCCCTGCCCTCGCCCTCCCGGAAGCCGGCGGCAGCGGCACCCGGTGGATCTACCTGGTGGGTCTCCTGCTCGTGATCGCGGCGCTCTCCTACGGCGCTGTCGTCTTCCTGAGGCGATCCCGGCGACAGCCCGGCAGACGCCGTGAGGGGAGCTGATCATCGAACCCCACCACAGCACGTCCCACCACAGCACGTCCCACCACAGCAAGGAGCACTCATGAACATCAGATCGGTCCGGCGCGGCATCCGCGCCGGGATCACCGCAGCGGCCGTCGCGGCCGTCGCCGTCCTGGGCCTCGCGGCGCCCGCCTCGGCGGCGCCGCTGGTGGACCCCAACGCGACCGGCTCGATCACGGTCCACAAGTTCCAGACGCCTGACACACCGACAGGTCTTCCGAACGACGGCACCCAGGTCGACACGACCGGGCTCACCCCGCTCGCCGGAGTGACATTCCAGGTGCAGCGCGTCACCGACATCGACCTCTCGACCAACGCGGGCTGGACGACAGCCTCGGCGCTCTCCGGCACGTTCGACCCGGCCAATCCGGCCGGCTCGATCACCGGTGCCGGGCACACCCTCGGCGCCGGAACGTCCCAGGTGACCAGCGGCGCGGGCACCGCGGCGTTCACGGGCCTCCCCATCGGCCTCTACCTCGTCCAGGAGACGAGCTACCCCGCGGGCGTCACGCCGTCGGCTCCGTTCCTCGTCTCGGTCCCGCTCACCGATCCGAACAACCACGACAACTGGCTGTACGACGTGCACGTGTATCCGAAGAACGCGGTGACCAGCGCCACCAAGACGGTGAACGACGCCGCGGCGGTCAAACTCGGCGACCAGGTGTCGTTCCGCATCACGTCCGACATCCCGAACGCCGACCCGATCGACGGCTTCCGGATCGTCGACCCGCTGGATGCGAAGCTCACCTACGTGTCGACGGCGGTCAGTCTGGCCGACGGCACGGCCATCACGCTGGGCACCGACTACACCGTCACGCACGACGCCGGCACGAACGCCGTCACGATCGACTTCACCGCCGCCGGGCGCGCCATCCTCGCCGCCCACAACGCCACGAGCGTTGTCGTCGACCTCGTGACCACCGTCAACACGGTCGGCGAGATCTCGAACGAGGCGCTCGTCTACCCCAACCAGGCGAGCTTCACCGTCACCCCCGGCCAGCCGGGCGGCCCGACCGTGACGCCTCCCGTCGAGACGCGCTGGGGCGGCATCACGCTGGAGAAGGTGAACGGCAGCGGGACTCCGCTCACGGGCGCGTCCTTCAAGGTGTTCACGAGTGCGGCGGATGCCGCGGCGCAGACCAACGCGGTCACGATCGCCGGGCAGTCGACCTTCACCGTGACGGCCGCGAACGGCACGCTCACCATCTCGGGCCTGCGGTACTCGGACTTCGCGAACGGGGCGACGGTGGCGCCGGGCGATCCCGGCTACCTCCAGTACTACCTCGTGGAGACCGTCGCACCGACCGGCTACGAGCTGCTGGCGCAGCCC
Organism: Microbacterium sp.; assembly: GCA_017306415.1. GTDB lineage: Bacteria > Actinomycetota > Actinomycetes > Actinomycetales > Microbacteriaceae > Microbacterium. The sequence goes on along the minus strand of JAFKIL010000002.1, from coordinate 256,728 downwards.
ATCCCGTTCACGGTCACGGCGGCGACCTCGGCGGCAGGTGTCGACCTCACGGTCACGAACGTCCCGGACAACGCCGGGTTCGAGCTCCCCTTCACGGGCGGTACCGGCCCGGGCCTGCTCTACCTCGCCGGCATCGTGCTGATCGTCGGAGGGATCGGGTTCCTGCTCATCCGGCTTCGTCGCACCCGCCAGGGGTGACCCATGTGGGAGGGAGGCGCCCCCACGTGCGCCTCCCTCTCCGGTGACGGGAGCGAACTCCCAGTGTCTTCCGTCACCGCGGGTGAGGGGCCGCCTCCCGAGCGGCGTGCCCCTCACCCGCCTCTTCCACCGACCGCACCAGCGCGGAGGACTCCATGCCCGTCACGGTTGAGCCGGCCAGGGCGCCGGCGACCCGTCCGGTCGCGGTCCGGCGACGCTGGTCGGTCGCGAACATCGCAGTGGCCGTCGTCGTCTTCGCCGGAATCGCCACCCTGACCTACCCGACGGCGGCCGACTGGTTCAGCGACCTTGCGCACGCGTCCGAGATCTCCGGGTACGTGCGCGATGTGGCGGGCACGGATGCCGCATCGCTGCGCGACCTGCGCGAGGCCGCGCAGGTCTACAACGCTCATCTCCCGAACGGTCCGCTGCGCGATCCCTACGTCCTGAACGCCTCCGGGGAGGGCGAGAGCATCGCAGCGGGTCGCTCGACGTACGAGTCGCTGCTCTCGCCGACGCCCGGCGCACCGATGGCGCGCATCCGGATCCCCTCCATCGACGTCGACCTCCCGATCTACCACGGCACGGACGATGCCACCCTGGCCAGAGGAATCGGTCACCTCTACGGATCCGGGCTCCCCGTCGGCGGCCCCAGCACCCACGCCGTCCTCACGGGTCATTCGGGGCTCCCGAACGCGACGCTGTTCACGCACCTCGACGAGGTCCGGAAGGGCGATCTCTTCTTCATCGACGTCGCGGGAGAGGAGCTGGCCTATCGGGTCGATCAGATCAAGGTCGTCAAACCTGACGACGGCGAGGATCTGCGCCAGGTTCCCGGACACGACTATGTGACGCTCCTGACGTGCACGCCGACCGGCGTCAACACGCACCGGCTTCTCGTCCGCGGCGAGCGGGTGGCGCGGTCCGCCGCCTCGGAGAGCGCGAAGGTCGCGCCGCCCCCGGCACCGGGGCCGCCGTGGTGGGGCGTCGCGGTCCTGGGGGGAGCCGCGATAGGCTGCGTCATCGCGTGGCCGCGGCGGCGCGCGAGCGCGGCGGAAGCGGTCCCGACCGGCCGGGTCCTCTGAGAACTACACTGGGCGCAGCGCGGTCAGCGCATCGATCCTTCGACGCAGAAGGGAATCGCCGTGTCCTCCCCGTGGTCGCCGAGACGTGAGGGATCGCCGGATGCCTCACGTCTGCTGATCGAGCGCGCTCACGAGGAGTTCGTCCGGGGAAATCCGGACGACGCGCGCGTGCGCGACGTGCGCGGCGTCGTGCGGGAGAGCTGGCGGCGTTCGCTCGACAGCCTCGTCGGCCTGGAGGGCCTCCCCCCGCTCGCGCTCACGCCCGAGGAACTCGAGCGGCATCGCCGCGAGCATCCGCTCTCGGACGTGATCGACATGATCCGCGGTCTGCTGATTCCCGGCGCGCCGGAGGAGTCCGGGGTGGTCGTCGCGGTGGGTGACGCCTCCGGTCGCCTGCTGTGGGTCGAGGGCGACCGCCGCGTGCGGACCCTCACCGGAGACATGGGTTTCGTGGCGGGGACGTCGTGGGCGGAAGAGGCCGTGGGCACGTCCGCGCCCGGGACGGCCCTGCGCCTCGACCGGTCCATGCAGATCCGCGGAGCCGAGCACTTCAACCGGCTCGTGCAGCCGTGGTCGTGCACCGCGGCTCCCGTGCACGACCCCGAGACACGGCGGCTGATCGGCGTGATCGACGTCACGGGTGGCGACGAGGTGGTCACACCCCAGGCGCAGCTGCTGGTGGATGCCACGGCCCGCGCCGTCGAGGGCGAGCTCCTGCTCGCTCGGCTGCGCGCGCGGGCCGCCGCTCCGCAGGCGCCGCGACCGCGCAGGGTGCCGCGCTCGCCGCAGACCCGTGCGACCCTGCGTGTCCTCGGTCGCGACCGCGCGCTCCTCGAGGTGGACGCCGACGGGTCCGAGACCGTGTCCGAGCTCGGTCAGCGTCACGCGGAGCTGCTGCTGATGCTCGCGACCCACCGCCAGGGGCTGTCGGCCGAGCGACTCGGCGAGCTCGTCTACGGCGACCCCGATGCGTCCGTCACCCTGCGCGCCGAGATGGTGCGCCTCCGCAAGGCGCTGGAGCGGATCGCGCCCGCCCTGGTGCCGGAGTCACGGCCGTATCGGCTGACCGAGCCCTTGGAGACGGACGCGCATCAGCTGCTCTCACTGCTCGATCGCGGGGCGCATCGCGTCGCGCTCGCCGCCTACCGCGGGGATGTCCTGCCGGAGTCGTCGGCGCCCGGCGTCGAGGAGCTGCGCGACACGGTCGCGACCGCGCTGCGCGAAGCGCTCCTCTCCGAGGCGAGCGTCGAGGTCCTCCTCGCCTACGCCGACACACAGGCCGGTGCCGACGACGTCGAGGTCCTGCGCCTGTGCCTGGAGATGCTGCCGGCCCGCTCCCCGAAGCGGCCCGGCCTGGTGGCACGGATCGAGCGACTCGAGGCGTCCTGACGGCATCCGCGCGGCCGGGTCGCCGCGTCCGGCAGGGCGAAGGTCGCAGCCTCCGATCGCGCAGGCGTGGGGTTCGCAGGCGTGTTGACGTGAACATGCCCTCCGGGACGCCATGTTCACGTCAACACTCCTGCGTTCCCTACGCGCACCGGCGAAGGCCGAGCCGGGAGAACCGCAGCTGGGCGGAGCGCGATGCCTCGGCCCGCTGCCGGCCGGGCCTGGCGGGCGCCCGCCGAAGGCGGCCGCGGGACGCAGCGCCCCGAGGCATCCCGCGCAGCCGCCGGTGCGCCCGCGCAACGGGATGCAACGTGGGGCGACCTATCGTCGTCACACCTGCAGCGACCACGAGGGTCGCGACCGTCGAAGGAGACACCATGACCATCGTCGAAGAGGGCGTCTCGAGCGTCTACGCCGCACCGGGTGAGCGCGGCTCCGTCGCCCAGTACCGCTCCCGTTACGGCCACTACATCGGCGGCGAGTTCGTCGAACCGATCAAGGGCCAGTACTTCGAGAACATCACCCCCGTCACGGGCAAGCCGTTCACCGAGATCGCGCGGGGCACCGCGGAGGACATCGATCGCGCCGTGGATGTCGCCTGGAAGGCGTTCGCGTCGTGGAAGCACACGACCCCCGCCGAGCGGTCGGTGATCCTGAACAAGATCGCCGATCGCATCGAGGAGAACCTCGAGGCGATCGCGGTGGCCGAGACGTGGGAGAACGGCAAGCCCGTCCGCGAGACGCTGGCCGCCGACATCCCGCTCGCCATCGATCACTTCCGCTATTTCGCGGGCGTGCTGCGGGCTCAGGAGGGCACGCTCAGCCAGCTCGACGAGAACACGGTCGCGTACCACTTCAACGAGCCGCTCGGTGTGGTGGGCCAGATCATCCCGTGGAACTTCCCCATCCTGATGGCGACGTGGAAGCTCGCCCCGGCACTCGCCGCGGGCAACTGCGTCGTGATCAAGCCCGCCGAGCAGACGCCGGCGTCCCTGCTGTTCCTGTTCGAGATCATCGGCGACCTGCTCCCCGCGGGCGTCGTGAACATCGTGAACGGGTTCGGGATCGAAGCGGGCGCGCCGCTGGCCTCGCACAAGCGCATCCGCAAGATCGCGTTCACGGGCGAGACCACGACCGGCCGCCTCATCATGCAGTACGCCTCGCAGAACCTCATCCCGGTGACGCTCGAGCTCGGGGGCAAGAGCCCGAACCTGTTCTTCGAGGATGTCGCCCGGTCGACCGACGACGCCTACTACGACAAGGCGCTCGAGGGGTTCACGCTCTTCGCCCTCAACCAGGGCGAGGTCTGCACGTGCCCGTCGCGGGCGCTGATCCAGGAGTCGATCTACGACCGCTTCCTCGGCGACGGCCTGGAGCGCGTCGCGAAGATCCGCCAGGGCAATCCGCTCGACCCGGAGACGATGATCGGGGCGCAGGCCTCGAACGACCAGCTCGAGAAGATCCTGTCGTACATCCAGATCGGCAAGGAAGGCGGCGCGAAGCTGCTCGCGGGCGGCGAGCGCGTCGATCTCGGCGGCGACCTGAGCGGCGGCTACTACGTGGCGCCGACCGTCTTCGAGGGCACGAACGACATGCGGATCTTCCAGGAGGAGATCTTCGGTCCGGTCGTCTCGGTGACGTCGTTCCGCGACTTCGACGACGCGATCTCGATCGCCAACGACAGCCTCTACGGGCTGGGCGCCGGCGTGTGGAGCCGCTCGGGCGACATCGCCTACCGTGCCGGTCGTGCCATCGAGGCCGGACGGGTGTGGACGAACACCTACCACCAGTACCCGGCCCACGCAGCGTTCGGCGGCTACAAGCAGTCCGGGATCGGGCGGGAGAACCACCTCCGGATGCTCGACCACTACCAGCAGACGAAGAACCTCCTCGTGTCGTACGCCGAAGGCGCGATGGGCTTCTTCTGAGCCATGTCCGACACGACGTTCAGCAGGGTCGCGGTGACGGATGCCGCCGCGGCCCTGCTGCGGACGCTGACCGCTGAGCATGGACCGCTGATGTTCCACCAGTCGGGCGGATGCTGCGACGGGAGCGCGCCGATGTGCTACCCGGTCGGGATGTTCCTCACCGGGCCGGGCGACGTGCACCTGGGGACCCTAGGGGTCGCCGGGCTCGATCCCCTCGACGTATACATCTCGGCGGCGCAGTTCGAGTACTGGAAGTACACGCACCTCACGATCGATGTCGTCCCGGGCCGCGGCGCGGGGTTCAGCGTAGAGGGACCTACGGGCAACAGGTTCATCGTGCGCTCCCGCATGCTCGATGATGCCGAGCTCGAGCACTTCGGGCTCGGGCCCGGCGCCGTCCGACCCGTTTGAGGACTCGCGGTGGTGTGCCGGGGCGGATCGGCCACCCCGGTTCCGTTCGGACACGGCGCAGCACGAACCCGCATCGGCGGATCGCGTGTCACAGCGCCGGAACGACGCGGATCTCTCCGGCGTAGCGAACGCGCAACCCCGGCGCCGTAGCCGCGGCATCCGCCCCCGACCTATCGTGACGAGGCGTCCGATCGAGTGACTGCCGTGCGCCGTGTGGTGCCGGCCGCCGATCGGCTCGCGTCTCGACCACCGATCAGGGAGGGCCCGTGCCCGTTCGTCCGCCGTCCGCCGCGGCATCCGCCCCGCGACGTCGCTCGCGCCTGCGCCGGATGCTGTCCGCCGGCGCCGCGATCGCGATGCTGCCGTCGTTCGCGGTCGTCGCCGTCCTCGGGCCCACGTCCCCCGCGACCGCCGCTCCGGGGACGCCGGGCACGCCGTCGGCGCCGACCGTGCTGTTCCAGGAGGACTTCCAGCAGGGTGCGGCGATCACCACCCTTCCGACCTACGCCTCCTCGTCGGGCACGACCTACACGGCCGATCCGTTCTGGTTGGACACGAGCGCCTGCAACGGCTTCGTCGTGAGCAGCGCCAACGTCTTCCCCGGCGGAGCCCTGTGCGGCGGGCGGGCGACGGAGTTCGCCTCGCTCACCGCGAAGACGTCCGCTCTCGGACTGCTCAACACCCCGCAGAACTCGTCGACCAACCGCGCCCTGGCGGGAGCCACGACGACCTCGGGAACGCCGGGACGGATGCTGGCCTCGTCGCAGATCGCCCTTCCGAGCGGCAGCAGATTCCTCACGATGTCGCTGGATGCGGCGGCGACGGGCTGCGGTGTCAGCGCGCCGCAGCTCGGGATGTCTCTGGCCAACGCAGCGGGTGTGGAGAGCGCCGTCAACGCCGGCACGCTCAACCCGTGCACGGACACCCGCCACCTCACCACGACGATCGGAGGGGACGTCGTCGCCTACGGTCGATTCGTCGCCAACTCCTCCGTGCTGGCGAACGGGGGGACGGTCGGCCTGGTCGTCCGGAATCAGCAGGGCGCGGGCAACGGGAACGACACCGCGCTCGACAACGTGCGGCTGCTCGACGTGACTCCGCAGCTCGACATCGCCTTCGCCCCGACGACGGTGACGGCGGGGGGCACCTCCACGCTCACGCTGACGATCACGAACACGAGCGAGCTCGCCGCGAAGAACGGCTGGGCGTTCACGGATGGGCTCCCCGCGGGTCTGGTCATCGCACCGAGCCCGAACCTGGGCGGGACGTGTCCGGCGACGGTGACGGCGGGCGCCGGCGCAGGGACGCTCGGCGTGACGGCGGGGCGGCTCGCCGCCGGCGTGACATCCTGCACGATCACGGTCGCCGTGACCTCCGCGACGCCCGCCCCCGGTGATCCGCCAGTGACGTACCGCAACTGCGCCGCCGACTTCACCGGCGTCGTCGGCATCGGTCTCCCCGCCTGCGCACAGGTCACCTTCACCGCAGCGGCGTTCACGTGCGCGCCGGTGCCGATCTGGGCGAACACCGCGGACCGCCTGATCTCGTACTCGGGAACGACCTTCGCCGAGCTGTCGAACGTTCCGCTCGCCAGAGAGTACGGCGACATCGCGTGGTCCACAGATGGGTCGCGACTGTTCGCGGTGGACTACGACGCCGGCACCGGCGTCATCCCGGACCTGAGGCAGATCGATCCGGCGACGGGAGCGGAGCTGAGCGTCCGCCCCCTCACCGGGCCGATGCTCACCCAGACGACGATGCCGGGACAGACCGCCTACAGCGCGAACGCTCTGACGGCGCTCGACGCGAGCACCCTGCTCGTCGGCAGCTACTCGTCGCGTGACATCTACCGTCTCGACATCGCGACCGGTCAGACGACGCTGTGGACGCAGTTCCCCGCGACGATATCTTCGGCCGGAGACTTCTTCCAGCTACCCGACGGCGACGTCCTGGCCTTCGGCGTCCAGGGGAGCGGCGACATCACGACGTCGCTCGCGTACCGGATCCACCCGGACGGCAGCCTGACCTTCGTCGGCACGCTGCCGCGGATGCACGGAGGTGCGCAGTCGGGCGGCTACGTGTACATGGTCACGCCGACCGGGGACCTGAGCCGGGTCGCCGTCGCAGACATCCCGACCACGAACGTCGGAGCCTTCCCCGTCACGGTGGTGCGCAGCGGTGGGCCCGCGTACTACGGGGCCTCCTCCGTGCAGGATGCGAGTGCCTGCGTCGGGCTCCAGGTCACGAAGACGCCGACGCCGACGACCATCACGGGTGTCGGGCAGACCGTCACATACAGCTTCACCGTGTCGAACATCTCGGATGTCGCGGTGCAGGGCATCGTCCTCACGGACGTGCAGCGGCAGCCCGCCGGACCGTTGACGGCCGGCCCGTCGTGCCCGCTGACCGCCTTGGCGGCGCACACCAGCATGGTGTGCACGGGGAGCTACGTCTCCACGCAGGCGGACGTCGACCACGGCAGGATCGACGACACCGCGTCCGCCGCCGGGCGCACCGCGAGCGGTCTCACCGTGCTCTCGAACACCGCGGAGGCGACCGTGCAGGTCGTCCCGATCACCCGGTGGTCCCTCGCCAAGAGCGCCTCGCTCGGCGCGGCGGCGCTGACCGAAGGCGCCGTGGTGCAGCCGGGCGACACGATCACCTACCGGGTGACGGCGACCAGCGCGGCGACGATCGATCTGCCGGGCACGGTGCTCCGCGATGACCTGTCCGGAGTCCTCGGGTCGGCGACGTTCGTCGCGGGCTCCGCGACGCTGACGGTCGGCGCGGGGGCCTCGGTGGCGGTGGCCGATCCGGTCGGCGGGGTGCTGACCGTCGGCCCGTTCACCCTGCCGGCCGGCGCGGCCGCCGTGGTCGTGTACCGCGTCACGGTCGGCGCCGATGCGTGGTCGGCGACGCTGCACAACACGGTGTCGGGCTCCGGCTCCGCCGTCGCGCCGGACCCGTGCGCGTCGACATGCAGCACCACCCAGGTCACGCCGGCGGTCCTGCAGGTGCAGAAGGTGGGCGAGGATTCCGACGCCGTCGTCGTCCCGATGGACGGTTCGGCGTGGGCGGTGTACGGGGCCGCGACCGGCGGGTCGGCGATCGTCGGCTCAGTCGCGCCCGCCACGGATGCCGGTGGCGCGACGATCACGGGACTGTTCCGCGACACCACGCTGCTGCCGGGCACATACTGGCTGGAGGAGACGCGGGCGTCCCCCGGCTTCGCCCTCCTGGCCGGGCGAGTCGGGTTCACGATCTCGGCCACCGGGACGATTCAGCTCACGGCCGGGTCGCCCTCGAACGTGTCACTCGTCACCGTGTCGGGTGTGCCGACAATTCGCGTGCAGGACGTGCCCGCTCTGGTCCTGCCTCAGGCGGGCGGGAGCGGTACGGCCTGGATCCGGATCCTCGGCGGCGTCCTTCTCGGCGCGGGCGGGATGCTGGCTGCCGGGACGGCTCTCGCGCGGCGATGGCGGCGGCCGCGAATGCGGTGAGCCGCACGGCGCCGAGCGCTTCGGGCCCGTTCAGGCATCACGCGACCGAACCCACCGCGATCGAGATGCTCACCGAGGCGAGGGCGGCGATGATGACGAACGCCGCAGCCGCGATCCACCGCGAGCGGATCTCCCAGATCCGGACGACGCTCGCCGTGATGACCGACACCACGAGAATGGCGAGACCGGGGTAGAAGAGGATGGCGATCGCTCGGTCCATCGCGGCCCCGGGGTTGCGTGCGTTCGCGATGTGGGAGAACGCGAAGTCGAGGAGGAAGAAGAACGCTCCGCCGTACGTGATCACCGCTGCTGCCCACAGGATGGGCGTGAGCCACGGCAGGTGTCGGTCTTCACGGCTCATGTCCACAGCTGGATTCAACCCCACAAGACGAAGTTCTTCATGCGCGTCTCGGGCAGCTCCCCTGCTTGCCAGATTCATGCTCGTTCCTTTCAATTCCGCCAGTCCGAAGCCTGCGATCCGCCTAGATGGGGCGGCGCGCGAAGACCGGAAGCGTGATGGCGCAACCTCAGCATCCGCGCAGAAGCAGGACAGCCACTTAGACCGGAATCCCCCAGAAGTGGGGAACGCGTGCCCGCAGACTCACGCGGCTCCCGCATCCGAGGCCACCAGTTCTGGTGGCTGTGCCCGGCGAACGCATCGATTCCCGCCACCGTCCGTTCACCTCCCGGCCCCCCGTCCGTCACGGTGCCCTGAGAGCGTGGCCGTTCGATCGCGGACGCGGTCGCGACGAGCGACACGGGAGTGCTGTGGGGCCGCAGGCTACGGTGATCCTTCCCGCGAAGGATGCCGCCGACTACATCGGGACGACGCTCGCCACGCTCGCCCGTCAGTTCGATGAGCCCTCTGCGCTCAAGGTCGTCGTCATCGACGACGGATCGACCGATGACACCGCGGCCGTCGTCCGGCACTTCGCCTCGCGGTTCGACCGCTTCGAACTGCTCACGAACGCCCGACCGGTGGGCCTCGCGAGCGCACGAAACCAGGCGCTCCCCCACATCGAGGGCGACTACTTCTGCTTCGTCGACGGCGACGACTGGATGCAGCCGGGGCGCATCGCCGCCCTGGTGTCGTCGATGCGGCACCTGGGCTGCGACTTCGTCCGGACCGACCACGTCACGTCGACCGAGGGCCGACGACAGCTCGTGCGCGCACCGTATCCGTGGCGCGGCGTGGTCGCGTCGCCGCGCGACGCCATCCTCCCCGACGACGACACGACGATGGTCGACTATCCGTATGCCTGGGCGGGCATGTTCCACCGCAAGCTCGTCGACAAGGGACTGCTCGGCTTCCCGGAGGGGCTGTTCACGGCGGAGGATCGACCGTGGATCTGGCGGCTGCATCTGCGGGCGAAGTCCTTCGCCGTCGTCGATGCTCCCGCCATCCTCTACCGCCGCGGCGTGCCGACCTCGCTCACGCAGATCGCGGACGAACGGCAGCTCGACTTCCTCCCGGCGTTCGCGGAGGCCGTCGCCGTCGTCGAGGGGGATGCCGAGAGCGCGCGCTTCCTGCCCAAGATCGTCGCGACCACCCTGGCCGTGTGCGCCCACCACCTCCACCGGTCCGGCCGGATGAGCGCTCCCGTGCGACGCCGGCTGCGCACGGGCGTCGGCGAGCTGGTGGCCGCCATGCCCGCACCGGAGGTGGATGCCGCGCTGCGCGCGATGCCCGATCGCCGCCGGCACCGGCTGGCCGGCATCCTCCGCGGGGTGCGGTGATGGTGCAGCTGTTCGTGCTCAACTCCGGGTACGCCCTCACCACGGTGGTCGCTGCGATGGACGCCGGCCTCATCCGTCCCGGGGGATTGCGCGTGCTCGTGTCGGTCAACGCCGCACCGCTGCCGGAGACGGCCGCGAGTCCTGGCGAGCTCCCGACGCTGCGCCCGCTGCTCACGCGGTTCGACCGGGTCGAGAGCCTCAACGAGCTGATCGCGCCGCTCCTGCCGACGGCGTGGAGTCCCGCCGCCGAGGACGGACCCCTGCTCGAGCGCCTGCTGCGTCGGGCGTGGGACCTCCCGGACGAGCCGGTCGAGCTCTTCCTGCAGAGCCCCCAGGTGGCACCGTCACGGACCATCGCCGCTGTCTTCCCCGGCGCGTCGATCACGGTGGTGGGCGACGGGCTGATGACGTACTCGCCGATCCGCGACCGGCTCCCGCGGACGGTCGTCGAGCGCGTGCGCCGCGTCGTGTACGCAGACGTCGTGCCGGGCGTGATGCCCCTCGTGTTCACCGAGACGGGTGCGCCCCGCGTGCCGGTGCCGCCCGCCGCGATGCGCGCGGTGATCGAGCGCCTTGCGCAGGAAGAGGGGGACGCGTGCCTGACGTGGCTCGCGACCGCGGCGGAGCCCACGGCGGTCGTGCTCGGGCAGTACCTCGCCGCCCTGGGGCTCGTCTCCGTGGACGAGGAACAGCGGATGCAGGTCGAGATGGTCGACCGCGCGCGCGATCACGGCGCACGGCGGATCGTGTTCAAGCCGCATCCGTCCGCACCGCCGACGGCGTCGGACGCGGTGCGCCGCCGCGCGGCCGAGCACGGGATCGACTGCGAGATCTACGAGGGGGACGCCCCGGCGGAGGTCCTGGTCGCCCGGCTGGATCCGGTGGTCGTGGTGGCGGGCTTCTCGTCCGCGCTGCCGACCGTCGGCGCCCTGTTCGGCACCCCCGTCGCCGCCGTCGGGAACGAGATCCTGCTCGGGCGGCTCACTCCCTACGAGAACGGGAACCGCGTGCCGGTGACGATCGTCGACGCGCTCACGCGGGATGACGCGCGGTACGCCCACCCCGACGCGCTCCAGCGTCTCGTGGATGCCGTCGGCTACTGCATGCAGCCCGAGATCATGTCGCATCTGCGCCCGCGTGCGATCGAGGTGCTGCGCGACCTGGGTGACGAAGAGCGGGCGCGGTACTTCGCCGCACGACGGCTGACGGAGCTGCAGCTTCCCGGCGGCGCTCGCCGCGGCATCCTGCGACGCGCGATGGCGTCGACCGGCGGGGTGGGACGCGGGGAGCAGGTCCGGCTCGTGATCGGAGGTGCTCGGCGACGCCTCGGGCGCGCATGGAAGGCGCTGCAGGGACGATGAGCGAGAGACGCGTGGTCGCGGTCATCCCCGCGCGCGGGGGGTCCAAGGGCGTGCCCCGCAAGAACGTCCGGCGGGTGGGCGGGGTGCCGCTGGTCGAGCGCGCCATCTGCGCGGCCCTGGCGGCCGACGGCGTCGACCTCGTCGTCGTGTCCACCGACGACGCCGAGATCGCCGCCGTGAGTCGCGCGGCGGGGGCGCGGGTCGTCATGCGCCCGGCCGAGATCGCGGGCGACACCGCGAGCTCGGAGAGCGCGGTGCTCCACGCGCTCGAGGTGCTCGAGGCCGAGGGGACGGATGCCGGCATCGTGGTCTTCCTGCAGGCGACGTCGCCGTTCATCCCGTCCGCCGGCATCTCGCGGGGCATCGCCGCTGTCCGCGACGAGGGGTTCGACTGCGCGTTCTCCGCCGTCGCGACCTACGGGTTCCTGTGGGCGCGGGCGGACGACGGCACGGCGCGCGCGATCAACCACGACGCATCCCGCCGGCCACGGCGACAGGATCGCGAGCCGCACCACCTCGAGACCGGCGCCTTCTACGTCTTCGATGCCGACGGCTTCCGTGCAGCCCGGCACCGCTTCTTCGGCCGGATCGCGATCGTCGAGGTGCCCGAGTCGAGCGCCATCGAGATCGACGACGCCGATCAGCTCGCGATCGCCGTCGCGATCGCCCCGCTCGTGGCGCCGCCCGAGCCGATCGACGTGGACGCGATCGTGACCGACTTCGACGGCGTCCATACCGACGACACCGCGAGCGTCGATGCCGAGGGACACGAGTCCGTGCGCGTCAGCAGGTCCGACGGGATGGGCGTCGCGCTGCTCCGCCGCGCCGACATCCCGCTCCTCATCCTCTCCTCCGAGGTGCACCCGGTCGTGCGCGCTCGCGCGGAGAAGCTGGGCGTCCCCGTCGTGCACGGCCTGGCCGACAAGGTCACCGCGCTGCGCGAATGGGCGGCGGGCCTCGGCATCCCCCTCGATCGCATCGCCTACCTCGGCAACGACGTCAACGACCTGCCGCCGATGGCGGTCGTGGGATGGCCGGTCGCCGTGGCCGACGCGGAGCCGGCGGTGCGGTCCGCCGCGCGGGTGGTGCTGCAGCGCGGCGGCGGCGCCGGCGCCGTGCGAGAGCTCGCCGACCGGGTTCTCGCGGCGCGCGTCGCTGACGCCACGGACTGACAGCCGCCGGTCGATCCCGGTCCACCCGGGGTTCCGCCGTCGTTCACCCCGCGCGCGTAGTCCTGGAACCCGGAGCACGACGACGGGAGACGACATGACGGTCACGATAGGTTCGCACGTCCTCGGCGGCGGTCACCCGGTGTACGTCATCGCCGAGATCGGCCTCAACCACAACGGCGATGTCGAGCTCGCCAAGCGGCTCATCGACGTCGCCGCGGCGGCCGGGGCGAACGCGGTGAAGTTCCAGAAGCGCACACCCGAGATCGCGACGCCCGAGCACATGCGCGACACGCTCCGCGAGACGCCGTGGGGAACGATGACCTACCTCCAGTACCGGCACCGCGTCGAGTTCGGGCGGGACGAGTACATCGCCGTCGGCGACCACGCGACGATGTGCGGCCTGGACTGGTTCGCGTCGCCGTGGGACGTGCCGAGCGTCCACTTCCTCGAAGACCTCAACGTCGTCGCGCACAAGGTGGCCTCCGCGAGCCTCACCGACCTCGAGCTGCTCGCCGCCCTGCGCGACACCGGCAAGCCCGTCATCCTGTCCACCGGCATGTCGACGATCGATCAGATCGACCGCGCCCTCGGCGTCCTCGGGACGGACCGCGTCGTGCTCATGCACGCGACGTCGACCTACCCGATGGAGCCCGAGGAGGCGAACCTTCGCGTCATCCACTCCCTGCGCGATCGTTACCCGGGCGTCTCCGTCGGCTACTCGGGGCACGAGCGCGGCCTGCAGATCTCGCTCGCTGCGGTCGCGCTCGGCGCCGTCGCGGTCGAGCGGCACATCACACTCGACCGCACCATGTGGGGGTCGGACCACGCCGCCTCGCTCGAACCGACCGGCCTCGAGCACCTCGTGCGCGACATCCGCGTGATCGAGACGGCGCTCGGCGACGGCGTCAAGCGCGTCTTCCCCGGCGAGCTCGCCCCGATGGCGAAGCTGCGTCGCGTCCCGGCATGACCGTTCCGTCGGCAGATGCCGCGACCGGCGCGCTGCGGGTCGCGGCCGTCGCCGACGCGGACTCCTTCGTGAAGTGGGCGGCCGCGCTGATCACGTCGGTCCCCTCGGCCGGCGTGCGCCTGGCGCTCGTCGAGACGCCGCTGACGGTGAGCCCGGATCAGCAGCGGGCAGCGCTCGCCGGAAGCGGCTTCCCGGGGCATGCGGTGACGCGGATGCGGTTCGCCGGCCTCCAGCGCTGGTTGCGCGCCGATCCGCCGGACGTCCTCGTCGTCGCCGGGCGCGGCCCGTTCGCCCGTCTTGTGATGCGGATCGTCGACACGGTGCATCCGCGTCCGGTCACGGTGATGGGACTGCCCGGGATGGCGATCCCCGCGCAGCGGGGCGCGGCCCAGTACCGCCGCGAGGCCGACCTGCTCGTCGTCCACTCGCGCCGGGAGCAGCGCGCGTTCGGCGAGTTGTCGGATCGCCTTGGGCTCGGGATGCGCCTGGGTCTCGCGACGCTGCCCTACGCGCGCACCACGGCTCGCCCGCGCGGAGGAACCGACCTCGTGTTCGCCGCGCAGGCGCTCGTGCCGCGCGACCTCGCCGAGCGTCGTCGGATGGCGGAGATCCTGCGCGACGCGGCCCTCGCCGACCCGGACCGGCGCGTGGTGGTCAAGCTCCGCTCCCGTCGCGAGCGCGGTGAGGAGGAGACGCACCTCGAACGGGCGGCATATCCTGACCTGCTCGGCGCCGTGCCGGACAACCTCGTGGTGTCGCACGAGCCGATGAGCGCCGCGCTCTCGCACGCCCAGGGGCTGGTGACGGTGAGCTCCACGGCCGCGGTCGAGGCGATGGCCCAGGGCGTCCCCGTGATCGCGGTCGACACGTTCGGTGTGCGCAAGACGCACCTGAACACCGTCTTCGCCGACAGCGGTGTGCTCGGCGATGCCGCGGATGTCGTCGCGCGCCGGTTCCGGCATCCGACCCCCGAATGGCGGGACGACAACTACTTCCACGACGAGGCCGAAGCCACGTGGTGGGCGCAGGTCGAGGAACTCGTCGAGCGCCGTCGGCGCGGCGACCTGCCCGCGCGCACGGTGCCCGCTCCGCGCGGCGGTGCGCTGCACGCGGCATGGCACCGCAAGAGCGTGCTCGGCGCGCACGACCGGTCGGTCTCGGGGACGGTAGCGCTCGCGGTGGGGACTCCCGTCGTCCGCTCGTTCCTGTGGGCCCGCCGGCGCCGCGGTCGCCACGGCGCCGGGACGTGGACGGACGATGCGAGCGACATCACCCTGGCTCCCGCACCGTTCCAGGACTCGATCCGCCGCTGAGCGTCTCCCCGCACGTGAGTCCCGCCATGCGCAACCCCCAGAACTGGGGGATTCCGCCCGGGCCCGCCGGGGAGATCTCAGCCGGCGGCGAGGATCCGCTGCTTCTGCGCCTCGAACTCCTGATCGGTGAGCACGCCGCCATCGCGCAGCTGTCCGAGCTGTGCGAGCTGGTCCAGCATCGACGGGCCCGCTGTGGCCTGCGGTGCCGGGGCGGCCGGCTGCTCCGTCGGTGCGGACGCGGTGGGCGCGGATGCTGCGGCCTGCGCGGCATCCTGCGCCGCCCAGCGCTGCTGCTGGCGTCGGTGGGTGTTGCCGATCACGCGGGTGGCGACGGAGGCGCGGGCGGCGGTGCGCAGCAGGCTCATCGTTCGGTCCCTTCCGAGAGTGCGTCTTCGAGGTCGTCGATGGCGACGCCGCCGGAGAACAGCTCGCTGCCGCCGGCGCTCGTCCACGCGGCGGCCGCGGACGCGAGCGATCGGTCCTCGTACACGAGGGCGACCGCGAACTGGCCGTCTTCGAGGCCGTCGGCGATCGCCGCGCGGTCGTCGGCGTCGAGGATGCCGCTGGTCACCCCGTCGAACACCGCGAGGTCGCTCGCATCGATGTCGTCGAGGTCCGCGAGCGACAGACGCACGGGAGCGCCCTCCGCGTCGCGCCCGATGAGCTCAAGGTCCAGGATCTCGAGCACGCCCGCATCGACCCGTTCCAGTACCGCGTGCAGTCCGGTGGAGATCGCCGCGCCCTCCGGGAATGCGAAGACGAGGTAGTCGACCGGTCCGGCGAACGCTTCGTCGGCCATGGCGATCAGCCCTTCCGTCCGGTGATCGCGCGGAGCACGTTGAGTACACCGAGGACGATCAGCGCGATCGCGAGGAACCACCACAGGAACACGGCGCCCCACAGGGGGCTGCTGATCAGGGTGAAGCCGGCGATGATCGAGATCACTGCGAAGACGACGGTGAGGACCTTCGACCCCGCGGCGCCGACGGTGAACAGCGATACGAAGCCCTCCATGATCCACAGCGCGCCCACCATGATCGTGAGGAACAGCGCGAGGAACGCGGCCGAGCGCTGCAGCTCGGTGAACGCGAAGACGCCCGCTACGACGTAGAGGAGCCCGAGGAGCACGTGGCCGATGCGGCCGCCGGCGCCGAGGGTCCGCGACGTCAGTCCCATGAAGACGTAGACGATCCCGCCGATCACCGCATATACCGCGATCAGGGCGGTGACGGCGACGGCGGCCTTGGTGGGCCAGACGAGGATGGCGATGCCGAACAGGGCGGCGACGACGCCTCCGACCAGCAGGGCGAGGCGAGCGCCGCGGGCAGGCGCAATGGTGGTTTCGGGCATGGGGAGCCTTCCGATCGAGGGGGGATCACTTGGAGCCTAGGGCTGTGAAGCCCCGGTTTCGATCGTTTTCGACCCCTAGTTCTGGGGGTTTTGTTGTGAACGGCAACTACAGCCAGCCGTTCTCCTCGGCGATGCGCGCGGCGTCGGCCCGGTTGCGGCCGCCGGTCTTGCCGATCGCGCTGGAGAGGTGGTTGCGGACGGTGCCCTCAGACAGATGGAGGATGCGCGCGATGTCGGCGATCGAGCCGCCCGTCCGCGCCGTGGCGAGCACGTCGGTCTCACGCTCGGTCAGCGGCGAGTCGCCCTGGGTGAGGGACTCAGCGGCCAGACCCGGATCGACCACCCGCAGACCCGCGGCGACCCGCCGAACGGCGTCGGCCAGCTGGGGGGCCGGTGTGTCCTTCACCACGAAGCCGGCGGCCCCGGCCTGCATCGCGCGCTTGAGGTAGCCGGGCCGTCCGAACGTCGTCACCATGAGGACGCGGCATCCGGGAACGTGTGCGCTCAGCAATGCGGCCGCGGCGATGCCGTCGATCCCGGGCATCTCGATGTCGAGCAGGGCGACGTCCGGGTGCGAGGCGCGGGCCGCGTCGAGCACCTCGTCGCCGCGACCGACCTCGGCGACCACCTCGATGTCGGGCTCGAGGCCGAGCAGCGCGGACAGCGCTCCGCGCACGAGCGCCTGATCGTCGGCGATGAGCAGGCGGATGCCTCCGCCCGACGCCTCGCCCGCGGCGTTCACATCGCCACCCGGAGGCTGAAACCGCCGAGGTCGCTGCGGCCGACCGTCATCCGCCCGCCCGCGGCCTCGACCCGCTCGCGCAGGCCGCCGAGGCCCGTCGAGGCGGCGGACGCCGCCACCGGCCCGACGCCATCGTCGGCCACCTCGACCTCGTGCGGTGCGAGGCGGACGCGACACACGGAGGCGCCGGAGTGGCGCACCACGTTCGTGACGCCCTCGCGCACGATCCAGCCCGCGAGCTCGCGGCGGTGCGGTGCGATCGTGTCGGTCGAGTTGGGGAGGCGGGGCTCGATCCCGGCTGCGGTGAGCGCCGCGCGCGCCGCCGCGATCTCGCCGCTGACGTTGACGCTGCGCGATCCCGCCACCGTGGCGCGCACGTCGGCGAGCGCTCCGCGTGCGAGCTCCTCGACCTCCGCGATCTCCGCCTTCGCCCGCGCCGGGTCGACATCGACGAGGCGCCCCGCGAGCTCGGCCTTCACCGTGACGACGGTGAGCGAGTGGCCGAGGATGTCGTGGATGTCACGTGCCATGCGCCCGCGCTCCCGCTCGACGGCGAGCTCCTCCAGCTGGCGCTGCGTGGCTCGCAGCTGATTCATCGCGGCCATCGTGCGGCCGAAGCCCGCCATCATGAGCGAGATCGTCACGATGATGATCGGGAGCCAGAAGATGTCCTCCGACCAGCCTTCGACCGACGCCTTCGCCAGCAGGGCGGCGACGCCGAGGCCCGCGATGAGGGTCCACGTGATGCCCCACGACACCACGCTCATGGCGACGGTGACGCCGACGTAGGTCCACGTGCCCACGATCTCCCAGCCGAGCCACGGATAGAGGGTGAACGACAGCGCGAGCAGCCCGCCGCCGGCCAGGAGCCGTCGCGGCCCGGGCAGCGACCACGCGAGTGGGGCCGCGGTGAGGAACGCCAGGCCGAAGAGGGCGACGAGGACGAGCCCGACGGCCGCCTGCGCCGCGGTGGGCGACGCGACGACCACGGCCTGCCCGACCGAGACGAGCCAGATGAGGGAGATCCCCGCGCCGACGTACCAGCTGAACGCGCCGCGTGACCACACCGCCCTGCGCGTCGCGACCCGGTAGTGCGGATACGCGTCCGGGAGCATGACCGGCCACGCCGGGCCCGGATAGTCCGGCTCCGGCGTCCCGACTCGAACGTCGCCCATGTGGATCACCCTAGAGCGGTCGTCCCCGATCAGACCCGCTTCGTGTCGCGGCGGAAGAAGTAGGCCGTGCCGGCGACGAAGATCGCGAGCCACACCACCGCGTTGACCAGGGACCAGATGTCGAAGGGGTCGCCGGTGAGCGGCGCACGGGCGATCTGGCTGATGCCGTAGACCGGCGTGAACTTCGCGATCGTCTGCATGAAGTCGGGCATGCTGCTGAGCGGGTAGAAGAGGCCGCCGAGGAAGGAGAGCAGCACGATCACGAGGCTCGTGATCTGGGCCGCGTTCTCGCCGGGGACCATGTAGCCGACCATGAGGCCGAGGGTGGTGAAGACCGCGCTGGCGAGGATCCATCCGGCCAGCCCGGTCGCGATCCACTGGACCGCGCTCAGCTGCACGCCGCTGATCGCTCCCACGATGTACGTGGCGACCACTGCGAGCAGACCGAGGAGCATGCCGGCGATCATCTTGATGACGACGTTGACGAGAGGGTTCAGCGGGGTCAGGCGCAGCTGCCGGCTCCAGCCCTGCGCGCGCTCGATCGCGACCGACGCTCCGGTCTGCGTGGCCGACATCATCGCGCCGTACATGGCCATCGACACCATGATGTAGGCCGCGACCGACGGTCCGCCCGCGGAGAGCGGCGTCCGGGTGAGCGGCTCGTCGTTCAGGCGCGCGCCGATGATGATGAACATCACGACGGGGAAGGCGATCGTGAAGACGAGGGTCCGCCGGTTGCGGAGCTTGCGCTTGAGCTCGATCCCGAGATACGTCAGGTTGAATCCGCCGAGCGGGGGCACGCGGCGGTCGAGCTGTACGCGATCGGTCGCGGTGGTCATGACCGTGCTCCTTCGGTGTCGTCGTTGTCGTTTCCGGTGAGGGCGAGGAAGACGCTCTCGAGGTTCTGCGCCGTGATCTCGACGTCGCGCGCCGCGGTCTGCGTGAGCAGGTAGCGGGCCACGGCGTCGGAGTCGCGCGTGTGCAGCGCCACGCGCTCGCCCTTCGCCTCGACGCTGTCGACCGACGGGAGCGCGGCGAGGGCGACCTGGTCGGCGCCGGGCAGGGTCGCGTGAACGACGCGGCCCGAGACGAGGTTCTTGATCTCGGCGGTGGTGCCGTCGGCGACGATGCGCCCGCGGCTCATCAGCACGATGCGGTCGGCGTACTCGTCGGCCTCGTCGAGGTAGTGCGTCGCGAACAGGACCGTGCGGCCGCGTGCGGCATCCGCCCGGATCGCGTTCCAGAACGCCCGGCGACCCTCCACATCCATGCCGGTGGTCGGCTCGTCGAGGATGAGGAGGCCCGGGTCGCTGAGCAGCGCCATCGCGAAGCGCAGTCGCTGCTGCTGGCCGCCCGAGCACACGCCCACCTTGCGGTCGGCGATCTCGGCGATGCCGGCGCGTGCGAGCACCTCGTCGATCGGGCGCGTGTCCGCGAACAGGCTCGCCGTGAGCTGCAGCGTCTCGCGCACGCTGATGTCCTTGAGCAGGCCACCGGTCTGCAGCACCGCCGAGACCAGCCCGTGGGCGATCGCGGCGCGCGGGCTCTCGCCGAACACCTCCACGGTGCCGCGGTCGGGATGCGACAGGCCGAGGAGCATGTCGATCGTCGTCGTCTTGCCGGCGCCGTTCGGGCCGAGGAACGCCACGATCTCGCCCTGCGCGACGGTGAGGTCGACGCCCCTGACGGCGCTGACGGAGCCGAAGCTCTTGACGAGGCCGGTCGCGGCCACGGCGGGCGGTGTCGCGGCGACGGGCGGCGCGGTCGCCGGGACGGGTGCTGTCGATTCCATGTCTCCATGATGGGATGCCGCGCCCACCGAGACACCACACGCTCGTCACGACCTGTCCGTGACATTCGTCACGCGCGGGGAGCGTGCCCCCGGAATCGACACGCGATCGTAACCGGCGGATACGTAGACTTCTCCACGTCGGTCCGGCCGTCGCACCGAACGGCGGACCTCGACGACGAGGAAGGGTCTCACATGCGCAGGACAATCGCACTCCCGGTCATGGTGGTGGCGGCGACGCTGCTGCTCGCCGGCTGCGTCAACAACACCGGCGGCAGCGGCGCGAGCAGCAGCGCCGGTTCGGGCAACCCCTACGGCGTCACGAAGGACGCCGCCCTGGCCAAGACGCTCCCGGACTCCGTCGCGAAGGCGGGAAAGCTCACCGTCGGCATCGACGCGACGTACGCCCCGAACGAGTACAAGGACGCCGACGGCAACCCGATCGGCTGGGACGTCGACCTCGCGAACGCGATCGGGGCCAAGCTCGGCGTCACGGTGGAGTACACGATCTCGAAGTTCGACAACATCATCCCGAGCATCACCGGCGGCCGCTACGACCTCGGCGTCTCATCGTTCACCGACACGGTCGAGCGCGAGAAGCAGGTCGACTTCGTCAACTACTACAACGCCGGCGTGCTGTGGGCCGCCCAGAAGGGCAAGACCGTCGACCCCGACAACGCGTGCGGGCTCAAGGTCGCGGTCGAGGCCGGCACCTACGAGGACACCGACGAGCTGCCCGCCAAGTCGAAGACGTGCACGGATGCCGGCAAGCAGGCGATCCAGGTCCTCAAGTTCGACGGCCAGGACCAGGCCACCAACGCCCTCGTCCTCGGTCAGGTCGACGCGATGAGCGCGGACTCCCCCATCACGGAGTACGCGATCTCGAAGCAGTCCGACAAGATCGAGGCCGCCGGCAAGACGTTCGACATCGCGCCGTACGGCATCGCGGTGAACAAGGGC
Source organism: Microbacterium sp. (assembly GCA_017306415.1). GTDB lineage: Bacteria > Actinomycetota > Actinomycetes > Actinomycetales > Microbacteriaceae > Microbacterium. The sequence continues at coordinate 235,654 of JAFKIL010000002.1, read as the reverse complement.
GCGCCGCTGACGGACGTGATCAAGAACACGCTGCAGGCGCTCATCGACGACGGCACCTACACGAAGATCCTCACGAAGTGGGGCGTGCAGGACGGCGGCGTCACCGCGGCCGACGTCAACGCCGCGTCCAAGCAGTAAGGCCGATCATGACCGACATGCAGCAGCCCGGGCGGGACGACGGCGTCCCCCCGGGCGGCGCCCCGGTCACGGGCGGCGTCCCCCTCACCGGGAACGTCCCGACACCGCCCTCCGAGGTCATCAAGGCGGTCAGGCTCCGGCATCCGTGGCGCACGACCATCGCGGTGGTGCTCATCATCCTGGTGGTGCTGTTCGTCCTCGACGCCGCGCAGCGCACCGCCTTCGGGTGGCCGGACGTCGCGAAGTACCTCTTCGACGAGCGGATCAGCCAGGCGGCCCTCATCACGCTCGAGCTCACCGTCTACTCGATGGTGATCGGCATCGTGCTCGGGCTCATCCTCGCGATCATGCGCCTCTCGCCGAATCCCGTGCTGAAGGCGATCGCGTGGGTCTACCTGTGGATCTTCCGCGGGACGCCGGTTTACGTGCAGCTCGTGTTCTGGGGGCTGGTGACCCTCATCTACAAGACGTTCATCATCGGCATCCCGTTCGTCCACACGTGGGCCGTCATCGACATCACGTGGGTGCCACCGCTCTTCTTCATCTCGATCGTGGGGCTCTCGCTCAACGAGGCGGCGTACATGGCCGAGATCGTGCGGGCGGGGCTCCTCTCCGTCGACGAGGGCCAGGAGGAGGCGGCCAAGGCGCTCGGGATGTCGTGGGGGCAGTCGATGCTGCGGGTGGTGATCCCGCAGTCGATGCGCGTCATCATCCCGCCGACCGGCAACGAGGTCATCTCGATGCTCAAGACGACCACTCTCGTCGCCGCGGTGCCCTTCACCCTCGACCTGTTCGGCCGCGCGAAGGACATCTCCGCCGAGACCTTCGCGCCCATCCCGCTGCTGATCGTCGCGTCCCTCTGGTACCTCTTCTTCACCTCGATCCTGATGGTGGGCCAGTACTTCCTCGAGAAGCGGTTCTCGCGCGGCGTCGGCCGCGGACGCCCCGCGATCGGGACCGACGCGGGCACGCCGCCCGTGGCCGGCGTCGGCATCGACATCGGAGGCAAGGGATGAGCGGCATCGTGGGCGCGGGCACCGGCACGCCGATGGTCGAGGCGATCGGCGTCTCGAAGCGCTTCGGCAGCAACGAGGTGCTGAAGTCGATCTCGCTACGCGTCGAGCGGGGCCAGGTGATGTGCGTCATCGGGCCCAGCGGGTCGGGGAAGTCGACGTTCCTGCGCTGCATCAATCACCTCGAGCACGTCGACGCCGGGCGCCTCCTCGTCGACGGGGAGCTCGTCGGCTACCGCCAGAAGGGCGACAGGATCTACGAGCTCAAGCCCGCCGAGGCGGCGCGGCAGCGGCGCGACATCGGGATGGTCTTCCAGCACTTCAACCTGTTCCCGCACATGACGGCGCTCGAGAACGTCGTCGAGGCGCCCATCCGCGTGAAGAAGGTCCCGAGGCGCGAGGCGGTGGAGCGCGGGCGCGACCTGCTCGCGCGCGTGGGGCTGTCGGCGCAGGCCGGCCACTACCCCGCGCAGCTCTCCGGTGGCCAGCAGCAGCGCGTCGCGATCGCGCGGGCTCTCGCGATGGACCCGAAGCTCATGCTGTTCGACGAGCCGACCAGCGCGCTCGATCCGGAGCTGGTGGGCGAGGTCCTCGACGTCATGCGCGGACTCGCCGGCACCGGGATGACGATGGTCGTCGTGACGCACGAGATGGGGTTCGCCCGCGAGGTGGGCGACTCCCTGGTGTTCATGGACGGCGGCGTCGTCGTCGAGACCGGCGACCCCCGCGAGGTGCTCGGCAACCCGCAGCATCAGCGCACCCGGGCCTTCCTCTCCAAGGTGCTCTGACGCGCCGCGGACCCCCGGGCGGCGGCATCCGGTGTCGTGTCGGGCGAGTCTCAGTCTTGTTACGAAACGTTCACCGGATTGCCCCGCGGGCGAGGCCGCGGAGAGGATAGCCGCATGAGGTCGCGCCTTCGCGCGGCCGTTCCCCTTCACAGCAGAGGTATTCGACTATGTCACTGCATCACCCCCGGCGCGGACGTCTCGTTCTCGCCATCGGCGCGATCGGCGCCTCCGCCGTCGTGCTCGCCGGCTGCGCGGGCGGCGGTGGCGGCAACGCCACCGGAGGCAACTCCAGCGCACCGCTCATCGTCGGCACGACCGACAAGATCACCTCCATCGACCCGGCCGGGTCGTACGACAACGGCTCGTTCGCCGTGATGAACCAGGTGTATCCGTTCCTGCTCAACAGCAAGTACGGCACCGCCGACGTGACGCCCGACATCGCGACGTCGGCCGAGTTCACCTCGCCGACCGAGTACACGGTCAAGCTGAAGTCGGGCCTGAAGTTCGCGAACGGCCACGACCTCACGTCGTCCGACGTGAAGTTCTCGTTCGACCGCGTCATCAAGATCAACGACCCGAACGGGCCCGCGTCGCTGCTCGGCAACCTCGCCAGCATCGCCACGCCGGACGCCACGACGGTGGTCTTCACGCTGAAGAACCCGAACGACCAGGTCTGGCCTCAGATCCTGTCGAGCCCCGCCGCCCCCATCGTGGACGAGCAGGTCTTCTCGGCCGACAAGGTCACCCCCGACGACGACATCGTCAAGGGCGACGCGTTCGCCGGCCAGTACAAGATCACGTCGTACAAGGTGAACGAACTCATCAACTACGTCCCGAACACGGACTACAAGGGCGAGCTCGGCGCGGCCGACAACAAGGGCATCACGGTCAAGTACTACGCCGACGCCTCGAACCTGAAGCTCGACGTCGGCAACGGCGACATCGACGTGGCGTACCGCAGCCTGTCGGCGACGGATGTGGCCGACCTGTCGAAGAACAGCAAGGTGCAGGTCGTCAGCGGTCCCGGCGGCGAGATCCGCTACATCGTCTTCAACTTCAACACGATGCCGTTCGGCGCCAAGACCGCGAACGCCGACCCGGCCAAGGCGCTCGCCGTCCGCCAGGCGATGGCCGACCTCGTCGACCGCGACAAGATCGCCAGCGACGTGTACAAGAACACCTACACGCCCCTCTACTCGTACGTACCGAAGGGCCTGACCGGTGCCAACGAGGCCCTCAAGGGTCTCTACGGCGACGGCAAGGGCGGCCCCGACGCCGACAAGGCGAAGAAGACGCTCGCCGACGCCGGCATCACGACGCCGGTCGAGCTCAACCTCCAGTACAACGGCGACCACTACGGCCCCTCGTCGGGTGACGAGTACGCCGCGGTGAAGTCGCAGCTGGAGGCCGGCGGCCTGTTCAAGGTGAACCTGGCGCAGACCGAGTGGGTGCAGTACTCCAAGGACCGCACCGCCGACACGTACCCCATGTACCAGCTCGGCTGGTTCCCGGACTACTCGGACGCGGACAACTACCTGTCGCCGTTCTTCTCGAAGGACAACTTCCTGGTGAACCACTACGACAACGCCGATGTGCAGTCGCTCATCAGCAAGCAGGCGACGGAGACGGATGCCTCGGCCCGCGCCGACGAGATCGGTCAGATCCAGGATCTGGTGGCCAAGGACCTCTCGACGCTGCCGCTCCTGCAGGGCACGCAGGTCGCGATCGTCGGGAAGGACGTCAAGGGCACGACCCTCGACGGCTCCTTCAAGTTCCGCTACGCACCGCTGCACAAGTAGCAGTCCCACGCGCGGGCCGGGTCCCGGCAGGCCGAACGCCTGCCGGTCACCCGGCCCGCGCCGCATCCGCGAGTAAGGTTCCCCCATGACGACTGCGGTCGACACCGCCGATATCGCCGCCAAGCCCCTCACCGCGCAGCGCGGCGGGCTGTGGCGGTTCATCCTGATCCGCCTGCTGCTGATCATCCCCACCGTGTTCATCCTCGTGACGGTGGTCTTCTTCCTGATGCGGCTCACCGGCGACCCGATCACCGCGGCGCTCGGCGGTCGCCTCCCCCCCGATCAGCTCAAGGAGCGCATCCACGAGGCCGGTTACGACCGGCCCCTGATCGTGCAGTATCTCGACTATCTCGGCGGCGTCTTCCGCGGCGACTTCGGCACGACCCTGACCGACCACCGTCCGGTCTCCACGATCCTGCTGCAGTACGGCGCGGCCACGCTGGAGCTCGCGTTCTACGCCCTGATCGTCGCCTTCATCATCGGCATCCCGCTCGGACTCATCGCCGCCTACAAGCGCGACCGCTGGCAGGATGCGATCCTCCGGATCGGCGCCATCCTCGGGTATGCCACCCCGATCTTCTTCGTCGCGATCCTCCTCAAGCTCGTGTTCGCCGTGAACCTCGGCTGGCTGCCGGTCGCGGGCCGCGCGTCGACGCGGACCGAGCTGGCCATGACGACCCTGCAGAATCCCACGGGCATCTACCTCATCGACGCGTTCCGGCTGGGGGACCCGGATGCGGTGGGCGATGTGCTGTGGCACGCGGTCCTCCCGGGGCTCGCCCTCGGCATCCTCACCGCCGGCATCTTCCTGCGGCTGGTGCGGACGAACGTCATCGGCACCCTCGGCGCGCAGTACGTCACGTCTGCCCGGTCCCGCGGCGTGGGCGAGTACCGGCTCGTGACCAAGCACGCGTACCGCCCGGCGCTCATCCCGATCGTCACCCTCATGGGCCTCCAGATCGCAGCGCTCCTCGCCGGTGCGGTCCTCACCGAGACCTCCTTCGAGTGGAAGGGCCTCGGCTTCATGCTCGCCGACTACCTGAAGGCGCGCGACTTCGTGGCCGTGCAGGGCATCGTGATCATGATCGCGGTGGTGGTGGCCGTCGTGAACTTCATCGTCGACGTGATAGCCGTGCTCATCGACCCGCGAGTGAGGTACTGATGGCCACCGTATCCGCACCGCGCAAGCGCCCGCTCGCCGACCGCATCCCGGTCGTCTCGCAACTCCGGCAGAGCATCGGCCTCCAGCGCGGGATGCTCATCGCGGGTCTCGTGCTGCTGAGCCTGTTCATCCTGACGGCGATCTTCGCCCCGCTCCTGGCCCCGTACAGCTGGGCGCAGCAGTCGGTGAACGGCCACGACTTCGGCACGCAGCAGCCCCCGAACGCGACGAACCTCCTCGGCACCACCGTCAGCGGCTTCGACGTGCTGTCGCGCGTGATCTGGGGCGCCCAGACCGCGCTGCTGGTGATCATCTGCGCGATCGTGTTCTCGATCTTCCTCGGCATCTTCATCGGGCTGGTCAGCGGCTACTTCGGCGGCTGGCTCGACCGCATCCTCGTCGTCATCGCCGATGCGATCTACGCGTTCCCGTCGCTCCTCCTCGCGATCGTGATGTCGATCGTCATCAGTCGCGGTCAGTCCACCCTGTGGGGCGGCATCCTCGCGGCGGCCATCTCGATCACCGTCGTGTTCGTGCCGCAGTACTTCCGCGTGGTCCGCGCCGAGGTCGTGCGGGTGAAGGCGGAGCCGTTCGTCGAGTCGGCGAAGGTCATCGGCGTCCCCACGCTGCGCATCCTGGTCCGGCACGTCCTGCGCAACTCGACGCGGTCGATCCCGGTGATCATCACGCTCAACGCCTCCGAGGCCGTGCTCACCCTCGCCGGCCTCGGCTTCCTCGGTTTCGGCATCGAGGCGACGGCCGCGGCCGAATGGGGCTACGACCTCTCCCGCTCGGTCGCCGACGTCACGAGCGGCATCTGGTGGACCGCCATCCCGCCGGGCGTCGCGATCGTGCTCGTGGTGCTGGGAATCACCCTCGTGGGCGAGAGCCTCAACGACCTGAGCGATCCGCGGCTGCGCCGCCGACGCCGCGCCGCGGGCGTGGCCCCCGCCCCCGCCGCCGTCGTGGTGGACGTGCCCGAGAGCGGCGAGGTCGCTGTCCCGTACTCCACCGACGCCGAAGAGAGGTCATCATGACCGACATCCGCACGGAGGATGTGGCATCCGTCCGCGACCTCACGATCGCGTTCGCGACCGACGCGGAGCCCGTCGTCGCGGTGTCCTCGATCTCGCTCGAGGCGCACGCCGGCGAGGTGCTGGCGATCGTCGGCGAGTCGGGCTCCGGCAAGACCGTGACCGCCAACTCGCTGCTCGGCCTGCTCCCGGAGACCGCGACGCTCTCCGGGGCGGTCGTCATCCGCGGACGGGAGGGCGAGGAGACCGATGTCGTCCACGCGACCCACGCGCAGCTGCGCGCCATGCGCGGACGCGACGCCGCGATGGTCTTCCAGGAGCCGTCGACGGCGCTGAACCCCGTGTTCACGGTCGGTGCGCAGATCGCCGAGGGTCTGCGCGCGCACCAGAAGCTCTCGAAGCGTCAGGCGAAGGCCAAGGCGGTCGACATCCTGCGCCGGGTGGGCATCCCCGACCCGGAGAAGCGCGTCGACGACTACCCGCACCAGTTCTCGGGCGGTCAGAAGCAGCGCGTGGTCATCGCGATGGCGCTCGTGCTCGACGCGGGCCTCATCATCGCCGACGAGCCGACGACCGCCCTCGACGTCACGGTCCAGGCCGAGATCCTCGAGCTGCTCCGCGCGTGCCGCGACGAGTTCGGGGCGACGATCGTGCTCATCACCCACAACATGGGCGTCGTCGCCGACCTCGCCGACCGGGTGATCGTCATGTACCGCGGCGAGATCGTCGAGCAGGCGCCGGTGCGCGAGCTGTTCGCGCACCCGCGCGAGGAGTACACGCGCCAGCTGCTCGCCGCCGTCCCGCACGTCGGCCGGGGCAAGAGCGCGATCCAGGATGCCGCGGCCCCCGCACCGACCTCGGCGCCTGCGGGCAGCCTCGTCGTCGCGCAGAACCTGCACATCGCCTACCCCGGCCGGTTCGGCAGCGCGGGCGTCGTCGCGGTGAAGGGCGTCGACTTCTGGATCGGGCCCGGCGAGGTGCTCGGCCTCGTCGGGGAGTCGGGATCGGGGAAGACGACGATCGGCCGCGCCATCGTCGGCCTGACCGCGGTGGTCGACGGCTCGCTGAACGTCCTCGGCACCGAGATGCGCGGCGCGAAGCCGCGCCGGCTCGCGAAGCTCCGGCCCGACATCGGCTTCGTGTTCCAGGACCCGGCGACGAGCTTCAATCCGCTGCTGACGATCGCCGACTGCATCGCCGAGCCGCTCGTCGTGCACGGCCGCGCCGCGAACCCGGCGGCCGCGCGGGCCCGGGTCGACGAACTCCTCGACGCCGTGCGGCTGCCGACCGACTTCGGCGACCGTTATCCGCACGAGCTGTCGGGCGGTCAGCGCCAGCGCGCATCCCTCGCCCGTGCCCTCGCGCTCGACCCGAAACTGCTCATCGCGGACGAGCCGACGAGTGCGCTGGACGTGTCGGTGCAGGCGCGCGTGCTCGAGCTCTTCGACGAGCTGCAGCGCGAACTCGGCTTCGCGTGCCTGTTCATCAGCCACGACCTCGCGGTCATCGACGAGGTCGCCGACCGCATCGTGGTGCTGCGGCACGGCGAGATCCGCGAGCAGGGCACGACGGTGCAGGTGCTGGCCGATCCGAGGGACGACTACACCAAGCGCCTCCTCGCGTCGCTCCCGGTTCCCGACCCCGACGAGCAGGCCGCGCGTCGCGCGGTGTGGCAGGCGACCCGTACCATCTGACGCATGGCGGAGAGCGGCACCGAGAGCGACGAGGAACGGCGCATCTACGACGCCGACCGGGCGAAGGCGTTCATCGACGCGGTCGTTGCCATCGCGATGACGCTCCTCATCCTGCCGCTCATGGAGAGCGTCGGGGAGGCCGCGGCCGCAGATCACGGCGCGGCGGTCTGGATCGACGAGCACCAGGGCCAGCTCCTCAGCTTCGTCCTGAGCTTCGTGATCATCGCGATGTTCTGGATGAACCACCACCGCCTGTTCGCCGGGGTCGACCGGGTGTCGGTGCCGCTCCTGTGGATCACGATGGCGTGGCTGCTCTCCATCGTGTGGCTGCCGGTCGCGACGGCGATGTCCGGGCAGATGAAGGACACCGACGACCTCGTCAAGACGCTCTACATCGGCAGCATGATCGTCACGTGCCTGCTGCTCCTCGTGACGCGCATCTACCTGGCCAGGCATCCGGAGCTCCACCACCTCACCGCCGCCGTGCTCCGCCGGGGGATGGCGGTCGACCTCGCCATGGCGGTGCTGTTCGGCGTCGCGCTCACGGTCGCTCGCATCTACCCCCAGCTCGGCTACTGGCCGATGTTCGTGATGGTGCTCACGGGCCCGGTGCAGGGGCTCTTCGCCCGCGCGCTGCACGCGCCCCGCCGGCCGAAGCGCACGGCCTGACGTCGAGTTGCGGGCGCCCGGGCCGTGCCTCGGTCCCTCATGAAGGGGTTGGGGCGCGTCTCGTCCGTTGGGGCGGCGAAAATGCGCCCCAACGACGTGAACGCGCCCCAAACCGGTCATCCGCGCACGGATCGCACCGCGCACGGTCAGTGCAGCAGGAAGAACCAGACCCAGATCGCAGCGAACACGACGAAGATCACGATCGCCGCCGCGGGGACGCGCTGCTTCAGCCGTCGCCCACCCGCGGCCACACCGGGCGGCGGCCGCAGGAGCGCCGCGGGCACGGCGAACGGAACGGATGCCGCGGCCCCCGCTGTCGCTCCCGCCCCTGCTGTGGCTCCGGTCGCCGCGGCGGCCGCGTCCGCAGTCGGCCGGGCTGCGGCATCCGCTGTCAGCCGGTCGTCGCGCCAGCGACCCCACTGGGCGAGCTTGTCGAGGAGCGCCCCCACGACCGAGAACAGCCACGACCACGTCGCCGGGTCGAGGGTCGACAGGTCGCGCTTTGCGTAGAGGAACAGCCAGTCGTCGACGATCTCGACGTCGAGCGCCGCGGCGTGGTCGACGAACCGCGCCATGATGTCCGGCGTGAACAGGTAGAGCGCGTCGCGCTGGTAGCCGTCCGGGCAGTAGAGCGTGAAGTAGCTGTCGAAGTCGCCCTCGAGGCTCAGCCGCTGCGAGCGGTCGAAGGTCGCGGGGAGGTTCGATCCGAAGACGCTGTCGTTGCTCTTCGCGTCCAGCACGATGTTCGGGAGCGGCACGTCGAGCTTGATCGCGACGTACCCCCAGCGGTGCGTCGTCTGCTCCTTGCCTGATCCGGTCGTGTACTGGTAGTTCGCGAACTCGACGAAGCGCTGGCTGTCGCCGTGGACGAGATCGGATGCGCGGCGCGCCGTGCCCCGGCCGAAGATCATCCCGGGCAGCGGCGGGTCGCTCGCCACGGGCTGGAACGACAGGCCGTTCGCGGTCGCGAAGCGGTCGAGCCGGTACCACCGCGCCGCCCCGGCGAGGCCGAAGAACCGGACCGCGAACGTCACGAGCACCGCGAGCACCGCCGCGACGAACACGATCGGCACGATCACGAACACCGCTCCGAGCGCACCCCCGCTGGACAGCCCGGCGCTGATGAACGAGCCGACGACGGTCGAGCCGACGACGAGGAAGACCACGCCGATGACGGCGAACATGACGAGCGACACGATCGACCCGGCGGCACGCGAGGGGTAGCGGCCCTGCGCCTTGAGCTCGCGCACGAAGGCCCGCACCGCCGCGCGGTCGACCGGCTGGGTGAGGGCGGAGTCGTCGACGGATGCCGCGGCCCGGGGCGCCGGCGTCGCGGAGCTCATCGGTTCACCTCGTCGGCATCCCAGGTCAGGTCGGTGTCGGCCGCGATCGGGATCGCCTCCAGTCGGGGGTCGGCGCAGATCGCCCGGATGAGCGTCGGATCGGCCCCGACGATGGTGGAGTCGTAGTCGACCTCGCTCACCACGACCCAGGAGCGGTCGTCTGGCCACAGCAGGCTCGGCGACAGGGCGGACGGCTCGAAGCCGTGCTCCTCCGCGATGCGGTCGCGCCACGGGACGTCGAGGAACCACTCCGGCGATGCGAACCCGGCGAGGTCGCCGTCGAAGACCACGTACGCGCGCCCGGGGAGCTCGAGCCGCGGCCCTTCGGAGATCGGGCGCGAGAGGATGCCCTCCTGCCACGTGGGCTGGCGGAACGCGTCGTTGAACCGGTCCTTGGTCGAGCGGCCGAGCATCCGGTTGTGCCGGGCGATCTCCTCCGAGTCGGCCGCGTCGTCGGAGAACTGGAAGAAGACGCGCGACGGCGACTCCCCCATGAAGCCCAGGAGCGCCCCGTTCCCCTCCCAGAGAGCGGCGTAACCCGGCGTCGGGCCGGCGACGAGGTGGCTCGCGAGCACGGCGAACAGGTCGGCGGGCAGCTGTCCGACATCCGGGTCCGTGTAGCGCCAGCCCGCGGCATCCCGGGGCCCGTCCTCGTTCTCGACGATGCGCCCCGGCGCCACGATCCGGTTCCACTGCGCGGTCGCGTGCATCGTCGTGCCCATGGCCCGGGCCGTGTCGGCCCAGCTCACGCGCTCGACCTCGATCTGCGGGTCCCGCGCCTGGAACGCGTCCCACTCCCGCCGATGTTTCGCGTACGGGATCCCCGGCCACTCGTCGCCGATCGGCCGGTCGCGCGTGGCGGGGTGGAAGATGCGCGCGTACGCCGGGAAGCCACGCGGCACCACGTCGTGCATCGTGGCGCGCCACGGGTCGTCGATGCGCTCGCGCAGCCAGTCGCCGGCTGCGGCATCCGCCGTCCATTCCATAGGTTCACGCTACCGGGGCGTTCGCCGGCGTCCGACCTCGCCGCGGATAGGGTTGTCGAACTGGTCGCACAGCGGCGCCGGAGGGAGGATGCGGATGCCCGGCCTGATCGCGGAGCTCGGCGGCTACGCCCTGCGCCGGCCGGCCGAGTACCGCCGGATCCTGCGCATCCGCGACCGCATCCATACGAAGGTCGCCGACCTGACCGCCGAGATCGCGACCTCGCCGGAACCGACCCCGTTCGCCGAGCTCGACCGGAGCGCCTTCCGCCCGCTCACGCCGGGCACAGCATGGGGCGACACCTTCGACTGCGCGTGGCTGCGGATCACCGGCAGTGTTCCGCCCGGCTCACGCGACGCGATGGTGATGCTCGGCATCCGGGGCGAGGGGCTGGTGTTCTCGGCCGACGGCGAGGTGCTCGACGCGGTCAGCACGGTGTGGATCCAGGGCGACCTCCCCCATGCGGGCGGGAAGTACCGCCGCGTGCTCGTCGAGCCCGATGCCGACGGACGCGTCGAGTTCTACGCGGACGTCGCGTACAACGGATGGCTGCTCTACGACGTCGGCAAGCCGGTGTTCCACGGCGCCCACCTCGCCCACCGCGACGAGGCCGCCTTCGCCTTCTACTACGACTACCTGACACTCGCCGTGCTGGCCGACGCGACCGACGACGCGGCGCTCGCCGGGGAGGTGAACCACGGGTTGCGCGAGGCATACCGGCGCTTCAGGAAGGGCGATATCGCAGGAGCCCGCGGCAACCTGGCCCCCCTGCTCGCCGCGCCGAGCGACAGCGGGTTCGTGTACAGCGCGATCGGTCACGGCCACCTCGACATGGCGTGGCTCTGGCCGCTGCGCGAGACGCGACGGAAGGCGGCGCGCACCTACACGCGGGCGCTGAACAACATCGACCGCACCGAGGGGTATCTCTACGGCACGAGCCAGCCGCAGCAGATGCAGTGGATGAAGCACGAGCATCCGGCGCTCTTCCAGCGCATGAAGGATGCTGTCGCCACGGGCCGCATGGAACTGCAGGGGGCGTTCTGGGTCGAGCCCGACACCAACCTGCCGAGCGGCGAGTCGCTCGTGCGTCAGGCGCTGCACGGCCGCCGTTTCCTCGAGGAGGAGTTCGGCATCGCGCGCGAGGACATGCGCCTGTGCTGGCTGCCCGACACGTTCGGCTACAACGGCAACCTGCCGCAGATCCTGCGCAAGAGCGGGATGGACTGGTTCCAGACCATCAAGCTCGCATGGAACAAGGTCAACGTCTTCCCCCACCGCACGTTCCGGTGGCAGGGCATCGACGGTTCGACGGTGCTCGTGCACATGCCGCCGGAGGGCGACTACAACAGCCGCGGCGCGGCGGACGGCCTGCTCAAGGGCATCCGCCAGTACCCCGAGCGCGACCTCGGCACCGCGCTCCTCGTGTACGGCGCCGGCGACGGCGGCGGCGGCCCGGGCGAGGTCCACCTCGAGGTGACGCGGCGCGAGCATGACCTGCGCGGCCTGCCGAAGGTGGAGTACGCGAAGGCCGACGCGTTCTTCCGTGCGCTCGAGCAGCAGGAGGTCGCGCACACGCATGTCGGCGAGCTCTACCTCGAGACGCACCAGGGCACCTACACGACCCAGGGCGCGATCAAGCGCTACAACCGTCTGCTCGAGCGGAAGCTGCACGACGCCGAGGCGCTCGCGGTGCTCAGCGGCGGCGACGAGCACGCGCTGGACGCGCACTGGAAGGCCGTGCTGCTCAACCAGTTCCACGACATCATCCCGGGCTCCTCGATCGCGCGGGTGAACGCCGAGGCCGTCGAGGCGTATCGGGCGCTCGACGCCGCGCTCGACGTGCACATCGCCGGCCTGACCGCCCGGCTCCCGGCGACGGATGTGCCCACCGCAACGAACCTGACGGGCCTCGCCCGGAGCGAGTTCGTCAAGGTGGGCGGCGAGTGGATGCACGCGGATGTCGGTCCGTACGCGGCATCCGCCCTTCGTCCCGCCCCCGCGACACCGCAGCTCGCGTACACGGCCGACTCCCTGACGAACGGGGTGCTGACGCTCAGGTTCGGCGCCGGGGGCGAGATCGTGTCGTGCACGGATGCCGCAGGCGGCGAGCACGCCGGCGAGGGGCTGAACCGGCTCGTCGTCTTCCGCGACCCGTTCCAGTTCCCGTTCGACGCGTGGGACATCGCCCAGAACTATCGCGACCTGCCGTCCGTCACGCTGACCGCGACCGATGTCCGCACCGCGATCGAGGGTCCGAACGTCGTGCGCTATCACGTGTATCGGGCGCCGAAGGTCACCGTGCACCAGCGGATCGTGCTGGAGGCCGAGAGCGCTGTCGTCCGCTTCGAGACGGTCGTCGACTGGCACGAGACGCACCGGATGCTGCGCGCCGAGTTCGTCCCGGCGCACTTCGGCCCCGAGGCCCTGTGCGAGATCCAGTTCGGCCACATCGCGCGTCCCACGACCGAGCGCGACTCGGTCGAGAAGGCGCAGTTCGAGGTGTGCGCGCACAAGTGGCTCGCCGTGCAGGACGAGGACGGCGGCTTCGCCCTCCTCAACGACGGCAAGTACGGGCACCGCGCGAAGAACGGCGTGGTGAGCCTCAACCTGCTGCGCTCGCCGACCTTCCCCGACAAGACGGCCGATCGTGGCAGCCACGAGTTCGTCTACGCGTTCACTCCTTTCGAACCGGGTGACCTGCCGTCGGTGATCGCCGAGGGCTATCGGCTCAACAACCCGCTGCTGATCGGCGGTGCGGCGCCGTTCCCGAGCGCGGTCGAGGTGGACGGAGACGCGGTCATCGTCGAGACGGTGAAGCCCGCCGAAGACGGGAACGGCGTCATCCTGCGCCTCTACGAGAGCCTCGGGCGTCCGACCTCGACGGCCCTGCGTACCACGCTCCCCCACTCGCGCGCGGTGGAGACGGATCTGCTCGAGGCTCCGCTCGGTCCCGTCGATCTCGGTGCCCTCGCGTTCGGCGCGTTCGAGATCAAGACCATCCGACTAGGGGCCTGACGTGACCGACACGGAAACACTCCTCACGCGCCGCGGCCGTGCGCTGACGCCACGCCTCCAGCGCAGCTCGATCATCGCCGCCGGGTTCGGCCAGAACCTCGTGCTGACCACGGTGACGACGTTCATCCTGGTGTACCTGCTCGAGTACGCGCACATCAGCGTGCAGGGGATGGCCGTCGTCACGATCATCATCACGGTGGCCAAGCTCGCCGATGCCGTCAGCGATCCCGTGATGGGCAGCGTCGTGGACATGACGCACACGCGCTGGGGAAAGATGCGGCCGTACATCCTCTTCTCGACCGTGCCGGTCGCGGTGCTGTCGACGCTGCTGTTCGCGATCCCCGATGTCCCCGAGCCGGGCAAGCTCGTGTTCTTCGGCGTCTGCTACTTCCTGTGGGGTTTCGCCTACACGGTGTGCGATGTGCCGTTCTGGGGACTCATCGGCTCGGCGTTCCCCGATCCGAGGGAGCGCACCGGGGTGGTCGCGCGGGTGCGCGCGTTCGGGGGGATCTCGCTCGGCCTCGCCACGCTGGGGCTCCCCTGGCTGGCGCTCGCGCTGAGCTTCTCACCGCAGACGACGGCGGCGGGATGGACCCTGGCGGTGGCTGCGGCATCCGTCATCGGCATGGGCCTGTTCGTGCTCGCGTTCTTCAACACGCGCGAGAGAGCGCGGGGCGACCGCGAGCGGCTGGGCTTCCGACAGCTGTTCACGACGCTGTTCAAGAACACACCGCTGCTGATGGTGCTCCTCGGATCGGTGCTCGGCTTCGGTCGGAACATGGTGCAGGCCGGCGGCGCCGTCTTCGTCGTGATCGCCTACGGCAGCGAGGGGTACTTCACGCTCATCGGCGCGTCCGTGATCGTGGGCATGGTGCTCGCGTCGTTCCTCTGCCCCCTCGTGCTCCGGGTGATGACGGGGAAGTCTCTCATCCTGTGGAGCTCGCTGGTCGCCGCCGTGTTCTATGTGCTGATGTACGTCGCCGGTTTCGAGAACATCGTGGCGGTGGTGGCTTTCATCTTCCTCACCGGGCTGAGCCTCGGCATCTTCGTCGTGGTCCAGACGACGATGATCGCGGACGCGGTCGACGACATCGAGCGGAGGACCGGCATCCGAAACGACGGGATCTCGTTCTCGACGCTCACCTTCGTCTCGAAGGTCATGAGCGCGCTCGCCGTGCTGGTGTTCGGGGCGATCATCGTGATCGCCGGGTACCAGGCCGGCGTGACGGTGACGCCGCAGATGCAGAACATCGTCTTCATCGGGCTCACCCTCGTCCCCGCCGCGAGCTGCCTCGTCTCTGCGGTCCCGTTCCTCTTCTACCGCCTTCGGACGCCCGTCCACACATCCTGAGCCCGGCTGTTTACGGACGGAACACGCCGCTCGCGTGCCGCACGACGCGGCGTGTTCCGTCCGTAAACGGTGAGGGCGAGGGCGGAGTCTGGATGAGGGATTGGGCGTGGGACGCGGCATCCGGTACAGTGGGAGGGTTGTCCGCACGCGCTCATGCGCGAGAAGTCGGGCGACGTGCACACACCCTCCTGCTGCCGGGAAATGCCCGTCAGCCGTTCTAGTCCGAAGGAGGTGGGTCAGTGACGCATCAGTACGAACTCATGGTGATCTTGAACCCCGAGATCGACGAGCGCCAGGTCGCTCCGAACCTCGACAAGTTCCTCAAGGTCATCACCAACGACGGCGGCTCGATCGACAACGTCGACATCTGGGGCCGCCGGCGTCTCGCCTACGAGATCCAGAAGAAGACCGAGGGCATCTACGCCGTCGTCAACTTCACCGCGTCGAGCGAGGCCACCCAGGAGCTCGACCGCCAGCTGAAGCTCAGCGAGCAGATCATGCGCACCAAGGTCCTGCGGGCCGAGGAGGCCATCGCCATGATCGCGTCCGAGAAGAAGCGCTCCGACGAGAAGGCCGCCCGCAAGGCTGCCGCCCCGGCGAAGGCCCCGAAGGCGTAACGACGATGGCCGGTGAGACGATCATCACCGTCGTGGGCAACCTCACGGCCGACCCCGAGCTGCGTTACACGCAGAACGGGCTGCCCGTCGCGAACTTCACGATCGCGTCGACGCCCCGCACCCTCGACCGCCAGACGAACGAGTGGAAGGACGGCGAAGCGCTGTTCCTCCGCGCGAGCGTGTGGCGCGAGTTCGCCGAGCATGTGGCGGGTTCGCTGACGAAGGGCTCCCGCGTCATCGCGACCGGTCGCCTGAAGCAGCGCTCCTACCAGGACCGCGAGGGCAACAACCGCACCTCGATCGAGCTCGAGATCGACGAGATCGGCCCGTCGCTGCGCTACGCGACCGCACAGGTCACGCGTGCAGCCGGCGGTGGCGGCGGGGGCGGCCAGTCGCGCCCGCAGCAGCAGGTCGCCGACGAGCCGTGGGCCACGCCGGGTTCCGCCACGACCGGTGGCGCCGACGCGTGGAGCGCTCCGGGCTCCTACGGCGACGACACCCCGTTCTAGACACGAGATTCCGGACGCCTCGGGCTGAGGCATCCGACACACCCTAAGGAAGAGACATGGCTGGAAAGTCAAGCGGCGACCGCCGCAAGCCGCGGAAGGGCGGCAAGACCGCCGCTCCCGCGAAGCCGACCCGCGTCGGCGTCATCGACTACAAGGACGTCGCGACGCTTCGCAAGTTCATCTCGGAGCGCGGGAAGATCCGCGCCCGTCGTATCACCGGTGTCTCCGTGCAGGAGCAGCGCCTCATCGCCCGCGCCATCAAGAACGCGCGCGAGATGGCTCTCCTGCCCTACGCCGGCGCCGGCCGTTAAGGAGCATCCCCATGGCAAAGCTGATTCTCACGAACGAGGTCGCCGGGCTGGGCAGCGCCGGTGACGTGGTCGAGGTCAAGAACGGGTACGCCCGCAACTACCTCATCCCCCAGGGCTTCGCGGTCGCATGGTCGCGCGGCGGCGAGAAGCAGGTCGCGTCGATTCGCGCGGCCCGTGACTCCCGCGCGATCCACGACCACGAGGAGGCCGTGGCCCTCAAGGACGCGCTCGAGAACAACACGGTCCGCCTCGCGGTGAAGGCCGGTTCCGAGGGTCGCCTCTTCGGCGCCGTCAAGACCGGCGACGTGGCGGATGCCGTCAAGGCCGCCGGCCTCGGCGACCTCGACAAGCGCAAGATCCACATCACCTCTCCGATCAAGTCGGTGGGCGAGCACGAGGCGACGATCCGCCTCCGCGACGACCTCACCGCCGTGATCACCCTCCAGGTGGTCGCCGCCAAGTAGTTCCTCTGCACCCGCCGACGGCGGGGCGAAGACGGATGCCGCGGATCCCCCCCCAGGGATTCCGCGGCATCCGCCTTTTCCGCCCGCGGCAGGGCGACATCATCGCCACCACCGCCCGGGAGGCGCCTCGGCACGAACGCGCGTGTCGTTCGCCCCTCTCTCAGCCGAGGCGGGTCGACGCACGCCGGTGGGTGCGCGGGGCGCCGCAGCGCGCCCGCGCACCCAGCCGGGTGGTCAGGCCTTGTGGTGGCGCAGGGCGAGCGTCCCGAACCCGGCGATCAGGAACACCAGGGCTCCGATCAGGGCGGGCAGGTACTCCCCGCCGCCGGTCTCGGCCAGTGTCCCGTCGGCCGCGGCCAGCACGGTCACATCGCCCACGGCCGTGGGCTGCGCGCCGGTTCCCGGGGTTCCGGGCGTGCCGGGGTCTCCGGGCGTGCCGGGGTCTCCAGGCGTGCCGGGGTCACCGGGGGTGCCGGGAGTGCCGGGGTCGGTGGTCGTGTCGCCGATGACCGAGATGGCGTTGCCGCCGAGGTTCACCGGAGCGGCGATCCGGATCGGGAGCTGGGTGCCCCCGAGGATCCCGTCGGTGCCACTGGTGGTGTTGCCGCCGGTGGTGCCGGTGGTGGTGCCGGTGCCCGCGGTGGTTCCGCCGCTGGTGGAGTCGCCGAGGACCGAGATGGCGTTCCCGCCGACGTTCACCGGGACGGCGGCGTCGATGGGTGCCTGGGTTCCGCTCGCGGTCCCGTCGGTGCCGCTGGTGGTGTTTCCGCCGGTGGTGCCGGGTGTGCCGGTGGTGCCGGTGCCCCCGGTGGTTCCGCTGCTGGTGGAGTCGCCGAGGACCGAGACGGCGTTCCCGCGGACGTTCACCGGGACGGCGGCGTCGATGGGTGCCTGGGTTCCGCCGGCGATCCCGTCGGTGCCGCTGGTGGTGTTGCCGCCGGTGGTGCCGGGCGTGCCGGTGCCCGCGGTGGTTCCGCCGCTGGTGGAGTCGCCGAGCACCGAGATGGCGTTCCCGCCGAGCCCGACCGGGACGTTCAGCGCGATCGGCAGCTGGGTGCCGCCGAGGATGCTGTCGGTGCCGCTCGTCGTGACCGGTGCGGTCGCGGCGGGTGCGGCGGCCGGGGTGCTCCCCGTGCCGCTCGATGACGAGTCACCGAGCACCGAGATCCCGTTGCCCGCGACGTTCACGGGCACGCTCACGGCGATGGGCGCCTGGGTCCCCGAGGCGACCCCGTCCGCTCCGTCGGTGGTGCTCGCCGCGGCGGGCGCCGGAGCGGCCGGTGCGGTCCCTGAGGTGCTGCCCCCGCCGGTCGACGCCGAGTCGCCGACGACGGACACCGCCGTGCCGTGCAGGTTCACCGGCACCGACACGGTGACGGGCGCCTGGGTGCCGCTCGCGGCTCCCCCGCTCCCGCTGGTGGTGTCGCCGCCCGTGGAGGCGGTGGGTGCCGCTGCGGGCGTGCTCGCTGCCGGCGCACCGGCGGAGTGGGACGTGCCGAGCACCGAGACGGCGTTGCCGCCCAGGGTGATCGGGACGCTGACGCTGATCGGTGCCTGGCTCCCGGAGCCGACGCCGTCCGCGCCCGAGGTCTCAGCGGCGTTGGCCGCCGCTGTTCCGAGCAGCGTGATGCCGCCCGCGATGAGGGTGCCCCACAGGGCATTCCTCGCGAAAGTGTTCATGATGATGCTTCCCCTTAGTCGAACTGATCGGAGTGCGCCGATGGCGCGAGAATGACCCGTCTGCCGCGCACGCAGGCACGGCGGGGTCCCGATCAGTCGGGGGAGGAGTCGGTCTCGAACGTGGCCGAGACGGGAAGGCGGTCGTCCGCACGTCGACGTGTGAGACCCGCCAGAGGTCGAGCGAAGGCGAAGCCCACGACGGCGAGCGCGAGCAGTCCCAGCCCCGTGCCGGAGGCACCGGAGGAGACGGAGGTCGCGGCCATCGCGGCCAGCGGAGAGAAGGGCGTGCCGGAGTCTCCGGGTGAGAATGGCAGTCCGGATGCCGCGCCCGCGGTCGTCACGACGGCCCGCAGCGTCGTCAGGGCGGCGTCGAAGGAGAAGCCGCCGAGGGCCCCGGCCGGTGCGGTGGTCGCGCTGCCGCCCGCGAGTTCGTTCGTCTGCGTCGCGCTTCCGGGCGAGACGACGGGCGGTGTCAGGACAGGCGGAAGGCCGCCGGCGACGGGGTCGAGCACCGGCTGCAGCGCCGTGAGGACCGGTGCGAGCGCGTCGCCGACCGGAGCGAGGGTGCTGTCCACGGGGTCGAGGACGGGTCGCAGAGCGCCGATGACGGGTGCCAGCACGTCGGTGACCGGTGCCGTGACGGAGGTCGTCGCGGCCTTTGCGGCGGCGACGACCGGCGCGGCCGCCTGAGCGACAGGGGCGGCAGCGGTCGCGACCGGCTTGACGACGGCGGCGACCGGCGTCGTCACGTGGGCGACCGGGACGGATGCGGCGTGGACGACCGGCGTCACCGCGTGGGCGACGGGTGTCACGACGGGCGAGAGCGCCGAGGCGAGCGGGTGGACGACGTCTTCGGCGACCCGCGACACGCTCGAGGTGAGGCCGTCCAGCGGCCCAGGGTCACGGCTGTCGGCGTGGGCGCCGGAGCTGGTCATGCCGAGGATGATCGACGCGCCCAGCCATGCGAAGGCCAGGCCCGCGCCGATGAGCACGGGGCGCGTCACGCCACGACGTCCGAAGACGCGAATGAAGTCCATGCTCACCTCCCCCGAGAGAGCGAACGGTCGTCGGCTGGGGTCCGACGTCCTGGATAACACGCGAATGTACGCCTCCGTCACCGCTGTGTCTAGGGGCCTTGACGCGAAAGATCATCCGTGGTGCGGGCATCCGCGACCGTGGCCTGCGCGCGGGCGGGGTTCCGACACGCCCGACATCGCGAAGGGGGCGCGAAACTTGTGCACGGGCCGTTTCTGTGCATAACTCTCCGGTCGCCCACAACCTTCAATCCCAACTTCAATCACATCTCGCTCCACACAGGAAGTTCGGATAAAGCCCAGGTCAAAGCTGGGAAAAAACTCTGTGCGAACTCCCGAACCCACAGTTCTCCACAGGCGTTGTACACAGGTCGGGCGGCGTTTCGCGCAGACTGTCCACACAGTTATCCACAGGCCGAGTTGCGGGTGTCGAAGCACCCTCATAGCGTGGGGGCACGGCTCTTCGGGGGGCTGGCAGCGGATCCGTCAGAGAAGACGGATGTCGGAGGTCCGTGATCGTCTATCGGTCACGGAAGGGGTGCTCGAGGCATCCGGCCACGATGCCCACGCGCGCCTTCCGTTCGTGAGCACCATCATCCGGAATTGCCATGTGGAGGACGCACGACGTGTCGATCGCTGACATCTCTGACGAGCGCCTGGGCGGACCCCGCACGCCGGACCGGACCCCTCCGCACGACATCCTCGCCGAGCAGAGCGCGCTGGGCGGGATGCTGCTGTCGAAGGATGCGGTCGCCGACGTGATCGAGACGCTGCGTGCGGCCGACTTCTACATCCCGAAGCACGAGCTGATCTTCGAGGCGATCCTCACCCTGTACTCGCACGGCGAGCCGACCGATGTCGTGGCCGTCACCGACGAGCTCATCAAGACCGGCGAGCTGCAGCGCGCCGGCGGTGCCGACTATCTGCACACTCTCACCTCGATCGTCCCCACGGCGGCGAACGCCGGCTACTACGCCGGAATCGTCTCGGAGCGCGCGCTGCTGCGCCGGCTCGTCGAGGCCGGCACGCGCATCGTGCAGATGGGGTACTCGGGGCAGGGCGAGGCCGTCGAGCTGGTGAACAGCGCGCAGGCCGAGATCTACTCCGTGACCGGCGCCGAGACGGCGGAGGACTACGTCCCGCTCACGATCGCGGTCGACGCGGCGGTCGATGAGATCGAGGCCGCGCGTGGGCGTGACGGGCAGATGACCGGCATCCCGACCGGGTTCAAGCCGCTCGACGACCTCACCAACGGTCTGCACGGGGGCCAGATGATCGTCGTCGCCGCCCGCCCCGCGATGGGCAAGTCGACGCTCGCCCTCGACTTCGCCCGGTCGGCGGCCATCAAGCACAACATGCCCACGATCTTCTTCTCGCTCGAGATGGGCCGCAGCGAGATCGCGATGCGGCTCCTCAGCGCCGAAGGCGCCATCCCGCTGCAGAACATGCGCAAGGGCACGCTCGACTCGCGCGACTGGACGACGGTGGCCGCCACGCGCGGCCGCATCAACGACGCGCCGCTCTACATCGACGACAGCCCCAATATGACGCTGGTCGAGATCCGCGCGAAGTGCCGCCGGCTGAAGCAGCGCGCGGGTCTCAAGATGGTCATCATCGACTACCTCCAGCTCATGACGAGCGGCAAGCGCGTCGAGTCGCGCCAGCAGGAGGTCAGCGAGTTCTCGCGTGCGCTGAAGCTTCTCGCCAAGGAGCTCCAGGTGCCGGTCGTCGCGCTCTCGCAGCTGAACCGCGGGTCGGAGCAGCGGCAGGACAAGAAGCCCCAGGTCAGCGACCTGCGCGAATCGGGCTCGATCGAGCAGGACGCCGACATGGTGATGCTGCTCCACCGCGAGTCGGTCTACGACAAAGACAGCCGTCCCGGCGAGGCCGACCTGATCGTCGCCAAGCACCGCAACGGCCCCACCGCCACGATCGAGATCGCCTTCCAGGGCCATTTCTCGCGCTTCGCCGACATGGCCCCGGGGGACTTCGGGTAGGAGATTGCCCGGCTCGCTAGGCTCTCGACATGGCTGACAGAGCGGTGCCCAATCTGCCCTCGCGCTCTTTCGACGAGACGATCGGTTTCTACGAAGCGGTCGGGTTCGACGTGGCGTATCGAGACGACGACTGGTTGATCCTGCGTCGAGGGGAGCTGCAACTGGAGTTCTTCCCCTACCCGGGTCTTGTTCCCGAAGAGAGCTCGTTCATGTGCAGCGTCCGCGTCGACGATGTCGACGGACTGTACCGGCAGCTCACGGAGGCCGGCGTGGCGGAGCGGACCGCCGGAGCACCTCGCCTGCAACCCATTCGGCCGCAACCGTGGGGACAACGCGCTGGCTTCCTCGTCGATCCAGACGGGACGCAGCTGCACCTCATCGAGAACGTGGCTTGACGCGTTCTCGAACCCAGGGGACCGCGATGGGTGATCTCGGACACCGCTTCCCGGCGGTGATGGCAGCGGAGTTGACGCTCGTTCTTGTGCGCTCAATGGCGTAGGCGCGCGTTTCGGTCAGGGCACAGTCAGCGGGCGTCGGTGCGGACGGGTCAAGCGCGCACCGCTCGTCAGCGTTGTTCGTTTGCGTATCGGTTAGGTTCTTCCGCGCGCTCCGCGACCGGCTATCGAGCTTTGCATGTTGGCGCTAGCGTCTTGCCGTGACCGATGATGGCTTGCCAAGTTCGCCGCTACGTGCCTTGATGGCCGAAAGCCAGGGGCGCCAGACCCGCGCTTATCAGTCGTGGGCGGAAGCACGCACCGATCCCGACGCTGCCATCGTGATCTCCGGAGACGACGGCGGCACCATCTACCTGACCGTGCCGCTTCGACTGACTCGCTGCAGCGCCGAACCGCTCGCGCAGCTCGCAGCCGAACTTGACGCGTTGGTCTGGGATGACCCCTCAATGCTCGAAATCACGGTGGAGCATCTGCCAGTGGGAAGCAGCGTGGCAGGAGGGACAGGTGGAGGCTTAGTCATCGACGACGTCTGGCTCCATCCAAAGGAGTTCGCGGAGCGACACATTCTCCGGGCGCGGCAGGTTCTCTTCTCTGCAGGAGATCCGACACCAGGCTCCGTTCGCTGACCCCATCGCGACCGGCAACCGCACTCCCGTCGACAGACATTCGCTCACGCTCATCGGATTCCAGCAGTCCTGGTGCAGCATCAGCGCGGAAATGCGATTCACCGTCAACCTGCTTACCGTGCGTAGGGACGAGGGGGGGTCGCTGATTGCACAGCGTCCCCACTGCGGCGCGAAGCACTCCGCCTCGACTCTCTATGGCGAATCCGTGCGCAGCACTCGAATCGGGCACCTGCTCGAGCACCGCGAGGACAAATGGTGGCGCGTCTACGAAGAACAAGACATGGATCGAGTCCGCGCCGACGTCGTCATCGCAATCGTCGAGCAGGGGCTTCCCTGGCTACGAAACCAAGTCGCCACGATCTAGTTCCGTACTCTCGCGCCGCAGGTTTGGAGACCGGCCTGCGGACACCTTCTGAGCAAGCGGGCCAAGTGAGGTAGGACGCGATGGTCCTGCTCGCGAATCAGGGGTGGCTGGGAACAGCAGGCGAGCGGTCGGTGTATCGACGCGCTCGTGCGGCGGGGTGTAGAGAAGAACTCACCCGGGCATGACGAAGTTGCCTGAGCGTTGAGTGATCTATCCGGAGGCTGAACCTGTGCAACTTACGCGCGTGCAACTTCAACGCTTCAAGCAGTTCGCTTCGAGCAGCGTAGAACTCAACCCTGGGCTCTCCATCGTCGCCGGTGGAAACAACGCCGGAAAATCGAGCTTTCTCCAGGCACTAGCGGTGTGGGAGTTCTGCAAGATAGCGACCGTAGCACAAAAGGGGTCCAGCTCTCTTCTAGACGGAATGACGAGCAGTCAGGGCTTCGGGCTCGGCGACGACGAATTCTCGCCGATCAACGTCCCATCACTAAAGCACCTCTGGAGCAACCTCAAGACGCAGAAGACCGACGAGGATCACGATGGGTACACCTTGCTCATCGCATGCGAATGGACCGACGGTGGGACCGCACATCGATTGGCATTCTCCCTTGCCCTTGCCAACGACCGCTTGTTCATAAAGGTCGCCGAGACAACGCTCACCGAAGGCGACCGCGCGCCAGTGCTGGCATACCTGCCACCTTTCGCAGGAATATCCGCGCGAGAAGAGCGCACGTTTGGGGCGGTGAGGCGGCGCCGGATCGGAGAGGGCCTTGCCGGGGCAGTTCTACGAAACCTGCTCCTCGACATGCGCGACGAGAACACGGCAGAACGAAAACGACTACGCGGCGAGAAGACCAAGATCGCTGATCCTGATCTGCGTGCGCTTCGCGCTTCCGATCCCTGGGAGGTGCTGCAGCAGACTCTTCGCGAGGTGTTCTCGGCCGAGGTGGCGATCGCAGACTTTGATGAGGAGTACCACACCTATATCCAGGCCAATGTAGTCAAGGGCACCGTGGACGGCTATCTGCTGACACGCCACCCCGGGTACAACGCTCGCGATCTCATGGTCGAGGGGAGCGGCTTTCTCCAATGGCTCAGTGTCTACACGCTTGCCACTTCGCGGAGCGTGGACATTTTGCTTTTCGATGAGCCGGACGCACACCTGCACGCATCGCTGCAGGCACAGCTCGTGGACCGACTACGACTACTTGCGGAGCGCTTCGGCAAGCAGGTCTTGCTTGCCACGCACTCGAGCGAGATTCTTCGTGCCACCGATCCCACGGACATCCTCGAGGTCCGTCAAGGGGGCAAGTTCCGCTACCTGAAGGGCGAGGAGCAAAAGGTCGGCCTTGTGGTCGGCATTGGGTCAACCTATGCTCCGCGCATCGAGAGGGTGCGTGACACCAAGAAGGTGTTCTTTTACGAAGGCAAGACGGACTTGTCGGTTCTCCGAGAACTAGGGGGAATCTGCGGTTTCCCGCTGCCCACTTCGATTGCTCACTGGCAGACGAACGAGCAGCATAAGGAGCGGAAAGTTCTGTGGCGTGCGCTCGATGATGAGTTCGGTGGTGTCGAAGCGTTTAGCTTGCGCGATCGGGATGACGACCCGATTGCGACCGTCGACACGGATCTCGAAGACAAGCGCATGCCCAGCGTGCATGGGTTCGAGACGCGCAAGTGGCGGCGCCGGTACATCGAGTCCTACCTCGTGCACCCTGCTGCATTGGCCCGCGCATCCGGGAAGAGCGAAGAAGAGATCCGGTCAATACTCCAGGACGAATTCGCGCTTGCCATCGGTGAGAACTTCCGAGACTCTGTAGTGCCAACGACACTTTGCGACATTCACGCCAAGTACATCCTGGATCGACTCGGAGTTTCGGCTGTGAAGGTGGCGAAGGCGTTCAAACCGGACGAAGTGTGCGAGGACGTGAAGACACTGCTTCGGCATCTGGGGGACTTCGCCGCAGCGTAGCTGCCGAGCGACGCCGGTGCCGCGTGGGTTGCTGCATTTCGCGGTGAACATGGCCCTGAAACGGACGTCGACCGGCCGCGCACCCGCCACTTCCGTGCATCGCCCGTTTAGGGAGCCCCTTGCGCGCCACGCCCGATGGGGGATCCGGCGCGTTGGTCCCTGAGTCTCTCGGGTCGTAGTCGGCGCACCCACCGCCGACTTGCCAGGCTGAAGCCGGCCCGCGGCGTACGGCTGCCGTTGGCGGAACCGGATGGCCCGGCGCACGAAGTCGGCACCAGCATCAGCCATCCACCCAGCGATCGCGAGGCTCGTTCACTCGCCGGATGGCTGGTCGACATCGAAGAGCCATAGCGGGCGCGTGCAGCCCAGCCCTGGCACGATATCCGGATGACGCAAGCCGACGATCGCTTCCAGGAGGTGAGGGCCGCGGAACTCGCGCTCCTCGGCGGAGAGGTCCGCAGCGATCCCGCGCGGGTGCGTGAGCTTCTCCATCCGGACTTCGTCGAGATCGGCCGTTCCGGTCGCCGTTGGACGAGGGACGAGACGATCGCCGCACTGGCATCGGAGGTAGCGCGCGTCACACCCGACACCGACGAATGGGAGTTCACCGAGCTGTCGCCGACGCTCGTCCTCGTGACGTATCGCGTCAGTTCGGCATCCGGTCAGAGCAGGCACTCGTCTCTCTGGGAGGTCGGAGGTGCCGCGCCTGTGATCCGCTTCCACCAGGGAACCGTCGTGACGCACGCTCAACACGTGCTCGATGGCGTGCGCGACAACCCGACTTCGGCTCCCACGGTCTGAGGACATCCGCGGTCACGTCGCGCGGTGTCGACCAGGTGGTCGCTGCCGTGACCGGTGCACGGGAAGCGCCTCCGGGCGGCGTACGCTCAGTGAGCCTCCGCCGCGGAGAAGTGCGGGCGGAGGTTGGCTGCGAGGACCCGGTCGAGCGCGCGGTCGGGCAGGATGCGGGCGAGCCGCGTCAGCATCGCGGCATCCCGGCCGATCGTGTAGCGCGTCTTCGGCCGCCCGGCTGTCGCGGCGGTGGCGAAGACCAGTGCGGCTCTGTCGGCCGGCACGCCCGAGGCGGTGAAGGCGGCGGCCTGCCGGATGATGGCCTCGACCAGGGCTCCGTAACGCCGGCGCTGGTCGTCGGTCATCGTCTCCAGAAAATGCCTGGCCCGCTCGATGCCGTGGCCGGTCATCTCGGTGGTCACTCCCCCGGGTTCGATCACGACGACCGATACGCCGTGCGGAGCGAGCTCGCGACGGAGCGCGTCGCTGACCGCCTCCAGGGCGAACTTCGCACCGGCGTACGCGCCGTATGTGCCCATCGCGATCCGACCGCCCAGCGAGCTGACATTGACGATTCGCCCGTGCGTGCCGAGGAGGAACGGCAGCATGGCCTGCGTGACGGCGATGTGGCCGAAGAGGTTCACCTCGAACTGGTGCCGCCACGCATCCAGGGGCAGGGTCTCGACCGGCGCGTTGACGGCGATACCCGCGTTGTTGATCAGGACGGTCAGCTTCGGGCCCATCGGGTCGTTCGCGATTCGCGCGACGACAGCCTCGATCTGCTCGGGTTCTGTGACGTCGAGGATCACCGGTTCGAGGTTGCGGGCGCGGATGCGATCGGCGTCCGTCACGCTCCGGACGCCGGCCAGGACGTGGTAACCACGACCCGCCAGTTCGCGCGCAGTCGCGAGACCCATGCCCGAGGAAGCACCGGAGATCAAGATCAGTTCACTTTCATGTGACGTTGTCATATGGGCCACGATAGCGTTTCATGTGACGATGTCAAATAGACTGGATCGATGATCAGCCGCGCCGACTCCGCTGCATCAACCCGCGCTGGCCTCCTCCGCGCCGCGTCGGAGCTGCTCGACGAGGGGGGAACGGATGCCGTCACTCTGCGCGCGGTCGGCGCGCGCGCCGGTGTGTCCCGAGGCGCGCCGTACGGGCACTTCGAGAGCAAGGAGCACCTGCTCACGGCCCTGAGTGTGCAGGCGTGGGAAGACATCGCCGACGAGCTCGCGGTGTTGCGCGCCGACCTCTCCCTCACGCCGGGTCGCCGACTCGAACTCGCTCTCTTCGCCCTCATCGATGTGGCTCGGTCGCGCCCGCACCTGTACTCGCTCATGTTCGTCTCGCCGCACGGCGACCCCGAGGCTGCCGTGCGCGCGGCCGGGCGTTCGCAGGACGAGTTCCTGGCGATCGTGGGCGATCTCGTGGGCGAGGAGAATGCGCGCCGCAACGGAGCGCTGCTGCTGTCCAGCGCGCACGGCATCGCCGGGCTGGAGCTCAGCGGTCACCTCGGCGCAGAGAAGTGGCACGTGGATGCGGACACGCTGGTCGGCATGCTCGTGCGGGCGATCCGTGTGGCGGCGGACGGTGAAGAGACCGAGTGACACCGCGGCGCCGGTCCATACTCGCCGGACGCGCAACGGCGGCCGCGCCGCTCGGCTCAGCCCTCTCCGCGGCCCTCACCCGCGACCAGGGAGTACTCGGTGCCGCCAACCGGAGCATCCGCGGGGGCGCGCCACGTCCACGCCCAGCGGATCACGAAGGCGAGGAGCAGCACCTCGACGCCGATCGACAGACCGTAGAAGAACGCCCATTCCCACGTCGCCCCGGCGGCGTTGAAGATCGAGTAAGGGATGTAGAGGGATGCCGCGACGATGTTCACGACGCGGCTCGCCCGGGCGGGGAGCGTCACCGTGAGCACGACCACGAGGGCCGGGATCGCGACGGATGCGAGCATGAAGGTCAGCAGCGTCGCGCTGACCTCGAACCTCCAGACGAGGCCGTCGCGGATGCCGTCGACGACGCCCGGTTTGTAGAGGTTGAAGAAGTCGACGTAGATGTACAGGAACATGAAGGTCGTCCAAGCGGCCGCGATCTTGAGCGGCGCCGCGATCGGCAGGGTGTGGGACACGTTCGGAATCTCCTTGTGCGTGGGATACGGCTGACATCGGGTGCGGGCGGACTCAGATCACGACGACGACCTTTCCGCGCGCGTGGCCGCTCGCGACGTGACGAAGCGCCTCGGCAGCCTCGTCGAGCGGATAGGCGCGGTCGATCGCGGGCGTGATCCGCCCTGTCGCGAGCAGATCCGCCAGGACGAGCAGGTCGTCGCGCTTCCCGAGCGACGTGAACGGCTTCAGCCGCTGGCGGGTGAAGCCGGACAGCATCCGGGCTCTGAGGATCCTCCCGAGGGGACCGATCCAGCGGCCGCCGTGCCCGCTGTTCGGGATCATGGTCCCGGTCGGGGTCAGGACGCGGCGGACGTCCACGAGCGGGTGGCGCTCCACGTTGTCGAGGATGACGTCGTACCGCCCGTCGCCGCTGGTGAAATCGGTGCTCGTGTAGTCCACGACGTGGTCGGCCCCCAGCGACCGGACGAGCTCCACGTTCCCGGTGCTGCACACACCCGTCACCTCGGCGCCCAGGGACTTCGCGATCTGTACCGCGAACGAGCCCACACCGCCGGACGCTCCCGTGACAAGCACCCTGTCACCGAGGCCGGCCTTCGCGATGTCGCGCAGGGCCTGCAGCGCCGTCATCCCGGATGTCGGCACGGCCGCGGCCTCCGTGACCGACAGGCCGTCCGGCACCGGGACGAGGTGGTCCGCCGGGACGACGGCGTACTCCGCGAGGGCGCCCGTCCCGGTCCACCCGAACACCTCGTCGCCGGGGCGGAGCGCTGTCACGTCCTTCCCCACCGCGGCGACGACGCCCGCGAGATCCGTGCCGGGGATCCCTCGTCGTGGCCGGCGGAGCCCGAACACGAGCCGCAGCACGTAGGGTCGGCCGATCATGACGAAGTGGTCGCCGGGATGCAGGGAGACGGCGCCCACCCGAACGAGCACCTCGCCGCGACCGGGCGTCGGGATACCCAGCTCGGCCGGCTCGAGAGCCGAGGGTGGGCCGTAGTGGCGCTGGACGACGGCCCGCATGCTCTCCGCGGCCTGGCGGACGGTCGTCGTGCGCCCGGCGTCCTTCGACGGATGCTCGATTCCCACGGTGCCTCCTGTCATCCGAGTCACGCCCATGCGTCGACTCGTACACTGTACGTCGTACACCGTACTATGACTCGTACGCTGTACGATTGTCAAGTCTTTCGAGTGCGTGAGGAGACCCGTGGCCGCGAGAGAACAGCGTGACTCAGGACCCGACAGCGGGCTGAGCAAGGCGCGCGTGGTCACCGAGGCGATCCGGATGGCCGATCGCGAGGGGGTCGAGGGACTGAGCATGCGCCGCCTCGCCGGCGCGCTCGGTGCCGGCGCGATGTCGCTCTACCACTACGTCGCGAACAAGGAAGAGCTGCTGGACGCCATGATCGACGTCGTGTTCACGGAGATCGAGCTGCCGTCCGACGCCGACGACTGGCGGACCGCGATGCGACGCGAGGCCCACTCCGCGCGCGGGGTCCTCGCGCGCCATCCCTGGGCGATCGCCCTGATGGAGTCGCGGACCTCGCCCGGCCCCGCGAACTTCCGTCACCGCGAGGCGGTCACCGCCTGCCTGCGGAAGGCCGGCTTCTCGGTCGTCATGGCGACCCACGCGAACTGGCTCCTCAACGCCCACGTGTACGGCTACGCCTTGCAGGAGGCCAGCCTCCCCTTCGACAGCGCCGCCGAACTGGCCCAGATGACCGAGGACGTCTATCTGCCGCAGATTCCCGCCGACGAGTTCCCGTACCTCCACGAGTCCGGCACGGCGCTCGTCGCGGCGGGCTACGACCCGACCCAGGAGTTCGCGTTCGGCCTCGACCTGATCCTCGACGCGCTCGAACCGCTGCGGACGCCTGCGTAGCGGCATCCTGCGGAGCAACCCCCTTCCGTCGTGGCCTATGCGTCCGCTATGTTCGGGCCACTTATCCGCCACACCCCAGGAGGCGATCCACATGTCCGCACCAGGTCCCATCGATCCGGCCACACCCCCGCCGGCCGCACCCGCGCCGCCCGCCTACACCCAGCCCGCTGCGCCCGTCCCCGGGCGGACGCTGGGCATCGTCGCGTTCGTGGTGTCGATCTTCTTCTCCCTCATCGGCCTGATCCTCGGGATCGTGGCGCTCGTGCAGAGCAGGAGGGCGGGGGCGAAGAACGGATGGGCGGTCGCCGCGATCATCGTCGGCGCCGTCCTCTTCGTGCTCACGGTGATCATCGTCATCCTGGCCGTCGTCGGCGCCTCGGAGCTGATCCGGATGTGCGGCGACCTCGGCCCGGGCACCCATCAGGTCAACGGCGTCACCGTGACCTGCGGCGGCTGAGCCGCGACAGGAACACGTTCTCGCATCTCGCTCGGGGATCGGCCACCGTCAGGTGAGCCGGTCCCCGAGCTCTTCGTCCAGCGCGGGGTGCGAGGATGCACGGCGGGCATACGCCGCACCTCCGCGGCGTTGCCGTGAACCGGACGCCGGGAGACCCCCGCCGCCGATCGGCCGCACCCGGCCGCAAGACAAGGAGCACCACCCATGCGCGCACTCATCCACTCCACGTTCGGCGACCCGGCCGAGGTCCTCGAGGTCGCGGAGCGGCCGCTGCCCGAGCCCGGCCCGAAGCAGGTGCGCGTCCGCACCCTCCTGTCGCCGATCCACAACCATGACCTGTGGACGATCCGCGGCACGTACGGCTACAAGCCCGAGCTGCCCGCCGCAGCCGGGACCGAGGCCGTGGGCGTGATCGACGCGCTCGGCGAGGGCGTCACCGGATTCGAGGTGGGCCAGCGGGTCGTCACGGGCGGCACGTTCGGGGTCTGGAGCGAGTACTTCGTGGCCGCGGCATCCGCTCTCGTCCCTGTCCCGGACGGGATCGACGACGAGACCGCCGCCCAGCTCGTCTCGATGCCGTTCAGTGCGCTGAGCCTCCTCGCGTCGCTCGACGTGCAGCCGGGGGACTGGATCGCGCAGAACACCGCCAACGGTGCCGTCGGCCGGCTGCTCGCCCAGTTCGCTGCGGCGCGCGGCGTGCGAGTGCTGGGCCTCGTGCGGCGGGATGCCGGCGTGGACGAGCTCGCCGCCGCCGGCATCCACGACGTCGTCTCGACCGAGCGGGCGGACTGGCGTGAGCGTGCGGCGGCGATCCTCGGCGACGCGGCCCCCCGCGCGGCGGTGGACTCGGTCGGCGGCGCAGCTGCCGGTGAGCTGCTGTCGCTGCTCGGCGAGGGCGGGACGCTCGTGTCGTTCGGCTCCATGGGGTCGAGCACGCTCGAGCTGTCGGCGGGCGACCTCATCTTCAAGCAGGCCGTCGTGAAGGGCTTCTGGGGCAGCCAGGTGAGCAAGACGATGGATGCCGCGACCCGCGGCGCGCTCTTCGGCGAGCTGGTTCAGCGCATCGGCTCCGGCGAGGTCACGCTCCCGGTCGAGGCGGTGTTCCCCTTCGAAGAGGCCGGTGCCGCGGTCGAGGCGAGCGACACCGCCGGTCGCGCCGGGAAGGTGCTGCTCCGCTTCTGAGGCGGCGGGGCGACGCGGCGGGAACACACCCCCCGACCTGCCGCGGGGAGCGGGCACGCCGGGCGATATGCTCGTGCCGCGAGGGCACCCGAGCGCTCGTCACCCATCACCCGAACGGATGGAACACGTGCTGTCACGCAGACAGTTCCTGCTCCGCAGCGCCCTCCTTGCGGCAGCCACCGGCGTCAGCCTCCCGGACCTGGCGCCGCGCTTCCTGGAGGGATCGTCGGCGACGGCCGCGGGGGCGGGAGACATCCCGACCACGCTCCTGCAGACGATCAGACAGGGCGGGGTGGTGAAGGGGAGCTACCGCGGTCTCACCACCGGCCCCGGCGAACCGTACATCCCGCGGCTCGACGTGCTCCTCGCGAAGCCGGACGCCGCCCGCGCGGCATCCCGTCGCTCGCTCCTGTACCTGGGCCACCTGTCCGACCTGCACGTCATCGACGCGCAGTCGCCGGGGCGCATCGAGCCCATGATCGTGCAGGACCACTCCGCGTGGGGCTCGGCGTTCCACCCGCACGATCCGCTCAGCCCGCACGCCACCGCCGCGATGGTGCAGGCGTTCTCGGATGCGCGCTACAGCCCGCTCACCGGGGCGCCGATGGGCGCGGCCATCGTCACCGGCGACAGCGCCGACATGCACTCGCACCTCGAGCTGCGCTGGTACATCGACCTCATGGACGGCAAGTCGGTCGATCCCGCCAGCGCGGGGAAGAGGTTCCAGGGTGTGCAGGCATGGGCGGAGGCGACGTGGGCGTACCGCCCCGGCGACCCCACCGGAGGGCCGTTCGGCGACTACGGGTTCCCGCAGCTGCCCGATCTGCTCGCGCAGGCGATCGCGCGGCCCGTGGAATCGGTCGGCCTCCCCGCCCCCTGGTACGCCGTCTACGGCAACCACGACACCCTGCTCCTCGGCACCTTCGACCTCAGCCCGCAGCTGCACGCGCTCGCGGTCGGCGGCGAGAAGTCGTACTCGCTGGATGCCACAGCCGGCAGCATCCTGAACGGGTACGCCTCGAGCGGCAGCGCGTTCCAGCAGGCGATCGACGCGCTCGGGCTCGCCCTGGGGCGGCCGGGCTTCCGGTCGGTCACGGCGAACCCCGAGCGGTTCCTCTTCGCGCAGCGCGAGTTCATGGCGGAGCACTTCGAGACCGCGTCCGCGCCGGGTCCGGTCGGCCACGGCTTCACGCAGCACAACCTCGACTCGGGTGAGACGTGGTGGCAGACGGACCTGTCGCCGCACATCCGGGCATTCGGACTCGACACCTGCAACCAGGTGGCGGGACCGGACGGCGCCGTGCCCGACGTGCAGTTCCGCTGGCTGGAGCGCGAGTTGGAGAGGGCGCAGACCGAGAAGAAGCTCGTCCTGATCTTCAGCCACCACAACAGCCTCACCCTCGAGAACCGGGCGCAGCGCCCCGGCGACACCGAGGTGCTGCACGGCGCCGAGGAGTTCGTCGACCTGCTGCTGAGATACCCGGTGGTGATCGGATGGCTCAACGGGCACACGCACCTCAACCAGATCCTGGCCCACACGACGTCGTCGGGCGGCGGCTTCTGGGAGATCACGACGGCGTCGTGCATCGACTTCCCGCAGCAGCAGCAGGTCGTGGAGGTCGTCGACAACCGCGACGGCACGATGTCGCTGTTCACGACCGTGCTCGATCACGCGTCTCCGGCGGTGCCGGGACGGAGCGGCAGCGTCCGGGATCTCGCGTCGCAGAGCCGGGAGTTCGCCGCGAACGACTGGGCCGAGACGCCGATGATGCGTCGCGGGTCGCCGCTCGACCGCAACACGGAGCTGCTGCTGCGCGCTCCGTTCGACCTGTCCGCGATCACGGACGCCGCGCTGGAGGCGCAGCACATGACCGAACGCGCGCGACTCGTCGCCTACGAGACGGCGAGGGGGCTGTGATGCGGCGCCGGGCCGTGGTCCTGGCCCTCCTCCTCGCCCCGCTCCTCGCGGGCTGCTCGCAGGTCGCGGCGATCGCCCCGGTGGGTGGGGACCACCTCGCCGAGGTGCGGTACGCGGCGATCGACGTCCTCCTCGACAAAGGGATCGACGTCCTGGTGGCGCCGGACTGCACGCAGGCGGCGTCGGGCGCGGTGTCGTGCACCGGGAAGACGACGGACGGCACACCCCTCGCCGCGACATCCCCAGCCGACGACCAGACGGTCGTCACCGTCACCGTGGGCGATCGCACGCTCTACTCCGGGGCGATCATGACCGTGCTCGACGACGCGGCGAGGAAGGGATGAGGGCCGTGCTCGCGCGGGGCTGGCCGGTCTTCTTCGCCGTCGTCGTCGGCAATGCCGCGGTCCAGGCGCTGACGTCGCTGCCGCAGGCGACACCCGGCCCGGGCGTCGTCTTCGTGCTGCTCGCCGCGGCATCCGCCATCGCCCTCGTCCTCTCCCTCGCCATGGTCGTCGCGCGGATGCGGTCGGCCGCGGATGCCGGTGCGCCGGCGTGGCGGTGGACCGACGGCGTCGTGGCGCTCGCCGCCGTGATCGTGGTCGCTCTGGCGGGGCTGGTGTCGTCGTGGCTCGTCACCCCCGCGATCGCCGTGGTGCTGATCGTCCTGGCAGGCGTCGCGGTGGGGCGTGGCGCCGCCGGGTTCGCGGCGTTCCGGCGCACCCCGGGGCGCGCCATCCTCCTCCTCCTCGCGACGCTCGCCGGCGTCGGACTGCTGTGGCTCGGAGCCCTCCTCCTCGGCTTCTTCGTCACGGGCTGGCTCGCGGCCGGGCTGACGTGGCTCAGCTTCGGCATCGCCGTCGTCCTCCTGCTCTGCGGCTGGACCGCGCTCGCGCGCCGCGCCGTCGGTTGACGCCGTCTCGCCCGCGGCGTCGGCTCACGCGCCCCGCTGTCAGCTGACGCCTCCGAACCGATCACGGCGGCACTGCTCCTGACCGCGCGGATGTGCAGGATGTCGGAGATGTGCAGGATGTCGGACCGAATCGGCGCGGATGCTCCGACATCCTGCACATCTCCGAAGAATCAACACGGCCCGAGCTCACCCGGACGGCGCTTCGATGCCGAAACCGCGCGCGGTCGACGCGCGCACGACGAGGCGCGTCGGCAGCACGGTCGCGGTCGGCGTGAGGGTCTCACCCGCGGCCGCGCGGGTCAGCAGGCCGATCGCGGCGGCGGCCATCTCGCGGATCGGCTGGTGGACGCTGGTGAGCGCCGGCGTCAGCACCCGCGCCGTGCGCACGTCGTCGAAGCCGACCACGAGGACGTCGTGCGGGATGCCTCGGCCGGCGTCCGCCGCGGCCGCGTAGACGCCCTCGGCCAGCGTGTCCGCGCACGCGAAGACGCCGAGGCGCTCGCCCGGCCGGACCGACGCCATGAACGGCGCGCAGCGTCGTCGCGCCGTGCGTCCCGTCCAGTCCACGTCCACGCGCTGCACGTCCGCGTCCGGCAGCCGTCGGCGCACCTCGGCGACGAAACCTTCGATGCGCGCCCGGCCGAACCGGTAGGCGGGCGTCCCGGTGACGACGAGGAAGCGGTCTGCGCCCGCGTCGATGAGGTGCGCGGCCGCCGACTCCCCGCCGTCGCGGTCGGTCGTGTGCACGACGGGCAGAGGCGGCGTGTGCACCGAGCGCGGATCGAGGAGGACCACGGGGATGACGGCGGCCTCCAGCTGGGCGAGCTGGCCGGCGGTCGGCACGACCAGGCCCAGCACCACACCGGCCGACCCGCGGGCACGGATGCGCGCGGGCCAGTCGTCGTCGGGGCGATCGCGTTCCGCCGTCAGGACGAGGTCGAACCCGGCGGCGGCCGCAGCCCCGCGCGCCCCCGCGGTGACCTCGTCGGAGTAGGGGTCGTGGAAGTGCCCGAGCACGAGATCGAACAGGCGTGCGGTGCCGGCGCGCGGCCGCCCCCGCGCCTCACCCGATCGCGCGTAGCCGAGCCGGCGGGCCGCCGCGAGCACCCGCGCGCGGGTGTCGGACGCGAGGTCTCCGCGCCCGGCGAGCGCTCGCGACACGCTGGCGACGCTGAGCCCGGTCGCCGCGGCCACGGCGGCGAGCGTGACGCGGGATCGCGGGGGCTGCGGCATCCACCTATTTTTGCGCAAACTGCTCGCCGTGGCGTCCGTTCCTTGGCATCCTCGCGGAGAGGTCGACGCCGACCGGGACAGGAGGGCAGCGATGCCGAGCGCACTGCGCGTCGCGATGATCGGGACGGGATTCATGGGCAAGGCCCACTCCCACGCGTGGCGCACGGCACCACGGTTCTTCGACCTGCCGGCCGAGCCGCGCATGGCGGTGATCGTCGGGACGGACGCCGCCCGTACGACGGCCGCGGCCGAGCGCTTCGGCTGGGAGGAGGGCTCGACCGACTGGCGGCAGGTGGTCGCGCGCGACGACATCGACGCCGTCGACATCTGCTCGCCCGGCGACACCCATGCCGAGATCGCCGTGGCGGCGCTCGCCGCCGGCAAGCACGTACTGTGCGAGAAGCCGCTCGCGAACTCCGTCGACGACGCCGAGCGCATGGCGGATGCGGCGGCTGCGGCATCCGGTCTCGTCGCGCTGTGCGGCTTCAGCTACCGCCGCACACCGGCGCTGGCGCTCGCCCGCCGGCTCATCGCGGACGGGCGGATCGGCGAGGTGCGGCACGTGCGCGCGCAGTACCTGCAGGACTGGCTGTCGGCTGCCGAGGCGCCCGCGACGTGGCGCCTCGACCGGGAGCGCGCAGGGTCGGGCGCGCTCGGCGACATCGGCGCGCACAGCGTCGACACGGCGCAGTGGCTCACCGGGTCGGCCATCGTCGAGGTGTCGGGGGTGCTGCGGACGTTCGTGACGGAGCGTCCCGCCCGCGCCGATGCGGTGGGACTGGGCGGCGTGGGCGACCGTGACGCCCCCCGCGTGCCCGTCACGGTCGACGACGCCGGGGCGTTCACCGCCCGCTTCGACGACGGCGCGCTCGGCGTGTTCGAGTTCTCCCGGATGGCGACCGGACGCCGCAACGCCAACCGCATCGAGATCGACGGCGAGCGCGGCAGCATCGCCTTCGACTTCGAGCGGATGAACGAGCTCGAGGTGTACGACGCCGCCGACGAGGCCGGGGTGCAGGGCTTCCGGCGCGTGCAGGCGACCGAGGCGGGGCACCCCTACCTCGAGGCCTGGTGGCCGGTCGGGCACGGGCTCGGCTACGAGCACACGTTCACGCACGAGATCGTCGACTTCGTGCGGGCGGTCGCGGGCGAGGGGCCGGTCGAGCCGGACTTCGCGCAGGCGCTCCAGGTGCAGCGCGTGCTCGCAGCCGTGGAGGAGAGCGACCGCTCTCGAGGGATCAGGACAGCAGTGGGAAAGGCGACGGCATGACGAAGAAGGCGCTCGTGGTGCGGGGCGGATGGGACGGCCATCACCCCGTCGAGGCGACAGAGCTGTTCCTCCCGTTCCTGCGGGACAGCGGGTTCGACGTCCGGGTGGAGGAGTCGAACGACGTCTATGCGGATGCCGCGGCGATGGCCGACGTGGACCTCATCGTGCAGTCGGTGACGATGTCGGAGATCTCGAAGGAGGCGTTCGGCGGCCTCCGCCGCGCGGTGGAGGCGGGCGCGGGGCTCGCGGGCTGGCACGGCGGCATCGCCGACTCGTACCGCACCTCCTCGGACTACCTGCAGCTGATCGGCGGGCAGTTCGCGACCCACCCGTCGAAGGAGCCGTCCGGCCTGGTGGGTGACGAGACGGACAACTACCTGCCCTACACGGTGGAGATCACCGACCTCGGGCGCGCGCACGAGATCACCGCCGGGATCGCCGACTTCGCCCTGACCACGGAGCAGTACTGGGTGCTGCACGACGACCTCATCGACGTCCTCGCCACCACGACGCATCCCGTCCAGCCGTACCATCCGTGGCATCGCCCGATCGTGTCGCCTGCGGTGTGGACGCGGCTGTGGGGAGACGGCCGCATCTTCGTGTGCACGCCGGGCCACAGCCTCGACGTGCTGCAGGACGACAACGTCCGCACCCTGATCGAGCGCGGGATGCTGTGGGCGGCCCGCGCATGAACCGCGTCGGGATCGTCGGCCTCGGGGTCATCTCGCGCGCCTACCTCGACACCCTCGCCGACGCGGCCGGCGTGCGCATCGTCGCCGTGGCCGACCTCGACGCCGATCGGGCCGCGGCGGCGGCCGCAGGCATCCCGGGATGCCGTGCGCTCACGCCGGCCGCGCTGTACGCCGACCCCGAGGTGGACACGGTGCTGAACCTCACCATCCCGGCCGCGCACGAGGAGGTGGCGCTCGCAGCGCTCGCCGCGGGGAAGGACGTCTACGGCGAGAAGCCCCTGGCCGCGACGCTCGCCGCCGCCCGGACGGTCGTCGATGCCGCCGCGGCGGCCGGGCGACGCCTCGGCTGCGCGCCCGACACGGTGCTCGGCACCGGAGTGCAGACCGCTCGCGCCGCCGTGGAGGCCGGCACGATCGGTGCGCCCGTGGGCGCGAGCGCGACGTGGGTGTCCGCGGGGCACGAGAGCTGGCACCCGCACCCGGACTTCTACTACCGCGCGGGCGGCGGACCGCTCCTGGACATGGGCCCGTACTACCTCACGTCGCTCGTGCACCTGCTCGGTCCCGTCGCGTGGGTGCAGGGCGCGAGCAGCCGGGCACGCGACACCCGCGTCATCGCGACCGGGCCGCGCGCGGGGGAGTCCATCCCGGTCGAGGTCGAGACGCACGTCACCGGCGTGCTCGGTCACGCCGGCGGCGCGCTGTCGACGGTGACGTTCAGCTTCGACGCGGTCGCGTCCCGTGCCGAGCCGATCGAGGTCTACGGCGTGGACGGGATGCTCGTGCTGCCGGATCCGAACCACTTCTCGGGGTCCGTCCACCTGCGCCGCGTGGGCTCCGCCGCCGAGGAGGAGCTGCCGGTCTCGGCCGGCTACGAGGACGCCGCACGCGGCGTCGGGCTGCTCGACTTCGTCGCGGGAGACGGCCGCGCGTCCGGAGACGTCGCGCTGCACGTGCTCGAGGTCATGACGGCGCTGCTCGATTCGGCGGCGGAGGGCGCCCGCATCCCGCTCACCACCACCGTGGAGGTCCCGCCGCTCGTGCCGCTGACTCCGGCCGCGCGCTGGCACGGCTGACGCATCAGTTCTCCCGACTCGCGTCATAGACATTCCCGATCCCCGTCTTGAGAAAGGGCCATGCGCATCGCGCCGCCCGCTCGGGACCGGACCTCTGGGGGGTTCGGCCCGCAATCTCGATAGGGGATCGAATGAGAAGGACACACGTGCGCGCCCGAGCGCGCGTCACCGCGGCGGGAGTGGCGGTCGCGATCGCCGCGGCGCTGCTGGCCGCTCTGCCAGGGGCGACGGCCCAGGCCGACGCGGGCGGACCCGCGCCGGTCGAGCAGCGGCCGGCCTCCATGGTCACCGCGGACTCGCTGCCGACGGTGCAGATCGACTCCGGCGTGGTGTGGGCGCAGGTCATCGCCGGCGGCACCGTCTTCGCCGGCGGCTCGTTCCAGAACGCACGCCCGGCCGGCGCCGCGCCCGGGGTGGGCCTGATGCCGCGGGCGAACATCCTCGCCTACGACCTGAAGACGGGCGTCGCCACCGCCTTCGCGCCGACCATCAACGGCGCCGTCAAGTCGCTCGCGCTCTCACCCGATAAGCGCACGCTGTACGTCGGCGGCTCCTTCACCCAGGTGAACGGGGAGTCCCGCTTCAACCTCGCGGCGTTCGATGTCGCGACCGGTGCGCTGCTCTCGTTCAAGGCTCCGATCGGCGGGTCGTACGTCAACGCGATCGCCGTCACCGACTCGACGGTCTACGTCGGCGGCCTGATCGGCGCGGCCAAGGGCGTGGCCCGGAAGAACCTCGCCGCCGTGTCGCGGTCCGGTGCACTCCTCGCGTGGGCGCCGACGACCGACCGCCAGGTGGATGCC
Organism: Microbacterium sp.; assembly: GCA_017306415.1. GTDB lineage: Bacteria > Actinomycetota > Actinomycetes > Actinomycetales > Microbacteriaceae > Microbacterium. Next base: position 196,282 of record JAFKIL010000002.1, on the reverse strand, counting down.
ATGACGCTGACGCCCGACGGCTCGCGCTTGATCATCGGCGGCCGGTTCGCCACCGTGAACGCCGCGTCGCAGCGGGGACTGGCCGCGCTCGATCTGAGCTCGGGCGCCCTTCTCCCATGGGCCGTCTCCCAGCGGGTGATGGACGACGGCAGCGGACGCTCGGGCATCTGGTCGCTGACGACGGACGGTACCGCGGTCTACGGCTCGTCGTGGCTCTACGGCGCGGCGGGCACGCTGGAAGGCGCCTTCTCGGCCGAGCCGACGACCGGCGCCCTTCGGTGGGTGGCCGACTGCCATGGCGACCATTACGGCATCTACTCCGACGGGACGACGGTCTACACGACGAACCACGTGCACGACTGCGAGACCATCGGCGGATTCCCGCAGGTGGAGGAGGGCGCCGGAAATCAGCAGCACGTCGCGGCCTACACCGCCGCGGCGAAGGGCACCGCCAACGCCACCAAGGACCCGGACTACGCGGTGCTGAACTGGGCCGGAAGCCCGGCTCCCGCGCTGGTGAGCTGGTTCCCCACATTCGCGACCGGGACCGCGACGGGCCAGGGCCAGGCCGGATGGACGATCACCGGCACCGGCGAGTACGTCGTGATCGGGGGCGAGTTCCCCACCGTCAACGGCGGTCGGCAGCAGGGCCTGGCGCGCTTCTCGACCCATCCGGACGGCGGTGCCACGCAGGGTCCTCGGCTGTCCGCCGCGGGATGGACCCCGACGGCCGCGACGGATGCCGGGACCACGCGCGTCAGCATCCCGAACAACTGGGACCGCGACGACCTGGACCTGCGCTACGAGCTGTGGGAGCAGGGCGGTGCAGCCCCCGTGGCGCAGACCGACGTCCCGTCGCCGTTCTGGACCCGCACGCCGGTCACGCTCGCCGCCACCGGGATCGCGCCCGGGTCGACGCACACCTACACGGTGGTCGCACGGGACGGAGACGGGAACATCGCGCGCAGTGCGCCGGTCACCGTCGTGGATCCGCGCGCGCCGGCGGCGGACCAGTTCGTCGCGAAGGACGCCTTCGGTCGCGACATCCCGACCGGGTGGGGCACGGCCGACACGGGCGGACCGTGGACGACCACCGCCGGATTCTCGGTGTCGGGCGGCGCCGGGCAGATCTCGGTCGCCGCGGGTCAGACGCGGGCGGCCGCCCTCGGCGCCACCAGCGTCACCTCGGACTCGGCTCGGCTGTCCGTCGGCCTGAGCCGAGTGCCCGACGGAGGCGGGGCGCAGATCAACTACGTGGCGAAGAAGACGGCGGGCGGCGAATACCGGGCCAAGGTGCGCGTCACCGCCGCCGGCTCGGTCGTCGTGTCGGTGGCCAGTCTCGTGGGGACGACGGAGACGCTGCTCTCCACCAAGACGCTCTCCGGATTCATCTACACACCCGCGTCCGCGCTGCAGCTTCGAGTCGACCTCACGGCGGGTTCCTCCACTCAGTTGAGCGTCAAGGCGTGGCCGGCCGGATCGGCGGAGCCCACGGCATGGACGGTGTCGGCGACCGACGGCGACCCGGCGCTCCAGGGCGCCGGTCAGGTCGGCGTCAACGCCTACGTGTCAGGCAGCACGACGGGCGGACCTCTCGTGGTGAGCGTCGACGACCTCGACGTGCGCTGAGGCATCAGCCGACAGCCGCCACGCCCCCTGGCGCCACCAAGGAGGGAACACTCGGCGGATCGGCATTCCGGATAGGCGTACGCGCCGGAGCCATGCAAGAGAGAGAGGGCGGGCGCGGATCACCGCGTCCGCCCTCTCTCTCGTTCGCCGCGAAACTGCCGGGCCCCGCAAGTGGCGATCATCGCGCATGTCCACTACAGTGATAGGAACATCCACTCAATGAAAGATTAATGGGAGCGAGAGATCAGATGTTCTGGGGAGTTCTCGTCCACATCGGATACAACCTCTACCTCGAGGAATCCGTCGAGCTGCCCGCTGTCTTCCACGACTCTCCGTACCCCTACTTCCAGTACAGCCCCCGGCTCCAGGTCGATGACCGCGTGTGGCGAGACCTCGTCGACTACGCCGCCGACAACGGCGTCACCGCGATGGTGCTCGACCTGGCGGACGGCATCCGCTACGACTCCCACCCGGAGATCGCCGTCGAGAACGCGTGGTCGACCGAGCGCCTGAGGGATGAGATCGCGGGTCTGCGGCAGCGGGGCATCGAGCCGCTGCCCAAGCTCAACTTCGGGGCCGGCCACGACATCTGGCTGAAGGAGTACTCGCGCCAGGTGTCGACGCCGGTGTACTACGCGGTCGTCGACGACCTGATCGACGAGGTCGGGGCGATCTTCGAAGGTCCGCGCTTCTTCCATCTCGGGATGGATGAGGAGACTTACGAGAACCAGCGCTACAACGAGTACGTCACCATCCGGCAGGGCGACCTCTGGTGGAACGACCTGCTGCGGATGGTCGGTCGGGTCGAGGCGAACGGCTCCCGGGCCTGGGTCTGGTCGGACGCGGCCTGGCACCATCCGCGCGAGTACTACCGCCGCATGCCGACGTCCGTGCTGCAGAGCAACTGGTACTACAACCCGGGCTTCGACGCGGATGAGACCGGACGCCCGAAGCGCGTGAACCACGACGACGGCACCGCGTACATGACGTACCTGGACCTGCAGGACGCCGGGTTCGATCAGGTGCCCACCGGCAGCGTGTTCCCACCGTTCGACAACATGGTGGGCACCGCGGAGTTCGCCCGTGACCGTCTGGATCCGGATCGCGTCGTCGGGATGCTCAACTCGGTGTGGGTGCCTCCCCTGGAGAGCACGAGAGACCTGCAGATGGCCATGATCGACCGGCTCGCCGAGGCGCGCGACGCGTACGAGGGGAAGCGGTCATCGTGAGTCGCGCCGTGGTCCTCCTCGAGACACGCGACCCGTGGGCGACGTTCGCCCGGGAGATGTTCGATCACCTGCGGCTGGCATACGCGTCCCGCGCCGCCGGAGACCTCGCCTCGTCGCTCGACGACGCCGGGGTGCTGCTGATCCCGTCCGCCGTGACGCTCGACGAGGCATCCGTGCGTCGGGTCGGGGAGTGGGTGCGCTCCGGGGGCGCGCTGCTCTGCGGTGGTGGCGCGGCGGCGTTCGGTCCCCTCGCGGGCGTCGAGGACGCCGACGCCGTGCCGGACGGCCACATCCGGATCGATCCGGACGTGCCGTGGGCGGCCCGCTTCGACGTCATGCTGCACGCCTTCGGCGGTCGTGTCCTCCGATCGCTGGACGACGTCGAGGTGCTCGCACGCTGGATCGACGGATCTCCCGCCGTGACCCGACGCGCCGTCGGCGCAGGCAGCGTCATCGTGCTGGGGCCGGATGTCTGGCAGTCCGTCGGCCGCATCCAGCAGGGCTGGCCCGTGACCGGGCCAGGCCACCCCGCCGGCGACGGCTCGGCGCCGGTCGGCGCCGACGACATCCTGCGCTGCGACGATGGGCTCGCGCTGGACTACGTCGCCGATCGCGCGCTGCCCGACGGGAGCACCCCCGAGGGGGCGTACCCGGCGTCGTATCCGCCGATCACCCCGGTGCCGGTCTTCCATCGCGCGCACGCGGATCTGTGGCGGGAGCTGGTGCTCCAGCTGCTGCGGGACGCGGCGGCATCGGGCTCTGTCCCGCTCGCGTGGCTGCACTACTGGCCGAGCGGTGTCGACGCCGTCGGCCACATGTCGCACGACGCCGACCAGAACAAGGACGAGCACGCGCGACTCGCCCTCGGCGCGTTCGCCGATGCCGACGTGCGGGTGAGTTGGTGCCACTGCTGGCCGGGCGGCTACAGCGCCGACGTGATCGAGGCGATCGGCGCGGCGGGGCACGAGCACGCGCTGCACTACAACGCCCTCGACATCGACGACGGGATGCCCTGGGGCGAGAGCGGGATGGCGGAGCAGAAGGCGTGGGCGGAGGCGCTCGTCGGCGGTCCGGTGGTGGTGAACAAGAACCACTACACGCGGTGGGAGGGCTGGACCGAGTTCTTCGGCTGGTGCGACGACCTCGGCGTCGAGCTGGACCAGACCCGCGGTCCGAGCAAGCCCGGCACGGTGGGGTTCCCGTACGGCACCACGCACGTCGGATTCCCCGTGGACGCCGACGGACGGCGCTTCGACGTCCTGTCGATGCCGCTGCACACGCAGGACGTCGGCTATCAGAGTCACGAGGACGTGATCGACGTGATCCTCGACGAGGCGCTCGCCCGCCACGGGGTCGCGCACTTCCTCTTCCACGGGACGAACATGGTGGGCAATCAGCGGGTCGCCCGCGCCGTACGCCGGGCGGCGGACGCAGGACGCGCGCGGAGCATGCCCTGGTGGACCGCCGGCGAGATCAACTTGTACGAGCGTCTGCGGCGCGGGGTCGACATCGAGGTCGCGGGGCGTCCGGACGAGGTGGTGCTGAGCATCCGTTCGTCGTCCCCTCTCTCGGAGGCGGGGCTGGTCGTCGACGTCCCCGGACGCGCAGAGGACTGGCAGGCGGCGCTCGACGGCACCCGGCTGCCCGTGGCGGACGTGCAGCGCGCCGGTCGTCACGCCATCGAGATCACCCTGGATCTTCCCGCCGGACCCACCCAGATCGTGCTCACGAGGCACGGCCTGACGGAATGACCCCCCGGGGGCTCGTCTCCCGAACGACACGCAACCGAGTGAACCCACATACATAACGCACGAAGAAGGCAGTACGTCCACGAGCAGTTCTCTCACTTCGACGCCGGCCCGCGCCTGGGCGCGCCCGGCATCCCTTCCCCCCTTGGAGGCAATGGTGGCCGATGCAATCATGAACCGCGGGCCGGTGCTCGCACGCAGGACCTTTCTCGGAGCGATCGCCGCGGCCGGGGCGACGGTCCTGGCCGGGTGCAGCTTCGACAGCACAGGGTCCGGCGGAGCCGGGTCAGGTGCCGCGCTGAAGACGCTCGTCGTCTCGGTGTCGCAGAACATCGACTCGCTCGACCCGCACTACGTGAACAACGGCGCCCTCGTCACCCCGTGGGGTCTGCTCGAAGGTCTCGTCGCGACCGACGACAAGGGCAGCGGCGTGGTGCCCGCCATCGCCGAGAAGTGGGATGTCTCCGCCGACGGGCTGAAGTACACGTTCCACCTGCGCTCCACCGCCAAGTTCTCGAACGGCGACCCGATCACCGCGAAGGACTTCGAGTGGACGTACCAGCGTCTGCTGGCGCCCACGGGGGCCGGCTCGGCGGCGACGGACGGTGCGAACAGCTACAAGCCGAGCCTCGGCATCGTCGGCGCGACCGACTTCCTCGCCGGCACGATCACCGACTGGTCCAAGGTCGGGATCAAGGCCACCGCCGACGACACGCTCGAGATCACCCTCGCGACACCGAACTCCGCGTTCCTGCTGGGCATGGCCAACGTGTCCATGCTGCTGCTGCACAAGGCGACCATCGAGAAGCACCCCAAGGACTGGATGCAGCCGGAGAACTGGGTCGGCAGCGGTCCGTACGCGCTCACCGCCTGGACCCCCACCGCGAGCATCGCCATGAAGAAGCACTCGCACTACTGGGATGCCGACAACATCCACGTGGATGCGGTGCAGGGGCGCGTGCTCACGGACAACAACGCCGCCCTGCTGGCGTACCGCAACAACGAGATCCAGGTGACCGTGCCCAACTTCGCCGTCATCAGCAAGGACAAGGACCTGATGAACCAGGTCCAGGAGGCGCCGGGCTACCTCGTCTACTTCCTCCAGAGCATGTTCACCAAGCATCCGGCCGGAGCGGATGCGCGGGTGCGTCAGGCTCTCGGCAAGGCCATCGACCGCAAGGCGCTCGCCAAGATCGCCGTCGGTCAGCTGCCCGGGCCGTCCACGGTTCCCCAGGCGGTGCCGGGGTGGGACGAGTCGCTCGCGATCGACTTCGATCTGGCTGGCGCCAAGAAGCTCCTCGACGAGGCCGGCTACGCGGGCGGGAAGGGCATGCCGACGATCCAGATCCTGGACTTCGCGAGCAACCCCTTCATCGAGGCGACCCTGCAGATGTGGGAGGAGCTCGGCGTCAAGACGAAGTACAACATCGTCGACGTGGGCCAGTACTCGGACATCCGCTACAAGCCGATCGAAGACCCGAATCTGTGGGGATACAGCGCCAACACCTTCGGCGGACTTCCGACGTGGAACAACTGGGTCATCGACTGCTGGGGCCCGGCGTCGCTGCCGTTCTTCAGCCTCCCGACCGACCAGGTCGACGCGTATCTCGCGATCCAGGCCGACGAGAGCCTGGACGGCGCGACCAAGACCGCCCGGCTCGCATCGATGATCGACTCCTACGGAAGCGCCGAGGCGAAGCGGTTCGTGAAGCTCGCGAACGCCGCGGCCGCAGAGCCGGACGAGAGCGCCCGCATCAAGGGATTCAACGAGGCGGCGGGTCTGCGCCAGCAGATGGGCTACCAGATCCCGCTGATGTGGGGCCCGAACCCCCTCATGGTCAAGCCCACGGTCAAGAACCTGCACGTCAACTACTCGCCGAGCGGCTTCTACGTCAAGGGCATCGAGGGATCGAAGTGACATCACGCTCCATCTCACGCGGACGTCGTCCGCGGGCGGGAGGGGGATCCCCCCTCCCGCCGGGGATCGGGCCCGATCGCGCGAGCGAGACTCCGCCATGGCGCTGCTGACCTTCCTCGCCCGGCGCATCGCGCGGCTGGTGATCTCGCTGCTGATCGTCTCGATGCTGGCGTTCGGGCTGCTCCAGCTCGCACCGGGCACGTTCGCCGGCATCCAGGCGGTCGGAGGAGGATCGACGGGGCTCGCGAATCAGCAGACGTCGGGCAACAACTCCGCGCTGGTCCAGGCGTACGGCGAGAACGTGCCCATTCCGGTGCAGTACTGGAACTGGCTCTCGCACGCCGTCGTCGGCGACTTCGGGCCGAGCTACAAGTACCCGCAGTCGGACGTCACCGAGATCATCGCCCAGGCCCTCCCCGTGACGGCCTCGCTGGCGTTCTTCGCCATGGTGCTCGCGCTCGCCATCGCCATCCCGGTCGGCGTGATCTCGGCCGTGCGCCGGGGCACGTGGATAGACAACAGCCTCATGTTCGTCAGCACGCTGGGCGTGGCCATCCCCAACTACCTGATGGCCATCATCCTCGTGCTCGTCTTCTCCGTCGGGCTGCACGCGCTCCCCACCGGGGGCTGGACGGGCCCGCAGTCGATGATCATGCCGGTGATCGCCCTGGGGGCGGGCATGGCCGGCGTCTTCGCGCGCTACGTGCGGTCCAGCGTGCTCGAGGTCCTCGACGAGGAGTACGTCGTCGCGGCTCGCGCGCGCGGGGGCACGCCGCGCGCCGTCCTCCTCCGCCACGTGCTGCGCAGCGCCATCATGCCGCTCGTCACCGTGGCCGGGCCGGCGTTCGCCGGCCTCATCGCCGGCACGCTCTTCGTGGAGCAGATCTTCGGCATCCCCGGGCTCGGGCAGTACTTCACCCAGGCGGCCATCGGCCGCGACATGCCGCTCATGATGGGCTGCACGGTCGTCTTCGCGGCGATCCTCATGGCGATGAACGTGATCGTCGATCTGGTCTACGCCGCCATCGACCCGCGCACGAGAGCCGGTCTCGGACTGTCGCACGAGACCAAGAGGAAGGCGGCGGTCGCATGACGGCGCTGAGCACCACCGACATCGTGCTGTCGAGTGACACGGCGACGCGGACGAGGATCGTGAGCGAGGGCCGACGCCGCTGGCTCCGCTTCTCCGCGAACAAGTTCGCCTTCCTGGGCGCGATCTTCTGCGTGCTCCTCGTGCTGGCGGCCGTCCTCGCACCGTGGATAGCGCCGTACCCGTACGACAAGGTCGACTACTCGAACATCTTCGCGCCGCCCGGCACGGCCGGTCACCTGCTGGGCACCGACAACCTCGGCCGCGACGTCCTCTCCCGACTGCTCTTCAGCCTGCGGACCGCTCTGATGATCGCCTTCGCGGCCGAGCTCGCGGCGCTCGTGCTCGCGCTCGCGATCGGTCTGGCCGCCGGCTATCTCGGCGGACGCGTCGACCAGCTCCTGATGGCGGGCACGGACATCATGTTCGCCTTCCCGAGCTATCTGTTCGCCGTCATCCTCGTCACCGTGCTCGGCCGCAGCGACGGCGCCGTGATCATCGCGATCGCGGTGGGCAGCTGGGTCAATCAGGCGCGCCTGATCCGGGCGCAGGTGATCAAGATGAAGGTCCAGGAGTACGTCGAGGCGGGACGCGCGATGGGGGCGTCGAGCCCGACGCTCGTGCTGCGGTACATCCTTCCCGGCGCTTGGGGTCCGATGCTCGTCGCGACCAGCTTCGGGATCCCCGCCGCGATCATGGCCGAATCGGGACTGGCGCTCCTGGGCCTCGGGGTGGCGCCGCCGACGCCGTCGTGGGGAACGATGATCATCGAAGGATACGGGCAGCTCTTCAACGCCCCGTATCTGATCCTCGCGCCCCTGATCCTCTTCGCTCTGACCATGCTGGCCTTCACCTGGGTGGGAGACGGACTCCGCGATGCCTTCGACGTCAACAACGATGGCCATGCCTGAGCCCCGGCGCGTGCCGGTCCCGGCGAGCGGGACGGACGACAGGCCCGTGCTTGAGGTGCGCGACCTCACGGTGACCTTCCTGCCGCCCAAGCGCCGCCCGATCACGGTGGTCGACGGGCTGTCGCTCGATCTCCATGCCGGTCGTGCGCACGCTCTCGTGGGTGAGTCCGGATCGGGCAAGAGCGTCTCCATGCGCGCGCTCATGGGGCTCCTCCCGCAGGCGCGGGTGACGGGCAGCGCCACGCTGCGCGGCGACGCGGTGGGCGATGCGGAACTCGTGGGCATGCCGGCGTCGTCGATGAGATCCGTGCGCGGCGCGAGGATCGGGATGATCTTCCAGAACGCCATGGACGCGATGAATCCGACCCTCACGGTGGAGACGCAGCTGTGCGAACCCCTGCTGTGGCATGGGCTCTGCGATCGCGAGGAGGCGTCTCGGCGAGCGGTGGAGGCGCTCAGGGCGGTCGGCATCCCCGAGCCCGAGCGGCGCGTGAAGATGTATCCCTTCCAGCTCTCCGGCGGGATGCGGCAGCGGGTCATGATCGCGATGGCCACGATCGTCAAGCCCGAGATCGTGATCGCCGATGAGCCGACGACCGCCCTCGACGTGACCGTGCAGCTCCAGATCCTCGACCTGCTGAACGATCTGAAGAAGCAGGGCATGGCGATCGTGATGATCACCCACGATCTGGGCGTCGCGCGCTACTTCTGCGACGACATCTCGGTGCTCTACTCGGGGCAGATCGTCGAGCAGGGCACGATCGACGAGGTGCTGGACGGTCCGCTGCACCCCTACACCGAGGGACTGCGCGGTTCGGTGCTCGAGCTCGGGGACGACTCTCCGCTCCACACCATCCCCGGACAGCCTCCGGACCCGTCCGCCGCGCCGCGAGGCTGTCGGTTCGCCCCGCGATGTCCTCTGGTCGAAGACCGCTGTCTCCAGCCCCAGCCTCTCATCCAGGTGGGCGACCGGACGGCCCGATGCTGGAAGGCGACGGATCGTGGCTGAGCTCCTGGTCGCGCGCGACCTCGTCAAGACGTTCACGGGCCGCGGAGGCGATGTGCGCGCGGTCGACGGGGTCGACCTGGACGTCGCCCGCGGCGAGAGCATCGCGATCGTCGGCGAGTCCGGAAGCGGCAAGTCGACCCTCGCGCGGCTGATCCTGCGGCTGATCGAACCCACGTCGGGATCCCTCACGTATGCCGGGGAGGATCTCCTCGCCCTCCGCGGGCGGATGCTCCGGCGTCAGCGCGAGCACATGCAGATGGTGTTCCAGAACCCCTACGGGTCGCTGCTCCCGGGCCTCACCGTGGAGAAGAACATCGCCGAGCCGCTGCGGATCCACCGGATCGGCACGCCCGCCGAACGACGTGAGAAGGCGCAGGAGCTGATGGACCTGGTCGGTCTGCCGGCGCGCTACGCCAACCTGTATCCGCGTCAGCTCTCCGGGGGCCAGCAGCAGCGGATCGGGGTCGCGCGCGCGCTCGCGCTGGGTCCGGAGCTGCTCGTCTGCGACGAGCCCACCTCGGCCCTGGACGTCTCGATCCAGGCGCAGATCCTCACGCTCATCGAGGGGATGCGGGAGCGACTCGCCTTCTCGATGGTCTTCATCACGCACAATCTCGCTGTCGCGCAGCGCATGACCGATCGCGTGCTCGTCATGCGCGCGGGCAAGGTCGTCGAGCGCGGCGCGACCGACGAGGTGTTCGCCTCGCCGCAGGATCCGTACACGCGCGAGCTGCTGCGATCCGTGTTGTCCGTCAACCGGAGCGCCACCGACACCAGGGGAGGGACGACCTCATGACCGAATCATGGAAGACACGCCTGCACGCATCGATCCCGTGGGGATCGAGCACGAACAGCAAGGCCTCGCGGCTCCTGCCCGAAGAGCCGGAGGTCATCGTGCGCGGGGACGGCTGCCGGGTGTGGGACGACAAGGGGCGGGAGTTCATCGACTACAAGGTCGCGCTCGGCCCCGTCACCCTCGGGCATCGGTTCGGGGCCGTCGACGATGCCATCCGCCGGCAGCTCGAGGACGGGATCTCGTTCGGCGAGCCGCATCCGCTCGAGGCGGAGGTGGCCGAGCTCTTCTGCAGCCTGGTACCCGGTGCCGAGCAGGCGCGGTTCCTCAAGACGGGCGGCGAGGCGAACGCCGCCGCCATCCGCCTCGCGCGCGCCTTCACGGGGCGCGACCACATCGTTCAGATCGGCTACAACGGCTGGCTGAACAGTCTTGCGCTCGGTGCCATGACCAGGCCGGGACATCGCGCGGACCATCCGTCCGGCGTTCCGCTCGCGCTCGCGGAACTGCACCACCAGCTGCCGTGGAACGACCTCGATGCCCTCGAGGAGGTCTTCGGCGCGTACCCCGGGCAGATCGCCGCCATCGTCGTCGCCGCGGATTACGCCGGGATGGCGGACGGCGCGACGTTCTACCCCGCGCTGCGTCAGCTCGCCGACCGTGAAGGCGCTCTCCTGATCTACGACGAGATCGTCACCGGGTTCCGCATCGCGATCGGCGGGGTGAGCGAGTACTTCGGCGTCGTTCCGGACCTCGCCGTGTTCGCGAAGGGTCTCGCGAACGGGATGCCGCTGTCGGTGTACACCGGGCGCAAAGACGTGCTGGACCTGATCGACCGGGGCGAGGTGGTGGTGACGTCGACCCTCGCAGGAGACGCCCTGTCGCTCGCCGCGGCGAAGGCCACCATGACCACCTACCGCGAGCGGGGGGTCACCGACCACATGTGGCGGACCTCCACGACTCTCTGGGACGGCGTCGCGCAGCTGTTCCGCGAGTTCGACGTCCCGCTCACGGTGCAGGGCTTCGCACCCTGTCCCGCGATCGTTCCGCACCCGGATTCCCCCGGGGCCTTCGACGACTTCGTCCGCGCCGGCTATCGGAACGGCGTGGCGATCGGCGGCATCCCCTACGTCACCTTCAGCCATGGCGATGCGGACATCGCCGAGACCCTCGACCGACTGCGGACCGCCTGCGAGCAGCTGCAGGACTGACGCGCTTCAAGGAGTACTGATGACGACGAACGAAACGCTCGAGCGGATCGCCCGGTCCGTGTGGGAGCCCGGTGACCTCGTGAGGGACGCGCTGCGCGATCTCACGGGCGACCTCGTGATCATCGGCGCCGGCGGCAAGATGGGCGTCAGCCTGTCCCGGATGGCGGCCGCGGCGCTCGACGGCACGCGCACGGTGTACGCCGTCTCCCGCTTCTCGGATCCCGCGGCGCGTGCAGAGCTGGAGGAGAACGGCGTCGAGACGGTTTCGTGCGACCTCCTCGACGCCGATCAGATCGCCGCGCTTCCCGATGCGGCGGCCGTCGTCTTCATGGCCGGACGGAAGTTCGGCACGACCGGGGATTCGGCTCCCACCTGGGCGTCGAACACGATCATCCCCGCGCTGGTGGCGCAGCGCTACCGGGATTCGCGCATCGCGGTGTTCTCCTCGGGCAACGTGTACCCGCTCGTCCCCTCCGAGAGCGGCGGCGCGCACGAGGGCATCGAGCCTCAACCCGTGGGCGAGTACGCGCAGTCCTGTCTGGGGCGCGAGAAGATCTTCACCTACTACGCCGAGCGCAACGGCACGCCGATCTCGATCATCCGGCTGAACTACGCCAACGACGGACGTTACGGCGTCCTGACGGACATCGCGAAGAACATCATCGCCGGTACGCCCGTCTCGCTCGGCAACGGGATGGTGAACGTCATCTGGCAGGGCGACGCGAACCGCTTCGCACTCGCCAGCCTCGCGCACGCCGACAACCCGCCGAGGATCATCAACGTGACGGGCCCGGAGACGGCATCCGTCCGCCGGCTCGCCGAGGAGATCGGCGGACGCCTCGGTCTCGCACCGACCTTCGAGGGGACGGAGGCTCCGACCGCGCTCCTCTCCGACGCCGGCCGCTCGTTCGGTCTCTTCGGATACCCGCAGATGCCGCTGGCCGGCATGCTCGACACGACCGTGGAGTGGATCCGCGGCGGCGGCGCGCTGCTCGACAAGCCCACGCACTTCACCGAGCGCGAGGGCAAGTACTGATGCTGACCGCTCGGAAGCGTCAGCGGCTGCGCGACGGCATCGTGATTCCGGCGCACGCGCTGGCGCTGCACGCCGACGGCTCCTTCGACGGGGATCGCCAGCGCGGCCTCACCGACTACTACCTCGGTCACGCGGGGGCGGGGGGCGTGGCGGTCGGGGTCCACACGACGCAGTTCGAGATCCGCGACCCCCACGTCGGGCTGTATGAACCCGTGCTGCGGATGGCCGCCGAGCAGGCCCGCGCGCACGATGACGCGGTACTGGTGGCGGGCGTGCTCGGGCCGACCGACCGCGCCGTCCGAGAGGCGGAGCTCGCGGCATCGGTCGGGTACGACGTCGCCCTGGTCGCGATGGCCGGCTGGAAGGACGCGCCGGAGGGCGAGATCCTCGCGGGGGTCGCCGCCGTCGCCGCGGTCATGCCGGTGTTCGGCTTCTACATGCAGTCGACGCTCACCGGGCGACGGTTCGGGTACGACTTCTGGCGTCGGTACGCCGAGATCCCCGGGGTGGTCGGCATCAAGATCGCGCCGTTCGACCGCTACGACACGATCGACGTCGTCCGGGCCGTCGTCGACGCCGGACGGAGCACCCCGCAAGGTCGCGAGGACGACATCGCGCTCTACACCGGCAACGACGACAACATCGTCTTCGATCTGCTCACGCCGTTCCGCTTCGGCGACGCCACGGTGCACATCGTCGGGGGGCTTCTCGGCCAGTGGGCGGTCTGGACGCCGGCGGCCGTGGAGCTGCATCGCCGGATCCGCTCCCTCGTCACCGCCGGCGCTGACGTCCCGCTCGACCTGCTCCGTCTCGGCGCGGACCTGACCGCCGCGAACGCCGCGGTGTTCGACCCCGGCAACGCCTTCGCGGGAAGCATCGCCGGGGTCAACGAGGCGCTCGCCCGGTCCGGGCTGCTCGCCGGGAACCGGTGCCTCTCGGATGCCGAGCGGCTCTCGCCGGGCCAGGCGGACGAGGTGACCCGGGTGATGGAGCTGTACCCCGACATCTGCCGGACATGGTGACCGTCACGGAGTCCGCGGGCGTGCGCCGCGTCGCCCTGAGCGGCCTCGAGAGCTCGCACGCCGACGAGGTGATCCGTCTTCTCAACGCCGAGGGGCGTCTGCCCTCCACGCGGGTCGCCGCGCTCGTCGGCGGCGACGGCGTGCGTGCCGCGGAGCTGGCGCGGCGCGGGCGGATCGACACCGTCGTCGCGGACGCCGCACAGGTGGCGGGGCGGATCGACGCGGCCATCGTCTGCGAGCGCGACGGTGGCGCCCATGCGGCGATCGCCGCGGCGTTCATCGACCAGGGCGTGCCGGTGTTCGTCGACAAGCCGTTCACGACGGATGCCGCCGACGCGCGAGAGCTGGTGGAGCGGGCACGGGATCGCTGCGTGGTCCTGATGTCGTGCTCGGCCCTGCGATTCGCGCCCGAGGTGCTCCGCATCGCCGACGAGCTGAGCCGGGACAGGGGGCCGCGCCGGGTCGAGGTCTTCGGGCCGGTGGACACGCGGAGTCCGTACGGAGGGGTCTACTACTACGGCAGTCATCTGACGGACGTCGCAGTGAGCCTCGTCCGCGGTGCACTGCAGGACGTGCATGTAGAGGCGGACGGAGACGGCGGCTTCGTCGCATCCGCACGCACGGACGTCGACGAGCTCGTGCTGCACGGGATGCCCGCTGCGACGGGACGCTTCGCGCTGCGCGCCGGCCCGGCGGCGATCCCTCCCGAGAGCGAGCCGACGCCCCTCACCCTGTCGAGCGACTACTTCTGGCCCGCGATCTCCGCGTTCTTCGCGGCGGTCGACACCGGGAGCCCAGTGGTCCCGGCGGGCGAGATGGTCCGCTCGGTCGAGCTGCTCGACCACATCGCCGCGCGACTGCCCGCGCAGCGCGCCCCCGTACGCGGCACGCACTGACGCACGCCGAGCCCGAGCGCCGGCGCGAGCCGGCCGGAGAGGAAGGAGCATCCGAATGCAGGAACGGCCACGGATCGGTCTGGTCGGAGCGGGCGGCATCGTGTCGCTCCACGCCCCGAACCTCGTCGCGTTCGGCGATGTGACCGTGTTCGCCCACGAGGGTGCCGGAGAACTGGCGGCGCAGCACGGCATGGACATCGTCACGAGCCTCGACGAGCTCATCGCCGCGAGCGATGTGGTCCTGATCGCAACTCCCACCCATACCCACCACGAGATCGCCCGGCGCGTGCTCGCCGCGGGGGTCCCGGTGATCGCGGAGAAGCCGCTCGCCCGCACGAGCGCGCAGAGCGCAGAGCTCGTCGACCTCGCCCGTCGCGCGGGCGTGCCGCTGTTCCCCGCCCACGTCGTGCGCTACTTCCCGGCGTACGCAGAGCTGCGGAGGGCCGTCGAGTCGGGGCGCCTGGGCGAGCTCGCCGTGCTGCGCTTCTCGCGTTCGTCCGCCTACCCTGCGGGCGCGGAGTGGTACGGCGCGGAGGAGCTGTCCGGAGGCATCATCCTGGATCAGATGATCCACGACCTGGATCAGGCCCGCTGGCTCGCCGGCGAGGTGGAGAGCGTCTTCGCGCAGGCGACGCGGCGATCCCAGGGGGATCCCGTCCACGCCGCCCACGTGCTCCTCCGGCACGCTTCGGGGGCGATCAGCTCGTGCGCGGGTGTCTGGGGTCCCCATCATCTCGAGTTCACGACCGGGTTCTCCGTCGCCGGGTCGCGCGGCCGCCTCGAGTACTCGAGCTCCCGGGAGACGGAGCTGTCCTTCGACCTCGCACCGGTCGCCACCGACGGCGGCCATCTCCCGGCGCTCTCCGCCGCGGTCGATCCCTACGCCCTCGAGGTCGCGGACTTCCTGCAGAGCCTGCGCACGGGCTCGACCCCGCGGGTGACGGCAGAGGACGGCCACGAGGCGGTGCGGATCGCCGAGGCGGCCGTCCTGTCCGCGCGCACGGGGCAGCTCGTGCGATTGAGCGAGACGGGCGTCGCGCGATGACGGTGAAGGTCGGTGTGCTGTCGCTCGCGCACGTGCACGCCGCCTCGTACGTCGACATCCTGGCGCGGATCGCCGACGTCGAGGTGCGCGTCGCGGATCCCGACGGTGAAGGGCTCGGCGCACCCGATCGCGGGCGCGCCGGCATCGAGAGCCTCGGCGCGGCCGATGGCGGCAGCTACGACGAGCTGTTCGCGTGGCAGCCGGATGCCGTCATCATCACGAGCGAGAACAGCCGGCACCGGGAGCTCGTCGAGCGGGCGGCCGACGCCGGCGCCGACATCCTGTGCGAGAAGCCCCTGGCGACCGAGCGGGCGGACGCGCACGCGATCCGCGATGCCGTGTCGCGCTCGGGGGTGCGGTTCGCGACGGCGTACCCCGTGCGCTTCGCGACGAGTTTCCGGCAGCTCGTGGGCATCCGCGACTCGGGCGCCCTGGGCGAGATCGTCGCCGTCCGCGGAGAGAACAACGGCAAACTGCCCTCCAGCCGCGACTGGTTCACCGATCCGGTCCTCGCCGGCGGGGGCGCGCTGTTCGATCACGTCGTACACGTCGCGGACCTCCTCGACGTGCTCCTGGACTCCCCGCCGGTCAGCGTCGCGGCCGTGACCAACGGCATCCTCCACCGCGACCGCGCGGACGTGGAGACGGGCGGTCTCGTCCTGGTGGAGTACGCCGACGGGGTCATCGCTTCGATCGACTGCTCCTGGTCGCTGCCCGACACGGCGCCACGGTGGGGCGGCGTATGGCTGCACGTCCTCGCCACCGGCGGAACGGCGGACATCGACTTCTTCGATGCGGCCGTCCGCGGGGTCGACGGCGCGACCGGATCGGCCGTCGAACTCTCGATCGGGGAGAACGTCGACGAGGCGCTCCTCACGGCGTTCCTCGACATGGTCCGCGGCGACGAACACCCTCCGCTGCCCGATCTGGATGCGGGTCTGCGCTCGCTGTCCATCGTCTTCGCCGCCCAGGAATCCGCGCGAACCGGGCGCCGCGTCGCCGTCGCCCTCTAAAGCCCATCCGGGAACGAAGCAAGGCAAGACCGACAGAAGGAGACACATCATGGAATCCATGCAGGTATCGCGTCGCGGCATGCTCGGCATCATGGGCGGTGGTGCCGCGGTCGCCGCATCCGTCGTCGCATCCGGCGGATCGCCCGCTCAGGCGTCGACGTTCGGAGGGTCCGTCCTGCACGTGGCACCCCACGGGAACGACAGTAATTCCGGCACGCTGATCCGACCCTTCCGCACGATCGGCGCGGCCTATCGCCGTGCGGACCCGGGAGACACGGTCCTCGTCGAACCCGGCGTCTACACCGAGCCCGACGAGCTCACGCTGGATCGGAGCGGCACCGCCGCCGCGCCGATCGTCATCCGCTCCCGTGTCAAGCACCGCGCGGTCATCGAGAACTACACGAGCAACAACCTCATCGCGGTGCGCGGCGCCAGCCACAACGTCGTGCAGGACTTCGAGATGCGCGGGAGCAAGCTCTGCGGCATCTACATCGTCACCGGAGACTTCCTGCAGGTCATCGGGAACGACATCCACCACACCGGGATCGCGCCCACGACCGAGCCGTACGGGCAGGAGGGCATCCTGTCGAGTGCGGGCACGCGCGGCCACTCGTACATCGGCAACCTCATCCACCACAACGGTCGTCCGTGGGACGTCGAACCCGGATGGGATGTCGACCACGGCATGTACCTGCAGGCGGACGACGAACTCATCGTCAACAACGTCATCGCGTACAACCGGGACAACGGCATCCAGGTCGCGGGCTACGAGACGGTGTCCAACATGCGCATCTACCAGAACGTCCTCGCAGGGAACGGGCATGGCGGAATGGTGCTGTGGATGCCCGTCGACGGGGTGAAGATCCGGAACAACATCTTCGCGGACAACGGTCAGCGGGACGCGTACGCGGGCCTCTGGTCGTACGACGCCCACGGCACGGGTGTGGAGATCAGCCACAACTGCTTCTGGGGCAACGCCGGCGGCGCACTGGACACGACGGGCGGCGGCTCAGATTACGCGGTCGTGGTCGAGGACGTGTTCGAGTACGACCCGCTGTTCAAGGACCCGTCGCACATGGATTTCCGCCTCCGTCTCACGTCGCCGGCGATCAACGCGGGCACGACGATCCCCGGGATCCGGACGGACATCCTCGGCCGGCCGCGCGTGCGCGGCGGTCGCCCGGACCTCGGCGCCTACGAGATGCGGTGACCTGCGAGGGGGTGCGGGGCTCGCCCCGCACCCCCTCGCCCCCCTGCAGCCAGACTGGATCGGTCGACGCCCGGCAGGGCATCGACAGGTGCGCTTCGAGTTCCACGAGGTGAGGCGCACGTCCTTTGCCGGGGTCGTGGCTCTCGCTTACACATTTCCTTGATGTGTAAGTCCGCGTCACGAGGGGAACTCGATGCCTCAGCCGAGCCCGTATACGCCGGGTGAAGTCGCGAAGACTGTCCCAGGCCGCACCGCCCAGCTCGCGTTCTATGAAGAACGCGCTCAGCTCTTTGCGATGCTCGGGCGGTTCATCGGTCGAGTCCGAGTGGACCACGCCGCGCGCGGGGTGGGGAAGACCAGTTTGCTGCGAGCAGCGCAGCGCCGGTTCGAAAAGTACGACATTGCCACGGTGTGGGTGACAGCTAACGAGGACGAGAAACTGCTGCCCACCATCCTCGCCGCGCTACGCGAGAAGCTGCCTGCCGCGAAACGGAAGACGGCGGAACTCGCCGAGCTCATCGACAGCGTGTCTGTCTCCCTCGGCGCCGGGCCGGTCAAAGGAACTCTTACCGTGAAGCCGGGCACGGTGGCCGCGGCCTCAGCCGCGAAGGCGTTCATCCGCGCGTTCACGACGATTGCGAAGTCCCTCCTGGAGGGGGAGCGAAGGGCGTTGTCGTGCTCATCGATGAAGTCCAGTCTGCCGACAAGCCGAGCCTGCGTGCCCTCGCACAAGGTTGGCAGGAGCTGGCGAGCGATCCGGAGGCGCCGCCGGCGGGTCTGTTCTGTGTCGGACTGCCCGGCAGCCAGGACCACCTCACGTCCGCGATCACGTTCAGCGAACGCTTCGACTTCGAGCCCCTGTTCGGCATCGGTGAACTGGGTGCAACGGCAGCCCTTGTCAGTCCCGCTCAGGATCTCGGCGTGATCTGGGACACAGACGCGCTCCGGTCTGCCGTCACCATCTCCGATGGCTACGCGTACAAGGTGCAGCTGATAGGCGAGGAGTGCTGGCTCGCGGCCGGTCGACCGGACGCCGGCGGTCATATCCGCGCCGCGCAAGTGGCCGCGGCCAGCCCCATCGTAGAGAAGAAGATGCGGACGCTATTCACCACCAGATGGCGGTCGGCATCGGTCAAGCAGCGCGAACTCATGATGGCAATGGCTGCCCTCGGGGGTACAGACGTGAAGCGTGAAGACATCGCCGCTCATCTCGGCGTCGGCACGCAGGCGCTCGGGGTCCCGCGGGACAAGCTGCTGCAGAAGGGGCTCATCGATGCGACGAGCCACGGCCGACTCTCCTTCACCCTCCCCGGATTCACGGACTACGTGCTCGAGCAACGCTGAACAACTGCCTTCCTCGCGTGAGTATGGGTAGCAGGCGGTGATCGCGGCCGCGATGAGTTGGTCCTGGCCTTCTCTCCGCCGGTGGACCCGTCGGTCCCTTCGACGAACCGGACGAGCGCGTTCGGGATCGCCTGAGTGACCTCGGCGCGTCAGGCGCGGCGCGCGTCCGCCGTCTCCAGACCCGACACGATCAATGTCAGCCGCGCGAAGAGGCGCTCCAGCTCGGCGACGGCCATGTCGTCGAGGGTGTACTGCACCGGGCCCCGCTGTCGCGCCGACGGGAACACGCCCTGCAGCCGCAGCAGATGCTTCTCCACCGCGACGTACGAATCGAGAGAGGCGACCAGGGAGAGGATGGGGACGACGCCCTCCTGGACGCGATAGGCCGCCTCGGCATCGCCGGACTCGATCGCACGCCAGATGGCGACGATGGCGAACACGAGGTCGGATCCGGGCATCGTGCCGACGATCCCGCGCCGATGACTCTCGATGAGGTTCCGTCCGCCACTGCCTTCGAACACCCGTGCCGTTCCCTCGGTCGCCCGCAGCAGTTCGGTCAGGCGCGGCCCGAGGGGCTCCGCCTCCGGCTTGAACTGGATCTTCACCGGACCGAACTCGTCGAGCAGCCCCACGAGGACGTCGAGGGGGATGGGTGCTCCCACGTAGCCCGAGGCGTCCTGCACGATGATCGGGAACTCGCCGGTCGCATCGGCCACGGTGCGGAAGTAGGTCGTGAGGCTGCGGGAGTCCGCCATCGTGTTCAGCGGCGGATTCACCATGATGGCCGTGGCGCCGACGGTGGCGGCGTGCTCGGCGAGGCGCACGCTCTGCTTCGTCGACTCCGCTCCCGCCGAGAGCACCACCGAGGCGCGGCCGGCGACCGCTTCGACCACGAATTCGCCGACGCGTCGACGTTCGTCGGCGTCGAGGCGAAGGATCTCTGAAACCATGGCGACGGTCACCCCGTCTGCCCCGATCGCGAGAAGCCAATCGATCTCGGAACCGAGAGCATCGAAGTCGACGTCGTCCCGCGCATCGAAAGGGGTGGAGAGAACCGGCAGTATGCCGCCGAGCAAAGCCATGTGGATCCTGTTCTTAGTGTTTCACCCAACGTTAGTATATTCCGCATAGCGGCAGACATCTACGGATTCTCGCCGAGCGGAACCCGAATGGCACGGAAGGCGCCTCATGTTCCTGGAAGAGTATGTCGCGGAAGAGCAGCGCCAGCCGCTGCGGGTGGAGCTGAAGGGCGCCCTTCCGTTCTCCCCGGCGGCCCCGAGGGAGATCGCAGAGCTCGGCCTTCGGATCGAGGATCTCCCGACCCCGGTGATGGTCCTCGCGGCCGACGAGATCGACCACAACGCGACCACTGTCGCGAGGTGGTGCGTCGACCAGGGTGTCGAGCTCGCTCCGCACGGCAAGACGACGATGGCCCCCTCGCTGTGGCTGCGGCAGCTCCAGGCGGGTGCGTGGGGGATCACCGTGGCGAACGAGCATCAGCTCGCCGTCGCGCTCGACGCCGGTGTGCGCCGCATCCAGGTCGCCACCCCGATCGCGCGGCCGGGCGCGATGGCCCCGGTGCGCGACGCACTCCAGCGGGGCGAGCTCGATGAGGCGCTGATCTGGGCGGATTCGCCCGCCGCGGTGCTCGCGGCCGGCGGCTCCGGTCCGGGCCCCCGCATCGGGGTGCTCGTCGACGTGGGGTCGCGGGGTGCCCGTACGGGCGTCCGCTCACTCGCGGACGCGGCACGTGTCGCCGATGCCGTCCGGGACGCGGACGGACTCGCGCTGCGCGGGATCGGGGCGTACGAGGGCGCGGTCCCCGGTGTGCACCATGATCAGCGACGCCTCAGGGCGTACCTCTCCGACGTCGTCGCCGCGTTCCATCTGGTCGCACCGCGGGTGCCGACGGGCACGGCGGTGCTGAGCATCGGGGGCTCGGCCGGGATCGCGGAGACGGTGCGCCTGGTGAGGGAGGGTCTCGGCGACACGTCCGCGCGGGTCATCGTGCGGTCCGGCGTCTCAATCGCTCACGATGACGGCTACTACGAGGGCATGAAGGAACCCGCGCTGCCGCTGCACGCGGCTGTCGCGGTGTGGGGGCGCGTCGTCAGCGCGCCCGAGCCGGGGCTGGCCCTCGTGGACGTCGGCCGGCGGGACATCGGCTACGACCAGGGCATGCCGCTCGTGCTCGGCATCCACCGCGGCCCGCAGTCCGTGGCGGCGGGGGCGAGGGTGACCGCGTTGGACGACCAGCACGCCTACCTCGCTCTGGACAGCGGTACCGCGTCCGTCGAGGTCGGCGACCTCGTGGAGTTCGGCGTCTCGCATCCGTGCACGACGTTCGACCGGTGGCCGGTGATCGCGACGGTGCGGCATCGGGGCGATCCGTCCGCGGCGATCGTCGGGGCGATCCGCACCCACTTCTGACCGCGGGGGCAGATGGTTCGAGATTTCACTCGGTGTTCGGATGATCTGTTGGACGGAACCAGCCGCTGATAGAGTCGCGACGTGGTGAAGCACGTGGACTCGAAGCAGGGCGAGGGGCTGGTCGCTGTCGACCGTGCCATCTCGGTGATCGACGCGCTGCGCGACGTCGGCACGGCGAGCCTCGCGGACATCGCGCGTGCCACCGGTCTGAGCGAGCCCACCGCGCTGCGCTACCTCGCGGCGCTCCGGAAGCATCACATCGTGGGGCGCGACGTGAAGGACGGCAGCTATCGCCTGGGTGTGAAGCTCTACGAGTGGGGTCAGGCCGCTCCCGTGGAGACCGACCCCCGCTCGGTGGCCGAGCGCCCCCTGATGGAGTTGGCGTCGCTGCTGGGCGAGACCGTCGAGCTGGCGAGCGCCGAGGGACGGCAGCTGGTCGTTCTCGCGGTCTATCCCGGGTCTCACGCGATCCGCAAGGAGGCGCGGGTAGGCGATCTCGAGGAGTGGCACGCCACGTCGGTGGGCAAGGCGATCCTCGCCCAGGCGGGCGACGAGTACGTGGCCGAGGTCCTCGCGGGCCGATCGCTCAACGCCTTCACCCCGAACACCCGCACCACCGCGGCGGCGCTGCGCGTCGAGCTCGATCGGGTGCGCGAGCGCGGCTACGCGATCGACGACGAGGAGAGCGAGCAGGGGCTGCGCTGCGTCGGGGTGGCGTTCCGCGGGCGCTCCGGCCGCTATGAGTACGCGCTCTCCGCCAGCGGCCCCGCATATCGCATGACGCCCGACCGCGAGGGCGTCATCGCGGATCGGCTCCTCGCCGCCGCGGCGATCATCGAGGAGGGTCTCGGCGTCCAGGCCGGCTGACCGCCCCGACTCGGTACCCTTACACTGGACGCAATAGTCTTCCAGTGGAGGTGACATGGAGCACATCACAGACGGCTCGACGCCGACCGGGACGTACTCCCCGGCGGTCGTCGCCGAGGGCCGATTCGTCTTCGTCTCCGGCCAGGGTCCCCTCGTCGACGGCGTGGTCGTCGCGGGTACGGTCGCCGAGCAGACGCGGATCACCCTGCGCAACGTCCAGTCCGTGCTGGCCGCCGCGGGAGCCACGCTCGACGACGTCGTGCGATGCGGGGTCTTCCTCGCGGACATCGCGGACTTCGCCGAGATGGATGCGGCGTACGGGGAGTTCTTCTCCGGAGCCGCGCCGGCCCGCACGACGGTCGGGGCCGCCCTGGCGGGCATCTCGGTCGAGATCGACTGCATCGCGCGGCTGGCCGACCGATGACGCTCGACGGCGGGCTCGTCATGGCGCGCTACGGTCCCGACGGCGGCGTCGACTGGATCCCGTCGTCCGGCGACGGCGTCGTGGCCTCCGTCCCGGCCTCGTACGCGGCGTTCGTCCTCGCCGGACGACGTGCGCGCACGTTCCACGTGCTGTGCGGGGATGTGAGCGGCGGCGAGGTGCTGACGATCCGCGCCGACGAGGGGGGCCTGACCGTCCTCGACGCCCGCAGGACGTTCGGCGCCGAGCCCTGCCACGCGGCGATCGTCGGCGATGACAGGCTGGTCGTCGCGAACTACGAGAGCGGCACGGTGTCGATCTTCGACCTCGACGAGACCGGCATCCCCGTCCGGGGGCCGGAGATCGTGGAACTCTCGGGATCCGGGCCCGACCCGGTGCGCCAGCGGGGGCCGCATCCGCACTTCGTCCTGGCCGGATTCGGCGGCCACGACGCGATCGTCGTCGACCTGGGCAGCGACGCGCTCTGGTCCCTCGATCGCGACGCCGACGGATGGCATGTGGCCACGTTCGCGGAGCTCGAACCGGGAGCGGGACCGCGCCACGTCGTCGTCGCGGACGGTTCGCTGATCGTCTCGGGCGAGCTCGACGGCACCGTGACGGTGGTCGACGAGGCGGGGAATGTGGTGTCGTCGGTGGCGGCGACCTCGATCGGTGCCGACGGCCCGGCGTACCCGGGTGACGTCGCGCGCGTCCCCGGCGGTGTCGTCGTCGCGATCCGCGGGCGCTCCAGCGTCAGCGTACTGACGCGGGACGCGGGAACCGTCGCCGTCGAGCGGGAGGTCGCCATCCCCGGCTCGTGGCCGCAGCAGCTGCTGAGCGACGGTCGTCGCCTGCTGGTCGTCGACCGGGACGGCGGGAGGATCCTGGACCTCGACCCGGAGACCGGCGCCTGGACCGAGGAGATCACCGGTCTGCGCGCACCCATGTGGGCGGTCCGTGTGGAGGCAGTGTGAGCACCCGGGTTCTCCTGCGCCGCGGGTTCGTCGTGGACGGATCCGGTCGCGACGGCGTCCGCGCGGACGTCCTCGTCGAGGGCGGGTCGATCTCGGAGGTCGGACCCGACATCGATGTCGTGGATGCGCGGGTGATCGACTGCGCCGGGCGCGTCGTCATGCCGGGACTGATCGACATGCATTCGCACGCCGACGGCAGGGTGTACGACGACGACGTGCAGGAAGCGCTCCTCCGGCAGGGTGTGACCACCGTGGTCGCGGGACAGGACGGCGTGTCGTTCGCTCCCGGTCCGGGGTCGCACGGCGCCGACTACTTCGGTGGGATACTCGACGGCATCCGGCACTACGACGGCACCGGGGTCGGCGCCCTCCTGCGGGGCTACGACGGCCGCATCCGGGTCAACGTCGCGTACCTGGCGCCCCTGGGCACGATCCGGCATCTGGTGCGCGGTGACGTCCCCGGAGCCGCGAGCGAGGACGAGATAGAGCGGATGTCGACACTGGTCGCGGATGCCCTGTCAGAGGGGGCCGTGGGTGTGTCGTCGGGTCTGGACTACGTCCCGGGGGCCTTCGCCGACACCCGCGAGCTCGTCACGCTCGCCCGCGTCGCGGGAGACGCGGGCAAGGTGTACGTGACGCACATGCGGGGTGGATACGAGCGCGCGATCCCCCAGGGCGTCGACGAGGTCATCCGGATCGCGGACGGCTCGGGGGCGCGAGTGCACATCTCCCACCTGCACGGCGAGCCCGACCTCGTCCTGTCCGAGATGGCGCGGCTCGACGCGGGCGGCCGCCGAGGCACGTTCGACGCCTACCCGTACCGCCGAGGATGCACGCTCCTCGGCATGCTGATCCTGCCACCCGAGCTGGTCGCATCGGGGCTGGACGAAGCGGCGCGCGCGCTCTCCGAGCCGGACAGGGTGCGGGAGCTGAAGCGTACGTGGTTCCCCGAGGTCGCCCGCCGCCCTGATCTCGGCGGGGCATGGCTCGACGCCATCAGCTACTCGTCCGTCCCCGCCCCGGAGCTGCGCGACATCGAGGGGATGACGCTGGCCGAGGCCGGCGCGTCCCGCGGCGAGGATCCGCTCGATCTGGCGTGCCGGGTGCTGGCGGCGACGCGTCTCCATGCGGTGGTCGTCGCACGCAACCCCCGACGCCGCAGCGACGACGAACTCGCGCGCATCTTCACGAGTCCCTGGTTCACCGGCGGATCCGACGGCATCCCGCTCGGGGGGAGTCCGCACCCGCGGGCGTGGGGCACCTTCGCTCGACTGCTGTCCGTGTACACCGCCGAGCGCGGTGATCTTAGGTGGGCGGATGCCGCGGTGCATCTGGCGGCGCTCCCGGCCGAGATCCTCGGCCTCGACGACCGCGGGCGGATCCGGCCGGGGGCGGTGGCCGACATCGCCGTCATCGACCCGCGGCGCATCCGCGACCGTGCGACGTACCGCCACCCGCGGCGCACCGCGGTCGGAGTGGACGACGTCCTGGTCGCCGGCGTGCCGGTGCTCGCCGACGGCCGGCTGACGGGATCCCTCGTCGGCGGCGGGATCCGAGGATGAGAGAGGACGGAAGCGAGCGATGACCACGGAGCGACGGCAGGACGAGTGCGTACTGATCACGGGCGCGGGCTCGGGCATCGGCGCGGTGATGGCGCAGCGGTTCGCTGCGCTCGGGGCGAGGGTGGTGATCGTCGACATCGACGCGGATGCCGCCGAGCGGGCAGCATCCCAGGCGACGGGGGCGATCTGGTTCCAGGCCGACGTCACCGATCGGGGGCGGCTGGCGGAGGTGTTCCGGGAGGTGCGCGATCGACGCGGCCCTGTCTCCGTCCTGATCAACAACGCGATGACCTGCGCCGACGCCGACTTCCTCGATCTGACGGTCGAGGAGTGGAAGCGGGATGTCTCGGTGTGTCTCACGGCCGCGTTCCACACCGCCCAGCTGGCGCTTCCCGACATGCTCGCCGCGGGCCACGGATCGATCGTCAACATCTCGTCGGTCAACGCCCTGCAGTATCTCGGGAACGTCTCGTACAGCGCCGCGAAGGCCGGGCTGATCTCGTTGACCCGGAGCCTCGCGGTGCGGTTCGGGGCGGACGGCATCCGCGCGAACGCGATCGTCCCCGGAACGATCGTCACTCCCGCGTGGGACCACCGGATCGCGCAGGACCCGCACGTGCTCGAGGACAGTCGCCGATGGTATCCGTCGACGCGGCTCGGACGCCCGGAGGATGTCGCGGACGCGGCGGTCTTCCTCACCGGCTCCCAGTCCGGGTGGATCAACGGCGAGTCCCTCATCGTCGACGGAGGGCTGATGGCGGGGAATGTGGCGATGGCCGCCCAGATCGTGCCGGACGAGCGGTCGAGGTGATCGAGCTCCGCGCCTCTTCGACGACGCTCGTCGTGGACGAGCGGCGCGGTGCCCGGGCGGTGTCGCTGACGTTCGGGGGCGACGAGGTGCTCGGGTCGTCGACCCCGGAACCGGGCGATCTCGCGGGCTTCTACGACGGCGCATTCCTGCTGGCGCCGTTCGCCGGGAGACTCCCCGCGGCCGGCGTGGCGGCCGGTCGGCGCCGGATCGCCCTCGAGCCCACCCATCGGGACGGGCACATCGACCACGGGCTGGTGCACAGCAGCGCCTGGACGGTCGTGGATCGCTCCGACCTGTCGGTAACGCTGGAGACGCGCGTCGGCGAACCGTGGGTCACCCCCGCGCGGGCGCGCATCCGATGGAGCGTCGCGGAGGACCGCATCGCGGCGACCCTCCGCTGGGACTCCGATCTGCCGGGTCCCGTCGTGCTGGGCTGGCATCCCTGGTTCCGTGAAGAGCTCCGAGGCTCCCGCGGGAGCGTCATGCTCGACGGCGGCCGGTGGGTCGACGGCGCGGGGCGGGACACGGCGCCACCCCCGCCCCCTCGGGATGCGGTGGTCCACGCCCTTCGGTCCGATCCTGTCGTCGTGTGGCCCGGCGTCCTCGGGCTGCGACTGGAATCCGCTGAGGCGCGAGCGTGGATCGTGTGCGAGACCTTCCCCGGCGCGTTCTGCGTCGAGCCGCTGTCCGACCTGCCCACGAGGCTCGGGCATCCGGACGGCGCCCGCCGCCATGCGACCCTGTCCTGGTCCGTGAGCCGGGTGCCCGCGCCCGCGTGACCCGGCGCCGCCGGCGATGCCCCCGCGCGTCAGGGTTCGGCGACGTCCTTCGCCCGCTCCGCGCTCCCGGCCTCCCCGGATGTGCGGTCCCGGGGCGGCGCTTCGGAGATGTCTGCGGTCAGGGCGTCCCGGATGATCCTCCGGGGGTCGTACTGACGCGGATCGAGCCGCGTCCAGTCGATCTCGTCGAACTCCGGCCCGACCTCGTCGCGCACACGCGCGGTGGTGTCCGACGCGAGCGTGCGCAGGTTGCGCACCAGTCTGCCGAGCCAGCGCGCCGCCGCGGGGAGGCGGCGAGGTCCGACGATCACGGCGGCGATGAGGCCCAGGATCAGGATCTTGTCGAAGGTGAGTCCCAGCATCGGTCAGACCTCGACAGCGGGGAGGTCGATCGTCGCGCTGAGCGCGCGGCTGCGGCGACGGTCGGAGAGGAGGGCGACGCCGCACGCGCCGACGTAGAGGAGGACCATCGGGATGGCGAGCAGGAGCATCGCCATGACGTCTGCCGCCGGCGTCGCGATCGCGGTGAAGAGGCAGATCGACAGCACGGCCCACCGCCACGCCTTCAGGATGGCGACCCCCGACACGACTCCCGCGAAGTTCAGTAGGACGAGCACCAGAGGCAGGACGAAGGCGACCCCCGTGATGAGGACGAGGCGGAGCACGAAATCGAAGTAGGAGCGTGCGTCGAGGTACGTGAGCGAATCCGCCGGCGCGAACGCGGTCAGCAGGGCGACGATGTGGGGGACCACCCAGATTCCGGCAGCGCACCCGGCGAGGAACAGGGGGAGGGCGGCGAAGGTGAAGCCGAGGGTGTAGCGACGCTCGCGCCTGCTCAGCGCCGGCATGAAGAAGGCGAACAGCTGGTAGAGCCACACCGGGCTGGCGATCACGATGCCTGCGACGACCGCGATCTGGACGCGCAGATCGAACGCGGCCGAGACCGAGGTGAAGTTGAGCGCGACCGGCCTGTCCTGCTGCAGGGCCGCGACCGCGATCGGATCCCGCAACAGCGCCAGGACGACATCGGCGAGGAACCACCCGGCGACCATCCCCGCCGCCAGGGCGATCGCTGCGCGCACCGCCCGGCGGCGGAGCTCTCCGAGGTGCTCCGCGAGGGACATCGTTCCGCCCGCCGGGCGCGTCGCTGTGAGGCGCATGCGCGGTCAGGCGTTCGCGGTGGTGCCCGGGGTCGAGGTCTCGACGACGACCAGACTCGGCGCGTCGGCGGAAGCGGCCTGCTGCTCCAGCGTGCCGACGTCGGCCTTCTCCTTCGCGCCGGACTTGACCTCCTTCTGGAGGATGCGGACGGACTGCCCGACGCTCTTCGCCAACGCGGGGAGCTTGGCGGCGCCGAAGATCAGCAGAACGATGGCGAGGATGATGATGGCGTGCCATCCCGTGAGATTTGAGAGCACAGCGACACTCCAATAGCGTGAGGCGGATAGTTACACTCAGTGAATGTTGCTGTCACGCTAGCATGGTGAAGTAGTCCGCGCCATAGCGGAATCCTTGGGATCTATCGCAGTCGGCTCACCGGCTCGTTCAAGGTTTCGACAGGGTATTCCATCAGGCGCATCGGCAAGAGGCAGCAGAGCTCGGGAGTGGCACCCATGACGACAGTGATCGGCGAGGTCGATCGAACCGGGGCGGTCGCGGCGATCCGCGGGGGACTCGTCGTCTCCTGTCAGGCGCCGCCTCACTCGCCCATGGCCGCGTCCCACGTGATCGCGGCCGTCGCCGCGGCGGTCGAGTGCGGAGGGGCGTCGGGACTGCGCATCGCGTCGCCCGAACACGTCGCGGCCGTGCGCGCGCACACGGCTCTGCCCATCGTCGGACTCACCAAGCGCTACGGCGACGCATCGCCGCGGCCCTTCATCACGCCCGACTTCGACGACTGTGCGCGCCTGGTCGAGGCGGGTGCCGACATCCTCGCGGTCGAAGCGGTGGCCGACTCGCGTCGGCCCGGCGAGATCGCAGACCTGTTCGCCCGGGTCTCGGATGAGCTCGGCGCGCCGATCATGGCCGACGTGTCCACGCTCGCCGAGGGCGTGCACGCCTGGGATGCCGGCGCCGCGCTCGTGGCGACCACGCTCTCGGGCCATACGTCGTCGACCACGGGACGACCGCAGCCCGACCTCGATCTCCTCGGAGCGCTCGCGGCATCCGGTGTGCGCGCCGTGCTGGAGGGCGGCGTCACCGTCCCGTCCGAGGTGACCGCGGCGCTCGCCGCGGGGGCGTGGTCCGTCGTCGTCGGGACGGCGATCTCGGATCCGCGGGCCCTCGCCGCCCGCTTCGCCGGAGGTCTCCGATGAACGTCCGCACGATCGCGCTCGTCCCGCTCGACGAACGGCCCGTGAACGTGTCGCTGCCGCGTGAGGTGGCGCGGATCGGCGGCGCCGAGCTCCTGCTCCCACCCGCCGCGGCCCTGCCCCGCATGCGCGACGGAGGCGACCCCGAGGCGATCCGTCGATGGCTGCTCGACGTCGCTGCGGACGCCGACGCCGTGATCGTCTCGGCGGACACCCTCGGCTACGGCGGTCTCATACCTTCCCGGACGAACGACGATTCCCTGGCCGAGATCCTCGGACGGCTCGAGACCGTCCGCCGGATGTCCGAGTCGCGCCCGGATCGGCCGATCCGCGTGATGTCGACGGTGATGCGCGCATCGGACTCCTACAGCAGCTCCGAGGAGCCCGAATACTGGTCCGACCACGGCCGCGAGCTGCACCGCCTCGGCGCCCAGGAGCACGAGATGTTCCTGCGCGAGCGCTCGCGGCTCGACGCTGCGGCCACCGTGCCGGTCGATGTCCTGCGCGACTTCCACGAACGACGTCTGCGCAATCACATCGTCAACCTCTCCCTCGTCCACGGCGCCGCGCGTGGTGCGTTCCGCGAGCTGTTCCTGACCGCCGACGACACCGCCGCCCGCGCGGCGGGCACGCTGGAGCAGCTGTGGATCGATCGGTGGGCGGAGGCGCCGGGCATCGGGGGAGCGACCCACAGCTACCCCGGCGCGGACGAGGTCGGCGCGGTCCTCGTGGCCCGCACCCTCTCGGCGGACGCAGCGACACCGGTACGGCTGTCGCCGGCCTTCGCGTCACCGGGCGCGGCCGAGCGGATCGCGCCGTTCGAGAACGTCCCCGCCCGCATCACCGTCGAGCGCCAGATCCGCGCCGCCGGTGCCACCTCGTCGGCGGGAGCGGATCCGGACGTCGTCCTCATCGTCCACGGGCCGAGCGGCGGTGCCGCCGACGAGGCCCGGACCGCCGCGGCGGTCCTCGTCGAGAGGGCTCTCGAGGAGGGGAGGGCGGTCGCGCTCGCCGACGTCTGGGAGCCGAACGGCTCGGACACGGCGCTCACCGACCTCCTGGCCGGTCGCGGGCTGCTCGGAGAGCTCCTGGCCTACGGGGGGTGGAACACGGCGGGCAACACCATCGGCGGCGTCGTCGCGACGGCGGTGGCATCGGTGCTGAGCGCGCGGGCTGGAGTGGACACCGCCGCCCTGCGGGAGCGGCAGCTGTGGCATCGCATCATCGAGGACGACTTCTACCAGAGCCGCGTGCGCACCGAGCTCGGTGGCATCGGGGAGTACCGCGAGCACTTCTCGCTCCCGTTCACCGACGACGTCGTCGCGCACCGCTACCGCGGCGCGGTCGCAGAGCGACTCGTCGCCGCCGCCGCGGAGATGTCCGGCTCGCGCTGGGAGCCGTTCGCGTTCGACTTCCCCTGGAACCGGACGTTCGAGATCGACTTCGAGCTGCGGAACGTGACGTGAGCGACCGGACGTTCGAACTCGCCGCGATCGACGTCGGGCAGAGCGGCGTGCGCATGCAGCTCCGTGACGCCGACGGCGGGTCGACGCAGTGGCGATCCCCGGTGGGTCTGGACGCCTCGTCGACGTTGTCGCTGACGGAGCTCGCGGGGCGCCTGCGCGTGGCGTGCGAGGGGATCAGCGCACGTGTGGTCGGCATCGGTGTCACCGGCGAGCATCAGGATGCCGCGCTCGACCGATTCGCGCTCGAGATCATGGACGCGTTGCGCGCCACCGAGGCGTGTATCGCCCACGACTCGGTCACAGCCCATGTCGGTGCGCTCTCGGGTCGGGACGGGGTCGTCATCGCCGCCGGCACCGGGGTCGTCTCGCTCGGGGTGTCTCCCTCCGCCGTCGCGCGCAGCGACGGCTGGGGGGCGCTCCTCGGCGACCGCGGCGGCGGCTTCTGGATCGGCCGCGCGGGACTTCGGGCGGCGACCGCGGAGCGGGACGGCGCCGGGCAGCGCACCGATCTCACTGCTGCCGCGGAGCGCCGGTTCGGCCCGCTCCCTGCCCTGATGCCCTCCGCGGCGCAGCCGAGCACGGCCGCGGTCGCGGCGTTCGCCAAGGACGTGCTCGCGGCGGCGGAGTCCGATGACGCCGCGAGGGCGATCGCGGAGGATGCCGCCGCCGAGCTCGCGCGAACGACGATCGCGTGTGCCGATCGGGCGTTCGGTGCGGATGCCGCGGGCGTCTCCGTATCGGCTGTCGGCGGTGTCTTCGACTCTCCGTTCATCCGGTCCAGCTGGGGTGCGCGTGTTCGCGCCGCGGGCCTGGAGGAGCGGAATCCGTCGGGTGACCCGTTGCAGGGGGCCGCGCTGCTGCCCTCGACGCCCCCCGCGTTCTTCGAGCGGACCGCTTCCCGGCGGGTCCGCTCGGCCGATCGCCCGCGCCGCTGATCCGGTCCCAGACGCCCGGGCGGCTCGCGCCTCTCGCTCGGTCAGCCCTCGGCGGGCGGTGCGAGACCCACCGCGGGCAGGATGATGTGGTCGATGACGTGGAGCAGGAAGGCACGGTCCACGTGCTCGCCCAGCATCAGCACGCGGTAGGAGACGAGGGAGGGCGAGATCATGCACAGCGTGTCGACGTCCGCGTCCGCGGGGATCTCGCCGCGGTCGATCGCGCGCTGGAAGATGATGCGGTTCGCGCGCGCGCGCGGCTCGACGAGGGCCTGGCGCGCGGCGACGGCCAGCTCGGGGTCGCGCGCGATCATCGAGACGATGCCGGCCATCACCTTCAGCTTGCGCTCGCTGTCGCGGAGGGTGGGGGAGCGGACCATCGCCACGAGGTCGCCCCGCAGCGTCCCGGTGTCGGGCGGTGAGCTGAGGTCGACGTGGCTCGACTTCATGCACGCGACGGCCTCGAGCACCAGCTCGGACTTGGAGGGCCAGCGCCGGTAGAGCGTGGCCTTGCCTGCCTTCGCGCGCGCCGCGACCATGTCGATCGTCATGCCGTCGTAGCCGCACTCCGTCAGCACGTCCAGCGCCGCCTCGAGGATCTCCGGGTCGCGTGAGTGATCCCTCTTGCGCCCGAGTCGCGGCTTGTCCTCGGCGAGGTCGATCTGCGCCATCGCAGCCGCCTCCTTCCTTCGAGTACCACGTTACCAGCGGGTTAATTCCTGAACGATGTAGATCCGAAACTCAACAGTACCGTATATAGTGGCGGCCATGTCTTCTTCTTCACCTGCACCCGCGGCGGATCGCCGCCGCTGGGTCACCCTCGTCGTGGTCGGTCTCGCGCAGCTGATGGTGGTGCTCGACGCCACCGTCGTCAACATCGCCCTGCCGTCCGCTCAGGCCGACCTCGGGTTCTCCGACGGCCAGCGGCAGTGGATCATCACCGCCTACTCCCTCGCCTTCGGCAGCCTCCTCCTCCTCGGCGGCCGCCTCTCCGACCTGATCGGCCGCAAGCGGACGTTCGTGATCGGCCTGATCGGCTTCGCTCTCGCCTCCGCCCTGGGCGGCGCCGCGGGCTCGTTCGAACTGCTCGTCGCGGCCCGCGCGCTCCAGGGTGTGTTCGGCGCCCTGCTCGCGCCCACCGCACTTGCGGTGCTCACCACGACCTTCACGATCCCCAAGGAGCGGGCCCGCGCGTTCGGCGTCTTCGGGGCGATCGCCGGGGCCGGTGGGGCGGTCGGCCTCCTCCTCGGCGGCGTCCTGACCGAGGCGCTCGACTGGCGCTGGAACCTCTACATCAACGTCATCATCGCGGTGTTCGCCCTCGTCGGCGCGGCGCTGTTCGTGCCGTCGATCGTGCGCGAGGGCCCGCGCCCGAAGCTCGACGTGCCCGGCACGCTCCTGGTGTCCGGCGCGCTCTTCGGCCTCGTCTACGGCTTCTCGAACGCCGAGACGGACGGCTGGGACTCCCCGCTGTCGTGGGGGATGCTGAGCGCCGCGGTCATCCTGCTCGTCGCCTTCGTCGTGTGGCAGACCCGCGCCACGCACCCGCTGCTGCCGCTGCCCATCGTGCTGGACCGCAACCGTGCCGCCGCGTACCTCTCGGTCCTCATCGCGGGGGCCGGCATGTTCGGGATCTTCCTCTTCGTCACCTACTACCTGCAGCTGACGCTGAAGTACTCGCCGATCCAGACGGGGCTCGCGTTCCTGCCCATGATCGGGATGCTGGTGATCGCCGCCCAGCTGGGCACGAACTTCCTCGTGCCGCGGTTCGGCCCGAAGGTGCTCGTGCCGGTCGGCATGTCGCTCGGCGTGGTCGGGATGCTCCTGCTCACGCTCCTCGACGAGCACAGCACGTACGCCGGCAACGTCCTCGCGCCGCTCATGATCATCGGCGCCGCGATGGGCACGATCATGCCCGCCTCGATGCAGACGGCGACCCTCGGGGTCGACCGCCGCTACGCCGGCGTCGCCTCTGCGATGGTGAACACGAGCCAGCAGGTGGGCGGATCGATCGGCACGGCGCTGCTGAACACCCTGGCGGCGACCGCCGCGGCCGACTACCTGAGCGCTCACACGCCCCCCACGCCCGAGGTCGGCGTGCACGCGGCACTCGCGAGCTACGCGACGGCGTACTCGTGGGGTGCGGGATTCTTCGCACTCGGGGCCGTCGTCGCGGCGCTGCTCTTCCGCCGCCGCGGACAGGGGCTGTCCCTCGGGACCGCGCACCTGCCCGAGTCGAACCTGGGTGCGGAGCCCGTGATCGCGCACTGAACCCCGCCCCTCGGGGCGAGCGGAGGGCCCCGTCGGAGCGATCCGGCGGGGCCCTCTCCGTCGCTCAGGACGCCAGGACGGATGCCGCGGCCTCGACGTACTCCGCCGGGTCCAGCGCGCCGAACACGGCGGCGTTCGCGATGTAGCCCTGCGCGAGGGCGGCGAGGGAGCGAGCCGCGTGGCGGGCCAGGTCCGCGGCATCCTCTTCGCTGCTCGTCCGGGTGCGTGCCCACGGGAGCAGCGCGGTCGTGAGGGCGGCGAAGAGGCGCCCCGCCGTCCGCGTCATCTCGGCCTTGAGATCGGCGTCCACCATGGCCTCGCCCCAGAACTGCACGACCAGTGCGGGGGAGAGGCCGGCCTCGCCGAAGATCCCGAGCATGCCGAGGAGCGCCTCGCGCGGCGGGACGACCTCGCCCGCGGTGCCGCGCTCCTCCAGGACGTCGATCCGGACGATGAGGAACCGGCCCACGATGTATCGCGCGAGCTCCGCCTTGTTGCGGAAGTGCGAGTAGATCGCACCGGTCGAGAGGCCCGACTCGGCGACGATGTCGGCGATCGACGTGTCGCGGACGCCGTTGCGCTCCAGACAGCGGAGGGCGGCCTGGGCGATCTCGTCGCGCCGCGCCTCGCGATAGCGCTCGCTCACCTTGGGCATGGAAAAAGAATAGCCGTTCTGTTATCGTGACAAAAAGAACAACCATTCTCTTTGAGGAGCAGTCATGAGCGATCCTGCAGTCTCCGCGTCGCGTCCCTCCCGCTGGGCCGTCGCCGCTGTCCTCGGGCTCGTCGGTGCGGTCGCCATCGGCGTCATCGTGATGGCGTTCGTGTGGCCGGCGGCGACCGCGAAGCCGCAGAACCTGCCCATCGGGATCAGCGGGCCCGCGGCATCCGTGGCCGCGGTCGAGAAGGCCCTCGCTGCGCAGGACCCCGCCCCGTTCGCCCTCGAGAAGGTGAGCTCGCGCGCCGACGCGGTGGCCCGCATCACGGAGCGGACGCTGTACGGCGCCGTCCTCCTCGGCGACACCCCCGAGGTCCTCGTCGCCACGGCGGCCGGCCCCGCGCCGGCGCAGGCGCTGCGGGCCGTCGCCGCCGAGCTGCAGTCCCAGATCGATGCGTCGGCGCAGAGCGCGCTCATCGCACAGCTGACCGCGATCTCGCAGGCACTCGCCGCGGGCGAGCGGCCGACCCTGCCGGACGCAGGCACCGCCCCGCGCGCCGTTCCCACCGTCCATGTGACGGACGTGGTGCCCGTCGCCGCAGGAGATCCGACGGGCGCGGGGCTCGCGGCCGCCGCGTTCCCGCTCGTCCTCGGCGGCATGCTCGGCGGGATCATCCTCACGCTCCGCGTCCAGGGAGCCATCCGCCGGCTCGTCGGGCTCGCGGCGTTCGGCGTGGCCGCGGGCGTGGTGATCGTCACGGTGATGCAGACGTGGTTCGGCATCCTCGCCGGCAGCTGGCTCCTCAACGCCGCCGCCGTCGCCCTGAGCGTGACGGCCACCGGCGCCCTCATCATCGGGCTTGCGGCGCTCCTCGGCCCGATCGGCATCGGCGTCGGGGCCGTCATCACCCTCCTGGTGGCCAACCCGATCGCCGGGGCCGCGGTCCCGTCGCCGTTCCTGCCCAGCCCGTGGGGCGCGATCGGGCAGTGGTTCGTCCCCGGTGCGTCGGTCACGCTGCTTCGCTCGACGAGCTACTTCCCGGATGCCGCGACCGCCGCGCAGTGGCTCACCCTGGCTGCGTGGCTCGTGGGCGGCGTCCTCCTCACCCTCATCGGGCACCGGCGCACCGCAGCCGAGCTCGCCCCCGCCGCTCCCGAGCCCCCGACGGCGCCGGCCACGGCCTGACCTCGTCGCCGGCGGTCGCCGGCCCCCGGTGTACGCTCTGGGAAGCGTTCGGAAGGGGAGACGGATGACGTGTTCCGCGGGCTCCGGCCGGGCGTCGCTCACCGCATCCCCGGCGCTCCGCGGATGAGCCCCGCGCCGTCCCGGTCCCCGCGCGAACGCGCCGACCGGCGGGTCGCGTGGCTCGTGGTCCTCGGGGGGATGCTGTCGGTCGTCGGCCAGGCACTGCCCGACTT
This sequence comes from Microbacterium sp., assembly GCA_017306415.1. GTDB lineage: Bacteria > Actinomycetota > Actinomycetes > Actinomycetales > Microbacteriaceae > Microbacterium. The sequence goes on along the minus strand of JAFKIL010000002.1, from coordinate 160,273 downwards.
CCTCGCTCAGGCGGCGCTGTTCCCGGTGTGGTGGAATGCCGCCGGCCTGCTGGCGACCGCCGCGCTGGTCGCGCTCGCCGCCGTGGGGCTGTGGCTTCCGCAACGTCTGCTCCGGGTGCTGTGGTGGAGCGTCCCCGCGCTCGTGGTGACGCTCCAGCTCTCCTCCTACGCGGTGCTCGACAGCGGAGCGCCGCCGGTGTCGCCGTGGGTCTGGCGCCTGGAGCCCGCCGCGCTGACGCTGCTCGTGTTCGTCGCGCGACCGGCCGTCGCCGTCGGTGCCACCATCGTGGCCGGCGGGACCGTCGCGCTCTCGGCGTGGATGTTCACCGGCGCAGTGCCGCTCATCGTCGCCTGGAACACGCCGTTCCACATGAGCGAGATCGGCTTCGTGGTGATCTTCCTCGGCATCCGGAACCGGGTCATCGTCCTGAACGAGTCGGAGGACACCGCCCGTCGCGCCGCAGAGCAGAGCGCGGTGGCCGCCGCGATCGCCGACCGCGAGGCGGGACTCGCACGGCTGGTGCACGACGAGGTGCTGTCCGTGCTGAACGCCGCCCTGATGTTCGCCGGGCCGCCGCCGCAGGTCCTGCGGGACGAGGCCGCCACCGCCGTCGGGGTCCTGGACCGCGCGATCGTGGAGCGGGACCGCGACCCGCGCCTCGTGCCGGCCGCCGTCGCCGCGGAGCAGGTCAGGGAGCGGCTCGCGGCGTCCCTCCCCGAGGTGCGGGTGGAGCAGGCGGCGGGCGCCCCGGTTCCGTCGCACGTGCTCGACGCGGTCGCGGCCGCGGCGCTGGAGGCCGTGCGGAATGCGCACCGGCACGCACGCGCGGCGCGGGTCGCGGCATCCGTGCGGGTCCGCGCCGGCGGCATCCGGGTCGTCGTGTCGGACGACGGCGTCGGCTTCGACCCGCGGGCCGCGCGCGCGGGGCGCATGGGCCTCGCGGAGAGCATCGCGGGCCGGATGGCGGACATCGGCGGTGCGGCCGGCGTGGAGTCCGCGCCGGGCGAGGGAACGAGAGTGTGGGTGGCATGGGACCCCGCGGCGAGCTGAACGTCGTCACCGCGCGCGGCACCGGCGCCTCCGGTCTCGCGACGCGGGCGGCGCGCTGGGCGATGGTGTTCGTGTGGACGACCGGTATCGCGCGCGGTCTCCTGGAGGGCGTCTTCAGCCCGCCGACGGTGCTCGTGATCGCGGCGCACGCGGCGGTGCTGGCCGGCGTGTTCCTGCTCACGGCTCCGAGCGACCGGCCGCTCGGCCGTGGTCGCGCGGCGGCCGTGACCGCCGTTGCCCTGGCCGCCACGGTCGTGGCCGTGGTGACCACGACCCACGCCGCCGACGTCTGGCTGCTCGACTTCTCGACCTACCTCCTCGCGCTGATGCTCGCGCGCGGCAACCCCGCCTTCGGGCTCGCGGGCGGCGCGGGGCAGGTGCTCTTCGTCGTCGGGTGGGGGACCGCCACCGCGCAGCCGCCGTCCGGCATCGTCGCGATGCTGGCGATCCCGATGCTGTCGTTCGTGCTCGGCGTGGTGTGGCGTGTCGTGCTGCGCTGGATCGTGGCGCGCGAACGCGCGCACCGCTCCGAGCAGGCCCGCGCCGAGCGCCAGGCGGCCGCCGCGGAGGTCGCGACCCGGCGGTTCCGCCGCGAGCTGGCCGAGGTCAGGGCGGAGGTCCTCCCCGTCCTCGCGGAGCTCCGCGACGGCATCCCGATCGACGACGACGTGCACGCGCGCGTGGCGGTGCTCGAGGGGACGATCCGGGATCGGATGCGCGCGCCGACTCTGACGCATCCCCTCGTCACGACTGCGGCGGCGGTGGCGCGCGCACGGGGAGTGCGGGTCGCCCTGCTGGCGCCGGCGTCCGAGCGTCCCGTGCGGATCGACGACGACGCGGCCGCGCGGATCGCCGCCGCCGTGCGGGATGCCTCCGACGGATCGGTCGTCGTCAGCGTGGGCGACGCGGATCCGACCGCCGTCACGATCGTGACCGACGGCACCCGTCCCGGCCGCACCACGGTGCCCGACGCGGTCGTGCCGGCCGACCCGGCCGAGCCGGCGCCGACGCTGTAGCCCCCGCCGCGTCAGTCGGCGAGGGCCGACTCCGGCACGGGCAGGGGGTCGGCCGCGCCGAGCACGGCATCCAGCACGCCGGGGAACCGCGCCTCGAGGTCGTCGCGCCGCAGCGACAGCAGCCGCCGCCGGCCGTTCGGCTCGTTGCGGATGACGCCGGCCTCGCGGAGGACCTTCATGAGGTGCGACCGGGTGGACTTGGGCATCGTCGGGTCGGTGACCGAGCAGGCGGCCATGTCGAGCGGCCCGTCGACGAGCTGCTGGGCGATCGCGAGTCGCTCGGGATCGCTCAGGGCGAAGAGCACGCCGGTGAGGGTCAGGTCGGCCCTGTCGGGGTGGGGCAGCTCTCCCGTCGCGCTCACGGTTCGATAATAGTTGGACAATTCGGGAATGGACCGAGAACCCCGGTCGTTCGAAAACCTTCGAACCGACTTCTGAGGGGGACCGATGACCGCCGTCATCTCGACGCGCACGCGGGGCATCCGCGGTGCGACCTACGGATTCACGCTCGCGATCGTCAGCCTGGTCGCGATGATGGCGGGTGCGAGCGCGCCGTCGCCGTTCTACCCCGTCCTCGCCCAGCGGATCGGCTTCGACGCCGTCGTCACGACCATCGTCTTCGCGGTGTACGCCGTCGCACTTCTCGCGACGCTCGTCACGGCGGGGTCGCTCTCCGACCACATCGGCCGGCGCCCGGTCGCGAGCGCGGGGCTGCTGCTCCTCGCGGTGAGCGTCGTCGTCTTCTGGAACGCCGACGCGACGGGACTCCTCGTCCTCGCGAGGCTGCTCCAGGGCGTGGCGAGCGGACTCCTGCTGTCGTCGGTATCGGCGGCGATCGCCGATCTCGAGCCGGCGTCGCGGCCCGGCTCGGCGGCGGTGTGGAACGCGGTCGCCCCCATGGCCGGGCTCGCGATCGGCGCGCTCGTCGCCGGTGCCGTGCTGGATGCCACGAAGGACGCGCTCGTCGACGTCTTCGCTCCGCTCGCGGTGCTGTACGTGGTGCTCGCGGCGCTCGTGTGGTTCGCTCCCGAGACGGCTCCCCGCAAGCCCGGCGCGCTCGCGTCCCTCGGCTTCCGGCTCAAGGTTCCCGCCTCGATGCGGACGCTCTTCCTGCAGAGCACGCCCGCCATCTTCGCGGGATGGGCGACGGGCGGCTTCTTCCTCTCGCTCGGCGCCAGCATCGTCCACATCGAGCTCGGCGGGGTGGCGCACGTGTGGCAGGGGCTGTCGGTGGCACTGCTCGCCGGGGCGGGCGCGATCGCGGCGTTCCTCATCCGGCGCCGGTCGGCGCGGGCCATCACGATCTACGGCACCGTCGCGCTCTCCGGAGGCACCCTGCTCACGCTCCTCGCTCTCGCGCTGGGCTCGCTCCCCGGCTACCTCGCCGCGGTCGTCGTGGCCGGTTCGGGCTTCGGGACGGCCTTCTTCGGCGTGGTCCGCTCGCTCGCGCCGCACATCCCCGCGACCGAGCGCGCCGACGTGTTCGCGGTGATCTTCCTGGTGTCGTACCTCGCCTTCGGGATCCCCGCGGTCATCGCGGGCGTGCTCGTGCAGCTCGTCGGTCTCGGGCCGGTCGCCTACGGCTACGGCATCGTCGTGGCGGTGCTCGCGGCGGCGGCTGCGGTCCTGCGCATCCGCCGGGGCTGACCCGGAACCTGCCCGCCCCGCCCCTGTCCGACCCCCGCCCGGGGTGTCCGCTCCCGGGGCCCGTCGCCCAGAAATCACGCAGCGCGCGAGACCACGGTGCGTATCGCGCGCCACGTGATGTCTCGGCGAAGGGAGTGGGCCGGGCGTGGCCGGGCTGAACCAGGCCGAGCGGGCGAGACCCCGTACCCGCAGCCGCGCTAGTCGAAGGATGCCGCGACGACGTTGCGGTGGTAGTCGAAGATCACGCTCGTCCGCGTGGAGGCGACGCTGCGCTGGGCCGACAGGTGCTCCACCACGAACTCCCGCAGCTCGCTCGATCCGGGCACGGCGATGTGGATGAGGAAGTCGTCCGCGCCGCCGACGAAGAAGAGCTGCACGACCTGCGGCAGCCGTCGCACCTCGTCGGCGAACTCGCTGATGCTCTCCTGCCGCGAGCCCGGACGGAGGGTGACGCCGACCATCGCCTGCAGCCCGCGCCCGATCGCGGTCTGGTCGACGGCGGCGTGGAATCCGGTGATGACGCCGCGCTCGACCAGGGAGCGGACGCGGACGTGCGCGGTCGAGGGCGCCACCGAGACGGCGGCGGCGAGCTCGGCGTTCGTGGTGCGACCGTCCCGCGCGAGGAGACGGACCAGCTCGGCGTCGATCCCATCCAGCTCCGGGGAGCGCAGATCCTTCGGCGTGGATGGCTTCGCGCCGGTCGATTCCGGATGGCTCATCATTCGGCCTCTCATCGACAGAAGGATCTTCGATCTCATTGCGGTTTCAACGAATCCCATGCGATCGTACCGGAGTCGTGCCGTTCGAAGAGGAGCTCACATGCGCATCGGCGTCCCCACCGAGATCAAGAACAACGAGAACCGCGTCGCCATGACCCCCGCCGGGGTCGACGCGCTCGTCGCCCGCGGCCATGAGGTGCTCGTGCAGCGCGGCGCCGGCCTCGGCTCGCGCATCGTCGACGACGCCTATGCCGCCGCGGGAGCGCGGATCGTGGAGTCCGCCGAAGAGGTGTGGGGGGCGTCCGACCTCGTCACCAAGGTGAAGGAGCCGATCCCCGCCGAGTACGGGTATCTCCGCGACGACCAGGTGCTGTTCACCTACCTCCACCTGGCGGCGGACCGCCCGCTGACCGACGCGCTCCTCGCCGCCGGCACCACGGCCATCGCGTACGAGACCGTGCAGCTCCCGGATCGCACGCTGCCGCTCCTCTCGCCGATGAGCGAGGTCGCCGGCCGCCTGTCGATCACGGTCGGCTCCTACTTCCTCATGCGCGCCGCCGGCGGCCGCGGAACGCTCATGGGCGGCGTCGCCGGGACGCAGAAGGCCAAGGTCGTCGTCATCGGCGGCGGCGTGGCGGGCGAGCACGCGGCCGCCAACGCCCTCGGCCTCGGTGCCGACGTGACGGTCATCGACCTGTCGCTCCCTCGCCTGCGCGAACTCGAGCACCGCTACGTCGGCGCCCTGCAGACGCGCGCGTCGAGCCGCTGGGAGATCGCGGAGCAGGTCGCCACCGCCGATCTCGTGATCGGCTCGGTGCTCATCCCCGGCGCCGCGGCGCCCAAGCTCGTCACCGACGCCATGGTCGCCACGATGCGGCCGGGCGCCGTGCTCGTCGACATCGCGATCGATCAGGGCGGCTGCTTCGAGGGGTCGCATCCCACGACTCACGACGTCCCGACCTTCGCCGTGCACGAGACGCTCTACTACTGCGTCGCGAACATGCCGGGCGCCGTCCCCGAGACCTCCACGCGTGCCCTGACGAATGCCACGCTGCCCTACCTCACGGCGCTGGCCGACAAGGGGTGGGAGGCGGCGACGGCACAGGATGCCGCGCTCGCGCGAGGGCTCAACACCCGCGCCGGCCGCGTCACCAACGCCGGCGTGGCCGCGGCGTTCGGGCTGGAGCTCGAGCCGGTCTGACCGGGGGCCGGACGACCCGGCCCGCGCCCGCGCGGCTCACGCCCGGACGTACGTCGCCAGGTGCTCTCCGGTGAGGGTGCTGCGCGCCGCGACGAGGTCGGCCGGCCTGCCCTCGAACACGACGCGGCCGCCGTCGTGGCCCGCGCCGGGCCCGAGGTCGACGATCCAGTCGGCGTGCGCCATGACCGCCTGGTGGTGCTCGATCACGATGACGGACTTGCCGGCGTCGACCAGCCGGTCGAGGAGGCCGAGGATGTTCTCGACGTCCGCCAGGTGGAGCCCCGTGGTCGGCTCGTCGAGCACGTACACCTCGCCCTCCTCGCCCATCGCGATCGCGAGCTTGATGCGCTGGCGCTCGCCGCCGGAGAGGGTCGACAGCGGCTGTCCGAGCGTGATGTATCCGAGCCCGACGTCGTGCAGCCGGGTCAGGATCGCGGCCGCCGCCGGGATCTTCGCCTCGCCCTCCGAGAAGAACGCACGCGCCTGGGCGACGGGGAGGTCGAGCACCTCGGTGATGTCGAGGCCCGCGAGCTTGTAGTCCAGCACCTCGGCCTGGAACCTCTTCCCGCCGCAGTCCTCGCACGGCGTCTCGATCGTATCCATGAAGCCGAGCTCGGTGACGATGACCCCCGCGCCCTTGCACGTGGGGCACGCCCCCTCGGAGTTCGCGCTGAACAGCGCCGGCTTCACGCCGTTCGCCTTCGCGAACGCCTTGCGGATGGGCTCGAGCAGTCCCGTGTACGTGGCGGGGTTGCTGCGGCGTGATCCGCGGATCGCGGTCTGATCGATGGAGACCACGCCGTCCCGCCCGGAGACGTGACCGTGGATGAGCGAGCTCTTGCCGGAACCCGCCACGCCGGTGACGACCGTGAGCACCCCGAGCGGGATGTCGACATCGACGCCCTGCAGGTTGTTCTCGCTCGCGCCGCGCACCTCGATCGCGCCCTCCGCCGCGCGGACGGACGGCTTCAGCGCCGCGCGGTCGTCGAGGTGCCGGCCCGTGAGGGTGCCGCTGGCACGCAGCCCCTCGACGGTCCCCTCGAAGCAGATCTCGCCGCCCGCGCGCCCGGCGCCGGGCCCCAGGTCGACGACGTGGTCGGCGATCTCGATCATCTCGGGCTTGTGCTCCACGACGAGCACCGTGTTGCCCTTGTCGCGCAGCTGGCGCAGCAGGCCGTTCATGCGCTGGATGTCGTGCGGGTGCAGCCCGATCGTGGGCTCGTCGAACACGTAGGTCACGTCGGTGAGCGACGATCCGAGGTGGCGCAGCATCTTGATGCGCTGCGCCTCGCCTCCCGACAGCGTGCCCGAGGGGCGCTCCAGGCTCAGGTAGCCGAGGCCGAGGGTCACGAACGCGTCGAGGTTGGCCCCGAGGGTCGTCAGCAGCGGTCCGGCCTCCGGCCGGTCGAGGTCGCGGACCCACGCGGCGAGGTCGGTCACCTGCATCCGGCACGCGTCGGCGATGCTGATCCCGGCGATCTTCGACGACCGCGCGCCCTCCGTCAGCCGGGTGCCGTCGCACTCGGGGCACGTCGCGAACGTCGCGACGCGCTCGACGAACGCGCGGACGTGCGGCTGCAGGGCATCGAGGTCCTTCGAGAGCATCGACTTCGTGATCTTCGGGATGAGCCCCTCGTAGGTCATGTTGATGCCGCTGATCTTGACCTTGGTGACCTCGCCGTAGAGGAAGAGCCGGCGCTGCTTCTCGCTGAACTGCGCGATCGGCTTGTCGCCGGGATAGAACCCGGACTGCGAGAAGGCCTTCACCATCCACCCGTCGGCGGTGTACCCCGGGACCATGATCGCGCCCTCGTCGAGAGACTTCGACTCGTCGACCACCTGGGAGAGGTCGATGTCCGACACCGACCCGCGGCCCTCGCACCGCGGGCACATGCCGCCGAGGTAGATCGCATCCTGCACGATCTTCTTCTCGCCGTTCGGCCCGATCATGACGCCGCTCGCCTTCTGCGTCGGGATGTTGAACGAGAACGCCGTCGGCCCGCCGATGTACGGCTCGCCGAGCTTGGAGAAGAGGATGCGCAGCATCGCGTTCGCGTCCGTCACCGTTCCGACCGTCGAGCGCGGGTTCGCCCCGAGTCGCTCCTGGTCGACGATGACGGCGGTCGTGAGTCCTTCCAGGACGTCGACGTCGGGGCGCGGGACCGACGGCATGAACCCCTGCACGAACGCGCTGTAGGTCTCGTTGATCATGCGCTGCGATTCGGCCGCGATCGTGTCGAACACGAGCGAGCTCTTGCCGGACCCGGAGACGCCGGTGAAGACGGTGAGCCGCCGCTTCGGCAGCTCGACGCTGATGTCCTTGAGGTTGTTCTCTCTCGCGCCCTGCACGCGGATGAGGTCGTGGCTGTCGGCGGGGTGGGGCGCATCCGTCGCGGTCGTCATGGCCACCAGGCTACGGCGAGGCTCGGACGCGCACTTCTCCGGTCGTGCTCGATCAGGCGCGGCGCACCGCGTGGCGACCGGCGTCCGCGGGGAGGGTGAGCGCCCCGACGAGCGGGATCACGAGCGTGAGCGCCGCGAGGACGAACGCCCAGTGATAGCCGAGCAGCGGTGTGCCCGTCCATTCCCCCGCCGCCCACGTGCCGAGGTTCACGAAGACGGCGACGATCGCGAGCCCGAGCGCGGTCGCGGCCTGCTGCAGCGTGGAGGCGAGCGTGTTCGCGGCGTTCGTGCGGTCGGGCGGGACGTCCACGAACTGCACCGTGTTGTAGGCGCTGAAGCCGATCGACCGTACGACGCCGCTGAGGAACAGCAGCGCCAGCAGCAGCGGGAGCGGCGCGGTCGGCCCCACGGCGACGAAGACGGCGAGGATGACGCCGCCGACGATGTTCGACCACACCAGGACCCGGCGGAACCCGAGCCATCGGATCAGGGGGGTCGTGACGGGTTTGATCGCGACATTGCCGATGAACACCGCCATCACGGCGAGGCCCGCGCCGAAGGCGCTCCAGCCGAACACCACCTGGAACAGCAGCGTGAACAGGAACGGCGCCGCCACGATCATGAGGCGGTAGAAAGCACCGCTCACGTTCGCGACGCGGAAGGTGCGGATGCGCAGCACGCTCCCGTCGAAGAGCGGATGCTCGCGCCGACGCATCACGAACGCCCCGAGGAACCCCGCGCCGACGCCCGCGGCGATCGCGACGGCGCCGCCCACCGCGGCCGCACCGGACGACGTGGCCACGACCTCCGCGCCGGCGGTCACGAGCACGAGCGCCCCCGCGACAAGGGCGAAGCCCCATCCGTCGAAGGGCACGCGCCGGCGCTCCGCGCTGCGCGGGACGAGGATCAGCCCGGCGATGAAGGCGACCACGCCGATCGGGAGGTTCACGAGGAAGATCCAGTGCCACCCGACCGTGTCGGCGAGCAGGCCCCCGAGCGCGGGCGCCACCACCGGCGCCAGCAGCGCAGGCCACGTGAGGTAGGCCATCGCGTCGAGGAGGTCGGTGGGGGTCACCGCGCGCAGCACCGCCAGCCGCCCGACCGGCACCATGAGCGCCCCGCCGATTCCCTGCAGCACGCGGGCCGCGGCCAGCAGCCCGAGCGTCGGCGCCAGCGCGCACAGCAGCGACGCCGCCGTGAAGACGACGACCGCCGAGAGGAACAGCACGCGGACGCCGAAGCGGTCCGCGAGCCACGCGGTCGCCGGGATGCCCACGCCCACCGCGAGCAGGTACGCCACCATGGCGACGCTCAGGTCGGCGGGCTGCACGCCGAAGTCGCGCGCCATCGCCGGCGCCGCCGTCTGGATGATCGTCGCATCCAGGTTCTCCATGAAGAACGTCGCCGCGACGAGGAGGGCGAGCCCCCTGCTGAACGTGGACCGTGATCCCACGTGCACCTCCCGCACCAGTCTTCCCCATCCCGCCGCGGACGGGGGTCCCCGCGGCACGACTTAGACTGGAGGCATCCCTCACCCCGGCCGAGGTTCCTCCGTGTCAACCAGTCCCGCAGCGCGCACCCTCGAGGTGCGCCACCTCCAGATCGCGCGCGCCGTCCTCGCGGCGCTCGCCGCGGCGATGATCACGTTCTCGTCCGACCACTCCGCGTCCTACGGGCTGTCGGTGTTCAGCGGATTCACGATCACCACCGGCCTCGTCCTGCTCATCTCGGCCTGGCTCGTCTTCCCGTCCGGGCGGCGCGCGCCGGCGATCGGGCTCGCGGTGCTCGACCTGATCGCCGGGATGGTCGCCGGGGTCCCGCTGATCCGCACGCCCGAGCTGTTCTTCGTCGTCGTCATCGCGTGGGGCGTGGTCACCGGCTTCGCCGAGGCCAGCATCGGCTGGTTCGCCCGCCGCACGGCGCGGGAGAGCGGAACGGCGCAGGAGCGCTCCGAGGCGCGTGACGCCATCACGGTCGGCGCACTCGGACTCGTGCTCGGCGTCGCACTCGCCTTCGTCCCGGCGCAGTACGCGCTGCGGTACCACATCGACGAGGCCCACCAGACGTTCGTGCTCACCGGCATCACGATCGGCGTCGGCATCCTCGGCGCCTACGCGGCGATCGTCGCCGTCTATCTGGGCATCGCGGGCTTCTCGCCCCGCCGCATCGAGCCGGAGCGCCATCCGGATGCCGCGACCGCCGGCGAAGAGTCCGGGAGAGTCGCATGAGCAAGGAACACCCCACGCGTCGTGATCTCATGAAGCCCGTGCAGCTGCTCGGGCTCGCCCTCGTCGCCTCCCTGTTCTCGGGACTGGTCACGCTCATCTCGATGGGCTTCTTCCAGCAGCGCTTCGCCTCGCAGTCGCCGCACGCGCTCGTGGTCGCCCTCGTCGTGACGGGCATCGTCTTCATCGTCACCATCGTCGTCATCGCCCTGCTGCTGCTGGCGGTCGACCCGGCCGAGGTCACGCGCGAGCTCGACCGACCGGTGCTCCTTCCGAAGGGCGCGGCCGCTCCGGCGACCGAGCCCGCGACGCCGGCGGCCGCGGAGTCCGCGACGCCGGCCGAACGCGCCGCGGCGGAGGAGCCGGCGGCGGGTGACCCAGCATCGGGCGAGCCGGACGCGGACTCCGGACCCGCGGCGCCCCGCGCCTGAGCCCCGGTCGCGCGCCTCGCGTCAGACGAGGCCGACGAGGTCCGTCGCGAGTCCCGTGTACGTGGCCGGCGTGAGCGCGAGCAGGCGCTCCTTCGCGGCATCCGACACGTCGAGGCCCCGCACGAACTCGGCGAGCTGCTCCGCGCCTACCCTGCGGCCGCGCGTGAGGTCCTTGAGCAGCGCGTAGGGGTCGGTGATCTGCGAGCGGCCGGCGGCGATCTCGCCGCGGACGACCGTCTGGATCGCCTCGGCCAGCACCTCCCAGTTGTCGTCGAGGTCGGCCAGCAGGACGTCCTCGCGCAGGAGGATCTCGCCGAGGCCGCGCTGCAGGTTGTCGAGCGCGAGCAGTGAGTGACCGAAGGCGACGCCGATGTTGCGCTGAGTGGTCGAGTCCGTCAGGTCGCGCTGGAGGCGCGAGGTGACGAGCGTCGAGGCGAGCGTCGCGAACAGACCGCCGGCGAGCTCCAGGTTCGCCTCCGCGTTCTCGAACCGGATGGGGTTGATCTTGTGCGGCATCGTCGACGACCCGGTCGCTCCGGCGACGGGGATCTGCGCGAAGTAGCCGAGCGAGATGTACGTCCAGATGTCGGTGGCGAGGTTGTGCAGGATGCCGCCCGCGTGGCGCGCGCGGTCGTAGAGCTCGACCTGCCAGTCGTGCGACTCGATCTGCGTCGTGAGGGGGTTGAACCCGAGCCCCAGACTCTCGATGAACTCGCGCGAGACCAGCATCCAGTCGACGTCCGGCTCGGCGGCGATGTGCGCCGACCACGTGCCCGTGGCGCCGGAGAACTTGGCGAGGAAGTCGGATGCCGCGACCTGCGCGGCCACCCGCTCGAGGCGCCATGCGAAGACGGCGAGCTCCTTGCCCATCGTCGTCGGGGTCGCCGGCTGGCCGTGCGTGCGCGAGAGCATGGCGGCGTCGCGGTGCTTCACGGCGAGTCGCTTCAGGGTGTCGATCACCCCGTGGAGCTTCGGCAGCCACACGTCGTGCACGGCCCGCTTGACCGTGAGGGCGTAGGCCGTGGAGTTGACGTCCTCGCTCGTGCACGCGAAGTGGGTGAGCTCCGCGATGGCGTCCAGCCCGAGCTGGGACAGCCGGTCGCGCACGAGGTACTCGACGGCCTTCACGTCGTGCCGCGTGACGGCCTCGCGCTCGGCGAGCCAGTCGATCTCGCGCGGGCCGAAGTCGAGGTACAGCACGCGCAGGCGGTCCTTGTCGGTGTCGCCGAGCGGATGCGTCCCGAACAGCGACCGGTCGGTGAGCGCGATGAGCCACTCCACCTCGACCTCGATCCGCGCCCGGTTCAGACCCGCCTCGGAGAGGTGGTCGGCCAGCGCGGACACCGCGGCGCGGTAGCGGCCGTCGAGCGGGCTGAGGGGCTGCGGAGGCAGAGAGGTCACGAGGCTTCCGTTCGGATCGCCGACCCGGGAGCGCCGCTAGACGGCGGTGCGGATCGCGGGTTCGAGCTGCCGGAAGAGCGCCCGGCAGGCGCTCTCGATCATACCGAGCACGTCGTCGAACATCGCCGGCCCCGCGTAGTAGGGGTCCGGGACGTCGCGCACGGCCCCCGCGCTCGCGTCGAAGGACAGCAGCAGCGCGATCTTCGCGGCATCCGCCTCGCTGCGCGCCCAGCCCTGCAGGATGCGGTCGTGCGTGCGGTCGAGCGCGACGACGAGGTCGTTCTCGTCGAAGTCGCGCGAGGTGAACTGGCGGGCCCTGTGGCGGGTGCCGTCGTAGCCGCGTCGCTCGAGGGCTTCGATCGTGCGGTGGTCGGCCCGCTCGCCCACGTGCCAGTCGCCCGTTCCCGCGCTCGACGACACGACGTGCGCGCCGAGACCGACCGAGTCCGCGAACCAGCGGAACACCACCTCCGCCATGGCGGAGCGGCAGATGTTGCCGGTGCAGACGAAGACGACGCGGAACGGAGCGGGTGCGCTCTCTCCGCGATCGACCATGGGTTCTATTGTGGCCAATCGGCCCGGTCCTGCACAGGCCGGGTTCACGACGCCGCCTGCACGACCCCGCCGCCGCGCGGACCGCCCGCCCGTCGAGGTGACCAGGGTGGAGGGATGGCGGGATGCACGACGGACGGCGGCTGGGGGGTCGAGCTCATCGATGCGGCGCGCGCGAGACTCGTCGACATCGAGGCTGCGCTGGCCGCGGTGAGCCGGCGGGCGTCGGCGATCGTCGACGAGACGGACTGGCGGTCCGACGCGGTGGCGGCATACCGCCGGCGGGCGTCGGCGTGGGAGGCCGCCGTACGGGACGTCGCCCGCGAGGTCGACCGGGTGCGCGACGACCTGGCGAACACCCGCCGCGACCTCGTCGCCCGGTCGGGGTGGGAGCGCGGGTGAGCGGGATCGACATCCGCGGCGGCGGCGTCGTCGCCGTGGACACCGATGCGCTGAGGGCCGCCGCGGATCGGTATGCGTCCGAGCGCGCCGAGTTGGACGACGTGTGCCGGCGGCTCCGGCTGGAGGCCGCGCGGCTGTCCGACCTCGTCGATCCGACCGGCGACGGTGCGCCGGGGCGGGTTGCGCTGATCGCGGACCACGTCGACGGCGTCGCCGCGCGCGCGGCCGGCCTGGAGCGCCGGCTGCGGTCGCTCGCCGCCGTCTACGAGTTCGTCGAGCTGCGCGCGGCGCGGGCCGCGGCGGCGGCCGCGGGGGACGAGGCCGTGGTGGAGCGACTCGACCGCACGCTCGACCGCCTCCAGCACGACGACCCGCTGGCCGGCATCGCCGCCGCCGAACTCGAGGTGGCATGGGATGTGCGCGTCCTGACGACGGTCGCAGGCCCGGTGACGTCGGGGGCGCTGCCCGCGAATGCGCAGGCGACGAGCATCCTCCTGATGGCGTCGCTCGCCGGCCTCGGGGCGGGAAGGGTGCGCCACGGTGAGCGCCTGCGCGGATCCGCGGAGCCGGTCGTCGTCGCACCGGTCGGGGCGGTCCGCCGCGATGGAGCGCCTCCGCACTCCCTCGCGGCGGCACTCGGGCGCATCCCCCCGGGAGCCGACGGCGCCCGCGTGCGGGTCGAGCGGTACGCGATGCCGGACGGCTCGCGACGCTTCGCGGTCTACGTCGCCGGCACGCGCAGCGGCAGCATCGACGGCGGCGCGGAGCCGTGGGACATGCGGTCGAATCTGCAGCTCTACGCGGGCGAGCGCTCGTCGTCGTACGACGCGACGCTCGCCGCGCTCCGCGACGCGGGGGCGCGACCGGGCGACGCCGCGTACGTCTTCGGCCATTCCCAGGGCGGGATGATCGCGGACAGAGTCGCCATGGAGGGCGGATTCGACACACGGCTGCTCGTGACGGCCGGTTCGCCGACGGAGGCTCAGGCCGGCCCCGACACCGTCAGCGTCCAGCTGCGTCACCGTGACGACCCCGTCGCCGCGCTCGCGGTCGGCGCGAGTCCGGGCACGGTCGGGGCGCCCGGCAGCGTGATCGTGGAGCGGCTCGCCGATCCGCTCCTCGGCCCGCAGGACCTCACCCTGGCGCCGCATCACCTCGGCGCATACATCGACACCGCGCGGGAGCTGGACGGCTCACCCGACCCGCGGGTCGCCGGCCTCACGCGAGTCCTGGGCGAGCTGGATGCCGCGGCATCCGTCGAGGTCACCGAGTACGGCGCGGTGCGCGGTGGGTGACCGGCGAGGTCAGTCGTTGCGGCGCTTCGGGCGCAGGAAGATGCCGAAGATCCAGTTGATGAGCGAGATCACGAGAGCCGCGACCACGCCCCACCAGAAGTCCTCGACGCGCAGACCCCAGTTCCACCAGTGCGTCAGCCACGCGGTGAGCCACAGCAGGAACCCGTTGATGATGAGCGAGATGAGCCCGAGGGTCAGGATGTAGAGCGGGAAGGCCAGGACCTTGATCACGGTGCCGATGATCGTGTTGACGATCGCGAAGATGACCGCCACGAGCAGCAGCGTGAGCACGAGCTGGAGCGTCTCGCCGGGGGCGAACGGGATCACCGTCACCTTGAGGGCGGGGATCAGCGTCACCACCCAGATGGCGAAGGCGTTCACGACGACGCGGATGAGGAAGCGCATGGTCCGTCCAGTGTGGCACGCCGCGCCCCGCCCGCGAAGGGCTCCCTGCTACTCGTCTCGCAGGACGCGGTGCGCGCTGATGCGCGCTTCGGCGTCGTCGAGACCGAGCGCGCCCTCTGCGACACCCACCACCAGTGCGAAGCCGTCATCCGTGCCGAAGTCGTGCTTCCACCCGTTGATCCACAGGAACGCGACCATGATCGTCCAGCCTGCGCGCTTGTTACCGTCGAACAGCGGGTGATTCCGGACGAGCGATTCGAGCAGAGCGGCCGCCTTCCGGTCGAGGGTGGCATACGCGTCCTCCCCGAACATCGACGCCGACGGTCTGGCCAGGGCGGACGCGAGCAGGCCCGCATCCCTCACGTGGAAGCCGTACGACTGGGTGACCCGGAGTGCGTCGTCGAGCGTGAGGTACTCCGTCATGCGTCTGCGAGGCGTTCCAGAAGTGCGGCGTCATGGGACGTGACGAAGTCGATCGCGCCGGCGATCAGGTCGCCCCGCGCCCGACGCTCTGCGATCAACTCCGCGCCCTGGACGAGGAGCGCATGCTTGGAGACGTGCTCAGCCGCGGCGATCGCCTCGAGCTTGCGGTCGAGTTCCTCGGGCAGTCGCACGGTCATGGCCATACCAGAATGGTATCACCGGCTCCTTTCGCGGGTTCCGCGTCATATACGCGGCATCCGGACGTCTTCGTCCGTGACGGCGATCGTGTCGTCGCCGACACGGCGAAGAGGAGGCGGCATGGGGATTCCGGCAGCGGACGTGCGGGATTGGGCGGATCGGCTCGCGAGCGCGTCGCCGCACGCGGAAAGTCGACCGGCGCCGGACTCCGATCGTGGAGACGTCCCGGAGTGGCTCGAGCGCTCGCGCATCGTCCTGCGGGGTGCGCGCGGTCTCGAGGAGCTCTCCAACTTCGGCGTGACGACGGCGCCGGTGCCCGACGAGTTCGAGGCGTCGCTGCTGCGCGTGTCGGTGGGTGAGGTGATGCTCTTCAGCACCCTCGAGACCGCTCACGTCGTCACGTACGGCGGCCTCGCGAGCGGCCCGGACATCGTCATCGTCGGTCGGACCGGCACGGGACTGCAGCGCCTGCACCGGACGGCGACCGGCACCGTGGAGGACATGGGCGTGGGCCGGATGGGCTTCATGTCGAGCTTCGCCCCGTCCCTTCTCGAGCACGTGGGCATCTCCGAGACCACGGGGGTCGTCCTGCCGACGGACCTCCTCGGCCCGGTGCGAGATCGGCTCGCCCCCGGGGTCGGCCTCCTGCCCGACACCGTCCTGACCCGCGCAGCGGGAACATTCCTGGCGGGCGCGCTGCACGAGCTCCTCGTGAGGGAGACGCCCGGAGACGCGGCGTTGGAGAATGCCCTCGTCGGCCTCGTCCGTACCGCGCTGGCCCAGACGGCGGGCGCCGCCGACGGACTCGCGGCGACCATGCGCGCCGCCGCGATGGATGTGATCGAGCGACGCTACACGGACGTGGAGTTCGATGCCGTTCAGCTGGCGGCCGAGCTCCACGTCAGCAGGCGCCAGCTCAACCGCTACTTCTCGGGTGCGCCGCGTACCGTCCAGCAGGCGATCCTGACTCGGCGGCTCGCCGCGGTGCGGGGAATGATCCTGACCGTTCCCCACCGCGACCTGGAGTCGATCGCACGCGAGTGCGGCTTCGCCGACGGCGGTGCGATGCGGAGCCGGTTCCTCCGGTCGTTCGGCATCGGCCCGGCCGCGTTCCGCCGTGCGGCCGCCGCCGCGGTCCCGGTCCCCGATGCGATGCTCCTGACCGCAGAGCAGACCGCACGGGGTCGCCCGTCGCCGGCAGCGACGATCGCGGAGTGACATCACCGGCTCGCGGGAGTGCGCGGCCTGAGATGACCCACCGTCCAGCGGGTGCCATGTTCCCCTTCATCGTGCGCCACACCCGTCTCCGTCCGTTGTGCAGCGCGCGCCGGCGTCGATAGCGTCGGCCACGCCGGCGAGAGACCTCGGGATGCGCACCCCCAGGTTCATCCCGAGGTCTCGTTCCCCCGCCGCGATCTGGGGGGCGCTCTCCTAGACTCGGCAGGGTGACCGCTGACGATCTGCCCATCCGCATCCGCCCCGAGATCGCCGCGCTGCCGCCGTATCGGCAGGGCAAGCAGGCCGGACCGGAGTCGTTCAAGCTGTCGAGCAACGAGAATCCGTTCGAGCCTCTGCCGAGCGTCGTCGACGCGCTGCGGGCCGCCGACGGCGTCAACCGGTATCCGGATGCCACGGCCTCCCGCCTGCGTCACCGTCTCGCCGAGCGGTTCGGCGTCCTGCCGGACGAGGTCCACGTCGGGGCGGGCAGCGTCTCGATCCTGTCGCAGCTGCTCCTCGCCGCCGCCGGTCCGGGCGACGAGGTCGTCTACGCCTGGCGTTCCTTCGAGGCGTACCCGGGTCTCGTGCTGATCGCCGGTGCGACGCCGATCGAGGTGCCGCTGACGTCGAACGGGCGCCACGACCTGACGGCGATGGCCGCGGCGGTCACCGATCGCACGCGCGCCGTCATCGTGTGCAGTCCCAACAACCCGACCGGCCCGATCGTCACCCAGGCCGAGTTCGACGCGCTCCTGGCGGAGCTGCCGCCCGACGTCCTGGTGATCCTCGACGAGGCCTACGCGGAGTTCGTCACCGACCCGGAGGCCGTCGACGGCCTGCGCACCCTCGGCCTGGACGGCCGTCCCAACGTGGTCGCCCTCCGCACGTTCTCCAAGGCGTACGGCCTCGCCGGTCTCCGGGTCGGCTACGCCGTCGGGCATCGCCGCATCCTCGACGCGGCGCGGTCGACGGCCATCCCGCTGTCGGTCACCGCCCACTCCGAGGAGGCGGCGCTCGCCAGCCTCGACGCCGAGTCCGAGTTGATCGAGCGCGTGCGCGTCATCGCGGAGCGCCGTGACCGCCTCGTGGCCGGACTGCGCGCCCAGGGCTGGCGTGTCCCGGAAGCCCAGGGCAACTTCGTGTGGCTCGCGACCGGTGAGGAGACCTCGGCGGCGGCGGAGCGCTTCGAGGAAGCCGGGTTGATCGTGCGGCCGTTCGCGGGCGACGGGGTCCGCATCTCGGTCGGGGAGCCGGAGGCTGTCGACAAGGTCCTATCGATCGCGGCATCCGTTGTGGAAGACCTCCCAGAGGACCACCCCGGACGGAAGCTAGCGTAGAACGGTGATCCAGACCGACGACTCGGTTGGTGCCGAGGACCCACGACTCGTCCGCATCCTCGCGGCAGACGGAACGGTGACCCCATCGGCTGCCGCGGAGCCGTACCTGGCGCTGATCGAGGGCCTCGGCGATGCCGAGCTCGAGCAGTTCTACCGCGACATGGTCGTGATCCGCGCGTTCGACCGGCAGGCGACCAACCTCCAGCGGCAGGGCCAGCTCGCGCTGTGGCCGCCGAGCCTCGGGCAGGAGGCCGCGCAGGTGGGCTCGGCCCGCGCCGCCCGCCCGCAGGACCACCTCTTCCCGTCCTATCGCGAGCACGTCGTCTGCACGATCCGCGGCGTCGATCCGATCGACATCATCCGGGTCATGCGCGGGCTCTCCCACGGCGGCTGGGATCCGACCGACCCCAAGAACGGCAACACGCACATCTACACGCTGGTGCTCGGGTCGCAGACGCTGCACGCCACCGGCTTCGCCATGGGGCTCGCCTTCGACGGGCGCTCGGGCGGCGGCGATCCCGAGCGCGACGAGGCGGTCATCGTCTACTACGGCGACGGCGCGTCGAGCCAGGGCGACGTCCACGAGGCGATGGTGTTCGCGGCGAGCTACCAGACCCCCGAGGTGTTCTTCCTGCAGAACAACCACTGGGCGATCTCGGTGCCGGTGTCCACCCAGGCGCGCGCGCCGCTGTTCCGTCGCGGCGAGGGCTACGGGATGCCGAGCGTGCAGGTGGACGGCAACGACGTCCTCGCGAGCTATGCGGTGAGTCGGGTGGCGCTCGACGAGGCGCGCGCCGGCCTCGGGCCCCGCGCGATCGAGGCGATCACGTATCGCATGGGCGCGCACACCACGAGCGACGACCCCACGAAGTACCGCACCTCCGCGGAGGAGGAGTCGTGGGCGCGCCGCGACCCGATCGCGCGCATGCGTGCGTTCCTCGAGGGGCGCGGTGCATCCGCGGCGTTCTTCGCCGAGGTGGATGCCGCGGCCCAGGCCGTCGCCGATGACACGCGCGAGCGCACCAACGCGCTCGGCTCGGTCCCCGCGAGCCTGATGTTCGACCACGTCTACACCGAGCCGCATCCCCTCATCGACGAGCAGAAGGCGTGGCTCGCCGCGTACGAGGCATCCTTCGAGGAGGAGGCGCGATGACCGACCTCGTGACGACCCCGCCCGAGACGACCCCCGCGGTCGTCGAGACGCTGCCGTTCAGCCGCGCGCTCAACGCCGGGCTGCGCAGGGCGATGGCCGAGGACGACCATGTCGTCCTGATGGGCGAGGACATCGGGCGGCTCGGCGGCGTCTTCCGCGTGACCGAGGGCCTCCAGGCGGAGTTCGGCGAGCGCCGGGTGCTCGACAGTCCGCTGGCGGAATCGGGACTCGTCGGCACGGCGATCGGCCTGGCGATGGCCGGGTTCCGCCCGGTGGTGGAGATCCAGTTCGACGGCTTCGTCTTCCCGGCGTTCGACCAGATCACGACGCAGCTGGCGAAGCTCACGAACCGGCACGAGGGCGCGCTCAGCATGCCCGTCGTCATCCGCATCCCCTATGGCGGGCACATCGGCGCCGTCGAGCACCACCAGGAGAGCCCCGAGGCGTACTTCGCGCACACCCCGGGCCTGCGGGTGGTGAGCCCCTCGACGCCGAACGACGCGTACTGGATGATCCAGGACGCGATCACCTCCGCCGACCCGGTGATCTTCCTCGAGCCCAAGGCGAAGTACTGGCAGAAGGGTGAGGTCGACACGTCGGCGCGGGCCCTGCCGCTGCACGCCTCGCGCCTCGTGCGCCGCGGCACCGACGTGACCCTCGTCGGGCACGGCGCGATGGTGACGACGCTCCTGCAGGCTGCCGCCCTCGCCGAGCAGGAGGGCACGAGCTGCGAGGTCGTCGACCTGCGCTCCCTCTCGCCCGTCGACTACGGCCCGATCCTGGACTCCGTCCGGCGCACGGGCCGCATGGTCTACGTGCAGGAGGCGCAGGGCTTCGCATCGCTCGGCTCCGAGGTAGCAGCCACCGTCATGGAGCGCGCGTTCTACGCGCTGGAGGCGCCGGTGCTGCGGGTCTCGGGCTTCGACACGCCCTTCCCGCCCGCCAAGCTCGAGGGCGTCTACCTGCCCGACCCCGACCGCATCCTCGAAGCCGTCGACCGCGCCCTGGCGTACTGAAGTACTGAACGGAGCCCGACATGAGCACCCAGACCTTCCTCCTCCCCGACGTCGGCGAGGGTCTCACCGAGGCCGAGATCGTGCAGTGGCGTGTCGCCCCGGGCGACAGCGTCGCCGTCAACGACGTGCTCGTCGAGATCGAGACGGCCAAGTCGCTCGTCGAGCTCCCGTCGCCCTTCGGCGGGGTCGTGGGCGAGCTGCTGGCCGACGAGGGGGCGACGGTCGTCGTCGGCGCGCCGATCATCACGATCGCGGATGCCGCGGCCGGCTCCCCGGCGGACGTCACCGTCGGGCAGAGCGAGCACGGCGCGCCGGAGGCCGAAGCCGGCGGCTCGGTGCTCGTCGGCTACGGCACGGGGGGACAGGTGCAGTCGCGCCGCCGCAAGCCCGCCGAGCGGCCGGTCGCGGCATCCGTCGGCGTGGTGGCGAAGCCGCCGATCCGCAAGCTGGCGCGCGACCTCGGCGTCGACCTGGCCGCCGTCGTGCCGAGCGGGCCCGCGGGCGAGGTGACCCGCGACGACGTCGTGAAGCACGCCTCGCAGGCGAGCGTGTTCCGCAACATCGAGACCCCCGAGTGGGGCGACGTGCGCGAGGAGACCATCCCGGTCGCCGCGTCCCGTCCCGCCGTCGTGAGCCCGGCCGCTCCCGCGCCCGACGCCGCGGGCCGCGAGGAGACCATCGCGGTCAAGGGCGTCCGCAAGGCGACGTCCTCCGCGATGGTGCAGTCGGCGTATTCCGCGCCGCACGTGTCGGTCTGGACCGATGTCGACGCGACGCGGACGATGGAGCTCGTCAAGCGCCTCAAGGCGTCGCCGGACTTCGCGGACATCCGCGTCTCGCCGCTGCTGATCATGGCGCGCGCGGTCATCTGGGCGGCCCGCCGCACGCCGATGGTGAACGCGGCGTGGGTGGACGCCGAGGGCGGGGCCGAGATCCGCGTGCGGCGCTATGTGAACCTGGGCATCGCCGCCGCGACCCCGCGGGGGCTCCTCGTCCCGAACATCAAGGACGCGCAGGATCTGTCGATGCGCGAGCTCGCCCGGGCTCTCGAGAAGCTCACGCTGACGGCCCGCGAGGGCAAGACCTCTCCCGCGGATCAGCAGCACGGCACGATCACGATCACGAACATCGGCGTGTTCGGGATGGATGCGGGAACGCCGATCATCAATCCGGGCGAGTCCGGCATCGTCGCCCTCGGCACGATCCGGCAGAAGCCGTGGGTGGTCGACGGCGAGGTGCGGCCGCGGTACGTGACCACGGTCGCCGGCTCGTTCGATCACCGCGTCATCGACGGCGACGGCATGTCGCGGTTCATCGCGGACGTCGCGTCGATCCTGGAGGAGCCGGCGCTGCTGCTCGACTGACGTGAGACGACCCTGGACCTGCTTCAGCGGATGTCGGCTCGCCACCGCGCGCAGAGAAGGCGTGCAGCCAGATCCTGAGTCCGCGGGCGAGGCCGCTCTCGAGGGCTTGGGGAGCTCGGCCGTGTCGCGCGCGGCGCGAGATTGCGCGTAGTGCGAATAATCTCATCATGGGCTTTTGAGTAGAAAAACCACATCAAATGGGGTTGAGTAGGAAAACCTCATCACGTAATCTTGATGTGAGAAAGGTAATCAAAATGCGCAGTGCACCGATTCGAGACGCCGCGACGCTCGGCCGTCTACTCGTCGAGTTGCGCGCCGAGGCCGGGCTGACCCAGCGGCAACTCGCCGAGGAGCTCGACGTCACTCAGCGATACATCGTGGAGCTGGAGCAGGGCAAGCCGACGAAGTCCGTCGAACGCCTCCTCCGGTTCATCTCCCGCACGGGGGGGCGCCTGTACCTGGAGACGCCCACGTAATGCCTGATCTGAGGGTCGAACTCTATGGGGTGCACGTCGGGACGCTCTCCGGCGAGCGGGACCGAATCGACTTCGAGGCGCACCACGACGGGCTCGAGCGCTTCGGCCTCGGTAGCCAGGTCATGTCCATCACCGTTCCGCTCATCCGGACGACCCGTGATGAGGACCAGGGCAAGCGACGAGCATTCTTCGAGGAGGTCCTGTCGGAGGGTGGCGTGCGCCGCACCCTCGCAGCGAACGCGCGTCTAGACAGCGATAACACACTGGGACTGCTGGCGCGCTACGGGCGGGACACCGCCGGCGCTCTTCAGATCTGGAATGAGCAGGATGCGGCGGAGCCGCGCATCCCCGAAGCGCGCCCGGTGACCGCCGCCGAAGTGAAGACCATGTTCCAAGAGGTCAAGCTCTCGCCCCTGGGCAACGCCGGCCGACGGCGCGTGTCGAGCTTGGCAGGCGTACAGGACAAAGTCCTTCTGGTTCGCACGCTCGATGGGTGGGCGGAGCCTCTCGACGGATACCCGTCGACGCACATCATCAAGCCCATCAACACGGTGATTCCGAGCCTCATTTTCGACGAGGAGTACGGGTCGCGATTCGTCCGCGCGCTGAACCTCGCTGCGTTCTCGACGACCATCGAAGTCTTCGACGGTGCCAGCGCGCTCGTCATCGAACGGTTCGACCGCGACCGTGAGGGCGGACGAATCCACCAGGAGGACTTCAACCAGGCACTCGGTCACATCGGCGACGCCAAGTACGAGCAGCCGCATGAGACGGACCGGCTGAGGAGGATCGCCGAGGTCCTCCGCAGCCACGCCGGCAGCCGGGACCTCCAGAATCTCCTCCGTATGACCGCCCTCTCGGTCGTCCTTCACAACTACGACATGCACGCCAAGAACATCGGGCTGCTGCACTATCCGGACGGGGACGTCGTCCTCGCGCCGATGTACGACGTCATCCCCTCCGCGCATCTGAACGTCGACCAGAGCTTCGCACTGGCAGTCAACGGCAAACGCGAAGCAGACGAGATCACCCTCGCTGACGTCGCAGCGGAAGGGCGCTCCTGGGGCATCCGCCAGCCCGAGCGGATCGTGGCGGAAGTGGCGGAGGCGGTCGTCGAGACGGCGAGAGTGGAGCGTCCGCACCCTGCCGCGCACGGTGGTCTCGACCATGCAGTGGAGAATGCCGCTCAGCGGATGCTCGACGAGTTCGCCGACCCACCTGCCCGGACGCCAGCAGGGAGTGGTGCGCGTCCGGCCCGCCGGACGTCCCGCCGTCTCGGGGAGACGGCGAGGGGGGGCGCACCGGGTAGCTTCGCCGAGACGGAACACAGCGCGCCCGAGGTGTGGCTCCCGAAGCAGCCGCCCGGCGGGTGGGGCGGTCCGGCCGGCTGACCATCCAATTTTGAGAATGATTCTCACTAGCGTTAGAGTCGCCATGTGACGACGAGAATCCTCAAGCTGGCCGCGGTCGCGGCATCCCTCCTCCTCCTCGCGGGCTGCGCCGCCGGCGCGACCGGCACGCAGACGTCGACCCCAGGCGGTCGCGTCCAGGTGGTCGCATCCACCAACGTCTACGGCTCGATCGCCGAGGCCGTCGGCGGAGACGCCGTCGAGGTGACGTCGATGATCGCCTCCGTGAGCCAGGATCCGCATGAGTTCGAGGCCAGCGCGAGCGACCAGTTGCTCGTGCGGCGCGCAGGGCTGCTGATCGAGAACGGCGGTGGCTACGACCCGTTCATGGAGTCGTTGATCACGGCGTCCGGAACGAAGGCGCCCGTGATCACGGCCGCGGAGCTGTCGCCGGAGTACCCCGCCGACGGCAACCTGGACAGCCACAAGGACGACGCGGACCACGCGCACGATCACCTCGAGGGCTTCAACGAGCACGTCTTCTACGACCCGGCCGTGATGGCCAAGCTGGCCCAGGAGATCGCCGACCGGCTCGCGAAGCTCGAGCCGGCGCACGCGGCATCCTTCGAGGCGAACGCGAAGAGCTTCGCCGCGGGCACCGGGAAGATCGAGGCGACCCTCGCCGGCATCGCCGCCGCGCACGGGGGTGCCGGCGTGTTCGTCACCGAGCCGCTGCCGCTGTACCTGACCGACGCCTCCGGGCTCGACAACAAGACCCCTGCCGCGTTCAGCGAGGCCGTGGAGGAGGGGCAGGACGTGCCGCCCGCGACGCTGCTCGCGGCGCTGCGGACGATCGCCTCCGGAGACGTCGCGGTGGTCATCACGAACGCCCAGGCGGCGGGCGCCGAGACGACGCAGGTGGAGGAGAAGGCGAAGGGCGCGAAGGTGCCGGTGCTGCGCTTCTCCGAGATCCTGCCCGACGGCAAGACCTACCTCGAATGGATGCAGGGCAATGCCGACGCCCTGAAGAAGGCCCTCGGCTGAGCGGGCGCCATTGCGCCTGGCAGGCCGGTGCAGGAGTGAGAGCCGTTCTCAGCACGGATAGAGTGTGCGAGTGAACGCCGCGTCGCCCCTCGAGATCCGCGGCGCCGCCCTCCGCCGGGGCGGCCGCGAACTCTGGTCGGGTCTCGACCTCACCGTCGAGCCGGGCGAGCTCATCGCCGTCCTCGGCCCCTCCGGGTCGGGCAAGACGACGCTCCTGCGGGCGGTGCTCGGCCTCGACCGGCTGAGCGAGGGGCGGATCACGGCGCTGGGCTCCGACGTGCGCCGCGCGGGCAACCGCCGGATCGGCTACGTCCCGCAGCAGCGCCCGCTGCCGCGGGACACGGCCCTGCGGGGCCGGGACCTCGTCCGCCTCGGCGTGGACGGCCACCGCTTCGGCTTCCCCTTCCCTCGCCGCGGTGAGCGCGCGAGGGTGGATGCGCTCGTCGACGCGGTCGGCGGCCGCGACTTCGCCGACCGACCGGTGGGCCTCCTGTCCGGCGGCGAGCAGCAGCGCCTGCGCATCGGCCAGGCGCTCGCGGACGAGCCGCGCCTGCTGCTGTGCGACGAGCCGCTCACGAGTCTCGACCTCGCGAACCAGCAGGCGGTGGTCGGCCTCATCGACGGCCACCGCCGCGACACGGGCGCCGCCGTGCTGCTCGTCACCCACGACATCAATCCGGTGCTCGGAAAGGTCGACCGCATCCTGTACCTCGCCGGGGGCCGGTTCACGCTCGGCAGCCCCGACGACGTCCTGAACTCGCGCGTGCTGTCCGACCTCTACGGCGCGCCGGTCTTCGTCCTCCGGGCCGGTGACCGGCTCGTCGTCGTCGGGGCGCCGGATGCCGAGGCATCCCATCATCACCACGACGAGGCCCGCGCATGAACTGGTCGGACGTGTGGAACGCGATGTTCGGCGGCATCGCCGACTACGGCGACATCCTCGCGCTCGTCTCGAACTCGGTGTGGGCGGGCGCCGTCCTCGGGCTCGTCGGCGGGCTCATCGGGGTGTTCGTCATGCAGCGCGACATGGCGTTCGCCGTGCACGGCATCTCGGAGCTCTCGTTCGCGGGCGCGGCGGCGGCACTGCTGTTCGGCTTCGACGTGGTGACCGGATCGATCGTCGGCTCCCTGATCGCGGCGGGCCTCATCGGCTGGCTGGGGGCGCGGGCGCGGGAGCGCAACTCGATCATCGGCGTGCTCATGCCGTTCGGCCTGGGCCTCGGCATCCTGTTCCTGTCGCTGTACAGCGGGCGCAGCGCCAACCGGTTCAGCCTGCTCACCGGTCAGATCGTCTCGGTGCAGAGCGACCAGCTGGGCTGGCTCATCGGCATCGGCGCCGTCGTGCTCGTCGCGCTGCTGCTCATCTGGCGGCCGCTGCGGTTCGACTCGCTCGACCCGCAGGCCGCCGCCGCACGCGGCGTGCCGACCCGGTGGGTGTCGTTCGCCTTCATGCTCCTCCTCGGGCTGATCGTGGCGGTCGCCGTGCACATCATCGGCGCGCTCCTCGTCCTCGCCCTGGTGGTGACGCCGGCCGCGGCGGCGATGCGGGTCGCGAGCGGCCCCCTGTCGGTGCCGCTCCTCGCCGCCGTGTTCGGCGTCTTCTCGGCGGTGGGCGGCATCCTGCTCGCCGTCGCGGGCACGCTCCCGGTCAGCCCGTACATCACCACGATCTCGTTCGTCCTCTATCTCGTGTGCCGCGGGATCGGCGCCCGTCGCGACCGCGCGACCCGCTCGGACGCCTGACGCGGCGCCCGGCCTCCTCTGCGTCATCTCCCGGCGCGCGTCCAGAGGCCGAAGGTAGACTCCCGCCCATGGCCCAGCGGAACACGTGGCAGCGCGAACGCGTGCGTGAAGCCCTTGCCGGAGCCCCCGGATTCATCAGCGCCCAGAACCTCCACGCGACCCTGCGCGACGGCAACACCGGCATCGGGCTGGCGACCGTCTACCGGGCCCTCGCCGGCATGGCCGCCCACGGCGAGGCCGATTCGCTGCAGAGCCCGGAGGGCGAGAGCCTCTACCGCGCGTGCACGAGCCCCGGTCATCATCACCACCTGATCTGCCGGTCCTGCGGTCTCACGGTCGAGATCGAGGCGTCCGACGTCGAGGAGTGGGCGCAGCAGACGGCCGCCCGCAACGGGTTCACCGCGCCGGAGCACATCGTCGACATCTTCGGCCTGTGCGCGGACTGCACCCGTCTGCGGGCGACGGCCCCGGACGACACGGCCGGCGCGAGCTGACGTGACGCGCGCCGAGACCGCGGCAGCGGCATCCCCCGTCCGCCTGCGTGCCGGCGCACGTCGCCCGCGCACCGGTCTCGCACTCGGGATCGGCATCGCCCTCATCGCGCTGCTGTTCGCGATCGACGCCTTCGCCCCGAGCCTCATGCCGGGCGTGCCGACCCGCGCGCAGGACGGCCTCACCCTCGCGATCAGCGTCCTCATCGAGTCGCTCCCGTTCGTCGTGCTCGGCGTCGTGCTGTCGATCGTGGTGCAGGTGTGGATCCCGCCGGGCGTCATCGAGCGATGGATGCCGCGCCGGGCGTGGGCGCGCCGGGCGGTGCTGTCCCTCCTCGGCATGATCGTGCCGGTGTGCGAGTGCGGCAACGTGCCGTTCGCGCGCGGCCTCCTGATGCGCGGCTTCACCGTGCCGGAGACCCTGACGTTCCTCATCGCCGCCCCCATCGTGAACCCGATCGTGATCATCACGACCCATCAGGCGTTCGGCTTCAGCGACGGCATCCTCGTGGCGCGCCTGATCGGCGGCTACCTCATCGCGAACCTGATCGGATGGCTGTACAGCCGCCACCCCGACCAGGACGCACTCCTGACGGACCGCTTCCGCGAGACGTGCGAGCTCGTCGTGCACGAGCCCGGTGGGCGTGGCCGCCGCAGCATCGCCCAGTTCATCGTGGAGCTGCGGGCGGTGATGCCGGCGCTCATCCTGGGGTCGGCCGTCGCCGGTGCCGTCCAGGTCCTGGTGCCGCGGGACGCCCTCCTCGCGATCGGCTCGAACCCGGTGCTGTCGATCGTGGCGATGGTCATGCTCGCGATGATCGTGTCGATCTGCTCGAACGTCGACTCGTTCTTCGCCCTCTCGTTCGCGTCGACGTTCACGCCCGGCTCGATCGTCGCGTTCCTTCTCGTCGGGCCGCTCGTCGACATCAAGATGCTGGCGCTCCTGCGCACGACCTTCACCTCGCGCGTGCTGGTGGGCATGGTCGTCACGGTCGTGCTGGCCGCCTTCGCGATCGCGGTGGGGGTGAACCTCCTTGCATAGGGGCGCATCGGCGTGGAACCGCTGGCTGGGCGTGGGGCTCGCCTCGTGCCTGGCCGTCGTGACGCTGGGCCTTGCGTTCACCGGGCGGCTGGCGCTCTACATCAACCCCTCCTCGAACTGGTTCGCGATCCCCATGGCCGTGCTGCTGCTCGTGGGCGCGGCACTGAGCTTCCTGCTCCCGCTCGGCGCCGAGGAGGATCACGGCCATGACCACGGCACCGGCGGCGGCCACGGCCAGGACCACGACGACCACGACCATGACCACGACCACGACCACGGTGACGAGGCCCGCCGCGCGCGGCCGTCCGGGCGCGCGGTCGTCGGGACGCTCGCTGCCGTCGGCGGCGGGGTGGTGGCATCCGGCGTCATGCTCTCTGTCGTGCTGCTGCCTCCGGCCTCCCTGTCGGCGGAGATCGCGCAGACACGCGATGTCGGGTCGGCGCCGCTCTTCGCGGGCGCGGACGTCGTCGCCCTCGCGACGCACGGCGACACCGCGAAGTTCGGCGTCGGCGACTGGGCGAGCGTGTTCGCGACCGCCACGAACCCCGACGCGTTCGAGGGCGACGCGGTCACGCTGACCGGCTTCGTCACGCCGCTCTCGAGCGGCGGCGGCTTCCAGCTGACGAGACTCGTGATCACGCACTGCGTGATCGACGCGCAGCCGGCGAGCATCCCCGTCGCGGCGGCGGTGTCCACGCCGCGCACGGGGAAATGGGTCGAGATCTCGGGCACCGTGCGCTCGACCGCATCCGGCCGCCTCGAGATCGCGGCCACGACGGTGAAGGACGTCGCGGAGCCCAGGGACCCGTATGAGTACTGACCGTCGCTCGGGCGCGCATCCGGTGCCCGACGGGAGACGCGCGCGTGCCCGCCGCCGGCGCCGCGGGCTGTTCCTCGGCACCTTCGGTGTGGTGATCGCGGTGCTGGCGGCGGCGGGCCTCGTGGGCGCGGCCGCGAGCGGGATGCAGGGACCCCGCGTGACGTCGGTCGAGATGGACCCGGCCGCGGCCGCGGCCGCCTCCGGGTCGCGGCTCATCGTCACGATGAACCAATCGCTCGAGAAGGTGAAGACCTCGCAGGTCGTGGTCACGCCCGCCGCACCCTTCACCGTCGACACGTCGGGCCGGGGGATGGGCGTCCGCTTCACCCTGCCACTGCACGACGACACCGAGTACACGGTGCGCTTCACCGGCATCGCGGGCCTCGGCGGCGGCCCCGCCGCGACGGTGACCGAGCGATTCCGCACGCCGAAGCTGCACGTCTACCTGCTCGAGCGCAACGCCGTGGGCGACACCATCGTCCGCACGGACCTGGCCGACGCCGACCCCGTCCCGGTGTTCCGCGACGACCACATCGAGGACTTCCGCGTCACGAGCAGCCACCTCGTCGTGTCGGTGCTCGACGCCGACGGTCGCGCGCGCCTCGTCGTCACGGACCTCGACGGGTCGCACCGGCGCGACCTCCCGCTCCCCGGCAACGGCACGGTCTCGGAGCTCCAGAGCGCCGACCGCGGCGAGCTCATCGGCTACACCTACTCCGATGCCGACCTCGGCAGCGGGGGCACGCGCGAGAGCGCGCTGTACATCGCGTCCCTGAAGGACTCTGCGGCGCATGCGAAGCCCACGCCGGTCGCGGTCACCGGCCGGGAGAAGCGCGTGGTCGACTGGCACTTCGTGCCCGACACCGACAGCATCCTGGTGCTGACCTACGACGGCCGGCTGCTGCTCAGCGGCGCGACGGGGGCGAACGCGGCGGACCTCGGGAACGGCACGGCGATCGATGGCATCGCGCGCGGGTCGTCGATCGCGGTCATCCAGCGCGCGGACGGCATGTTCACGGTCGATCTCACCAACGGCACGCAGGCGGCGCTCGTGAACGCGACCTCCGCGAGCGGTGCGGCGGTGCCGGGGTTCATGGGGGTCGTGACGCCGATCCCCGGGACGAAGGCCGGATCCGTGCGCCCGTACTCGATCGTGACCGGGCCCGCGTCGGGGCAGGGGACGACCATCTTCCGCGTCGCCGACGACGGCAGGGCGACCGCCGTCTCCACGCTCCCCGCCACCTCGGCGATCCTGCAGACGTGCGTGTCGCCCAGCGGGCGCTACGCCGCGGTGCTCGAGGGGCCGGACATCGTCTCAAATCCGTACGACACCTATCTGCTGCCGATGCCCGAGAAGGTGGTGACCCACGTGATCGAGCTCGCCACCGGACGCCAGGTGCATGCCTTCTCCGGGTTCGACATCTCGTGGTGCCAGGTCCCGCCCCCGCCCTCGCAATGAGCGCCGTCCTCGTCCCCGCGACACGGCAGGCGCTCGCCGCGCTGCCCGTCGAGGCGGCGCCGCGGCTCCTCGGTGCCGTCCTCACCACCACCGTCGCCGGGGAGACCGTCGCGGTGCGGCTCACCGAGGTCGAGGCCTACCACGGCAAGGGGATGGGCGACGTTCCGGATGCCGCATCCCACGCGCGCATGGGGCGGACCGCGCGCAACGCCACGATGTGGGGGGAGCCAGGGCACCTGTACGTGTACCTCAGTCACGGCATCCATTCGTGCGTGAACGTGGTGTGCGGGCCGGAGGGGGAGGCGGGCGGTGGCGTGCTGCTGCGGGCGGGTGAGATCGTGGCCGGGCGGGATGCGGCGCACCGCCGTCGCCCTGCGGCGCGAACTGATCGCGAGCTGGCGCGCGGACCGGGGAGGCTCGGCGATGCGATCGGGCTGCGGCATCCGCTCCATGACGGGATCGACGCCGTCACGGGTGAGCCGTGGCACGGCGCGATCGCTCTGCTGGAGCTGCGGCACGAGCCGTTGGCGGGTGTCGCCTCCGGCCCCCGCGTCGGGGTGGCCGGGCTGGCGGGGACGGATGCCTTTCCCTGGCGCTTCTGGATTCCCGGCGATCCGACCGTCTCGCCGTTCCGGTGGGGCCGGGGGGCGCGGGAGGCTGCCGCGGAGTGACGGGATGCCGCGACGTGGTGGCGGGCGGATCCGGCTGTCACAGCCCGCGTAGGGCTCGTGCGGAGTTGTCCACAGCCTCCGGCGACATCTACGGATTGTCGTACATATGTTCTAAACTCGTGGCATGGACGATTCCCCCCTCGACGGCATCGCGCGGGCGCTCCGCGCCCTCGCCGCGGCGGGTGGCGACCGGCCGGCGTCGGCGCTGGCGCCGGGCGAACTGATCGCGGTCAACGCCGCGTTCGGTGCGCTCAAGCGCCACGTCGACGCGGCATTCGCCCCGGTCGCCGCCGAGATCTCTCGCCAATCGCGTCGTGAGCTCGGAACGGACTCGCTCGCCAAGAGACAGGGTTTCGTCTCACCGGCGGTGCTGATCTCGACCGCGGCGGGTACGAGCGTCCACGAAGCCGTGCGCATCATGCAGGTGGGCGAGGCGACCGCTCCGCGCATGTCGCTCACGGGCGAACGGCTCCCGTCGAAGCATCCTCAGGTCGGCGACGCGGTCGGCCGAGGCAGCATCGGCATGTCGGCGGCGTCGGCGATCATCACACTGCTCGACCGCGTGGCGCTCCGCGTCGACAAGCGTCGGCTCGAAGAAGCGGAGCGCCAGCTGGTCGCCTTGGCTCCCGGTCTCCGCCCCGACGAGCTCGCCAAGCTCCTCGCGCGCGCAGAGGCGCACCTCGATCCTGACGGCATCGAGCCTCGGCATGAGGCGCGGCGCGACGAGCGCACTCTCCTCCTCCAGGAGCGCGAGGGCATGTTCCTGCTTACCGGCAGGCTCGATCCCGAGACGGCCGCTCCCGTCAAGGCGGCGATCGACGCACTCGTGGCTGCCGGGCTCCGTCGCAACGAGCACGCCGACGAGGGCGCGCGCGACGGGCGGTCGGTGAAGCAGATGCAGGCCGACGCACTCGCCGACGTGTGTCGGCACGCGATCGGCTGCGCCGAGGTGCCGACGGGGCCTTCGGCCACGGTGGTGGTGCGCATCGATCTCGCCGACCTCGAAGCGGGCATCGGTGCCGCGATGATCGACGGCGTGGCCGAGCCCGTGTCCGCGGCGGCCGTTCGTCGGCTCGCCGCCGATGTGCAGGTCATTCCCTCCGTCCTCGGCGGTGAGAGCGAGATCCTCGACTGGGGGCGGGCGAAGCGCCTGTTCACCCCCGCGCAGAAGCTCGCCCTCGCCGCGCGTGACGGCGGGTGCGTCTCGTGCGGAGCGCCGCCCGCGTGGTGTCACGTCCATCACCTCGCGTGGTGGGAGCGCGATGCGGGCCGCACAGACCTGGCGAACGGCGTGCTCCTCTGCACCGGCTGCCACCATCGTCTGCACGCCGACGGCTGGGAGATCCGCGTCGACGGGGTGGGCATCCATGCCACGGTGTGGCTCATCCCGCCGCCCT
This sequence comes from Microbacterium sp., assembly GCA_017306415.1. Classification (GTDB taxonomy): domain Bacteria; phylum Actinomycetota; class Actinomycetes; order Actinomycetales; family Microbacteriaceae; genus Microbacterium. Next base: position 128,324 of record JAFKIL010000002.1, on the reverse strand, counting down.
GGATCGATCCCGCGCGCGTGCCGCGCCGCAGCGGCGGATCCCGCTACACACTCACCGCGTGACAACGGGCGGGATCACCGCGGTGAGGGCGGTGAGCGCACGTCAAGCCGACACGCCGTCCGTGCTAGACTGACTCTTTGTCTGCGCGCACTCCAGCACGCAGTTCGTACCCACTCCCGCAGATCGGCCGGAATCGGCCGGAATCGGGCGCGGGTGCAGACAAGGGATCTTGGGTGGGGCCGTCCGGCCTCACGGTACTAAGGAGACACCACTATGGCAGCAGTGTGCCAGGTGACTGGAGCAGTTCCCGGCTTCGGTCACAACATCTCGCACTCGCACCGCCGGACGAAGCGCCGCTTCGACCCGAACGTGCAGAAGAAGACGTATTACGTCCCGTCGCTCGGTCGCAACATCAAGCTGAACGTGTCCGCCAAGGGCATCAAGGTCATCGACGCGCGCGGCATCGAGTCGGTCGTCAAGGACCTCCTCGCCAAGGGGGTGAAGCTCTGATGGCCAAGAAGGCTCAGGACGTCCGTCCGATCATCAAGCTGCGCTCCACCGCCGGCACGGGGTACACCTACGTGACGAAGAAGAACCGCCGCAACAACCCCGACCGCATCGTGCTGAAGAAGTACGACCCGGTCGTCCGCAAGCACGTCGAATTCCGAGAGGAGCGCTGATCCATGGCGAAGAAGAGCAAGATCGCGCGCAACGAGCAGCGCAAGGTGGTCGTCGACCGCTACGCCGCGAAGCGTGCCGAGCTGAAGAAGGCGCTCGTCGACCCGACCAGCACCGACGAGCAGCGTGAAGCCGCCCGCGTCGGCCTGCAGAAGCTTCCCAAGAACGCGTCGCCGGTGCGCCTGCGCAGCCGCGACGTCATCGACGGCCGCCCGCGCGGCGTCCTGACGAAGTTCGGCATCTCGCGTGTCCGCTTCCGCGACATGGCTCACCGTGGCGAGCTGCCCGGCGTGACCAAGTCGAGCTGGTAAGCAGCACAGCCACGAAGGCCCGGACCCCCGCGCGGGGGTCCGGGCCTTCTGCATGACCCCGTCGGGTCAGGACGCGAGATGCGCCTCGGCCCACTCGATCGCGAAGTCGGCCACCTCTTCCCAGCCGTCCTGGCTGACGATGCGATGCGTGCGCCCTGGGAACTCCCGGTAGTCGACCACCGCGGGGCTTCCCGTCGCCCGGTACTTCGTGAGGATGGCGCGGCCGATCGCGGGCGGAACGACGTGGTCGCGTGAGCCGGTCAGGATCAGCAGCGGAGCGCGGTCGGCCTTGGCGTAGTCGACATGGCTCGCCCCGCCCTTCTCGTTGAACGCGGCGCCGACGCCCTCGAAGAAGACGCGGTTGTACGAGGGGATCGCGAACTCGTCCCACAGAGCGTCGGACGCGGCCCGGTCGAGGTCGTTGCCGAAGGTGAAGTGGAAGTGCGCCTTCGACAGCGGCTTCGCGCCGTTGCGACCGAACGGGTTCGACAGGATCGGTGTGCCCGTCCACAGCGTCGACGCGGGCAGAGTCGAGATCCCGGCGGGCTGACCGGGCGTGACACCCACGGCCGCGACGCCGAGACCGCGGTCCGCGAGCATCTGCGTGAAGAGCCCGCCGAACGAATGGCCCATGATGATCGGCTGCCGGGGGAGGGCTCGGATGATGGCGTCGTAGTGGTCGACGATCTGACGGATCCCGATGCCCTTCAGCGCATCCGGGTGCTCACGGATGTCCACGACATCGCGGTCATCGACACCGGGCCAGCCGGGCACGATCACGTCGTAGCCACGGGCGCGGAAGCGTCCGGCCCACGTGTCCCAGCTCTTGGGTGTCATCCACAGGCCATGGATGAGGACGATCGGGGGCTTGTCTGCGGTCATGGTGTCTACTCCTCGAGGTTCGCGGTCATCCGCTAGAGTAGACCGAACGTTCTATCTATACAAGTCACTGTCTTCGCACCGACCGCTGCCGGGCGATGGCACGATGGACGGGGGAGAGCACACGCATGAGCACCATCGGAACGCCGGCCACCGGTACGACGACGTCGGACACCGCCCGACCGTCCGCGCGGCAGCGGCTGCTGGATGCCGCGACGCGCTTGTTCTACGGCGAAGGCATCCACTCCGTCGGGGTGGACCGCATCATCGATGAGGCCGGCGTCACGCGGGCCACGATGTACAAGCAGTTCGCCGGCAAGGAGGGCCTCGTCCTCGCCTACCTGCACGGGGAGGACGAGGTCATCCGCACTGTCTTCGCCGTGGCGGGAGAGGCGACGAGCGATCCCTCCCGTCTTCTCGACCTCGTCGTCGAGGGCATCGCCGCCGACATCCGCGATCGCCACACGCGCGGGTGCCCCTTCATCAATGCCGCGGCGGAGTACCCGGACGACGGCCCGGTCCGCGCGCTGATCGCGGAGCACCGGACCTGGTTCCGGCAGACGCTGGCCGATCTCGCGGCGGCGGCGGGCCTGCGCGATCCGGACGAGGTGGCCGGCGCTCTCGTGCTGCTGCGGGATGCGGCGATGGTCGGCGGGTATCTCGACCGTCCGGAGACCGTGGTGGGGACGTTCCGGAGCACCGCGCACACGGTCATCGACACACATCGCTGAGCGTCGACCATGGTCCCGCATGACGCTCCGGCGGCCACATCCGTCACATCAGCCCCAGGATCTGCCGCGACACGCCGTCAATACGACGCAGGATGGCCGGAAATCCGCGGAATTCCGCGGAAACTTGGTACATTCGACGCGGTCGATCCGACCAGCCGGGGGGCAAACGGCCTCTCGGTCCCCGCAATGAAGGCGGCGGCTCCGCCGTCTGGAGGACAAACCCACATGGCCGACAAGTCCATCACCAAGACCGAACTCGTCGCGAGCATCGCGAGCGCGACGGGACAGAGCCAGTCCGCCGTGTCGAGCGTGCTCGACTCCCTCTTCTCCACGGTCGCCGAGGCCGTCGCCAAGGGCAGCAAGGTCTCGATCCCCGGCTGGATCGCGTTCGAGCAGGTCGCCACCGCGGCCCGCACCGGCCGCAACCCGCAGACGGGCGCCGAGATCAAGATCGCCGCCGGCAAGCGCGTCAAGGTGACCGCCGGCTCGAAGCTGAAGGCAGCCGTCAAGTAAGACCACATCGTCGAGGGGGGATGCTGCGACCGCGGCGTCCCCCCTTCGGCGTTCGCGGCGCCGATCTGAGGGCGGACGCCCCGCGTGGCGCGCCTAGGCTGGGGGAGTGAACTCCCGAGCGCTGCGTGTCGCCGGACCGGCGATCCTGCTGGCGGCAGCGCTCGCGGCGATCGTGTGGGCCCTCGCATTCGGCGGCGGCGCTGCACCGCTCGAGCTCGCCGACCCGGGAGCGGTGGTCCGGTGGGGACTCCCGATCGCGACGATGGTCGTCAACCTGTCGGCCGCGGGTATGTGCGGAACGCTCGTCGCCGCCCTCTTCGCCCTGCGATCCGGCGACAAGCCCTTCGAGATCGCCCTCACCGCGGCATCCATCTCGGCCGCGGTCTTCACGATCGCCAGCGCGCTGGTCGGCTACCTCGGTTACCTCGACTTCTCGGCGGCGAAGCCCAGCCTCGACAGCACCTTCGGCGCCCAGCTCGGCCAGTGGCTCGTGCAGACCGAGGCCGGGCGCACGTGGCTCATCACGACGATCGCCGGCGCAGCGCTCACGGTGCTCGCCTTCGCGGTCCGCAGCTGGACCGCCACCCTGTTCGTCGCGCTCCTCGCGCTCGCGACGCTCGTGCCGATGGGCACCCAGGGCCACTCCGGCGAGCTCTCCACGCACAACGTCGCGACCACGTCGCTGATCCTGCACATGCTGGGTGCCGCGGTCTGGCTCGGCGGGCTCGTGCTGATGGTCTTCATCCGCCCGGCGATGAAGCGTCGCGCAATGGCCGACGTCCTCTCGCGCTACTCGACGATCGCGCTCGTCGCGTTCGTCGTGGTCGCCGTCTCCGGCACGGTGCGCGCGGCCGTCGGGCTCGGCGGGTGGTCCGGCCTCGACTCGGCCTACGGCACGATCCTGCTGGTCAAGGTGGTGGCGCTCCTCGTCATCGGGTTCCTGGGCGCGGTCTACCGCACGCGGCTGATCGCGCGACTGCGCGAGGATGACGCATCCCGTCGCTTCTGGTGGCTGGTGACGCTCGAGCTCGCCTTCATGGGCATCGCGAGCGGTGCGGCCGCCGCCCTCGCCCGCACCGCACCGCCGAACGTCGAGCAGCTCCCGGACGTGCAGACCCCGGCCGAGATCCTCACGAGTTCGCCGCTGCCCCCCGAGCTCACGATCGCGCGGTGGTTCACCGAGTGGAACATCGACCTGCTGTGGCTGTTCGTGTGCGCCTTCGCGATCTTCTTCTACCTCGCCGGCGTCCGCAGGCTCCGCCGGCGCGGCGACGCGTGGCCCGTGTATCGCACGATCCTCTGGATCCTCGGCATCCTGCTGCTCTTCTGGGTGACCTGCGGGCCGGTGAATGCCTACAGCGACTACCTGTTCAGCGTCCACATGGTCGGTCACATGCTGCTGACGATGGCCATCCCGCTCCTCCTCGTCCCCGGGTCGCCGGTGACCCTCATCGCACGCGCGGTCGCGAAGCGCGGAGACGGGACGCGCGGCGGACGCGAATGGGTGCTGTGGGCGGTGCACACCCCCTTCGCGCGCGTCGTCACCAACCCGTTCGTCGCGGCCGGGCTGTTCGTCGGCTCGCTGTGGGTGTTCTACTACACCGACCTCTTCCGGTGGTCCCTGTACGACCACCTCGGTCACGAGTGGATGACGGTGCACTTCCTCATCACCGGCTACCTCTTCGTGCAGTCGCTCGTCGGCATCGACCCGGTGCCCTACCGGCTGCCCTACCCCGGCCGGCTGATCACGCTGATCGCCGTGATGGCGATCCACGCGTTCTTCGGCATCGCGATCATGATGCAGTCCGGCCTGTTCGTCGCGGAGTGGTTCGGTTCGATGGGGCGCACGTGGGGGGCGACACCGCTCCAGGACCAGTACGTCGGCGGCGGCGCGGCGTGGTCGATCGGCGAGATCCCGACGCTCATCCTCGCCATCACCGTCGCGATCCAGTGGAGCCGGAACGACGAGCGCGCGCAGCGCCGTCGCGACCGGGCGGTCGACCGCTCGGGCGACACCGAGCTCGACGACTACAACGCCCGCCTGGCCGCGCTCGCCGAGCGCGATGCCCGCGCGCGGCGCTGATCCGTCAGTCGAAGTCGGGTGAGGTGACGCGGATCGACGCCGTGCCATCGGGCCCGACGTCGATCGAGCCGGCGATGTCGAACGGGACGTCCTCATCCACGTGTCTCAGCGAGCCGTCGTAGATCGAACGGATGTCGACCACGATGTGCGCGGTGCCGGCCGCCGGCGCGATCCGCCACCCCTCTCCGTCGGGCTGCAGCGCCACCGTCGGCTGCTTCGCGATGGACCACGTCGGCGGGGCCTCGATGCGGTTGTCGACGACGTAGCCGAACGGACAGCCCGTGGGCTGCAGCACCTGCTGGGTGGCGCACTGGGCGAGGAATTCGTGGACACGCTGCTGGACGACCTTCACGAACGCGGAGGTCGGGGTGGCCTGCACGGAGGTGCGGATGCTCTTCATCGGGGCATCCGACAGCACGGCGACGCCGGGCGAGCTGGCGATCGCCGTGTCGACGCGCACGGAGTACAGGCCGGGGGAGAAGACGAGGAGGGGCACATCCGCGGCGGGGTCGGCCTTCGCCCCGTCCGGAGACACCTGCCGCTTGTCGATCGCGAAGCCGTTGACCTGGAACGACATGGAGCCGTGGACGGTCAGATCCAGCACCGCCAGCGGACTGCGGGCGAACCGCCAGGAGGGGACGACGCCGATCCACCCGTGCTGGCGCACGAGGAACGTCGACGTCCCCCGGTGGGTCCCGGCGCGATAGCTCATCGTCACTTCGACGACGCCGTCCTTCGCCACCTCCGAGACCGCCGCGACATCGGTCAGCGGTGCGAGCGCCGCCTGGCGCAGGAGTGCATCCGAGGCGTTGCGCGGCAGGCTCGCGTCGCCCAGCTCGGAGCGATCGATGCCGACGCCAGGCACCTGCAGCGCATCCGCCGCGCGGCCTTCTCCGAGCAGCGCGAGATACCGCCCGACGAACGCGGTCGGGCTGTACAGCGAGCGGTAGAGGAAGACGCCGCCGACCGCGACTCCGGCGAGGAGCGCGGCGCAGATCAGCCCGATGACCACGAGGTCGCGCCCGAGGCGGGGAGTGCGAGGGGACGCGGCGGGCGCGCCATCGGTCGCCGGCGCGTACGCCGCCGGCTCCGTGTCCACCGCCCCTTGGTCCACGGGTCCAGTCTAGGAAGCCCAGGCTGGGACGACGCGGGGAGCCCGGCAACCCGACGTAACCGATCGCCGCGCGCTTACCATGGGGAGGATGAGCACGCCCGCCCTCTCCACGGAGCAGGACGCGCTGTTCCGTCTCATCGAGGACACCCGTGAGCACGTGTTCGTCACCGGACGCGCCGGCACCGGGAAGTCGACACTCCTGCAGCACCTGGCCTGGAACACGTCGAAGCAGATCGCGGTGTGCGCCCCCACCGGCGTCGCCGCCCTGAACGTCGAGGGCCAGACGATCCACTCGCTCTTCCGCCTGCCGATCGGGCTGATCGCGAACGGACCGATCGACCAGTCGGATGCCACGCGCAAGATCCTCAACGCGATCGACACGCTCGTGATCGACGAGATCTCCATGGTGAACGCCGATCTCATGGACGGGATCGACCGCTCCCTGCGGCAGGCCCGCGGCCGCCGGGCGGAGCCGTTCGGCGGTGTGCAGGTCGTGATGTTCGGCGACCCCTACCAGCTCGCCCCGGTGCCTCCCCGCGGCGACGAGCTGCGCTACATCGACGACCACTACCGGTCGTTCTGGTTCTTCGACGCGAAGGTGTGGGTGGGGGAGGTCGGCGGCGACGGGCTCATGGACGTCGGCTCGTACGGCGCCGGGCTGAACATCCGCGAGCTCGTCGACATCCACCGCCAGTCCGATCCCGCCTTCAAGGCGATGCTCAACGCGGTGCGCTACGGACGGGTGACGGCGGACATCGCCCAGATCCTCAACGACACCGGCGCGCGCACGCCCCCGGACCCGGCCGACGGCGAGCATCCGATCATCACGCTGGCGACCCGCAACGACATCGTCAACAGCATCAACCGCCGGCACCTGGCCGAGCTCGTCGGGCGCGAGCAGACCGCCAACGCGGAGATCAACGGCGATTTCGGGCGCGGGGACGCCTCCTATCCCGCCGACGTCGAGCTCAAGCTCAAGATCGGGGCCCAGGTCATGTTCCTGCGCAACGACACCGGCACCTTCGGGGAGCCGCCGCGATGGGTGAACGGCACGATCGGGACCGTGACGCGCATCGCGGGAGACAGCGTCAGGGTCGAGGTGGACGGCGAGGAGCACGACGTGGAGCCGGCCGTGTGGGAGAGGTTCCGCTACGCCTACGACCCGGGTTCGAAGGCCCTCTCACGCGAGATCGTGGCGGAGTTCACGCAGTTCCCGCTGCGGCTCGCGTGGGCGGTCACCATCCACAAGTCGCAGGGCAAGACGTACGATCGCGCGATCGTCGACCTCGGCTCCGGCGCGTTCGCGCCCGGGCAGACGTATGTCGCGCTGTCGCGTCTCACGGCGCTCGACGGCCTCTACCTCTCGCGGCCGCTGCGTCCGAGCGACATCCGCGTGGACCCGGACGTGCAGCGCTTCATGGCCGGGGTCCGCGCCGCGGCATCCTGATCCGGCACCCGGCGCTACGCGATGGCCTCCGACTTCGCCCGTGCGAGGTCCTCGAACAGCTCGGTGTTGAAGCGGTACGCGAGGAGGACCTCTTCGATCACCCGCTCCTTCTCCGCGTCGTCCCACGGTGCGGCGTCGAGCTGCTCGCGGTAGACGTCCTTGAAGGACTTCGGGTCTGCGATGTCGGCGAAGAGGTAGAAGCCGATCCCGTTCGTGTCGAAGCCGAAGCGCTTCTGCATGAGCCTGCCGATGAACTGGCCGCCGGACAGGTCGCCGAGGTATCGCGTGTAGTGATGCGCGACGAAACCGCCGGGCCATGTCGCACCGACCCTGCGGATGCGGTCCACGTAGCGCTGCGTGGTCGGCAGGGGGCGGATGGTCTCGCGCCAGCCGGGGCCGATCAGGAACTCCAGGTCCGCCTCCAGCGCGGGCAGGCGCGTGAGCTTGTCGGAGATGAAGACGGATGCCACGGGGTCGCGGCGCATCCGGGCGGCGGCGTCCTCGAGGGCCTCGTACACGAACCAGTGCTGCGCCACGAGGGCGATGTAGTCGTCGCGGGTGCCGTCGCCTTTGATGAGGTCGGCCATGAACCCCGCCCCCTCGCTCCCGGAGTGGGCGTCGCTGGAGCGCGTCCGGAGTGCGGACGAGAACGGGATCGGCTCGGTCATACCTTCACTGTAGCTCAAGGTAAGGCGAGCCTAAGTGAATATTCCCTACGAGTGCGGGCGAGGCTCGACGCCCAGCCGCGCACACGCCGCGTCGTACAGCGCGACGACCGCACGCCGCACGGCGGGGCGTTCGGCGATCTCGCCGCCCGGCCACGGGACGCGGACCTCGACGTCTGAGCCGTCCACGCGGCGGGCGGACCAGACGCCGCCGTCGCCGTCGAACCCGGTCATCGTGGCCCCGACCAGCTCCGGATCGGAGAACGCGCGCACGATCAGCAGATTGTCCGCGGCGTGGTCTCGATTCATGTGGCCGAGCACCCCGGCGAGGGTCTCGGCGTCGAACGTGTGCGGCATCCCCCCAGCGTACGGAGCGCAGGGAACGTCGAGCGGCGTGTGTTTGAATGCTGTGTGCAGAACCATCGGGGGGTGATGATGCGGATCCGATCGGGTCTGGCGAAGGCCGTGTCCGCGCTCGCCACGGCGCTGGCTGTCGTCCTCGTGGTCTCCGGGTGCTCGGTCGGCGGACCGGCGACCGTCGCGCTGCCGGCCCTCCCGACGGCGAAGCTGCCGTCGTCCACCGTGAAGGACCTGACGTCCGCCGTCACCGACGCCATGGCCGCCAGCGGCGCCTCGGGTGCGATCGTGGGCGTCTGGGCGCCCTGGAGCGGCAGCTGGGTCGACGGCCTCGGCACGACCTCTCCGGGCGGGAAGACCCCGGTGTCGACCGACATGACCTTCCGGGCGAGCACGATCACGCGTCCGATGACGTGCGATGTGCTGATGTCGCTCGCGGCGCAGGGGACGGTGCAACTCGACGACAGCGTCACGCGGTACGTCGGGGGGATGCCCAAGCTGAAGGACGTCACGCTGGAAGACCTCTGCGACGGCACATCCGGGATCGGCTCCTACGGCGCGCAGCTCCGCGCCTCGTGGCTGAGCAACCCGGACCGCGAATGGAACCCCGAGGAGCTGGTCAGCTACGGCCTCGGCAAGATGAAGGACGGCGTGACCCCCGGACTCGCGTGGAGCGATTCCGATGCGGGCTACGTGCTGCTCGGCATCGCCCTGGAGCGCGCGACCGGCAAGACGCTCGCGAGCCTCGTGAGCCACTATGTGACCTCCCCGCTGGGGCTGCACGCCACGGCGTTGCCGGGCGACAGTCCGGGGGCGCCGGTGGTCGGAGCGTCCACGGCCCTCGGCGGCTATTACACGCCGAAGGACGCCAAGGGCGCGCTGGACTGCAAGAACCCGACCGACATCACCGACCTCTCGGCGTCGATCGGCTCGGCCGACTCCGGCGTCGTGTCCGACATCGACGACGTCGGGACGTATGTGCGCGCGCTCGCGAGCGGTGCGCTCATCCACGACAAGAAGCGCTTCGTGAACGGCCTGCCCGTCTACAAGGGGGCGCCGTCGTGGTTCACGGCGGGCGGCGGCGCGATCATGGCGGGCCCGCTCGTCGGGCAGTACGGGGAGATCCCGGGGTATCTGACGGCCGCCTTCTCCGATCCGGTATCGGGGCTCACGGTCGCCGTCGTGCTCAACAACTCCTCGGCGGGCGCGACCACGGCGCTCTACCTGGCCTGGGAGCTCGCCGCCATCGCCTCCAAGGCCGCGCCGGCGAAGGGCCAGAAGACGCCCGCCTCGGGCATGCCGTGGACGCCGGAGACGTATCACCAGGCGATCGCCGCCCGAGCGATCTGCAAGTGAGCGCATCGCCCCCGGGGGCCCGCGGCGCGACCACGGCCGTCCTGTTCATCGTGGTCGGGATGGCGTGTCAGGAGGTCGGCGCGTCGGTCGCCGTGGTCCTCTTCCCGCAGACCGGTCCGCTGGGCATGGTCATGCTGCGCCTGGTCTTCTCGGCGATCGTGCTCCTGGTGATCGCGCGCCCCTCCCTCCGCGGACACGGCCGCGCCAACTGGCTGGCGGTGCTGGGGTTCGGCGCGACGCTCGCCCTCATGAACGGGCTGTTCTACCTCGCCCTCTCGCGACTGCCGCTCGGGGTGACGGTGACGATCGAGGTGCTCGGGCCGCTCGTGCTCTCCATCCTCGCGAGCAGGCGCGCCTCGGCGTGGCTGTGGGCACTGCTCGCGTTCGCGGGCGTCCTCGCGCTGGGGGGCGGCGGATGGGACCGGCTCGACCCCCTCGGCGTCCTGTTCGCCCTCGGCGCGGCGGCGACGTGGGCGCTGTACATCCTGTCGTCCGCCCGCGTGGGGCGCGCGTTCCCGCGGCTCGACGGCCTCGCGCTCGCGATGGCGGCGGGAGCCGTCCTGTCGCTCCCGGTCGGCATTGCGGCGGGGGGAGCGGCGCTCTTCCGCCCCGAGGTGCTCGGGCTGGGCGCGGCGGTCGCGGTCCTGTCCAGCACGATCCCGTACGCGCTGGAGCTCATCGCGCTGCGGCGGCTCGCGGCATCCGCCTTCGCCATCCTGATGAGCCTCTCGCCGGCGACGGCGTCGATCGCCGGACTCCTGATCCTCCACCAGCGGCTGTCGTGGCTCGAGGTCGTGGGCATCGCGCTGGTGATCCTCGCGAGCATCGGCGCCGTACGTGCCGCTGCGCGCGCGGATGCCGCGACCCGGTCCCGCGGCGACCGCGACGCCCGCCCCGACGAGCCGTTCGCGGAGCCGGTGGCCTGAACCGGGCGGTCCGGCAGGCCGGGGGCGCGGGCGTCTGGCAGACTGGTCACCGGACCCCGGTCCGGCGGTGGTGGGGCTCACCGTGAACAACCTCGGCGTCGCCGACAACAGTCCCTGTCTCGCCGATTGTCCGTGCCCACGCGCGACGAGGAGGGATGGGAGCCCATGACCGACGCCGAACCCGAGGGGGAACTGCCCCTCGACCCCGACATCGAGGTCGAGGAGGTCGCCGGAGTCGCTGCCCGGCCGCTGCACCTGCGGTGGACGGCCATCGGACTCGTGGTCGCCGGGGGCGCGATCGGCACGTTCGCCCGCTACGCGATCGCGCAGGCGATTCCGGCATGGGGCGGCATCCCTGTCGCCATCTTCGCCGTGAACGTCGCGGGAGCCTTCCTGCTCGGGTGGCTGCTCGAGGCGCTGGTGAGGCGCGGTGAAGACCACGGCGGACGCCGCGCGATCCGGCTGTTCGCGGGCACCGGCGTCCTCGGCGGCTTCACGACCTACAGCACGTTCGCCCTCGACACGGACGGGCTGCTGCAGGCGGCGCAGGTCGGCGGGAGCGTGCTGTACGCATTCGCGACGGTGCTCGTCGGCGCGGCGGCATCCGTCGCCGGCATCGCCCTGGGCGCGGCGCTCCACCGTTCTCGGGTGAGGAGCGTGTGATGGCCGGCTTCTGGGTGGTCGTCGCGCTGTCCGTCGCCGGCGGCGTCGGAGCGGGATGCCGGTTCGTGGTCGACGGGTTCGTGAAGGGTCGCGTCCGCGCGGCCTTCCCGGTCGGGACGGCGATCATCAACGTCACGGGTTCGTTCCTGCTCGGGCTGGTGACCGGGCTCGCGCTCGCGCACACGCTTCCGCCGGAGTGGCGGCTCATCCTCGGGACCGGGTTCCTCGGCGGCTACACCACGTTCAGCACGGCGAGCTTCGAAACCGTGCGGCTCGCGCAGCAGCGCCGGTGGGGATGGACGCTCGTGAACGCGTTCGGCGTGCTGGCGGGCGCGCTCCTGGCGGCATCCTTCGGGCTGTGGCTCGGCGGGCTCTCCGCGCCTTAGCCCCGCCCGCCTCCCTTCCTCCTTCCGTCCCGCCTCCGTTCATCGGTCGCAGAGGGTCGCTGTGAGGGGCCGAGGAGTGCGCACACCGACCTGTTGCGACCGATGAACGTCAGGTGGCGGGGGCTGGGGCGGGGGATGTGGGAGGCGGCGCGGAAGAACCTGCGGGGGTTCGGCGTTGCATCGGCCGTGCCTCTCCCTCCGCGCCGTGCCACCGTCGTGGTCATCGGGGCGGGCCAGGCCGGGCTCTCGGCCGCGTACCACCTGCAGCGTCGCGGGTTCGCGAGCGCGCTCTCGGAGCCCGCGGCGGACGGGACCTTCGTCGTGCTGGATGCGTCGACGGCCGCCGGCGGGGCGTGGCAGCACCGCTGGCGGTCGCTGTCGCTGGCGACCGTGAACGGCATCTTCGACCTCCCCGGCATGCCGAAGCCGCCGATCGATCCGGCGGAGGCCAGCCGTGACGCCGTTCCCCGCTACTTCGCCGCGTACGAGCGGGAGTTCGCACTGCCGATCCTGCGCCCCGTGCACGTCGCGAGCGTGCGGCGAGCGGATGCCGCGCCCGACGGCGACCTGATCGTCGAGACCGACGGCGGCAGCTGGGTCGCGCGGTTCGTGATCAACGCGACGGGCACGTGGGACGAGCCGGTCCTCGCGGACTATCCGGGCCAGGGAAGCTTTCTCGGGCGACAGCTGCACACCCGCGACTACGTGTCGCTCGATGAGTTCGCGGGGCTGCGCGTCGCCGTCGTCGGCGGCGGGATCTCGGCCGTGCAGCAGTTGGAGGAGATCTCCCGCGTCGCGCGGACGTTCTGGTACACCCGCCGCGAGCCGGTCTTCCTCGAGGGCGACTTCGTTCCCGAGACGACCGGCCGAGACGTCATCGCGCGCGTCACCGCGAATGTCGAGGCGGGGAACCCGATGGGAAGCGTCGTCGGCTACACGGGCCTGGCCTGGACGCCCTACGCGCTCGCGGCGAAGGCGCGCGGTGCGCTGGAGCGACGGCCGATGTTCACGGCCATCGAGCCCCACGGGGTGCGGGAGGCCGACGGGACGTTCACTCCGGTCGATGCGATCCTGTGGGCGACGGGGTTCCGTCCGGCGATCGCGCACCTCGATCCGCTCCGGTTGCGGAACGAGCGCGGCGGCATCGCCATGACGGGGACCCAGGTCGCCGCGGAGCCCCGGGTCCACCTCATCGGCTACGGTCCGTCGCAGTCGACGGTCGGCGCGAACCGCGCTGGGCGCGCGGCGGTGGCAGGCGTCGTGCGGGCGCTGGACGCGGAGGCGGCGACGCTGCCGGCCTGAGCCGTGCGTGTCGGTGCTCGTGGAGGGGCTGACGGGAATCGAACCCGCGCTATCTGCTTGGGAAGCAGATGTTCTGCCATTGAACTACAGCCCCGTGCGCGGGAATCCGCGCCCCGAAAGCATAACAGGACGCCGGCGGCGGCCCCGCCGCCCCGCGTCGCGACCAGAACTCCCGTGCAGAACTCCTCAAGAACGCGGCCTGCGATCCGTGACTGCCACGGAAGGACGCGGGTCGTCCTCGGCGCCGGCTCGACTCTTGTGGAGTTCTGCACGCGCGGCGCCCGGGAGCGGCTCTCCCCGCCGCCGCTAGGCTGATGCCGTGCTGCTCTCCGACCGCGACATCCGCGCCGAGATCGCCGCCGAGCGGATCGGTCTCAGCCCCTGGAACCCCGAGATGGTCCAGCCCTCGAGCGTCGACGTACGGCTCGATCGCTACTTCCGGCTCTTCGACAACCACAAGTACCCGTTCATCGACCCCGCGCAGGATCAGCCCGACCTCACCCACCTCATCGAGGTCGCGCCGGACGAGCCGTTCATCCTCCACCCCGGCGAGTTCGCCCTCGGCTCGACGTTCGAGCTCGTGTCGCTGCCCGACGACATCGCCGCACGCCTCGAGGGCAAGTCGTCGCTCGGGCGCCTCGGGCTCCTCACGCACTCGACGGCAGGATTCATCGACCCCGGCTTCTCTGGACACGTCACCCTCGAGCTCTCCAACGTCGCGACCCTCCCGATCAAGCTCTGGCCGGGGATGAAGATCGGACAGCTGTGCTTCTTCCGGCTGTCGTCCGCGGCTGAGAACCCGTACGGCTCCGGGCCGTACGGCAACCGCTACCAGGGTCAGCGCGGGCCGACCGCATCCCGGTCGTCCCAGAACTTCCACCTCACGGACGTCGGGGTGTCGGATGCCGGTGCCGTCGGTCGCTGAGCCGCGCACGTGACGGAGGGGTGCGATCCTCGCGGATCGCACCCCTCCTCGACTCGGCCCTTCCGGATCAGACGGCCGGGTCGTTCGGTTCCGGCCGACGACCGGCCGCGAACCCAGCCGCGAACCCAGCCGCGAACCCAGCCGCGAAGCCACGCTCGTAGCCGTGCTCGGCCGCGCGCCGCGCCTTGCCGTGGCTGCGGTGGTGCGGGTGCTCGCCGTGGGGCTCGCAGCCGTGGCCGTCGTGCCCGTGGCCGTGGCCGCCATGGCCGGCGCGCTCCGGGTCGGCGTCCCGCATGTAGCGGTAGCCGTGTCCGTTGCCGTGGCCGTGGGGATGCGGGTGGCGGGGGTCGCCGCCCGGACCGAACCCGCGGTGCAGGTTGGGTCCGTCCATGGGCTGCGGGCGGTGCGGGGCGTCGACATCCTCGGCATCCGGACCGAAGTCCTGCCAGGGACCGCGGCCCGGGCCGAAGCCGCGGCCCGGGCCGAAGCCGCGACCAGCGGGACCGAAGCCGCCGAAGCGGGGTCCGAAGCCGGGCTCGTGGCCGCGGAAGTCCGGACCGAATCCGCGACCGCCGAAGCCCTTGCCGAAGCCGCGACCGCCGAACCCGCGGCCGGGCCACGAGATCTCGTCGCCGCCGAGCTCGCGGGCGATCGCCTCGAGCGAGGCGGTCATCGTGGCGAACTCTTCGGGTGAGACGGCGCCCGCGACCTTCTCGCGGATGCCGGCGACGAGAGTGCTGAGCCGCTCCTGCGCGGCGCGGCCCTCGTCGGTCAGCGACCAGGTGCCGTCGCCCGCCGGGGCGACCCAGCCGCGCTCTTCGAGCCGGCGCAGGTGCTTGCCGCGCCGCGCGAGACGCTCGGCGAGCCCGGGCATCTCGATCGCGCCGGAGAGTGCGTTCAGCACCATCCAGTCCCGGCGGCCCACACCCTCGTTCTCGAGCGTGCGCGCGAACTCGCGGGTGATGAGCGCGTCGACCAGGCGCAGCCAGGAGCCCAGCGGGCGCTCGGTCGGTGTGCCGGCGGCGTCGGCGGTGCGCTCGGCACCATCGTCGTCGTGCGGTGTGTCTGTGGGGAGTTGTTCGTCGTTCTCCATGGGAAGTCCTTTCGTCTGGCCGCTCCCGGCGACCATTCTCTGCGCGATAGTTGTCATATCGCATGTACATGTAGTGTGACATGCATTAGGAATACATGTCAAGTCGCATGTAAATTCGTTCCGTGACGTCTTCCGATCGACCAGCCGACCCCGCCGAGGCGATCGCCGCGGCGCTGGCCACGCTCCGCGGCCGTCGCGGCCCGCGCCCGCCGTGGGCCGAGAGCGGCATGCACGACGCCCGCCATCACGGGCCGGATGCCTCAGCCCACGGGCACGACCACGATCACGACCACGACCCGTCCTCCCGCCCGCACGGCCGCGGCGGCCCATGGGGGCGCGGCGGCTTCGGTCCCGGTGCGATGGACGGGCGCGGCTGGCCGCAGGGCGCGCCCCCGTGGATGGCGGGCGCGCACGGACGGTTCGCGGGCCCCGCGCGGCTGCGGCTGCTCGAGGCGCTGGCCGCGGCATCCGGCCCTCTGTCGGTGAGCGAGCTCGCCGACCGCATCGGCGTCGATCAGCCCCGCGCGTCGCGTCTCGTGCAGCAGTCCGTCGATCTGGGTCTCGTCCGTCGCGAGGCGGATCCCGACGACGCGCGCCGGACGCGCATCGTCCTGACCGACGAGGGGGCGGCGATCCTGCGCGGATTCCGCGGTGACCGCCGCGAGGCCGTGCAGCGCGCGCTCGATGCCTTCACCGACGAGGAACGGTCCGAGCTGGCCCGGCTGCTGACGAAGCTCGCCGCGTCCTGGCCGCGGTAGCGGAGCCGCTCAGTCGTTCGCGCGCACCGACGCGGGGAATCGGACGAACAGCAGGAGGATCAGGCCCGCGGCGAGCACGATGCCGATGCCGAGGACTCCCCACACCGTCGCGCCGAAGATCGTGATGAACAGCGTCCACATCGCGGGCGAGATGAAGCTCGCCACGCGCCCCGTCGTGGCGTAGAGGCCGAAGATCTCGCCCTGCATCCCCTCGGGCGTCACGCGCGCGAGGAGGGACCGGCTCGCCGCCTGCGCCGGCCCCACGAACGCGGACAGCACGAGGCCGCCGATCCAGAACACGATCTTCCCGGTGTCGTGCAGCAGGAACACGAGGAGCGCCATCGCCACGAGACCGCTGAGCGCGAAGATGATGACCGCCCGAGCCCCGAACCGGTCGTCCGCCCGCCCGGCGAGGATCGTCGAGACGCCGGCCACCACGTTCGCGGCGATCGCGAAGATGAGCACCTCGTTCGCGGAGAAGTGGAAGGCCACGGCGGCGAGGATGCCGCCGAACGCGAACACGCCCGCGAGGCCGTCGCGGTAGACGGCGCTCGCGAGGAGGAACCAGAACGTGGGTCGGTGCGTCTTGAAGAGCGCCACGATGTCCTTGACGAGCACCCCGTAGGCGACGAAGAAGTTCACCCGCACCCCGGTGCCCGCCGGCGGCGCCTCCGGGACGTTGAGGAAGAGGGGGATCGAGAAGACGATCGTCCACACCGCGCACATCACGGCGATGAGCCGGTAGGCGAGCCCGTCCGACGTGTCCATGCCGAACCAGTTCAGCTGCGTCAGGATGACGACGATCGTGAGCATGACGATGCCGCCGATGTAGCCGAGACCCCAGCCGAGGCCGCTGACCTTGCCGATGGTCTTCGGCGTGGACACCTGGACGAGCATCGCGTTGTAGTTGACGCCGGCGATCTCGGACACCACGGCGCCCACCGAGAGCACGATGGCGCCGTACCAGAAGTACGCGGGATCGGCGCGCACGAAGAACAGCGCGAACTGGAGCAGCACCAGCAGCATCGTGAAGACGAACAGCCACCGCTTCTTGCGTCCGTTGCGGTCGGAGGACTGGCCGAGCACCGGCGCGAGCAGCAGGATGAGCAGCCCCGCGACCGTCGTCGCGAGGCCGTAGCCGCTGGACAGGTCGGCGAGCGCCCGCTCCTTCACGGGGTCCGTGTCCGCGAGCTTCGCGATATTCGCCGGGAGCATGTGGTCGGAGACGAGGTACAGCGTCGCGAAAACGAACGTCAGCAGCACGGAGTTGAACGGCTGCGTCGCCCAGTCCCAGAACGCCCATGACACGACCTGCCTGCGCGGGATGGGCCGCTCGGACCCCGCCTCGGCGAACACCTCTCCGATCGCACCGAGGGCGCCGGTGTTGGCCGCGGCGGGAGGCGCCTCCGCGGATGCCGGGACGTGCGATGCGGGCTGTTCGGGCTGCATGTTCGTCACGCTAGGGTCCTTCGGTGAACGAGCGGTGCACCGGCTCGGGGGTGCCGAGGGGCGGATGCCGCGTCGCCGCGTTGCGACGCACGGTCAGGCTATCGGCACTCCGGCGTGCGCGGATCAGGCGTCAGGCGCGGCGCGCCCGCCACTCGTGGTCGAGGATCGCGTACACACCGGTGTCGGCCCACTCGCCCTTGAACCGCATGTGCTCCACGAAGTGCGCCTCGTGCCGCATCCCGAGCCGCAGGCACAGGGCGACGGATGCCGCGTTGCGCGGATCGAGCTCGGCGTACACGCGGTGCAGCCCGACCTCGTCGAACGCCTGCTCGAGCACGAGCTCGGCGGCCTCGCGCGCGTGGCCCCTCCCCTGGTGCGGCGTCCCGAGGAGCCAGCCGATCTCGGCGGTGAGGTCGTCGACGCTCGTGAGGTGGAAGTACATCGTGCCGAGGAGCGTGCCGTCGAGGTCGCGGATCGCGGGCTGCACGTAGTCGTCGTTCTTCTCCAGGCGCACCGCCGTGGAGTCCTCTGCGATGCGACGCTCCACCTCGTCGCGGGTCCGCGGCTCGTACAGCAGATAGCGGCACACCTCCGGGTCGGACTGGATGGCGTGCAGGGCGTCCAGGTCGTCCTCGCGCAGCAGGTCGAGGCGCGTACGTCCGCCGTCGACCGGATGGAACTCCCACGGCAGGCTCACCCTCCCATCCTGGAGCACAGCGCGACCAGGACGCAGCGCCTAGCGTGGGGAGCATGGACTTCGACTTCGCGGCGCTGTCGCGGTGGCCCGACGTCGAGGCCGAGAACCTGTACGCAGCGGACGCCGCCGATCGGCTCCTCCTGGACGAGGCCGCCGACGCGCTCGGCGCGGCGGCCCCCGGAGGGCTCGCCGTGATCGGCGACGGGTACGGGGCGCTGACCCTGGGCGCCGCCGCGCGGCACGGCGTCCGCGGCATCCGTACCCACCAGGATCCGCTGTCCGGGGAGCGGGCGCTCGCCGCGAACGCCGAGCGGTTCGGCCTGTCCGACGCGCACGTCTCGCTCGGTCTCGACGAGTCGCTGCTCTCCGGCGCGCAGGTCGTTCTGCTGCGGCTGCCGCGTTCGCTCGACGCGTTGGACGAGATCGCCGAGGCGATCGCGCGGTGGGCTCGCCCTGACGTGCGGGTCTTCGCGGGCGGCATGGTCAAGCACATGACCACGGCGATGAACGACGTGCTGCGTCGCCACTTCGGTCGCGTCGACGTCACCCACGCGCGGCAGAAGGCGCGGGTGCTGATCGCCGCGGACCCCGCGCGACCGCGTGCGTCGGCCTGGCCGCGCACGCGGATCGACGCCGAGACCGGACTCACGATCGTGGCGCACGCCGCGGCCTTCGCCGGCCCCGCGGTCGACATCGGCACGCGCTTCCTCGTCGCGCACCTCGACGACGCGCGGCCCGGCGCGGAGCGCGCGATCGACCTCGGCTGCGGGACCGGGGTGCTCGCCGTCGAGCTGGCGCGGCGCCGCGGCATCACGGTGCTCGCCACCGACCAGTCGGCGGCGGCCGTGGCATCCGCTCGGGCGACCGCTGCGGCGAACGGTGCGGCCGAACTGGTGGAAGTGGTGCGCGACGATGCGCTCGGCGACGAGCCGGATGCCTCGGCCGACCTCATCGTGCTGAATCCGCCTTTCCACATCGGCGCGACCGTGCACCCGGGCATCGCGCTCAAGCTCTTCGCCGACGCCGGCCGTGTGCTCGCCCCTGGCGGTGAGCTGCGAGCCGTGTGGAATTCGCACCTGCGCTACCGTCCGGCGCTGGAGCGCCTGGTCGGTCCGACGCGCGAGATCGCCCGGAACCCGACGTTCACGGTGACGGCGTCGGTGCGGACCTGACCCCGGCCGTACCGGCCATGTGCGACCGATGAATGAGCCAGGTTCGCCGGATGGAGAGGGTCGAAAGTTGAGCCGGTTCATATCAAGTTCATTTGACACGGGACGCCGCCCGCGCGTACGCTTGAGCCAACGCGGCTCAGGTTTGCACTGAGCCCCCAGAGCTTCGGAAACCGACAGAAAAGAGAGACACATGCCACGTGCAGTGGGAATCGACCTCGGTACGACCAACTCGGTCGTCGCCGTCCTCGAGGGCGGCGAGCCCAAGGTCATCGCGAACGCCGAGGGCTTCCGCACCACCCCGTCGGTGGTCGCCTTCACGAAGGACGGCGAGGTGCTCGTCGGTGAGACCGCCAAGCGCCAGGCCGTCACGAACGTCGACCGCACCATCACCTCGGTCAAGCGCCACATGGGCACCGACTGGAAGACGCAGGAGATCGACGGCAAGCGCTACACGCCGCAGGAGATCTCGGCGCGCATCCTGCAGAAGCTGAAGCGCGACGCGGAGCAGTACCTCGGCGACGCGGTGACGGATGCCGTCATCACGGTCCCCGCGTACTTCAACGACGCCGAGCGTCAGGCCACCAAGGAGGCCGGTGAGATCGCGGGCCTCAACGTCCTGCGCATCATCAACGAGCCCACCGCGGCCGCGCTCGCCTACGGCCTCGATCGGGGCAAGGAGGACGAGCTGATCCTCGTCTTCGACCTCGGTGGCGGCACATTCGACGTGTCCCTCCTCGAGGTGGGCAAGGACGACGACTTCTCCACGATCCAGGTGCGAGCGACCGCGGGTGACAACCGCCTCGGCGGCGACGACTGGGACCAGCGGCTCGTCGACTACCTGATCAAGCAGTTCAAGGACACGACCGGCGTCGACGTCTCGGGTGACAAGATCGCGCTGCAGCGGCTCAAGGAGGCGGCCGAGCAGGCGAAGAAGGAGCTCTCCAGTTCCACGTCCACGAGCATCAACCTGCCGTACCTGTCGCTGACGGACTCCGGCCCGGTGTCGCTCTCCGAGACGATCACGCGAGCCAAGTTCGAGGACCTCACCAAGGACCTCCTCGACCGCACGAAGAAGCCGTTCTCGGACGTCATCCGCGAGGCCGGCATCAAGGTCGAGGACATCGACCACGTCGTGCTCGTCGGCGGATCGACCCGCATGCCGGCCGTCACCGAGCTCGTGAAGCAGGAGACCGGCGGCAAGGAGCCCAACAAGGGCGTGAACCCGGACGAGGTCGTCGCCGTCGGCGCCGCCCTGCAGGCCGGCGTCCTCAAGGGCGAGCGCAAGGACGTGCTGCTGATCGACGTCACCCCCCTGAGCCTCGGCATCGAGACGAAGGGCGGCATCATGACGAAGCTCATCGAGCGCAACACCGCCATCCCGACCAAGCGCAGCGAGACCTTCACGACCGCCGACGACAACCAGCCATCGGTCGCGATCCAGGTCTTCCAGGGCGAGCGCGACTTCACGCGCGACAACAAGCCCCTGGGCACGTTCGAGCTGACCGGCATCGCGCCCGCGCCCCGCGGCATCCCGCAGGTCGAGGTCACGTTCGACATCGACGCCAACGGCATCGTGCACGTGTCCGCGAAGGACAAGGGCACCGGCAAGGAGCAGTCGATGACGATCACCGGCGGCTCGAGCCTCCCCAAGGAGGACATCGACCGCATGGTGCGCGAGGCCGAGGAGCACGCCGCTGAGGACAAGAAGCGCCGCGAGTCGGCCGAGGTGCGCAACCAGGCCGAGACGCTCTCGTACTCCATCGAGAAGCTCATCAAGGACAACGACGACAAGCTGCCGGCCGAGGTCAAGGAGAGCGTGCAGGCGGACGTCGACGCTCTCAAGACGGCGCTCGCGGGCGACGACGACGACGCGGTGAAGGCCGCGTTCGACACGCTCAACCAGAGCCAGGGCAAGCTCGGCGAGGCCATCTACGCCTCGTCGCAGGCGGCCGGCGAGCAGGGCGACCCGACCGTGGCCGACCCGGGCAACGGCGAGGTGCCGAACCCCGAGGAGGACGTCATCGACGCCGAGGTCGTCGACGACGAGGACGAGAAGAAGTAGGACATGTCGGACAAGGACTTCGAACAGCCCGGCCCCGAAGAGGAGCGCGGCGACGAGGTCCTCGGCGGAGAGGGGTCGGAGGCGCACGCCTCCGGCCCCGACCCGCAGGGGGACGACGGCGAGCTGACGGTGGACGACATCCTCGGCGCGCCGCAGAACTCGGACGCCGCGGCCGAGGACGCCGTGCTGGCCGACCTCGAGTCGGCGCTGCTCAACGACCTCAAGCGCCTCCAGGCGGAGTACGCCAACTACCGGCGACGGACCGAGGAGCAGCGCGAGGTCGAGGCCGAGCGCGCCCAGGGCGCCGCGGCCAAGGGCCTGCTCCCGGTGCTCGACGACCTCGACCGCGCCGAGAAGCACGGCGACCTCGTCGAGGGCACCCCGTTCTTCGCGATCGCGGAGAAGATCCGCGCCGTCGTGGAGCGGATGGGCGTGACGACCTACGGTGCCGCGGGCGAGGTCTTCGACCCGCAGCAGCACGAGGCGATCTTCCAGCAGCCGACGCCCGGTGTCGCCGAGCCGACGATCCTCGAGGTCGTGGAGACGGGCTACCGGCTCGGATCCGTCGAGCTGCGCCCTGCGAAGGTCGTCGTCGCGGTGCCGGCCGAATAAGCCCCGGGAGGAGCATCCATGGCCAGCCAGGACTGGTTCGACAAGGACTTCTACAAGACGCTCGGGGTGTCCAAGGACGTCAGCGAGGCGGACCTCAAGAAGACCTATCGCAAGCTCGCCCGCAAGTACCATCCCGACTCCAACCAGGGCGACGCCACTGCGGAGGCGAAGTTCAAGGAGATCAGCGAGGCGTACTCGGTGCTCTCCGACGCCGAGCAGCGGGCGGAGTACGACCAGATCCGCGCGATGGGCTCCGGCGCCCGCTTCACCGCCGGCGGGCAGGGTGCCGGCGGTTTCGAGGACGTCTTCAGCATGTTCGGGCAGGGCCGGGGCGGCGGGACGCGCTTCCAGACGTCGGGCGACTTCGAGGACATCTTCTCGATGTTCGGCCAGCAGCCGGGCGGCTCGTTCGGCTCGGGCCGCTTCGGGCAGCCCACCGGCGGCTTCCGCGGATACGGCGGCCCCACCAAGGGCGGCGACGTCACGGCCCGCACGACGATCGACTTCGTCACCGCGACCAAGGGCGAGACCATCACCCTCCAGGGGGAGGACGGCAAGCCGTTCAAGGTGAAGATCCCGGCGGGCGTGTCCGACGGGCAGAAGATCCGCCTGCGCGGCCGCGGCCGCCCGTCGCCGAACGGCGGCGAGGCGGGCGACATCGTGGTGACGGTCGCGGTGCGGCCGCATCCGGTCTTCACGCGCGAGGGCCTCAACCTCCGCGTCGTGGTCCCCGTGACGTTCACGGAGGCGGCGCTCGGCGCCACGATCGAGGTCCCGACCCTCGGGGGCGGGCCGGTCAAGCTGCGCGTCGCGCCGGGAACGCCGTCGGGACGCGTGCTGCGGGTGAAGGGCCGCGGGGTCGAGACCGCGAAGGGGACGGGCGACCTGCTCGCCGAGGTGCAGGTGGCGGTGCCCTCGCACCTGGATGACGCCGCCCGCGAGGCGCTCGAGCGGTATCAGGAGCTCGAGCCGAAGGAGAACCCGCGCGCCGAGCTCATGGCCAAGGCGCAGGGCTGACATTCTGAGCGAGGGGGTGACGGGCATGACGCCGGACGACGAGCTCGACGAGGACTCGCCGGTCTTCGCGATCGCCGCGGCGGCCGAGCTGTCGGGCATGCACCCGCAGACGCTCCGCCAGTACGACCGGCTCGGCCTCGTCGTGCCGTGGCGCACGCAGGGCGGCTCGCGCCGGTACTCGATGCGACACGTCAACCAGCTGCGCGAGGTGGCCCGGATGTCGGCGGACGGGATGAGCCTGCCCGCCATCGCCCGCATCCTCGAGCTCGAGGACCGCGTGCGCGAGCTGCACGTGCGCGTGCAGTCGCTGGAGGCCCGCGTCCGCATCGAGGTGGAGAGCAGGCCCGGCGCCCGCGTGTTCGCCGCCGGCGCGACCGGGGCCGTCGTGACCCTCCGCCACGGGACCCGGGTCCGCCGCGCGACGGATGTCGTGCTGTGGCGGCCGCGGCATCCGCTTCCGCCGGCGGGCGACGCGCACGCGGACGGCGACACGGACGAGCGGGGCGGCACCGCCGCGATGTGAGCGGGCGGGATGCGCTGCCCGCACCCGCCGTGTGATCTCGGACTCGATCTGAAATCGATTTCGTGATTGGCTGGGCGCATGACGATCGAGGAGGATCATGTCCGTCGCGCCTTCCACCCCCGACGAGCCGTCGCCGTCGTCGCCGTCCTCTCCGCTCTCATGCTGAGCGGCTGCGGAGGGCCCGGTGCGCACACGGGCAGCGTGCCGGTGACCACGGATCAGGACAAGCCCTTCGTGCTCGCCGGGGTGAGCGGGCTGACCCAGATCGCCCAGCTCACCGGCCCGGGCGCGATGAACGACACCGCGACGGTGTCCGTCGCCGGCACCGATCTGGGATCGATGGCCAACATCGGCGACAAGACGTTCTTCTTCTTCGGCGACACGTTCGGCGAGCGTGCCGCGGACGCCTACGGGGGCCAGGGGGAGAACTGGCGCTCGAACGTCGTCGCGTGGACCGAGGACGCCGATCCGTCCGATGGGATCGACTTCAGCGGCTGGCACACCGACGAGTTCGGCGAAGCCGGGGCGATGGTGGAGGGCGACCACGACGCGAATGACGGTACCGGTGAGGTGACGAAGATCCCGACGTACGGGTTCGAGGTCGACGGCGCCCTCTACGTCTTCTACATGTCGGTGTCGTACTGGGGCGAGCCCGGCGCGTGGGATGCGAACCACGCCGCACTCGCCCGCTCCACCGATCAGGGGCGGACGTGGACCGCGCTCAAGGCCCCACGGTGGCCCGGCGACTCGAACTTCATCCAGGTCGCGACCGCCCGCGTCACCGAGGGCGGCGTCGACTACGTGTACTTCTGGGCCATCCCCGCCGGACGCTTCGGGCACGTGGAGCTCATGCGGGTGCCCGCGGATCGGAGATCGGTGGAGGACGAGGACGCCTACACGTACTTCGCCGGCACACAGGCGGACGGATCGCCGCGTTGGAGCCATGCGATGGCGGACGCCGCGACCGTGCTGGACGGCACCATCGGCGAGCTGTCGGTGATGTGGTCGCCGTATCTCGAGCGGTGGCTCATGACGTACTCCGACGGAGGGAACGCGTACATCCGCGAGGGAGTGACACCGTGGGGACCGTGGGGCGACCCCCTCACTCTGGCCTCGGCCGCGGACTACCCCGGGCTGTACGCACCGTTCATGAATCCGCGCTATGTCGCCGACGGCGGTCGGCGGATCTTCTTCTCGATGTCGCTGTGGGGCCCGTACAACGTGTTCTGGTTCCGGGTGGACCTCGACAAGCGACCGTGACGCCGTTGTGAAATCGATACAGCTTTGATGGCACAAGACGTCGCCGACCGCCGCTGCTTCGGAGCGCCGCCGCATGCCCGATTGCACTTGAAATCGATTTCGTCTACTCTGGCCAGCAACGAGATCGACGGTGATCCGCAGCGGCATGGCGAACCACCGGCTCGGCACCATGATCCGGTCGACGACCGGCCACAGCGACGGCTCACAGAGGAGCCGTGTTCCCGAGGAGGACGAATGAAGAAGAGCAGGCTGATCGCGGCCGTGGCGGCCGTCGCCGCCGCAGGCATGATGCTCGCCGGATGTTCGGGCGGCGGCGGAGGCACGTCGGGCGGTGATGGCACGACCCACGTCATCTTCTGGCAGCAGAAGTTCGAGGACTACCAGCAAGCGTGGTTCAAGAAGTACGTCGACGCGTTCAACAAGAGCCAGAAGAAGGTGCAGGTCGACTACGTCGTGGTCCCGGCCGACACCTGGCAGCAGAAGCTGAAGGCCGCGCAGGCGGCAGGCAAGCAGCCCGACATCGCCACCACGAACTACGGGAACATCGCCGCCGGCGTCGCCAACGGCCAGTTCGTCGATCTCGACAAGTACCTCCCGGCGAAGGCGTTCGCCGACATCAAGGACAACGTGAAGAGCTTCGTCCAGGTGGACGGCAAGAACTACGCCTATCCGATGCTGGTCGAGCCCTCGACGGTGCTCTACTACCGCACCGACCTCGTCAAGGCCGCCGGTCTCGACCCGAGCTCGCCGCCCAAGACCTGGGCGGAGCTGATCGAGTGGGCCAAGAAGCTCACCACGGGCAAGGTGAAGGGGATGACCATCGCCTCTGTCGCGGCCGACCTCGGGTGGTCCAGCTGGGGTCTGCAGTACAACGCGTGCGGACAGCTGCCGATCAACGGCGACTGGTCCAAGGCCGAGGCGACGAAGCCGTGCTACGAGGATCTGCTGAACTTCTACAAAGACCTCTACAAGGGCGGGCTCATGCCGCAGCAGCCGAAGGTCGGCTACGCGGACGCCTCCCCGTACGGCAACGGCGAGGTCGCGATGATGGCGGACGGATCGTGGGCGGTCGGCCAGCTGAAGAACGACTTCCCGAAGATGGTGGCCAACACGGCGGTCGCCCCGTTCCCCTCGATCGACGGCGACATGAGCAAGACGACCGCCACCCTCGGGGGCTGGACGCTCACGGTCGACGCGAAGTCGAAGAACCCGAAGGATGCTGCGAGCTTCGTGAACTACCTGCTCGCGGGGGACCCGGCGATCATGGCCGACTTCTTCAAGACGAGCGGCTACTCGAAGTTCACGGTCCGCACGTCGGTCGACGAGGCCCTCGCCAGTGACCCGGATGCCTCGAGCGATCCCTTCATGAAGATCATCTCCGACAAGATCGTGCCCAACGGCAAGCAGGAGCCCGGCTACCCCTGGGACATCTCGCTCGCCTTCGGCACCGCGATCGAATCGGCGATGAAGGGGAACGCCAGCGTGGGCGATGCGCTCAAGACGGCGAACGCGTCGATCAACGACGTGATCCAGAAGCAGTCGCTCGCCGGAACCGGTCCCGGCAACTAGCGGGCGGACGCTCACCGGCCGGTGCCCGGCACACCCGGGCACCGGCCCTCCCACGGAAGGATGGCGGACATGTCGACGACGGATATGGCGCTCCCCGGCCCTCTGCTCCAGCAGGAGGTGCCCATCGCACCGACCGGTCGGCGCAGGCGACGGCGGAATCCGCCGACCGCGAAGCACCTGCGGTCGAACGTGACGGCGTACCTGATGATCGCGCCGATGGGCATCCTGCTCGCGATCTTCGTGATCTGGCCGCTCATCTACGCCGTGTACCTGTCGCTCTTCAAGATCAACTTCTACAAGCCGGCCGAATTCGTGGGCCTCCAGTTCTACCTGTACGTGCTGCAGTCGGAGAAGTTCTGGAAGTCGATCGGCGTCGGTCTCTACTACGTCGTCCTGACGGTGCCCGCGGGCCTGGTGATCTCGCTCCTGGTGGCGAGCTTCATCAAGACGCTCAGCAAGAAGGCCGCCGGATGGATGAAGACCACCGTCTACATCCCGGCCGCGATCTCGACGGTCGTCGCGTCCGTCCTGTTCGTCTTCATCTACCAGGACCAGGGCTTCGCGAACTGGTTCCTCGGCCTGGTGAACCTCGGTCCGGTGAACTGGCTCAACGACCCGTCGCTCGCCCTCCCCGCGATCGCGGTGCCGGGCATCTGGCTCGGGTTCGGCGTGACCACGCTCATCATGCTCGCGGGGCTCCTCGACATCCCCGACAGCTACTACGAGTCCGCCGAGCTCGATGGGGCGAACTGGTTCCAGCGGACCTGGTTCATCACGATCCCGCTGCTGAAGAACGTCTCGCTGTACCTCCTGGTCACCGGTGTGGTCGCCGCCATCCAGATGCTCGATCTGCCGCTGATCATGACGAACGGCGGGCCCGTCGATGCGACCACCACCCCGAACCTCTTCATCTTCAACTCGTTCCGCGACGGCACGCCGTACGCGACGAGCTTCTCGCTGACGGCGGCCCTGCTGCTCTTCGTGGTGCTCGGCACCATCTCCGCCGTCATCTTCCGCCTGATCAACTCCGACAAAGCCGTCGACGGCTGAACCCCGAGGTCACGAAGTGAAGTCTCCGCTCCCGATCCGCATCCTCAAGGCGATCCTGATCGTGCTGATCAGTCTCAGCATCCTGTTCCCCCTGGCCTGGATGGCCATCGCCGGCTTCAAGGGCAAGACCGAGGTCCTCCGCGACCCGTTCCAGTTCTTCCCCGATGTGTGGCGGTGGCAGAACTACGCCGACATCGCCGCAGACCCGCAGTTCGTGCGGGCGATCCTCATCACCTTCATCGGCGCGCTCGCCTTCACCGCGCTCGCGCTGGTCGTCAACTCGATGGCGGCCTACGCGTTCGCGCGCCTGGAGTTCACCGGCAAGCGGCTGTGGTGGATCTACTTCATCATCCCGATGTTCGTGCCGGCGATGGCGATCCTGCTGACCTCGTTCCAGGTCGTGACGGCCCTCGGGATGCTCGACACGCTCGCGGTGCTGATCATCCCGGGCGCCGCGAGCGCCGCCCAGATGTTCTTCCTCCGGCAGTTCTACCTGAATTTCCCGGTGGCGGTGGAGGAGGCGGCCCTCATCGACGGGGCCTCGAGGTTCCAGATCTTCCTGCGCGTGTTCCTCCCGCAGTCGATCGCACCGTTCGTCGTGATGGGCATGGGCTCGTACCTCGCCTACTGGAACGCGTACGTGTGGCCGGTCCTGACGATCACCAACCCGGATCTGACGCAGATCATGCAGTTCCTCGGCAACTTCCGCTCCGACCGCGGCAACGACTGGGGTCTGCTGATGGCGGGCTCCACGCTCGCGGCGCTGCCCACGATCCTGCTGGTGCTGATCTTCCAGCGCTACATCGTCAACGGTGTCCGCATCGCCGGCATGAAGTAGTACCCGGGATCAGCGCCTCACGAGGGCGACGTCGTCCAGCTGCAGCCAGATGTCGCCGCTGTTGGTCCACACGCCCGCATACACCTGGATGGTGCTGTTCGCCCCGCTGTCGACGTCGACCGTGAAGCGCGTCCACGGCCCGACCGAGACGAAGTGCGCCTCGGAGAGGACCACCCCGGCCGTGGTCCGCGCGCCGAAGTAGCCGTTGTCGCTGTTGGCCGAGGTGCGGATGTACCCGGTCAGGCGGTACTTCGTGCCCGGCTGCACCGACACGTCCTGGGAGAGGTTTCGCCATCCCTGGTTGTAGCGCACGAACGCGTTGTGGTCACCGCTGAAGCTGCTCGCGGGGGCCGTGTCGATGCCGCAGTTCGGCGTGCACGCCCACGTCCCGTTCGTGCCGTCCCCGATCGCGTCCGCGCGTTCGAAGCTCGGGTTGGCGACGAGGTTCGGGTTGACGATGCGGCCCTGCCGGTCGATCTGCATGCGCATCAGGTACACGTTGTACGGGCTCCACTGCGACATCGTGAAGGAGATGACGCCGTCCTTGCTCCACGGATGGATGTATCCGCCGTAGAGTCCCGGATAGTCGGCCGCACTGGCGACCAGCTGCGGTGCGGACCACGTGCCCTGCGGGCTGGTGGCGGTGCGCAGGACGATGTCGGGGCCGCTCAGCGTCATCATCAGGTAGCGCTTGTCCGGCGATCGTCGCGGCGGCGATCGTTCGTTTCAGAGACGTCATCGACTCTTCTCCTTTTGTTGCGCACCCGTCCCTGCGACGGGTTCGTGGGGGCGTCAGGAGATGTTCGGGTCCATCAGCCGACCGGGGTGAGCTGGAGCTGCCGGAGGCCGAACCAGTATGACGAGGTGCCCGCGGGGGCGCACGGACAGACGTTGGACTGGACCCACGCGGTCCGGTCGTCGTCGGAGAGGAACTTCGACGGGATCGTGGTGGCGTACCCGCCGTAGCGGTGGTCGCTCCACGGGTACGGGCCGAAATCCTTCGACAGGAACAGGGTCCACGGCCCCCACGGCTGCGCGGCCTCGTAGAACTCGTAGGTCAGCTCGGTCCACGAGGTGTAGACGTAGCGCTGCAGCCGCGGAAGGTACGTGACCCCGCCCTGCGAGATCACGCTGAGGTCGTGCGCGCCGACCGTCTGCGCGCCGCCGGCGGCCGGACTCGCGCTCGCGCCGGCAGGGTCGCTCGGATGGACCACCCGGTCGTCGACGAGCACGGGCTTCTTCGCGGCGATGTCCTTCGTCCAGGTCGGTGTCGCCGCCCCCGGTGCGGCGTCGTAGAACTCCCAGGTCGAGGCATCCTGCACGGAGTCGACCGGCACGCGCGCGAGGAAGAGCTCGGTCGGGTCGGGCACCGCGTCGTCGAACGAGTCGCGCCAGTTGCCGTCCAGGCCGTACGCGTAGGCATAACGAGGGTCGGGGGCCTCGGCTGCGTCCTTGCCGTAGTCCGCGAACCAGACGGTCGTGAAGACGTGGTCCGCGAACATCGGCGCCGAGGCGTCCCACGTCCACGTCCTGCCGTGGTCGTCGCTGCGGGCGATCGTCGCCGCCGGCGCCTCGTTGAAGTCCGTCCGCAGATCCTGGACGGCGAGGTAGATCGTCCCACCGACGCACAGCATCCCGGTCGGCTTCCGGGTGAAGCCGTCACCGGACCACACCTGACCGACGGCGTCGCCGGACGCGAGGGCCGTCCCCTCGAGGTCGTTCTTCTCGGGGGTGCCCGTGATGCGGTCGACGACGATGTCGGATGCCTCGTCCCCGAAGCCCGCTCCGTCGCCGTTCGCGGCGTACAGGGCGTCGTCGTCCGACCAGCAGCTCGGCCAGAGGTCGCCATCGGACACGCCGACCGCCGTGTTCGCGTCCGCGATCCGTCCGGTCAGGTGGGCGCCGGGCAGGGGCGCCGGGAACGACGATCCGGGCGTCGTGCCGGCTGCGCATCCCGCCAGGAGCATGACGGATGCCGCGACCGCGGCGATCGCGGCCCTTCGCCCACGCATGCGCTCAGTCCCGTGGCGCCCGCGGCGGGGTCGCGCCGATGTCGGGGACGGGGGCGGTCCCTAGGTGCACCTCCATGTCGTCCGCCGTCGGCGTCCGGGGGCGTCGCGCCGTGGGACGGTCGAGGTAGAACAGCGCCGTGGAGGCGATGTCGTCGCGCAGCGGAAGGTAGCGCCATCCGCTGCGCCAGCCGAGCGCCTGGATGTCGACCTTCGGCAGGCCGGTGGTGAAGTGGATCGGGTCCACGATGTGCCAGCGGTACATCCCGAACCGCTGCTGCGACACGTAGAGGCCGTCGGGCCGGATCACCTGCGGCATCCCCAGGTACGGGGTCGAGAAGGGCGTGTAGCCCTGGCCGGGGATGTCGAAGTTCCACGCGCCGCCGAAGTAGTCCTCGGTGCCGGTGCCGGCGATCGTGGGGTGGTCGGTGTCGTCGTCCATGTAGAACTTGATCTCGCCCTCGCCCCACCATCCGTTGGAGTTGACCCCCCACGCGATGTAGGTGCCGACGTACTGCCCATGGCCCTCGATGCCTTCGAGGATGGTGTGCGGCACGCGCTCCTCGAGCGGGTTGGACCGGCGCCACTGGGCGTGGAAGTACGCCTCGTTCGCATAGTCGCCGCCGATCTCGTAGGTGATCTGGTAGTAGACGCGGACGTCGACGACCGACGTGTTCTCGATCGTGAGGCGGGCGCCGTCGCGGAAGGGCATCGGCCAGTAGGAATTGAATCCGCCGTGCGGGTTGGCTGCGATCGCCTGCGAGTTCACCTGCGCGAACACGCCCCATCCGTTGCAGAAGAAGTCGCCGTACGGCACCTCGACGGCCGGCTCGGACGCGCCGTCCCAGTAGGCGCGGAGGATCAGCGTCCGCCAGTTGTCGGTGTGGGTCGTGATCCAGATGTGGGTGATCCGCCCTGCCCCGGCGATGTTCGCGAGATCGAACGTCTCACCGGCCGCGATGTCGACGCTGGGCGAGATCTTCCATCCCGGGCCGAGGTCCCGCGCGCAGTCGGCGCCGGTGCCCTCGGTCGCTCGCGCGCCGCCCCCTACCGCGCCGTCGAAGTTCTCGGGGGAGATCGACCGGGTCTGCACCTCCCGCAGGGCGCTGAGCGAGGAGAGACCGGATCCGGACACCGCTGTCATGAGTGGCACGCTTTCTCGTTTCGGCACGCCGATCGCGGCATGCTTTTGGAATCGATTTCAACACTGTATTGTTGGCTGACCGGAGCTGTCAACGAGCCCGGACAGCGTCGGGTGGGGAACATGGCCACGATCTACGAGGTCGCGAAGATGGCGGGGGTCTCTCCCGCCACCGTCTCTCGCGTGTTCAACGGCATGGGCGTCTCCGAGGAGAAGACCCTCGCCGTGCGTGAGGCGGCACGTCAACTGCGGTTCAGCCCGAACCGCACCGCGCGCACGCTCCGCCGCCAGGAGTCCGAGGTCATCGCACTGGTGATCCCCGACATCGAGAACCCCTACTTCACCGAGCTCGCCCGCGGCGTCGAGGATGTGGCGCAGAGCGCCGGCTACTCGGTCGTCCTGTGCAACACCGACTCGCAGATCGAGAAGGAGGCACGCTACCTGCAGATCGCGATCTCCGAGCACATGGCCGGCGTGATCCTCGCCGCGGCGTCCGATCACACGAACCTCGACGACCTCGTCGCCATGGGCCGCCCCGTCGTCGCGGTGGACCGCGGCACCGGCTACGACATCGACGGCGTCGTGATGGCGAACCGAACGGCGGGCCAGGCGGCCACCGAGAATCTCGTGCAGGCGGGGTATCGGCGCATCGCGTGCATCACCGGCCCGCAGCAGATCGAGACCGCGTACGAGCGCGCGCAGGGCTGGCGCGCCGTCCTCGCGCGGCAGCTCCCCGATCTCGACCCCGACGAGCTCCTGCGGTACTCGACGTTCCGGGTGGACGGCGGCCGCGAGGTGATGGAGGAGCTCCTCGCGCTCCCCGAGCCGCCGGACGCCGTGGTCGCCGGGAACAACCTGCTCGGCGTCGGCGCCATCCAGGTGCTCACCGAGCACGGACTCACGCCTCCCCAGGTCGGGGTGGCCGTCGTCGGCTCGCTGCCGTTCACCACGCTGTCGCCGAGCGCGGTCACGATCGTGCGGCTCCCGGCGCGCCACATGGGCGTCACCGCCGCGAAGATGCTGCTGGAGCGCATCAACGGCGACGACCAGCCTGCGCGAACCGTCGTGCTGCGCAACGAAGTGCTCCCCGCCACCGCCCACCGCCGCTGACGAGGCTGGTTTCATCCTCCGATGCCCGTTCGCGCGATTGTGAGTGAAATCGATTTCGTGTAGCGTGAACCGCATTCGCGACGTCGGGAACGGATGGAGGAGAACGCGATGCGGTGCACGCTCGGTATCGATATCGGCACCTCCAGCAGCAAGGCCGTGCTCGTCGGCGACGACGGAGACGTCATCGCCACCGCGGTCGCGGCGCACGACGTCCGCCGACCGCACGTCGGATGGGTCGAGATGGACGGCGAGGTGTGGTGGGACGAGTGCGTCCGTCTGTGTCGCGAGCTCCTCGAGGGCGAGCCGGCGGCCGACGTCCGCGCCGTGGGCGTGAGCGGGATGGGACCGTGCGTCCTCCTCGCCGACGCCGACGACATGCCGGTCCGTCCCGCGATCCTCTACGGCGTCGACACCCGCTCGGGGGCGCAGATCGCCCGCATGAACGCCGAGCTCGGAGCGGAGGCGATCGTCGCCGTGGGTGGATCCGCCCTGACGTCCCAGGCGGCGGGAGCGAAGATCGCGTGGATCGCGGACGAGGAGCCCGACGCCTACGCGACGGCGCGCCGTCTGTTCATGCCCGCCTCGTGGCTCGCTCGCCGGCTGACCGGCGCCTACGTCCTCGATCATCAGTCCGCCAGCCAGGTGACGCCGCTCTACGACGTCGAGGCGGAGCGCTGGCACGAGTCCTGGTGGGATCGCTACGCGCCCGGGATCGAACCGCCCGCCCTCGTGTGGGCGGGCGACATCGCCGGTCGAGTGACGGAGGCGGCCGCCGCGGCGACCGGCCTCCCCGTCGACATTCCCGTGATCGCGGGCACCATCGACGCGTGGACCGAGGCGGTCAGCGTCGGGGCGCACGGCATCGGCGACCTCATGCTCATGTACGGCACGACGATGTTCCTCGTCGCGACCGGGGAGGAGACGCTGCGCAGTCCGTCGATGTGGACGACGGTCGGAGCCTTCCCCGGCACGCGCAACCTCGCCGGCGGACTGTCCACCTCGGGCGCACTCACCGCGTGGCTCACGGAGCTCACCGGGACCGACTACCCGGCGCTGCTCGCCGAGGCCGCCGCATCCGGCCCCGGTGCCCGCGGGCTGCTCGTGCTGCCGTACTTCGCGGGCGAGCGCACGCCCCTCCAGGATCCAGACGCGCGCGGAGTGATCGCGGGCCTCACGCTCCGTCACGGCCGCGGCGACCTCTACCGCGCGGCCCTCGAGGCCACGGCCCTCGGTGTCCGGCACAACGTCGAGACCATGCGCGCGGCGGGCGCCGACATCCGGCGTATCGTCGCGGTCGGCGGCGGCACGCAGGGCGCGCTCTGGCTGCAGATCGTGTCGGATGCCACGGGCCTGGTGCAGGAGGTCCCGCACACGACGATCGGCGCGAGCTACGGCGCGGCATTCCTCGCCGCGTCCGCGGTCGCCGGCCCGCACGCGCGCCCGCGCATCGAGGACTGGAATCCGGTCGCGCACACCGTCGCGCCCGACACCGCACGAAAGGCCCTCTACGACACGATGTTCGAGCGCTACCTGCGGCTCTACCAGGAGACCCGCGAGGTCGTGCACGAGCTCGCCGCCGCGCAGGCGGCCGCGTCATGAGCCGGCGAGCCCGCGGCATCCCGCACACGTCCGAAGCCACCGCGTTCCCCCTCGGCGGCATCGGCACCGGCAACGTCTCGATCGGCGCACGTGGCGAGCTGCGCGACTGGGAGCTCGAGAACCTGCCGGACAAGGGCCGGCGCAACCCGTACTCGTTCTTCGCCATCCACGCCCGGCCGGCGGACGGCGAGCCGGTCACGCGCGTCCTCGAGGCCGTGCGGACCGGGCGGCTCGACGCCGACGCAGGGTTCCCCTTCGAGAGCCTCGCGGGACTGCCGCGCCTGCGCGGCGCGACGCTGCACGGGGAGTACCCGGTGGTCGACGTCGACTTCACGGACGACGTCCTTCCTGTTGCGGTGTCGCTGCGGGCGTTCACCCCGCTCGTGCCGCTCGACCCCGACGCGTCCGGGATCCCGGCGGCGGTCCTCCGGTACACGGTCGTCAACCCCGGCAGCACGTCGGTCGACGTGACGGTCGTCGGCTCGATGAGCCATACCGCGGGACGGGGCGAAGGCCCCTTCGGCATGCGCGCGACCCAGCGGGTGCGCTGGCGCGAGGACGGCGACGTGCGCGGCCTCGACTTCGGGATCGACCTGCCGGAGGACGACTTCGGCTACGGCACGCTCTCCCTCACCACGACCGACCCCTCCACGACGGCCAAGCCGCAGTGGGTGACCGGCTTCTGGCCGGACGGCCCGCGGCTGTTCTGGAACGACCTGACCGAAGACGGCGTGCTCGAACCCGAACCCCGGCTCACCCTCGAGGACCGCCCGCGCGGGCTGTTCGCCGACGCGGACGACGGGTTGCCGATGTCCGAGGAGCAGCTGTTCGAGAAGCTCCCGCGCCTGCGCACCGGCTCGCTCGGGATCGTGCACCGCATCGAGCCGGGTCAGTCGCAGGAGTTCGAGTTCGTGCTGGCGTGGTCCTTCCCGAGCCGGCACCGCGGATGGCTCGGCCACATCGTCGGCGACGATCCGAACGCCGGCCAGGTCGTGCGCAACCACTACGCGACCCTGTGGCCGGACGCGTGGGCGGCGGCATCCCACCTCCACCGCGAGCTGCCCGCCCTCGAGTCGACCACGCTCGCCTTCGTCGATGCGCTCTACGGCGGATCGCTCGACCCGGTCGTGGCGGACG
Organism: Microbacterium sp.; assembly: GCA_017306415.1. Lineage (GTDB taxonomy): Bacteria > Actinomycetota > Actinomycetes > Actinomycetales > Microbacteriaceae > Microbacterium. The sequence continues at coordinate 92,892 of JAFKIL010000002.1, read as the reverse complement.
CGGCAGGGGCGAACATCGCCGCCGCGCGCTCCACGACGTGCTTCGTCGTGGAGACGCCGAATCCGGAGCTCGGCGAGGGCCCCGTCTTCGCCGCGTGGGAGGGGTCCTTCGACCACGGCGGATCCTGCGAGGGCACCTGCACGCACGTGTGGTCCTACGCCCAGACCGTGGCCTGGCTGTTCCCGTCTCTGGAGCGCAGCGCCCGCCGTGTGGAGTTCCTCCTGGAGACCGACGGGACCGGCGCGCAGAAGTTCCGCTCCAACCGCGTCTTCGGCGGCCGACCGTGGTTCATGGGCCCGGCCGTGGACGGCCAGCTCGGCACGTTCCTGCGGCTCTACCGCGAGTGGCGCGCGAGCGGGGACGACGCGTTCCTGCGCGAGCTGTGGCCGGACGCCGACCGCAGCCTCGAGTTCGCCATCCGCGAGTGGGACCGCGACGGCGACGGGCTGCTGGACGGCGAGTTGCACAACACCTACGACATCGAGTTCCACGGCATCGAGCCCCTCGCGAACGGGATGTTCGTCGCCGCCCTGACGGCGGGGGCGCGGATGGCCGCGCACCTCGGCGACAGGGACCGCTCTGCCGAGCTGCGCCGGCGCGCGACGCATGCCGCCGCGGGCATGGACGCGGTGCTGTGGAACGGCGAGTACTACCGCCAGGTCGTCGACGACGTCGACGCGCACCGCTACCAGTACGGCGATGGCGTGCTGTCCGATCAGCTGCTGGGGCAGTTCCACGCGTTCGTCCACGGGCTCGGCGACATCCTGCCGCGCGAGCGCGTGCGCAGCGCGCTCAGTGCGATCGTGGCGCACAACTTCCGCGACGACCTCACGTCGCACGAGAGCACCCAGCGGGTCTACGCGCTGAACGGCGACGGCGGCCTGCTCCTCGCCTCGTGGCCGCGCGGCGACCGCCCCGCGATCCCGTTCGTCTACTCCGACGAGGTGTGGACGGGAATCGAGCACCAGGTCGCGGCATCCCTGGCCTATGCCGGCCTCGTCGAGGAGGCGCTCACCGTCGAGCGGGCCGCGCGCCGCCGATACGACGGCACCGCCCGGAGCCCGTGGAACGAGATCGAGTGCGGCAACCACTACGCCCGCTCGCTCGCCTCGTGGGCGCTCCTGCTCGCCTTCACCGGCGTGCAGTGGGACGCGCCGACGCGCACCCTGGCCTTCGCCCCCGCCATGGACGGGCCGCTGCGCGCGCTGTTCACCACGGGATCGGCGTGGGGCAGCGTCGAGATCGACGGGCACTCCGTCGCACTGCACGTCCTCGGCGGCGTGCTCGACGTCGATCGGCTCGTCCTGGACGGACGGACGGTCGCCGGACCCCTTCACCTCGCTGCCGGCGAGAGCCGCGCCGCGACCCCAGACCGCACACCCCAGGAGACATCATGAGCACCTACACCCTTCCCGCCGTCGCCCCGCATCCCGCGGTGGCCCCACGGACGGCGTACCTGATCGCGAGCGGCGACCTCCGCGAGTCGGCGAACACGGCGGGCTGGCCCACCCAGGTCGAGCTGGAGGCGGGGGTGACCCGTGTCCTCGGCGACCTCGGCTGGAGCGTCGTGCGGGCCAACGACGTGGACCCCCGGACCGGACACGGGTTCATCTCCAGTCAGCGGATGGGCCTGGAGGTGTTCCGCGGCATCCCGCCCGAGGCGCCGCTGATCGTCGCCGAGGCGGTGTGGCAGTACTCCCATCACGTGCTCGCGGGGCTGCGCACCCACCGGGGGCCGATCCTCACGGTCGCGAACTTCGCCGGCGACTGGCCCGGACTCGTGGGACTGCTCGGGCTGAACGCGGGCCTGACGAAGATGGGGAAGGACTACTCGACCATCTGGTCGGTCGACTTCACCGACGACTGGTTCCGCGCAGGCCTGCGCGAATGGACCGAGACGGGCGCCATCGTGCACGACGCGTCGCACGTCCGGCCGCTTCCCGAGCTGCCCGCCACCCCCGAGGTCGAGCTCGGCCGGGCCCTCGGCGACCAGCTGCTGGCGGACAAGGCCATCATCGGCGTCTTCGACGAAGGCTGCATGGGGATGTACAACGCGATCTTCGACGACGAGCTGCTGAACCGGACCGGCATCTACAAGGAGCGCCTCAGCCAGTCGGCGCTCTACGCCGAGATGCTGCGCGTGCCCGACGACGAGGCCGATGCCGTGTACGCGTGGCTCACCGACCGCGGCATGACCTTCCGCTACGGCGAGGATGCGGCATCCGAGCTCACGCGCGAGCAGGTGCAGTGGCAGCTCAAGATGTACATCGCCGCCCTCCGCATCGCCGACGACTTCGGTCTGGACGCGCTCGGCATCCAGTACCAGCAGGGGCTCAAGGACCTGGTCCCGGCCTCCGACCTGGCCGAGGGGCTGCTGAACTCGACCGAGCGGCCGCCGGTCCTCTCCCGCGACGGGTCGCGGCTCCTGCACGAGGGGCGTGCGTTCCCGCACTTCAACGAGGCCGACGAGGGCGTCGCGGTGGACGCGCTCATCACCGACCGGGTGTGGCGGGCGATGGGACTCGTGCCCGACAACACGCTGCACGACGTGCGGTGGGGCGAGGAGGTCGACGGACGGTTCGTGTGGGTGTACGAGATCTCGGGCTCCGTTCCCGGGTCGCACCTGGGCGGATGGGACAAGGCGGAGGGGTGGCGTCAGGACGCCGTCTTCTTCCCCGCCGGCGGGTCGACCGTCAACGGCGTCTCCCGCCCCGGCGAGGTCGTCCTCTCACGCGTGTTCATCGCCGACGGGGTGCTGCAGGCGGACCTGTTCCGCGGCACCGTCGTGGAGCTGCCTGAGGAGGAGACCCGGCGCCGAAAGGAGGCCACCAACCCGGAGTGGCCGATCGCGCACGTCGTGCTGCACGGCATCGAGCGCGACCAGTTCATGGCCCGGCACAAGGCCAACCACGTCCAGCTCGTCTACGCCCCCGACGCCGACACCGCCGACAAGGCGCTCGTCGCCAAGGCCGCGATGTTCGACCGCATCGGCATCCGCGTGAACCTCACCGGAGACGTCGCCCTCTGATTCGCCGCGCGGTGTCAGGGCGCGGGATGCGCCGCGACGAACGCGTCGTAGTCGGCCTGCGACACCTCCGCGTACGCCTGGGCCCACTCGAGCAGCGCCTCGCCGATGAGCCGTCCGTTGCCGATGTAGCCGGCGACCGTCGCGGCGTTCGGCGACTGCCCGTGCGCCCGCGCGAGCGTGATCGCACATGACTGCGCGTACCGCGCGAACGGCACGTCCTCGAGCGTCTCGATATCGAGCCCGCCCTTCATGTCGTGGAACTGGCGCACGTAGAGATCCACGCCATCCACCGTCAGGTGGCCGAGGAACGGGTCGGAGAACGCCTGGAGGATGCGCTGCAGCGCCACCACTCGCCCGCCCTGCCCCTCCCGATCGATGTAGGACGCGACATCCGCCGGCTGCTCGATCCCGCCGTACTCGACCAGCACGCTGCGGCCCGCCTCCTTCGCCTGGAGGATGAGCGCGCCGCCGTCGCCGTCCTGCAGCGCCACGAGATAGCAGCGCGTGCCGACGCTCCCGACCCCGACCACGCGCCGCACCGAGTCGGCGGGCACGTAGTTGCGCAGCAGCATCCGGATGTCGACGTTCGCGGTCTGCGCGTAAGCGGTCACGAACTCCGCGAGCCGGCGCTCGACTTCGGGAGCGGTATGCGTCGTCGACGGCGGATTCTCGACGAACTCGAGTCGGCCGTCGGCGGTCGGCGTCGTGAGCCGGCGCGCCGCGCGGTCGCCGGTGCGCTTCTCGGCGTCGCGGATCGCGGCCCGCAGCGCACGGCGCGACTCGTCGTCGAGCTGATCGATGTTGCCCCGCACGTCGAGATGCGAGAAGTACCGGCCGAGCGGCGTCTCGCGGGCGGCGGTCACGATCGCCCGGGCGTACGCGCGCACGGCGGCGAGCGCCGCATCCTGCACCACCACCGGGTCGCGCGATGTCGCCCGGCCGGCGATCACGATGCTCGTGACGAGGCGCTTCACATCCCACTCCCACGGTGCCCACGCGGCTTCGTCGAAGTCGTTGAGGTCGAAGACGAGGGTGCGCTGCGGCGAGCCGTAGAAGCCGAAGTTCGCGACGTGCGCGTCGCCGCACGAGGGGACGAGGATGCCGGAGTGGGGGTCGCGGGCGAGGTCGGCGGCCATGAGGGCGGCGGTGCCGCGGTAGAACGCGAACGCGCTCTGCGACATCCGCTCGGTCCGCAGCGGGACGAGACTCTGCACGCGGGTCGCGTTCTGGCGGTCGAGGATGCCGAGCGGATCGCGATCCGATCCCACCGTCAGGCGGGACAGCGCGCTGCGCGGCACCGAGCGCCGCGCCGCGCGGCCCTCGGCGATGAGCGTGTCGACGGACGGCAGGGGCGTCCAGTAGTCGATCGGGTCGGTCATCCGCCCATCATCTCGCGGGTCTGCCGGGTCCTGCGGCGCATCGGCCCTAGAGTCCGAGGCGTGGCGGAACATCGGCTGACGCAGGAGGCCTGGAGGGAGCACACCTACTGGCCGCTGATGGTCGCGTCCCTGATCTGGCTGGTCGCGTACTCCTGGCAGGTGATCGCCGACCTGCACGGACGGGCGGAGCTGCTCGCCCGCGGGGTCATGGCCGTCACGTGGCTCGTGTTCGTCGCGGACTACGTGGTGCGGCTCACGCTCGCCGATCCTCGCGGCGCGTGGTTCCGCAAGCATCTGTTCGACTTCGCCGTCGTGGCCCTCCCGATGCTGCGCCCGCTGCGGCTGCTGCGGGTCCTGACCCTGGTGAACGTGCTGCAGCGCACGGCCGGCACCGCGCTGCGCAGTCGCATCGCGATCTACGGCGCGGGCGCCGCCATCCTCATCATCTACATCGGTGCGCTCGCCGTGCTCGACGCCGAGCGCCACGCGCCGGGCGCGAACATCGTGAACTTCGGGGATGCCGTCTGGTGGGCGTTCGTCACGATCACGACGGTCGGCTACGGGGACTACTACCCGGTCACGACCGGTGGTCGCGTCGTCGCGGTGCTCCTCATGGCGGGCGGGGTCGCGATCGTCGGGGTCGTGACCGCCACGCTCTCGTCGTGGGTCATCGAGCGGGTGGCGCGCGGCCACGACGACGACGAGGCCGCGACCCGGGGCCAAGTGCGCCGGCTCGCCGAGCAGCTCACCGAGATGGCGGCCCGGCTGCCCGAGCCGCCCGCCGCTCGCGGCGACGACCGCCCGGCCGGCTGACGCGCCCGTCGCCGGAGAGCGGTCCGCGGCGCCTCAGGACGCGCCGGCCCCGGCGTCCTGGAGCTTGGCCAGCACCTTGTCGAGGTTGAACGACGCCGGCTCCTGACGCCGGGGGAACGCGGCGAGCGTCTGCAGCATCTCGCCGACGAACGCCTGCGCCGGGATGAAGAGGAAGATGTGGTCGAGCACCCAGTCCCAGTAGGTGTTCGAGGTGATGTCGGCGCGCTCGTACGGGTCCGTCCGCAGGTTGAACAGCTTGGGGAAGCGCAGCTCGGTGAACGGCTCCTGCCAGATCTGCAGCGTCCCGGTGGCGCGCTGCTCGAGAAACACCACCTTCCAGTTGTCGTAACGCAGCGCCGTGAGGTCGCCGTCGTCCGAGACGTAGAAGAAGAAGTTCCGCGGGCTCTCGTCGGCCGCGCCGGTGAGGTAGGCGAGCTGATCGTGCCCGTCCAGATGCACCCGGTAGCGGATGCCGTCGAGCTCGACGCCCTCGCGCAGGTCCGCGGCGATGTGGTCGTTGCCGACCGCGGCCAGCAGCGTTACGAACCAGTCGTTGTGACTGACGATGCCGTTCAACGTGGTCCCCGCCGGGATGTGCCCGGGCCACCGGACCATGGCCGGCACGCGGTAGGCGCCCTCCCAGTTCGAGTTCTTCTCGTTCCGGAAGGGGGTCATCCCGGCATCCGGCCAGCTGTTCATGTGCGGACCGTTGTCGGTCGAGTACATCACGATCGTGTCGTCGGCGATGCCCAACGCGTCCAGCTCGTCGAGCAGGTCGCCGACGATCTCGTCGTGGTAGAGCATCGCGTCGTGATACGGCGACTGCCAGCGCCCCGCCCGACCGAGGTCCTCGGGGCGGGTGTGCGTGCGGAAATGCATGTGGGTCGAGTTGAACCACAGGAAGAACGGCTGCTCCTCGGCGTTCTTCCGTCGCATGAAGTCGATCGCCGCGTCGCGGAACTCCTCGTCGCATGTCTCCATGCGCTTCTTGGTGAGCGGCCCGGTATCCTCGATCCGCTGGGTGCCGTCCGGGTTCGCCCACGAGTGGATGACGCCGCGCGGACCGAAGCGCGTGCGGAAGTTCGGGAAGTCCGCCTCGGTCGGATAGTCGGGCAGCTCCGGCTCCTCCTCCGCGTTGAGGTGGTACAGGTTGCCGAAGAACTCGTCGAACCCGTGCGCGGTCGGGAGGAACTCGTCGCGATCGCCGAGGTGGTTCTTCCCGAACTGGCCCGTCGCGTATCCCTCGGCCTTCAACGCTGTCGCGATCGTGGGGTCATCCGCGCGCAGCCCGAGGTCGGCACCGGGCATGCCGACCTTGGTGAGCCCGGAGCGGTACGGGTTCTGGCCGGTGATGAACGCCGCCCTCCCCGCCGTGCAGCTCTGCTCGCCGTAGTAATCGGTGAACTTCACGCCCTCGTCCGCGATGCGGTCGATGTTCGGGGTGCGGTATCCCATCAGCCCGCTCGAGTAGGCGCTGACGTTGGAGATCCCGATGTCATCGCCCCAGATGATCAGGATGTTCGGCTTGTGTGCCACGTTCCCTCCCCTTCGTCCCGAACGCCGCGCCGCGTTCCCTCACGCACGAAAGCACGCCGCCGTCAGAGGCTCGCGGGACCAAAGTCCCGTGGCGTTCAGGCGTCGCGCGCGATGCGGAAGCCGATGTGCGACATCCCGGTGTCCTCCGCCTGCGGTGAACGGGCGGCGGGACGGAAGCGCAGGCAGTAGTCCGGCGAGCACAGGTGCGAGCCGCCCTTCAGCACGCGTCGCGGGATGCCGGGGAAGCCCTCCTGCGCGCTGGCCGTGGCGAGGAGGTTCGCGCGCTTGCCTGCGTCGACGGGCGTGTCCGACAGACGCACGTGGCGGGGCGTGTAGTAGTCGCTCGTCCACTCCCACACGTTGCCGATCAGGTCGTAGAGGCCGTAGCCGTTGGGCTCGTACGAGCCGACGGGCGCCGCGTCCCCCACCCCCTGGTTGTCGTGGGGGAAGCGTCCGAGCCACGTGTTGGCCCGCGGGATGCCGTCCGGGTAGGGCTCGTCGCCCCACGCGAATCGCGCGCCGTCCCGTCCGCCGCGGGCCGCGTACTCGTGCTCCGCTTCGGTGGGGAGGCGTCCACCGGCCCACGCGGCGTAGGCCGTGACATCCTCGAAGGCGACCTGGACGACGGGGTGCCGCAGCCGCTCGTCGATCGACGAACCCGGACCGAACGGCTCGCGCCAGTACGCGCCCGGCTGCCACCGCCACCAGTTGCGCCAGTTGCCGAGGTCGACCGGCCCCGAGGTGGGCGTGAACACCATGGCACCCGGCACGAGGTCGGCGGGGTCGGCGCCGGGGAATGCGGCTGGGTCGAGCGCGCGCTCGGCCACCGTGACGTATCCCGTGTCGTCGACGAAGCGGGCGTAGTCCTCGTTCGTGACCTCGTAGCGGTCGAGGAGGAAGGCTGCGACCGGGCGCTCGTGGACCGGGCGTTCGTCGGGGTAGAACTCGTCGGATCCCATCATGAACGTGCCGCCGGGGACCAGCACCATGTCACGGTCGGAGGTCACGCGATCACGCCCCTTCCCGACGACGGTGCAGAACTCCACGGATCGGCGCAGCGGCGTGTGCCGGCAGGCGTGTCGGGGCCGTCGGCACGACGATTCCGTGGAGTCCTGCACACGGCTCAGGAGAGCAGCTTCGCCTTCGCCGCGGCGAACTCGTCGTCGGTGAGGACACCGGCATCTTTGAGCGCGGCGAGCTTCTGGATCTCGCCGACGAGGTCGACCCCGGCGGCGGGAGCGGATGCGGGAGCGGCGGCGGGAGCGGGAGCGGGCTGCGCGTACTGCGCGGCCGCGGCCTGGGCCGCCGCGTCGATCTGCGCCTGCTGCTGCGCAGCCTGGTACTGCTGCTGCTCGTACTCCGCCTGGGCGCGCTTCTGCTGGTTCCCCGCGACGGCTCCGCTCACGGCGGAGGCCGTTCCGGCGACGACGGCGGTGCGGGCGGCGAGCCCGATCAGGCCGGGGCGGCCGGCTCTCCTCACGAACGGCATGTCACTCTCCTTCTTGTTCGGCATCGTCGAGCGCGTCCATCAACGCGTTCACGACGGGGGCGGGGACGCGGTCGCTCGCGAGGACCACGGCCCCGGATGCCGCGAGCCTGCTGGCCAGGTCGCGCTGGTAGACGAGCTCGAACGCGACGAGCGCGGCGGACGCGCCGGGCGGGATCAGCTCCGCGAGCTCCGCGACGTCCTCGTCGCCGACGATGCCGCTGGCCGAGAGCTCGGTCTCACCGAGTCCGTACCGGTCGTCCTCGTCCTCGACCTCGGTGACGGTCACCTCGCCGTCGTCGTCCTTCGAGAGGATGACGAAGTCGAGGAGCCGGACCATGCCCGTGTCGAGGAGATTGACCAGGGCGGCGACGACACCCGGTTCGGGGCGGTCGCCTTCGAGTCCGACGAGGTAGAACTCGACGGGCCCATAGCGGAAATCGACCATGTGGCTTCCTTTCGTTGGTGCAGATCAGGGGGGTCAGCTCGGGTCGAGCCGGAGGATCTCGTGCTCGCCGACCGTGAGGTCCTCGACGATGCGCAGCGACCGGGCGAGGGCGTCGAGCGCAGAGGTGAGCATCCCGAACCGCTGCCGGTCCGAGCACACCGCCGTGAGCACGACGAAGTACGTGCCCGTGTCCCACGTGTAGGTCGCGAACGGGGGAGTGCGAGGGTCCTCCGGGAGCGACATCAGCAGCCGCTCGCCGACGCCGAGGTGGGGGTTGCGGAACTCCTCCGTGTCGTCGTACTCCATCGGCATCATCGCGCGGGCGGTCCGCAGCTGCGGCGTCGCCTCCTGCAGCTGCGCCATCGCGACGAGGAGTTCGGGGTCGTCCTTCCACACCCACACCAGCACGCGACCGGCCGCGCGGCGCATGAGGAAGGGCGTCGCCTGGCTCATCGCCCATGCCGTGAACCCGCCCCGTCGCGCGCCGCCGTCGCCCTGCTCGGGCGCCCCCATCGCGGCCCCGGCCTGGTTCAGCAGCATCCGGATCGCGGCCTTTCGGTGCCGGCGACCGCGGAACCCCAGCGATTCCGTCACGGGGACCCAGCGGTCAGCGGGGGCGTCGGCCTGCAGTCGCGGCATCCCCCCAGCGTAGGCGCGCGGCCCCGGCGCCGCACGGGCCGGAGGTCCCGCGGCGCCGGAGGACGTCAGCCCTGTTCGGCGATCTCGGCGAGGCCGTCGAGCATCTTCTGCCAGTTCGCGGCCGCGTGGTCCGCGGCATCCTGCGTGGGATTGCCATCCTGCTCGAGCACGACGTGGGTGCCGCCGCCCGCCTCCGAGAGCAGGTACTCCATGCGGTGGTAGTTCTCGGGGCGATCCTCCTCCCCCGACAGCGGGCTGTAGTGCGTGATGACCAGCCGCGACGGCGGGTCGGCCTCGACGACCCGGCCCCGGTCTTCGAAGGGCTTGCCCTCCCACTCCCCGCGCCAGACCACCGGACTGCCGACCTGCCAGTCCGACTCGACCTGCGCGCCGAAATACACGCGGGATGCCTCGGCCGTCAGCAGCCCCCAGATCTCCTCCGCGGGCGCCGCGACGTCGCGCTCGGCCCGTGCCACATATCCGTCCATGCGCGGGAGGATACTCCCCGCCTCCGACCCGAGGGACCCCCTTGCGCGGGCGCCCATGCCCACCTGCCGCCCGCGATGGAGTCGCCGACCCTTCGCAACCCCACGTTCTGGTGGATGTGCAAAGACCGGAACCCCCACTTCTGGTGGTTTTGACCGGTCGGCGTTCCGAAGCCGACGTGCGGTCCGTAGCTTGGCAGGCCGAGGGCACGGCGCATCGGGTGCCGCCCACCTCATCGAAAGGCGGGACACCGTCATGAAGTCACCGGGCACGCGGCGCACCGCCGTCGTGCTCATCGTGATCGCCGTGATCGTTTTGCCCGTCTGGCGAGTGATCGACATGGCTCCGACGACCAGCTTCCCCGGTCATTTCGGCGTCTTCGGCGAGATGATGAACTCGATCGAGACCCTTGTGTTCCCGCTCCTCATTGTTCTCGTGACGTGTCTCGGCTTCTACCAGGCGCTCGTCGCGCGGCACGTCGCCAACACCCGCGCCCGTATCGGAGTCCGCACCTACTTCGGACGACGGCTGGCGTCTTCAGCCGGTGGTGCGGCAGCCCTCTTCTTCTTCCAGACGCTGACCGCGTTCGTCGTGGCGTACCTCGTGTGGCCGGCCGTGGGCGATCCGAGTCTCGAGTCGGACTTGTCGGCAGCGGAGGCCACCGCGGCCAGTTACACCGATTTCGCATTCGGAACGTTCCTTCGCCAGGGCGAGCTGTTCTTCGGGATCGCGTATTCGCTGTGGGTGGCGCTCGCCGCTGCCGCGTATGCGGCGCTCGCGGTGTGTCTGCTCGTCACGATCTCGAGCCGGATCCTCGCGCTCGCTTCGCCGTTCCTGCTCTACATCGCGAGCGAGCTGATCTTCGCGCTCGCCGGCGTCCCCCAGCTCTCGTTCCGCTTCTCCACGTTCCCGATGGGATTGATCGGGACCGATCCACTGTTCGCCGCAGCGCCGAACCTGGTCCTCCTCATGTTCGTCGCAGCGTTCGCCGTCTACGTGATCCGTCGCGCCCCCACGAATCCGAGGCTCGCGTGACCCTTCGCGTGGCGTGGCGGGCCGCTGTCCTCCTCTTACTCGCTGGCGCCAGTTTCGGCTACGCGACGTGGGACGCCTCCGCGGCCTTCGCGACGGACACCGTCCACGCGGCTTTCGGGGGACTGATCGCCGGTTCGACGAGTTCCCAGTTCATCGCCTTCGTCGTGATCACGCTGTGGCTCGCATACGCTCTCCTCGACACGCGTGTCACCCGGCGGGGTCCGCGGTTGGTTCGCGTCGGCACGTATCGGGCTTTGTTGCGAGGCGTCGCCGCCGCGTCTGCGCGTATGCTCGTCGCAGCCGCGCTCGTGGTCGTCGTCACCTCAGCTGTGGCAGGCGTGATCGGACTCGAGGCGCCCGGTCGAGGTCTGGACACCGCCGCCAGACTGATGGCGGCCGGCGTGCCGCTGCTGCTCTCCCCGGTCGCCCAGATCGCGCTCCTCTCGTGCTTCCTGATCGCGGTGCGGCTCGCCGTCGAAGTGCTCGCGATGACGTTCTCATACAGCGCCGCCGTCACCGCCGGAATCGTGATCTGGGTCTGGGGCGCACTGTCCGTGAACGGGGCCATCCCGTTCGGCCCGCTCGCGGGGGTCGAGGCATACACGACGATCGGGCAGCTCGTCCGCCACCCCGACCTGATCGTGCCGGTCTGCACGACGTATGTCCTTGTGTTCGCGGCGCTCGTCCTGTCGGCCGTCGCCGCGGACCGGTCTGCTCGGCAGCGCCCTCTCGAACAACCGGAGTGGCTCGCGCCGTGCGTCGGCGCGTTCGTCGTCATCCTGTTCGCGACCTACAGTCTGGGAACGGCGTCGGTCGACGTGTTCACGCACGCCGTGACGGTCTTCGCGGGAGCCAGCGGCACTCCGTTGCAGGTGCTCATCGAGCTCGTCCTGGTGGTCGGGTACGCCTTCCTCGCCCTGTTCCGACTCGAGGGCGTGCTCGGCGCGCGGGCTTCGCTCACGCTCATCCGCTATGGCAGCCGCCGACGCCAGATCCTGGCGATCGTCGCAAGGGAGGCCAGGCTGGCGCTGGTCTTCGTGGTGACGGTGCTGCTGTCCACGGTCGGAGCGTACGTGATCGCGGGCGGGCGCGACTTCTCCCCGCCGCCGTCCGAGGCCGGTGGGCTGCTGCTGTTGGTCCTGACCGTGACGCAGTTCCTCCAGATCATGTTCTACGTCGCGTGCCTCACCGCGGCGATGCTCATCGTGGACGCCCCGCCGGCCGGTCTCGTGACGATCGGAGTGCTCGCCGCGCTCGCGCTGCTGCCAATCCCTGCATGGTCGCCGATCCCCATCCAGCGGTCCGCCACCGGATCGGTCCTCCCGGGTGGCGGACCCGAAGTGCTGCTCAGCACGACGGTGCTCGTGGCGGGCACCGTCGTCCTGTTCACGATCGCCGTCTTCTCATCCCAGATCCGGAGGGCGTCACGTTCGCTCTTCCTCGCGCAAGGAGCCGTACCCTCATGACCGACACCGTGATCGACGTCCGCGACATCACCGTGAGACTCGGCGGCTTCCGCCTCTATGCCGATGCGTCGATGCGCATCGAGCGCGCGGCCACCTATGCGCTCACCGGGCACAACGGCTCGGGCAAGTCCGTGCTCCTGAGGCTGATCTGCGGATTCATGACCCCCGACAGTGGCGAGGTCTGGGTGGATCCGGCGTATCTGTCGCCGCGCCGCACCTTCCCGGACAAGTTCGGGATCACCATCGACGGGCCTGCCTATCTCCCCGGTCGGTCGGGCATCGAGAACCTCCTCGATCTGGCTCGCATCCGTCGCCGCATCGGGATGCCGGAGATCCGCCGCGCAATGGAACGCGTCGGGCTCGACCCCGACACCCGCCAGACGGTGCGGCACTATTCGCTCGGCATGAAGCAGAAGCTGTCGCTCGCGCAAGCGCTCATGGAGAGTCCGGACGTCCTCCTCCTCGATGAGCCCTTCAACGCCCTCGACGAGGAGAGCACCGAGCGGGTGAAGGCGGTTCTTCGCGAGGAGCAGGCGCGCGGCGTCACGATCCTGTTCACGAGCCACAGTCGCGCCGACGTGAGCGACCTCACCGATCGCGTCTACCGCGTCGCCGACCGCGGGATCCACACCGTCACGGGTTCGTGAGACGGCGCGCACGCACGCGCATCCGGGATTCCGCGTCATAAACGCGCCCATCCCGCGTCATCACCAGGGGGCGTGACATGGCACGCAGGCCGCACGACGGGCACGACGGTCCGGATCGGGCGCGCGGAGAGGGAAGAGATGCTGGGGAAAGACGGGCGGGGGCGCCGGTACTGGGATGCGCGACATCCGTCGGAGAGGCGGATGCTGGCGGACATCGCGCGCGACCACCCGGACTGGAGCGACCAGGAGGTCGTCGCGCGTCTGCGCTTCGAGCAGAGCGGCCCGGCGGCTCGCTGATCCAGCGGATGCGGGAAGCCCTCGGGTACAGTTGAGGAACGGCGCGCGCCGACCCCGCGCAACGCCGCACAGAGAGGCAGCCACCGCCACCGTGACTTCCCCCGAGACCCCCGACATTCCGCAGACCGATCCGGCGCGGCATCCGGATGACGCCCAGAGCCGCCCGCTCACGGTGCTGATCGGCGCCGACACGTTCACCCCCCACGTGAACGGCGCGGCCCGCTTCGCCGAACGCCTGGCCGCGGGGCTCGTCGCCCGTGGGCACGACGTGCACGTGATGGCGCCGAGCGCCGGCCATCGCAACCACGGCACGTTCGTCGAGGAGATCGAGGGCGAGCAGATGACCGTCCACCGGCTGCCGTCATGGCGCTGGCCGCCGCACGACTGGCTGACCTTCGTGCTGCCCTGGATGGCGAAGCGCTATGCCCGCCGCGTGCTGGACGACGTGAAGCCCGATGTCGTGCACATCCAGTCCCACATCGTCATCGGCCGAGGCCTCGCCCGCGAGGCGCGCAAGCGCGGCATCCCGATCGTTGCGACCAACCACGTGATGGCCGAGAACATCCTCGACTTCACGACGCTGCCGCCGTTCCTCGACAAGGTGTTCGTGAAGCTCGCGTGGGCAGACGCCGAACGAACCCTCAAGATGGCGCGGGCGGTGACCACGCCGACGCGGAAGGCGGCCGACTTCCTCGAGTCGACGATCGACCTCCACGGCGTCATCCCGGTGAGCTGCGGCATCGACAAGTCCAACTACACGCCCGACTTCACGCCGCCCGACGGCAACCGCATCGTGTTCGTCGGCCGCCTCACCACCGAGAAGCACATCGACGTGATGCTGCGGGCCGTCGCAAAGCTCGACCCCGCCCTCGACGTGCACGTCGACATCGTCGGCAGCGGCGATCAGCGGCGCAACCTCGACCAGCTCGTCGGGCAGCTCGGCCTCGGCGAGCGCGTGACGTTCCACGGGCACACCTCCGACGAGGAGCTGCGGTCCCTGCTGTCGCGCGCGAGCGTCTTCGCAATCGCATCGATCGCCGAGCTCCAGTCCATCGCGACGCTGGAGGCGATGGCGTCCGGACTGCCGATCGTCGCGGCGAACGCCGTCGCGCTGCCGCACCTGGTCCACGACGGCGAGAACGGGTACCTGTTCGAGCCGGGGAACGTCGACGAGATGGCCGAGAAGCTCACCGCGGTGCTGACCGCATCACCCGAGGAGCGGCTGCGCATGCAGCGCGCATCCCTGGACGGGGTGACCGTGCACGACATCCATCGCACGCTCTCGACCTTCGAGGCGCTGTACCGCGGCGAGCCCCTCCCGGAGTAGCCACCCGTGCACGTCGTGTTCTTCGCCGACCAGCACCTCGAGTCCCTCGGCGGCGCGCAGGTGTCGATGCGACTGCAGCGTCGCTTCCTGGAGCGCGCCGGCCACACGGTGACGGTGGTGGCGCCGCGCATGCACGGGCCCCGGGCCCGGGAGTACGAGCGCTCCGACGCGTACGTCGACACCCCCTCCGTGCCGATCACGTTCGACCGCGAGTACTCCTTCACGTGGCCGGGCCGGCGCACCGACCGGTTCATCGACCAGGCGCTCGCGGCTCGCCCGCCGGTCGACGTGGTGCACGTGCAGGCCGACTTCTGGGGCGCGCTGATGGGCCACCGGTTCGCCGCGCGTCACGGGCTCCCGGTCGTGCACACGATGCACAACCGCGTCGACGTCGGGATCGCGGCGACGACGCCGTTCCCGGGTCTCGTCCTGCGGGTCCTCAACGCATGGCAGCGGCGGATGCTGCGGGCGATCCCAGGTGAGCGCCGCGGCCACGACGGGTGGGCCTACCTGCGCGGCTTCGCGGCCCGGGCGGACGCGGTCACCTCACCGTCGTCGCACTTCGCGCAGCGCCTGGACGCCCACGGAGTCGTGCCCGGTCGGCGTTCCGCCGGCGTCGACGTGATCTGGAACGGCATGGACGACGACCTGCTCGACGCGGCGATCGCGGCCCGTACGGAGCGCGTGCCCGGACCGGCGCGACTGATCTGGCTCGGGCGGATGAGTCCGGAGAAGCGGCTGCTGCCGTTCCTCGACGCGGTGGCGGAGTCGGGTGTCGCCGCCGACGTCGACGTGCTCGGCGGCGGAGGGCAACGCCGGGCGGCGGCCAGGCTCGTCGAGCGGCGCCGCCCCGCGGCATCCGTCACCTTCGGCGGGCGGCTCTCGCACGCCGAGACGCTGCGTCGGATCGCCGCCGCCGATGCGGTCGTGCAGACCTCGATCGGCTTCGAGACGCAGGGGATGACCGTGTTCGAGGCGGCATCCCTCGGCACCCCGTCGATCGTGAGCGACCCCGACATCGGGGCGGAACTCGGGTCGGGCCACTGGCCGGTCGCGGATGCCTCGACCGCCGCGCTCGCCGCGACGCTGCGCGCCGCCGTCGCGGACATCGACGCCGGCCGCGCGCCGGAACCGGATCCGGGCATCGCGGAGAGCTTCCGCCAGTCCTCCCGCACCGCCGCGATGCTCGACGTCTACGCGCGCGTGCTCGCGCCCTGAGTCCGCTCGTCCGCGCTCGCCCGTTTACGGACGACACACGCCGCGTCTCGAGGTGAGCACGCGGCGTGTTCCGTCCGTAATCGGATGAGGAGTGGGGGATCAGGGGCGGGCGTCGGGAAGGCGGGACCAGTCGGTGCGGCCCGGACGGTAGCCGTCGCGCACGAGGGCGACCACGGTCCAGCCGATCGCGAGGACGGAGAGGGCCGCGAGAACGATCAACATGAACATGGCAGAAAAGCTACGCTTGTGTAGATCGAGCCACGAGTGGCAGGATGGACACGCATCGCAGGATTAGTGCCATCCGAGGAGAACCGCGTGAAGACCGTCGCCGTCGTCGTGCAGGAGGGGTTCGCCCCGTTCGAGTTCGGGCTCGCGTGCGAGGCGTTCGGTCTCGACCGGTCGGACGACGGCATCCCGCCCTTCGACTTCCGCATCGTCGCCCCGGAACCCGGCGCGATCACCAGCAACCTCGGCTTCTCGATCAACGTCGACGCCGACCTCGCCTTCGCCGACGAGGCGGATCTCGTCGTGCTGACGCCCATCCCGAAGCGGAGCTGGGGGCGCATCGACCCGCGCGTCGCCGAGATCGTGCGCCGCGCGGATGCCCGGGGGGCGTGGCTGCTCAGCGTGTGCAGCGGCTCGTTCGTGCTGGCCGGCTCGGGTGTGCTCGACGGGCGGCGGGCGACGACGCACTGGATGTACGCGGACGTCATGCAGTCCATGTACCCGCTGATCGACGTCGATCCCGACGTCCTGTACGTGCAGGACGGGCGCATCATCACGAGCGCGGGCACCGCCGCCGGGCTCGACGCCTCGTTGCACCTGCTCCGGCAGGAGCTCGGCGCCGAGATGGCGAACAAGATCGCCCGTCGCATGGTCGTGCCCCCGCAGCGCGAGGGCGGCCAGGCGCAGTTCATCGCCAACCCGCTCCCGCAGGTGTCGTCCCTCTCGCTCGCCCCGGTGACCGACTGGATGATGCAGAACCTGCGCGAAGACCTCACGGTCGAGCAGCTGGCGGCCAAGGCGCACATGTCTCCCCGCACGTTCGCCCGCCGCTTCAAGGCCGATCACGGCACCACGCCGGCGGCGTGGCTCGGGCGGCAGCGGCTCATCCACGCGCAGCGGCTGCTGGAGCAGACCGAGCTCGGCCTCGACCGCATCGCGTACGAGTGCGGGTTCGGCTCGGCGGCGGTCCTCCGCCAGAACTTCTCGCGGACCCTCGGCACGACGCCGACCGCGTACCGCGCGCGGTTCTCCTGCCGTGACACGGATGTCGCGGCATCCGCGGTCTCCGCCGCCTGACCCGCCACCGCCGCAGGCTCCGCCGGGCTCCCGCCCAATCCGTTTACGGACGCGACACGCCGCGCGAACGTCGGCTCGCGCGGCGTGTTCCGTCCGTAAACGGTGTGGGGGAGCGGCGAGGGGCGAGGGGTGGGGGCGGGGGGTGGGGGCGCGGGCATTGCCCTGCGGGGGCCCTCCTGGTAAACTTGAGCCACACCGACTCAAGTTTTGAGTCCCACGGATTTCAGGAGAACGAATGAACGCCACGCAGCAGCCCGGACAGGAGGAGTCCCAGAGCCCCCTCGAGCAGTTCGGCATCAACCTCACCGACCGCGCACGACAGGGCAAGCTCGACCCCGTCATCGGTCGCGACAGCGAGATCCGCCGCGTCAGCCAGGTGCTGACCCGGCGCACGAAGAACAACCCCGTCCTGATCGGCGAGCCCGGCGTGGGCAAGACCGCCGTCGTCGAGGGACTGGCTCAGCGCATCGTCGCGGGGGACGTCGCCGAGTCGCTCAAGGACAAGGAGCTCGTCACCCTCGACATCTCCGCCCTGGTCGCCGGCGCGATGTACCGCGGCCAGTTCGAGGAGCGCCTCAAGAGCGTCCTCAAGGAGATCACCGAGTCAGACGGCCGCATCATCACCTTCATCGACGAGCTGCACGTCCTCATGGGCGCCGGCGGCGGCGAGGGATCGGTCGCGGCATCCAACATGCTCAAGCCGATGCTCGCGCGCGGCGAGCTCCGTCTCATCGGTGCGACCACGCTCAACGAGTACCGCGAATTCATCGAGAAGGATGCTGCGCTCGAGCGCCGCTTCCAGCAGGTCTACGTCGGCGAGCCCTCGGTCGAGGACACCGTCGCGATCCTGCGCGGACTCAAGGAGCGCTACGAGGCGCACCACAAGGTCGCCATCGCCGACGGCGCGCTCGTGGCCGCGGCAGCGCTGTCGAACCGATACATCCCCAGCCGGCAGCTGCCAGACAAGGCCATCGATCTCATCGACGAGGCCGCCTCGCGGCTGCGGATGGAGATCGACTCCGCACCCCTCGAGATCGATGAGCTCCGCCGCCACGTCGACCGGCTCAAGCTGGAAGAGCTCGCGCTGAAGAAGGAGAAGGATGCCGCATCCAAGGAGCGGCTCGAGGCGCTGCGCGCCGACCTGCACGGCGAAGAGGAGCGCCTGCGCGACCTCCAGGCCCGGTGGGAGCAGGAGCGCGCCACCCTGAACCGTGTCGGCGACCTGAAGACCAAGCTCGACGCCGCCCGCATCGAGGCCGAGCGCGCCCAGCGCGAGGGCAACCTCGAGAAGGCGTCGCGGCTGCTGTACGCGGAGATCCCGAAGCTGGAGAGCCAGCTCGTGGAGGCCGAGCGCGCCGAGAACTCCGAGGATCGGATGGTCGGCGACCAGGTCACCGACGAGGACATCGCCTCCGTCATCGCGGCATGGACCGGCATCCCCGTCGGCCGCCTCCTGCAGGGCGAGACCGAGAAGCTGCTGCACCTCGAGTCCGAGCTCGGCAAGCGCCTGATCGGTCAGAAGGAGGCGGTCAAGGCCGTGTCGGATGCGGTGCGCCGCTCCCGCGCGGGCATCAGCGACCCGGGTCGCCCCACGGGCTCGTTCCTGTTCCTCGGCCCCACCGGCGTCGGGAAGACGGAGCTCGCCAAGGCCCTCGCGGAGTTCCTCTTCGACGACGAGCACGCCATGGTGCGCATCGACATGTCGGAGTACGGCGAGAAGCACACCGTCTCGCGGCTCGTCGGCGCCCCTCCCGGATACATCGGGTACGAGCAGGGCGGGCAGCTCACCGAGGCCGTGCGGCGCCGCCCCTACAGCGTCGTGCTGCTCGACGAGATCGAGAAGGCGCACCCCGAGGTCTTCGACGTGCTGCTGCAGGTGCTCGACGACGGCCGGCTGACCGACGGTCAGGGTCGCACCGTCGACTTCACCAACGTCATCCTGGTCCTGACGTCGAACCTCGGCTCGCCCATCCTGATCGACCCGACCCTGTCGCTCGAGCAGAAGCGCGAGCAGGTCATGGCGCTGGTGCGGCAGGCGTTCAAGCCGGAGTTCATCAACCGCCTCGACGACATCGTGATGTTCCAGGCGCTGAGCCAGGACGACCTGGCCCAGATCGTCGAGCTCGCCGTCGACCAGCTGCAGCGCCGTCTGCACGAGCGGCGGCTGTCGCTGGCGGTCACCCCCGATGCGCGGGCGTGGCTCGCCGAACGCGGGTACGACCCCATCTTCGGCGCGCGGCCGCTGCGGCGGCTGATGCAGTCCGAGATCCAGGACCGCCTCGCGATGGCGATCCTCGGGGGCCACGTTCACGACGGCGACGTCGTGCGGGTGGACGTCGCGGCCGACGGCTCGTCGCTCGTGCTGACCAGCGACGGCCCGGCCGCGGCGCCCGAGGCCGAGGCCGGCGCGGACGACGACGTGATCGAGGCCGAGCTGCTCGACGACTGAGTCGGACGGCGCGTCCGTCGGAAAAGCAGGCTGAATCGACTCGGGATGACTCGGGACCGTCGGCCGAGGCCGGTTCGGCCTGCTTTTCCGACGCGCACCCCGGTCGGCGACCGAGCCGGTACCGTTTCGGCCGCGCTCGCTCGCTCGCTCGCCCGCGCGCGATCGCCGGGCCGGGCCCGCCAGCAGCACTCAGTCGTCGACGATGACGGTCTCCGCGACGGGGCGACGGGTGCGCGGAAGGTTCTCGCGCTCGCGCAGCGCCTCGGGTGCCCGCTCGGGGTCGCCGAGCGTGCCCACCGCGATCACGGTGAGGGGCCGGAGACGCGCGTCGATCTCGAAGGCGTCGCGGACGGCGTCGGGCAGGAACCCGCCCATCTGGTGCGTGAACAGTCCGTCGGCGTGAGCCTGGACGGTGAAGTGCGCGGCGGCCTGACCGGCGTCGTACAGCGCCCACGGCTGCGCGGTGCCGTCCGCGGTCTCGGTCTCGGCGAGGACGACGACGAGCGCCGACGCGTCGCCCGCCCACGCCTGGTTGAAGCCCATCAAGGCGCCGAAGACGGCGGCGTGCGCGTCGGTCCCGCGCCGCGCGACGATGAAGCGCGTCGGCTGGGTGTTCGACGCGGACGGTGCCCAGCGGGCCGCCTCGAGGGCGCTCGCGAGCGCGGCCTCGTCGAGGATCGCCTCGGCATCGAAGATGCGGGTGCTCCAGCGTTCGGCGAGGACGTCGAGGATTGGCGCGTCGGTGACAGCGGTGCGGTCGAGAATCGGGGACATTTCGGCTCCTCAGGTGTGCGGGTGCGGGACACCGTCGGCCCGATCCATGCAACCGAATGGACGCCGCTCCTGTTCCCGCCGGAGAGCGGAAATCCCATCGAGCGGGAATGTTCGAAGAAACCGAACGTTCCAGCTCGATGACGTTCGCTAGACGAAACGACTCCCGGGGACGACGCTGGAGGTGCGCGCCCCGTCGCGGCGCGGCAGATCCGCTACGCACAGGAGCTCGGAATGTCGACCGCCCCCCTCGTCACCGCCCCGCCCACCGCGGAGGTCGTCGCCCTCGTCCGACGATGGCTGGAGGAAAGCTCGACGCACCGCGTCGATCCCGCCGCGCAGCGGCTCGCCGAGGTGCTCAAGGATCCCCACGGCCTCACCTTCACGGTCGGGTTCGTCGACGGGGTGATGCGCCCCGAGGACCTGCGGGTCGCGGGCCGCCGTCTCGCCGAGCTCACCCCCCTCACGCCGCGGTTCCTGCCGTGGTACCTCCGGTCCGCCATCCGGATCGGCGGAGCCCTCGCCCCGGTCGCTCCATGGGCCGTCATCCCGATCGCGCGACGGGTGCTGCGCTCCATGGTCGGCCACCTGGTGCTGGATGCCACGCCCGCACGCCTCGGACCGGCGATCACGGGGCTCCGCGCGGGCGGCAACCGCCTGAATCTGAACCTCCTCGGCGAGGCTGTCCTCGGCGAGCACGAGGCCGGTCGGCGCCTCCAGGGCACCTACGACTTCCTCGCCCGCGACGACGTGGACTACGTCTCGATCAAGGTGTCCAGCGTGGTCAGCCAGTTGTCGATGTGGTCGTTCGACGAGGCCGTGGAGAAGGTCGTCGGCACGCTCACGCCGCTCTACGAGCTCGCGGCGCGGGCGGAGGCATCCGGCCGCGCGAAGTTCATCAACCTCGACATGGAGGAGTACCGCGACCTCGACCTGACGATCGCGGTGTTCACGCGACTGCTCGACCAGCCGCAGCTCCGGGCGCTCGAGGCCGGGATCGTGCTGCAGACGTATCTTCCGGATGCGCTCGGCGCGATGCAGCAGCTGCAGGAGTGGGCGACCGTGCGGCGGGCCGCCGGCGGGGCGCCGATCAAGGTGCGCGTCGTGAAGGGCGCGAACCTGGCGATGGAGCACGTGGACGCCGCGATCCACGACTGGCCGCTCGCGACCTACGGGACGAAGCAGGACTCCGACACGAACTACAAGCGCGTGCTCGAGTGGGCGCTGACTCCGGAGCGCCTGGCCGCGGTGCGGATCGGGGTCGCCGGACACAACCTCTTCGACATCGCGCACGCGTGGCTCCTGGCGACGGCGCGGGATGTCACCGCCGGCGTCGAGTTCGAGATGCTGCTCGGGATGGCGACGGGTCAGGCCGAGGCGGTGCGCCGCGACGTCGGCCGCCTCCTCCTCTACACGCCCGTCGTGAACCCCGCCGAGTTCGACGTCGCGATCGCCTACCTGATCCGCCGGCTCGAGGAGAACGCGAGCCAGGACAACTTCATGTCCGCCGTCTTCGAGCTCGCGCAGGATCCGGACCTGTTCGCGCGCGAGCGCGAGCGGTACGAGCGCTCGCGCGCGGCCCTCGAGGCGGATGCCGCGACCCCCCGCCCGAACCGCACCCAAGACCGCACGGCCGAGGAGGCGGCTGCGGCCGCGCCCGCTCCCGTCCAGCCGGCCGAGCCCGCTCCCGCCGGGCCCGCGCCCACCCAGCCCGCTCCCGCCGGCTTCCGCAACGCCCCCGACACCGATCCGGCGCTCGCCGCGAATCGCGCGTGGGGCCGCGGCATCCTGAGCCGGGTGCCGACCTCGGAGCTGGGGCTCGCGTCCATCCGCGCGGCGCACGTGACCGACGCGGCCGCCCTCGACGCCGTCATCGAGGGCGCCGCCGCCGCCGGTGCCGAGTGGGGCCGGCGGTCGGGCGCGGAGCGCGCCGCGGTCCTGCACCGTGCGGGGGAGCGGCTCGCAGCCCGTCGCGGCGAGCTCGTCGAGATCATGGCGCACGAGGCGCGCAAGACGATCGCCGAGTCCGACCCCGAGGTGAGCGAGGCGATCGACTTCGCTCACTACTACGCGGAGCGGGCGCGCGATCTGGACGCCGTGGCGGGCGCCGTCTTCGTGCCGTCGCGCGTCACCGTGGTGACCCCGCCGTGGAACTTCCCCGTCGCGATCCCGGCCGGCGGCGTGCTCGCGGCGCTGGCCGCCGGCTCGGGCGTCGTGATCAAGCCCGCGAAGCTCTCGCAGCGGTGCGGCGCCGTCATGGTCGAGGCGCTGTGGGAGGCCGGCGTGCCGCGCGACCTCCTCGCCCTCGTCGACGTGGCCGAGCGCGACCTCGGCACGCGGCTCGTGTCGCATCCGGCCGTCGACCGCGTCATCCTCACCGGCGCGTACGAGACCGCGCAGCTGTTCCGCTCGTTCCGCCCGGACCTGCCGCTCCTCGCCGAGACGAGCGGCAAGAACGCGATCGTGGTCACCCCGTCGGCCGACCTCGACCTCGCCGCATCCGACGTGGTGAAGAGCGCGTTCGGGCACGCCGGCCAGAAGTGCTCGGCGGCGTCGCTCGCGATCCTCGTCGGCTCCGTGGCCGCTTCGGAGCGGTTCGAGCGCCAGCTCGTGGATGCCGCGACCTCGATGCGCGTCGGGTACCCCGCCGATCCGAGCACCCAGATCGGCCCGATCATCGAGCCCGCGAGCGGCAAGCTCCTCGACGCCCTCACCCGCCTGGAGGAGGGCGAGTCGTGGCTCGTCGAGCCGAAGCAGCTCGACGGCAGCGGGATGCTGTGGTCGCCGGGCATCAAGACGGGCGTGCGCCCGGGGTCCCCGTTCCACCTCACCGAGTACTTCGGGCCCGTGCTCGGCATCATGCGTGCGGCGGACCTCGATGAGGCGCTGCGGCTGCAGAACGCCGTCGACTACGGCCTCACCGCAGGACTGCACTCGCTCGATTCCGCAGAGGTCGCCCAGTGGCTCGACCGGGTCGAGGCCGGCAACCTCTACGTGAACCGCGGCACCACGGGCGCCATCGTCCAGCGCCAGCCCTTCGGCGGATGGAAGCGCTCGGCGGTCGGTGCCGGTGCCAAGGCGGGCGGCCCGAACTACCTGTATGGGCTGGGCACGTGGGTGCCGGCCGCGGCAGCGGTGCCGGATGCCGCGGCTGTCGACGCGGGCCCGCGTGCGCTCGGCGGTCCGGCCGCGCGCCTCCTCGGCGCCGCCCGCGCGGTGCTCGACGACGTCGCCTTCGCGCGGCTGACCGCGGCGGCGGCATCCGACGAGCGGGCGTGGCAGGACGAGTTCGGGGTCGCGGTCGACGTGTCGGGGCTCGGGGTGGAACGCAACGTGTTCCGCTACCGCCCGGTCGAGGTCGAGATCCGGATCGCGCAGGACGCCGATCTCGCCGACGCGCTCCGCGTGCTGGCCGCCGCGCTCCGCAGCGGTTCGCCGTGCACCGTCTCGACCGGGTTCGACCTCCCCGCTGCCGTGGTCGCGGGCGCGCGGGACGACGGGATCGCCGTCACGACGGAGTCGGATGCCGCGTGGCTGGCCGGGCTGCAGCGTCCGTCGGCGCGTCCGTCCCGCGTGCGGCTGGTGGGCGGCGACCGCGCCGCCGTGTGCGCGGCGACCGACGGCTCCCCCGACGTCGCCGTGTGGGACCATGCACCCACGGGTGCCGGGCGCGTCGAGCTGCTGCCGTTCCTGCGCGAGCAGGCGGTGTCGATCACGAACCACCGCTTCGGCAACCCGACGACCCTCTCCGACGGCGTGATCTGAGCTGGGTCGGGCCGGATCCGGGCTGGCGCGCGGAGTCCCTCGGGCTCCAGAATGGGCTGCGGCCGTGCGATGCGGCGGCGAGAGGATGAGACCGTGAGTGCACCGACGCCGTCGACGGATCAGCCTCTGCGCGACCGCATGTCCGTCGGGGCATGGATCGGGATCGGCGCCGGACTGCTCGCCATGATCGTGTTCGGCGTCGGCGGGTCCTTCGCGGGGTACCGGGTC
Organism: Microbacterium sp.; assembly: GCA_017306415.1. GTDB lineage: Bacteria > Actinomycetota > Actinomycetes > Actinomycetales > Microbacteriaceae > Microbacterium. Next base: position 68,572 of record JAFKIL010000002.1, on the reverse strand, counting down.
GGCGCCGCGCTCGGGACCGCGGTCGCTCGGGCCGCCCCCGACCCGAAGCCGATGCCCGCCGCGCCGGAGGAGGTCCCGCTCGGTCACCTCGTGGGCGATCTCCCCCTGGACCGCGATGTGACGGTGAGAACCGCTCCGCAGTTCCACGCGACGGTCGCTGACGGCTGGGAGGACGACTCCGAGGATCCGTCCGAGCAGTACTTCACCGACGGGGACACCTTGTGCTACCTCGTCGTCCCTGCCGGCGAGGACTTCTCGTCGACGGCGACCGCGACCGACGGCGCAGCGACCCGTGCGGCAGTGGACGCGTACGTGGCCGGGATGCGCGACAACACGGCTCTCAAGGCCGTCACGCCGACCGACCAGTCCTCCGTGTGGCTCGACGTCAACGACGGCAAGGGCCGCATGGAGTTCCTGCAGTCGCACATCGCGTACGAGTTCAGCGACACGGGTGAGAAGTGGCAGAGCTTCCTCATCGTGCGCGCGTTCGCCGAGACGAGCTGGGTGGACTACGCCTTCGTCGACTGCCCCGCCGGCATCGACGCGGACACCCTCGCCGGCGCGACGGAGGATGCCTTCGGCTCTCTTTCCGTCCGGGGCTGAGCGGCCGGGGGGACGCGCCCCAAAGCCGCGCGCGCACCGCCCGGGTCACGCCTCCGCGGCCTCCGCGGCGTCCGGGAGGTCGCGGATGGCCCAGAACGGCCCGAAGACCACGAAGACGGCGGAGAACAGCGAGCCCACCGCCGCGATCCAGAGCGTCGGGACGACGCCGAGCCATGTGCCGAGCCCGCCGGCCGCGAGGGCCGCCAGCGGCATGACCCCCCACACGACGAACCGGATGGACGCGTTCATGCGGCCGAGCAGGCGGGCCGGGGTGATCCGCTGCCGGAACGTCACCTGGGTGATGTTGTAGAGCAGGACCGTGAAGCTCATCACGAACCCCTGTACGACGAGCAGCGGGAAGGCGAACGCGGGGATCATCGCGGCCACCGGGAGGAACAGCGAGATGACGCTGAACGCGATGGCGCTCACCGGGATCGCCCGCGCCTCGCCGATGACCTTCACGATGTGCGGCGTGGCCATCGCGCCGAGCAGTCCCCCGATGGCACCCAGCGACATGACGGTTCCCAACCCGACGGGCGTGAAGCCGAGGTCCCGCAGCAGGAACAGCGGGAGCATCGTGTAGGTGATGGTGCTGAAGACGTTCGACGTCGCGGTCGTGCCGACGATGCGGCGCAGGAGCGGGTTCCCGAACACCCACCGCAGCCCCTCGGCGATCTCGGTGCGCAGCGGCGCTCGGTCCTCGGGGGCGCGGCGCTGCTCGTGGTCGCGCGTCAGCAGCAGTGCCGTGAACGACGTGAGGTAGGTGAGCCCCGTCACGATCATCGCGACGGGGGCGGTGAGGATGCCGATGAGCCAGCCCGCGAAGGCCGGCCCGACCAGGTGCGCGAGCTGCGACGTCGACTCCAGCTTCCCGTTCGCCTCGGCGATCTGCCCCGTGCGCACGAGCGACGGGATGATGCTCTGGTACGACACGTCGAAGAAGACCGTCGCGACGCCGATCACGAGCGACACCGCGTAGAGGTGCCAGATCTGGAGCACGCCGAGCTCCCACAGGAGCGGAATCGTCCCCAGGGCGAGGGCGCGCACGAGGTCGGCCCAGATCATGACGTGGCGCTTGCGCATCCGGTCGATCCACGCGCCGGCCGGCAGTCCCACGACGAGGAACGCCGCGACGGATGCCGCGTTGAGCACCCCGACCTCGAACTCGTTCGCGTTCAGGAGCACGACCGCGAGGACCGGGATCGCGAGCATCGAGATCTGCTCGCCGAACTGGCTCAGAGCCTGCCCCGACCACATCGTCAGGAAGTTGCGGTCGTGCCACAGCGACCCCTTGGGCGCCGGCGGGGTCGCCTCGGGAGTGCGGTCCGCCTCGGTCGCCTCGGCGGCGTCGCCGGGGGAGACGGGGAGGGATGCCTCGACCCGCGCCTCCGCGACGGCGGCGTCGGTGACCTCCGCGGCGGCCGCGGTGTGCGGCTGCCCGCCAAGCGGGCGGTCGGCGGGAGAGGCATCCGATTGAGACATGTCAATCAGTCTCGACCCACCGATTGAGGAATGTCAATCACTCGCTACGATGTCGTCATGAGCCCCGCCGAGAACGCCGCGCCGGTGCCCGTCGCCGACGCCGAGGAGGATGCCCGTGACCTCGCGCGCGGGCGTGCGCTGAGCTCGCCGACGCGGCTGCGGGTGCTGCGGCTCTGCGCGTTCGACGCACGCACCAACAAGGAGCTCGCGGAGCTCCTCGGCGTGAACCCCGGCACGATGCTGCACCACGTCCGCACGCTCGTGCAGACGGGATTCCTCGTCGCAGAGGAGGAGCGGGTGGGTGCGCAGGGCGCGCGCGAGGTGCCGTACCGCGCCACCGGCCTGTCGTGGGGGACGTATGTTCCCGACCAGACCTCCGTGCTGATGGAGACCGTGCGTCAGCAGCTGCGAGGCGTCGATCCGGAGGCCGTGCAGATGTCCTGGCTGGGCCTCCGGCTCAACGCCGCGCACAAGGAGGAACTCGAGGAGCGGCTGTACGCGCTCGTCACGGAGTTCAAGGAGCGCGGCCCCGACCCCGACGGCGACGCGTACTCGCTGGTGACCGTGCTCCACCCCGACCTGAACCCCCGCGCGGGCGGCTGACGGGGGCTACGGCACGGCGCTACGGCACCTCGACGGTGAGGATGTCGCGCAGCCGCGCGCGCAGCCGCGCCGGCATGTCGACGCGCTCGGGCTGCAGCAGCCACTGCACCTGCAGCCCGTCGATGAGTGCGAAGAGGTCGATCTCGAGGCCGTCGGGCTCGACGTGCGGACGCAGGAGGCCGCGCGCCGCGAGGTCGTGCACGGCCCGCCGCATCCAGCCGCGTGAGCGTTCGTAGCGCTCGCGGAAGTATGCGTGCGCCGGGTGGGCGGGGTCGGATGCCTCGGTCGACAGCACCGCGAACAGGCTCACGATGCCCGGGTTCGCGGCGTTGTGCTCGACGAGGCGCACGGTGCGGGCGAGGTAGTCGAGGCCGTCGTCGGAAGTGCCGCCCTGGAAGAACTGCTCGTAGTCGAGGCGGTCGCGCTCCTTGAGCACCTCCTCGAGGAGCGCCTCCTTGGTGGGGAAGTGGTGGAGGAGCCCCGCGCGCGACACCCCGCAGTCCGCCGCGATCTGGACCATGCTCGCGCTCCAGTACCCGACCGTGCCGAACGCCTGGAACGCGGCGTGCACGATCTGCGCGCGCCGCCGCTCGCCCTTCGGATAGTTCGGCATGGCGTCGACCCTACCGTCTCGAGGAACAAAAACCGACAGCTATGTCTGTTTCTGTGTTAGCCTCCTGTCGTCATCGCATCGACGTGAACGAGGAGCAATGGTGTCCACCCCCCTGATGTCCGTGCAGCTGTACTCGGTCCGCGACGCGCTCGCGGCCGATCCGGCGGCGACCCTCGCCCGGCTCGCCGCACTCGGCTTGCGCAACGTCGAGACGTTCGACTTCGTCCGCCGCGTGCCCGAGCTGGCCGCCGCGCTGCAGGGCGCCGGTCTCGCGGCGCCGACGGGCCACGCGGGCTTCCTGTCCGACCAGCTCGGGTCGGGAGCCGCCGCTCCCACGCGCGAGCAGACGTTCGCCGCCGCCGCGGAGCTCGGCCTGCAGGTCGTCATCGACCCGTTCGTCCCGCCCGCGCGCTGGGCCGACCGTGACGAGATCGCGCGCACGGCCGACCTGCTGAACGCCGCGGCGGTGGAGGCCGCCGCGTACGGCCTGCGCGTCGGGTACCACAACCACGCGCACGAGTTCGCGCACAGCTTCGACGGCGTCACCGGCTACGAGGTGCTGGTCGCGCACCTCGACGATGCGGTGGTCCTCGAGCTCGACGCCTACTGGGCGGCCATCGGCGGCCAGGATGCGGCCGCTCTCGCCGACCGGCTCGGCTCGCGCCTCGTCGCCGTCCACGTCAAGGACGGCTCGACCGCCGACCCGGCCACGGCGCCGCAGGGGCAGGTGCCGGCCGGGGACGGCGATGTCCCGTTGGACGCGGTGCTGGATGCCGCCCAGAGCCTCGACTACGCGGTGCTCGAGTTCGACGTCTACGACGGCGACATCTTCGCCGGCATCGACGCGGGCGTCCGCTACCTCGCCGGACGGGGGATCCGCTGATGGCCGGGACGGGACCCGTCGGCGTCGGCTTCATCGGCACCGGCATGATCAGCAACACCTACCTCGAGAACCTCTCGAGCTTCCCCGACGTGCGCGTCGTGATCCTCGGCGACATCGACGCCGAACGCGCCGCAGCGCAGGCCGCGAAGCACGGCGTGCCCGCGTCGGGCTCGAGCGCGGACGTGCTCGCCCACCCCGATGTCGAGATCGTCGTGAACCTCACCATCCCGGCGGTCCACGCCGAGGTGAGCGCGGCGGCGATCGCCGCGGGCAAGAACGTGTGGTCGGAGAAGCCCATCGCGACCGACCGCCTCGCCGCCCGCGCGCTGCTCGCCGAGGCGGATGCCGCGGGGCTGCGCGTCGGCGTGGCGCCCGACACCGTCCTCGGCCCCGGCGTGCAGACCGCCCGGCGGGCGATCGCGCGCGGCGACATCGGCACGCCCCTGTCGGCGCACACCGTCATGCAGACCGCCGGTCCGGACGACTTCCACCCCAATCCGGAGTTCCTCTTCGCCGTGGGCGGAGGGCCGCTGTTCGACATGGGCCCGTACTACATCACCGCCCTCGTCAACGTCTTCGGCGCGGTGGACCGCGTCTCGGCCGTCGGGTCGACGTCGCGCGCGACCCGCGTCGTTCAGGTCGGCGACCGCAAGGGCACGCCGTTCCCCGTCGAGGTCCCCACGTACATCGCGGCGCTCGCACGGTTCGAGTCGGGGGCGGTGAGCGAGAGCGTCTTCAGCTTCGACTCGCCCCTGCTGCGCACCGGCGTCGTCGAGATCACCGGCACCGAGGCGACGATGGTCATCCCCGACCCCAACACGTTCGCCGGGCCGGTGATGCTGACGCGCGCCGGACGCGAGCCGGAATGGCGCACGATCGAGCCGGTCGGCGTCGAAGCCGGCCGCGGCCTCGGCGTGCTCGACATGGCCCGCGCCATCCGCTCCGGTCAGCCGCACATCGCCACGGGCGCGCTCGGCTACCACGTGCTGGACACCCTCGTGTCGATCGACGAGGCCGCCGCCTCGGGCGAGACGGTGCGCGTCGAGAGCACGGTCGGCGAGATCCCGCTCGTCCCGGAGGACCGCGACCCGCGGGAGGCCACGCTGTGACAGTCCGCGCCGGCTTCATCGGCGGCGGCTTCATGGGCGCGGTGCACACCCGCGCGGTCCGCGCGGCCCGCGGCGAGCTCGTCGCGCTCGCGAGCTCGACACCGGAGAAGGGACGCGCCGCAGCCCTCGAGCTGGGCGTCGGCCGCGCCGAAGCCGACGCGGCGGCGCTGGCCGCGGCATCCGACCTCGACGTCGTGCACGTGTGCAGCCCCAACGCCCAGCACGCCGAGCACGCGCTCGCGGCCATCGCCGCCGGCCACCACGTCGTGTGCGAGAAGCCGCTCGCGACGACGGTCGCCGACGCCGAGCGGATGGTCGCCGCCGCTGCTGCCGCGGGTGTCGTCGGCGCCGTCCCGTTCGTGTACCGCTACCACCCGATGGTGCGCCAGGCGCGGGCGCTCGTCGCCGAGGGCGCGGTGGGAACGATCCTCACGATCGACGCCGCCTACCTCCAGGACTGGCTCTCGCACGCCGACGACCACAACTGGCGGACGGATGCCGCCGCCGGCGGCGCATCCCGCGCCTTCGCCGACATCGGCTCGCACCTGTGCGATCTCGTCGAGTTCGTGACCGGCCGGCGCATCGCGCGGCTCACGGCCCGCACGCGGACCGTCTACGCCGACCGGGGCGGCGCCTCGGTCGCCAACGAGGACATCGTCGCGCTCCTCGTCGAGCTCGACGACGGCGCGCTCGGGACGCTGCTCGTCTCGCAGCTGGCGCCGGGCCGGAAGAATGGCCTGGTGCTCGAGCTGCACGGCACCGCGCAGAGCATCCGCTTCGCGCAGGAGCGGCCCGAGGAGCTCTGGCTCGGCCGTCGCGAGGGATCGCAGCTCGTGCTGCGCGATCCGGCGTCCGACGCCCCCGACTCGGCGCGTCTCTCGATCGTGCCGACCGGGCACCCGATGGGCTACCAGGACGCCTTCACCGCCTTCGTCGCCGACGCGTACGCCGCCATCGGCGGGGCCGCGCCCGAGGGGCTCCCGACCTTCGCCGACGGCCTGCGCGCCGCGCGGCTCACGCAGGCCGTCCTCGACTCCGCCGCGGCAGGCGGCGTCTGGATCGACACCCCCCACGAGGAGAAGCCATGACCGCGTCGACGCATCCCGTCACCCTGTTCACGGGCCAGTGGGCCGACCTGCCCTTCGAGGAGGTCGCCCGCCGCGCCGCGGAGTGGGGCTACGACGGGCTCGAGATCGCGGCATCCGGCGACCACCTCGACCTCGAGCGCGCCGACGAGGACGACGCCTACGTCGCCTCGCGGCTCGAGATCCTCGACCGGCACGGGCTGACGGTGTACGCGATCTCCAACCACCTCGCCGGCCAGGCGGTGTGCGATGCTCCGATCGACTTCCGGCATCAGGCGATCCTGCGCGACTACGTGTGGGGCGACGGCGAGGCCGAGGGCGTGCGGCAGCGTGCCGCCGAGGACATGAAGCGGTCCGCGCGCGTCGCCCGGAAGCTCGGCGTCGACACCGTCGTCGGGTTCACGGGGTCTTCGATCTGGCCGTACGTCGCGATGTTCCCGCCGGTCCCGGCATCCGTCATCGATGCCGGCTACGAGGACTTCGCCACCCGGTGGAACCCCATCCTCGACGTCTTCGACGCGGAGGGCGTGCGGTTCGCCCACGAGGTCCACCCGAGCGAGATCGCCTACGACTACTGGACGAGCGTGCGCACCCTCGAGGCCATCGACCGCCGCCCGGCGTTCGGCTTCAACTGGGACCCGAGCCACATGATGTGGCAGAACATCGACCCCGTCGGGTTCATCTGGGACTTCCAGGACCGGATCTACCATGTCGACTGCAAGGACACCCGGCTGCGCCCCCAGAACGGGCGGGCCGGGGTGCTCGGTTCGCACCTCGCGTGGGGCGACCCGCGCCGGGGCTGGGACTTCGTCTCGACAGGGCACGGCGACGTGCCGTGGGAGGACGCGTTCCGCGCGCTCGAGGCGATCGGCTACGCGGGGCCGATCTCGATCGAGTGGGAGGACGCCGGCATGGACCGCCGGCACGGCGCCGCCCAGGCGGTCGAGTACGTGCGGTCGCTGCTGTGGCCGCTGCCCACCGCGTCGTTCGACGCGGCCTTCAGCAACCAGTAGCCGTCGGGCTGTCGCTGGCCGGTACCTGTCGCAGATTCAGGAGAAACCTGACACCCGGGCTTCACCGCGGGTGAAGATGGCCGGTTCTTCCTGAATCTCCGACCGGATCGCGACGCGAGGACGCCGTAGCCTCGGGTCATGACCCTCTCGACGGCGGATCTGTACGACGAACGCGGCGACGAGCTCGACTCCCTCGTCCTGCAGCTGCACGACCTCGGCGGCCGGGTCGCCTTCGACGGCCCCGTCCGCACCGTCCGGTGCCATCGCGACAACGCCCTCGTCAAGGCGGTGCTGGCCACTCCCGGCGACGGCGCCGTGCTCGTCGTCGACGGGGGCGGGTCGCTCGAGTCCGCACTCGTCGGCGACCTCATCGCGGCGTCGGCGGTCCGCAACGGGTGGGCCGGGATCATCGTGCACGGCGCGATCCGCGACCGGACCGCCATCGCCGCGCTCCCGATCGGGGTGAAGGCGCTGGGCTCGAACCCGCGGCGCAGCGCGAAGGACGGCGTCGGCGAGGTCGACGTCCCGGTCGTGATCGCCGGTGTGGCATTCGTGCCGGGGCGGCATGTGTGGGCCGACGCGGACGGCATCCTCGTCGAGCGGTGACTCCGGGGGTCTGGACGAGCGCGGGCCGAGGGCGGATGCTGGGACCATGACCGCCTTCACCACCGCGCACGCGTTCAGCGGCTTCAGCGTCGACGACGCGGCTGCCGCCAAGACCTTCTACGGCGAGACCCTCGGCCTGGAGGTGGAGGAGAACGCGATGGGGTTCCTCGAGCTCGTGCTGCCGTCGGGCGCCCACGTGCTCGTGTACTCGAAGCCGAACCACGAGCCCGCCGGCTTCACGATCCTGAACTTCCCCGTGGACGATGTCGACGCCGCCGTGGCCGAGCTCAACGACCGCGGTGTCGTGACGAAGATCTACACCGAGCCGGACTTCGGCACGGATGAGAAGGGCATCGCCCGCGGGAACGGCCACGGGCCCGACATCGCGTGGTTCCGCGACCCGGCCGGGAACGTCCTGGCGGTCCTGCAGGGCTGACGCCCGCCGGCCCGCGGCTCAGTGCAGCGCGGGCCAGTCCGCGGGTCCCTGCGAGCCCGCCGGGTAGTCCTCGAGCGGCACGTCCCCGCGCCGCCATGCGTCGAGGATGGGCTGGATGATGCGCCAGCACTGCTCCGCGGCATCCCCCCGCACCGACAGCACGGGGTCGCCGTCCAGCACGCACGACAGGACCTCCGCGTACGCCTTGAGCGCGCCCTCGCCCAGCTCGGCCGTCAGCGTGGCGCGCTCCAGCACGAACGGATCCTCGCCGCCGTTGACGTTGAGCTCGAGTGACATGCGGTCCGGGCCGAGGGAGAACCGCAGCACGGCCCCCTCCGCGGGTCCGGTGAGTCCCGTCGGCAGGTGGCGCACCGGGCGGAAGCGCGCCACGATCTCGGTCGCGGGGCTGCCGAGCGCCTTCCCGGACTGCAGGGTGAACGGGACGCCGGTCCAGCGCGCGTTGCGGACCTCGAACGTCGCGCGGGCCAGCGTCTCGGTCTGGCGCGAGGGGTCGACGCCCGGCTCGTCGACGTAGGACGGCACGTCGCGGTCCCCGATCCGGCCTGCGGTGTACCGCGCGCGTCGGGACGAGTGCACGGGGTTGTCGTCCCAGACCTCCGTCGCGCGCAGCACCGCGGAGGTCGCCGCCCGGAAGTCCACCTCGTCGAGCGTCGCCGGCTGCTCCATCGCCAGCACCGCGAGCACCTGCAGCAGGTGGCTCTGGATCATGTCGACGAAGGCACCCGCCTTGTCGTAGTACCCGGCCCGTCCCTCGAGGGTGAGGGCCTCGTCGTAGACGATCGACACCGACTCGATGTGCTCGGCGGACCACACCGGCTCGATGACGCGGTTGGCGAAGCGCGCCCCCAGCAGGTTGAGGGTCGTCGACCGGCCGAGGAAGTGGTCGACCCGGAAGACCTGGCTCTCGGGCACGAACCCGGCGAGCGTCTGGTTCAGCGCGTGCGCGCTCGCCTCGTCGGAGCCGAAGGGCTTCTCCAGCGCGAGGACCGTCCCGGCGGGCACGCCCGTCGTGGCGAGCGCCTCGCACGCGGCCTGCGCGATCGCCGGCGGCACGGCGAAGTAGAGCGCGAGCGGCGCGGACCGTCCCTTGAGAACGGCCTTGAGGTCGGCGGCGCGGGTGATGTCGGCCTTGACGTACTCGGCGTCCACGCGTCGGACGATCGCCTCCCCGGCGCCGACCGTCCGGAACGCCGCGCGCACCACCTTGCGCCACTCGTCGTCGCTCCAGTCCGCGACGCTCGCCCCCACGAGCCGCACCGTGCGGCCGGGCTCCTGGAGCAGGAGCTGACCGAGGGCGGGCAGCAGGAGCCGGGAGGTCAGGTCGCCGGAGGCGCCGAAGATCACCAGGGTCGTCTCGTCGGTCATGGCCTCACGGTATCCGGTCTCCGCGGTCCGCGGCCGTTCCCCGCCCCGGTCGATCGCATGCGTTTCCCGTGAATCCGGGTCCGCCCGCGCGCGCTCGGCCCCGCGCGCGCCGGGGCCTGCGAGGATCGGACCGATGTCCGTTCCGATCGAAGACTATGCGCTTCTCAGCGACTGCCGTACCGCCGCCCTCGTCTCGCGCGATGGGAGCATCGACTGGCTGTGCGTCCCGCGATTCGACTCCGCGTCGGTGTTCGGCGCCCTCCTCGGCGACGAGGAGCAGGGATGCTGGAGCCTGCGCCCCGCGGACCCGGAGGCCGTGAGCACCCGCGCGTACGCCGGCGACACCTTCGAGCTCGTGACGCGGTGGGAGACTGCCGAGGGCGTGGCGGAGGTCCACGACGTGATGCCCGTCGACAAGCGCCACCTCGATGTCGTCCGCCGGGTCGATCTCATCCGCCGTGTCGTGGGGATCTCCGGGCGCGTCGAGTTCGTGAACCACCTCCGGATGCGGTTCGACTACGCCCGCGCCATCCCGTGGGTCCGCCAGGCCGGGACGGCGGACGCGCCCGAGCTCCGTGCGATCGCCGGCCCGGATGCGCTCGTGCTGCGCGGGGTGGCGGTCGCCCCCGACGACCACGCCCACTCGGGGCGGCTCGCCGTCGCAGCCGGGGAGACGCGCGACCTCTCATTGACGTGGCATCCGTCCCACCACGCGCCGCCCGAGCAGCTCGACGTCGACGCGGTGCTCGCGCAGACGACGCAGTGGTGGCAGAGCTGGGCCGACCGCATCGAGCACGGCGGGGTCTATCACGACGACGTCGTGCGATCCCTCCTCCTCCTGCGTGCCCTCAGCCACCAGGACACCGGCGGCATCGTCGCGGCGGCGACGACGTCGCTCCCCGAGCACTTCGGCGGGGTGCGCAACTGGGACTACCGCTTCGTGTGGCTGCGCGACGCGGCGCTCACGCTCCAGGCGCTCATCGAGCACGGCTTCATCGGCGTGGCCCACCACTGGCGCACGTGGCTGCTCCGCGCGATCGCGGGCGACGCCGGGCAGATGCAGATCGTCTACGGCATCGACGGGGAGCGCGACCTGTGGGAGCGCGAGCTCAAGAGCCTCCCCGGCTACGAGGGCTCGGCCCCGGTGCGCATCGGCAACGGCGCGGCCGAGCAGTACCAGGCCGACGTGGTCGGCGAGGTGCTCCTCGCGCTCGGCGCGGCGCGGGATGCCGGGCTGGAGGAGTCCGCGTTCTCGTGGCCGCTCGAGCGGGCGCTCCTCGCCCACGTGGCCGAGCAGCTCGACCGCCCCGACAACGGCATCTGGGAGATCCGCGGCGAGCCGCGCAAGTTCACCCATTCGCGGGTCATGCTGTGGGTCGCGTTCGATCGGGCCGTCCAGGCGGTGCACGAGCACGGCCTCGACGGACCGGTGGAGCGGTGGGAACGCATCCGGGCCGAGCTCGAGGCGGAGATCGACGCCCAGGGCTATGACGCCGAGCGGGGGCACTTCGTGCAGTCGTACGGGACATCCGAGGTCGACGCCGCGCTCCTCGTGCTGCCCCAGGTGGGCTTCTGCGCCCCCGACGACCCGCGGATGCTCGGCACGGTCGCCGAGATCGAGCGGACGCTGATGGCCGACGGGCTGGTGCACCGCTATCGCACGACCACCGGGGTGGACGGGCTCGCCGGCCACGAGCATCCCTTCCTCGCGTGCTCGTTCTGGCTCGTGGTGCAGTACGCGGCATCCGGTCGTCTCGCCGATGCCACCGCGCTCATGGACCGGCTGTGCGGCCTCGCGAACGACGTCGGGATGCTGTCGGAGGAGTACGACGTGCACGCCCACCGCCACGCCGGGAACACCCCCCAGGCGCTGTCGCACCTCGCGCTCGTCCGCGCCGCCGACGCGATCGCCGCCGCCTCCGCCTGACCCGCCCGGCCCGCCCGGCCGCCCGCGACCCGCCCGGCAGCGGCCCCGCACCTCACGTTTACGCACGGAAGTGGGCGTTCGTGAACGTTTGCGAGCGCCCGAAACCGTGCGCAAACGCCCTCCGGGGTGGGGGTGGGGTCAGGCGGAGAGGGCCTCGGACAGCTTCACCCGCGCGCCCATGCGCAGCAGCGAGTTGCGGTAGATGCGGGCGCCGACCAGGATCGCGGCCACGCACGTCGCGACGAGGATCGCGAGCGACAGCAGGGGCTCCCACCACTGCGCGTCGGCGAGATAGATGCGCAGGGGCATGGCGACGGGCGCCGAGAACGGGATGTACGAGAGCACCCCCATGACGACGGGGTTCCCGTTGAAGATGATGACGAGGATGTACGGCGCGAGGATCAGCATCGTCAGCGGCGTCGTGGTCGAGCCGATGTCCTCCTGGCGCGAGACCATCGCCCCGGCGGCCGCGAACAGCGACGCGAGCAGGATGAAGCCGAACAGGAAGAACACCGCGAACCACACGAGCGGCCCGCCGAGGCCCGAGAGCACCTCCGCCTGGCCGGTGATGCCGAGCCCGATCGAGGCGATCGCGACGAGCGCGACGATCTGGGCCATCGCGAGGATCGTGTTCCCGATCACCTTCCCGGCCAGCAGTGCCCGGACCGGGATCGCCGAGATGAGGATCTCGACCACCCGCGTCTGCTTCTCCTCCACGACGCTCTGCGCGATCGTGCCGCCGAACATGCTCGCGGCCATCAGGAAGACGACGCCGAACCCGATCGCGACGAGGTAGCGCAGCACCGCGTTCTGCGGATTCTTCTCGAGCACCTCGACGTGCGGCGACACGCTCAGGACGGCCACGAGCTCGGACGGGGCGCTCTCCTTCGCGACGATCTTCGCGGAGAACGGCCCGTCGGCGCCGGGGTCCGGCACCAGCGCCGCCTCGACGGTGCCCTTGCGGACGAGGGCGACCGCGGCATCCGCGTCACGGGCCTCGGTCACCTTCAGGACGTCGATCCCCTTCACCAGGGCAGCCGTCTCGCTCGTGACGGCGACGCTCGTCTTCGGCGGGCTCGCGGCCGCGAAGCCGCCCCACACGACGCCGGCGAGTGCGATCAGCAGCAGGATCGCGCTGGAGATGACGAACGGCTTGCTGCGCAGCTTCGATCCGATCTCGCGCTCGGCGACGAGCCACACGCTCTGCGCGGTGGTGGGGGCTGTCGTGCTCACTGGATGACCTCCCGGAAGATCTGGGCGAGAGACGGATGCCGCGGGCCGAAGCTCTCCACGACGCCGCCGTCGAGCGCCCGGCGCAGGACGCGCTGCGCGGTCGCGTCGTCGTCGACGTCGAAGGTCGTCGCGCCGGGCTCCGCCGCGACGACCGTCACGCCCGGCTCGTCGCGCAGCCAGCCCAGGTCGCCCGGCGCCCGCAGCTCGTACTGGCGTTCCGAGTAGCGCTCGCGCAGGGCGGCGCTGGATCCGGCAGCGCGGATCGTGCCGCCGGCGATGATGACGAGGTCGTCGCACAGCCGCTCGACCACGTCGAGCTGATGCGACGAGAAGAGGACGGCCGCCCCGTGGGCTGCGCGCTCCTGCAGCACTCCGGCGACGACGTCCACCGCGAGGGGGTCGAGGCCCGAGAACGGCTCGTCCAGGATGAGCACCTCCGGATCGTGCACCAGGGCGGCGGCGATCTGGGCGCGCTGCTGGTTGCCGAGCGACAGCGTCTCGACCTTGTCGCCGAGTCGCTCGCCGAGTCCGAGCCGCTCGAGGAGCGCGGTGGCGTTGGCCGTGGCATCCGCCTTCGCGTAGCCGTGCAGACGCGCGAGGTAGGCGATGTGCTCGCCGATCGTCATCTTCGGGTAGAGGCCGCGCTCCTCGGGCATGTAGCCGAAGCGGCGGCGGTCGTCGCTGGTGAGTTCGGCGCCGTCGAGCGCGACGCGCCCGCCGTCGGCCGCGAGCACGCCGAGCGCGATGCGCATCGTGGTCGTCTTCCCGGCGCCGTTCCCGCCCACGAAGCCGGTCAGCCGGCCGGGTGCGACGTCGAAGCCGACGTCGTCCAGCACCCTCCGTCCGCCGTAGCTCTTGGTGATGCCGCGCAGCTCGAGCATCGCTCCCCCTCCGGTGTCGTCACCGTCCACGCTACGGAAGGATGCTCTCCCGGTCACGCCCGTCGCGGGTGAGCCGCCGCATCGGCGTACCGTTCTCAGGATCCGCTCCGTCGGTGGGGCGGTTCACGCGGCGTGTCGAGGTGACCATGTCTCGACGAACCTGAGAACGGTACGGTGCGCGATCGAAGCCGGATGTCAGACTTGCCGTGGCGGCGCCCGCGGCGCCGGCCGGAGAGGACCCACCCATGGCCGGAGACGCCGGAGGATACAGCCCGCTCTTCCACACGGCGCTCGAGGAGCACGCCGCCGCGCGTCGGCGCCTCCCGGAGCACGAGTCGCTGCCGCGGGTCGCCGAGCAGCTGGTGCGCGACGAGATGATGCTCGACGGCAACGCCCGGCTCAACCTCGCGACGTTCGTGGGCACCTGGATGGACGACGAGGCGAAGGCGATCTACGCCGACGCGTTCGACAAGAACATGATCGACAAGGACGAGTATCCGCAGACCGCGGCCATCGAGGAGTCGTGCTGGCGGATGCTCGCCGACCTGTGGCACGCTCCGGACCCGGCCACGAGCATCGGGACGTCGACGATCGGCTCTTCGGAGGCGTGCATGCTCGCCGGCCTCGCCCTCAAGCGACGCTGGCAGCACGCGCGCCGCGCGGCCGGGAAGCCCGTCGACCGCCCGAACCTCATCATGTCCAGCGCGGTGCAGGTGTGCTGGGAGAAGTTCTGCAACTACTGGGATGTCGAGCCGCGGTTCGTCCCGATCAGCGAGGAGCATCCGGTGCTCGACGGCAGCGGGCTCGACGCGCTGGTGGACGAGAACACCATCGGCGTCGTCGCGATCATGGGGGTCACCTACACCGGGATGTACGAGCCGGTGGCGAAGATCGCCGCGGTGCTCGACGCGATCCAGAAGGAGCGCGGGCTGGACATCCCGATCCACGTCGACGGCGCGTCCGGTGCGATGGTGGCCCCGTTCCTGCAGCCGGACCTGGAGTGGGACTTCCGGCTCGAGCGGGTGCACTCGATCAACACGTCCGGACACAAGTACGGGCTCGTGTACCCCGGGCTCGGGTGGGTCGTGTGGCGCAGCGAGGACCTGCTGCCCGACGACCTGATCTTCCGCGTCAGCTACCTGGGCGGCCAGATGCCGACGTTCGCGCTGAACTTCTCGCGGCCCGGAGCTCAGGTGCTGCTGCAGTACTACGTGTTCCTGCGCCTCGGCCGGACGGGGTTCCGCGCTGTGCAGTCCGACAGCCGCGCCGTCGCCATGCACCTCGCGCACGGCATCGCCGAGATCGGCGCCTTCACGCTGTGGAACGACGGGTCGGACATCCCGGTGTTCGCCTGGCGACTGACGGCGGGGCACACGGAGAACTGGACGCTCTACGACCTGCAGGACCGGCTGCGCATGCGGGGGTGGCTCGTGCCCGCCTACCCGATGCCCGACGACCTCGGCGACCACGTCGTGCAGCGCATCGTGGTGCGCAACGGGCTGAGCATGGACCTCGCCGATCGGCTGCTGGCCGACATCCGTACCGAGACGGCCTTCCTGGATGCGCTGACCGCGCCGATGCCCACCGATCGTCCGCGGCCGGGCTTCCACCACTGACGCGCCCGCCACCCACTTCGTACTTGTTATTGACAAGCATGGTTGTTTTTTGCAACTCTTGTCTCGCGATCATCCATCGCGAGCAAAGGAGCATCCCATGGCCACCAACATCTTCGTGAACCTGCCCACGAAGGACCTCGAGCGCAGCAAGGCGTTCTACACGGCGCTCGGCGCCGGCATCAATCCGCTGTTCACCGACGAGAACGCCGCGTGCATCGTGTGGGACGACAACGTCTACTTCATGGTGCTCACGCGCGACTACTTCGCGACCTTCACCGACAAGCAGGTGGCGGATGCCACGACCAGCGCACAGGTGCTCGTCGCGCTCAGCCGCGACTCGCGGGAGGACGTCGACCGCATCGTCGAGGCGGGGCTGTCCGCGGGGGGCACCGAGCCGCGCCCCGCGACCGACCTCGGCTTCATGTACAACCGCGACCTGGAGGACCCGGACGGCAACGTGCTCGAGTTCCTCTACATGGACCCCGCCGCCGCCGAGCAGGGGCCCGAGGCCTTCATGGCGGAGAACGCCGAAGTCTGACGTGGCATCCCGCAGCTACGGGCAGTACTGCGGGGTCACGTCGGCCGTCGAGCTGATCGGGGAGCGGTGGGCGCTGCTCATCGTCCGCGATCTGCTCGTCGGCCCGCGGCGCTACACCGACCTCAAGCAGGGACTCCCCCGGATCCCGACCAACATCCTCTCCACGCGTCTCAAGGAGCTGCAGGAGAGCGGCGTCGTGCGCCGCGTGCCCGTGATGAACTGCGGACTCGTCTACGAGCTCACCCCCTACGGTCGTGAGCTCGAGCCGATCGTGCTCGCGCTGGGCCGGTGGGGCTTCCAGGCGATGGGCGACCCGGACCCCGGCGACGTGGTGACGGCGGACTCCCTCACGATGGCGCTGCGCACGGCGTTCCAGGCGGATGCCGCAGCCGGCCTCCCGCCGGCGGACTACGAGCTCCACGTCGGCGACGTCACGCTCCGCGCGGAGGTGACGCCCGACGGGCTGGCCGTCGCGCAGCTGTCGCCGCCGGCACCGCCGGTGGGCGGTCGCCGGCCGGTCGGCGAGCCCGACATCGTGTTCGCGGCGGGTCCCGGCATCCGGCGCGTCATCTCGGGCGAGCTGGCGCCGGCCGCGGCGATCGACGAGGGTGTGGTGCACGTCCTGGCCGGGGAGGCGTCGCTGCTGGAGCGCTTCGCCGCGACGTTCCACATCGACCCGGGAACGCGCGCGCTCGCCGCCTGACCAACGCCCCCGCACCCTGCGGGAGAGGACCAACGAAGGAGAGAGGAAGAGACATGGCACGAGGACGTATCATCATCGACCTGTTCACGACGCTCGACGGTGTCGCTCAGGCGCCGGGCGGCAAGGGGGAGGACCCGTCGGGAGGGTTCGCCTTCGAAGGATGGCAGGCGCAGTTCCCCGGCGACGACATGGTCCAGCGTGAAGTCGGCGGGTACATCGAATCGATGGATGCGCTGCTGCTCGGCCGGACGACGTACGACATCTTCGCCGGGTACTGGCCGCATCACCAGACGGGACCGGAGGGCTTCATCGGTCAGAAGTTCACGGCGGTGCCGAAGTACGTCGCCTCCCGCGGCACCGTCGACGCGAACTGGGCGAACACCACCCAGCTCGGTGCCGACGTCTTGGCTGAGATCGACGAGCTGCGCGACCGTCATTCCGCGATCCACGTCGTCGGAAGCCTTCGACTCGTCCACACGCTCCTGGACGGCGCCGTGTTCGACGAGCTCCGCATGTGGGTGCATCCGCTGGTGCTCGGACAGGGCCGCAAGGTGTTCCGCGACGGTGCGGCCCCCACCACCCTGACGCTCATCGAGCCGCCGATCGTGGGCAGCGAAGGCGTCGTCCAGCTGCGCTACGCGCCCGGCGGACCGGTCGAGCCCGGCTCCATGATGACCGAGCCCGACGCCTGATCCCCTGCGGCGAGGGCGGATGCCTCAGCCGAAGATCATCGGCACGTCGTCGTCGACCTCGGGCGAACGCAGGTCCAGGTCGACGACGACGGGGACGTGGTCGCTCGGCGCCTCGCCCTTGCGCTCGTCGCGGTGGATCGCGGCGCCAGTCACGGCGCCCGCGAACGCGTGCGAGCCGAGGATGAAGTCGATGCGCATCCCCTCGTTGCGGGGGAAGCGGAGCCGCTTGTAGTCCCAGTACGTGTAGCCGGTCGGGACCAGCGGGCGGACGACGTCGGTGAGGCCGGCCGCCTCCAGCGCCGCGAACGCCTCGCGCTCGGGCGGGGACACGTGCGTCGAGAAGCCCTCCACCACCGTCGGGTCGCCGTTGTCGGCGTTGGTGGGCGCGATGTTGAAGTCGCCGACCAGCGCGAGGGCGAGGTCGGGGTTCTCCGCCAGAGCCTCCGACGTGTACGCGCCGAGCGCCGCGAGCCAGTCGAGCTTGTAGGCGAGGTGGGGGTCGCCG
Source organism: Microbacterium sp. (assembly GCA_017306415.1). Lineage (GTDB taxonomy): Bacteria > Actinomycetota > Actinomycetes > Actinomycetales > Microbacteriaceae > Microbacterium. The sequence goes on along the minus strand of JAFKIL010000002.1, from coordinate 50,658 downwards.
AGCGCGCGGCCGTTCGGCACGTACAGGCTCCACACCCGCACGCCGCCGATCGTGGCGCCCATCGCGCGGGCCTCGAGCGGCTGATCGGGACCTTCCAGCCCCTTCGAGAAGCCGGGCATGCCCGGGAACGACGTCACCACGTCCTCCGCGGGGATGCGGGTCGCGATCGCCACCCCGTTCCACTGGTTCAGGCCGTGCACGTGCACCTCGTACCCCGCCGCCTCGAACTCGGCGAAGGGGAACTGCGCGGGCGTGCACTTGACCTCCTGCATCGCCAGCACGTCGATGCTCTCGCGCTCGGCGAAGGCGACGGTGCGTTCGACGCGGGCGCGGATGGAGTTCACGTTCCAGGTGGCCAGGCGCATGGAGCAAGCCTATGGCCGGCCGCCGACGCCCTCGTCAGTCGGACGAGGCCGTGCCGACCAGGATGCCGCGTGCCAGCGAGTGGAAGTGCCGGTTGAAGCCCAGGATGGCCGGCGTCGCGCCCGCGGGGATGTCGAGGTGGGCGACATCCAGCGCATCCACGACGAAGAAGTAGCGGTGCGTGCCCGTCGTGGGCGGCGGCCCCGCGCCGATGAAGCGCTCGCTGCGGGCTTCGTTGGGGAGGGTGATCGCTCCCTCGGGCAGGCCGTCGGGCGAGCCGTTCCCGGCGTCGGCGGCCAGCTCGGTCACGGACGGGTCGATGTCGTAGACCGCCCAGTGCCAGAAGCCCGATCCGGTCGGGGCGTCCGGGTCGTAGCACGAGACGGCGAAGCTCTTCGTGCCCTCCGGGGCTCCCGACCACGACAGCTGCGGCGAGCGGTCGGCGCCGCCGCCGGCCGCGCCCCACGACTCCCGCGGGAGCGGCTCCCCGTCGGCGAAGTCCGTGCTCGTGACCGTCATCCGGGGGAAGTCCTTCAGCCGAGCCAGCTCGGCGTACGGATCGAATTCGAACATGCCGCCACGCTACCGCCGTGCCGGGCGCCCGGGGCCGTCCCGCCCGATCCTCCTCGTCGCGCCCCGTTCCTCGCGCCGCGCGTCGGCGGGGGCTTCCGATTCACAGCTCGCGCAGGATGTCCTCCACCCGGGCCTTCGCGTCGCCGAACAGCATCTGCGCGTTGTCGCGGAAGAACAGCGGATTGGGCACGCCCGCGTAGCCGGACGCCATGGAGCGCTTGAAGACGATGACGTTCGCCGCCTCCCACACCCGGAGCACCGGCATCCCTGCGATGGGACTGCCCGGGTCCTCCGCCGCGGCCGGGTTCACGGTGTCGTTCGCGCCGATCACGAGGACGACGTCGGTCGACGCCAGGTCGTCGTTGATCTCGTCCATCTCCAGCACGATGTCGTAGGGCACCTTCGCCTCGGCGAGCAGCACGTTCATGTGACCGGGGAGGCGGCCGGCGACGGGATGGATGCCGAAGCGCACGTCGATCCCGCGCTCGCGCAGGCGCTGCGCCAGTTCCGCGACCGGGTACTGTGCCTGGGCCACGGCCATCCCGTAGCCCGGCGTGATGACGACGCTGGATGCGCCGGCCAGGAGCTCGGCGGCGCTCGCCGCGTCGATCTCGCGGTGCTCGCCCTGCGCGTCCTCGCCGTCCGCGCGTGGAGCCTCGATGCCGAAGCCGCCCGCGATGACCGAGAGGAAGGAGCGGTTCATCGCGCGGCACATGATGTACGACAGGTAGGCACCGGACGAGCCGACCAGCGCACCCGTGACGATCAGCAGGTCGTTGTCGAGGAGGAAGCCGGCGGCCGCCGCCGCCCATCCGGAGTAGCTGTTGAGCATCGAGACGACCACGGGCATGTCGCCGCCGCCGATCGACGCGACCAGGTGCCAGCCGAGCGCGAGCGCGAGCACCGTGACGACCACGAGAAGCCACAGCGCCGGGGTGATGACGTACCAGACGGTGAGCGCAACGAACAGGACGAGCGCGCCCACGTTCAGGACGTTCTTGCCCGGCAGCACGAGCGGCCGCGACGAGATCCGTGCCGACAGCTTGAGGTAGGCGACGATCGACCCGGTGAAGGTCACCGCGCCGATGAACACGCCGATGAACACCTCGGCGCGGTGGATGCCGACCAGATCCGGGGAGACGGCGAACTCGCTCGCCGCGCCGTTCCATCCGACCAGCACCGCCGCGAGCCCGACGAAGCTGTGGAACAGGGCGATCAGCTGCGGCATCGCCGTCATCTCGACGACGCGGGCGCGCCACAGGCCGATCGCGCCGCCGATGAGCACGGCCACGACGAGCAGCGTCAGGCCGAGCGCCGCTCCCGGCTGCCCCCACGCGTCGTCCGCTACGAGCCACACCGTCGCGACGAGCGCGATCGCCATGCCCGTCATGCCGTAGACGACGCCCCGGCGAGAGGTGTCGTGCTTGCTGAGCCCGGCGAGGCTGAGGATGAACAGCAGCGCGGCGACGATGTACGCGGCACCTGCGACCATCACGGCGACCGTGGGCACCACGACGTACGCGGCGGTCATCGGGCGTCGCCCTTCGTGAACATCGCGAGCATTCGCCGGGTCACCGCGAACCCGCCGAAGACGTTGATGCTCGCCAGCAGCACCGCGGCCGCCGCGAGCACCTGCGTCAGAAGGAACGGCACCGTGATCTGGACCATAGCGCCGACCACGATGATCCCGGAGATCGCGTTCGTCACGCTCATGAGCGGGGTGTGCAGCGCGTGCGCGACGTTGCCGATCACGTAGAAGCCGACGACGATCGACAGCGTCAGCACGAGGAAGTGCTGCGGGAGGGGCGCCGGGGCGAACGCGCACACCGCGAAGAGGGCCGCGATCCCGACGGCGATCAGCGCCGACTTCGCACCGGTCGACAGCGTGCGTCGCTCCTTCGCGGGAGCCGCGGGTGCGGCATCCGGCCTCGCGGTCGACGCGGCCGAGACCGGCACCGGCGGCGGGGGCCACGTGATCTCGCCGTCGCGGACGACGGTGACGGCGCGTTGGACGACGTCGTCGAAGTCGAGCGTCAGCTGCCCGTCCTTCTCGGGGGTGACGAGCTTGAGCAGGTTGAGCAGGTTCGTGCCGTACAGCTGCGACGCCTGCGTGGGGAGGCGCCCCGCGAGGTCGGTGTAGCCGAGGATGACGACGCCGCCTGCGGTCACCACCCGCTCACCCGCGACCGACCCCTCGACGTTCCCGCCCTGACCCGCGGCCATGTCGACGATGACGCTGCCCGGCTTCATCGTCGCGACGTCCGCCGCGGTGATGAGGCGCGGCGCGGGGCGCCCGGGGATGAGCGCTGTCGTGATGACGATGTCGACGTCGGCCGCCTGCTCCGAGTAGATCTCCGCCGCGCGGCGGTCGTAGGCCTCACTCGTCGCCTTGGCATAGCCGTCCTTGGACTCCTCGACCTCGACGTCGACGGGCAGATAGGTGCCGCCGATGGAGCGGACCTGATCGGCGACCTCCGGCCGGGGATCGGTCGCGCGGACGACGGCACCGAGGCTGGATGCCGCCCCGATGGCCGCGAGCCCGGCCACGCCCGCGCCCGCGACGAGCACCTTCGCGGGCGGCACCTTGCCCGCCGCCGTCACCTGGCCGGTGAAGAAGCGGCCGAACTCGTTCGCCGCCTCGACCACCGCCCGGTAGCCGGAGATGTTCGCCATCGAGCTCAGGACGTCCATCGACTGGGCGCGGGAGATCCGGGGGACAGCGTCCATCGCGAGCGCCGTGATCCCGCGGGTGGCGAGCGCCTCGAGCAGCTCGGGCCGCAGCGCGGGGCTGAGCAGGGCGATCACCGTCGCGCCGTCGGCGAGCCGCTCGATCTCCGCGGGTGTCGGCGCGTTCACCTTCAGCACGATGTCGGCCGCCCATGCCTCGGCGGTGTCGACCACCGCGGCTCCGACATCCCGGTAGGCGTCGTCCGGGAGTGCAGCATGCCCGCCGGCCCCCGCTTCGACGACGACGTCGTACCCGAGGCCGCGGATCTTCTCGACGGTGAGGGGGGTTGCCGCCACCCGGTTCTCGCCGGGCTGCTCGGCGACGATGCCGATGCGCGTCATACGTGCTCCTGTGGATGTGCCGCCCCTCGTCGGGCGGACGCGTGATCCGACTCTAGGGTGCGGTCCTCGCGCCCGGAACGACGTTTCCCGTCAAGAACGGCCGGATTTGCCGCAGAGAGAAGCGGTGATCGCGGATGCGCGTACCGTTCTCAGGATCAGCGGCCGACTGGGCCGCCCACCGCCGCGCGATTCCGTGGCGGCCGGACGCCTTTCCGACTGGCGATCCTGAGAACGGTACGCGAGGAGACTCGGCCACCGGCCGCCCGCCACCGGCCAGGCGGCGTCCGTAGACTCGGGGGCATGACCGTCGCCTCCACGCCCGAGCTCGAAGCCGACCGCCAGGCCCTCATCGGCCTGATCACCGACGAGGCGGTGTTCCACGGCGACTTCACCCTCTCGAGCGGCAAGAAGGCCACGTACTACGTGGACATGCGCAAGCTCACGCTCGACCACCGCGCGGCCCCGGCCATCGGCCGTCTCATGCTCGACCTGATCCGCGACATCGACGGCATCGTCGCCGTCGGCGGGCTCACCCTCGGCGCCGACCCGATCGCCAACGCCGTCATGCACGAGTCCGTGCGGGCGGGGTATCCGGTCGACGCGTTCGTCGTCCGCAAGGAGCCCAAGGACCACGGCCGCGGCCGCCAGATCGAGGGGGCGGATGTCGCTGGCAGGCGCGTCGTCGTCGTCGAAGACACCTCGACCACCGGTCAGTCTGCGCTCAAGGCCGTCGAGGCGCTGCGGCGCGAGGGCGCCGAGCCCGTCGCGGTCGCCGTGATCGTGGACCGCCGCACCGGCGCGCAGGCGGCCGTCGAGGCCGCGGGCCTGCAGTGGCTCGCCGCGATCGACCTCGACGACCTCGGCCTGCAGCCTCAGTAGCGGGCCGGGGCGTTTCGTCTCGCTTCGCTCGCTCAACGACCGGGTGGTGGGTGGGCCCTGCTCGGTCGTTGAGCGAGGGGCGCAGCGACGAGACGAGAGACGTCGGTCCGTGGCCTTGCCGCTTATGATTGCTCGCCGGAGGGACAAGGGCTCTCCCTGGCACGGAGGGCGCGGCGGGAGAACGTTGCGGACGAGCACACTTCTTGGAGAGAGTCGATGTCGCCTAATCGCGGTGGGTGGAGAATCGGTGTGGCGGCGGTGGCCGTGATGCTCGCGTTCGCGGGAGGGATGAGCGCTGTGCCGGCATTCGCGAGCGCCGCATCAGGCGGCACCGGAACACTCACGGGGCAGGTCACGCAGGCCTCCGACGGAGCCCCCGTGTACGTCTGCGCGAACGTCCTCGTGTACCGCGGATCGACAGTGGTCGCGCATGCAATGGCAAACGATTCGACGTACCAGATCGCGGGGCTCGAACCGGGCAGCTATTCAGTCCTGTTCACGCCGAACTGCACTGGGCCCGACCTGATCGGAGAGTGGGGCGACGGCACGCATGGCGCGACGCAGCAGACACCCACGACGATCGTGGCCGGCTCGAACATGCTGAACGTCGCGCTGGACCCCGGCGCCCACATCACCGGCACGCTCACGGGCAGCGGAGCGCCGATCAACGGAATTGTCACCGTCGTCCCGCTCAGTCCGCTCCTGCCCGGCTATGCCCCGCGGGTTGGCGTCAGCGTCGGCCGTATCGGCTCGACACCGCTCCCTCCTGGCCGTTACGGCCTCATCTTCGACGGTGGCCCCGAGTGGATCGCGGAAGACCAGAACGGCGTCGCGACCACGACGCCGACGTCACCGCCGCTCGTGCTCGGGTTGAGCGAGACGACGTCGGTGAACATCGACCTGGCGCCGGCGGGCGAGATCTCAGGCACGGTGCGCGTCGTGAACGCCGACGGTACCCTCTCGCCGATGCCAGACGCGCTCGTCGAATACCAGAATCTCGACACCCCCAACGAGCAGAGCGGGCTCACACGGTCCGGTGCCGACGGCCGGTACGTGATCCGCGGATTGAACGGTCGCTATCAGCTGGAGTTCGAGGGACCCGACGAGAGCGCCCGTATCCTTCCCGAGTTCCTCGGTGGTTCGCGGACCGCTGACGGCGCACAGATAGTCGAGATCCGCAACAACGCCGTCGTCGGAGGCAAGGACGTCGTCTTGGAGGTCGGGGGGATCCTCGAGGGTTGGGCGAAGTACGTCCCGACGCCGGGTATCGGGGGAAGCGGCTATCTCAACAGTTTCTTCACGACGTTCGCCTTCTCACGCCTCGACACATCGACCGGGAAGTATGTCAGGGTCGATGCGCCCGGTCCGGGTGAGCCCATCAACGGCGACCCCTACTGGGGTCCGCTCGAGCCGGGAACGTACCGGATCGTTGTCGACAACGTCTATTGGGACGGCGACCCCGGCGCGCCCGGGGCGAAGAGGTACACGTTCCACGGCGGCGTGACGGGGATCGTCGTCGGACGCGATGCCGTCACAGACTTCGGAGACCTCCCGCTCACCACGCGGTACTTCGACGTGTCCCGCGCGTCAGGCGCGGACCGATTCGCCACGTCGGCGGCGGTGAGCGCGGCGACGTTCGCTCCGGGAGTTCCCGTCGCGTACCTCGCCAACGGGATGACGTTCCCCGACGCTCTGTCGGGCGCGGCGGCTGCGGGCGCGAAGAACGGACCCGTACTGCTCACCGCCGCCAGCTCGATCCCTGCTGAGATTTCTGCGGAGCTCGCGAGGCTCGCTCCGCAGAGGATCGTCGTGCTCGGCGGCGCCGGGGCCGTGAGTGATGCCGTGGTCGCGAAGGCGAAGACGCTGACCCATGGCTCGGTCTCCCGCCTCTCCGGTGCCGACCGCTACTCGACCTCCGCGGCCATCAGCCGCGCCACGTTCGCGACCGGCGTGCCGGTGGCCTATCTGGCGAACGGGATGACCTTCCCTGACGCGCTCTCGGGTGCCGCTGCGGCTGCGAAGCTGGGCGGCCCTGTCCTGCTGACCGCGACCGGCGCTCTCTCCGCCCCAGTCAAGGCCGAGCTCTCCCGCCTCGCGCCGAAGAAGATCGTCGTGCTCGGCGGCACGGGGGCGGTGGCGGAGGCTGTACTCCGCCAGGCGCGCGTCTATACGCATGGCACGGTCACCCGGGCGTCCGGGGCGGACCGCTACGCCACCTCGGCCGCGCTCAGCGCAGTCACCTTCGCGTCGGGCGTGCCCGTCGTTTACCTGGCCGACGGATTGACCTTCCCCGATGCCCTTTCAGGCGCTGCCGCGGCGGGATCCCGTGGCGGCCCGGTGCTTCTCGTCGAGCCGGGCGGCATCCCCGAAGCGACCGCGGACGAGCTCATCCGGCTGGCGCCGAAGAAGATCGTTGCGCTCGGTGGCACGGGCGCGCTGACGGATGCCGTGCTCGACGACGCGCGGAGCGTGCTGAGCTACGTGAGCGCCCAGACCCCTTGAGTGCAGGTCAGTCGTCGTCGCGCTTGCGGCCGTAGCGGCGGATGTACTGCATCACGAACACCACGAGCGTCCCCGCGAGGACCAGCCCGGTCACGGCGAGGAGCAGCGTCTGCTCGAACGAGTTCACGTCGTCGGCCGCCGTCCGGCGGCGGCATCCGCGACGATCTTCGCGATGCGGGCCGCCTGCGTCTCGGGTCGTCGCGCCATGGCGATCGCCGTCAGGCCCATCTTGCGGGCGGATGGCGGAAAGGCGTCCCAGTTCGCCCGCGCGGCGGGGTCGGCGTCGAGGGCGGCGGTGAGTTCGGGCGGCTCGATGCCGGCCTCGGGTCCGTCGAGGACGGTCCACATGCCGCTCGCCTTCGCGGCCTCGAGAACGCGGAGGCCGGCCTCGGCCGTGAGTCCCTCCGCCTCGAGCTTCGCGATCCGCGCCTTGTTCGTCGCCGCCCATCCACTGCCGGGTCGCCGCGGTGCGAACCACAGGCCGTTCGTCTCCTCGTCGAACGTGCGCACCGGGCCGTCGATCCAGCCGAAGCACAGCGCCTGCAGGATCGCGTCTTCGTACTCGACGTGCAGGTGCGTGCGTCCGGTGCGGCCGCGCACGAGCCAGGCGCCGGAGGATGTCGCATGGTTCTGGTCGAGCCACGCGCGCCAGGTCGCGGCATCCGGGGCGAAGACCTTCTCGCCCTCGTCCAGCGCACCCATCAGATGCCTTCGGGGAGCTCGGACTCGACGGGATCGACCGACACCAGGTCGGCGACCGAGTCGACGATCTCGTCCGGACGGAAGGGGTAGCGCTCGACCTCGGCGGGATCGCTGATGCCGGTGAGCACGAGGATCGTGTGGAGGCCGGCCTCGATGCCGGCGACGACGTCGGTGTCCATGCGGTCGCCGATCATCCCGGTGTTCTCGGAGTGCGCGCCGATGCGGTTGAGCGCCGAGCGGAACATCATCGGGTTCGGCTTGCCCACGACGTACGGCTCCTTGCCGGTGGCCTTCGTGATGAGGGCGGCGAAGGATCCGGTCGCCGGGACGACGCCGTGGGGCGTCGGCCCCGTGGCATCCGGGTTCGTGACGATGAAGCGCGCGCCGTCGTTGATGAAGCGGATGGCCTTGGTGATCGCCTCGAACGAGTACTGCCGGGTCTCGCCGATGACGACGTAGTCGGGCTGCGTCTCGGTCATGACGTAGCCCGCCTCGTGGAGGGCGGTCGTGAGCCCGGACTCGCCGATCACGTATGCGGAGCCGCCGGGGAGCTGAGACCGGAGGAACTCGGCCGTCGCGAGCGCGGAGGTCCAGATCCGGTCCTCCGGCACGTCGAGGCCCGATCGCGCCAGCCGTGCGCTGAGGTCGCGCGGCGTGAAGATCGGGTTGTTCGTCAGCACGAGGAAGGGGGTGCCGGTGTCGCGCCACTGCGCGAGCAGTTCGGCAGCACCGGGGATCGGGCGGTTCTCGTGCACGAGCACGCCGTCCATGTCGGTCAGCCAGCAGTCGATGTCGGCGCGGGTCCGCATGCGGTCAGCCTAGACCGCCGCCTCGACACCGCGCGGCCGTCGCCGTCGCGTCCGCGCCATGCGGGCGGCTCGGCGCGCCCGGGCCGAGCGCCCGTTGGCCGCTAGTCTCGAAGGGTGGCACGCGCCGGGCACTGGGATCCGCGAGAACTCCCCGATCTCGCGGGCAGGCGGTATCTCATCACGGGCGCCAACAAGGGCCTCGGCTACTTCGCGGCCGAGCAACTCGTCGGCGCCGGCGCCCACGTCATCATGACCGGCCGCAACCCGAACCGCCTCGCCGCCGCGCACGCGGCCATCGAGCGGCGCGTGCTCGACGTGTCGGCCGGCGGGACCGGTGCGGGCTCGGTCGAGACGCTGCTCCTCGACACAAGCAACCTCGGCTCGGTGCGGGCCGCCGCGGCGACGGCGCGAGCCCGCGGTCCGCTCGACGCGCTCGTGCTCAACGCCGGGAACGTGCATCCGCCCCAGCGCCGGCAGACGGTCGACGGCCACGAGCTCGTGTTCGCGACCAATGTGCTCGGACACTTCGCCCTCGCCGGCGAGCTGCTGCAGAACCTCGCCGTCGTCGGCGGGCGCATGGTGTGGCTCGGCAGCATGGCCGCGTCGCTCGGGGACTACGAGCCGCGCGACCCCGACCTCGTCGAGGGGTACACCGCGTGGCGGGCCTACGCGCAGTCCAAGGTCGCGACCACCGCGCTCGGGTTCGAGGCCGACCGGCGGCTGCGGGAGGCGGGGGTGCCCGTCGCGAGCGTCGTCGCGCATCCGGGGTACTCCACGAGCGGTCGCACCGCGGGCATCCGCGGCGTGAACGAGCCGTCGCGCATCTCGCGGTTCTTCGACAACCTCCAGGCGCCGATCACCCAGTCCAAGGAGCACGGGGCGTGGCCGATCGTGCGCGCCGCGGCGGATCCGTCCGTGCAGGGCGGCGAGTTCTGGGGTCCCCGACTCCTGATGCACGGCGCGCCGCGCCGCGGGAAGGCGGCACCCGTCACGCGCGACCCCGAGATCGGTGCGCGCCTGTGGGCGTTCTGCGAGTCGGCCGCCCGCGTGCGCTGGCCGTTCGAGAAGGCGGCGCGCGCGGCGCGACGACTCCGATGACGCGGCCCACCCTGTGGGGCCGGCTGCGCGGACGGCTGACGGATGGGGCCTCGCTGCGGTCATGGACCGTCGACGCCAACGACGGCATCGTGGCGACCGCGGGTCTGCTGGAGGGCTTCGCGGGCGCCGGTGCCGACGACGCCGTGCTGATCATCGCGGCCACGGCGGCCACGGTCGCCGGAGCCCTGAGCCTCGGCGGGGCGAAGTGGGCCGAGGCCGCCGCGGAGCGCGAGGCGCAGCTCGTCGTCGTCGCCGCCGAGCAGGCCGAGCTCGCCGCGCATCCGGACCACGAGGTCGCCGAGCTCGCCGCGTACTACGAGGCCAAGGGGCTGGATGCCGCGCTCGCGCGCCAGGTCGCCGAGCAGCTGAGCGCCCGCGACGCGCTGGCGGCGCAGCTCGAGACCGAGCACGGCATCGGCGAGGTCATGTCGGTGTGGGAGCCCGTCTGGGAGGGCGTGGGTGCGGGCGTCGCGTTCCTCGTCGGCGCGCTCATCCCGTTGCTGATCACCGTGTTCGTGCCGGTGCGGATCGAGTCGTGGGCGATCCTCGGCGCGGTCGTCGTCTCGCTCGTCCTGACCTCGGTGGTGGCGGCGCGCGCGGGGAGGCAGTCCGTCGTGCGCACGCTCGTGCGCACGCTCGCGGTCGGGGTGGGGACGCTCGCGGTCAGCTACGTCGTCGGCCTCGCGTTCTTCTGAGCGCGGGCCGGTGCTCAGGCCGTGAGCCACACGGCGTCGAGCGCCGCCTCGGGGAGCGCGACCGCCTCCGCCGTCTCGAACATCAGGGTGAGCGGATCCACGACGCGCACCTCGCGGCCGATCCGCACGCCCGCGTCCTCGAGCGCCCGCAGCAGGCCGGGGTCGCGGTCGCTCACGCGGAGCACGCGGCCGCGATGGCCCCGCGGCGCCTGGCCGAGCTGCACGAAGCGCTCGCGGTGCACGCGGCCCGCGGCATCCGGGATCGCGTCGCCGTGCGGGTCGAACCCGGGATGCCCGAGGTGGGCGTCGATCCCCGCGAGCAGACGGTCGCTCACGGCGTGCTCGAGGACGTCGGCCTCGTCGTGCACCTCGTCCCACGTGTAGCCGAAGTCGCGCACCAGCCACGTCTCGACGAGTCGGTGGCGGCGGATGATGGCGGCTGCCCGCAGCTCGCCCGCGGGCGTCAGGGAGATCGGGCCGTAGGGACGGTGGGTGACGAGGCCCTGCGCCGCGAGCTTCTGCACCATCTCGGTGACGCTCGACGGCGCGAGCCCCAGCACGCCGGCCAGCTGGCTCGGCGTGATGCGATCGTCCTGCCACTCGGTGTGGTGGTAGATCGTCTTCAGGTAGTCGTCGATCGCGGGGGATGCCACGGTTCCAGGCTAGCGGGGCGCCCGACGGACGCTCGGCGTCATGCTCCGGTGAGGACGAGCCAGAGGAGCGCGGCGTTCAGGGCGATGAGGAAGACCGCGGCCACGATGCCCGCGATCGTCGTCCCTCGCCGGTTGCGGTGCTCCCCGAGGACGTCCCGTCGGGCGGTCAGCGCGATCAGCGGGACCAGGGCGAACGGGATGCCGAACGACAGCACCACCTGGCTCAGCACGAGGGACAGCGTCGGGTCGGCGCCCAGTCCGAGCAGGAGCAGCGCAGGGACGAGCGAGATCAGCCGCCGCACCACGAGCGGCACCCGGATGTGCAGCAGACCGTGCATGATCTCGGCGCCGGCGTACGCGCCCACCGATGTGCTGGCGAGACCGCTCGCAAGGAGGCCCACGGCGAAGAGGGTCGCGATGGCCGGCCCGATCCCGCTGCGCAGCGCCTCGTACGCGCCCTCGAGCGACTCCGTCCCCGGGACTCCGCTGAGGTTCGCGGCGGCCAGCAGGAGGATGCACACGTTCACCGTTCCGGCGATCGCCATGGCGATCGTCACGTCCCAGCGGGTCGCCCGCAGCAGCCGGGGGATCGGGGGAGCGTCGACCCGGAACCGATCGCGCGCGAGCGCGGAGTGCGCGTAGATCGCGTGCGGCATGATCGTCGCGCCGAGGATCGACGCGGCCAGCAGCACCGAGCCCGCGTCGGTGAAGCGCGGCAGCAGCCCCCCGGCGACGCCCGCGGCGGACGGCGGTGCGACGAAGACGCCCGCCACGAAGCCGACGGCGATGACCACGACGAGACCGATCACGACGAACTCGAACGTGCGCGGGCCCCGGCGGGACTGCAGGACGAGCAGCGCGAGCGACACGCAGCCGGTGATGACGCCGCCCCACACCAGCGGCAGGCCGAACAGGAGATTTAGTGCGACGGCACCGCCGATGACCTCGGCGACGTCGGTGGCGATCGCCACGAGCTCGGCCTGCACCCAGTAGAGACGCCGCGCCCAGGGCCGCCGGATGCGCCGACCGAGCACTTCGGGCAGGCTCTGGCCGGTGACCACGCCGAGCTTCGCCGACAGGTACTGGACAAGCCATGCGATGACGTTCGCGACCACCACGACCCACACGAGGAGGTACCCGTAGCGGGCGCCGCCGGTCATGTTGCTCGCGACGTTCCCGGGGTCGAGGTAGGCCACCCCCGCGACGAGCGCAGGTCCCAGCAGCCATGCCGGGCGCGGGACCGTGCGCGAAGGGCGTTGCTCCGTCACGACATCGCTTTTCGGCACACCGAAATCCTATCCAATGTTTCGGTGCACCGAAAGATCTGGATCGAGACGCGCCGACCCCGCCTGCCACCCGACCGGTAGCCTGAGCGCGTGAGCGAACACCCGGACCCGATGCACGGGGTCGGGCCGTGGCCCGGCGACACCCCGCCGGACGACCCGCGCTACGACCCCGACCTCATCACCCACGGTGACGCCCGCAACGTCATCGACCAGTACCGCTACTGGACGATGGAGGCGATCGTCGCCGACCTCGACACGCGGCGGCATCCGTTCCACGTGGCCATCGAGAACTGGCAGCACGACATGAACATCGGCTCGATCGTGCGCAGCGCCAACGCGTTCATGGCCGAGAGCGTGCACATCATCGGACGGCGGCGCTGGAACCGCCGCGGTGCCATGGTGACCGACCGCTACCAGCACGTGGAGCACCACGAGGACATCGAGGACTTCGCGGAATGGGCCGCAGGTGCCGGCATCCCCCTCGTGGCCGTGGACAACGTCCCGGGAGCCGTGCCGCTCGATCGCGCCGACCTGCCCGAGCGCTGCGTGCTGCTCTTCGGGCAGGAGGGCCCCGGTCTGTCGCACGAGGCGCTGGCCACCGCGTCGAGCATCGTCGAGATCACCCAGTACGGCTCCACGCGGTCGATCAACGCGAGCGCCGCCGCCGCGGTCGTGATGTACGAGTGGTGCCGGCGCTGGGCGGCGCCGACGTCGTGAACCCGTCCGGGGCTGCCTAGGCGCCCGCGGTCATCCAGGCCGATCCGCGCACGCGCCACCCGAGCGTCGCCAGGCGGGCGAGCATGTACACGCCGAAGAAGGCGACGGCCAGCCACAGCAGGCCGGCGGATCCGGTCGGATGCAGCAGCCACAGCGCGACCAGGACGGGCACGTAGACGACGAGGTTGAGTCCGCCGGCGAGGGCGAGGTAGCGGCCGTCGCCGGCACCGATCAGCACGCCGTCGAGCACGAACACCACGGCGCACAGCGGCTGCGTGACGGCGAGCACCGCGAGGGCGGGGGCGATGAGGGCGGCCAGGTCGGCGTCGCCGGTGAACAGCAGCCCGATCACGCCGGAGAGCGCCCCGATCACGACACCCACCACGACCCCGAACCACACGCCCCACGCGACGGTCCGCCGCAGCACGCGCCGCACCTCGGCCGCCGAGCCTGCTCCGAGGCCCTTGCCCACGAGGGCCTGGGCGGCGATCGCGAGGGCGTCCAGCGCGAACGCCGCGGTGGAGAAGATCGTGAACGCCACCTGCCACCCGGCCAGCTCGCGCGTGCCCAGCACCGTCGCGACCGCGACGGTCGAGAGCAGCGCCAGCCGGAGGGATGCGGTCCGCAGGAACAGCCAGCCCCCCGACCGGGCGGAGCCCTGCACGCCCTCCCGCTGCGGACGCACCGATGCGTCGTGCCGGCGCGCGAGCCTCCCCGTCACCACGACGTAGGCGGCCACCATCCCCCACTGGGCGATGACGGTGCCCGCGGCCGACCCGGCGATGCCCCAGCCGAAGCCGTAGATGAACAGCGTGTTGAGGGCGGCGTTCGCGCCGAACCCGATGCCGGCGATCCACAGCGGCGTCACGGTGTCCTGCATCCCGCGCAGCAGCCCTGTCGCGGCGAACACGATCAGCATGGCCGGGAGACCCCACACCGAGATGCCGAGGTAGGTCTCGGCGTCGCGCGCGACCGACGCCGATGGGCCGAACAGGCCGACCAGGAACGGGGTGCCCACGTAGCCGACGAGCGCGAGGAGGGCGCCGAGGCCGAGCGCGAGCCACATCCCGTCGATGCCGACCGACACGGCGCGCGTGGGGTCGCCCGCGCCGAAGCGCCGGGCCACGGCGGGCGTCGTCGAGTACGCGAGGAACACCATCAGGCCGACGATCGTCTGGAGCACCGCGGAGGCGATGCCCAGCGCCGCGAGCGGCACGACCCCGAGGTGGCCGACGAGGGCGGAGTCGACGATGAGGAACAGCGGCTCGGCCACGAGGGCCCCGAGCGCGGGCACGGCGAGGCGCAGGATGTCGCGGTTCAGCGTGTCGGCGGATGCCACGCCAGAAGCCTACGGCGCGTCGGCGACACGCTCCGCGGGCCTCTGCCGGGCGCGCGGGAGCTTATCCTGTATCGCATGACCGAATCCCCCCGTTCCGGTCTCGAGCTCTCCTCGCTGAGCGCCGGGATCCGACCGCAGGACGACCTCTTCCGCCACGTGAACGGCGAGTGGATCGACACCACCGACATCCCCGAGGACAAGGCGCGCTGGGGCTCCTTCCACCTCATCGCCGAACAGGCCGAGAAGGACGTCAGGGCGATCGTCGAGGAGTCGCAGGATGCGGAGCCGGGCACGGAGGCCCGCAAGATCGGCGACCTGTACTCGAGCTTCCTCGATACCGAGCGGATCGACGCGCTCGGCGCGGGACCGCTGGCCGACCAGCTCGCGGTCGTGGACGGCATCGACTCGGTGCCGGCGTTCCTCACGGCCGTCGGCGGGCTCGAGCGCGACGGCGTCGGCGGCATCGTCGACCTCTACGTCGAGCCTGACCCCGGAGACCCGCAGCGGTACGTGCCGTTCCTGGTCCAGAGCGGCCTGACGCTGCCGGACGAGAGCTACTACCGCCTCGACAACTTCGCCGATACGCGCACCGCGTACCGCGAGCACATCGCGCGCATCCTGAGCCTCGCCGGCGTCGCGGACGCCGCGGCCGCCGCCGATCGCATCGTGGCGCTCGAGACCGAGCTCGCCTCGCACCACTGGGACAACGTGCGCAGCCGCGACGCGGTCGAGACGTACAACCTGAAGAGCTGGGACGAGGTGCAGGCGCTGGCCGGCGTCGACCTGGCACCGTGGCGTGCCGCGCTGGCGCCGGAGCACGAGGCGGCCTTCGCCGAGGTGGTCGCCTACCAGCCGAGCTTCCTCGAGGGGCTCGGGACGATGCTCACCGAGGAGCGCCTCGAGGACTGGAAGGCGTGGCTGCGGTTCAAGATCGTGCACGCCGCCGCCCCGTTCCTCACCGACGACTTCGTCGAGGAGAACTTCTCCTTCTACGGGACGCAGCTCACCGGCGTCCCGGTCAACCGCGAGCGCTGGAAGCGCGGCGTCGGCATCGTCGAGGCCGCCATGGGCGAGGCCGTCGGGCGCGTGTACGTCGAGCGCCACTTCCCGCCGGCCGCGAAGGAGGCGATGGACGAGCTCGTCGCCAACCTCGTGGAGGCCTACCGACAGAGCATCTCCACCCTGGACTGGATGAGCCCCGAGACGCGGGAGCGGGCCCTCGCCAAGCTCGACGCGTTCACGCCCAAGATCGGCTACCCGGTGCGGTGGAAGGACTACTCCGGACTCGAGATCGACGCGACCGACCTGGTCGGCAACGTCCGCCGCGCCCACGTCCTCGAGCACGACCGGCAGCTCGGCAAGGTGGGCCAGCCCATCGACCGCGACGAGTGGTTCATGACGCCGCAGACGGTCAACGCCTACTACAACCCGCTCATGAACGAGATCGTCTTCCCGGCGGCCATCCTGCAGTACCCGTTCTTCGAGCCCGACCGCGATGCCGCCGCCAACTACGGCGGCATCGGCGCCGTCATCGGCCACGAGATCGGCCACGGCTTCGACGACCAGGGCAGCCGCTACGACGGCGACGGGTCGCTGCGCGACTGGTGGACGGACGCCGACCGCGAGGCGTTCGAACAGCGCACGAAGAACCTCATCGAGCAGTACGACCATCTCGTCCCCCGTGGTCTCCCCGAGGAGAACCACGTCAACGGCGCCCTCACGATCGGCGAGAACATCGGCGACCTCGGTGGATTGGGCATCGCCATCAAGGCGTACGCCCTGTCGCTCGGCACGGCTGAGGACGGCACCCCCGCGGAGTCGCCCGAGATCGACGGGTACACCGGCATCCAGCGCCTGCTCCTCAGCTGGGGCCAGATCTGGCGACAGAAGGGCCGGGATGCCGAGACCATCCGCCTGCTGACGATCGATCCCCACTCGCCCAACGAGTTCCGCTGCAACCAGATCGTGCGCAACGTCGATGCTTTCTACGAGGCCTTCGGCGTGACCGAATCCGACGCATCCTGGCTCCCCGAGGACCAGCGCGTCACCATCTGGTGAGGTCGCCAGGGTAGGGTGCGTGCGCATCCTCTCGTCGTGACCGTCCGCTCCACACACAACTGAACACGCCCCGATCCACACGCGCCGTCCGCCGGCGCCGCTCAACCCCACCGCCCCAACCTCGTGGAAGGAAGTCTGCTCGTGGGCACGCCGTCAGAGCCCAAACGGGATACGCCGTCGCTGCGGGGGTCGCGACGCAACGACAACAGGAGACTGCCGCGGAGGGCGGCGGTCGGAAGACGATCGTTCACCGGGACGCTGAGAGCGCTCGACGTGCTCGCGACCTCCGGGGCGAAGGTCGCGGTGCGCATCGACGACCTCGACCGCGGTACGACGGTCCTCAGCGGCGACGACTTCGTCACGCTCCCCGTCGCGGGGCTCGGGGTCGTGCCCCTGCTGATCGAGGTCGCGGCCCGCTTCGAGGACGGCACCCTCGACCCGCTCGAGATCATCGACCGCGCCTCCTTCGAACGCGTCGAGGTCGGCGGCCTGTGGCAGCATCTCAAGGCCCCCGCGCTGCCGCTGTCGGACATCGCGGTGCTCGCCGCGGCCGGCGGCGACACGACCGCGGCGAATGCGCTCATCGAACGCGTCGGGCTGCCCGCCGTGCACGCGCGCATCGACCAACTCGGACTCCGTCGCGTCGCGCTCATCGACCGCTTCCGCGATCACCGCGGGCCGGATGACGCCCCCCACGTGGCCCTCGGTTCCGCCGCCGAGTTCGCCGGGCTGTTCGCCGCGCTCGTGAACTCCGAGGCCGTCTCCGCGGGTGTCAGCGCCCAGGTCGCCGAATGGCTCAGCCTCAACCAGGACCTCAGCCTCGTGGCATCCGCCACCGGCCTCGACCCGTTCGCCCACTTCAACGACGAGCACGGGCTGCTGTTCATCGACAAGACCGGCCGGGACGCCGGCATCCGCGCCGAGGCGGGCGTGCTCGCCGGGCCGCGCGCCGGGGTGTCCTACGCGCTGATCGTGTGCTTCGACGACCTGTCGATCTCGCACCGGCTGCGCGCGCACGAGGCGTTCCGGAGCCTGGGGATCGAGCTCATGGAGTACGTGTTCTGAGGGTCGGGGCTCGGGGTTCGGGGCTCGGGGCTGCGCGGGATGCCTCGTCCGCGAGGCGTGCCGGTTCGAAAACTCGGACCTCTTGAGCGACACGCCGGGCGGTCGCGGCTCGCTGCGGCGTGTTGCCCGGATGGTCCGAGTTTTCGCACGTCGGCGCCGGCGGCTGGCCGGGGGGCTGCGTTCGGGGGCTGCGCGGGATGCCTCGTCCGTGAGGCGTCCCTCCGCGTCGGGCTGCGCCCGGCGCTCCCGCCAGGCCCGTCCAGCCTCGCGGGCGAGGCATCCCGCTCCGCACGCCGGGCGCCGGGCGCCAGGGGAGGGGGGTGGCGGGCGGCGTCTTGCTCGCTGCGCGCGCTCGACGACCGCGCCGTAGTGGGGCGCCGCTCCGCACGCCGGGCGCCGGGCGCCAGGGGAGGGCCGGTGGCGGGCGGGTGGCGGCGGGGCGGGGCTGCGTGTCAGAAGACGATCGTGTGGTTGCCGTGCCGGATGACGCGATCCTGCGCGTGCCAGAGCACCGCACGGGAGAGGACCTGACGCTCGACATCGGCACCGCGACGCGCGAGCTCGGCGGCGGAATCCGCGTGGGTGACGCGCACGGTGTCCTGCTCGATGATGGGGCCCTCGTCGAGATCGCCCGTCACGTAGTGCGAGGTGGCGCCGATCAGCTTCACGCCGCGCTCGTGCGCCTTGCGGTACGGGTCCGCGCCGATGAAGGCGGGCAGGAACGAGTGGTGGATGTTGATCACCGGCACCCCGACGCGCTCCAGGAACGACGGCGACAGGATCTGCATGTAGCGGGCGAGGACGACGACGTCGACGCTGCCCGCGAGGAGTTCGACGATGCGGTCCTCGGACGCGGACTTGTCCGCCCCGGCGACCGACGGCACGTGATGGAACGGCACCCCGAACGAACGCACGTCCTCGGCCGAGGTGGTGTGGTTCGAGATCACCATCGGGATCGTGACGGGCAGTTCGCCGCGGCGGTGGCGCCACAGCAGGTCGAGGAGGCAGTGATCCTGCTTCGAGGCGAGGATCGCCATCCGCTTCGGGACGGACTGGTCGGTGAGCGTCCAGTGGAGGTCGAAGCCCTCCGCCAGGGTGGCGGCGAGGTCGGCCTCGATCGCGGCGCGGGCGGCGGCGAAGCCCGGGCGGTGGAAGACCACCCGCTGGAAGTACGCCCCACCCGTCGGGTCGTCGCTGTACTGGTCGAACGCGACGATGTTGCCGCCGTTGCGCGTGATGAGCGCCGAGACCGCCGCGACGATCCCCGGCTGGTCCGCGCCGTGGACGATGAGGCAGGCGTGGTCGGGCAGGAGTCCGGTCGCAGGCATGCCTCCGATTCTGCCGTGCCCGGCCCGGGTCAGGCGTTCGCGATCGTCGCGATCGCCGTACGGATCGCGGCGACGCCCGCCGGACTGCTCATGATCGTGCCGTGGTCGGTGTCGGGGACGGTGACCGCGGTCAGGGACGCGACCTTCCCGGCCCAGCCCGCCACCTCGCGCTCCGAGTACAGGCCCTCCTCCCGTGGCGGCAGTCCGCGCGGCGCGCGCAGCAGCAGGGCGGGCCGATCCAGCGCCGCGAGGGCCTCCGCGGACGCGTCGCCGGCGATGTGCTGCGCGTCGGCTGCGATCGCGGCGTAGTCCCCGGCGATGCGGTAGCCGCCCGCGGTGGGGACGAGGTCGTACGTCGCGCGCCGGACCGCGATCGGATCCGTCGCTCCGACCGCCTCGACGTAGGCCTGGACGGTCGGGTAGACGACCTCCAGCCGCTCCCGCGCCTCGGCCAGGACGGCGCGCGTGAGGGCATCGTCGTCGACGTTGGCGTCGACCGCGGGAAGACCGCCGTCCACCAGGACGAGACCGCTCGTGCGGCCGCGATGCTCGACCGCTGTCAGGACGGCCACGAACCCGCCCATCGAATGGCCGACGAGGAGCCCGCGCTCGATCCCGAACGCGTCCAGGATGCTCACCACGTCTCGCGCGTGCTGCGCCATTCCCCACGGGCCCGCGAGCCCGGCGCTGCGGCCGCGTCCGCGCAGATCGGGGGCGATCACGCGCAGATCCTGCGGCACGCTCTCGCCGAGATACGCCCAGTCGACGTGGGTGCTGGTCACGCCGTGGATCGCGACGACCGTTCGCGTTGCCTCGGGGTTCCACTCGCAGACCGTCAGGTCGCCGCCGGCCACGGGAACGGTCCGGATCCGGTGGGTGTTCGTGTCTGCCATGGTGCTCCTTCGCTCCGTTGCAGTAATATAACATCTAATCAAAATATGGCGCACGCGGAACGCGTGGCGGCATCACGAGGAGGAAGGCTGTGACGATGGCGTCAATGGAGGAAATGGTCGTCCCGGATCCTCCGGGTCTGGAGTACGCACTGACGGTCTCCCTCGACCTGGATCATCGCTTCGGCGCCGTGCGCACCGCGCAGATGTCCAGCGGCTTCGCCTACGGCTTCATCGGTGTGGCGGGCGGGTGGTTCGCCGGCCCCCGCATCCGGGGGGCGGTCCTCGAAGGCGGCGGTGACTGGCCGACGATCCGCGCGGACGGGGTCGCGGTCTTCGACGCGAAGTACGTGCTGCGCGCCGAGGACGGCACCGAGATCGTCCTGCACAATCGCGGCCTGCGCGTGGACCGGGAGCTGACGGTGGACGGTGAGACGTTCGTCCCCGGCGTCGAGCGCGCCTTCCGGGAGCCCGAGGGAGTGTACTTCCGCACGACCCCGATGTTCGACGTGGAGGCCGGCCCGCACGACTGGCTGGCCACGCGCCTGTTCGTCGGACGGGGCGAGCGCACGGAGACGGGCAACCTCATCCACTACTACGCCGTCAGCTGACGGCGCCGGCCTGATCCGCCCGCACGGTGATCCGGGCGGATCAGGCGGCCGCGGTCCTGCGCGCGCGCTGACGGACCGGGTCCAGCAGTGGCGCCGCCGCGATGAGCTCGCGGGTATAGGCGTCCTGAGGGTCCGCGAAGACCGATGCGCTCTCGCCACTCTCCACGATCCGTCCCGTGCTCATCACGGCGACGCGCTGCGCCATGTGCTGCACGATCGCCAGATCATGCGCGATGAAGAGGAAGGACAGGTCCATCCGGCGCTGCAGATCCATGAGCAGGTTGGCGATCTGAGCCTGGACGGAGAGATCGAGCGCGCTGAGCGACTCGTCGCAGATCAGGAGCGACGGCTCGAGGATGAGCGCGCGCGCGATCGCGATGCGCTGCCGCTGGCCGCCCGAGAACTGGCGAGGGTACCGGCTGGCCGCCGAGACGTCGATCCCGACGCGGGCGAGCATCTCGCGCACCCGTGAGCCGACCTCTGCCGGCGCGCGCACCCCCTGCGCCCAGAGCGGCTCGGCGAGGATCTGGGCGACGGTCTGCGTCGGATTGAGCGAGCTGAACGGATCCTGGAAGACGACCTGCATCCGGCGCGGCGCCCGTGTGCTCCGTCGGCCCGCCGTCGCGTGCAGCTGCTCGCCGTCGAACGCGATGCGTCCGCCGGTGAGCGGCGTCAGCCCGAGGATCGCGCGGGCCAGCGTCGACTTCCCCGACCCCGACTCGCCGATCAGGCCGAGGGTCTCGCCGCGCCGGATCGTCAGCGAGACGTCGTCGACTGCACGGAATCTGCCGCGACGAGCGCCGAACTCGACGACCGCGTTCGTCACCTCCAGGAGGGCGGGCTCGCTCATACGACCATGTCCTTTCGGAGCTCGTCGACACGGATGCATCGGCTCGAGTGGGACGGGCCGACGGACGCGATCGGGATCGGGCCGTCCGTGCACTCCTCCGTCGCGAAGCGGCATCGTGCCGCGAAGTGGCATCCCGTCGGCCAGCGGTCGGGCGGGGGCACCGACCCCGGCAGCATCGGCAGGGGCTGCCCGGGCTGCGCGCGCTGGGGAGTCGACCCCAGCAGACCCGCCGTGTACGGGTGCAGGGGCGCCTCGAACAGCGTCTGGACCGACGCGGTCTCGACGACCTGGCCGGCGTACATGACCGTGGCGCGATCGCAGATGTCGGCGACGACGCCCCAGTCGTGGGTGACGAAGATGATCGACATGCCGGTCTCGGCCTGGATCTCCTCGAGCAGGTCGAGGATCTCCGACTGCACGGTGACGTCGAGCGCCGTGGTGGGCTCGTCGGCGATGAGCAGGCGGGGACGACCGGCGAGCGCGCGGGCGATGGCGACGCGCTGCGCCATGCCGCCCGAGATCTGATGGGGGTAGAGGCGCGCGACGCTCTCGACGTCGCGCAGTCGCACCGCGGTGAGCAGCTCCGCCACCCGTCGCCGCCTGGCGCGTCCCCGCAGTCCCTCGTGCCGGGCGACCGCCTCGCCCACGAGGGACCCGACGGTGAACGAGGGGTCGAGCGCGAGCATCGGATCCTGGGAGATGTACGAGATGAGCGATCCGCGCAGACGCGCGAGCTCGCGCTCGGAGAGGGTGACCAGATCGAGACCGCCGATCCGGACGGAGCCGGCCGACACCTCGGCACCCACCGGGAGGAGCCCGATCATCGCCCGCGCGGTCATCGTCTTGCCGCAGCCGGACTCGCCCACGAGGCCCAGCGTCTCGCCCGCCCGCACGGACAGGCTCACGGCGTCGACGACGGTGACGGCATTCACGCCCGCGACGGTGACGCTCAGTCCGGTGACC
This sequence comes from Microbacterium sp., assembly GCA_017306415.1. Taxonomy (GTDB): domain Bacteria; phylum Actinomycetota; class Actinomycetes; order Actinomycetales; family Microbacteriaceae; genus Microbacterium. The sequence continues at coordinate 28,208 of JAFKIL010000002.1, read as the reverse complement.
TCGAGCACGGTGTCGGGCTGGTCCGCCCCGGTCGGGGCGACGCTCGATGCCGCGGACCGGCTCGCCGCCCGCCCGGCCTTCGCACCTCGGCGGGATCGCGAAGCCGCCGTCGCAGGCGGCCCGGCCCACCGCTCGACCAGGATGTCGCGGATCGAGTCGCCGAGCGCATTGAACGACAGCACCGTGAGGATGATCACGGCACCCGTGGGCACCAGCAGCCACGGGTTGGTCGACAGCGACTTCGATGCCTCGGTGATCATGCCGCCCCAGGTGGGCGCCGGGGGAGGAGGGCCGAAGCCGAGGAAGGCGATGCTCGTGCTGAACAGCAGGATGGCGCTGGCCGCGAGCGTCGCCTGCACGACGATGGTGCCGGAGATGCGGGGAAGGACGTGCCTGCGCATGATCGCGCCCGGGCCGAGTCCCGCCAGGCGGGCCGCGTCGATGTGCAGCTCATGTCGCACCGACAGTGTCGCGGCGCGGATGACGCGGGAGATCGGACTCACCAGCAGGATGCCGAAGGCGACCATCGCCGCGGTCGAGTTGCCGGGGAAGATCATCAGCACGACGAGGAGGATCACGAGGGCGGGCATCGCCATCGTGATCTCCGCCCAGCGCATGACGATCGTGTCGACCGCGCCGCCGAGGTAGCCGGCGAGGATCCCGAGCAGGGATCCGAGCGCGATGGTGATGACGAGAGCGACCAGGACGTCGTTGATCGCATCGATGCCGCCCACCATCAGCCGGCTGAGCACGTCGCGCCCGAGGCTGTCCGTGCCGAGCCAGAACTGCGCGGACGGCCCCTGCCCCGTCATGTCGAGGTGTGCGGCGACGGGATCGTGCGGTGCCAGCACGCCCGATCCGTAGGAGGCGATGAGAAGGATGAGCAGGTACGCGGATGCCGCGACCGCGAGCGGCCGCCGGAGGAGCTCACGCGCGATCGTGCCCGCCGGCCGCCGGGAGCGGAGGCCTTCGAGCCGGGCGGGTCCCACGCTCACGAGACACGCACCTTCGGGTTGATCGCGCCGTACGCGAGGTCGAGCAGGAGGTTGGCCGCGAGGATGATCACCGTGAAGTACAGGACCACCCCCTGGACGACGGGGATGTCTCCTCCGAGCGTCGAAGTCACCGACAGGGCGCCCATCCCGGGCAGCGAGAAGATCTGCTCGATGAGGACGGTGCCCCCGATCGTCCCGACGAAGATCAGGCCGACGACCGTCAGCACGGGGATGCTCGCATTGCGCATCGCATGGACCAGGATCACTCTCCCGCGCGAGATGCCGACCGAGCGGAGGGCGAGGATGTAGTCGCTCTGCAGGGTGCCGAGCATCGAGTCCCGGATCTGCTTGGCGATGGCCGTCACGCCTCCCGCCGCGAGCGTGATCGTGGGAAGGATCAGGGACTGCGCCCAGAGGGCGGGGGATTGACTGAACGGGGTCCAGCCCGTCGCCGGCAGCAGCCGCAGTCCGACGGCGAAGATCGCCACCAGCAGGAGCGCCAGCCAGTACTGCGGGACGGCGGAGCTCAGCGCGGAGAGCTGATCCAGGAATCGGCCCAGAGCGCCGCCGCGCACGGCGCTGACGACGCCGAGCGTCATGCCGAGCAGTGCGGAGAGCAGGATCGAGGTGATCACCAGAGTCAGGGTGACCGCCAGGCGCTGGTCGATCATCTCGACGACGGGCTGTCCGCTGAGCAGCGACGTGCCCAGATCGCCGTGGATCGCCCCGGCGAGCCACCGGCCGTACTGCTCCCAGATCGGCTCGTTCAGATGGAGCTGCGCACGAAGCGCCTGGTACTGGTCCTCGGTGGCGTTCGGCCCGAGGATCGTGCGCGCGGCATCGCCCGGCGCAAGGCTCGCGAGCACGAAGGTGAGCGCGGTGGCGATGAACAGGACGGGTACCGCGATGACGAGGCGGCGCACGATCAGGCGGATCATGCCGCGCTCACCCCGCGCTCGGGTGGGTGCTCGCGTCGTGCATCAGCCCCCACTTCTCGCCCAGCCGCTGCCGCAGCCGGCCGGCCTCCGGCTCGCACAGGTACCCCTCCGACACGAGGCGGGCGATGCTCCGGTCGAGCTGCGCGAGGTAATCCGCCTCGTCCGCGTAGCGCGATCGGATCCTCTCCTCCGGGAGGGGAAGGGCGTAGCCCAGGAGCCCCGCCTGGGCTGCGGCCAGCTCGTCGGGGCTCCCCTTGGGATCGTCCACGACGAAGCGGCCGGCGACGGGCGTGCTGTGCGGCAGGTAGACCGAGAGCGGGACGTCCACCCAGGGGGGCCGGATGCCGCCGATGACGTTCCCCACCTCGTCGCGCGCCAGGTCGTGAGCGGTTCCGAGGACCGGGATCGTGCGCGTGGTGAGCGGATCGCTCCACGAGAAGCGGGGCGCGCGCGGAGGGACGGCGCCCGTGCGCATCCATCGGTCCAGCAGAGCGAACAGCGCCCGGGCGACCTCGTCGAGCCGGGCGTCCGACGGGGGCTCGTTCACCTCCTGGTCGAGGATCCGCCCCCCGGCGCGTGCGTACTGGGTCGCATTGGTCAGAGTGGTGGAGCGCTCCTGCGTCGTCGTCGTATGGGAGGTTCCCGCGACCTGGTACAGCCGGTAGGGGTCCGTCGGGTCGTCGCTGTCGTCACGGGTGCTGGTCGCGTTGCCCTCGGACTCGCACTCGCTCATGATCTCGAAGACCGGGATGCCGTGCCCCGACACGGTGCGACGGGGGTGGTCGTCCGGCAGCAGCGCGCATCCCTGGGACAGTGGGGGGAAGCCCGCCCAGTGGGCGCCGCCCGCGGAGATGCAGATCGCCGCGGCGTCGATCGGCCGGGTGCCGTCGGCGGTGGTGTACGCGTCGTTGAATCCCTCCTGGAGGAACTCTCGTGTGAAGCTCCCCGTCATCGACCAGCCGGACAGGACGACCTGCGTCGCCGTCAGGCCGTCGAGGTCGCCGGCCTTCAGCGCCAGGGCGAGCTGCCCGAGGATGTCGAAGGTCAGCCCGTCCACCGGGAGGGAGAGCCAGTCGTACCGCTCGGGGAAGAGGGTCCGGATCTCCTCCGAGATCTGCTTGTCGTGAGTCACTCCGACCCACGCGTGACCGGAGCGCATGATCCAGGGATGGACGTTGCGCCAGGTGAACGCGCTGTCCAGGGAGGGATGGAGCGGTTCCAGCTGGGCGACCCCCGAGAACCGGGCGGGATCTGCCGGACGCCGCACCAGCACCCTCGTGCGGTAGGGATGCACGGCGACAGGACGCCGGCGGAACTCCTCGTCGTACGTCCACTCCGTCGCGACACCGGCGAGCTCGTACTCGTGCTCCACGTATCCGTGGGCGGACAGTGCCACTCCGATCGCCGGTTCCGAGAGCCCTGCGGTGCCGAACGGCACCGACGTCTCGGTGACGGGAATGCTCCTGACGCTCACCGGCGTGGTCTGGCTGGTGCTGTCCATGCGATCTCCTTCGGTCGTGTTCGACGGGGGCGCCGTGCGGGCGGAGCGACCGCCCGCACGGCGCCTGTCTGGTTCGACGTCGCGGTCTACTTCAGCCCGACGCCGAGGGTGGGCCACATGAAGTTCGCGCTGGAGGCGTCGAACCCCGTCACGTTCTTGCCGTACACGTACACGGTCGGCATGACGTAGATCGGCGCGAACCAGGCCTGCTCGGTGAGCCGGGTGAGCAGCTTCACCGCGAGCTCATCCTGCTGCGCTCCTGCGCTGCTCGCGCTGAGCTGATTCCAGAGCCCCACCGCGGTGGGGTCGTCCGTCTTGAACGGATTCGTCGACGGTCCGGTGTCCGGCAGCACCGTCGGGCCGAAGCCGAACACGGTGGGGGGCATGCCCAGGATCGAGGCGGGCACCTTGCCGCTGGAGAGCACGGAGACGTACTGCGCGATCGAACTGCCCACCGAATCGATCTTCACGGTGATCCCGACCTGCTTGAGCTGCGCGGCAGCCGCCTGAGCGACGCCGCACGTGTTGATCAGCGGCGTGCACAGCAGCGTGAACGTGAATCCGTTCGCATACCCTGCGTCGGCGAGGAGCTGCTTCGCCTTGGCGATGTCGTACGGGTAGTAGTCCTCGAGGTCGGCGCTGTAGCCGGGGAGGCCCTTCACGGTGAGCTGGTCGGTGGGCACGCCCAGTCCGCCCGAGATCACCGACGACGTGATGCTCTTGCGGTCCAGCGCGATGTTGATCGCCTGACGGACGCGGAGGTCGCCGAGCGCGGGCACGAGGGTTCCTGCGCGGTCGTAGAGTCCGATGCCGTAGGCGGCTGTCGGGATGCTCATCACCTTGAGGCCGGCCTTCTCGGCGGCGGCGGCGACGGTGCTGTCGGCCAACCCGATGTCGACCTGGCCGGTCTCGGCGGCGTTGAGCACCGCGTTCGGGTCGGCGATGTTCTTCACGACCACCTTGTCGGCCTTCACGAGATCCGGCGCGTAGTAGTGGGGGTTGCGCGTGAAGACATACGAGCTGTTGGCGACGCTGGACGCCGCGTCGTAGACGTACGGGCCCGACCCGTCGGTCGCGTTCGCCAGGGCCTTGGTGTTCTTCAGCGCCTTCGGGTTGACGATGTACGCGTTGCCGCCCTCGGGCGTCAACAGGTGCTCGATGTTGGCCACGGGCTGGGACAGCTTGATCGTGACCGCGTCGGTGCCGTCCGCGGAGATGGAGGTGAAGTACTGCCAGATGTTGCTCTGGAAGTAGGAGCCGTCGCGCACGGCCTCGAGCGATGCGACGACGGCGGCGGCGTCCACCTTGGTGCCGTCGGCGAAGGTCGCGTCGTCGCGCAGGGTGAACTGGAACTCGCGGTTCCCCGCGCCGACATAGCCCCACTTCTTCGCGAGGTCGCCCGCGATCGTGCCGTCGGGCAGTGTGCGCAGCACCGTCGAGTAGGCGAGCGTCGCGTAGATGATCGACTGGCCGCCGAACGTCTCGAACGGACTCATCCCGAGCTGGGGCGGACCGAGGAAGCTGTAGGTGAGCTGAGCCGCCCGACCATTCGAGTTTTGAGGACTTGCTGACCCGCCGGCGCAGCCGGCGAGTGCGATCGCCACGGCCACGGTGACGGACGCCACCGCCAGCGCGCGGGTACGGAATCCACGGAAAGACACTGCGATCTCCTTCGATGCAGGGACGCGGGGGCCGGGTAGTCCCCGAGATTTAATTGAATGTCTAAATAGTGGGCGGCGGTGGTCGGCCTGTCAAGCGTGTCTTGCTTGTGAATCGGCTGAGTCGAGCGGGCGCTCGTCTCCGTCGCGCGGGCGACCGTGCGCGAGAGGGCGGTGCCGGCCATCGGGCGGGGGAGTTAGTCAAATATTTGACTAAGCGCCGACCGTGCGCAACGATGGCGATATGGCGATGGCGCACTCGTTCGTGAGGCGATCCCGTGCGATCCCGCCGATCCGCTGCCGGCGGTGAGCAGACCGGATGCCGACCACTGGATCTCGCGATACGACGAGGTAGAGACATGATCCCACACAGCGCCGCTGCGGCTGCGGACGCTCGACGCGCGGCGGGAGGCCCATCGTGCTGATGGTCGTCCTGCGCCGCCTGGCCGTCTCGATCCCGATGATCTTCATCATCGCGTCGTTGACCTTCTTCCTGATCAGCCTCATCCCGGGCGACCCGGCGGTGTCCATCCTGGGCGGCGACGCGACACCGGCGGAGTATGCGCGGGTCCGTGCGGAGCTGGGTCTGGACCGTCCGATCTTCGCCCAGTACGTGAACTGGATGGTCTCCGCCCTCCACGGCGACCTCGGCAACTCGCTGCGCACCGGTCGGCCTGTGGTCGAGATGATCGGCGAGCGGATGCAGGTGACGGTCTCGGTCGCCGTCATCGCCATCATCGTGACGGCGATCCTGGGCGTGCTCATCGGCCTCGTCGGGGCCTTGCGCTCGGGGTGGGTCGGCCGCTCCTCCCAGGTGGTGGCGGTGCTCGGCACGTCCGTGCCGAACTTCTGGTTCGGCATCCTGCTGGTGCTCATCTTCGCGGTCACGCTCGGCTGGCTGCCGGCCACCGGCTACTCTCCACTCGAGTCCGGCTTCGTCCCGTGGATCCAGCACCTCATCCTGCCCGTCGCCGCGATCGCCTTCGCGAGCATCGCGGGTGTCGCGCGCCAGACCCGCGCGGCGATGAACGAGGTGCTCGGGCGCGACTTCATCCGCACGCTGATGGCCTCGGGGGCGTCCTACTCGCGCGTCGTGTTCGTGCACGGCCTGCGCAACGCCGCGATCCCCGTCGTCACGAGCCTCAGCTTCCAGTTCATCGGCCTGCTGAGCGGAGCGATCGTGGTCGATCAGGTGTTCGCGATGCCGGGCCTCGGGTCGATCATGCTGGTGGCGATCAACGGACGCGACGTCCCGGTCGTGCAGGGCGTGGTGATCCTCACGACGATCCTGGTGCTCACCGTGAACCTCATCGTCGACCTCGTCAATGCGTGGCTCAACCCGAAGGTGAGGATCTGATGACCCAGGCACCCGTCGCGCCCACCTCGACGATCGCGCGCGTGGGCCGAGGCCAACGCCGCTGGGCGTTCCTGCGGCAGCTCCGGCGCAGTCCGCTCGCCGTCGTCGGCGCGGTGTGGATCGTGCTGCTCACGATCGCCTGCTTCGCCGCGCCGATCCTCCCGCTGCACGACCCGGTCGCGCAGAATCTCGCCGGCGCGCTGCGCGGCCCGTCCCTCGAACACCTCCTGGGAACGGACGCGCTCGGCAGGGACGTGCTGTCCCGCATCCTCTGGGGCGGCCAGGGCGCCCTGCTCGGGGCCGCCGAGGCGGTGGTGATCGCGCTGGTCCTCGGCACGACGCTGGGCGTGATCGCGGCGTACCGCGGCGGATGGCTCAACAGCCTGGCCACGCGGCTCGCCGAGCTCATCTTCGCCCTGCCGGCGATGGTCGTCCTCCTCGCCCTCGCCGCCGTCCTGGGGAGCAACATCGCCGCCTCGATGGCGTCCTTCGGTGTCCTCGTGTCCGCCTCGTACCTGCGCATGGCCCAGACCTCCACTCTCGCCGTCCGCAGCGAGCTGTACGTCGACGCCGCCAAGGTCTCCGGCCTGTCCACCGGCCGCATCGTGTTCGGGCACGTGCTGCCGAACGTGATGGGCCCGATCATCGTGATGAGCAGCCTCACCTTCGGGTCGGCCCTGCTCGTGCAGGCGTCGCTCGGATTCCTCGGGCTCGGCCCGCCGCCCCCCACACCGACGTGGGGAGGGATGATCGCCGACGCCTCGACGTACCTGTACCGCGACCCGTGGCTGTTCGTGCCCACCGGGGTCGTGCTGGCTCTCACGATCCTCGCGGCCAACATCATCGGCGACGCGATGCGCGACGGTGACGGGCGGCGTCAGCGGTTCAGCCTCCTCCGCCGGGCGCAGGGCACGCCGACCGGCCCCGCGGGCGCCGAGAGGGCCGTGACCACCGAGCCCGCGGCCGACGAGTCCGCGACCGACGAGGCGGCGCCGCTGCTCCGCGTGCGCGACCTCGTCATCGCGTTCGACGAGGCCGACAGCGTCCGCGTCGTCGACGGCGTCAGCTTCGACGTTCAGCGCGGCGAGATCCTGGCCATGGTGGGCGAATCCGGATCGGGCAAGACCGTGACCGCCCTCGGCGTCATCGGGCTGCTGCCCTACCCCGGCCACGTCGCGGGCGGAGACATCGTCTTCGACGGCGTCTCGCTCCCGTCCCTGCCCGAGAGCAGGCTGCGCACGTACCGCGGCAGCAGGATCGGGATGATCTCGCAGGAGCCGATGATGGCCCTCGACCCGTGCTTCACGGTGGGCTCGCAGGTCGTCGGTCCGGTCAGGCGGCACCGCGGCGTCTCGGGCCGCGCCGCCCGCCGTGTGGCCGAGGACCTGTTGCGCGAGGTCGGGCTGCGCGATGCCGCCGCCGTCATGAAGAGCTATCCGCATCAGCTGTCGGGAGGGATGGCGCAGCGCGTCGCCATCGCGATCGCTCTCGCCGGCGAACCGGAACTGCTGATCGCCGACGAGCCGACGACCGCGCTCGACGTCACCGTGCAGGCCGGGATCCTCGACCTGCTCCGCGAGCTGCAGGCGCGCACCGGCATGTCGATCATCTTCGTCACGCACGACCTCGGCGTCGTCGCCGACGTCGCGTCGCGCGCCGTGGTCATGGAGAAGGGGCGCATCGTGGAGTCCGCTCCGGTCGACGAGCTGTTCGCATCCCCTCGGGATCCCTATACGCGCGCACTCATCGGCGCGACCCCGAGCCTGGTCGACATCGGGGGTCCGCATGAGTGATCTGCTGAAGGTGGAGGACCTCGCCGTCGAGTTCCGGATCGCCGGATCCCGTCGCAGGACGATGCGTGCCGTCGACGGCGTGTCGTTCTCGGTCGCCCCGGGCGAGACGGTCGCCCTGGTCGGCGAGTCCGGGTCCGGCAAGTCGACGATCGGACGATCGATCCTCGGGCTGACGCCGCCGCGATCGGGTCGGATCGAGTTCGAGGGGCGCGACATCACGCACCGGACACGGGCTGAGCAGCGCTCCATCGCCCGCGATCTGCAGGTGGTCTTCCAGGATCCGTACAGCTCCCTCAACCCTGCCAAGACGATCGGGCAGAACCTCTCGGAGCCGCTGCGCGCTCAGGGGATGGCGAGCTCGGCCGCTGCCCGCGAACGGATGCACGCGCTGCTCCGGCAGGTCGGGCTGCCGGCGGATTCGCCGGATCGCTATCCGTCCGGGTTCTCGGGGGGGCAGCGCCAGCGGATCGCGATCGCACGTGCCCTGATCCTCGGCCCGAAGCTCATCGTCTGCGACGAGCCGACCAGCGCGCTCGACGTCTCCACTCAGGCGGCGGTGCTGCAGCTCCTGCGAGACCTGCGCCATGAGTTCCAGGTCTCGTATCTGTTCATCACCCATGACCTGGCCGTGGTCCGTCATTTCGCCGATCGTGTGCTCGTCCTCCGGCAGGGACGGCTCGTCGAGGAGGGCGATGTGGAGCAGATCTGCGAGAACCCGCAGCATCCCTACACCCGTGAGCTGATCGCCACGGCGCCCGTCCCGGATCCGGTGCTGCAGCGTGCCCGCCGCGAGGCACGGCTGCGGGGCTGGGACGAGACAGACCAGGGGAGCTTGTGAGTACGATGAGGCGCCATGACCAGTGAGCGGCAGCGGCATGCATCAGGGGACGCGGAACTCTACGAGAGGCTGACGCGAGCCGCGGCGCTCGAGATCGACCCCGGCGCCGATCTCGACGCGATGGACTTCGGGCTCTCCGTCGTCCGCGCGGGGAACCGGCTCCAGCAGGACCTCGAACAGCAGGTACATCGTCCGGCGGGCATGACGTGGGCCGCGTTCCGCGTGCTGTTCACGATCAAGTCGGTGGGCGACGTGTCGCCGATGCGCCTGGCGCACCTCTCGAACACGTCCCCCGCGAGCATCAGCAGCGTGCTGAAGACGCTGGACAGCTACGGGATGATCGCCCGCACGGTCAATGAGAGCGACAAGCGCGCGGTGCGACTGACGCTGACCCCGGTGGGTGAGGAGGCCGTCGCCGAGCTCTTCACGCGCAACAACCGCCGGGTCCGGGAGTGGGCGGCGCGCTACACGGAGGCCGAGCGGGCGCAGCTGATCCAGCTGCTCGGCCGCCTCCTGCACGAGCCGAGTCCGCACCCGCTCAGCGAGCGGGAGCGGCAGAAGCCGGTCCGTTCGCGCCGGGCTCGAACGACAAAGTAATCAAATATTTGACTAAAGCCCCGCGGTCCGCAACGATGAAGACATGGCGACGCCGCACCCGCTCATCGACGAGCAGCACACACCCGATGGGATCGCGGTCCTCGCTCTGAACAGCGGGAGGCTGAACACCCTCAGCCGACCGCTGCGGATCGGTCTCATCGATGCACTGGACCGGTGCGAGGCCGACCCCGCGGTGCGCGCGGTCGTCGTTCACGGCGCACAGGGCGTGTTCTCCGCCGGCGCCGACCTCAACGAGTTCGATTCGGGCGTCGGGCTCTCCGAGCCCTCGCTCCACCGCACGATCGCCGAATTCCTCGACGGTATGTCCACTCCCGTGGTGGCTCTGATCGAGGGGATGGCGCTCGGCGGCGGGCTCGAGCTGGCGCTCGCGTGCCACTACCGGGTCGCGACCGCGGACGCGGTGCTGGCTCTTCCGGAGGTGACTCTGGGCCTGATGCCCGGGGCCGGCGGGACACAGCGGCTCCCGCGGGCGACCGACGTCAGGACGGCTCTGGATCTCATCCTCACCGGCCGTCGGGTGACCGCGGACGCGTTCGCCGAAGGACGCCTGATCTCCGCGTTCGTCGGCGAAGACGCGGCCGGCGATGCCATCCGGTTCGCGGAGCGGATCGTCGCGCAGCCGGCCCCTCGTCTCCGCGACGTCGCGATCGACACGGACGAGGTCCGCGCACTCCTGCAGCTCGTGGAGCGCAGCACGCCGGCCGGCCCCGCGCGTTCGGCGCTGGATGCCGTCGGTTCCGGCATCGACGACATCGACGAGGGGTTCGCGGCCGAACTGCGGCTCTTCCGGGAGCTGGCGACGTCGGAGGCCTCGTCTTCGCGTCGTCACATCTTCCTCGCCGAGCGCGCGGCGCGCCGCGTCCAGGGCATCCGCGACCGCGGCTCCGCCGTGGGGCGTGTCGGGATCGTGGGGGGAGGGACCATGGGCCGGGGCATCGCCCTGGCGCACGCGCTCGCCGGCATCGAGGTCGTGCTCGTCGAGGCGGGCGAGGGCGAACGTGATGCGAGCGCACGGGCCCTCGACCGAGAGACCCGGCGTGCCGACCGGTCCGGAGATGCCGACCTGCTCCTCGAGCGCATCCGCCTGACCACGCGGATGCAGGACCTCGCGGACGTCGACCTCGTCATCGAGGCCGTGCCCGAGATCATGGAACTCAAGCGCGACGTGTTCGACCGCATCGTGGCGTGCGTGCCGGCAGGCACTCCGATCGCCTCGAACACGTCCTCCCTCGACATCGACGTGCTCGGACGCGAGTGCGGGCGTCCGGAAGATGTCGTGGGACTCCACTTCTTCTCGCCCGCCCACGTGATGCGGCTGGTCGAGGTCGTCCGCGGCGCGCGCACATCGGACGCGGTGCTGGCGACGGCGATCTCCCACGTCGAGCGTCTGGGCAAGCGCCCGGTCGTCTCCGCCGTCGCCCCCGGCTTCATCGGCAACCGCATCCTGGAGGCGGCCAACCGCGAGGTGGGCCTCATGCTGCTGGAGGGCGCGACGGCCGCCGGGATCGACGCCGCCCTGGAGCGGTGGGGGATGCGCATGGGCCCCCTCCGCGTGCTCGATCTCGTCGGCAACGATGTGCCGATGCTCACCCGCGTCGCCGCCGGGACCGCGGACCGCCTCGAATGGCGCGTGTCGGCCGAACTGGTCGCACGTGGGCGCCTCGGGGTCAAGACGGGCGCCGGCTGGTACCGGTACGAGGGGCGGACGCCGCTGCCCGACGCCGAGGTCGACGCGATCGTCCGCGAGGTGGCGTCGGCCGCGGGCATCCCCCAGGTCGCGATCGGCGAGCGGGAGATCGTCGAGCGCTACGTCCTCGCGCTCGTGAACGAGGGCGCGGCCGTGCTCGACGAGGGCGTCGCGGCGCGCGGCGGCGACATCGACGTCGTCTTCGTCGACGGCTACGGATTCCCCGCCGATCGCGGCGGCCCGATGCACTTCGCCGACGCGCTCGGCGCACCCAACGTCGCGCGCATCATGGCCAGGTTCGCGCGCCGCCCCGGGGGCGAGCGCTGGCGACCGCATCCGCTGATCGAGCGGACGGCCGCCGCCGACCGGCTGCTGGGCGAGTGGAGCGCGGTCGCATGAGGTCGGTGGTCATCGTCGACACCGTGCGCACGGCGCAGACCCGGTCGTGGCGGGGAGGCTTCAACCTCGCGCATCCCGTCGCGCTCGCCGCCGCCGCCCTCGAGGGGGTCGTCGCGCGCGCGGGCATCCGGCCCGCCGACATCGACGACGTCGTGCTGGGCTGCGCGAATCCCGAGGGAGCGCAGGGCGGCAACATCGCGCGGCTCGGCGCCGCCCGCGCCGGTCTCCCGGTCTCGGTGCCGGGCCAGGTCGTCAATCGGTTCTGCGGCTCGGGTCTCCAGGCCATCGCCACCGCGGCGGGCATGATCATCGCCGGTCATGCCGAGACGGTGGTCGCCGGCGGCGTCGAGTCGATCAGCGCGGTGCAGGACACCATGAACACCGTCCGTGCCCGCGATCCCTGGGTGCAGAGCCACCTCCCGCAGTCCTACCTGCCGATGATCGAGACGGCGGAGGTCGTCGCGCGGCGATACGGGGTGACGCGCGAGGCTCAGGACGCCTACGGCGTGATGAGCCACCACCGCGCCGCCGCAGCACAGGAGCGCGGCCTGTTCGCGGACGAGATCGTGCCTGTGTCGGTGCGCCGCGCACTTCCGGTTCGCGGGCAGCCCGTGCCCCGCCTCGTCGAGGCGGTGGTGGACCAGGACGAGGGGATCCGCGCCGATGCGAGCGTCGAGGCGGCGGCGCTTCTCGCGCCGGTCCTCCCGGGCGGAACGGTCACCGCCGCGAACGCGAGCGGCTTCGCCGACGGCGCCTCCGCGACTGTGCTCATGGAGGAGTCGAAGGCCCACCGCGACGGCCACGCGCCGCTGGGGCGGCTCCTCGGCTTCGCCGCCGCGGGATGCGACCCCGACGAGATGGGCATCGGGCCGGTCCTGGCTGTGCCGAAGCTCCTCGCCCGGGCGGGCCTGCGCGTGGAGGACATCGGACTGTGGGAGCTGAACGAGGCCTTCGCCTCCCAGGTCCTCTACTGCCGCGACGCGCTGGAGATCCCGACCGACCGATTGAACGTGAACGGCGGCGCGATCGCCATCGGGCATCCGTACGGCAGCTCGGGATCGAGAATGGTGGGGCACGTGCTCCGCGAGGGACGACGGCGCAGCGTGCAGCACGCCGTCGTCACGATGTGCATCGGCGGGGGTCAGGGCGTCGCCGCCCTCCTCGAAGTGCTCCCCGGGAGCGCGTCCGACGACCTTTCGGCGACGACGGGAGAATGACGATGACGCAGGAGACGACCCCGGGGAACGAGCCCCGGACGCCGCGACTGGAGTACGCCCTCACGGTGCGCCTCGAGTTCGGCGCGTCGCACACCACCCCCACCTTGACGTCCGGTGCGAAGCACGGGCAGGTGGCCGTCGCAGCCGGCCGATTCTGGGGGCCGCGGATCAGCGGCACGGCGCTCGTGGCGGGAGGTGACACGCCGGTCGTGCGCCGCGACGGGATCGCGCTCCTCGATGCCCGGTACTTCCTCCAGGCCGAGGACGGCACGCTCATCCGCATCCACAACCGCGGAGTCTTCCGGATGGAGGACGAGGTGGCGCAGCGCATCGGGCGGGGGGAGCAGGTCGGGACCGATGAGTACTACATCCGCACGTCGCCGACCTTCGAGGTGCCGTCGGGTCCGCACGACTGGCTCACCCGGTACACCTTCGTGGGCATGGGACGGCGGCATCCGACCGGCAACGAGATCGACTACTTCGCGGTCCTCTGACACCATGGATGCCTTTCCCACTGCGCAGCTCGCCGCGCGCGAGCGATTCGAGATCCGCGAGGCGGTGAGCGCGTGGAACGCGGCGCTGGATGCCGGGTCCGCGGAGGGCGTGCTCGCCCTCAGCGAGCCGGGCATCGTCGTCCGGTTCGGCGACATCGCGTACACCGGCGAGGAGGGTGTGCGGCAGATGGTGCGCCGTCACGGCTCGTCGTCGACGGTCGCGCGCCGCACGCACACCAACCATGTCCAGGCCTGGGCCGCTGCCGATCGGGTCCGGTCGCGATCCTTCATGCTCGTCGTGAACCTCGTGCGGGCCGACCCCGCCACGGATGACGGTGCTCCGGCCATCGGCTGGCTGGGATACGCCGCGGACGACCTCGTCGCCACCCCGCGCGGATGGCGATTCGCCGCGCGGGAGTTCCGGCCGTGGGAGGGCGACGTCCTGTCCCGATTCGGCACCGCGAGCGGAGGGGCATCATGACCGCGGCCGTGAGTCTGGACGTGCGCGCCGCTGTCGCCGAGCTCGTCGCGCGCAGTGCGTGGGCGCTGGACACGGGCGACGAGGCCGGGTTCGCCGCCTGCTTCACCCCAGACGGCTCGCTCGAACGCCGGCACCGCGACGGAGCGAGCGAGGTCTACCGCGGGGGCGACGCGCTGCGCACGTTCGCCCGCCTCACGCGGGGGGCGCGCACGGGCGAGGACGCGCAGACCTGGGCGACCGATCTGCTGGTGCGCACCCTCCCGGACGGCAGGGTGGCCGCGACGTGGTCGTCGCTGACCGTCGACAGCGTGTCGGCGGGTCTGTCCAACACCCTGCTCTTCGACGGCCGGGTGGACGACGTGCTCGTGCGTGACGGGTCGGTGTGGTCGATCCAGGAGCGCACCATCACTCCTCTGGGAGCCGATGCACCGCTGATCGAGATCCCCGATGAGCGCGCGCCTGCCGGGCCGACCCCGGATCGCATCGAGATCGAGGCGCTCTTCGCCGACTACGCCTGGGCGCTCGACACCGCCGACACCGAGCGCGTCGTGGAGCTCTTCTCCTCCGACGCCGCCATCCAGGACCCGTTCGGCAGATACGAGGGACAGGGGCCGGACGGCATCCGCGTCTTCTTCGAGCATCTGTTCGGACGCCCGGAGTTCGCGGGGCGGATGCACTGGGTCAGCCAGATCGTCGCGGACACGGCCGTCGCGACGGATCACGCCGTCGTCGATTCGTACGCCCTCGTGCCGGCGGCGCATCGCGGCGCCTCGAACATCCACCTGCTCGCGTTCTACCGTGACGATCTCGTCAGAGAGGACGGATGCTGGCGGTTCCGCGATCGGAAGGTGGGGCCGAGATGGCCTTCACGGCAGGCGGAGGCCGAAGGGATAACTGATTAGACCTTGACATATATTCCCGCAATCCCTATTACTTAGACATTAGATCAATTCGGTCGATTCGATGAGGCATCGGGTCGCCCCCTCGCAGCAGGAGATTCGATGAAGAACTCAGCACGGATGATCGCCGCCGTCGCGGCGGCGGGCATGGTCCTCGCCCTCGCCGCGTGCTCCGGCACGTCCAACGACTCCGGCAAGAGCGCCGGGCCCGCGTCCATCACCCTCGCCATCGAGCGCGCGCCCGGCGGCGGATGGGATCCGACCAAGTGGAACTGGTCGACTTTCGCTCAGCTCAGCCAGGCGTCCTACGACGGCTACCTGCACGGAAACCCCGACGGCAGCTTCAGCCCGGCGCTGGCGACGGCCTGGAAGTGGACGTCCGACACCGACTTCGAGATGACGCTGCGCAGCGGGGTCACGTTCGCCGACGGCGAGAAGATGACCGCGGACGTCGTGAAGCAGAACCTCGAGCTGCAGTCGAAGGGCCAGGCGCTCTCGCTGCTGAAGAGCGTCGATGTGGCAGGCGACGACAAGGTGATCCTGCACTTCGCCTCCTTCTTCCCGGACCTGGAGCTCGTGCTCTCCCAGCAGGCGGGGCTGGTCATCGGGCCGAAGGGCCTGGCGGACCCGGCATCCCTCAGTGAGGCACCCGACGGCGCCGGTCCCTACACGTTCGAGAAGTCGAAGTCGGTCTCGGAGAGCACCTACGTGTTCTCGAAGAACCCCGACTACTGGGACGCCAAGAAGGTCGGGTTCGACACGATGACCTTCAAGGTGATCGACGATGCGCAGGCCGCGTTCAGTGCCCTCCAGTCGGGTCAGATCGACATGTCGTGGGCGCGCTACCCCAATGTCGACGCCGCCAAGGGCGCCGGGTTCAAGGTCTTCGAAGGGGCGGGCTCCATGCTCATGGTCCAGTTCGTGGACATGGCCGGGAAGGATGTGCCGGCCCTCGCCGACGAGCGCGTGCGGCAGGCGATCAACTACGCCGTCGATCGCGAGGCCTACGAGAAGAACGTCAGCCCGGGCCGCGTCACGTCCCAGTGGGCCAACAGCGAGACCGAGGCCTACGACAAGTCGCTCGACGACACCTACACCTACGACGTCGCCAAGGCCAAGGAGCTTCTCGCGGCGGCGGGATACCCCGACGGGTTCACGCTGCCGATCTCGACCACGACCACGAACCAGACGGCGCTCGAGGCGATCGCGGGCGACCTCGCCAAGGTCGGCGTCAAGGTCCAGCAGATCGTCAAGCCGATCGCCGAGTGGGTTCCCGCCGCCACCGCCGGGCAGTTCCCCGCCATCCTCGTGCCGCTGAGCAGCAACGGGTCGTACACGGACTTCGCCTCGCTGGTCCTGCCGACCGGAAGCATCAACACGCGGCACTACGACGATCAGAAGGCCGTGGAGCTCTTCGACGCGGCGGCGACCCAGCGTGACACCGACAAGCGGATCACGGCGTGGCACGCGCTGTCGAAGTACGTGACCGACGATGCATGGACGCTTCCGATGCAGCAGACCACCACCTTCTACTTCTACAACGACAAGAAGGTCACCGGTGTGAAGCGGGTCAAGGGGACGCTGCTCCCCGCGATCTACTGGCTGCAGCCCGCAGCCTGACCTGCCGCCCCCGGAGCCGGACCACGGCTCCGGGGGCGCTTCGCGCCCACCTCGAGAACCGGAGGAGGACATGGTGCCCGAGTCGTCTTCGCTGCTCGACACGGTCATGACCGCGCTCGTCGCCGGCGACCCCGGTCTGGTCCCGTGGTCGCACGACGCGCGGATGACGCAGAACAACGTCGAGCTCCCCCTCGGCGACGGGGCGTGGCTCACCGTCGCCGAGGTCGATCGGGTCGACATCCGCATGGCCACGGCGTCCGGGGCCGCCGCCATCGGCATCTTCCGCGAGGGCCCGCACTGGAGCCCGTTCTGCCTCCGGATCGGGCTCGGCGACGCAGGGAAGGTGGCCGAGTGCGAGCTGGTCGTCATCCGTGCACTGGATGCGGCCGGCGCGTTCTGCCATGCGGATCTCGTCCCGCGGCCCGAGTTCGCGGCGCCGCTCGGGGCCGCCGAGTGCACTCCTGTCCCCGAGATGCTCGCCCTCGTGGACGGCTACTTCTCCACGCTCCAGCAGAACACCGGCATCCTCCATACCCGCTTCGACCCGGCGTGCCGCCGTCGAGAGAACGGGGTGTGGACGACGCTCAGCAGCGACCCCAATGCACCGCCGACCATGCGGATGACCTGCGCGGAGTCGTTCCAGCTGGGATTCTTCCGTCCGAACGAACGCGTGCGGGGGCGTCGCACCCCGCTCGTCGACGAGCGCACGGGACTCGTGCTGGCGGGTGCCTTCATCGACCACAGCGGCCGCATCACGGAGTACGAGCTCACCGACGGGCGGACGCTCACGTCGGGATTCCTGCGACCGCACACCTACGCCATGCTCGAGCTGTTCAAAATCGTCGCAGGGTCCATCACGGCGATCGAGGCCGTCTTCCACCCGGTGCCGTACGGGATGCGGGGCGCCTGGGTGGAGGAGGAGCTGAGCGCGCCGCCCCGCAGATCCTGAGACTCTGAGATGACGAGCGTGCGACGCGTCGTATCACGATGTCGCGCCGGTCGCCGATCGCGGGACACGGCCGGTGCCGGTGAACACGGCGATGGGCTCCGGTGCCGTCGTGAACACGTCGGCGTGGGCGAGGATGTCCCGCCCCGAGATCCGCTCGACGCGGGCGACGGCGCGGAGGCGCTGCCCCGCGTACGCGGGCCGCCGGAACCTGATCTCGGCGCCCGCGGTCAGCGCACCGGGCGCCGCGGTCGTCATCGCGTACGCGAACGCGGTGTCGGCGAGGATGAAGATCCAGCCGCCGTGGGCCACCCCGGCGCTGTTGACCATGTCGGGCCGCACCGTCATCGCGAGCTCGACACCTCCCTCGGAGGCCTCGACGATCTCGATCCCGGCGCTCAGCGGGGCGGGATCGCGCGCGAGGAGCGCGTGCACCCGGGCCAGGGCATCGCTCATCCGTCGACCCTCCGTTCGATCTCCCGCGCGTGCTCGAGCGCCAGCGGCGCCCATCGGTCGTCGCACCGGTGGAAGAGCCGGAACGCCTCCGCTCGCGGCCAGTCCTCGGGCAGAAGGTGCTCGGGGAGCTCAGGGTCGAACAGCGGGAAGTGGCGCCACGCGGTGACGAGATTCACCCAAGGGGTCCACGCGCTCCGGGGCGTGTCGGGCGACAGGCCGCGGAACGTGTCGAGGAAGGCGGAGTAACGCGCGTGCAGCGAGGGCATGTCCCAGGCGGCGGTCGCGAGCTTCTCCGGGCTGATGCCGACGCTCCGCGCGGAGCGGAAGGCATACGCATCGAGCGGGTCCTCGGCGGAGGACAGGAGCGCGAGCGCCGCCTGCTCGTTCTCCCCGTGCGGGGAGATCCACACGCCGTTGCCGAGCGATCCGAAGCCCAGCCAGCCGAGCTGCGTGCGGACGTGATGACGCAGCGAACGCGCCTGCTCGGGCACCTTCAGGATCACGACCAGCCACTCGCCGTCCCAGTCGAACGGCCGGCCGAACCGTTCGATGCGAGCGCTCGCGGTGGCGAGCCCCTCCCGGTGGGCGCCGGGAACCCGCAGGCGCGTGCGCCGCCCCGCCCGCTCGCTCTCGATCCAGCCCGCGGCCCCCGCGCGGGCGAGCGCCTGGCGCGCGGCCGACTCACTGAGGCCGAGCTCGCACAGCAGCGCCACGTACGTCTCGTGCCAGAGGACGAGGTCGTGCGGGGCGGTCATCGACCCGAGGATCGTCAGCAGGAGCGTGCGGGCCCGCTGACGGGGGAACGCGGTCGGCGCCGACGGATCGCTCATGGGTCCACGCTATCGCTCGCGCGCGCCGGCCACCATGGTGATGTATGACATTACCGTTGCGTTGCGCAATGCAAATGTAATATGTTGGAGGACGGCGGTCGAGCGTGTCGTCCGCGACGAAGGAGTCCTCGTGGCCGCCGAACCCACCCGCCCCGCTGAGGCCGGAGCCGTGCCGTCCCTGCGGGTGGACGCCGTCTCCGCGATCGACGTCCACGTGCACGTCGAGGCGTCGGTGACAGGCTCGCAGGCACCGCAGCACCATTCCGACCTGGGCATGGCGCTGCCCACGGTCCCGGAGCTCGCCGACCTCTACCGCGGGCTCGGGATGGCGGCGGTGGTCTTCCCCGTCGATGCGCCGCACACGCTCGGCTCCATCGTCTCCAACGAGGAGGTGGCCGACCTCGCGGCCGAGGCGCCGGACGTGCTCATCCCGTTCGCGAGCGTCGATCCCGTGCGCCGATCCGACCCGGCCGCGACGGCGCGCGCGCTCGTGGACGGGCACGGGGTGCGGGGATTCAAGTTCCACCCCGGTGCGCAGGAGTTCTTCCCCAACGATGCGTCCGTCTACCCGCTCTACGAGGCACTCGAGGAGGCCGGCGCGATCGCCCTCTTCCACACGGGCAAGATCGGAGGCGGGCCGGTCCGCCTCAAGTACTGCGACCCGCTCGCTCTCGACGACGTCGCCGTCGACTTCCCGGACCTGAAGATCGTGATGGCCCATCCGTCGTTCCCGTGGCAGGACACGGCGCTCGCGATCGCGGCCACTCGCCCGAACGTCTTCATCGACCTCTCGGGCTGGTCCCCCCGCTACTTCCCCCCGCAGCTCATCGAGTACTCCAACACCCTCCTGAAAGAGAAGGTCATGTTCGGCTCCGACTATCCGATCATCGATCCGGAGCGCTGGCTCCGGGACTTCGCCGCCGCGCCCTTCCGCGACGAGGTGCGACAGGGCATCCTCAAGGACAACGCCGCGCGACTGCTGGGGCTCGCATGACCGGCGGCATCCGGACCGTCGACCAGCTGCTGGATGACCGCGCCGCCGAGCGGCCGGAGCACCCCTTCCTCCTGTTCGCGGGGGAGAGCACGACCTACGGCGAGATGGCTCAGCGCACGACACGGCTCGCGAACGCCCTCGCGGACCTCGGGATGGGTGCGGGGGACCGCGTCGCCATCATGAGCGGCAACCGCCCCGAGTTCCTCGACGTGTGGATCGCGAGCACGCGGCTCGGCGCCGTGGAGGTGCCCGTGAACACGGCCCTGCGCGGCCGGTTCCTCTCCTATCTGCTGGCCAATGCGGGGGCGCGCTTCCTCGTGGTGGAGGCGGAGCTCCTCGAGCACGTGGCTGCGGTGCGGGACGACGTCCCCGACCTCGAGACCCTGATCGTGCTGGGCGCGGGCCGTATCGACGGGGTTCGGTGCGTCGCGTTCGACGAGGTGCTCGCGAGCGGCGCCGAGGCACCGCTGACGCAGACGGCCGACCTGACCGCGCCCGCCGTCATCGGGTACACCTCCGGCACGACGGGCCCGTCGAAGGGCGTGGTGCTCAGTCACCGGGCCGCGTGGTACGCCGGAGCGGATGCCGCGGTGGAGCGGGGCCTGACGCGCGACGACGTGTTCTCGACCAGCCTGCCGCTCTTCCACCTCAATGCGCAGCACCTCACGACGGTCGCCGTGCTGATCACCGGAGCCACGCTCGCCCTGGAGCGTCGGTTCTCGGCGAGCGGGTTCTGGGAGAGTCTCGCGGCGGTGCGCGCGACCCACGTCAACGTCATCGGCGCGATGCTGGGCATCATGCTGCGCCAGCCCCCGACCCCCGTGGAGTGGACCGACTACCCGCGGATGACGTTCGCGGGGCCGCTCACCGGGGAACTCGTGCGGGAGGCGCGGCGGCGATGGAACCTGGGCTTCGTCACCGGCTACGGCGCGACGGAGTCCGGCATCGTCACCTATGCGGGCACGGACGGGCTGCCCGACGGCTCCTGCGGACTGGCCAGCCCGCACTTCGAGGTGGACCTCGTCGACGACGACGGCAACCCGGTCCCGCGCGGAGAGGTGGGCGAGTTCGTCACCCGTCCGCGCCGCGCCGGATCGATGATGACGCGCTACTGGGGCGATCCCGAGAAGACCGTCGAGGCGTTCCGCGACCTCTGGTATCACACGGGCGACCTCGGCAGACAGGACGCGGACGGCTACTTCTTCTTCGTCGACCGCAAGAAGGACGCCATCCGCCGTCGAGGCGAGAACATCTCCTCGTTCGAGCTCGAGCAGGCGCTCCAGGAGTACCCGGGGATCGCGGAGGCCGCCGTGATCGCGGTGGACTCGGAGCTCAGCGAGGACGACGTGAAGGCGTGCTTCACCCTCGTCCCCGATGCCGGCTTCGATCCCGCGGAGTTCTTCGCCTGGGCCGCCGACAACATCCCGCGCTTCATGATCCCGCGCTACGTGGAGGTCCTGGATCAGCTGCCCCGGACCCCGACGCAGCGCGTCGAGAAGTACCGGCTGCGCGCGGACGCGCGGACGGCGCGGACGTGGGATGCGCAGCGCGGAGCCTACCTGGAGGAGTCGCAGTGAGCGACGTGTTCCCCCCATCGATCGTTCCCGGGCGCGAGCCGGGGGACCCCGCGGCGCTCACGGCATGCGCGGATGTCGCGGTCGCGTTCTGCGAGCTCCTCGATGCCGGTGACGTCGGCGCCGCGTTCGAGCTCCACGATCCGGCGCTGGCCTTCTTCCCGCCGGGCGCGCCCGCCCCGCTGGACAGGGCGGCGGCCCGTGCCGCGGGGGAGCGCATGGTGCACGCGTACCCCGGCCGGCGGACCCAGCACGTGATGGGCAACTTCATCGCCTCTCAGGCGGGGCGCGATCGCGTCGAGGCCCAGTACACCGTCACCGTCTACGAGCTCACGCGCCAGGGAGCGGGCGGGGCTGAGGAGCTGCGCACCCCTGTCGTCTTCGCGATCGCGCACGAGCGCGCGGTGTTCGCCCGTGGCGAGGACGGGCGGTGGCGCTATGTCGAGCAGCGGATGATCCCCGTCGCGCCTCGCAACCCCTTCGACGGGGCTGCCGCGTGAACGCGGACGAGGAGGTGCTCGCCGATCCGTTCGCGTCGGCGGCGGGAACGACGTGCGCGGGCCGCACGGCGCTCGTCGTCGGCGGTGGCCTGAGCGGCGTTCACGGGAGCATCGGATTCGCGACCGCATGGATGCTCGCCCGGGAGGGAGCGCGCATCGTCGTCGCGGACCGCGACGCCGACGCCGGCGAGCGCACCTGCGCGCTGATCGCCGAAGCGGGCGGCTGGGCGCAGCTCGTGGTGGGCGACGTCACGGTCGACGGAGAGTGCGCGCGGATCGTGAAGGCGGCCGCGGCCGTCGCCGGCCGCATCGACGCGCTCGTGACGACTGTGGGCCGCGGCGACCTCGACGGGATCCTCGAGGTCGGTCGCACCGGGTGGGACGAGATGCTCGCCGTGAACCTGACGGTCGCCTGGGACCTCATCCGCAGCGCCGCCGATGTGCTCCCCCCGGGCAGCACGATCGTGACGACATCCTCGGGCGCGGCGGGGTCCCGGGGCCCCGCGACGCCCTACAACGTGGCGAAGGCGGCACTCGAGCAGCTCACCGTGGGGGCGGCCGCGACCCTCGCGCCGCGCGGCATCCGCGTGAATGCGGTGCGGGTGGGAACGATCTGGTCCACCTTCGCCTCCCGTGCGTTCGACGAGGCGACGCGCCGTGCGCGGGTCGGGATGATCCCGCTGCGCACGGAGGGCAACGTGTGGGACATCGCGGCGGCCACGACGTTCCTCACCGGGGAGCGTTCGCGCTGGATCACCGGACAGGTGCTCGCCGTGGACGGCGGCGGACCGATGGGCGCGCCGCCGGGACATCCCGGCGCCGCGCCGGAGGAGGAGGACTGATGGAACGCGTCGCTCTTGTGACCGGGTGCGGCAAGCCGGACGGCATGGGTCAGGCCATCGCGCGGCGACTCGCGCGCGACGGCATGCGCGTCGTGGTGTCGGACGTCGAGCCGACCGGAATCGCCAACGACGACCAGCGCGGGCAGCGGCCACCCGAGGGGTGGGCCGGCGTGGAGACGCTCGTCGCGCAGCTCGAGGAGGCGGGATCCTCGGCCCATGCGGTCTTCGGCGACATCTCCGTCGAGGCGGACGCACGGCGGATGGTCTCCGAGGCGGTCGAGACCTACGGTCGCCTGGATGTGCTCGTGAACAACGCCGCGGCGCCCCAGACCGATGACAGGGCGGACATCGAGGACGTCCCGGTCGAGACGTTCGATCGCATTGTCGCCGTGAACCTGCGGGGGACGTATCTCATGTGCCTGGCTGCGGTGCCCGTGATGCGCGCCCAGCGCTACGGGCGGATCGTCAACATCGCCTCGATGGCGGGGCTGGAGGCGCTGCCGTCGGCCACCGCGTACTCCGCATCGAAGGCGGGTGTCCTCGGCTTCACCCGCGCGCTCGCGATGGATGTCGGAGCGTGGAACATCACGGCGAACGCCGTGTGTCCCGGGCTGGTCTGGACCAGCCGCGGCCGATTCGGGGTCTCGAGTCCCGAGGCCGAGGCGCAGCAGCGCGCACGGTTCGAGGAGTCCATCGTCATGAGCCGGGTCGGGCTCCCGGAGGACATCGCCGCGGCGGTGGGCTACCTGGCCGCCGAGGATGCGGGCTACGTGACCGCTCAGGAGATCCCGGTGAACGGCGGCGGCATCAGCGTCTTCCCGCGCCCCCGGCCCTGACGCGGTCGCGGTCGACGAGGAAGGTGCGCAGCGCCTCGGTGCGCGCCGTCCGCGGTGCCCCGGCCGGCCGGGCCAGGCCGACCACGGTCGGCGGCACCGTCTCCGTCAGGTCGAGGGCGCGGACGGCGTGACCGTCGTAGGTCGTATCGGTGGCCGGGCGCTGGAACAGGACGGCGTAGCCGAGCCCGGCCCCGACCAGGCACCGCACGGCTTCGAAGCTGGTCGACACGTGCGCGAGATTCATCGTGAGCCCGAGCCGCGTGAAGATGCCCTCGGTGTTCTGGCGCGCGGGAGAGACGTCGAGCATGACGAACGGCTCGTCCTCGAGAGCGGCCAGTGAGACGGCGGTCCCCCGCGCCAGCGGGTGGGTGGCCGGCAGGAGCGCATGGGGGCGATGCTCCGCGACGGGGTCGAACGTGAGCGAGGGCGAGACGTCGACGCTGTACATGAGGGCCGCGTCGAGGCGCCCGAGCGCCAGCTGGTCCTGGAGCTGCTCGGCCGAGGCGGTCGTCACGTCGAGCTCGACCGCGGGGTGCTGCCGCGAGAACCAGTCCACGATCGCCGGCACGTAGAACGGCGTGAGGGTGGTGAAGCACCCGACGGCGAGACGGCCCGAGACGGAGTCCGCCGCGCGGGCGGCATCCGCCGAGAGCGTCTCGGCGGAGGACAGCACCACTCGCGCCCGCGCGAGCATCCGCGTGCCCTCCGCCGTCAGGGACACTCCGCGCCCTTTGCGGCGGATCACGAGCTGCACGCCCAGATGCCTCTCCAGCTCGTCGAGCGCGAGGGTGATGGCGGACGGGGTGACGTGCCAGAGCCCGGCTGCCGCGGCGAGCGAACCCTCGGTGGCGACCGCTTCGAAGTACTCGAGCTGGCGGAGCGTGAATCCGAGGGACGCCATGTGAGGAGAACTCAACTTTCACCTATATTTGTTGCATTTTACATCGTTTTCCGGCGAAGGAAGACTGAGATGGTCGGCGATGTCGCCGATCCACGTTCATCGAGGAGGAGAACGATGCCCAGCAATCTGGAAGAGGCCATCGCCGAGGCCGGCAGCCCGCACACGCTCTTGTGGGAGTCGCAGAGCCCGCCCGCCGTCGTTCCGCGCGTCGTGCCGGAGTTCACCAACTGGCGCGACGAGCAGCTCGCGTGGCGACGCACCGCAGTGCTCTACGACCAGTCCCACCACATGGCGGATCTGAACATCTCGGGCCCCGACGCGCTGCGCCTGATCAGCGATCTCGCGGTCAACAGCGTCGCGAACTTCCCCGTCGACATGGCCAAGCAGTTCGTCGCGGTCGGCCATGACGGGCACGTCATCGGCGACAACATCCTCTTCCACCTGTCCGAGGACGAGTACCAGGCGGTCGGCATCCCGCCGTCGATCAACTGGATGCACTACCACGCGGTCACCGGCGGCTATGACGTGGAGGTCTGGCGCGACGACAATTCCCTCTACCGCGCAGGCGATCCCGTGGTCTACCGCTACCAGGTACAGGGACCGGGCGCGCTGGATGTCATCCGCGACGCTACCGGGCAGGAGCCGCCGCAGCTGAAGTTCTTCCACATGACGCGCTTCACGATCGGCGGCCGTGAGGTGCGCGCCCTGCGCCACGGCATGGCCGGCGAGCCGGGGTTCGAGCTGTGGGGGCCGTGGGAGGACAACGAGGCCGTCCACGCCGCGCTGCTGAAGGCGGGCGCGGCGCACGATCTGACGCAGGTCGGGGGCCGCGCGTACCACACCAATGCACTCGAGTCCGGATGGCTTCCCCGGCCGCTCCCCGCCATCTACACGGACGAGAGACTGGCCGACTACCGCCGGTGGCTCACGGAGAACGCTTACGAGACGACCTCGCCGCTCGGCGGAAGCTTCTTCTCCGAGCAGATCGAGGACTACTACCTGACGCCCTACGAGATCGGCTACGGCAGGATCGTGGCGTTCGACCACGACTTCATCGGCCGCGCGGCGCTGGAGCAGATGGAGGCGGACGGCTCATCGACGCGCCGCACGAAGGTGACGCTGGTGTGGAACGGCGACGACACCGCCGACGCGGCCGGATCGAAGTACCGTCCCGGGCCCGGCGCGAAGTACTTCAACGAGCCGATGGCGCTGTACGACACCTTCCACTACGACCGCGTCGAGGATGCGGATGGCAACGTGATCGGCCTGTCGACGTGGACCGGGTACTCGGCCAACGAGCGCGCCATGCTCTCGCTCGCCGTGATCGACGCCGGTGCTGCGGTCCCGGGCACGGAGGTCTTCGTCGTCTGGGGCGAGGACACGCCGTCGTCGAAGGCGCAGGTCGAGGACCACGTGCAGGTGCGGATCCGCGCCACGGTCGAGCCCGCTCCGCTCAGCGTGGAGGCCAGGACGAGCTACCGCAAGGACTGAGCAGAGCCCGCCGGGCGGGTCAGTGCTCGAGGCGGTCGACGAGGGCGAGGCCCCGTCGTGCCCACGCGATCTCGATGCGCGCCCGCTCGGCGAGGCCTTCGTATGCGAAGCGCTTGAACTCGATGGTGCGCTCGCGCTCCTCCGGGGGCGTGACTGCGAGCCGGCGCACGAGCGTCGGATTGCTCACGTGCTCGATGTGGAACAGCTCGCCCTCGAACTGCTCGAGCTCGCTCTCCCAGTGCGCGATGTGGCGGTGGAGGAACTCGCGGGCGGCGTCGGGCGTCGTGTTCTCCAGGTAGGCCGCGCGCAGGTGGGCGGGGTCGCGCACGCGCAGGTAGTCGATGGGCGACCGCATCCACTCGAGATATGCGGCGTCTCCCGCGTCGGTCACGTGGTAGACCCGGCGGGTGCCGCGCGCACCGCGGGTCTGCTCCTCGCCTTCGATGAGGCCGAGGGTCTCCATCTTGCGCAGCTCGGGGTAGATCTGGGAGTCGGGCGCGTGCCAGACGTGGCCGACCGACTGCGAGAACTGCTTCTGCAGGTCGTAGCCCGACAGCGGGCCGACGCGCAGGATCGCGAGCAGGGCATAGCGCAGGCTCATGGCACTTCTTCCTCCTCGTCCGAGGCTAGCGAACCCTCATCCCCGTCCCCGCCGCGAAACGACGAGGGGTGGACGAGAAGGCGGGGGAGCCCCGCGTCTCGTCCACCCCTGGTCGGCTCTGAGCCGAGGCGCCGGCGGATCAGTCCTGGTAGCCGGTGCGCCAGCCGCCCTGGTACGTCTGACGGGCGACCGTCGAGTAGGGGACGGGGCTGACCACGACGCGGACCTCGGTCTGCTCGTGCGGCTCGACGGACGCCTTGGACGTGCCGCCGTTCGGCTCGCCCCAGACGACCTTGAGCTCGGTGCCCTCGGGCACGTCGTGGTCGACGACGCCGAGCGACAGGCCGCGGCGCTCGTTGGCGCTGTAGCCGGTGAACATGGAGAAGCCGACGTTCGTGCCGTCCGCATCCACGATCGAGTCGTAGTTCGCCGAGCCGTAGTTCGCCAGCGGCAGGTCGAAGAACTTGTAGTTGGGGCCGTCGACGTTCAGCAGCGACGTCCACACCTTGCCGAGGTCCTCGGCGTCCCACGCCAGCGTGACCTTCTTGCGCTGGGTCGAGACGTCGATCTTCTCGAGCGCGTCGCGCCCGATGAAGTCGTGGTCGAACTTGACGAACGAGCCGTACCCGAGCTCCCACGGGGTCAGGTAGTAGTCCTCGATGTTGTCGGAGACGAACGAGCCGGCGAGCGTGCCGGTGGCCTCGTAGCTGTCGACCCCGAGCCACTCGCGGTAGGCGCGCTCGGCCTCGCCGGTGTAGATGGCGGGGAGCGGCGAGGGGATCCAGCCGGACTCCAGCGTGTTCGACGGGTAGGCGCGCGACCCGACGGGCAGCAGCCCGAATTCGCGCCCGGCCTCGACGATCGCCGTCCAGATGCGGTCGTGATCGGCGTAGGGGCCCCAGATCTCGAGGCCCGGCGCACCGGCCATGCCGTGGCGCAGCGTGCGGACCGTGGTGCCGTCGATGGTCATCGTCGACATCGTGAAGAAGCGCAGCTGCTCCAGCGGACCGCCGTTGAGCTTCTCGATGACCTGCCACGCGTTCGGGCCCTGGATCTGGAAGCGGTAGTACTGGCGCGAGACCGCGTGACCGTACGGGCGCGAGGGGGACCGGCGGTCGACGGTGATGTCCAGGTTCTGGTAGCCGCCGGTCTCGCCGTGGAACAGCAGCCAGTTGGAGGCGGGGGCGCGGCCGACGTACGTGTACTCGTCCTCGCCTTCCCGGAAGAGGATGCCGTCCCCGATGACGTGGCCGGCGGCGGTCGTCGGCACGTACTGCTTGGCCTTGTCGACCGGGAAGTTGGCCACCGAGTTGATCGCGGTGTCCGAGATGAGCTTGATCGCGTCCGAGCCCTTCAGGAACACGTTGTCCATGTGGTGGGACTGGTCGTACAGCACGGCCGTGTCGCGCCACGCCTTCTGCTCCTTGATCCAGTTCTGGAAGTCGGCGGGCACGACCGGGTAGATGTACGACCCGATCTGCGAATTGCGCAGCATCTCGACCGGGTTCTGCTGGTCGAGGAGCTGCTGAAGGTTCTCAGCCACGATGGTGAGCCTTTCTGTGGGAGGAAGGATGCCTCGGTCGAGGCATCCGGTCAGGGGAAGACGATGGTGTGGTTGCCGTGTCGGATGACGCGGTCTTGGGCGTGCCATTGGACGGCGCGGGACAGGACGGCGCGTTCGACGTACGCGCCGCGGGCTTGGAGGTCGTGGGCGGTCATGGCGTGGTCGACGCGGGCGACGT
>JAFKIL010000005.1 GCA_017306415.1 Microbacterium sp. | reverse complement strand
CGCGCCGCGCCGGCCGCCATCCTCACCACGCGCGGCCAGAACCAGCCGCACCGCCCGGTCCCTTCAACTCGGGCGGACACTTCCTCAACTTCGACAAGCTCCCCATCCTTTCGGGATGTCAGCGCCTCCACCAGACCCGGGGCGCAACACGTTGTCGTCGATCACTAGGTCGGTCGGGTCGACCTGGACGATCGTGCCCGTGATCTGTGCGGTTGCGTTGCTCATTGCTTCATTCCTTTCCCTCTACGTTCTTTGCCGTGAAGGCACGAAGTGCCGAGGAGGGTGGCGGGGCGGAGCGCAAGGGGACCGTGGAATACCGGACTGAGCGCAGCGGGGGAGGATATGCCGCGAAACGCCCCTTGCACGCAGGCGCGGCACCCGTACGCTGCCGCAGGCTTCACGGCCAAGAACGCGTAAGCCGGTGCTGGAGAAAGGTTGGCCGGCGTGGTCGGCCGTCATCCGGACGAGATCGGGTGGCTCGGACTCGGGTCAGACAGGCCGGCGGTGGCTCAGTCGAACCCGACTCGGGAGACGCCCACGTGTGAGTAGAGTTCGGCGCATGGATAGCGGCTGGCCAGTGGCCTTGCGAGCGCTCATCGCGCTCGCTGGTTCTTCTCTTATCCCTTGGCTTCGCGAATCGCTTGGGATTCGACGCGCAGCTGGCGATCGCTGGCGTAAGCGGAGTGAAGGCGGCGAACATCGTCGCCTTCGAAGCACGATCACGAGCGGCATCCAATCTCGTATTGGAGGCAGAAGACGCACGAGCGTCCGTCCCTTGTGATTTTGTTCGACGTCTCGACCCCACTTGCGACGCGGCGGAGACGCACCCACACAGCCAGGGTGCAGATGTTCGCTCTACAGGTTGCCCCGACCGACTGGGCGCTGAGCCGAACGTCGGGAGATGAAGCGCTTCGCGACTATTACAGAGCGTTGTCGGACGCACACGACTACGCCGTATTCGCGATCGCTCCGAGCGTCGAGCCGGTGTCAAGGTGACGCGCCATTCCTGGAGATCGCGTCTCAGTGATGGGGGGTGAAGGCGGTGAGAGGGAGGATTTGGACGAGGCGTCGCCGGTCGGCGTCGGCGTCGCGGTAGGTGAAGCCGGCCAGCCGCCCGAGCGCGGATCGGACGAGGGGCATCGCAATCCGCATGCGGTGTTCGTAGTCGTGGAGTGTTTGGGCGGCTTCTTCGGTGTCCAGGACGCGGTGGTCGGCGCGCACACGTCCGTGGCCGAAGTCGACCCACGTGGGCGTGCCGGCGCTGACGTTGCGGAACCACCCGCTGCGCCGTCCGAAGCCGGACATGACGATCGCCTCACCGGTTGTCCGGTCGTACTTCACGACCTCGACGACGACGCGATACTCCTTGCCGGTCTTACGCCCGGTGTGGGTGAGTTGCAGGAATCGGTGTCCGAAGATGCGCCCGAGCCCCCACGCGTAGAAGGCGTTGGGTGCGCTGAGCAGGCGCTTGAGCCATCCCGGCATCGTGGGTCCTTCCTCTCTGACGACGATCATGCGTGGGCGCTGCCTATCTCTTGTCCGCGGCGGCTTGAGTCACGCTGCCGGGGGTAGCGCGGTGTCGAGGCTGTGCAGGACATAGTCGAGCTCCTCGGTCGTGAATAGACCAGGGTGCCGGACCAATACGGTTCCGGTCGGAGACAGGATGACGGTGTACGGCAGTTCGCTGACCTGGAAGCGGGCAGCTTCGGTGCCGTCGGGGTCCCGCAGGGTCGGAAGTGTGACGCGGTCGCGTGCCAGTGCCGCGCTGCCGTTGGCTTGGTCGTCGGCGACGTCGACGCCGAGGAACGCGACAGTCTTGCCGAGGGCGTTCGCTTCGGCTTGGTCGTCGGGCAGCTGGAGGTTGCAGGCCGTACACGTAGATGACCAGAAGTCGATGACCGTGTACTGCCCTCGTGTGGCGGCGCTCGTCGTGCCTGCGCCGGTGAGTGCAGGCCCGGTCACTGGGGCCGGGGTGTCGCCGATGTCGGTTCCGCCGGCGATGACATCCGTCAGGTTGGTGCCGCCGACAGGACCCCGCTGACCGGCGGGGAGTGCGTCGTTGGCGAGGGCTGCCAGGCCGTGCCCGAACGGGATAGTGTCCGCGGATTCGGCACCGAAGGCCGCCTGCTCCACGATGCGGCCGGCGGGGTCGATGACGAAGATCTGGCTGCCGTGCGACACGGATCGGCTGCCCGGGTCGAGTTGGATGGGGACTTCGTAGGCGTGGGCGGCGGCGGCCAGCTGGGTGGGGGTGCCGTTGAGAAAGTACCAGTTCGGCAGGGCATCGAGGCCGTGCTGGTCGGACCAGGTCTTCACGTCTGCGACGCCCGGGTAGTACGGGTTCGCGTTGATCGACACGAACGCGATGCGCGCTCGAGCGGCGTCGGTCAGGTCGTGGTCGGCGGCGATGATGTCGTCCGCCAGCATCGCGCACTGGTCCAGGCACCGGTCGTCGTTGAACGTCAGAACGACGACACGGCCGCGCAGTGCACGGCCGTCGACGACCCGCCCATACTGGTCGGTGAACCGGTAGCTGGGCGCGGTCACGGGGTCGGTGGCGGTGGGCGAGACCCCGAGCAGGTCGGCGGTGGCCTGGTTGAGTCCCGCCGGTACCGCACCCGTCGCGGCGGGCGCGACGGTGGGGCGGGCGTCCGCGACTCCGATCACGACCAGCAGGGCGACCACGACGAGCAGTGCGGCGGACGACACCCACAGCACCCAGCCGGGGACTCCGGCATTGCCGCGGTCACGGTTGTCAGCTGAACTCACAAAGATCCCTTCC
This sequence comes from Microbacterium sp., assembly GCA_017306415.1. Taxonomy (GTDB): domain Bacteria; phylum Actinomycetota; class Actinomycetes; order Actinomycetales; family Microbacteriaceae; genus Microbacterium. Next base: position 236,717 of record JAFKIL010000005.1, on the reverse strand, counting down.
GGCGGCGGGGCGCTGCCGACATCGTTTCTCCCGGATTCCTGCGTCGGGCGCCGATGACGAGGGCGACGAGCACGATCACGACGAGGACCGCCCCGAGTGGCAGCCACGCGCTCTCGACCATGGAGGCCAGCAGTCCCTGCGCCCCGTCGAGGACGACGGTGACCGGGCCGACGAGGTCCGGGCCCCCAAGCTGTGCGGTCCAATAGCCGACCAGGTAGAAGCCGACCAGGACGCACAGCGCGCCGGCGGCGCGCGGAAGCGCGGCCATGACCGGGCGCAGCGAGTGGAACACCGTGGCGTCGGCCAGCGACGCGGCGACCGCGAGAACGGTCGCGAACAGTCCCAACCCGAGGCCGTACGCGACCACCACGGCCGCGACGAGCACAGCGGAGCCGGAGCCGAGCGCCCCGCCGATCGCGGCGATGAACACCGGCAGGGAGCAGCTGAGCGATCCGACGGCGTACGCCACCCCGAAGCCCGTCATCGCGACGAATCCCCGCCCCGTCCGGAACCGGGTCGTCACGTGCATGGGCAGCGCCTTACCGAGCGCACCCAGGACGCCGAGGGCCATGATGATGACACCGACGCCGATCATCGCCCACGGCGCGATGCTCAGCAGGATCGCGTGCACGGACCCGGCGAGCAGTCCCGCTGTCGCGAACACGGCGAGGAATCCGAGCGTGACCGCTCCGCCGGCGCGGATGCCGGACAGGGCTCGCGTCACGCGGTGTCGATCGCGGTCGCCGACGAACGCGGTGAGGTAGATGGGAAGCAGGGGGAATCCGCACGGGTTGAGCAGGCCGATCATGCCGAGCATGAACGCGTATCCCACAACGGACCCTGTGGTCATCGTGCGGCGTCCCGGCGTGCCAGATCCTGGAGTCTCGCGTTGTACTCGTCGAGCTCCACGTCCCCGAACCGGGCGGCGTGCCGTTCGGCCGCAGCAGTGCGCCGCGCGTCGCTGCGCTGCCACTGCAGGAACAGCACCAGCAGCACCAGCAGCCTGGGAAGCTCCGTGAACCCCCAGGCGATGCCGCCTGCTGTCTGCTGATCGCTCAGCGCCGCCGCATCCATCGCCGGCATCGGCGCCGCGTAGTAGGACACCATCACCGTGCTCGCCATCATGAGCACGACACCGAAGAACGCGTGGAACGGGACCGGGACCGCCATCTCCGCGATCCGGCCGACCGGCCCGCCGGCCCGTCCCATCAGCCCGTTGCCGCGACGTGGCGACGGATCCACCCCGACGATGCCCCAGAAGTACAGCGACCCGATCATGAGGAAGTGGATGAGCATCAGGTTGTGGCCCCACATCGTGCTCATCAGCACGTCGAACAGCGGAGTGAAGTAGAGCGCGTACAGGCTGAACAGGAACAGGATCCCCGTCACGATCGGGTTCGCGATCACGGCCGCAGGCGTGGAGTGCAGCACCCGCAGGATGCCGCCCCGCACCCGTCGCCGTGCCGTCCCGCGGCCGGACAGCGCCCGCAGCAGCAGAGTCACCGGGGCGCCCAGGCACAGCAGGATCGGAGTGAGCATCGAGAGGGTCATGTGCTGAATCATGTGGATGCTGAACAGCTCCATGCCGTACCCGTCGAACCCGGTCGCGGTCATCAGCTCGAGCGTCGCGACACCGAGCAGCCAGCACACGCTCCGCAACGGCGGCCAGGCATCCCCGCGTCGCATCAGCACGACGACCCCGACGAGATATGCGGCCAGGAGGGCGAGACCGAGGGCGGGCAGGATCGGGACCGGCTGCGGGTGCACGACGAACAGCCGCGAGACCGTCAGCGGGCGGGTGGGCATCCACATCACGCCCGTCATGTGTGCCGCGCCCGCAGTCGGCGGCATCGGCATGTTCGACAGCAGCGCGAGCATCACAGCCCGAGGATCAACAGTTCGGCCACGGAGGGCTCATCCGCCGCATCCGTGAACGCACGCAAGGAATCGACGAGCTGATCCCGCTGTGCGGGCGTCATGCTCTTGAGCACGCCTTCGATGAGCTGACGTCGGTGATCGGTCACGGACGCCACCAGCCCCAGCCCCTTATCGCTGGGGGCGAGGATGACTTCGCGCCGATTGCCCGGGTTGTCTTCGCGAACCGCCCAGCCTCCCGTGACCAGCCGGTCCGCGGTGCGACTGAACGTCGACACCGTCACGCCGAGGCGCTCGGCCAGTGCGCCCATCCGCAGTGGGCCGGCTGAGGACAGCAGTACGAGCACCCGGAACTGCGGCAGCGAAACGTCCTCGAGTGCGGGCAGCATCGACCGGGCGATGATCCCCAGCAGGGCACGAGAGGCCGTCACGGTCGCATCGGTCGCCGGCCGCATCTCGTCACCCTTGCTCACGTCACTCCTCGCTCCCACGCGTTGATTGTATGAAACCAACGGTTGCATGAATACAATGCTTGCGTGACAGCAATGATAGGCCACTCGTCCCGGTGGTTGCGGAAGAACCGGTACGGCCTGTTCTCCCTCGCCCTCATCGTCGGCCTCGGTGCCGGCGTGGGAGCGCTGCTGTTCCGAGGGCTCGTCTATGGGATCACCTGGCTCGTCACCGGGCACGTAGAGTTCGGCCAAGATGGGCGCGTACCCAGCGATCACCTACCATGGCTCGGTCTCGGGTTCTACGTCGTCATCCCCGTGATCGGCGGCCTCATCTATGGCCCGATGGTGTACCGGTGGGCGCGGGAAGCCCGTGGCCACGGCGTGCCCGAGGTCATGGTCGCCGTCGCCGAAGGCGGCGGAAGGATCCGGCCGCGGGTCGCGATCGTGAAGGCTCTCGCCTCCGCCCTCACCATCGGCACCGGCGGCTCCGTCGGCCGCGAGGGCCCCATCGTGCAGATCGGCGCCGCCCTCGCCTCAACGATCGGACAGGGCACCCGGCAACCCGCAGGCCGGCTGCGGATCCTGGTCGCATGCGGGGCTGCTGGCGGCATCGCTGCGACGTTCAACGCCCCGATCACCGGGGTGTTCTTCGGCGCGGAGATCATCCTCCGTGAGATCTCGGCCGGGTCGCTGTTCGCCATCATGCTTTCCGCGATGGTCGCCGACGCCGTCGTGCGGCCGATACTCGGCACCGACGCGTTCCTCACCGGGTTTCCCCACAACGCGACACTCGGTCACACTGCCGACTTCGCCCTCGTCGCCCTGCTCGCCGTCATCGCCGCCCTCGTGGGACAACTGTTCCGGTACGTCCTCTACGCCATCGAGGACCTCTGCGACAAGGTTTGGGCGGGACGCCCGGAATGGGCGCGACCTGCCGTCGGCGGCATCCTCCTCGGACTCCTCCTCCTCGCAGTGCCGCAAATGTACGGCGTCGGCTACCCCGTCATGTTCCAGGCCCTGCACGGCGACTACGGATTCTGGCTGCTGCTGTTCTTCGCCCTCGCAAAGATCGTCGCCACCTCCCTCACCCTCGGCATCGGCGGATCCGGCGGCGTGTTCGCACCGTCCCTGTTCATTGGGCTCATGCTGGGCACCGCCTACGGCCTCGTCGTCCACCAGCTCTTCGGAAATGCCGCCGGCGACCCCGCCGTGTACGCCGCGATCGGCATGGGCGGCGTGTTCGCGTCCGGCACCCGTGCGCCTCTCACCGCGTTCGCCTCCGTCGTGGAGATGACGGGTGACATGTCCCTCGTCCTACCGATCATGCTCACCAGTGCACTCGCGACCGTCGTGTCCCGGTCCGTGGCCTACGGCACCATCTACACCACCAAGCTCCTCCGCCGGGGCCAAGATATCGAAAAGCTCCAAGACCGGCAGTACCGACACCTCCTCGGCGGAGGCAACGACCCCTCCGCTGCCTGACACGTGTCAGTGGGCACGCCCCCACGCAGATCGGCCATTGTGCAAGCGTCATCCGAGTGAGAAAATTGGACCACCGGTCGAACTGTCAGTCTAAGAAGGTGCTCATGCGTGTCTTGATCGTTGGTGCAGGGATTGCGGGTCCCACGCTCGCGTACTGGTTGCAGAGGTTCGGGCACGAGGTCACGCTCGTCGAGCACGCTCCACACCTGCGGGAGGGCGGCTATGTCGTGGACTTCTGGGGCGCGGGGTTCGATGTCGCGGACCGGATGGGGATCGTGCCGCGGTTGATGGACGAGGGCTACGTGGTCCGCGAAGCTCGTGAAGTTTCCAGCGCTGGCCGACGGATCGCCCACTTCGACCCGCGGCACGTGATCGGTATCAGCGGCGGTCGGTTCGTCACGATCGGACGTTCCGATCTGTCCCGTGCCGCCTACGACGCCGCAGACGGCAACGTGGAGGTAGTTTTCGGCGATACGGTGACCGCACTGCACGAGGACCGCGACCGGGTTCATGTCGAGTTCGAGCATGCGGCGCCGCGCGAGTTCGACCTCGTCGTCGGCGCGGATGGGTTGCATTCGCGGGTGCGGAAGCTGGCGTTCGGTCCGGACGAGGAGTTCGAACGGTATCTGGGCATCACCGTCGCCGCCTTCGACGTGGTGGGATATCGCCCGCGCGACGAGTTGGTCGCGGTCATGCACACCGAGGTGGGTGATCAGGTGCTGCGTCTCGCGCTGCACGATGACGCGACGATGTTCTGCTTCATGTTCCGCTACGACGGCGAGGTGCCCGTGGACGACGGGGTCGCCCAGCAGGAGCTCTTGCGGCGGCGGATGTGCGACGTCGGCTGGGAGGTCCCGACGATCCTTGAGCAGATGCCGCAGGCGCGTACCTTCTATCTGGACCGGGCGAGCCAGATCCGGATGCCGTCGTGGTCGAGTGGCCGCATCGCGCTGATCGGCGACGCTGCGGCGGCGCCCTCGCTGCTGGCCGGGCAAGGTTCCGCGCTGGCGATGATCGAGGCGTACATCCTGGCCTGCGAGTTGCACGAAGCGCACGGCGATCACCGGGCGGCGTTCGCCGGATACGAGCGGCGACTGGCGCAGCTCGTGCGCGGCAAGCAGGACGCCGCGACCCGGATGGGTGCCGCGTTCGCCCCCCGCAACCGCATGCAACTGCTGCTGCGAAACGCCATCGTCGGCCTCATGGTGATCCCGCCGATCGCAAACGCGGCCATGGGGCGGAGCCTGGTCGACCCTATTCGCCTCCCTCCGGTCCCGGTCGGTTGACGCCTGTGCCGCGCCCCCGATTCCACGCACTCCCCAGCGAACGACAGGAAGCCATCCTCAACGCGGCCCTCGACGAGTTCTCCGCGCACGGGTTCGCCAGGGCGTCGCTGAACCGGATCATCGCCGAGACGGGCGTTTCCAAAGGCTCGATGTATTACTACTTCGACAGCAAAGAAGACCTCTACGCTGACGTCCTCCGCAGACAGGTCGAACGTCTCTTCCAGGACGGGCCGCTCCCCGTTCCTGAGGCCACTGACGCCGACGCGTTCTGGAACACCATCGAAGGACACTACCTCCGGCTGATGCGACTCCTCATCGCGACACCCCAGACCGCTGCGCTCCTGCGCGACTGGCTGACCAGTGCCGCCTCCCCAGCCTTACGCGAAGCGCAACACGACGCCGAGCAAGCCACCCTCCCCTGGCTCACACAAACGATCACCGCCGGGCAGCGGATCGGCGCGATCCGCACCGACCTTCCCTCAGACTTCCTCATCGCCGTTGCCCTCGGCATGGGACAGGCAATGGACACCTGGCTCATCGTCCGACCCCTCACAGAGCCTGAGCTCGCCGCCGAAGTTCATGCGCTCATCGACATGATGCGCCGCGCGCTGTCGGCCTAAAAGAGATCACACGGCGGCCAGCCCACCTCCGACCAGGTCGATGAGTTCCAAGCTTGCTTGGTTCCGCGCTGACATTAGCCTCAACACACAGAGTGCCGAGCACCATCAAGCCCCCAGCCCGATACCCCTTGACCGCCGGTTGGTTGCATCGGATGAACGATTCTCAGATCCTTGTTCATCGCGAACCGTGCGCACATGTCGGCACACTACTCTCCGCGTCGGTCGAACCAATGGATGCAGCCCGGGAGCGAACTCGCTCTTCCGCAGCCTGCAATGGCGCGGGAAGGCCGTCCCGCATTCGACGCTCGTGCTCCAGTGCCTCGACACGGTCCTCGAGCGCGACGATGTTGTGCGCCAGCGCTGGCTGTCGCTTGTTAGCCTGCTCGAGCTCTCGCGCAAGTCGCTGCTGCTGCGAGACCGGAGCGGTGTCCGCGTCGCTCGCGCCGTGGCGCGCGTGTGCGCGGGCGTCGTGGGAAGCGATCGTCGTCGCGAGCAGGAGTAGCGCCGCACCGGCTCTCGAGATAAACGCACGGTCAGACGTGTTCGCGTGTCGTGCTCGATCCAGTTCGTTCATCGTGTCGGCCAGGATCCGGTCGAGGCGGAGCTCAGCTCCGAACGGACGCCGCATGCGGTCGTTCCACCGAGGCGTCACGTTCGGTGCGCTCGCATCAGGATCGCGGGCGGCGCGTCCGAGTTCGGTGCGGGCGGCGCGGATGCTTTCATCGATGGACACTTCGGGGATGCCGCGCGCCATCGCGTCGGCGATCTGCTCGCGCGCTGCGGCACTGGTGCGGGCGATAGTGATGACCTCGTTGTGTACGCGGCCGCGGGTCATGCCGACGTAGAGTCCGGACGCGTCGACGCCTGGGCCGACGACGGATGCGTCAGTGGTCTCACCTTGGATTCCGTGCACCGTCGACGCGTAGGCGAGGTGCATGTGCTCGCCGGCGTAGTCATGCGAGACCCGTCGCACGTCCCGCTCGGCGGTGACGCTTTCGAGTTCGATCTCGTCGCCGGTGATGTGGCGGATGATCCATAGGGCTCGGTTCTCTACGCCTGTGTGTCGGTCGTTGCGGCGGGTCTGCACGACGTCGCCTTCCAAAAGCCGCTGCTCTCCCTGACCGACCGCGATCCGATGCAGGGACAGCTGCCCCGCCTCGACCCGGCGTTGCTGGATGGCCTCGTTGATGGCGTCGGCTTCCTCGTTGGTTCCCGTCACCAGCGCCACCCTCTTGTGCCGCGCGCTCCACTCGAAGAACGCGTCCACCATGGCGTCGCGGGCGTCCGTCGCGTCCGCGACCCTGCGCACCAGGCCTCGCTGGTCGAGCTCGGCGGCGACGTCGAGGGCGTCCGCGCGGGAGCCTGGTTCGCGAAGCCGGAGCGACAGGGCCGCGTATTCGGGATCGCGGAACCGGTGGACGGAGGTCAGTTCCACCACAGCCGTTGCCCGGCGCGTCAGGCACGCCATCGCACCGGAATGCCCCACCGGCATCGCCTGCAGATGGTCGCCGACCATCGCGAGGCCGACACCGGTCTCCCCAGCAAGTACGGCGAGAGCGTTCGCGGTGTGCAGATCGACCATGCCCGCCTCATCCACCACGATCCGATCCCCCGCCCCAAGCGCAAACCTGCGCGGGCCCTCATAGACGACTCCCGTCGCCGGGTCGGCTTCGCCGATCGCGAGACGAGTCCAGACCTCATCGCCAGCCGCGTCGTGTCCCCAGCGCCATCCGTGGTCGGCGAGCAGCGCGTGCAGGCTGGATGCTGCCGCTCCGGTCTCGCGTCCCGCGACGGATGCCCCCTTCTTCGTCGGAGCGACGATGACCATCCGCCGCCCGGCCGCCTGCAGCGCAGCGCGCGCGGTCTTCAGCATCGTCGTCTTCCCGGTGCCCGCCGGCCCGGTCACCGACACCAGACGGTCCGTGCCCGCGATCGCCGCCGCGGCATCCCGCTGCGCCGTGTCCATCGCGATTCCCTCAGGCAGGACCGCCGCCGCCAGCGCGATCGCCTCTTCGCTGGCCGGTGCGCCGGCGATGGTGAGAGCGTCGAAGCGCACGGCGAGCTCCGCTTTCAACTTCGCGGTATCCGCAGCCATGAACCCCTTGATGTGATCGGGACGACTCCCCTCACCCTCCAGAAGGTCAACGGTGAACGCGAGAGCACGGTCGACGACATCCCGGATCGGCTCGTCCAGCTCTGCGCGGTCGGCGGTCACGCCCGATGCGGCGATCGCGCGCATCGCCCCGGCGCGGACGTCGAACATGCTGAACCGACCCCCGCACGCGGCCGACCGGTGGTCCGCGTCAACGATCGCCATCGCCGCGAGCAGATCGCGATCAAGGGAATCGACGCTCTGGCTGCGGGGCACAACCGCCCCCCGCGCACACAGGAGGGAGGGATCGATCGCCTCGAGTTCTCCACGCACGAGCGCTTGCCACTCGCCTTCGTCAAGCGTTCCCGGTTTGTTTGGGCGTTGGAGGGCCCACGCCTGCCGGTCGATGTGAGTCAGTACGTCACGGTCTGGGTGTTGCCCGGAATGATCCTCCTGCCACTGCGCGATCAGACGCGCCCTGTTCGCCTCGATCTGGTTCGACCGACGCGACAACGGACGAACCGCGCATGCGAGCTCTGCGATCTCGCCGTCATCCCCGATGGTGAACCCGTTGCGGGCGAGCGCTGCGACCCATGCAGGGTCGGTGCGGGCGGCGAGCTCGCCCTCCGCGTTCACGACCGTGTGGAGCTTCATCGCCACCCGGGAGTCGATGTTCGACCACCGACCGTCCCACCCGAGCACATTCACGTTCAGCCACAGGTGACGGTGGATGTGCGGATCGAGCGCACGTGAGCGGCGATGCTGCAACTCCACGACCTCGACCCGCGAGAGAGCTTCACGGATCTTGCCGCCGGCACCGCGACGGGCGTTCAGCTCCCGCTGCCACGTCACCATGATGCGATCACGAAGGCGGTCTTGCAGCGCCTCGAACTCGACGGCCAGATCGTCGTTGATCAAGGCAGCGACGCTGAACGACTTCGGCGCGTTGATTGTGCCATCCAGGATCAGATCCGCCTGCGGCGAGCGCAGCTCCCGCCCACGGGCGGCATCCGATTCGGGCTCGTGGCCGTCGACCCACCGCCGAAGTTGCGCCTCGTTCAGAACGTCGGTCGTGATCTCACCATCGGTCACCATGAAGCGGGCGACCTCCTGGCCCGCGATATCGCTGTAATCGGCGAGGGCGTCAACTCCGGTCACGGACCTCAGGTGCGAGTCGCACGTCCCCTTGAGCGCGTACGCGATCGCTTGCCGAACCCCCTGCGATTCGACACCCCGCTTCCACCGCTCAAGGCCCCCGCGCACACCCCCAGAGTACGCCAATCATGTCTAACTCGCGAGCAGTTCCACATAAAGTGCCTGCGTGCATTGCAGTTTTCGCGTCGTTGGGATGCCGATCGCGTCGCAGTTGACGGGCGCCGGTCGAGCAGTGGTGCGGGCTGGATATTCGCGCATGAGCGGAGGTGATGAGGATCGCACTCGCGTCGCTTTGAAGGCTGCCCGCGGAGCGACCCGCATGCGGTCGCCCACGACCTACGCCGGTCAGGTGGTGCTTGTCGGGAGAATTGCTGCTGCGATCTTGGCGGCGATGTCCTGCACACTGTCGCGGGCAGTCTCGAAGCCGGCGAGATCCGGGAGGATGCCGCTGTACTCGGCGACCTGCTCGAAGGTGACGTTGTGGAGTACGGGGATCAGGGTCTCCTTGTGCAGGAGAGCTCCGAGCTCGCGCTCGGTCCAGAAACGACCCGTCAGGTATGCCGGCGTGAGCAGAGCAATCCCGCATCGGGCCGACCGCAGTCCCTTGTCCATCTGGAGGGCCTGACTCTTGCCCGGGATAATCGCCACCTCGTCGAACCACACGGAAGCACCCAGGAGTTCCAGCTCAGCGCGAAGCGCGACCCCAACCTCGCTGCCGTCGATTCGCGCATAGCTCAGGAACGCATCGTGATCGCGTTCGGGGTGTTGCGCTGCCCGCTGCTGAACGCGGTCGGCTAGATCTTGCTCGGCAGGGGTGTATCGCGGTCCGGAAGCCGCCGATCGCAGGTGGCGATTCAGTTCGGAGATCGTGGCCCGATTGCGCGCGTTCGTCTGTTCGTTGTGGGTGTTCACGCGCTGGTTGTGTGCATTCACGCGCGCGACTTCGGCGTTGTATGCATCGACGCGGCGCTGCTGAGCTTGAAGGACTTGGCGGTTGTGCTGGTCGACCTTACGGTTGTAATCGTCCACGCGTCGCTTGTTCTCGCGATTGACTCGGTCGAGTTCAGCTTTGATCTTTCGCTCCGCCTCGCGCTGCGCAGCGCGAATCCTCGCCTCAATCTGAGATCTACTCAGTCCGGCCATCTTGAACTTGCCCTCCCCTCGTACGGACACTCAGAATAGGCGCACCCTCCGACATCCCTTCCCGCTAGCGATCCCGTTTGAGGTTCCCATGTTGGCCGCTCCGCGAGACGGCCGAATCGAGTCCGCTCAACGACCGGCTCGCGAGCGGCATCGCTGGCACCAGTAACCGGAATCCCGGCTCCACCACCAGGCGCTGTTTAAGGCCGGTCCACTCCAAGAAGCGCAACGACGCGAGCGATGCGTACCCCTTGAAGCTTGCTTGCGGATGAGTTTGATCAGATTTGGCGAAACCCTGTCACTTGCAGTTCACGCCAAATGTCAGCAATGATGTCAGACGTGCCTGTAAGCGACGCGGAACTAGAAGAGACCCTCGTGTCCATACGAAATGGCATGACGGCGCACGAACTCGAAACGGACCTCCTGGACTTCAAACAGCAACCAGACAGCAAGCCCGATGCAATTCGCGCGATCGTGGAAGCTGCGGTGTGCTTCGCCAACTCAGCCGGCGGCACGGTCGTCATGGGCGTCGCAAACTCAAAAGCGGGCAATGATGCCTTCGTCGGCTGCGATCTAGACCCATCCACCGTGCAACGACGAGTGCACGAACTCACGGAACCCCCGCTCATGGTCGGAGTCAGAACTCGATCCTTCCAATCAGTACAGCTACTCGTCGTCGACGTCTTCCAAAGTTTTGACATCCACGCCGACCGTCAGGGCAGGGCGACACACCGCGTAGGAACCGACTGCGTCCCCCTGACTCCTCACGCGCATCAAAGGCTGCGAGAGGAGCGTCTCCCGATCGATTGGTCGGCGCAGCCAAGCACTCGAGCCGCGTCGGACGTCTCCGCCCGCGCGATTGCGGCGGCTCGCGATGCGCTCCGAAGAATCCCCGATGACCGATCGCTTCTTGCAGATCTGTCGGACTCTGACTTGCTGCGAGCGCTCGGAGTCCTGGGTGATGATGGTGCGCTGAGCCGCGCGGGCGAGTTGCTGTTCTGCGAGTCTCCCGACCACGACTCTCAGATCATCTACCAGTACAGGCAAACTCCAGGCGGGGAAGCGGTGGCGGTCGAGCGCCTGCCATATCCACTCATCCTCGCCTTCGAGCAGGCGATGGCGTTCATATGGGCGCGGCGCAACGTCACACCACTCACACTTCCGAACGGCCAACAGATCGAGATAGCCGACTTCCCCGAAGCAGCCGTTCGCGAGGCGCTATCGAATGCGCTAATCCATCGCGACTACCGGCTCGACCAGCGGGTGAACATCGAGCACTCGCCAGCAGCGTTCGTTGCGATCTCCCCCGGAAGCCTGGTCGGGAGCGTGACGAGTCAGAACATCCTCACTCACGCGTCCACACCCCGGAACCCAGCTCTCGCGAAAGCTGCTCGCATGCTCAGGCTTGCCGAGGAGACCGGACGAGGCGTCGACCGCATGTTTAGGGAGATGATTCGGTCAGGGCAGGAAGTGCCCGTCATCGAGGACGGCCCAGACTTCGTGCGCGTAGTGCTCGCTGGCGGGGCGCCTAGAACCTCGATCGCCCGCTTTGTGGCTCAGCTCCCTGTCGAGGAACGCGAAGACACGGACACGATGCTTGTCCTTTACACGCTGTGCCAACGTCGAACCATAAACTCGGCCGAGCTGGCGCCGGTGCTCCAAAAGGGAGAACCCGAGACAGAGCTGATCTTGAGGCGACTCTCGCAAGATACGCCCGGCATTCTCGAGCCAACGCGAGAGAGCCGCCGCGCTCGCAGGCGACAGTACAGGCTGCGAAGCGATGCGATGCGACTGCTCGGCGCTGCGGTTCGCTACAACCGACGAACCGTTGATGAGATCGATCGGAAGGTCCTGGCGCACATCACGGAGTACGGGCGAGTGACGAATCGGACCCTGCAGAACATGTTCGATATCGATGTTTGGCGCGCACGCGACCTCCTCGCAGACTTGCAGGCGCGCGAGCTGCTCACCCGAACGTCGGATGCTGCACGCGGACGGAACGTGGAGTACGGGCCAGGGCCGAAGTTCCCGAAGCCGAGGGTGCGCGCGAAGAAGCTGAGCAAGCCGAGCGAAGTCCGCGCCGTTGACCCGGACGAAGATCAGACCTTGTTTTGAGCCAGAGCCCCCGTCCTTCTGTTGAATGGGTACGGGAGGACCAGCAAGACGTCTGAACGCAGAGGGTGCGGATTAAGCGGATGCCCGCATGGGGATCCGCCAAAGCGGACGACCCGTGGCCGGCGAAGCTCGAGGCCGACCCGACGCTGGCCGACGGCTTGCCTTTTTCCCCGATGCCTCCGCAGGCCTGAGCCGACGACGACGTCGAGGAGCGGGCAACTGCAGTGCCCTCGAACAACCGGTCAGAAGTAGGTCGGAGACGTCTTCGAGTCGACTGAAGATGCGAGCTCATCGTTGCCGCCGACGGTACCCCTCAGCCGAGGTGTGCCGTGGCGCGACGCGGCAGGATCGGAAGGGTATGGTTCGCTGGTCAGGTGCCTGCTGAACCGCGCCCTTCGAGCGACTCGGACCAGTCGGAGACGAGCCTCGACGAGCCGACCGGCGAGTCCGCGGACGACGCCCAAAGGGATTTCTCCGACGAACTGAGTGATGTGGCGGCCGACGACGAGTCGGACGATCCTCCGCAGAGGACGCGGACCGTGGTGAGGATCCTCGACGCCGACGGCCAGCCGCTTGGGTCGAAGGAGCTGACGGGCCTGAGGGGCGTGTTCCCGCCGTTGCGCACTGGCCGGATCTTCTCCGACGTCTTCATGGGGACAATCAGCTCTGCGATCGCCCCGCACTTTGAGGGGCTACGGCTGGGCGAGTCGGCGTCCAAGCTCATCGGCCAGGCCTACTCTACAGGCCTGTTCAACGCGGAGTGGATGAAGGCAACAAGCCTTGCGCAGCAGTCGCTCATCCCCCCCGGACTGAACGAGGCCAGCACGCGAATGCTCACGTCGGCGATGAACGCGACGGCGTGGATGAAAGACGTCCCCGGACTCACAGGCGCGGGTTCCGCCATACGTGGACTTTTCACGAACCTCCCTGGATTGACCGGCGTGGGTTCGCCCATGCGTGGCCTGTTCACGGACGCCCAGATCGAGTCGATGATGCCGGCGTTCAAACTGCCGGACCTGGGGTCCCTTATCCAGCTGCCGCCGTTCATCTTCGACTTCGACTTCAGCGGGTTCGCTAACTCACTGAAGCTTCGGCGCGTCACCCCCAACTGGTTGGATGTCGCTGCCGATCCCGATACGATCCAAGCTCAGATCCATGCCGTGCTCGCGGATGGCATTCCGTTGGGCTGGGTGCCCGGCGCGACCGTCATCGATAAGCTGCTGCAAGCTGCGGACGGTTCGGCCCGCCGCCGTGTGATCGGCAACAACTGGCGTGGCATCCTCAACGACTGCGAGACCGTTGCCGGCGCACTCGGGTCACGTCGAGCACTGTTCCTCGCTGACATGATCCGCCGCGCGATCGCAGCAGTGCGCGATCGGCACACCGAGGCGGCGCAGGCGTTGGCTACGAACGTCCTCGACACCGTGATCTCGCAGTTCCGGGTGCCCACGCTAAACCTCGACAAGGGCGCGATCCTGAACGCGGATCAGAAGAAGAAGCTGGCCGCTCACGGGTGGCGTTTCGCGTTCTCGCTCCTGCCGGCTCACGCGACGATGACCGGCAAGTACGGGGTTGATCATCGCGGCACCGCATTCCATCGCAACGTCACGGCTCACGCCGCGACCCGCCGGCAGTACAACCGCATCAACGCGGTCATCGCGATCATGCTCGCGTCATCGGTGCTCGCCTGCGCGGTGACGGATACGCCGACGTTCGACTAACCCCCGGAACCGACCGCAGCGCCCGCGACCCGCCGCAGACATGGGGGGGGTCACGAGTCCGTTCAGCGGGCAGTGCACGTATCGGGATCGCTACAGCCTTCCATCGACTCGTAGGACTGCCACAAGCTCGGCGTCCTCGGGCAAGTTGGTGAATCTCCGACTCCGTTGCCCCCACAGCTTCTGCGCGGTCTCCACAACATCAAGGACGATAGCTAGGCAACTCACGAGGCTGCGGACACCGAAAGTCATGTGTGTCTGCACGACTCCGGTCGACTCGTCATAACCGAGTTCTTCGCGATCCAGGATCGCCAGGGCTGCGTACTGCCTTCCATGCGTTATTCCGCTCAACCCACGCCACAGACCGCGAACGGCGAACTCTGCGCGCCCGCGGAGGGAGTGGGCTTCGACGACTGGACATGCGAACTGAATCTTCGTGGTGATACTTGCCGGCCGGCCCCCCGTAACATTTGCCCAGCTGCCAGCGGCGGAGAACCCCTGCAAGGCACGCCCGAGCATCTCCTCTTTGCCTTCTCGGTTCACGGTCAGGTCGGGATCGAAATCGGCGGTCATCCTCTCCGCATCAGCAATCTGAAAGTACTCGTCCCGCAAGGCCCGCAGTACACGGTCTGCGCGGCTCTGCGGAGCGAGAAAGTAGATTGCGCTACACGAGGTCTCGAGAGCGGATCGCAAGAGCGTGCCGACAGCAGTCATCGGCAGAGTTCCGCTGCGAACGATGTCGGCGATAGTCCTCAGGTGGTCGATAGACGACAGGATGGCGAAGTGAGGAGCTGTCGACACCTGCAACGGATAGATCGCCGCATCATCGATCGCGAGAGTCGATAGCGGCTCGCGCTCGAAGTAGCCCTGTCCATCGAGGTTGGACAGATCGTCGATCCGACGCAACAGATCCGGCAGCGCTGCCTCGGCTTCCGCTTGTTGCTGGACCGACTCACGTCGGTTGGCCGTGGCGCCCTCTGGCCGCGACCTGCTGACCGGAGGCCGGTCAGCAGAGACGTTCGATGTGGGTGTGGGCTCGTTCGTCATCAGGTCACTGTTGCATGTGCACGGCCGGACTGCTCCCGCTCGATTCGTCCCGCCCCTCGAACCGCACGACGGTGCGCACCACTCGCCTCAATCGCAAGCCATCAAATCGCCCGCAACTTACCCGCATCCGCTCCGCCCGCAAGGGGATCCTCAAACGGGCGTTCCCCGGATTTGGGTGGTGGCGTGCGGGCCAGCGCACGATCAGGATCGCCGGACTGTTGGGCCAGAGAATAACGAAGCCCCCGTGCGACAAAGTCACGCGGGGGCTCGCTTTGGTATCTCAGTAATCGCGGCTCATAGTCTGTGTCCTTCCCTCGGGATAGCGAATCTAGTCAGCAACGCGGGCTTTGACAACAACTGTTGCTACGTCATCAAGCTGAAGCCTGCCGTCAGGAGGCGTCAGGAAGTGTGGATGGCAGGTGTTGGCCGACTTCGAGCGTGACAGCGCGTGGTGCGCACCTCGTTCGATCACCGATCTGCCCCGGTGCATCTTCGGGCTGGGAAGGGCACGCTCGGCGGCATGAATGGAATACAGATTGGCTATGCCAGAGTCTCCACTGCCGATCAGGACCTCACAGCACAGCGGGATGCGTTGTTGCGGCTCGCGGTCCTCGATTCGAACATCTATGTAGATCACGGGCTGACCGGTACGAACCGTTCGAGGCCCGGACTGCGCGAGGCACTTGCGGCGGTTCGACAAGGCGACACTCTCGTCGTGACGAAGCTTGATCGACTCGCCCGTTCGGCGCGGGATGCACGTGACATCGCCGATGAGCTGACGACGAAAGGCGTCGCGCTGAGTCTGGGCGGCAGCAGGTACGACCCTACTGACCCGGTGGGGCGGCTGCTGTTCAACGTGCTCGCGATGGTGGCCGAGTTCGAGCGGGACTTGATAAGCATGCGCACGAAGGAGGGGATGGCGGTCGCCCGCGCGAAAGGACACCTGAAAGGCAAACAGCCCAAGCTGTCCACCACGCAGCGGAAGCTCCTGTTCGACGTCCAGGATCGCGGCGAGTACACCCAGACGGAGATCGCCGAGTTGTTCAGCGTGTCCCGCGCCACCGTGTACCGAGAACTTCAGCGCCGCCGCGTGGAGTTCCTCGCCACCTGCGAGGCCCACATCTTCTGACCCCGAGCAATGCCTCGGCCACCCGCTGCGACCCTCGCGGCGGCCAGTGGCCGCGGTGCTATCGGGTGCGCGCCGCGCCGCGACCGCTTAAGGACCGGCTGGCGTGCGCGGTGAACGTCGTGGCGGTCCGGGGGGCGTGTCATTGGCGGAATGTCTACGACAAGTGTCAGGGCATCTTGGTGCGCTGGCGTCCTTCTTCCGCGCACAATGACGGCATGACAGCGCAGAAGAGCATCGTCCGGATGTGGCGGGGCGTCGTACGGAGCGACGACGCAGACGAGTACATCGCCTACATCGAACGCACCGGAATGAAAGAGTATCGGGAGACGCCCGGGAACCTCGACGCGTGGATGCTGGCACGCGACCTCGGCGACGGCAGGACCGAGATCCTGACAGTGTCGCGCTGGCAGAGCTTCGAGGCGATCGAGGGCTTCGCGGGCACGGACATCGACACCGCCGTGTATTACCCCGAGGACGAACTGTTCCTCGTCGAGCGGGATGACAAAGTCCGCCACTGGACCCAGGTGGCCTGACTCGCGAAATCGCCCGGTGTGGACCGGCTTTCGCTCACCGAAGGAACCGGGCTGCGTGGAGCAGATCGTCGGGGAATACGCTCGAGACACCGAAGGCGCTGGTGCTTGTGCTTGTGCTTGTGCTTGTGCTTGTGCTTGTGCTTGTGCTTGTGCTTGTGACGAGTTATCGTCCGCCGGTTCTTACACGAGGCCCGGCGCGAACGTGTGAGTAGCGGCAATGGCAGGCGCGCCAACTCGTATTCCGTCCTGGTCAGGGAGGGCAAGGCGAACCGCTGGAAGCTCAAGCGCGAAATCTTCAGGCGTTTCGTCTGCAGCGCGTCTTCGGTCGCGACCGCGAAGGCCGAGGCCTCCGCTGCGACGAACTGGCGAAGGTCCTCGCTCGGTCCATGCACGATTGCCCTCGATTCGCATGCCCGTCATGCATTCAGCAGTGACTATGGGACGCGGCGTCGTGAGCGCGCTAGGTGTCTTCTACAGAGTCTCGTCAACGGCAGCCGCTCGCACAACTGTTCGCACGTGCACCGCACGGATGGGGAGGCGTGCAAGGCAAGGCTAGCGACGCGCAGCAGAACCACCGTCTCGATCCTCCAGGTCCCGCAAGCAGAAGTCGTCATTGATCTTGATGACAAGCGCGATGATGAGCTTCAACACGACCAAGTACACCGCGAAGTGGGCATCGTTGTCTTCTACGTCGGCTTGCGAACCATGCTGGTACTTGTTCCGCAGCGCGGGGCCGTTGCTGAACTCGACGTTGTTGAGTAGATAGTTGAAGTAGCTTGCTTCAGACTCAGTGAGAAGCGTCGATCCTCGCCGCAGCCAACCCCGGGTCACCATCTCGTCGGCGAGGGTCCTCTCCGACGCAGTGAGGTGGAAGTAGCTCACCACCTCTGAGGCATGGAGTGAGACCAGGATCCTCAGGTGGGCGATGCTGGTCAACCTGATCTGCCCCTTGTCGTTCGTCAGCACGCCGAGTTCGATGAGTTGGTCGACGAGCGGACGCTGCAAGTCTTCGAAGTCCTCGTAACGGACTTCGTTGCGAGCAAGAAGCTCGACGGCGTTGTCTCCGCGCAGCTCTTCGCTGATGTAGTTCAGCGAGGACTGGTCAGACAGGAGATGGTGCATGATGCCGACGATCTCGGGACTGTCGGTGGGGTACAGATACTTCCCTCTGAGGCGGCTCGGGATTTGGTTGAAGCGCATCGAGTCCGAGGACAAAGCGAGCAGGTCGCGGTCGATCTCGCCGTCGTCCGCAAAGAAGGTGAACTGGCGGAGGATGCTTTCCATCTCCGCGAATAGATGCCGGATCTTTTCGAGGTAGCTTGATCCGTTCGCGGTCGGCGTGAAGGAAAAGCCCGCTGCGCCGAACTCTGTGGCCAGGTACTTGTCGAAGAACCAGGCGATCACGTCCTCTAGCTCGATCCCCTTCTGAGACAAGAAGAAACGCATCAGTTGTGTCTGGAGCGTGGAACTCATCTCTCGAACGCGATGGGCCACGCCGACGTGATAGTCGGTGCGGCCCTTTGTGGTGAGGAATCGCTCAAACACGGAAAGATCCGAGGTGAACGAGGGCAGAGTCAGGAGGCCGCTGCGGTTCGCGAACTCAAAGAGGAATTGAAAGTTGTTGAGGACGCTGGGCTCGTCTGTAGTCGCGTCCAGCCACTGTCGACCATACGTGTAGCTGACCACCATCCCGTCGAGCGTCTCGACAACCGGCTCCTCCTGTTCATCCGCGATGGCTACTTCGCACCCGGATTTCATGCCGGCGTTGTTGGCGAAGAACTCCTTGGTTTCCTTCGTGCTGCGCCGCTGCGCAGCGAGCTTCAGCCGCGCGTCGACACCGGTGGAACTATCAGAGTTGGCCGTTGCGATGAGCGCGACATAGTTGAAGTTGGCGCTCGGATCCTCCACGTAGCGACGGAGAGCGTCTCGTGAATCAGCGGCGCTGAATGACTTTGGCAGGTAGATGGATCCTTTGGTGTCGCGCGAAAAATGATGGCGGATGACGTGCTCTGCCGCCCGGACATCGATGAGGATGGCGTCCCGAACCTCTCGGTCGTATGCGGTGACGAGCTTTTTGTTGGCTAGCATCTCGCCAAGCGTGACGCCATTCGCTTCCAGCGCCGCGAACATGGCCGGGGCGTTGATGCGCTCGAACGCTCGGTTGTTGCCGAGAAGCGAGAGGAGGTCCGCGTGGTATTCGAATGGGACTTCCCGCAGGCGCTCCTCGATGTTGGTTTCGTCAATCGTGGTGAAGAATCGAGCGACCACGCTTCGAACTAGATCACCTGTCACGTCCAGATCGGCGATTTCATCCTCGGATAGGGACGCTGGGATGAATCGAGCCGAGACGAACTGGCGGGCGTTGTGAAGTTCGATGGCATGGGTCGCGTCGGACAGAGCCTCAGCATTGTCGTGATCTCGCAAGATCCGGACGGCGTTCTCTGCCTGCCAAAAGGTTGCGTAGTCATTTGGGCCGTAAAACTTGAGCCGTCGCTCGCCGGACCCTTCCGGCTGCACCAAGATTGCCTCCGCTCTTCGCGTTCCACACTATTTCGAGAACCGGACACGGCCACTGGGCCATGGCACGTTGAGGGATCGGCAGGCCTACTCCCAACCCCACTGGCCGGGCAGCGAGGGGTCCACGTCAGACTCCAAGAGAACGGTGATTGCCTTCGGCGGGACAGCGAACTCTTGATCGTCCTCAGCGTGGTCGCCGAGGAACTCTGCCGGCAACACGCCCACGACGACGTGCGCGGTGGCGATCATGTGGATCAAACGGATTAGACCCTTGCGACTCACGGTGAGAGCGTCCTCGTCGGCACTGAGCTCACGTATGAAGTAGCGTCGCTCCAGTCCTCCTTGCTCTCCTAGAGCCGAATGAGTCGGGTCCAGAAAGACCTTCTCGAGTTGAGGGATTGAGTGAGCCAAGATCTCAGCGCTCGTGCGATCCGCTCGCAGTTCTTGTTGGAGGGACAGCTTCATGCGGCGCCCGCGATACAGGCCAACATCGATCCGACTTCCGTCGTAGATCGCTTCCTGATGAAGAGTGACGTTTCTGCTCCGATGGAAGGCTGTCAGGACTGGGTCGCCCCAGAATGGCTCGCGCGCAACCTTCCATTCTTTGACGAGACCGTGCTTCTGCATCTCCATCTGCAGCAGAGCTCGTGTTGACGCCACGGCGGCGAGCAGCGCGTTGAGATTGAACCTGAATGCACGGGGATCGTGATAGTTCGTCTGGAGCTGCAAGACGAAATGGGAGGCCTCGTCAATGCGGTCTTCTGCGGCAGGCAAAGGACAAGCGGCACCTTCTACAAAGTCGCAGGGCCTGCCAATCTCAGCCATGGCGCTACCGTACTCGGTGGGACCGGCGGAGATCGCCGGCCCCTGTCGACCGTCCAGTGGACGATCGCGACAAGGCGCTCGCTCATCATGTGTTGGTTGTACTGGATGAGGGTGGACTCCCCTCCGGAGGGATGGGCGGTGAACAACGTCTGGTTCGACTCGGTCACGGAGTCGATGATCGCGGATGCCTCCGTACAGCACTCGGCGCGGCGCGCAGTCGGTCAAGCCTCCTACTCTCGACGAATCGACTTGGCGACCAGCGGGGGCCCTGCCGCGCGCACTGCCCGTATAGGGATGGCCGAACGCTCTTTGCGCGATTAGGGATCGACTCGGTGGAGGCCCAGACAGGGGTCGTCGCGGCCCGGCGAGCCGGAGGCCGGTGACATGGCGCCGGAAATCGCGTCCTCACCGCCGCAGCTCGTCGAGCTAAACGATGCGCTGAAAGCGTCGCGGCTGGCGATCATCCGCGAGACGCGACTTGACGAGATCTGGGCTGACGCCGAGTTCGAGAGCGACCCACGCTCGCGTCACCATCACACTCTCGGCCCAGGCATGCATGACGTCGATGTCGTCGGGCTTGGCTCGATTCGCGTGCTTGAGTCCGTTGTAGGTTTCGATCGTGCGTGCAGCCCACTCTTCACCGTCGAACGGAAGACAGTCGCCGACGTCGGCCAGGATCCGGGCGAACCGGGCCTTCAGGGTTGCATTCCCGGCAGCCTTCTCGGGAAGGCCATCTCGGAGCAGCAGAAGGAAACCCAGGCCCTCCAATCCCGGCCCGGTGTGGGCAAGGCGAGTGTGGGGCGTGGTGTTACGTAGGCCGATGCTCGAGATAACGGGATCAAGAGCGCGCGCGAACTTCTCGCGAAGCGCAATCCAGCGGCCGAGGCCACCAACTCCCAGATCTGGGTAGGCGATGAGGTGACCGTGCCAGCCGGTCGGAGGCGGTGTGCGCTCGTCGTCCTGGACGACCACTTCGCGCCACTGGTCGCCGTGAACCTTGCCGTCCATCGTTGTGAGAGGATCGTCGGCGCGCAAGGCGTATACGGGCACGCACGACTCCTCGCGCCACCTCGACAGGACGAGCAGATCCCGAATTGCGCGGTGAAGGTTCATGTGAGCGTCCCAGTCCAGCGGATCCGCACTCCTGGTGATACAACGCACAAGATCGTGTAGCACGCGTCGATCTCGGCCCTCCTCGGGAACAACCTGCCAGGTTGGCCAGAGTGTGAGCTCCATCCCACTGAACGTGCCGACCTCGATCTGCGTCACGACCACAGACCGCAGAGTCACTCCAAGCGGGCCGCGGCGGTCATAGTCCTCGTCCCACGAGGTGACGCCTAGCCATTCACGTAGGCCGGACACCTCCGACTGCAATCCCTGAGGACGGTCGAATTCGATGTCCGCTTGGACCCCCATGATCGCCGCCTTGGCCCAAAGCGTCCCACTTCCCGGGCCAAGAGCGTTGGCGTGGTACCCGCGCGCCCAGCAGCGAATCAGGAGCACTGCACCGTGAGAGTCGTGAAACACGACGCGACGTGGAACTGGCTTCGGGTCCTTCGGTTCGGTGCCGGTGATGAATCCGCCGCCGCGCAGAAACCAATGCGCGTAAGGAACATCTGGGCTCGACCAACCCACAGTCACGCCAATGCCCGAATCGGACCTCTCCAGCGTGACCTTCACCTCAGGCGTGTCAGGGTAGGAATCGAAGAAGTCGCCAGTTCGCCGCACCCCAGGCTGTAGCTCGTTCGGCATCCATTCCTCCGAGCGTCAAGCTATCAGCCGGCGTGCACCAGTTGCGCAACTTCACCCGCGTCCCCAACTCGAGTCTGTGACTACAAGATCCCGATCGGAATATCCCGGACTCTTCTATGTAAATCCGGGTCGGCCCTCGAGTTCTCGGGACCCCCCGCCCCGAAGGGCCCACCTCATCCGGGCATCGCCCGCTTAAAGATCCCTAACCGGCGATGAACGGATGCGGTTCGCGAGAGCCCACTCCCCGGAGAGCATCGACATGAGGTTTGTCTTGTGGAGTGACCGGTCGCGCGCCTGCATGAGGCGCTCCCGGATGAGCGTGAGAAACCACGTAGTCATCCCCAGCTTTTCGCCAAATCCCCGATGATGTACCTATGACCCCCGAGACTTGGTTGACAGTCATGCTCGGCATCCCCGTTGCGCTGATTGCTACTTACTTGTGGCTGGCGGGCGTATGGCTGGCGGACCGAATCCGTTTTGGCGAGGTCGACATGGCCGGCGCCTGGGCTGAATGGATCGAGAGTGGCGAGGATCGATGCTTCAGCGTCGGAACGCTCAAGTACCGCTGGTTCAGCGGTCGATATGTCTTTGATGGCACGAATTACCGCAATGACGGTCGCCCGTTCTGCTACTGGCGGACCGTCGCTAGCCACTTCGGTCACGACAAGTCGGAGTATATCTACGTCTTCGCAACGAAGGACGTGAAGTCGTTCCAGACGACTTCGTACGGCTACGGCGTCGTGAATCTCGCACCGGACGGTAAGCGCCTCGTCCCGGCCGGCGGGTTTTACATGTATTCGGTCGGTGTCAACGCGAGCCTCCAACGCGACCACACCATGCTGAAGGTGAACGACAGAGACATCCCCAAGCCCGGTCAGTCGGCACGGGCCCTCCTCGAGGGAACCTTTCCAGACGAGTGGCGACGCCTCAACGTCGAGAAGATCGAAGAGCGCTAGGCGATTCGGACGAAGTGCGGGCCCGAATATCCGTCGCTCTCCACGCGCTCCTCGAACATCGCAAGCGGTCGCGCCCAGAACCCGTAGTCGCCGTAAAGTGTGCGATAGAGCACGAGAGGCTCTTCTGTCTCGCTGTGCTTGCCAACCGCGAACACTTCGTAGCGTTCGCCCTTGAAGTGCTCATAGATTCCCGGTTCGACGGCCATCTCTCAGGAGGCTTCCGTCCAAGAGTGAATGTTCGCGAGCGCGAAGTTTCTATGAGCGGAGCGCTCGTAGTCGAACGCCTCGAGCAGCCATTGCGAGTCGGCATGCCACTGCGTGGTCCCGAACCAGATGCGGTCGGGGCGGATAGCGCGGTTCGATCGCTCGCCGCGATGATTCGTGTAATCGATAGTTACGTCGCCGGCGGCCATAAGTCGCATCGTACTTGGGGGCGACTGCCCTTGCCGCACGATTGCCGCCACGAAGTGTGCGAAAGGCACGCTTCCGCGCCACACTGACACAGATCCGGGGAGGGATCACGCCCGGGCGCCGACGCAAATCCGCATGCACGTCGCGCGTCTCAAAGATGCGCACTGACAGTTCACCTGTCGGCACCGCGCGCATGGGGACGCCGCCGGGCCAGCCCGCGAGCAGCGGTTGGTTAGGGGAGGATAGATCGCCCCACGCGGTGCTTCCTCAGCGTCTCAGGGGATGGCCACGTTCCTAGCCCCGGGAAGTATCGTCCGGTCTCCTGCAGCCACCGATCAAAACTGGGTATCCGAATTCGTCCCGCGCCTCGCGTAGACGACTCTTCGCGCCAATAGCCGACACCGGCAAGTACGAGGCTGAGATAGTCGGCGGCGAAGTCAATCCAAAGGCGGTCGGGATTGAAGAACTCGCGACAGTCGTCGAGCCAGATTCTGTCAGCTTGGCCGAGACCATTAGCTTCGCCCAGCGCAGCCCGCAAGCTGCTCTCTAGGTGCGCCCACTGCCGCGGCATCGCGGAGCGCTCAGTCTGCACGGTCGTCATGCAATTGATGACGGCCGTCGCCCACGTCGCGGTGTCTGTTGCGATCTCCCACTGCTGCAGCAGCCGACTGATTGGTAGCAGCGAATGGATTAGTGCCGTCCCGCTAGCATGGCGGCAGCTCCATCGAAGCTGCGACTGCGTCACCTTTCCTGAAACGAGCGCAGCCGAGAGGGATCCCGCTGCGGATACGACGTCTGTCATCGTGACCTCCCGCGCGAATCCTGCATCGGACTTCCGACATTCACGTTGCTCCAGAGCACCATGGAGTACGGGCATTTCGCATCGGCACCGCTCGCGAAGGCCCCACCCGCGTGGATCGCCCGGTCAGGGAATCCCGAACTCGCCGAGCGACGCGTAGTCGGACATCCGTGTATCGATCACTGCATCCGTTTTCGATCCACCTCCCAATCCTCGTTGAGCCCGCACCTCCGTCCCTTCGGATCGATGATTTGCTGCCAGGTAGAATCGGCTCAGGGAGGCGCGATGACCTCACGTTTCTCGTGGCGTCCGAACGACATCGTCGCGTACGACGAGATGCGCGACTCGGCCAATCGGCTGGTCGCGATACTTTTGCGCCGTATCAGGACGGGTGCGTCGGAGGGAGTCGCTTCGCGCGCCGAGATCGACGCCGTTCGCCGGCGGGCAGTCGACGTCGATGGTTTCGATCGCGCGTCTGTGGACGCCCTGCGACAAGAGTTCGAGCGGCGGGCGGCCGACCTGAGTAGGGCAAGCAAGTGAGCGACCCGCGGGTGTCGACTGAGCGGCTAGCCGAGATCTTCCAAGACGAGATCCACCCGATAATCTTCGGCGCCGATCAATCGACCGATGATCCCACGCTTGCACTGATGATTGGTCAGTCCGGTGCCGACCAGGCGAGGGCAACCGGACTCGCGCTCACTGCTCACGCAGATGCAGTGACCCTCCGCGCGGACGATCTACGGCCGTTCCACCCGAGCTACCCAGAGCTTTCGAGGTCACGTCCAGAGCAAGCGGATGAGATCCTCGCCGAGGCGGCAGCCCATTGGCTTCAGAGAGCGATCACCCACGCGCGATCGTCGAAGCGATCCGTCCTTCTCGAGGGCAATCTTGACTCCCCCCAGATCGTCTTACCTATATTGGACGTCTTTCGACGGGCAGGCTTCTCGACTCACGTTTTCGTCGCTGCCACGCCGAGGCCGGCAAGCCTCCTATCAATCGCCTCTCAACATCTACTCCGAGTTTCGAGTCGCCGCCCATCTGTTCCTCCATCACTTGCGCGGCACGACGCAGGGTGGGAGGGCACCCGTGCGATCGTCGAGCGACTCGAGACCGACTCGAAGGGTAGCCGACTGACAGTCGTCGACCATGAAGGTCGACACGTTTTCGATTCGCTGGAGACCGGGACACTGCAGGGTTCGACGACGTCCCTCGACCGGTCGCGATCGGAAGCGATGTCCTCCTCTACGGCGATGCAGTGGCTCTCGGAGCTTCGCTCGACGACCGACTACGCAATTTCCTCCGGAGTGACGCCCAACCTGAAGAACCTGCTCGTGACGCTCCACGAGCTAGCTCTTCAATCGGTAGTTCCAACGCTGACACTTCCTTTTGATTCGAAGGCCAGACCCCTACTGGAAGATCGTTTGGCGCGCCAGATGCTCGCGCTCCGACGCGTGGAAGCCGAACGCGCTCGTCCGGATGTGGCGGCCCCAACAATCGACGTTCCATCGCAGCAACGCGAACTCGGACGATGACAAAAGGCTCAGCCAGGCGCTAGTTCGAGGCACCGCCGATGAGGAACGCGACGAAGCCGAGAACACCAAGGACGACCGCTCCGAGAGCAAGGGTGCCGGCGAGCCGCCAGCGCCCCCGCACGGTCGACACGATCGCCGCACCAACTGCCACCACGAAGAGGAGTGCGAGAAGAGAGCCAACGACGAAGAGCGGCGACACCTCTTCCGGAACGGCTCCCGTGTCAGCGAAGAACAAGTGCAAGTACGTCATCGCTGAACGCCTTTCGATGGGCCGTCGGGTCCTCGATCACCTCGGCAACCCGGATCCGGAATGAAGCCGTATCGATTGGCGTGCCTGCAACCGTCGCAACACACCAGCGGACGTCCTCATCAATCGCGTAGCCGGGCTCCTCGACCATCTTGCCTGGGTGATAACTCAGGCTCGAGACCGCGACCCTCCAGAGGAGCGCATCGGCGACTTCTGCATCCAGCATGTTGACTCCCTCTCACTGACAGTGTGGCGGCACGGCGCTCTATCGGTACAGACCGGGGCCACCTGTGGAGAGCGTTCCCGGGACTTGGTATGGGGCGGACTCGTTCATCGCGTGCTTGCTTCGGGCCGCGCGGAAGCGATCGTTGATTACCCGAGCGATCGCATCGAGTCGAGCAGCTTCTGCTTCCTCCGCTTGCTGGCTCTCGGCCTCCCGAACAGATCGAGCCAGCCGACGTGCGTCCTTGACTGAGCGGCGATCGACGAGCTGGGCGGCAAGACGATCAAAACCGGCCTCCGCCCGCGCACGAGCGAACTCCCGCTCAAGATGCGACTTCACCTCCCTGTCGCTTATCCGCTCGGCTTGGATCGCATCCATCTCCTCGACGCTGCGACCTCGACTGAAAAACGTGTCGGCCTCGGAGTCGTTGCGCCGCATCTCGGGCAACGTGGTGTGGGTCACGCGTCGTGGAGGCAGGCCGGCCCTGACGCGACGACGCTCACGACGCTTCCACTCGCGATTGCGTGCGAGGTACTTCTCTGGGTTCTTTGCGTAGTCCTCGCGTCGCTTGCGAGCGAGTTCATCGGCGTGCGCCTCGCGGTAAGCAGCCTGATACGCGAGTCGCACGTAAGGATTTGAGCGGCGACGATCCTTTGCCTTATGAGCCACCTCGTCCCGATGTCGGGCTTGGTACCCCTTCGCATACTCGTTGACCTTGGCCCGATACGCCACGAGGTCCGTCTCACGCTGCTTTGCGATCCATCGCCTCTTCCTGATGTAGTCCTGCTCGGCGAGGCGCTCTCGGTTGGCCGCCTTGTAGTTCCGGGTGCGCTCGCGATCCTTCGCCCGGCGGTCCTCCGCACGCGCGGCCGCTTCTCGCGCGTCACTGGCTCGCGCGCGACGCTTCCGCGCGGACTCTCGTTCCAGTGCGTTTATGCGCTCCCGGTTCTTCTCGCGGTATCTCGCCCGGTGGGCCAGGACGCGGTCGGGATTGGCCGCGTCCCACTTCCTCCGAGTCTCGCGGCGTCGCTCGCGCCGCTCATCATCCTCGTCTGAGCTCGACATGGCATCACGCGAGGATCAAGCTCTTGATGAGGTCGGGACGAAAGCCGGACCATTCGAGGTGCGAGTCGCCGTCGACAATGACGACTGGTGCCGAGAGATAGCCGAGCTCGTCCCTGAGGAAAGCTCGGTCTGACTCACGATGTTCATCGCTCAGGTCGATGAGCACGAAGTCGATGCCGGCGCGCTCGAGACATTCGCACGTCAGTCGACATAGCTGACAGTCGGGCCCGGCCGAGTAGACCGTCACTATCGAGCTCCTCATCCGTCATCACCGCCCGTCTTGCCGTCTTTCCATCAGATGCTTCGACATGAGTGAAGCACTTTCTGCTACGCTCGGCAATAGTAAATGCCAAACCACTGTGCGGTTAGACAGAATGAGGCGGTGAAGGTCGAAGTGAAGACACCCAATGGCAGCGAGATGACTGCCTCCGCTGCGACGACGTTCGTCGGCTCCGCGCTGCGCATCGCTCCCGATTTCATCGCCACGACGATGGACGAATCTGAGAGCATCCGAACCGAGATCTCGGTGTCCTACAGCTCAGATGCTGGGCGATACGTCGTGCGGCGCCTCAGTCATGCCGCACTGAGTGACTCCGTTGAACTGAACTACAAGACGGCCGCGAAAGTCGGTATCCAGCCGATGGTCCAAGCCGCGGCGCCGCACTGCATCTTCCTGACGCTGGGTGCTGAATCGGAGCCGACGGCGGCGTGGCTGAGCGTGGCTGAGCTCACGACCGCGCATGGGCGGATCCTTCCTTCGGCGATCGCCGCAGAGGTCGTGCGGCGCGGATCGTCGGAGGCTCGCATGGATGCCATCGAGATCCTCTACGGCAGCGCGGCCCTCGGCGGGCTCGCACCGGCGAAGCTCATCCAAGCGGAGCTGGGAATTCCCCACCGCACTGCGTCCGCGTGGATCATTGCCGCTCGCCAGGCTGGTCGTCTCAAAGGAATGAATTTCAACGCCGCTCGACCCGCATCGGATGTGGGAAGTACGGCTCGCATGAGCTAGATGACAGACGGGATAGGACGATGGTCGCGCAAGAATACTCCTCGACGTGGGAACCAGCGCATCGAACGCCGCATGAGTGGCCGTCCGATCACGTCACGCTCGACTGCCTCTTCTACTCCGAAGCCGAAGCCGCCGCTCTCCTCGGCATCCATCGAACTACCCTTCGCACCCTTGCTCTCGCAGGCCATGCGCCGATCGAGCCGATCGCGCTCACCGAACATCGACGTGTTTACCGCCGCATCGACATCGAGCGTCTCGCGGGCATCGCAACATGAGCATCACGGCGAGGCGAACGAAGGCCGGCAAGACGTACTACTTCGTGCGGGTCAAGTCGGGTCGCGAGCTCATCGCCACAAAGGCGTTCGACACCAAGCGAGACGCAGAGGCATGGGAACGCGACCAGAAGCACCGCTCAGAAACGGGACTTCCACCTCCACCGAAGCGCACCTACTCACTCCAAGAACTGGTGGACGAGTTTCTCGCCGCCCGTGCGAGCGGCAATCCCCACACCATTGACACTGATCGCCACAACATTGCCGCTCTACCGACAACGCTGCTCCGCCGTCCGCTCGCGTCCATACACTCTGGCGACATCCGCACACATCTGCTCCGCCAACTACAAGTGAAGAAGCCCTCCACCGTCGCTCGCGAGAAGACGACCCTCAGCGCTCTGTTCACCTTCGCGGCCGAGCAAGGGCTTCTGCATCAGGCTCATCCCGTTCGAACGATGAAGAAGATCCCCGAACTCGGAGCGGCCGCCCAACGAGCGATCAGCCCCAAGGACGTTCCCTCAGCCGCGCGCGTGGTCAGCGCGTTGGCGAGCGTTCGAGAGCGACGATCAGACATCGCCGACGTGTTCGAGTTCATGTCCCTCACGGGCATCCGCTGGGGCGAGGCTCGCGCGCTTCGGGTCGATGCTCTCGCCGAGGTGCCGTTCGCCCAGCTCGTCGTGACCCGATCACATTCCGATCGCTATCTCGAGAAGGAAACAAAGACGTGGCGCGGCACGAGAACACTCCCCCTGTCGCCACGCGCGCTCGAACTGTTCAGGCGGCACTCCCTCGGCAAGTCCCCTGGCGATTACCTCTTCACAAACCACTTCGGCGATCAGCTCTCGGCCGCCGTAGTGAACAAGTTCCCGCTCGGATTCGAGCGTCACGCGCTGCGTCATTACGCCGCGTCGACCTGGCTGCGACTCGGCACACCGGTCAACGAAGTCGCCGAGTATCTCGGTGATGACCCGCGGACCGTATTGACCGTCTACGCCCACATCTTGGGCGAAGGCCAACGTCGAGCACACGCCGAGCGACTCGCGGCCGCAGAGGCCTGCGAAGAGGCGGGGGACACTTGGGGGACACCTGGCGCGATTCCAGGCCCGAAATCGAGCCCTGTCTCCTCGTAGGTCGATGCGAAAAAAACTCGATCTACCTGGGGACTTGATGCGGAGACGGAGGGATTTGAACCCTCGGACCCCGTGAGGGGTCTCCACCTTAGCAGGGTGGTGCACTAGGCCTGACTATGCGACGTCTCCAGGCATCCGGCGTCGGAACGGGCGGATGCGCCTGTCCATGATAACCGCTCCCCCGCGGCGCGCCGAACGGGTGAAACCGGCTACTTGCGCCCGACGTTGCCGTTCGAGCAGGTCTGCTCGGCCGCGGTCTGGCCGGCGATCGACGACGGCAGCGCTACGGCGGTGTCGGTCGGCGTGGGCGTCGGTGTCGCGGTCGAGCCGGCGGTGGACCCCGGCGTCGACGTGGCGGACGGCGTCGGCGACGGCGTCACCACGACCACGCCGTTGCCCTGGCTCGCCTGGCCGGTCAGCTGGATCTTCTCGTTCTTCGCCAGCACGTCGAGCAGCGCACTCGCGGCGTACTGATTCGGGATGACCCGGTTCGGGTTGGAGGGGTCGGGCACGGTCGGATACTGCACGAACACGATCTGATCGAACGGCACGCTCTTCACCGCGAGCGCGATCTGCACGAGCGTCAGCGGATTCGTCAGGCTCTCGCTCGGGGTCACGTTCTTCACCGCGGTCGTCGCGAGCTTGTAGAGCGTCGTCGGGTTGGACAGCACGCCCTCGCCGACGAGCTTCTGCGCCAGCCGCGACATGTACTGCTGCTGGTTCGAGATGCGTCCGAGGTCGCCGCCGTCGCCCACGCCGTGGCGGGTGCGGAGGAACTGCAGCGCCTCCAGCCCCGAGATCGTGACGTTGCCGGCCGGGAGGTTGAGCCCGGTGTAGCGGTCCTTGATGCCGTTCGCGATGCAGACGGTCACGCCGCCGATCGCGTTGGTGACCTGGATGACGCCGCCCCACGTGACCTTGGCGGCGAACGGGATGTTCAGCCCGGTCAGCTCGGAGACCGTCTTCACGACGCAGGACAGTCCGCCGTACGAGTAGGTCGCGTTCAGCATCGACGCGCTCGTCGCCGAGGCGACCGATCCGTTCGCCTTCGTGCACTCCGGCGTCGGGATGATGAGGTCGCGGGGGAAGGAGATGACCGTCACGCGCCGCGGATTGTCCGAGATGTGGATGAGCATGTTGACGTCGTTGAGCTCGTCACCGGCATCCGCCCCCGTGCAGCGGGCCCCGAACAGCGCCGCATACTGCGGCTCGCAGGCATCCGTCCCGGCCAGGAAGAGGTTCACGCCGCCCTCGATCGCACCGAGGTCCGGCGGCGCGGCCGACTGGCCCTCGAGCTCGACCGCGTTCGCGGAGAACGTGGAGCTCAGGTCGATGGCGGCGTAGGCGGCGACGCCCACGCCCGACGCGAGCACGACCGCGAGGCCGACCGCGAGGAGCTTCACGAGCTGCGAGACCGGATGCGGCGACCGCAGCCGGCCGTGCCGGGCGATGGTGCGACGGCCACCGGGGGCGGGCTTGGTCGGCTGGCTCACTCAGGGCCTCTCGGGATCGCAGCCTCCGTCACGGGCTGAGCGGAGGGGGCGGGCTCAGCCCGCCACCGCACCGCTCGAGCGGAGGGTGTGGGATTCGAACCCACGGGACATCACTGCCCACTGGTTTTCAAGACCAGGTCCATCGGCCGCTCGGACAACCCTCCCGACGACCGCGGCGAGCCGCGGCATCCGTCGAACAGGGCACGAGTCTAGTCGACCCATGGAACCGTCCGATTCTCGCAAGGCCGTCTGGACGCGCCCTGTGTGCGGGATCGGAGACCGGTCAGAGCGCACGGAGGACGGCGGCGACGCCCCCCGCCTCGACCGACGCGGTGATCTCGCCGGCGGCATCCCGGACCTCCTGCGGACCCTGCGCCATCGCGACGGCCCTGCCACCGTTCTCCTGAGCCCAGCGGAACATCCCGAGGTCGTTGCGCCCGTCACCCATCACGAGGACGTGCGCCGGGTCGACCCCGAGCCACCCGCGAACGAGCTCCAGCGCGCTCGCCTTGTCGACGCCCATCGGCGCGATGTCGAGCCACGCCGTCCAGCCGACCGCATAGGTCACGTGGTGGAGCCCGATGCGGTGGACGAGGTCGACGAAGTCCTGCTCGGTCTTCCCGGGCGAGACCACGACGATGCGGCACACGGGCTGCGCCGCGAGCTCGTCGAACGGCACCCGGCGCGCATGCAGCAGGTTCCAGTCCTCGATCGGCTCGGTGTACAGGCGCACCCCGTCGGCGAGCTCGGCCATGTAGCGCCCGTCCGGGAGGTTCCGGTGCAGGAGCCGGAGCACCTCGGTCGCGTCGAACGTCTCGGTGTGGAACCGCGTGTAGCGCGCCTCGTCGCCCTTCTCGCGCTTCAGGATCACGGCGCCGTTGGAGCACACGACGTACTCCGGCGCGATGTTGAGGGTATGCAGGATGCCGCGGGTGCCGTCCCAGCTGCGGCCCGTCGCGAGCATCACCTCGTGCCCGGCCCGGTGCGCGTGCTCGACGGCCTCGACCACGCCGGGGCTCAGCGACTCGTCTTCGAGGAGGATGGTGCCGTCGATGTCGAGCGCGATGAGGAGGCGCTCGGTGCGGACGCCCGGATCCTCCGTCTCGCGCGCCACCCGCTCGACGATCTTCGCGGCCTTCCTGGGCCGGACGACCTCGACGCTGCCCGTCGGCGGCAGGTGCGGCTCCGTCACGCGGTGGGCTCCAGCACCTCGAGGCCGCCCAGATACGGGCGCAGGACCTCGGGGACGACGACCGAGCCGTCGGCGCGCTGATGCGTCTCGAGCAGCGCCACGATCCACCGGGTGGTGGCGAGCGTGCCGTTGAGCGTCGCGACGTACTGCGTCTTCTTCCCGTCCGGGCGGTAGCGCGTGTCGAGCCGGCGCGCCTGGAACGTGGTGCAGTTCGACGTCGACGTCAGCTCGCGGTAGGTGCCCTGCGTCGGGACCCACGCCTCGACGTCGTACTTGCGCGCGGCCGACGAGCCGAGGTCGCCCGCGGCGACGTCGATCACGCGATACGCAAGGCCCAGGTCCTGCAGCATCCGCTCCTGCATCTCGACCAGGCGCAGATGCTCGGCCTCCGCATCCTCGGGAGTCGTGTAGACGAACATCTCGAGCTTGTTGAACTGGTGCACGCGGATGATGCCGCGGGTGTCCTTGCCGTACGAGCCGGCCTCGCGCCGGTAGCACGTCGACCAGCCCGCGTAGCGCTTGGCACCGGCGCCCAGGTCGATGATCTCGTCCATGTGGTAGCCGGCGAGCGGTACCTCGCTCGTGCCGACGAGGTAGAGGTCGTCCTCCTCCAGCCGGTACACCTCGGCGGAGTGCTGGCCGAGGAAGCCGGTGCCCCGCATGACCTCGGGCCGCACGAGCGTGGGCGGGATCATCGGGACGAACCCGGCATCCAGCGCCCGCTGCAGACCCAGCGACATCAGCGCGTACTCGAGCCGCGCCCCGATGCCCTTGAGGAAGTAGAAGCGGCTTCCCGAGACCTTCGTGCCGCGCTCCATGTCGATCGCGTCCAGCAGCTCGCCGAGCTCGAGGTGGTCGCGCGGAGTGAAGTCGAACTCCGGCGGCGTGCCGTGGGTGCGGAGCGTGACGAAGTCCTCCTCGCCACCGGCGGGCACGTCGTCGATGACGATGTTCTCGATGCGCGACAGCACCTCGTCGGCGGCCTGCTCGGCGGCCGCGACCTCCTGCTGCGCGCGCTTGACGCGGTCGCTGAGGTCCTTCGCCTGTGCGACGAGCGCCGCCTTCTCGTCCTTGGGTGCGGCCGCGACGCGCTTGCCGTGGGCGTTCTGCTCCGCGCGGAGCTCCTCGAACCGGGTGATCGCCGCCCTGCGGTCGCGATCGGCGGCGAGCGCGGCATCCACCGACTCCGGAGACTCGCCGCGCTTGATCTGAGAGCGCTTGACCAGCTCGGGATTGTCGCGGAGGAGCACGGGATCGATCACCACCCAAGTCTAGCCAGCGCCCTCCGCGCGGCGCCGGTCCGTGGGCGGGGCGCCGACGCGCGGCCGCCGCTACTGTGAATCCATGGCAGACGAGTCGTCGACGGCGAAGCGGGCCGCCCTCGTCTACAACCCGATCAAGGTCGACAAGGCCTCCCTGCGCCAGCGCGTCGAGCACTTCTCGAAGCGCGCCGGCTGGCTCCGCCCCCTCTTCTACGAGACCACCCCGGAGGATCTCGGGCAGGATGCCACGGCCCGCGCCCTGCACGAGGGCGTCGACGCCGTGCTCGTCGCGGGCGGCGACGGGACGGTCCGGGCCGTGGCGGAGGCGCTCGCGGAGAGCCGCATCCCCCTGACGATCGTCCCGAGCGGCACCGGGAACCTCCTCGCCCGCAACCTCAACCTGCCCCTCGTCGACCCGGACGCGATGATCCAGGCGACGTTCTCCGGGAACATGCACGCCACCGACATCGGCATGGCCCGGATCGTGCGCGACGACCACACGTCGGAGGAGCATGCTTTCGTCGTGATGGCCGGCATCGGCCTCGACGCGGCGATGATCGCGAACACGAACGCGCAGCTGAAGAAGACCGTCGGATGGGTCGCCTACGTGGACGGGGCGGCGCGGGCGCTCCCCGGCGCGAAGCCGTTCCGGGTCATGTACGAGCTCGACGAGCGACGACTGCACTCCGCCAAGGTGCAGAGCGTGCTCTTCGCCAACTGCGGGACGCTGCCCGCGGGCATCTCGCTCATCCCCGGGGCGTCGATCTCGGACGGGCTGCTCGACGTGGCCGTCATCCAGCCGTCCGGATGGTTCGGATGGGTCGGAGTGTGGCGCAAGGTCTGGTGGGACAACAGCGTCCTGCGCCGCACGCGCGCGGGCCGCCGCATCGTGGAGCGGCGCCGCGACACGTCGATCCGCTACCTCCGGGGGACGACCATCGACACGGCCACCGAGTCGGCGCAACCCGTCGAGCTCGACGGCGACGAGTTCGGCGAGGCGGTGCGCATCCGCTGCCGCATCCTCCCCGGCGCTCTGCTCGTCGCGCTCCCCCCGGGCCACGACACGTCTCGGCTCTGACTCCCGCCCGCCCGCCCGTCCCCGCCCGCGCCCCGCCCCGCAACTGACCGTTTACGGACGGAACACGCCGTGTCTAGGACGCGTCGGGCGGCGTGTTTCGTCCGTAAACGGTCGGCTGGGGGGTGGGCGGGGACGGGGCCCTGCACAGGGGAGGGACGGGACGACGGATGCACGGGTTGACCGCGGTGGAGCGTGACTCGAGGACGCGATCGCGAGCCTCGAAGGATGAAGTCACGAATCTCTCTGCCCCCGGAGCTCTGCGACCGACCGTTCTCGATCGCGGAGGCCGACCGACTGGGCGTGCCACGCGCGCGCCTGCGACGTCGCGATCTGACCACCCCGGTTCGCGGCATCCGCATCGCCTCCCGGATACCACCGATTCCGGTCGAGGGCGCGGCGCCGTGGGCAACCCGGGTTGAGCAAGTCTGGACAGCGGTGCGGATCGAGCACGCTCGGATGCCCGAAGGTGCGGCGTTCAGCCATCTCACCGCGGCCGTGATCCATGCATTTCCGTTGCGGACGGCGCGCATCCCGGCGGATCGCCCTCTCGACGTCACCACGTACGCGGATTCCGCACGCAGGCGACGCGTGGGCGTGACTGTGCATCCCCTTCCTCGGGACGAACGGCGCGTCATCGTCGACCGATTGCACGTGACGCCTCCTGTCGACACCTGGTGCGCTCTGTCCGCCGTGCTCACGGTCGACGAACTCGTCGAGATCGGCGACCATCTGATGCGTCGACAGTCGCCGGACGCGACCCTCGATCAGCTCCACGAGGCCGTCCGGCGATACGCCGGGCGGCATGGCGCCAAGCGACTGCGGCAGGCGGCCGAACTGGTGAGAGCTCGCACGGACTCGCGGCGTGAGACCTGGCTCAGACTCGTCCTCCACCGAGCGGGCCTGCCCGAGCCCGAGATCAACGTGTCGGTGCGCGATGCCGAGGGAAGGCACATCAAGCTCGGCGACCTCGTCTATGAGCGGGAACGCGTGCTGGTCGAATACGACGGCGAGCAACATCGCACCGACTCGATGCAGTACCACAAGGACACTCGGGACCTCGAGCGCGCCGTGGCCGCGGGCTGGGCCGTCATCCGGGTCGGCAGGCTCGACCGCGACGAGCGGGCGATCGTGCGTCGCGTGCGATCCGCCCTCCACCGTCGCGCGTGACCTCCCCTCGCGCTCCACGCCGTTTACGGACGGAACACGCCGTGTCAGCGAGCCCGGGCGCGGCGTGTTCCGTCCGTAAACGGCTCACGGTTCCCGGGCGCCAGGTCAGCCCTTCACGGCGCCGCCGATGCCTCCGCTGTTGAGGAACGCGCGCTGGAACACCAGGAAGATCACCACGGGGATGAGGGTCGCGATCGTCAGCGCCGCCAGGTAGACGCCGAGGTCGGTCGAGGACGCGATCTGCGGCAGCCGCACCGACAGCGGCTGGATCGAGATGTCGGTGAGCACGAGGTTCGGCCACAGGAAGTCCGCCCACGCCGCGTTGATCGCGAGGATCGACACGACCCCGAGGATCGGGCGCGACATCGGCAGCACGATCGACCAGAAGAGCCGGAACGTCCCGGCCCCGTCGGTCCGCGCCGCTTCGAAGATCTCGCGCGGCAGGCTCTCGAAGAAGCGCATCACCAGCAGCACGTTGAACGCGCTCGCTCCCGCGGGCAGCCACACCGCCCAGAAGGTGTTGATGAGGGAGTGCCCGATCAGGGGCGGATGCAGGATCGTCAGGTACAGCGGCACGAGCAGCACGACGGCGGGGATGAACAGCGTGGCCAGCACGAGGCCGCTGATGATCTTCCCGTACTTCGGCCGCAGCACCGCGAGCGCGAACCCGCCGGTGGTGGCGACCAGCAGCTGCACCGCCCACGACCCGGCGGCCATCGCGATCGTGTTGAAGAAGAAGCTGCCGATATGCACGTCGTTCCACGCGCGCTCGATGTTCGACCACGCCCAGTCGGTCGGGAAGAACGCGAGCGGCTGGGTGAGCGTCTCCTGCGTCGGCGTCACCGCGGACTTCAGCAGCCACAGCAGCGGCAGCAGCCCCGCGGCCACCAGCGCGATCCCCAGCAGGACGTTGAGCACCGCTCCGAGGATGCGGACGTGGGGGCGCCGCCAGTCGGCGCGGGAGAGGATGCCGCGGTCCGGCGCCTCCGCGTCGGACGCGCGTCGTCGCCGCCGACGGCGCGGCGCGACGACGTCCTGCCGCGCCACCTGTGTCTGGACCGAGGTCGTCAATTGTCGCTCCATCTCCGGGTGACGCGGAAGTACACGATCGACAGCACCGCCAGGAACACGGCGAGCATGAGGCTGAGCGCCGTCGCCTTGCCGTACGCGCCGCCGAGGCTGTTCGTGAAGGCGTACTGGTAGATGAGGAGCAGGATCGTGGTCGTCGAGTTCGCCGGCCCCCCGCCCGTGAACAGGAACGGCTGCAGGAAGACCTGCGCGGTGGCGATGATCTGCAGGATCAGGGTGATGAACAGGATGCCGCGCAGCTGCGGCAGCGTGACGTGCCAGATCTTGCCCCAGATCGAAGCACCGTCGACCTCGGCCGCGTCGTAGAGCTCGGGCGCCACCGAGGTCAGCGCGGCGAGGTAGATGATGACGGTGCTGCCGGCGGCCGCCCACGTCGCCTCGAGCACGAGGGAGGGCATCGCGGTCGCCGCATCCTGGATCCACGGCTGCGGGGGGATGCCGACCCAGCCGAGGATGGTGTTGAACACGCCGTTCGGACCGGCGTCGTAGAAGATCTTCCACAGCAGCACCGAGACCACCGGCGGGATGATCACCGGCAGGTAGGCGAGGACGCTGTAGAGCCCCTTCATCCGCCGGAACTCGCTCATCAGCACGGCCGCGACGAGCGGCAGCGGGTAGCCGAACAGCAGCGCAAGGACGGCGAAGTACGCCGTGTTGCGGATGGCGATGTAGAAGGTCGGGTCGCGGAACACCGCCGCGAAGTTGTCCCACCCGACGAACACCGGGTCGGTGACGAGGTTCGTCTGCTGGAAGCTCATCACGACCGACTCGACGATCGGCGTCCACGAGAACACCCCGAAGATGAGCAGCATCGGCAGGAGGAACAGCAGGGTGGTGAGCCCGCCGCGCTGCACCCACGTCCTCGGTGTGCGGCGCCGCCGCGCGACAGCGGGTGGACGGGCCGCCGCCTCGGGCCGGGTCATGGTCACGGTCATGGGGTGTGCTCTCGGTCGGGCGCGCTCTCGGCGAGCGGGCTCTGGATGCGGCGGGCGGCCGGGTGCCCCGGGTGGGAGGGCGCCCCGGCCGCTCGCCGCGGGGACGGCTACTTCGCGTCGGCGTCGATCAGCGCCTGGATCTTCTCGTCGACACCCTTCAGCAGGGAGTCCACATCCGCATTCTTGTCCGTGAGGACCGCCTGCACGACGGCGTCGAGCGCGCCGTACAGATCCTGCGTATGCCGCGAGGGCTCCGGCACGATCGTCTGGTCGAAGATGCCGTCGGTGAACGGCTTCAGGTTCTCGACCGGGATGTTGTCGTAGGGCTTGATCCACGCCTGGTTCTGCTCCCACGTCGCCTTGTCGAACAGCGGCAGCGTCGGGGCGTTGACCGCCTGGTTGCCGGCCTTCAGCGTCTCGGCGTTCTTGATCGCGGCGGCCTTGTCGACGTTCGGCTGTGTGCGGTAGAAGTCGATCCACTTCACGGCGGCGGCCTTCTGCGCGGCGGTGTCCTTGACGTTGACGACGTCGACGTTGCCCCCGGAGAGGATGCCGGCCTTGGCGTCGTCCGCCAGCGGGAAGGTCGTCACGCCGTACTTCGTCTGGTCGAACCCGTTCGCCTGCATGAGCGAGCCGACGACATCCGAACCGCTCATGTACATCGCGATCTTGCCCGCGGCGAAGGCCTCATTGATGCCCGACCAGTCGAAGAGGAAGTTCTTCCCCATCGAGTCGTCGCCCCAGCGCATGCTCTTGAGCCACTCGAGTCCGGCCTTGGTCTGGTCGTTGTCGGTGGTGACGGTGACCTTCCCGTCCGAGCCGACCTCCTCCATGCGGCCGCCGAGCGACTGCGTGAGGGTGGTGAGCTCCCATCCGCCGGTGTTGCCCTGCGTCATCTGCATGTAGCCGGCGACACCGGGGACCTTCTCCGAGATGGTCTTCGCGGCCGCCTTGATCTCATCGAGCGTGGTGGGCGGCTTGTCCGGGTCGAGACCGGCCTTGGTGAAGATCTCGCGGTTGTACGACAGCGCCATCGCGTACGGACCCCACGGGATGCCGTAGATCTTGCCGTCGTCGCCGGTCGCGACGTCGAGCACGTTCTTGTTCCACTTGTCGGCGGTCGACGTCTTCTTGAAGTCCGCCGTGATGTCGGCGAGCTGACCGTTGTTGGCGAGCGTCTTCGAGTCGGTGAACGGCACGTTGAACACGTCCGGCAGCGTCCCGCCGGCGAGCTCGGCGGCGAACGTGGTGCCCGTCCACTGGTACTCGATGGCCTTCACGTCGATGTCGGGGTTCGCCTTCTCGAACTCCTTGACGCGGTCCGCGAGCGCCTTCAGCGCGTCGGCCGTCGCCCCCGGCAGCACCGGGGCCACGACGATGTGGACCTTTCCGTCGGAGGTGCCGCCTCCGGCGGACGAGCAGCCCGCGAGGGCGCCGACCGTCGCGACGGCGACCGCCCCCGCGAGCAGGACCTTACCTGGTGACTTCATCGTCTTTCCTTTCGTGTGAGGGCGGCGTCGCCTCGGGGCGCCGGTTCATCCCTCGGATGGGGTGGGGCGGGTGGCGGCGGCCGCACCGTCGGCGGATGCCGCGGCATCCGTCTTCGTGCGCAGCCACGCCGTGGTGTTCCCCGGCAGCATCACGCCGCCGGGTGCGTCGACCTCGGGCAGAGGCGAGCTGGCGAGCAGCACCTCCTCGTGCTCGGGGAGGAGGAGGGGGGCGTCGCCGGCGTTCACGACGCAGGCGAAGGCGGGGCCGCGACGGAAGGCGACCGCGTCGGCGCCGAGGCCGTCGATCCAGCCGAGCGGCCCGTCGCCGAGCTCCGGCAGGGCGCGGCGGAGTCGCAGAGCGCGACGGTACAGGTTCAGCGTCGACGCCGGGTCCGCCTCCTGCGCGGCGACGGTGAGATGCCCCCACGCATCCGGCTGGGGCAGCCAGGTGCGGGTGCCGGCGGGACTGAAGCCGAACGGCGGCTCGCTCCCCGACCACGGCAGCGGGATGCGGCATCCGTCGCGCCCCGGATCGATGCCCCCGGAGCGGTGGTGCATCGGATCCTGGATGAGCTCGAGCGGGAGGTCCTCGACCTCGGGGAGGCCCAGCTCGTCACCCTGGTAGATGTACAGGCTGCCCGGCAGAGCGGCGACCAGCAGGGCGGCGGCTCGCGCCCTGCGCAGGCCGAGATCGGGGTCGGTGGGCACACCGAACCGCTTCTTCAGGAACGCGAAGGCGCTGTCCTCCCGCCCGTACCGCGTCACCGGTCGCGTCACGTCGTGGTTGGACAGCACCCATGTGCTCGGCGCGCCGACCGGGGCGTGCGCGGCCAGGGTCGCCGCGATCGACGTGCGGAACGCATCCGCACTCCACGGCCGGGTGAGGAAGTCGAAGTTGAAGGCGGTGTGCATCTCGTCGGGACGCAGGTAGGCGGTGAACCGCTCGATGTCCGGCACCCACACCTCGCCCACCAGCACCCGCGTGCCCGGGTACGAATCCGCGACGGCCCGCCATCCGCGGTACACGTCGTGCAGCTCGTCGCGATCCTCGGTGGGGTGCTGACCGGGCCCGGTCTTCTCGCCCACCTCGGGAAGGTCGGCGTCCTTGATGAGGAGGGCGGCGGAGTCGATGCGCACCCCCGCGACGCCGCGGTCGAACCAGAACCTCAGGATGTCCTCGTGCTCGCGGCGCACGTCCGGGTGGTTCCAGTTCAGGTCCGGCTGCTCCGGCGTGAACATGTGCAAATACCACTCCCCCGGCGTCCCATCCGGGTTCGTCGTCCGCGTCCACGTCTCGCCCTGGAAGCTCGACACCCAGTGCGTGGGGATCTCGCCGCCGTCCGCGCCCTTCCCGGGATGGAACCAGAACCGCTCCCGCTCCGGACTCCCCGGCCCCGCGGCGAGCGCCGCCTGGAACCACGGATGCCGGTCCGACACGTGGTTGGGCACGACGTCCACGATCGTGCGGATGCCGAGCGCCAGCGCCTCCTGGATGAGCGCCTCCGCCTCGGCGAGCGTGCCGAACCGCGGATCGATGTCGCGGTAGTCCTGGACGTCGTAGCCGCCGTCGGCCAGTGGGCTGGGGTACCAGGGGGTGAACCAGATCGCGTCGACGCCGAGATCCCTCAGGTACCCGAGGTGCGCACGGACGCCGGCGAGGTCGCCCGTGCCGTCGCCGTTCCCGTCGGCGAAGCTGCGCACGTACACCTGGTAGATGACCGCCGAGCGCCACCACAGCGGATCCGCGGCCGACGGCGACGCCGGGCGGCTCCCGGGCGTCTCGGCTCGGCCGTCGTCACGGATGAGGACGTCACTGTCCACGGGGCTCCTCGTCGTCGATGGATCAAGCTCATATGAAATGTAGCTTTGTCCACCATACAACGCAAGATGTGAACTGCTTCACGCAAGATCACGATCACATCACTCCCGCTGCGCCCCCCGGTCATCCCGCTTCCCGCCCTTCCTCCCGCCCCCCTCCCCCTCTCCCTCCGCCCTCTCCGATGTTCATCGGTCGCAAACCACCGCTCTGGGGGCGGCCGCGGTCGCGCTTTGCGGCATTCTGCGACCGATGGGCGGCCGCGGGCTGGGGGCGGCGGCGGTCAGGCTGAGGGGCGCGGGGCCGGACCCGTCGACCCCCGCAGCACCAGCTCGGGTTCGAACAGCAGCTCGTCCCCAGCCTCGACCGTCCCCGCGATCTGGGACAGCAGGAGATCGATCACGGTGCGGCCCATCGACTCGATGGGCTGACGGACCGTGGTGAGCGGCGGCTCCGTGCAGCTCATCAGCGCCGAGTCGTCGAAGCCCACGACGCTCACGTCGGCGGGGACGGCACGGCCGGCGCGGCGGGCGGCGCGGATCGCTCCCAGCGCCAGCAGATCGCTCGCGCACACGATGGCGGTGGCGCCCTCGGCGAACAGCCGCGACGCCCCGGCCTGCCCGGACTCGAGGGAGTACAGCCCCCGCACGACCATCGCGTCCGGCAGCGGTTCGCCGAGCCGCGCGAGCAGGCGCGTGGCCGCCTCCAGCTTGCGCTGGGACGGGATGTGATCGACCGGGCCCAGCAGCATCCCGATCCTGCGGTGTCCGAGCTGGTGCAGGTGCAGCACCGCCTGCTCGGCGGCCGCCGCGTCGTCCGTGGAGACGGTCGCGAAGTCGAGGCGCGGGATGCGGGCGTTGACGAGCACGGTGGGGAGGTTGACCTGCCGCAGCCGGTCGTAGTGCTCGTGCATCGCGTCGGCCTGGCTGTACAGGCCGCCGAGGAAGATGACACCCGACACCTGCTGCTGCAGGAGCAGCTCGACGTAATCGGCCTCCGTGATCCCACCCGCGTTCTGCGTGCACAGGAGCGGCGTGTAGCCGTTCTGGGTGAGCGCGCCGCCGATGATCTCGGCGAGCGCGGGGAAGATCGGGTTCGTGAGCTCGGGCAGCACGAGGCCGACCAGGCGCGCACGCTCGCCGCGGAGCTTGGTGGGCCGCTCGTAGCCGAGCACGTCGAGGGCGGTGAGCACGGCCTTGCGCGTGGCCTCCGACACCCCCGGCTTGTCGTTGAGCACCCGGCTCACGGTGGCTTCGCTGACCCCGACCTTGCGGGCGACCTCGGCAAGACGCTTGGACATGCGCTCAGTGTACGCAAGAACTTGCGCGTCCAGCGCAAGTCTATGCAAGCGCCGCCGATCCGCCCGCACTCGTCCCCCGGCCAGGACGGGGCCGGGGCGGGGCCGGTGTCAAGGCCGGGTGGGCGACGAGCCTGCCGCCGTAGGGTCGAGACGTGACGAGCATCGTGTGGCTGCGCGACGACCTGCGTCTCGCCGACAACCCGGCCCTGCGCGCGGCGATCGACCGCGACGAGGCCTTCGTGTGCCTCTACATTCTCGACGAGGCGTCTCCCGGCATCCGTCCCCTCGGCGGCGCGGCACGGTGGTGGCTGCATCACTCGCTCGCCTCGCTCCGCGCGCGCATCGAGGAGCGGGGCGGATGCCTCGTCCTCCGCCGCGGGCCGGCGGCGGAGGTCATCCCCGAGGTCGTGGCCCACGCCGAGGCGTCCGCCGTCTTCTGGAACCGGCGGTACGGCGGAGCCGAGCGCGCGGTCGACACCGGGCTCAAGGCCTCCCTCCGCGATGACGGCGTCGAAGTGTCGTCGTTCGCTGCCTCCGTGCTGTTCGAGCCGTGGACGGTTCGCACGGGCGACGACCGGCCCTACTCGGTGTTCACCCCGTTCTGGCGCGCCTGCCTGCGTCTCCCGGCCCCCCGCGCACCGCTGCCGGAGCCCCGCGAGCTCCGCGCGCCGGCGTCGCGCCCCGCGTCGGACGACCTCGAGGAATGGGGGCTGCTCCCCCGGCATCCGGACTGGACCGGCGGCATCCGCGAGGTGTGGGAGCCGGGTGAGCCCGCCGCGCGCCGACGCCTGCGCGCGTTCGTCGCGGAGGACATCGGCGCCTACGATCGCACGCGCGACGAGCCCGGTGCAGGATCGACGTCGCTGCTCTCCCCGCGACTGCGCTGGGGCGAGGTGAGCCCGCACGCCGTGTGGCACGAGGTGATGGCGTCGGGCGACGGTGCGGGGCGGTTCCTCTCCGAGCTCGGCTGGCGCGAGTTCGCCTGGCACACGCTCTTCCACTCCCCCGATCTCGCCACCCGCAATTGGCGCCCCGAGTTCGAC
This sequence comes from Microbacterium sp., assembly GCA_017306415.1. Classification (GTDB taxonomy): domain Bacteria; phylum Actinomycetota; class Actinomycetes; order Actinomycetales; family Microbacteriaceae; genus Microbacterium. The sequence continues at coordinate 193,470 of JAFKIL010000005.1, read as the reverse complement.
GCGTTCCCCTGGCCGCGCACGGACCGCGCGGCGCTGAGGGCGTGGCAGCGCGGGACGACCGGCATCCCCCTCGTCGACGCAGGGATGCGCGAACTGTGGCAGACCGGGTACATGCACAACCGCGTGCGCATGGTCGTGGCATCCTTCCTCGTGAAGAACCTCCTCATCGACTGGCGGCGCGGCGAGGAGTGGTTCTGGGACACGCTCGTCGATGCGGATGCCGCCAGCAATCCGTTCAACTGGCAGTGGGTGGCCGGATCCGGTGCCGACGCGGCGCCGTACTTCCGCATCTTCAACCCCGAGCTGCAGCAGAAGAAGTTCGATCGCGACGGCTCCTACGTCGCCCGCTGGGCGCCCGAGCACCTCGACCCCCACGCGGATGCGCCCGCGCCGATCGTCGACCTCGCGGCGTCGCGCGGCGCCGCGCTCGAGGCGTACGCGCACGTCAAGGGCGCCGGGCGGGGATGACCGGTCCGGATCGCCCGGATGCATGCGTCATCATGGATGTATGGGGACCACGCGTGCAGGGGCGATGACGGGCGGCCTCGCGGCCGCGGCACTGGCGTGCCTGGTGCTGGCGGGATGCACCGCGGCACCGACGGCGGAGGCGAAGCGCACACGCAGCCCGCATCCGAGCCCGAGCACCGCGGCCTGCATCGTGGGCAGCTGGCGGGCCGGGGCGACCGAGCTCCAGCCGCTGTACAACGCCATCCCCACGGCCCTCGACTACCCGCCGGCGACGCTCGGCGACGGCGCCGTCGTCGACGTCGACTTCACACGCGACGGGACGTTCACGTACGACCAGGACGTGTCGGCCGCCCTCTCGTGGGAGGGCCACGACGCGGCGGTGCAGCTCGGCGGCACCATGACCGGGACCTACCGCGCCTCCGGCGACAGCCTCACGCTGGCATCCAGCGACAACGCGCTGACCGTGAAGCCCACCGACGACCAGACCGCGAGCCGCCTGTTCGCGGCCGCGACCCAGGTCACACTCGTGGACTGGCCGGTCTCGGCGACGACGTTCCGCTGCGACGGCGACGCCCTCGAACTCGACCTCGTGACCGAGGGGCACCCTGCGACCGTGGCGTTCACCCGCCGCTGAGCGGGGAATGACGGCCCCCTCGGCGACGTTGTCGAGCAGGTGACCACCGCGACCTCCCCCGCCCTCTCCGTCCTCGACCTCGTCCCGGTCCGCGCCGGGCAGACGAGCGCGGACGCGGTCGCCGCATCCCTCGCCCTCGCGTCCCGCGCGGACGAGCTGGGCCTGCGCCGCTACTGGTTCGCCGAGCACCACAACATGCCCGCGGTCGCCTCGACGACGCCGCCCGTGCTCATCGCGGCGGCCGCGACCCGCACCCGCCGCATCCGGGTCGGTTCGGGCGGAGTCATGCTGCCCAACCACGCGCCTCTCGTCGTCGCGGAGCAGTTCGCCGCGCTCGAGGCGCTCGCCCCCGGGCGCATCGACCTCGGCATCGGCAGGGCGCCCGGAAGCGACCCCGTCGTGACGCAGCTGCTCCGGATGTCGGGGACGACGAGCGACGTGGAGCGCTTCCCCGACCACATCCGCGACATCCGCGCGATCGTCTCGCCGGAGGGCGCGACGATCGAGTTCGCCTCCGGCGGGACCTACGACGTGCACGCCACCCCCGCCGCGACCGCCGCCCCGGAGGTGTGGCTCCTCGGATCGAGCGACTACTCGGCGCAGCTCGCTGCGGCGCTCGGGCTCCCCTACGTGTTCGCCAACCACTTCTCGGGCGAAGGCCTCGAGCGCGCGCTGGCGCTCTACCGCGGACAGTTCCGCCCGACGGCCGAGCACCCCGAGCCGCGGACGTTCCTCACTGTCAACGCCGTCGCCGCGCCGACGGCGGAGGAGGCGGAGGAGCGCGCGCTGCCGCAGCTGCGGATGATGGCGCGGCTCCGCACGAACCGCCCGCTCGTGCCGCTGGAGACGGTGGAGCAGGCGAAGGCGGCGACCGACTTCGACGCGATGGCCGACTCGATCATGGCGTCCGCCCGCGCGAAGTGGCTGGTCGGCACCGGGGAGAGCGTCGCCGCCGAGGTGCGCGAGTTCGCCCGCCGCTGGGAGGTGGACGAGATCATGATCTCGCCGGTCGCGGGCTCCTACGACGCCGAGCCGATGGATGCCGCTCCCGGCCGCGCGCAGACGCTCGAGCTCGTGGCATCCGCCCTGGCCTGAGGCATCCGCCCTGGCCTGAGGCATCCGCCCCGGCTGGCGGCTACCAGGCGATGAGCTTGTGCGGCCGGACCACGATCGTCAGGGAGTAGTCCTCCGCCATCCCGTCCATGGTCAGGTTGAGCCGCGCGAGTCCGTCGCGGTACTTCGCGGCGTAGGCGTCTCCGATCCGCTCCGCCCAGATGGACGACGGGTCCTCCGACAGCTCGGCCGTGCCCTGCAGCACCGCCAGCCGCTCGCCGTCGTCGCCCGCCTCCAGGTGGAACATCGCGCGCGGGTCGGCACGGAGGTTGCGGGCCTTGGCCGCGTGCGGCTGGCTGAACACGACGACGGCGTCGTCGTGCAACAGGAACCAGACCGGCACGGCGTGCGGGAAGCCGTCGCGGCCGGTGCTGCCGAGCCAGCCGATCTCCTCCGACTTCAGCGCGGCGAGCGCGCGGCCCTGGACGTCGTCGGCGGGGTCGAGTCGGAAATCGGTCATGTGCAGAACTCCACTGATTCGATGGCTGGGCGGTGCGGGCGCCGCGGAATGCCGGGGGCCGCGACCGCGGCGGCGTCGACATCCGTGGAGTCCTGCACGGGGCTCACTCCTCCGGTGCGCCGGAGACGAGCGCCCGCAGCCAGTCCCGCGCCTCGACGAAGACGTCGTCGGAGTACCGATCGGGATAGCGCACGATCGCCCGGTCCGCGCGCGGGTAGGAGCCGAGGAACACCACCTTGGGGCTGAAACGCCGGAGCCCCAGGAGGGCGTCGGCCATCCGCTCGTCGTGGACGTGCCCGTCGGCGTCGATGACGAACCGGTAGCGACCGAGTTCGTCGCCGATGGGGCGCGACGCCAGCAGCGACAGGTTGATGCCGCGGGTCGCGAACTGCTCCAGCATCTCGAGGAGCGCCCCCGGATGGTCGTCGGGCAGCTCGACGATGAGCGACGTCTTGTCGGCGCCGGTGGGCGACGGCGGCGCGACGGTGCGGCTGACGAGGACGAACCGCGTCACGGCGTTCTGATTGTCACCGATGTTCTCGGCCAGCAGCTCGAGCTCGTGATGCTCCAGGATGCCGGGCGGGGCGATCGCGGCATCGGCGGTGCTGGCGCCGTCCAGCAGGTCGACCGCGGCGGCGACGTTGCTCGCCGCGGGCAGGTGCGCGTGCGCGGGGAGCTCCCGGCCGAGCCACCGCAGGCATTGCGCGTAGGCGACCGGATGCGCCGCGACGAGCGACACGTCCTCGAGGCGTGTGCCGGGGCGTGCGACCAGCACGAACGCGACGGGAACGAGGTATTCACCGACGATCCGCAGCCCCGGCATCGTCGCCAGTGCGTCCTGGGCGGTCGACACCCCGCCGTCGACGGAGTTCTCGATGGCGATCATCGCCGCGTCCGAACGGCCCTCGACGACGTCGGCGAGCGCCTCGCCCACGTTGCGGACGGTGCGCCACTCCTGCCCGCGTGCCTCCGGGACCTGCGCGAGCGCGGCCTCGGTGAACGTTCCGGCGGGTCCCAGGTAGCTGTACGTGCGGATGCCGGCCTCGATGGTCACGCGGTTCAGCCTAGCCACCTGCGACGAGGCCGCCACCCTCCGCTGTCAACCTCCCCTCGCGGCCGTGCCATCCGGCCCCGGAACAGGCACACTGGACACATGAGTCGCGCAGGACAGCCCGCCGAAGCAACCGACCTCATCGACATCGACGAGCTCATCGCCGCGTATTACGACCGCAAGCCGGATGCCTCGGTGCCCGCGCAGCGCGTCGTGTTCGGCACGAGCGGCCATCGCGGCTCGTCGCTGACGACGAGCTTCAACGAGGACCACATCCTCGCGACGACCCAGGCGATCGTCGACTACCGGACCGCGCAGGGGATCGCCGGTCCGCTGTTCCTCGGTCGCGACACCCATGGGCTGTCGCTGCCGGCGGAACGCAGTGCGATCGAGGTCCTCGTCGCCAACGGCGTCGATGTCCGCGTCGACGCGCGCGATTCGTGGGTGCCCACTCCGGCGCTCAGCCACGCGATCCTGACGTACAACCGCGGTCGCGCCGTCGACGACCCCGGCCGCAGCGACGGCATCGTGGTGACCCCGAGCCACAACCCTCCGCGCGACGGCGGCTTCAAGTACAACCCGCCGAACGGCGGTCCCGCCGACACGGATGCCACGGGGTGGATCGCCGACCGTGCGAACGAGCTCATCGCGGCGGGCCTGGACGGCGTCCAGCGCACTCGGTACGCCGACATCGACGGTGACGCGCTCGGCGAGTACGACTTCCGGAAGGGCTACGTCGACGACCTGCGGAACATCATCGACGTCGACGCGATCCGCCGGGCCGGCGTGCGCATCGGGGCGGATCCCCTGGGCGGCGCCTCGGTGGAGTACTGGTCGGCGATCGCCGAGACCTACGGACTCGACCTCACGGTCGTGAACCCCGACGTGGATCCGACGTGGCGGTTCATGACCCTCGACTGGGACGAGAAGATCCGGATGGACCCGTCGTCTCCGTCGGCCATGGCCTCTCTCGTCGCCCGGCGGCACGAGTACGACCTGCTCACGGGCAACGACGCGGATGCCGACCGCCACGGCATCGTCACCCCCGATGCGGGCCTGATGAACCCCAACCACTACCTCGCGGTCGCGATCGACTATCTGTATTCGCACCGGCCGAACTGGCCGGCGGACGCCGCGGTGGGGAAGACGCTCGTGTCGTCGATGATCATCGACCGCGTCGCCGCCTCGCTCGGACGGACGCTCCTCGAGGTGCCGGTCGGCTTCAAGTGGTTCGTGCCCGGCCTGCTGGACGGCTCGGTCGCGTTCGGCGGCGAGGAGTCGGCGGGCGCGTCGTTCCTGCGCCTGGACGGCACCGTCTGGACCACCGACAAGGACGGCATCCTGCTGTGCCTGCTCGCCGCCGAGATCCTCGCGGTGACGGGCAAGACGCCGTCGGTGCGCTACGCGGAGCTGGAGGCGGAGTTCGGCGCATCCGTGTACCAGCGGGTGGATGCCCCGGCCACGCCGGCGCAGAAGGCCGCCCTCGCGCAGCTCTCGCCGGATGCCGTCACTGCGACGGAGCTCGCGGGGGAGCCGATCACGGCCAAGCTGTCGCACGCGCCGGGGAACGGCGCGGCGATCGGCGGCCTCAAGGTGCAGACCGCGCACGCGTGGTTCGCGGCCCGGCCGTCCGGCACGGAGGACGTCTACAAGCTCTACGCCGAGTCGCTCAAGGGCGCCGACCATCTGCACGAGGTGCAGGAGGAGGCCCGCGCCGTCGTCTCCGAAGCCCTCGGCGACGCCTGAGGCTGCCGCCCCCGCGCCCGCGACCGGCGGCCGGGATCGTCGTCCCCGGCGCACCGCGGCGCGCCCTCCCCAACGGAGGGTGCGACCGTCCCGTCCCCAGCCGCATCCGAGCGCGCGGCGCGCATGAATGCGTAGGCGTAACGTCTGGCGGCATGCGGACACAGGAGGCACAATGGGGGCATGCTCGTGACGGCGGACGTGATCGGCGTCATCATCGCCGCGTTCGGTGCGGCCGCGACACTGCTGGGCGGGGTCGCGGCGATTCTCGCCCGGCAGACACGGCACATGGATGCGCGGTTCGAGAAGATCGACGCGCGGTTCGAGAAGGTCGACGCGCAGTTCGAGAAGGTCGACGTGCGATTCGAGAAGGTCGACGTGCGGTTCGAGAAGATCGCGGGCGAACTCGCCGACATCCGGGCCGAGATCGCGAGCGTCCGCGGCGAACTCGCGGACGTGAAGCTCTCGGTCGCGAGGCTCGAGGGCCCCGCGCCGCGTCTGATCTACGCGCGACGCTGAAGCGCGCGAGCGAGCTCCGCGCCCGCATCCCGCAGCCAGTGCTCGGCATCGGCCATCGCGGCGGCCGCGGACCCGGCGAGATCCGTGAGCGAGACGCTCGCCGCGAACATCCCGGCGTCGGCGCCCGCGGCGATCCGACCCGCGACGAGGGCGACCGGTACGCCGGCCTCGGCGGCGAGGGCTGCGACGTGGGCGGGAACCTTGCCCGCCGCGGACTGGCCGTCGTACGACCCCTCCCCGGTCACGACGATGGACGCGTCGGCCAGCGCCTCGCGCACGCCGACGAGGGCGGCGACCTCGGCGGCGCCCGGCACGAGGCGCGCGCCCCACACGCGGAGCGCGAACCCCGTTCCGCCTGCGGCTCCCGTGCCGGGCGCCGTCGGGTCGGCGGCGGGCGACGCCGCATCGGCGCCCGGCAGGGACGATGACCCGCGCGCGACGTCGAGAGCCGCGGACGTCACGCGCGCGAGGCGCGCGAGGCCCGCGTCCGCCACCGCCACGTCCTCCGGCGCGAGTCCCTTCTGGGGGCCGAAGACCGCGGCGGCGCCGCGACGCCCGGTCAACGGGTGCGTGACGTCCGTCAGGACGACGACGCCCCCGGCGGGCAGCGGGCGGAGAGCGGTGAGATCGACGGCGTCGAGCGCGGCGAGGCCGCGCGCGCCCGGCGGCACGGGTGCGCCGGAGGCATCCGTGAAGCGGGCACCGAGAGCCGACAGCATCCCGATGCCCCCGTCGGTCGAGGCGCTCGAACCGATCCCGAGTACGAGGCGCGAGACGCCGTGGTCGAGAGCGGCGGCGATCGCCTCCCCGAAGCCGGTGGTCGCGGCATCCCACGGGCGAAGCCGGCCCCGCAGGAGCTCGATGCCCGACGTGGACGCCAGCTCGACGACGGCCGTGCCCTGCGGCGCGTCTGCGGTGGCGGGAAGGAGGAGCCACGCGGCGTCGGTCGGCTCGCCGTCCGGCCCGGTGACGACGACCGGCATGCGCCGCGCGACCGGCACCGCCGTGGCGAACGCGTCGAGCGTGCCCTCGCCGCCGTCGGCCATCGGTCGCGCGACGAGGGCAGCATGCGGATCGACGCTGCGCCACCCGGCCGCGAGCGCCTCGCACGCCCGCGCCGCCGCGACCGAGCCCTTGAAGCTGTCGAGTGCGAGCAGCACGGACCGGGTCGGCGGGTCGGCGGGGGTCACCCCGTCATCCTGGCACGCCCCGCCGGCCCGCTCGGCGGTGGAGCCGGCGCGGTCCCGGGCGGCGGCGGTCGAGGCATCCGGGAGCGCACGGCAGAATGAACCCATGACTTGGCTCGTGACCGGCGGCGCCGGCTACATCGGTGCGCACGTGGTGCGCGCCCTCGCGGCGGCGGGCATCGCGCCCGTCGTGCTCGACGACCTCTCCAGCGGGCACGCGGGGTTCGTGCCCGAGGGCGTGCCGTTCGTCCGCGGTTCGATCCTCGACCGCGACCTGCTCGAGCGGGCGTTTTCCGAGCACCGCGTCGATGGCGTCATCCACGTCGCCGGCTTCAAGTACGCGGGAGTCTCCGTCCAACGCCCCCTGCACACGTACGCGCAGAACGTCGAGGGCACCAGGGTCGTGCTCGGGGCCATGGCCGCGCGGGGCGTGGACAACCTCGTCTTCTCCTCCAGCGCCGCCGTCTACGGCACGCCGGACGTGCCGCTCGTCACCGAGGACCTCCCGAAGCGCCCGGCATCCCCCTATGGGGAGTCGAAGCTGATCGGCGAATGGCTCATCGCCGACCAGGGCGTCGCGACGGCGGAGACGGACCACGCGCTCCGCCACACGTCGCTGCGGTACTTCAACGTCGTCGGCTCCGGCGACCCGGTCGTGTACGACACCAGCCCGCACAACCTGTTCCCGATCGTCTTCGAGATGCTGCTCGCGGGGAAGACGCCGCGCATCAACGGCGACGACTACGCGACTCCCGACGGCACGAACGTCCGCGACTACGTGCACGTCGCCGACATCGCGGCCGCGCACGTCGTCGCCGCCCAGCGCCTCGCCGCCGGCGACCCGATCGAGCCCGCCTACAACCTCGGCTCGCGCAACGGCCTGTCGGTGCGCGAGATCATGGACGCGGTGGCGCGGGTGACCGGCATACCGTTCACCCCCGAGGTCGGCCCGCGGCGCGCCGGCGACCCCGACCGCATCGTCGCGACCGGCGAGCTCGCCGCGCGCGACCTCGACTGGCGCATGCGGTACACGCTGGACGAGATGGTGCGCACGGGCTGGGAGGCGCGCTCCGCCGCGGCGGCGTCCTGACCGGACCCGCCCTCGGCCGCCGCGTCAGCCCGGGGCGGGCGCGTCAGCGCGGGGCCGGCGGGTCCGCGCGGCGGGTACGTCAGCGCGGGGCGGGCGCGGTGCTGGCGCGCAGGATGAGGCGCACCGGGATCTGCTGCAGCCGCGGCTCCACGGCATCCTCGATCCCCGACACCAGCGCAGCCACGGCGCGCTCGCCGAGGACGTCGAAGTCCTGGCGCACCGTCGTGAGCGGGGGGCGGTAGTCCGCGGCATCCGCGATGTCGTCGAAGCCGACGACGCTCACGTCGCCCGGGACGGAGCGTCCGGCGTCCGCGAGCGCGCGCAGGACCCCGAGGGCCATCTGGTCGTTCGCCGCGAAGACCGCGGTCACCGCCGGGTCCCTCGCGAGACGCTCCCCTGCCGCGTACCCGGATGCCGCAGACCAGTCCCCGGACAGAGGCGACGGTGCGGCGACACCGGCGGTCGCGAGCGCCTCCCGCCAGCCGCGCGCCCGCTCCGCCGCCGCGAACGATGCGGGCGGCCCGGCGAGGTGATGCACGCTGGGGTGGCCGAGGGAGAGGAGGTGCGCGACCGCCGCGCGGGCTCCCCCGGCGTGATCCACCTCGACGATGTCGAACCGGGCGTCCGGCGGCGAGTCGACGACGACCAGCCGGACGTCGCGCGGCGCGGTCGAGTCCCGCGCGAGGTCGGTCGCCTCGTTCAGCACCACGGCGCCGTCCACACCCTGGTCGCGCAGCTGCTCGAACGCGGCGGCGATGTCGCCGGCGGGGCCGAGCGTCACGACCATGACGGCGTAGCCGCGGGGGGCCGCGGCATCCGCCACCGCCTGCAGCATGCGCGAGTTGCCGACCGTCGCGAGCGTCGAGGCCACGAGCCCGATCGTGTGCGACCGACCGGTGCGCAGCGCCCGCGCCGCGCGGTGCGGGCGGTAGCCGAGACGGTCCATCGCGGCCTCGACGCGGGCACGCGTGTCGGGATCGACCCGCGGGCTGCCGTTGACGACGCGCGACACGGTCTGTCCCGAGACGGCCGCCGCCGCCGCCACGTCGGCCATCGAGACTCGGCGCGACCCGGCGTCCGTGCGCTCCGGCCGCTGTGGCCGACCCTGGCGTTCCTGGCGCTCGAGCCAGCGGATGTCGGCGTCCATCCCGACCCTCGCTCTCTTCCCCCACACGTCCCGCTTGCAGGCGTGTTGACGCTAACATAGCGCGATTGCTACCGTGTTGACGTGAACACGCCTGCACGCGGGACGCCGCGACCGGCCGCGTCGGCCCCGGCGGCGTCGGCCCCGGCGGGCGTCGCGCTCGGCGCGGGCGTCGTGAAGCGCGCCACGACCCTCGCCGACGGCCGCGACCTCATCTACTTCGACGATCCGGGCACGCGGCTCGGCCCGTCCCGATCCGTCGACGCCCGTACCCTCGACCCTCGCCCCGAGACGGCGAGGATGCGGCTCGACGTCCTCACCGGCGACTGGATCTCGGTCGCCGCGGCGCGCCAGAACCGCGCCTTCCTTCCCCCGGCGGAGCTCGATCCGCTCGCGCCGCAGTCGCCGGGCAATCCCTCCGAGATCCCGTCGCAGTACGACGTCGCGGTGTTCGAGAACCGCTCGCCGTCCTTCGGTCCCGCCCTCGCCAGGCCGAGCGGGTCCGCGCCGGCGGCGACCGATCCTCCGACGGGCCTCGACGACCTCTCCGCGCTCGGTCTCGGCCGCACGCGCTCGAGCGTCGGCCGCTGCGAGGTGGTGTGCTTCAGCCCCGAACGCGAGGGGTCGTTCGGCACGCAGACCCCCACCCGCGCCCGCACCGTGATCGAGGCGTGGGCCGACCGCACGGCCGCCCTGTCGGCACTCCCCGGCGTGGAGCAGGTCTTCCCGTTCGAGAACCGCGGTGAGGCGATCGGCGTGACCCTCGGCCACCCCCACGGCCAGATCTACGCCTATCCGTACATCACTCCGCGCACGGCACGGCTGCGGGATGCGGTGGACCGCGTCGGCCCCGACCTCTTCGCCCGCATCCTCGATTTCGAGCTCGCGTCCGAGCGCGTCGTCCTGACCGCCGAGCACTGGACGGCCTTCGTGCCGTTCGCCGCGCGCTGGCCGCTCGAGGTGCATCTCCTGCCGCACCGCCACGTCCCCGACATCACCGAGACGGACGACGCCGAGCGCGATGAGCTCGCGACCCTCTACCTGCGCCTCCTGCGCGGCGTGGACGCGCTGTACGACACCCCCACCCCTTACATCGCCGCGTGGCACCAGGCGCCGGTGCACGTGGGACGGGATGCGGTGCGGCTGCGCCTCGAGCTGACGAGCCCCCGCCGGGCCGCCGACCGGCTGAAGTACCTCGCCGGATCGGAGGCCGCGATGGGCGCGTGGATCGGCGACGTCCCGCCGGAGTCCGCCGCCGAACGGCTGCGCGACGCGGTCGCGGGAGTGGTGCTGTGACCGCCGCGGCGGAGGCGCGCGACCTGTTCGCGAGGATCGCGGGCGTCGAGCCGGCCGGGACCTGGTCGGCCCCAGGTCGCGTCAACCTCATCGGCGAGCACACCGACTACAACGACGGCTTCGTCCTCCCCTTCGCGATCGACCGGCGCACCCACGTCGTGGCCGCCCCCCGCAGCGACCGCCGGATCCGCGTCGCGTCGACCTTCGCCGCCGAGCCGGTGGAGGTCGGGATCGACGACCTCGACGCGCTCTTCCCGTCGGCCGGCGCGCCCCGCGTGCCCGAATGGGCGGCCTACCCCTTGGGCGTCGCGTGGGCGCTGCAGGATGCCGCCGCCGCGCCGTCGGGCGTCGACATCGCGGTCGCGTCCGACGTGCCGATCGGCGCCGGGCTGTCGTCCTCTGCCGCGATCGAGGGCGCGACGGCGGTCGCGCTCGACGACCTGTGGGATCTCGGATCGGACCGTCCGACCCTCGCGCGCGCGGGCCGCCGGGCCGAGAACGAGGCCGTGGGCGCCCCGACCGGGATCATGGACCAGATGGCCGCGATGCTGGGCCGGCCGGACGCGGCGATCTTCCTCGACTGCCGGAGCCTGCGTGCGGAGGTCGTGGACCTCGGCTTCGCCGCCGCGGGGCTGGAGGTCGTCGTGATGGACACCGGGGTGACGCACGCGCACGCCACGGGCGGCTACCGCGACCGCCGGGAGGCATGCGAACGCGGAGCGCGCATCCTCGGGGTGCCCGCGCTGCGCGACCTCGCCCCCGAGGACCTCGATCGCGCCCGCGACCTGCTGGACGACGTCACGTTCCGCCGCGTCCGCCACGTCGTCACGGAGGATCGGCGCGTGCTCGACACCGTGCGGACGCTGCGCAGCGCCGGACCGACGGCGATCGGACCCCTCCTCGACGCGTCGCACGCGTCGATGCGCGACGACTTCGAGATCTCGGTGCCCGAGCTCGACACCGCGGTCGAGGCCGCGCGGGAGGCGGGCGCGATCGGCGCGCGCATGACGGGCGGCGGGTTCGGCGGCGCAGCGATCGCCCTCACCCCGCGCGAGCGCGTGGGGGCCGTCGCGGAGGCGGTGGCATCCGCGTTCTCCCGGTCCGGGTTCGCCGCGCCGCGCGTGTTCACCGTCACGGCATCCGAGGGCGCCCGCCGCGACTCCTGACGGCGGGCGGGGGCCGGCCGCGCGGAGCCGACGCAGGGCAGCGGGCAGAACTCCACGGATTCCTCTCCCGGCGGCGCGCGCGGGGCCGGATCAGCCGCGGCGCACGTCCGATCCGTGGAGTTCTGCACGACGCCCCGGCCGCACCGCGCCCCGGCCGCACGGCGCCCCGGCCGCACCGCGGCTCAGGAGGCGTGCCGGGCGCGCTGCGCGACGGGGTCCGGGAGCGGCGCGGAGGCGATCAGCCGCCGCGTGTACTCATCCTTCGGGTCGGTGAGCACGGTGCGGCAGTCGTCGATCTCCACGAGCCGGCCGCGGCGCATGACGGCGACGCGGTCGCACACAGCATCCACCACCGCGAGGTCGTGGCTCACGAACAGGCACGCGAACCCGAGTCGCTCTTGCAGCCCGGCCAGCAGGTCGAGCACCTGGCGCTGGACGGAGACGTCCAGCGCGCTCGTCGGCTCGTCCGCCACCAGGAGCACGGGGTCCAGGCTCACGGCACGGGCGATCGCCACGCGCTGTCGCTGACCGCCGGACAGTTCGTGCGGGTACCGCGTGCGCCAGCGCCCGCCGCCGAGCGCCACGGAGGACAGCAGCTCGTCCACGCGGTCGTCGAGCGCGCTGCCGCGCAGCTTCGCGTGGACGCGCAGCGGCTCCGCGAGCACCTCGGCCACGGTGTACCGGGGGTTCAGCGAGGCGAGCGGGTTCTGGAACACCACGCCGACGCGCTTGCGCATCTCGGCGCGCTCCGCGCCCCGGGCGGCCGCGACGTCCGTCCCGTCGACGACAACGGTCCCGCTCGTCACCGGGGAGAGCCCGATCAGGCTGCGGGCGACCGTCGTCTTGCCGCTGCCCGACTCGCCGACGAGCCCGAGCACCTCGCCCCGGCCGATCTGGAACGACACGTCGTCGACCGCCCGCACCGTGCCCCGCAGGCGCGCGCGGAAGTCGACCACGAGGTCCGACACGGACACGACGGCATCGGATGCCGCCGCCTCGGCGGCATCGTCGCGGCGCACGCCCGCACCCATTCGGGGGACGGATGCCAGCAGGTCGCGCGTGTAGCCCTCGCGCGGGGCGGCGAAGATCTGCTCGACGGCGCCGGTCTCCACCACCGACCCGTTGCGCATCACGACGACCCGGTCGGCGAGGTCGGCGACCACGCCCATGTCGTGGGTGATGAGCAGGATCGCCATCCGGCTGCGGGTGCGCAGGCGGCGCAGCAGATCGAGCACCTCGGCCTGCACCGTGACGTCGAGCGCGGTCGTCGGCTCGTCGGCGATCAGCAGGCGCGGCTCGCCGGCCAGCCCGATCGCGATGACGACGCGCTGCGCCTGGCCGCCGGAGAGCTGGTGCGGGTAGAAGCCCATCCGCGTCTCGGGGTCGGGCATCTCCACGGCCCGCAGCAGCTCGATCGCACGGCGGCGGGCCTCGGCCCGCGACATCCGGGCGTGCGCGCGCAGCGCCTCGACGAGCTGCGATCCGACAGTGAAGACCGGGTCGAGCGCCTGGGACGGGTCCTGGAAGACCATCGCCACGCCCCCGCCGCGGACGCGCCGCAGCTGGTCGGTCGACGCCCCGACGAGCTCGATCCCGTCGAAGCGGATCGAGCCGGAGACGCGGGCGTTGCGCGGCAGGAGTCCGAGGACGCTCATCGAGCTCACGCTCTTGCCCGACCCGGACTCGCCGACGAGGGCGACGACCTCGTCCTCGTGGACGTCCGCGTCGAGGCGCTCGACCGCCACCGCCTCGCGGCCCTCCACGTCGAACACGACGTGGAGGTGGCGGACCTGCAGCAGGCTGTCCGCGGTCACCGGATGCCTCCCCCCATGGGGGACGCCGACGTCACTCGTCCGACTCGTCGCGCTCGGCCTTGTACGCCTCCCACGCCTCGAGCATCTTGTAGTGGTAGTCGCGCAGCCACCGCATGTAGTCGCGACCGTTGCGCATCCGTCGATACGCCATGCGGTCGCCCGGGTCGTCGCTGTCCGCCACGACCCCCATGCCCTGCTCGATGTTGTCCCGCTGCCGGTCCAGGTAGCGGCGCTCCCCCGCCAGCCACGTCCCCCAGACGTCCTCGTCCGAGTAGAAGTAGTGGTTGCGGTCGCCGGGGATGATCCTGCGCTTCGCGAACCCGGAGTCCACCAGGCGCCGCGTCGACATCGACACCGCGCCCGCGCTCGCCTCCAGCGCGGCGGCGAGATCCGCGGAGGAGATGTACTCCCGTCGCATGATCATGAGGTAGCCGAGCACCCGGCCGTCCATGATCGGAGCGCCGGTCGCCGACCACATCGTCGCGAAGTCGTCGGCGAACGCCCTCCGCTGTTCGCTCAACGGATCCGGCTCCTGCTCGGACACCGACGCGTCGTGGACATCCACCATCGGACGCGCACCTCACTTTCATCCCTCCGGGCGCGGTCGCGGTCAGCCTAACGTGCCCCACGGCACCTCTCCTTCCGCCCGCGCGGGATCGAACGCCCACATGGTCATCCCGCCGCTGCCCCGCACGCGGACGGTCTCGCCCGCCGCGTCGCGCGTGTAGTGGACGAGCTCGCCGATCGACCCGAATCCGTCGCCGGACGCGATGCGCAGCGTGTCGTCGTCGACCACCTCGAGCTCGTCCTTGCCGGCGAGCGGCTCGGGGCCGACCGGCGACACGGCCAGGAGGCGGTCGCCGAGGCGCACGACGTCGAGGACGCCCCACGGCGCGGCGAAGCGCCCCTCGAAGGACGACGTGTCGCCGGGGAGCGGATTCGGCGCTGCGGCGGTGCGGTGCCCGGGGGTCTCCAGCGCGGCATCCAGGATCGTCAGGATGCCGTTCGACAGCTCGTGCGCCGGACCGTCGATTGCGTTCGTGAGGACCGAGACCGCGATGCCGTCGGCCGGGTCTAGGAGGGTGCGCGTGATGTGTCCGGGATAGCCTCCGCTGTGCCCGATGACGCGGCGGCCGGCGACCCTCTCGATGATCATCCCGAGTCCGTAGCCCCGCCCGGAGCCCGGCTCGGACTCCCACAGCATCCGCTGCTGGAGGCGCTTGGAGCCATCGTCGAGCAGCTCGCCGGAGCCGATCCGGTGCGCCGCCAGGTAGCGGACGATGTCCTCCGCCGTGCTCGCGAACCCGGTCGCGGACGACATCGCGTGCGTGTCGACGTGCGGGATCGGCACGCGGGCCGGGGCGACGTGCAACCCGGAGTAGCCGACGGCGTAGTCGGCGTCGGGATCGAGGTCGGGCTGGGTGCCGTCCAGACCCAGCGGACGGATGATGTGCGCGGTCACGTACGAGCGATAGTCGGTGCCCGATGCGCGCGCCACGATCATGCCGAGCAGGGAATACCCGAGGTTGCTGTAGTTGAACGCTGCGTTGCGGTCGGTCTTGACGCCGTCCGCGCGGACCATTGCGAGCAGCTCGTCCTCGTCGGGGAACGGGCGCGCGTGCTGCCAGTAGTCGCCGTCGAGGCCGTCGCGGAGAACCCCGCCGCCGTGCTCCAGCAGCTCCCGCACGGTCACCTCGCCGATGCCCGACGGGGCGTCCGCGAGCTCCGGCACGAACGTCGCCACCGTGTCGTCGAGCCGCAGCGCGCCGCGCTCCGCCAGCTGCAGCACGGCGGTCGCGGTGAAGGTCTTCGAGTGCGAGGCGATGCGGAACCGGTGGGCGGGGGTCAGCGCGACGCCCGCCTCCACGTCGGCGAAGCCGACCGCCCCCGAGAGGCGGAGGCCGCCGTCGTACCAGACGGCGTACTGCACGCCGGGGACCCGCAGCCGCCATGCCCGGTACTCCACCCACGCGCGGACGTAGTCGAGCGCATGGTCGAGCGCGGCGCGAGCGGTCGCGTCGAACGCGGTGGGCGATGTCATTGCTGCCTCCGGGGGTCGAAGGCGACGCGCAGCGCGTCGCCGAGGGCGGTGATGGCCAGCACCGTGATCGCCAGGAACAGGCCGGGGAAGACGAGCAGCCACGGGGCGAGCTGGAAACGCGAGGATGCCGATGCCAGCTGCAGCCCCCACGAGATCGCTGGCGCCTGCAGGCCGATGCCGAGGTAGGTGAGCGAGCTCTCGGCGACGATCACGCCGCCCACCGACAGGGTGGCGATCACGAGCATCGGCGAGATCGCGTTCGGGATGATGTAGCGCGCGATGATGCGGCTGCGCGGGATCCCCATCGTCACCGCCGCCTCGACGTAGTCCGCCGAGCGGATGCTGCGGACCGACGACCGCATCAGACGTGCCATCGTCGGCCAGCCGAACAGCGCGAGCACGAGAGACACCGTGAGCACGGACCGCTCGCCCACTGCGGTGAGCACGACGATCGCGCCGAGGAGGAAGGGGAACCCGAGGAAGATGTCGGTCACCCGCGAGACGGTCCAGTCCACCGCGCGGCCGGCGAGACCGCCGAGCGTGCCGAGCACCAGCGCGATGACGAGACCCACGGCCGTCGCCAGCACGCCCACCGACAGGGACGACTGCGTGCCGTAGATGACGTTGGCGTACACGTCGCATCCCTGCACGTCGAGGCCGAACGGATGGCCCTCGGACGGCGGCGCGAGGCTCCGGCCCACATCGCACGCCCGCGGGTCGCCGTGCCCGAAGATGCCGGCGAACGGGGCGGGGAGCAGCGCGATCAACAGCAGGATCAGGATGATCACGGCGGGCAGCACGACGTTCCAGCGCCGGATCACCGAGCGCCACGAGTGGCGGGCGGTCGGGAGGGCCTCGACCGCGATGGCCAGGGGTTCAGACACGACGCAACCTCGGATCCAGAGCGACATGGAGTAGATCGACGAGCAGGGACAGGATCAGGAACACCAGGATCAGCAGGCTGGAGACGCCCACCACCGTCGGTCCCTCGTGGGCGCGGATGGCGTTGAACAGCAGGTTCCCGATGCCCGGCATGTTGAAGATGCCCTCGATGATGACGGCGCCGCCGAGCAGGTAGCCGAGGTCGGTGGCGAGGTAGGTCGCGGCCGGGATGAGCGAGTTCCGCACGACGTGCACCCCGATCACCCGCCCCTCGCCCACTCCCTTCGCGCGCACGAGCCGCACGAAGTCGGAGCCCAGCGCATCCACCGACGCGTTGCGCATGAGCCGCGCGACCGCGCCCAGGCCGAAGATGGCGATTACGAGGGCGGGCAGGATGTAGGCCGTCGGCCATCCCTGGGTCGTCCCCGCCACCGGGAACCAGCCCAGCCGTACGCCGAACACGAGCTGCGCCGTCGATCCGACGACGAACACCGGGATCGCGCCGATCAGGATCGTGACGGTCAGGATTCCCTGGTCGACCGCGGTGCCCCGGCGGATGGCGGCGATGAGGCCCAGGCCGAGGCCGAGGACGAGCTCGATCACCCACGCGGTGAGGGCGAGGGTGAAGGTCACCGGCCAGCGGGCGGCGAGCTGGTCGGCGACCGGCCGGCCGTGGAAGTCGAGTCCGAGGTCGCCGCGGAAGAGCCCGCCGACCCATTCCAGGTACTGCACGATGAGCGGCTGATCGAGGTGGTACTTGGCGCGCAGCACCGCCACGACGGAGTCCGGCAGCGGGCGGTCGCCGCCGAGCGCCTTGATCGGGTCGCCCGGGAGAGCGAACACGAGCGCGTAGATGAGGAACGTGACGCCCACGAACACGATCAGGAGGGCGCCGACGCGCTTGAGGACGGGGAGGACCCAGGTCACGACGCTCCCGGCTCGTCCGCACCGATCGCCGCGGCGGCGAGGATCGCGCCGTACTGCACGCCCACGAGGCGGGAGATCGGGATCACCTCCGCATCATCGGCGATCGAGGGCGTGTTCAGCCAGTCCTGGTAGAGCGAGGCGAGCTCCGCGGTGCGCCGGCGCAGGTCCGCCGACGCGAGTCCCGCGACGGTCTGCGCCTCGAGCGCGCGCAGCAGCATCCCGCCGTAGCGCAGCTTGAAGCAGTGCACGACGTCCTCGCGGTCGAACCGCTCCGCGACGGTCGCCGGTCGTGCGCTCTCCGGCAGCTCGGCGCGCACCAGGTCGGTGCGCGCCATCTCGCCGAGCATCGGCACGAACGCGCGCGACGCCCGCAGGAACGGGGACACGATCGTCAGGTCGGGCTCTGCGGCGACGAGGATCTCCTCGAGCGCGGCACCTGCGGCGGCGAGGTCGGCCGCGGTGCGCTGCAGCAGTTCGGCGTAGGTCTCGTCGAGCGGCGACGTGTCGTCCGCGGCCGGGTGGCTCCAGTAGGGCAGCTCGCTCACGAGCGACAGGGTGCCGTGGCGTCCCGCCCACTCCGCCGACGACGTGCCGCCGATGTGGGTCGTCGGATCGACGCCGAGCGCCTCGAGGTAGTCGTACGCCTGCGAGATGCGGCCCATTCCGTAGATCGCCGGGCCGTACTCGGTGAGGTAGGGCGACTCCGGCTCGCCGACCGCGAGCGGCAGGCCCAGGCTCGCGGGCAGGCGCGTCAGCACGTCCTGCAGCGCGGCGCCCGGACGCGAGAGGTAGTAGTAGACGCCGCCCATCTCGCCGTTGTGGAGGCTCACGAGCAGGTCGGGCTTCACGTCGTCGATGAGGAGCATGAGGCCCAGCGTCTCGGGCAGCACGCGATCGAAGTACGCCCGCTTGTACGCGTTCGGGAACGTCCACTCCACCTGCTCGTCGGGTGCGGGGCGGTAGAAGTGGCGCGCATAGTGCGCACGGTCGCCCGGCTGGTCGAACCACCCCTCGTTGAGGCGGAGGCCGTCGGGGTCGATCGTCGGGATGATGTGCCACGTCGCGTCGAGCGCGGTCCGCAGATCCGCGTCGGCGACGAGGTCGTCGGCCAGCTGGATGGCCGTCCACGAGCCGATCGGCTCGTTGGGGTGGACGCCGCCGACGACGATGTTCGCCCGCGGGCCGCCGGCGATCGTGTAGACGCGGATGGGCTCGCCCAGCCGGCTGGTCGCGATGCGCCGCGACGACACGAGGTCGGGATGCCGCCGCTCGAGGTCTGCGAAGTGCGCCCAGAGGTCGTCCGTGCGCGGGAAACCGGTGCGCTCGGCGAGCCGGCCCGCTCGCCGGAGGATGTCCTCCGGCGAGCAGACCGTCTCGCTGACGTGGCCCTCGATCATCAGCCCTTGAGCTCGATCTTCGAGGTGATGGGGCTGCCGGCCATGGACGGCAGCGTGGTGATCTTGTCACTGGTGACGTAGGCGTACCGGTCGAAGAACGTCGGCACGATCGGAAAGTCCTCGATCACGAGCTTCTGCGCGTCCGCGTAGAGCTTGCCGGCCTCGGCGGTCGACGACGCACCGTCCGCCTTGGTGAGCAGCGCGTCCACCTCGGGGCTGGTGTACTTGCCCGTGCAGAGGGTGCAGCCGCCGGACGAGGTGAACAGGGCGCGCAGGGTGTTCTGCTGGCTCGTGTAGAGGGCACCCCAGTGGCCGAAGTGCGGGCCGGCGACGGTGCTGTCCTCCAGCGTCCCCCAGTACGACGCCCAGTCGGTGGTGGGCTTGGCCTCGACGTCCTTGATGCCGAGGTTCTGGCGGATCTGGTTGGCGTACGCCTGGAACAGGTCGTCGAGCCCGAGACCGCCGGGGTAGACGATCTCCATCGTTCCTGACCACCCGCCGGCCTCGGCGAGGAGCTTCTTGGCGGCATCCGCGTCGAAGTCGCAGTACTTCCCGCAGACCCCTTCCGGAGTGCCCGCCATGACCGGCGGGGTCAGGGCGGTCGCCGGCTCGTTGATCCCGCCGTAGATCGCCTTGTTCACCGCCTTGCGGTCGATGGCCATCGAGATCGCCTGACGCACCCGCTTGTCCTCGTAGCGCTTGTCCCACAGCGGGAACCCGAGGTAGTCGATGCCCGTCGAGTCGAGCACGATCAGCTTCTTGCCGAAGTCCGCCTTCGCCGACGTGTACTTGTCGGAGGGGAGGAAGAGCAGGTCGGTGTTGCCGGCCAGGACGTCGTTGTACGCCGTGTTCATGTCGGCGTAGGGCTGGAACGTGACGCCGCCGTTGGACGGCTTGGTGCCCTTGTAGTCGGCGTAGGCCTTCACGCTGAAGGCCGTGTTGTCCTTCCACGCGTCCGCCATCTCGTACGGGCCGTTTCCGATGGGCTTGCGGTCGTAGGCGTCGAGGTCCTTGTACGCCGCCTCGGGCATCGGGTAGAAGCCCGTCTGGGCGTCGGTCAGCTGCAGCGGGAAGGAGCTGTCCTTCGAGCTGAGCGTCACGGTGAATGTGTCCTCGTCGACGGCCTTGAGGCCGCTCATGGTCTCGGCCGTGGGCTTTCCGGTCGCGGGGTGGACGTCGGCGTAGCCCTCGATGCCGGCCAGCTGGCCGGCGTTCTCCCACGCGTGGGTGGACAGCGCCTCGTAGTTCCAGGCGTCGACGTACGACTTCGCGGTGACCGTCTCGCCGTTGTGGAACGTCCAGCCCGAGCGGAGCTTGATGGTCCACGTCTTGGCGTCGTCGGAGGTGACCGACTCGGCCTGGACATACGAGACCTTGCCCGCGTCGTCGACGGAGGTGAGGGGTGCGAAGACGGACATCACGGGGGCGAAGGCGACCGTCTGGCGTCCGGGGGTCAGGTGATCGGGCTCGCCGATCGCGTAGACGAACGTCGCGGTGCTGTTCGAGGACGAGGAGGGGGAGGTGCTGCCCCCTCCTGCGCATCCGCTGACGGCCACGCCGACGACGGCCACAGCCGCGGCGACGAGGATGCCACGTGCTCTCATGGTGACTCCAGGGGTTCGGGTGGTGCGGGAGTATCGGCGGGTCCGCCGAATGTCATCACCGTAGAGGGGTCGTTCATCCCTTGTCCATGAACTTTCAACAACCATTGAAAGTTTTACCGGATCGAAACACGACCGTCTCCGGGCCGCCGCGAACGGCCGGCCGCCACGAGCGGGCCGTCGTCGCCGCCGCAAGGACACCGTCTATCCTCGGCCTTGGGCGCCGCGTCGGAATGCCGGCCGCACGCCCGGAGCGCCCGCCACGATCGCCCGAGGAGACCGCACGATGGCAGACAGCGACCGCCCCGCCGACGAGGACGAGACCCGGTACGTCGAGGTCGACACGCGCGCCGGCAGGGTCCGCGGGGCGTGGCGGCCGGTGCCCGGATCCGACGTCCGCAGCGCGGCGTTCCTCGGCATCCCGTTCGCCCAGCCCCCGGTCGGCGACCTGCGCTTCGCGGCGCCCGTGCCGCCCGAGCCGTGGGATGGCGTGCGCGATGCGCTCGTCTACGGCGCGACGCCGCAGCGGACCCCGCTCGCCGAGGTGACGCTCATCCCGGAGCCGTCGGTCCCGGGCGACGCGACGCTGAACGTCAACGTCTTCACTCCGCGCCCCGGCGACCCCGACGCCGCGCTCCCGGTCATCGTCTGGATCCACGGCGGCGGCTTCACGGCCGGCTCCCCGGCGAGCTCCTGGTACGACGGGACCGCGTTCAACCGCGACGGCGTCGTGACCGTGACGGTCTCGTACCGGCTCGGCTTCGACGGATTCGGATGGATCCCCGGCGCACCCGCCAACCGCGGGGTGCGCGACTGGCTGGCCGCGCTGGAGTGGGTGCGCGACAACGTGGCGGCGTTCGGCGGCGACCCGGGCCGCGTCACGATCGCCGGACAGTCCGCGGGCGGCGGCGCCGTCCTGACGCTCCTGGGGATGCCGGCGGCGCAGGACCTGTTCCATGCGGCGTGGTCGCTCTCGGGGGCACTGGCGAACGTGTCGAAGGAACGCGCCGGCACTCTCAGCGCGAAGATCGCGCGTCTCGCGGGTGTGTCCGCCAACCGAGCGGGCTTCGCGTCGGTCGACGAGGGGGTGCTCGCGGGGCTGCAGGACAAGGCGCTCCACGACGACTCGGGGGATCGGCTCGCCGGCATCCGGACGCTCCTCGAGGACGGCCTCTCGTGGGGGCCGGTCGTCGACGGCGAGCTGCTGCCGCAGCCCACGATCGAGGCGATCCGCTCCGGCATGGGGGCCGACAAGCCGCTCGTCCTCGGCGCCGCCGACGACGAGTTCACGATGGTGACGGACGCGGCGAAGGCGAAGCTGCGCTGGATCCCGGCGGGGCTCGCCCTCGGCAAGCTCGGGCTCCCGCCTCGGCCGCGACGCGAGTACCTCGCCGCGAACCGCCCGCAGCGCCGGCTCGGCACCGCCGCCGTCCTCGGCCGCTACGTCACGGATGTGGTCTTCCGCGCCCCGGTGGTGCGCATCGCAGACGCCAGGGGCGACGCGACGACATGGGTCTACCGCTTCGTGTGGGTCTCCCCCTCGATCGGCTGGGCGTGCCATTGCCTCGACGTGCCGTTCTGGTTCGACCGCCTCGGGTCGCCGGAGGGCATCCCCCACCTCGCTGGGGACCACCCGCCGCAGCCGCTCGCCGACGCCGTGCACGGGGCGGCGGTCGCGTTCGCCCGTGAGACCCGCCCCGGGTGGACGCCGTGGTCGGCGCAGCCGGGCACCACACGGCTCTTCGGCGTGGGCCCGAGCGCGCGCGACGTCCTGCCGGACGGCTACGCGAGCGTCCGCGCCCTGCTCTGAGGCAGCCCCCGGCCGCCGTCAGGACAGCGCGGGGATGACCTCGCGTTCGAACAGCTCGGCGCCGGAGGAGTCGTAGGCGAGCTCGGGGAAGTAGTGGATGCTGTAGCCGAGGCCGTGCTCGGCACGGGCGGTGAGCCGCTCGACGATCTGCTCCGGCGTCCCGAACCCGTCCGATCCGAGGTAGTCCTGTTCGATCGCGTCGGCCCGCTCCTGACCGACGTGGGGCAGCAGGCGGTCCTTCACGGCGGCGAGGCGGTCGCGCGCCTCGGCCTCGGTGTCGGCGACGATCGTGTTGAAGTTCGACGACCGGGTGATCTCGGAGAAGTCGCGCCCGAGGCTCTCGCAGTGACCACGGAGGACCTCGCTCTTGTGGTCGAACTCTTCGAGGGACCCGGCGAAGTTCGTGTATCCCGCGTACTTCGCCGCGATCTTCAGCGTGACCTGCTCGCCGCCGCCCGCGATCCACAGCGGGATGCCACCTTCCTGCACGGGCAGCGGGCGCACGATCGCGCCGTCGACCTGGTAATGCTTCCCGTCGAGGCTCGCGGTTCCGGTCGTCCACGCCTGGTGCATGATCTCGACGCCCTCGCGCAGGCGTCCGAGCCGCTCCGCGATGGGCGGGAAGCCGTAGCCGTACGCGCGCCACTCGTGCTCGTACCATCCGCCGCCGATGCCCATCTCGACGCGGCCGGCCGACACGTGGTCGATGGTCGCGGCGACCTTGGCGAGGTACGCCGGGTTGCGGTAGCTCATGCACGTGCACATCTGCCCGAGGCGGATGCGGCTGGTGGCGGCGCCGAAGGCCGCCATCAGCGTCCACGCCTCGTGCGTGGCCTCCTCGCTCGGCACCGGCGTCGTGTGGAAGTGGTCGTAGACCCAGAGCGACTCCCACGGACCCGCGTCGGCCCGCTCGGCGAGGGAGCGCATCGTGCTCCAGTGGTCGTGGTCGTCGATGCCGACCAGGTCGAAGCGCCAGCCCTGGGGGATGAAGGTTCCGAATCGCATGTCGCCAGCCTACGGGCGGGCGTCGCCCCCGAGGCCGATCACGCGGGCATCCGGCATCCGGCGCTGCATGACGGCGACCGCGTCGGGATTGTCGTCGATCAGCACGGCGTCGCGCCCGAGTGCCGCGGCCACCGCACCGGTCGTGCCGCTGCCGGCGAAGAGGTCCAGCACGCGGTCGCCCGGGCGGCTGGACGCCTGCACGATGCGCCGGAGGATCCCCTCCGGCTTCTGGGTCGGGTAGCCGGTCTTCTCCCGGCCGGACGTCGGCACGATGGTGTGCCACCAGACGTCGGTGGGGAGCTTGCCGCGCGCGGCCTTCTCGGGTGTGACGAGCCCCGGAGCCATGTACGGCTCACGGTCGACGGCCTCGGAGTCGAACCAGTAGCGACCGGGGTCCTTGACGTACACGAGGATCGTGTCGTGCTTGGTCGGCCAGCGCCGGCGCGACTTCGCCCCGTAGTCGTACGCCCAGATGAGCTCGTTGAGGAAGCGGTCGCGGCCGAAGAGCGCATCGCACAGCACCTTGGCGTAGTGCACCTCGCGGTAGTCGAGGTGCAGGTACAGCGTGCCGTCGGCGGCGAGCAGGCGCCACGCCGCGAGGAGGCGCGGCTCGAGGAACGCCCAGTAGTCGTCGAAGCGATCGTCGTACGCCCGCAGGTCGCCCCGGAGCCGCTCGTACTCCCGCCCGTGGAACCCGCGCCGCACGGTCGCCTCTCCCCCGCCGCGCACCGTTCTCAGGACGGACGCCCCGCTGCCCGGTTCCTCGTCCCGGGATTCCGCGGGCCCGGCGTCGTCGAAGTGGGGCTGGTCCTGAGAACGGTACGCCGAGCGGACGGTCTCGACGGCGCGCTCGCGCATCCGGCCGGTGTTGAACGGCGGGTCGAGGTAGATCAGCGTGAACGCGCCGTCGGGAAGGGACGCGGCGACCGCGAGGTTGTCGCCGTGGTGGATCTCGACGCTTCCCGGAGCGACGGCGTCGGCGGCGGTCACGGAACGCGGTGCAGCCAGGCGTCGGTGGCGAACTTCGACGCGACGAGCGCCTCCGCCTCGGCGTATTCCTCTTCGGTGATATGTCCCGGAACCGCACCGTAGAGGGTGGCGAACGTGTCGGTGAACCGCTCGATGATGGCCTCCCGCGACAGCCCGGTCTGGCTGCGCAGCGGGTCGACCCGCTTGGCCGCCGACACCGTCCCCTTGTCGCTGAGCTTCTCGCGCCCGATGCGCAGCACGTCGGTCATCACCTGGCCGTCCATGTCGTAGCTCAGCGTCGCGTGATGGAGCACCCCGCCGTTGGCGAGCCGCTTCTGCGCGGCGCCGCCGATCTTGCCGCTGGGCCCCGCGATGTCGTTGAGGGGCTGATAGACGGCGTCGATGCCGAGGGAGCGCAGGGCCTGGAGCACCCAGTCGTCGAGGAACGCGTACGAGTCCGCGAACGTCATCCCGGCGACGAGGGATGCCGGGACGTACAGCGAGTACGTGACGATCGAGTTCGCCGCCATGAGCATCGCCCCGCCACCCGAGATCCGGCGGACGACGTCGAATCCGTGCCGCGCAGCCCCCTCCGGGTCGACCTCGTTGCGCAGCGACTGGAACGACCCGATGACGACCGCCGACTCGTTCCACTCCCACATCCGCAGCGTCGGGTTGCGGCGGCCGTCGCCCACCCGGGTCGTGAGCACCTCGTCGAGGGCGAGGTTCATGCGGGGCGACACGGGCCGGTCGTGCACGATCTCCCACGAGAAGTCCCGCCACCCGGGGGCGGTGATGAGCGCCCGTCGCACCGCCGTCCCGACGGACTCGGGCGTGAAGCCGAGCAGCTGCGCGCCGTCCGGCAGTGCGGCCCGGATGGCGGAGGCGATCGTCGCGACGTCCGCCGTCTCGGGGAGGCCGTTCACCGCGGCGTCGATGTCGGCGAGCGCGTCGTCCGGCTCGAGGAAGAAGTCGCCCGCGAGGTGGAAGTCGGCGATCCGCCCGTCGCGCACATCGAGGTCGACGACGACGAGCTTTCCACCTGGGACCTTGTATTCGCCGTGCATGCCTCCAGCCTAGGCGCGCGCCCGCGCAGCGGTCCGGTCGGCGTGTGCAGCCCACGGTCAGGCGGCACTGCTAGGCTGGGGGTGCGGCTTCGCGCCGCTGCGTCGTCGACACGCTCCCCCGGTCTCACAGAACCGCGGTTTCTTCTCGAACGGCGAACCGATGCGCTCCGTCCGGATGCGCCGTCGCCCACCTCAGCACCGCGTCGATCGACGCGTGCGCTTCACCGAAAGCATCCCCATGTCTACCTTCCTGTCTCTCGGCGTGCCCGAGAAGCTCGCCGCCGTCCTCGCCGAGTCCGGCAAGACGGAGGCGTTCGCCATCCAGCGCGACACCCTCCCCGACTCGCTCGCCGGTCGCGACGTGCTCGGCCGCGGCCGCACCGGCTCCGGCAAGACCATCGCGTTCGCGCTGCCGCTCGTCGCGCGGCTGTCCGGCGCCTCCGCGAGCCGCCGCACCCCCGGCCACCCGCGCGGGCTGGTCCTCGCCCCGACGCGCGAACTCGCCACCCAGATCGCCGAGACCATCCGCCCGCTGGCGGCCGTCGCCGGCCTGACGGTCACCACCGTCTTCGGCGGCGTCAGCCAGAAGCCGCAGGAGCAGGCGCTGCGCGCCGGCGTCGACGTCGTCGTGGCGTGCCCCGGTCGCCTCGAGGACCTCATGAAGCAGGGCGTCGTGCGCCTCGACCGCGTCGAGATCACGGTGCTCGACGAGGCCGACCACATGGCCGACCTCGGGTTCCTTCCGGGCGTCACCCGCATCCTCGCCGCGACGCCGCAGGGCGGCCAGCGCATGCTCTTCAGCGCGACCCTCGACCGCGGCGTCGACACTCTCGTGCGCCGGTTCCTGCGCGACGAGGTCCGTCACGAGGTCGACGAGGAGAGCGTGCCGCAGGGCGTCATGACCCACCGCGTCTTCCTCGTGGGCGACGCGGATGCCAAGACCGAGCTGGTGCGTCATCTCGCATCCGGCCGCGGCCGCCGCATCCTCTTCACCCGCACGAAGCACCAGGCGAAGAAGCTCGCGAAGCAGCTGACGGCCTCGGGCATCCCGTCCGTCGACCTGCACGGCAACCTGTCGCAGGCCGCCCGCGAGCGCAACCTCGCCGCGTTCGGCGCGGGGGCGGCGGACGGCGGCGTGCGCGTCCTCGTCGCGACGGATGTCGCTGCCCGCGGCGTCCACGTCGACGACGTCGAGCTCGTGGTGCACGTCGATCCGCCGATGGAGCACAAGGCGTACCTGCACCGCTCCGGTCGCACCGCGCGCGCCGGCGCCGAGGGCGTCGTCGTCACGGTCGCGCTCGACGCGCAGCGCCGGGACGTCACCGACCTGCTCAAGAAGGCCGGTATCGCAGCTCCGCTCGAGCGCGTCCAGCCCCACGGCGCCGAGGTGTCGACGCTGGTCGGTGCACCCGCCGACCACGTGACGCCGGCACCGGTCACGGCGGGCAGCCAGGGCGGCGGCCGCGGCGACCAGCGTTCGGGCGGCCAGGGCCGCGGGGGCTCCGGCTCACGCGGCGGCAACGGCGGACGTTCGAACGGCGGCGGTCGCAACGGCCAGGGCGAGCAGCGGTCGGCGGCCTCCGCCGGCGGCGAGCGCTCGGGTTCGGCCGGCGGCGGTCGCGGTGGCTCGCGGCGACGCGGCTCCGGCCAGGGCGGTCAGGCACCCGCCGGCCAGGGCAGCCGTGCGACCCAATCCGCACCCCGGGCCGCGGCACAGCCCGCCCGGCGCCCCACCACGGGTGCCACGGTGGCCGACATCCGCCGCGCCTCCGGCCCCCGCCGCGCGCGCGGCTGAGGCATCCGGCCTCACCGGCCCGCGAAGGTGTCGCGACAGGTCGCATCACGCCACCCGGAGCGGCACCACGCGCCACCTTCACTGGACACTCGCCGTGTCAGCGGGCGGGTCAGTCGCGGACGGGGATGCGCGTGTCCAGCCACGCGAGGAGGTCGCCGCGCACCTGCTGCTGGGCGACCTCGTTGAAGATCTCGTGCCGCGCATCCGGATAGACGAGGGTCGTGACGTCCGTCAGCCCGGACCTCGTCCGGTACGCGTCGGCCAGACGATGCACGCTCTTGGGTCCGCCGACCGGGTCGTCCCGGCCGACCATGAGCAGCACCGGGATGTCGCGGCCGAGGTGCTTCTTGGGCCGCCCGAACAGGCGCGCGGCCTCGATCGGCCCGAACAGCCGCATGAGCGGCGTCATCGTCGTGAGCGGGTCGTCGACGAACGCGCGCCCGACCTCGAGATCCGACGACAGCCATTCCGTGCCCATCGCGTCCGCGCCGTTCCAGCGCGCGTTGAGGTCGCCGGCGTTGAGTGAGCCGGGCCAGCGCAGCGCGGAGCCGGACAGCACCACCGCGTCGTAGGCGTCGGGGTGGTCGTTGAGGAGGATCTGCGCGAGGAAGGACCCCCACGAGTGCCCGATCAGGACGAGCGGCAGACTCGGGTTCTCGTCGCGGATGAGTCGCGTGAACCGCCACACCGCGTCGACGGCGGCCCGGTGACCCCCGGCGCCGAGGCGGCCGAGCTTGCGGGCGTCGCCCCCGTGCTGCGTCATCCCGGTGCGTCCGTGTCCGAGATGGTCGTCGGCGTACACGGTGAAGCCGTCGGCGGTGAGCGCGTCGATGAGTGCGCCGTACCGGCCCGCGTGCTCGCCGACGCCGTGCAGGAGCTGGACCACCGCCCGCGGCGTCCCGGTCGCAGGATGGACGTCGTAGACGATCGCGGTCCCGCGCGCGTCGATGAACTCGGGCATGCCGCGAGCATAGCCGCGAGAAAGGGCCACGCGGACGACACTTAGCTAGATAGGCTAGCTACATGCCAGACTATTCATCGCGGCGATGGGTCGGACTCGTCTTCATCTCCATCGCGGTGTCCCTCATCATCGTGGACTCGACCATCGTCAATGTCGCGGTGCCGTCGATCGTCGACGACCTCGGCATCTCGTCGACCCAGGTGCAGTGGGTCCAGGAGGCCTACACGCTCGTCTTCGCGGCGCTGCTCCTCGTGTTCGGCAGCCTCGCGGACCGCTTCGGGCGGCGGCGGATGATGCTGACCGGCGTCGCCATCTTCGCCGTGTCGTCCGTGGCAGCAGCGCTCGCCCCGACGGGCGACCTGCTCATCCTCGCGCGGCTCGTGCAGGGCGTCGGCGGGGCGATGATCCTCCCCACGACGCTGTCGCTGATCAACGCGACGTTCCGGGGCAAGGAGCGCGGCCTCGCCTTCGCCGTGTGGGGGTCCACGATCGGGGGCATGGCCGCCGTGGGGCCGCTGCTCGGCGGCTGGCTCACCACCGACTTCTCGTGGCGGTGGGCGTTCGGCATCAACGTCCCCCTCGGGATCGCGATCATCGTGGGCGTCGCGCTGACCGTGGCCGAGTCGCGCGAGCCGGAGCGCCGCGGCATCGACGTCGTGGGCGCGATCCTGTCCGTCGTGACGACGGGGTCCCTCGTCTTCGGGCTGATCGAAGGCCGGACGCTGGGGTGGTGGCGGACCGCCACCCCGCTGCGCATCGGCGGATGGACCTGGCCGTGGGACGTCTCGCCCATCCCCGTCGCGTTCGCGATCGCCGTGGTCGGCCTCGCGGCGTTCGTCGGATGGGGCATCCTGCGTCTCCGCCGCGGACGCTCGACCCTGCTCGCCTTCGGGCTGTTCGGCCTGCGCTCCTTCCGCAACGGCAACATCGCCGCGATGGTCGTCTCGCTCGGAGAGTTCGGCATCATCCTGTCCCTCCCCCTCTGGCTGCAGTTCGTGATCGGCTTCGATGCGTTCCAGACCGGACTCGTGCTCCTCGCGCTCGCCGTCGGATCGTTCGTCGCGAGCGGATTCGCGGGAGCGTTCAGCGGACGCCTCGACCCGGTGTGGGTGGTGCGGCTCGGCCTCGTCGCCGAGATCGTCGGCGTGGGGGCGATCGGCTTCGTGATCGGACCGGACGCGGCATGGGGATGGCTCGTGCCCGCGCTCTTCGTCTACGGATTCGGCGTGGGCCTCGCCACGGCGCAGCTGACCGGCGTCGTGCTGTCGGAGGTGCCCGTGGCGGAGTCGGGCCAGGCATCCGGCACGCAGTCGACGTCCCGGCAGGTGGGGTCGGCGCTCGGGATCGCGATCCTCGGGACGATCCTGTTCACGACCACGGCCGGCGTCCTGGGTGCGAAGCTCGACGACCGCGGGGTCCCCGCCGCAGAGCGCGACGCCATCGTGTCGTCGGTCGTCGACAGCGCCGGTGCGTCGATCGCGGGCCTGGAGAAGGCGCCCGCGACGAAGGATGCGGCCGCAGACGCGAAGGCCGCCTTCTCGGACGGGACGCGGTACGCCGCATGGTCCGCCGCCGGATTCCTCGCGCTCGGTCTCGTCGCGACGCTGACGCTCGGGAGCTCCCGGACCCCGCGCGAGGAGGACGAGCGTGCCGAGTCGTCGGCGGGGGCAGCACCTCCCCCGTCCGCCTGAGGCACCGGCGTCCGGGCCGGCGCTCGCCCCGCCCGGCCTCGTGGTCGACCATTTACTTAGCACAACTAATGAGCTAGGCTAAGTAATCTGATGACGACCCCCGACACGTCCCCTCCCAGCCGCCAGACCCCCGCGCCGGATGCCGCAGCGGAGTCGCGCGACGCCGCGGACCTCGCCGCAGAGGCCCGCGACCTGCGCATGGCGACCTTCCGCCTCGCCCGCCGCCTGCGCGCGCAGCGCGCCGTCGACACGATGAGCGACGGCCAGTTCGCAGTGCTCGCCACCCTCAACCTCCACGGACCGCACACCCTGAGCGAGCTCGCCGAGCGCGAGCGGGTCACAGCGCCATCCATGAACCGCACCGTGAACTGCCTCGAGGAGTCGGGCTGGCTGACGCGGACGCCCGCCGAGCTCGACCGGCGGAAGGTCGTCATCGAGCTCACGCCGGAGGGACGCGCGGTCGTCGAGGAGACGGTGCGCCGCCGCGACGCGTGGCTCGAGTCGGTGCTCACGGAGCTGACGCCGCGCCAGCGCAAGACCCTCGCCGCGGCCGCCGCGATCATGCGCGAGGCGGCCGCCCGATGAAGGACATGTTCCGCTCGCTCGGAGTCTTCAACTTCCGGGTCTGGTTCGTCGG
This sequence comes from Microbacterium sp., assembly GCA_017306415.1. Classification (GTDB taxonomy): domain Bacteria; phylum Actinomycetota; class Actinomycetes; order Actinomycetales; family Microbacteriaceae; genus Microbacterium. The sequence goes on along the minus strand of JAFKIL010000005.1, from coordinate 163,002 downwards.
GGCACTCGTCTCCAACATCGGCGGATGGATGCAGTCCACCGCGCAGGACTGGGTGGTGCTGACCGAGCTCACCCACCACGACGCGACCGCGATGGGCGTCACGATGGCGCTGCAGTTCGGGCCGCCGCTCGTGCTCGTGAGCTTCACCGGGTGGGTCGCCGATCGCTTCGACCGCCGCAAGGTCCTCATGGTCACGCAGACCTTCCTCATGCTGCTCGCCATCGCCGTGGGCGTGCTGCTGCTCACGCACGTCATGACGCTGCCGCTCATGTGGTGCTTCGCCCTCGCCTTCGGCGTCGGCAACGCGTTCGACAGCCCCGCCCGCCAGGCCTTCGTCTCGGACGTCGTCGCGCGAGAGAACGCCTCGAACGCGGTGGCGCTCAACGCGGCATCCTTCAACACCGCGCGTCTCATCGGACCCGCCGTCGGCGGCATCCTGATCGTGCTCGTCGGCACGGGATGGGCGTTCCTCGCCAACGCCGTCACGTTCTTCGCGATGCTCGTGGCGCTCATGCTGATCCGGCCCGCCGAGCTCGTGCCCCGCGTGCACAGCAGCGGCGCCTCCCGGCTGGCCGACGGCTTCCGGTACGTCGCCGGAAGACCGGATCTCGTCGTCACGTTCGTGATGGTCTTCCTGCTGGGCGCCTTCGGCATGAACTTCCCGATCTTCGCGTCGACGATGGCCCTCGAGTTCGGCCAGAACGCCGACGGCTACGGGCTGCTCAGCTCGATCCTGGCGATCGGCTCGCTCGCCGGGGCACTGATGTCTGCGCGCCGGGACCGTGCACGGGTGCGGGTGATCATCGTCGCCGCCGCGGGATTCGGCGTCGCCTCGCTCGTGTCATCGGTGATGCCGCTGTACGGGATGTACGCCGTCACGCTGATCTTCGTCGGCTTCTCGACCGTCACGATGCTCACCACGGCGAACGGCTATGTGCAGACGACGACCGATCCGACCTTGCGCGGTCGCGTGATGGCGCTCTACATGGCCGTCATCATGGGGAGCACGCCGATCGGAGCGCCGATCGCCGGGTGGGTCGCGACGACCTTCGGGCCGCGCACCGCGATCCAGGTGGGCGCGGTGGCCGGGCTCCTCGCGTCGGCGATCGGAGCGCTGTGGCTCGTCAACTCCGGCCGCCTGCATCGCCGCGAGGACCACCGGTTCCTCCTCACGATCGACGAGACGCGGCCGCTGCGGGTGGTGCAGCCGGTGCCCGTACCCGAGGAGTTCAGCGACGCGGTCGCCTCGACGACGCCCATCTCGCTCCCGGGCGAGGCGGAGGACGAGTTGCGGGGCGACTCGGCGGCGCTGCATCCGCGCTCCAGCGCCCACTGACCTGCGGGCCCTGGGCCTGCAGGGCTCTAGGGGCGAGCTTTTGGGGCGCGGCGGATCCGGCCGGCGCGGCCCGGCGCGGGCCGGCGCGGCACGGGTCAGCGTGGGTCGCGCAGGCCGACCCGCACGAGGTGCTCGTTGACGAACCGTCCGTCGGGGTCGAGCCGCTCGAACACGGCCCGCGCGTCGCCCAGACGCGGGTGCACCGCGGCGATCCGCGCCGCGTCGAAGCGATGCAGCTTGCCCCAGTGCGGCCGGGGCGCGAAGGGGGCGAGCGCCGACTCGATGAGCGGCAGCACCTCCCACACTCCGGACGGCTCGTTGCGCCACGTGAAGTGGATCGCGAGGAAGTCCCGCTGGTACGCACCGCTCAGCCAGAGGTCGTCCGCGGCAGCCGTGCGCAGCTCGCTGACGAGCAGGTGCGGACGGATGGCGGGGGCCAGCGCCAGGACCGCCGCGAGGGCGGCTGCGGCATCCGTCCGCGGGACGAAGTACTCGGTCTGGATCTCGTCGCCGTAGGACGGGGTGGCGTCGAGGCGGAAGTGCGGCAGCCGCACGTTCCACGGCCCGGGCACGCCGCCCTGCTCGGTGATGTTGTCGCCGAGCACCGGCGTCAGCGGCTCGCCGCCGGCCACGGCATCGCGCACCGCCCCGGAGAGCGCGTCCGGCACCGGGTCGTCGTCGTGGTCGAGGCGGGTCTTCACCCAGACGTGGCCGACGGATGCCGCATCCCATTCCGTGAACACCGAGACGCTGTAGCCCGCCCCGGTGATCGCGTCGGGGTCGGCGAGGAACGCATCCCACGTCAGACCGCGGAAGACGTCCTGACGGACGCGGTACGCGGGTTCGACGGCGAGGTCGAGCGACACGATCACACCGAAGGCCCCGACGCCGACGGCGAGCGCGGCGAAGTCCGCGTCGCCGGGGCGCACCTCGCGCGGCTCGCCATCCGCACCGACGAACCGGATGCCGCGCACCGCGGTCGTCAGCACGCCGTTGCCGTTTCCGGAGCCGTGCGTGCCCGTGCTCGTGGCACCGCCGACGGAGATGTGTGGGAGCGATCCGAGGTTGTGCAGCGCCCAGCCGCGCTCGTCCAGCCAGATCGCGAGGTCGCCGTACCGCGTCCCTGCGGCCACCGTCACGGTGCGGGCATCCTCGTCGAGCGCGAACCCGCCGACGAGCCCGCTCACGTCGACCAGCGTGCCCGGGGTGTCGGGGAGGTCCGTGAACGAGTGGCGCGTTCCGAGCGTGTGCACGGGGCCCGTGCCCTGAAGCAGCCTGCGCACGTCGTCGACATCGCGGGCCGGCTCGATCCGCGGAGCCCGGTACTCGTAGGTCCCCGCCCAGTTGCGCGCCATGTCTGCTCTTCCCTCGATCCGACGACGAGGACGTTTTTGTCCCCGTCGACAACATACCTTCCCCGGCAGCGTCCGGGGTAGCGCCTCACGCCTCGCGCGTGATGGTGACCTTCACGTGCAGCTGGCTCTTGAACGGGCCGGCGTAGACGCCCCGCAGCGGCGGCACGTCGTTGTAGTCGCGGCCCCGCCCGACGAGGACGTGCCGATCGCCGATCTCGATGTTGTTCGTCGGGTCGAAGCCCTGCCAGTCGCCCGCGAACCACTCGACCCAGGCGTGCGACTCGCCCGTGACGGGCACGCCGACCTCGGCATCCGGCCGCGGATGCAGGTAGCCCGACACGTAGCGCGCCGGGATGCCGACCGAGCGCAGCGCGCCGATCGCGATGTGGGCCATGTCCTGGCAGACGCCCTTGCGGGCCTCCCATGCTTCGCTCGCGGTCGAGTGGACGCCGGTGACGCCGTACATGTACTCGACGGCGTCGCCCACCGCGATGCAGATGTCGTGCGCGGCGCGCCCCGGATCGTCGTGCTCGGCCGCGATCCGGGCGGCGAGCTCCACGACCTCCTCGTGCGGCCGCGTGCGGTTCGTCTGCACGAGCTGCTCGACGGTGTCGATCCCGCGCGCCGTCTGCGCCGCCAGGTCATCCCACGTGAGGCCGCCATGCTCGACCGGGCGCGGCCGCACCTCCACGAGCGACCGCGCGGTGATCTTCAGCTCGCTGTGCGGCGAGAGCACGTCGAACGCGCTCACCCGCGTCCCGAAGTAGTCGACGTACGAGTTCACCGACGTCGACGGCTCGATGTCGAGCGACGAGCTGAGCACGAACTGGCTGTCGGTCGTCCCGGGCAGCATGCGCGCCTCGTTGTACGACGCCGAGACGTCGCCGTGGTACGCGAACCCGGTCGCGTGCTCGATGCGCAGGCGCTTCATGAGATCTCTCCGATCCAGCTCGGCTCGGCCTGGGTCGGGAAGAACCGCTGGCGGATGGCTTCGGATGCCTCGCGGGTCACGGTCTGCACCCGGTCCATGTGGCGGGGCAGCTCACTGAGGATCTCGGTGATCGGCCGATACTCCAGATCGTTCCGGATCTGCCCGAGCGCGCGCAGCACCTGGTTCGAGTGGCCCACGCGGTCGGCCCGCGGGTCGATCGCGCTCATGCAGTCCTCCGCGCGGGAGATCGAGTAGATGATCGACCGCGGGAACAGGCGGTCGAGCAGCAGGAACTCGGCGGCGTTGCGAGCGCTCGGCATCCCGCGATAGGTGCGCAGGTACGCCTCGTACGCGCCGCACGAGCGGAGGATCGTCGTCCACGACGGGCCGGATGCCTCGGTCAGCGACCGCGTCGCGAGGAGTCGCGCGCTCATGTCGGCGCGTTCGATGCTGCGGCCGAGCGTGAAGAACTGCCACGCCTCGTCGCGGCTCGTCGAGGAGTCGACGGTGCCGACGGCGAGCGCCGCACGCTCGCGCACCCACTGGAAGAACTCGTGCACCTTGTCGGTCTGCAGCCGCCGCGGCATCCGGGCGCTCGTGGTGTTGAGGCACTCCCACAGCTCGCTCGAGACGATCTCGCGCGCACGGCGGGCGTTCTCGCGCGCCGCGGTGAGCGAGTAGCCGATGCTGGACGGGTTCATCCGGTCGACGGCGAGTCGCGCCAGCACGTCGCCGCGCTGCACCTTCTCGCCCGTCTCGGGGAGCGACGACCCCATCACGGCGAGGAGCGAGCGGCAGGCGGTGTCCTCGTCGATCCAGGGGTCTTCGAGGAGCAGCTGCAGGTGCACGTCGAGGATGCGGGCGGTGCCGTCGCTGCGCTCGATGTACCGCCCGATCCAGAAGAGGCTCTCGGCGATCCGGCTCAGCACGACGGCTCCCCGCGGGACTGCTGGTGCTCCTGCTGCTGCTGCTCCTGCTGCTCGATCCGGGAGCGAGGGCGGTCCTGGGGCGAGTGCGCGGGCTCGGGGCGGACCGTCGTCTCGGGGTCGTAGACGATCGAGATCGACTCCGTGATGGTCGCGGCCTGGTCGGCGACGAGCCCGGCGAGACCGTGACCCTGCCCGTACTCGACATGGGCGGGAGCGGACCCCCCGGTCACCCACGTGTCCTTCGAACCGCCGCCCTGGCTGGAGTTGACCACGAGCTGCCCCTCGGGCAGCGCGACGCGGGTGAGGCCGCCGGGGAGCACCCAGATGTCGTCGCCGTCGTTCACCGCGAAGGGGCGGAGGTCGGCGTGGCGCGGGCGCATCCCGTCCTCGACCAGTGTCGGGATCGTGGAGAGCATCACGACCGGCTGCGCGATCCACCCGCGCGGGTCGGCGAGGAGCCGCGTGCGGAGCTTCGCGAGTTCGTCGCGGGATGCGTCCGGCCCAACGACGAGGCCCTTGCCGCCCGAGCCGTCCACCGGCTTCACGACGAGCTCGTCGAGACGGTCGAGCACCTCCTCGAGCGCGCCCGGATCCTCGAGCCGCCAGGTGTCGACGATCGGGAGGATCGGCTCCTCGGAGAGGTAGTACCGGATCAGGTCGGGCGTGTACGTGTACAGCAGCTTGTCGTCGGCGACGCCGTTGCCCACGCCGTTGGCGATCGTGACATTGCCGAGGCGCGCGGCGAGCATCAGCCCGGGCGCGCCGAGCATCGAGTCGGCGCGGAACTGCAGCGGATCCAGGAAGTCGTCGTCGACGCGGCGGTAGATCACGTCGACGCGCTTCGGTCCGCGCGTCGTGCGCATGAACACGCGGCCGCCGACGCACAGCAGGTCGCGCCCCTCGACGAGCTCGACGCCCATCAGCCGCGCGAGCAGCGTGTGCTCGAAGTACGCCGAGTTGTACACGCCGGGCGTGAGCACGACGACGTTCGGGTCCTCGACCCCGGGCGGGGCGGATGCGCGCAGCGCCGCGAGGAGCTTGTTCGGATAGTCGCCGACCGGCCTGACGTGCATCGACACGAACAGCTCCGGCAGCGTCTGGGCCATCACCCGGCGGTTGGAGATGACGTAGCTGACGCCCGACGGAACACGCACGTTGTCTTCGAGCACGCGCATCTGGCCGTGCTCGTCGCGGATGAGGTCGATCCCGGACACCTGGATGCGCACGCCGTTCGCGCTGTGGATGCCCGCGGCCTGGCGGTAGAAGTACTGGCTGGACGCGATGAGCTGCGCGGGGACGACGCCATCCCGCACGCAGTTCTGGCGGCCGTAGACGTCGTCGAGGAACGCCTCGAGCGCGCGCACGCGCTGCTTGACTCCGGCCTCGATGTGCGACCACTCCGCGAAGTCGATGATGCGGGGGACGGCGTCGAGCGGGAACGGCCGCTCCTCGCCGGCGAAGTCGAACGTGACGCCCTGGGCGAGGTACGAGCTGGCGAGCGAGTCGGTGCGCCCCCGCAGCTCCTCCTGGGTCATCTGGGCGAGCACGCGGTAGAGCTCCCGATAGGCCTCGCGCGAGTCGGCGGTGGCACCGGGATGCTCGGGATGCCCGAACATCTCGTCGAACGCGGGGAGTCCTTGGGGGGTCTTGCGGGGCGCCAGCGTCGAGCCGTAGCCGTCGAAGAGGTCTCCCATGCGAACACCCTAGTCCGCACCGTGTTGCCGAGATGTTTCGGAGATTCCTGCCGTCGCGAGCGCGTCGCGCCGGGGGTGCGGCCGCCGTCGGCAACTACTCACGATCGGCCGCGGGACGGGTGCGGGTCGCCGCCCGGTACCGTGATCGGCCGATTTTGGAGGCGTTCTCCGCGACCCGCCGGGCAGAACTCCACGGATCGGCGGGCGCCGTAGGCCTCGACAGCCGTTCTCCCCGAATCCCCACCCGATCCGTGGAGTTCTGCACGCGTCGCCGGCCGCGGCGGCGAGCCCGTCGGCCGAGATCCTTTCGAATCGGGGACAATGTCCGTCGACCGGGTCCGCGGGACCGGTCGCGACGTAGGCTTCACCTCGTGGCAGCCTCGGCGCGATCCCGGCCCGCCGCCGCTGCGGCGGGGGTGGCGTCCGTCGTCCTCGGCGCCGGACTCGGCGAGCTCATCGCCGCGCTCACCGCGCCCGCCTCGAGCCCGTTCGGCGCGATCGGCGCGGTGCTCATCGGCTTCGCGCCGCCCTGGGCCAAAGAGACCGCGATCTCGCTCTTCGGCACGAACGACAAGGCCGCGCTGCTCACGGGCATCGCGATCGCCCTCATCGTCGTCGCGGCACTCGCGGGGCTGCTGCAGTCCCGCCTCCCGCCGGCTGGTCGCGTCCTCTGCCTCGTGCTCGGAGCCGCGGGGGTCGCCGCCGCCCTCACGCGTGCCGACGCCGGCAACATCGCGTGGGCGCCCTCCGCCGTCGCCGGCATCGTCGCGGCGATCGCCATCGGCCCGCTCGTGCGGCTCGTCCCGCTGACGCGCACGTCGCGCACGGACGAGGCCGCGGATGCCGCCGCCCCGCACACCGCAGCATCGGCCGCGCCCGAGTCCGGCGTCACCGCCACCCCGGCCACCGGCGCTACGGGCGCTCCCGCCACAGCCGCCGCCCCGCCCGAGACCGGGTCCGGCCCGACCCCGCCCGAGACCGACTCCGGCGCGATCCCGCCCGGTGCGATCCCGCCCGCACCGACCTCGACGCCTCCCCCGCCCGACCCCGGCGCGGACCCGACCCTGTCCTCCCCGCCGGGACCGAGTCGCCGCCGCTTCCTCATCGCGACCGGAGCGGCGGCCGTCGTCGGCATCCTCGCCGCCGCCGGAGGGACGGTGCTGCAGACCGGCGCGCGCGCGGCATCCGCGGTGCGCGCCGCCATCCGCCTGCCGAAACCCGCGGTCGCCGCCGCTCCCGTGCCCGCCGACGCCGAGCTCGGCATCCCGGGCCTCGCGACCGTGATCACGCCGAACGAGAGCTTCTACCGGATCGACACGGCCCTCGTCGTGCCGCAGGTGTCGACGGCGGACTGGGAGCTGCGCATCCACGGGATGGTCGACAACGAGGTCACGCTCACGTGGGACGAGCTGCTCGCACTCCCCCTCGAGGAGAGCTACACGACGCTGACGTGCGTGTCCAACGTGGTCGGCGGCGACCTCATCGGCACCGCGAAGTGGCTCGGCTACCCCCTCCGCCATCTGCTCGCGCGGGCGATGCCGCACGCCGACGCCGACATGGTGCTCTCGACCTCCGTCGACGGGTTCACCGCCGGAACCCCGCTCGAGGTGCTCACCGACGACCGCAACGCGATCCTCGCCGTCGGGATGAACGGCGAGCCCCTGCCCGTGGAGCACGGCTTCCCGGTCCGGATGGTCGTGCCCGGCCTCTACGGCTACGTCTCGGCGACGAAGTGGGTCGTCGACCTCGAGGTGACACGCTTCGACAAGGCCGTCGCGTACTGGACGACCGAGGGGTGGTCGGAGCGCGGTCCGATCAAGCTCGAGTCGCGCATCGACCGCCCGCGGCGCAAGCAGGATCTCAAGGCCGGCGACACCGTGATCGCGGGCGTGGCGTGGCAGCAGCACGTCGGGGTGTCGAAGGTGGAGGTCTCCATCGACGAGGGTCCGTGGCGGGAGGCGACCCTCGCGGCCGCGATCTCGGACGACACGTGGGTCCAGTGGATGATGCCGTGGACGGCCACGAAGGGCGAGCACTTCATCCGGTGCCGCGCGACCAACAAGGACGGCGAGACCCAGACGCAGACCCAGGCTCAGCCGGCTCCCGACGGCGCCTCCGGGTGGCCCGAGATCCTGATCCAGGTCTACTGACCTCGACCTCCATCCGTTTACGGACGAGACACGCCGCGTGGTTGCGTCCCTAGGCGGCGTGTCTCGTCCGTAAACGGTCGCGTGTCAGTCCGCGAGGACGAGCGTGAGCTGCTCCACGGCCCAGTCGAGCTCGGTCCCGCGCACGACCAGCGGAGGGGCGATGCGGATCGTCTGCCCGTGCGTGTCCTTGACGAGGACGCCGCGGGCGAGGAGCCGCTCCGCGACCGCCCGGCCGGTGCCGACGGCGGGGTCGATGTCGATGCCCGCCCACAGCCCCGCGATGCGCACGGCAGTGACGCCGTGGCCCACGAGCGCGTCGAGCTTCGCGGCGAGGTGCTCGCCGAGCGCCGCGGCGCGGCGCTGGAACTCGCCGGTCTGCAGCATCTCGACGACCCGGAGGCCGACGGCCGCGGCGAGCGGGTTGCCGCCGAAGGTCGACCCGTGCTCGCCCGGGCGGATGACGCCCAGGATCTCGCGGTCGGCGACGACGGCCGACACCGGCAGGATGCCGCCCCCCAGTGCCTTGCCGAGCAGGTAGAGGTCCGGCACGACGGCCTCGCGGTCGCACGCGAACGTCTCGCCCACGCGACCCAGGCCGGACTGGATCTCGTCGGCGATGAAGAGCACGTTGCGCCGCGTGCAGATCTCGCGGACGGCGCGGAGGTACCCGTCCGGCGGGATGATGACCCCGGCCTCGCCCTGGATCGGCTCGATGAGCACGGCGGCCGTGTTCTCGTCGATCGCGGCCTCGATCGCCGCCGCATCGCCGAACGGCACGTGCACGAACCCGGGCGTGAACGGCCCGAAGCCGTCGCGCGCGTCCGGGTCGTCGCTGAACCCGACGATCGTGGTGGTGCGGCCGTGGAAGTTGCCGTTCGCGACGACGACGGTCGCGGCATCCGCCGGCACGCCCTTCACGCGGTAGGCCCACGCGCGCGCGACCTTGATGCCCGTCTCGACCGCTTCGGCGCCCGTGTTCATCGGGAGGACGAGGTCTTTGCCGCACAGCTCCGCGAGGGCGGCGGCGAACGCGCCCAGCCGGTCGTTGTGGTACGCCCGGCTGGTGAGCGTCAGGCGGCCGAGCTGCTCGGTGGCGGCGGCGACGATCGCCGGATGCCGGTGCCCGAAGTTGAGGGCCGAGTACGCGGACAGCAGGTCGAGATAGCGCTTGCCCTCGACGTCGGTGACCCACGCGCCCTCGCCGCGCGCGATGACGACGGGAAGCGGGTGGTAGTTGTGGGCGAGGTGCTCGTCCTCGGCGTGGATGAGCTCCGCCGCCGCGTCGTCGAGACCGGGCATCGTGCTCATCACGCACCCCCGTTGGCACGGCCGCGCAGCTCGAGCGTGCAGCACTTGATCCCGCCACCGCCGAGCAGCAGCTCGGACAGGTCGATCGGGACCGGGGTGTAGCCGCGCTCGCGCAGCTGGGCGGCGAATCCGGTGGCGCGCGGCGAGATGAAGACGTTGCGTCCGTCGCTCGCGGCGTTCAGGCCGAACACGGCGCCGTCCTCATCCGACACGAGGATCGCGTCGGGGTAGCGCTCCTCGAGGATGGCGCGGCTGCGGTCGTCGAACGCCGAGGGGAGGTACGCGATGTTGGCGCGCTCGACACCACCCGGGCCCTGCACCGGGTCGAGCACGGCGATCGCGGTGTCGAGGTGGTAGAAGCTCGGATTGACGAGCGTGAGCGACACGACCTCCTTGCCGAACACCTCGGCGAGCTCGCGATGGCTCTCGCCCGTGGAGCGGAACCCCATGCCCGCGAGGATCGTGTCGCCGACCAGCAGGAAGTCGCCCTCGCCCTCCTGCACGAGCACGGGCTCGACGACCTCGAGCCCGTGCGAGGCGAACCAGTCCATGAACGGCCGCTCTTCGCCCCGGCGCTCGTCGACGCGGAACTTGACGCCGAGCGCGACGCCGTCGATCACGAACCCGCCGTTGGCCGTGTAGACCATGTCGGGAAGGCCGGGGATCGGGTCGATCAGCTCGACCTCGTGCCCGAGGGCGATGTACGCGTCGTGCAGCGTCTGCCACTGCGCGACGGCCTTGGCGGTGTCGGTGGGGTTGGCCGGCTCCATCCACGGATTGATCCTGTAGGTCACCGTGAAATACTCCGGCCGGCACATCAGGTAGCGGCGGTGCTGCGGGATCCGATCGGATGCCGTGCCCGAGACGATCTCGGGAGCGGACGTGTGCTGCGTCGACATTTCTCTCCTCGTGAAGGGGATGGCGGACGCTGTCCACAGGCCCGGCGGGGCTGGAGAAGCCGACGACACGGGCACGCCTCGTCGATTGTCTCATGCCCTCCTGGAGAGCCGCCGTCGGCGCGGCGGGTCCCCTGCCGCCGGGGAGTGGGCGGCGTGCAGAACTCCATGGATGTGCGCCGGATCGGCCGGATCTGGCCTCGACGTGCGGCCTGCGGCGGCGAAACCGTGGAGTTCTGCACGCGCACCCGCGGAGACCACGGACGAGACGTCGGGCGTCAGCCGAGCAGGTCGCGGCGGTGGACCAGGGCGGCGGCGCCGACGAGGGGCGCGTCACCGCCGAGCTCGGCCCGCACCACCCGCATCCGGCCCGCGTAGCCGTTGACGGCGGCCGCGCGGATGGCCGCCTCCACCTGGGCCGGGTAGTCGTCGGCGACGAAGGAGAATCCGCCGCCGATGACGGCGAGCTCCAGGTCGAGGAGCGTCGCCGCGTCGAGCAGGCCGACGCCGACCGCGCCGGCCGAACGGGCGACGGCGGCCGTGGCGACGGGGTCTCCGGCACGGTAGGCGGCCGCCAGGTCCTCGCCCGTCACACCGGGCCACCCCCGCTCCTGCGCCCACGCCACGGTGTGCGGTCCGGATGCGATGCCCTCCACGGTGGCCGCGGCAGGGGATGCCTCGACCTGCTGGATCACGACCTGACCCACGTGGCCGGCGTTGCCGCTGCGACCGGCGACGAGGCGGCCGTCGGACACGATCCCCCCGCCGACACCGGTGGACACGACGATGACGATCGCGTTCCGGATGCCGCGAGCCGCGCCGAGCCACAGCTCGGCGAGCGCGATGCAGGTGCCGTCCAGACGGAGGACGACGTCGGCCAGGCCGCTCGAGGCGCGGATCGCGTCGACGATCCCGAAGTCGCGGACGTCCGTCATGTTGATCGGCGAGATCGCGCCGGTCGGCAGGTCGACGGGGCCCGCGGACCCGATGCCCGCGGCGGTCACCTCCGTCCATTCGGGAGAGGCGGCGCAGGTCCGCACGAGCTCGTCGATGGCACCGCGCAGGGTGGCGGCATCCGCCGATGCGCCCGTCGGGACGCGCGAGCGCGTGCCCTCGACGATCGACCCGTCGTCGCGGACCAGCGCCGCCTCCGCCTTGGTCCCGCCCACGTCCACTGCCATCGCCACGCCCACCCCGCGAGCCTATCGACCGCGTCGTGGGGAGTGGGGGCCGGGGGCGGGCGGCATCCGGGGCACGGACGGCGGGGGCGGCGGGGCGGGGGCGGCGGGGCCGGGGCGGGGCGGGGGCGGCGGGGCCGGGGCGGGGCGGGCGGGGCGCCGGGGCGGGCCGGGGCGGGGCGGCGTCACGGAACACGGACGGAGGTGGCGACACGCCGGGTCGCGGCATCCGAGCCACGGCGTGTCGGGAGGCACGTCCGACTTTTCGCGCGGGGCGGGGCGGGCCGCGAGGGCGCCGCCCCGGCGGGCGGGGCGGGGCGGGCCGCGAGGGCGCCGCCCCGGCGGGCGGGCGGGCCGGCGCTCGAACCCACCATTGCTGTTAGGAAACTTTACTGATACATTCCCGGTCATCGACGTTCCGACGGAGGGATGAGGATGACCGACAGGACCGTCCCCGGAACACCCGCGTGGCTGCGAGCGCGCAACGACCGCGCCGCGCTGCAGCTGCTGCTCGACCACGGCGCGCTCACCCGCAATCGGCTCGGTGAGCTCACCGGACTGTCCAAGCCCACGGCGTCGCAGATGGTCCAGCGGCTGGAATCGGTCGAGCTGATCCGCGCCGTCGGCGAGGTGTCCGGCGGCCGCGGACCCAACGCGGCGACCTACGCCGTCCGCACCGACCAGGCGCTCGGCGTCGCGATCGACATCGACAGCCAGACCATGCGCTCCACCGTCGTCGACGTCACGGGATCGCCGCAGCCCGTCGCCGAGGTGACGCTGACCGGGAGCGACCGGACGCCGGCGGGCGACGTCCGCCGCGGCATCCAAGAGGCCTGCGCGGCCGCCGACGTCGACGAGTCGCGCATCGACGCGGTGTGCATCGGGGTGCAGGGCGCCGTCGACCCCCGCACCGACGAGCTGCGGTTCGCCGACACGCTCGCCGGATGGCCTCTCACGTCCGTGCGCGCCCACGTCGAGGACGACCTCGGGGTCACCGTGACGATCGAGAACGACGTGAACCTCGCCGCGATCGCCGAACGTTCCGCGGGCGCGGGCCAGGGCCTCGGCGGTTTCGCGCTGCTCTGGCTCGGCGAAGGGCTGGGGCTCGCCACCGACCTCGGCGGCGCCGTGCATCGCGGGATCTCCGGCGGGGCGGGCGAGATCGGCTACCTCCCGGTCCCCCGCACGGCGGTCGACCTCGACCCGGACGCCGTCGAGCTGCAGGACCTCATCGGCGGCCTGCCCGTGGCCGCGCTCACCCAGGCCGCGGGCGGCGACGGGAGCAGCTACCGCGCCGCGATCGCGACCCTCGAGACGGATGCCGCGGTGCGGGCGCGCGTCGTCGCGGCTCTGGCCCCGCGCGTGGCGCTCGGCATCGTGCCGGTGCTCGCCCTCCTCGACCCCGAGCGCGTCGTGATCGGCGGGCCGACGGGCGCCGCCTGCGGCGACGCCCTGGCGACGGCCGTCGCGGCGGAGATCCGCCGCGACGGCCAATGGAACCCCGACATCGCCGCGACCGGGGTGCCGCGGCATCCGGTGCTCGAGGGGAGTCGCGAGCACCTGCTCACGAGCCTCCGCACGAGCCTGTTCGACCGCCTCGACCGCATCGCCATCTGACCTGCACCACCTCCACCCCGGCACCACCCCATCCCCCACGGAAGAGAGGTCACCACGTGATCACCACCAAGCGGCTCGCCGCCGTCGCCGCACTCGCGGTCGCGGGCGCGATCGCCCTGGCCGGATGCTCCGGCTCGTCGGGCGGCAGCCCGAGCGTCGCCTCGGCGGCGCCCACCCACCTCAAGGGAACCGTGTCGCTCTGGCACTTCTTCAGCGATCGGGAGGCGAAGGTCATCCAGTCCGTCGTCGACGACTTCGAGAAGAAGTACCCGGATGTGAAGGTCGACGTGCACAGCGGCCAGGACGACGAGAAGCTCACGAAGGCGATCGCCGCGGGCAAGAGCGTCGACGTCGGCGTCTCGTACTCGACCGACATCGTCGGCAGCTTCTGCTCTTCCGGGGCGTTCCTCGACCTGTCTCCCTACATCAAGCGCGACGGCGTCGACCTGAACCAGCTCTCGGACACGACCCGCTCGTACACCGAGTTCGACGGGACGCGCTGCGCGATGCCGATGCTCGCCGACGTGTACGGCCTGTACTACAACAAGGACATCCTGGCGAAGTTCGGCTACTCGGCCCCGCCCAAGACGCTCACCGAGCTCGAGGACATGGCCGTGAAGATGACGACGTACAACGCGGACGGGTCGATCAAGACGCTGGGCTTCAACCCGCTGATGGGCTGGGCGGAGAACGCCGCGGCGCACTACGGTCCCGCCGCCGACGCGCAGTGGCTGACGAAGGACGGCAAGTCCGCCATCAGCTCGTCGCCGGGGTGGACCCAGCTGATCCAGTGGCAGTCCGCGTTCGTCAAGAAGATCGGGTACGACAAGCTCAACGCCTTCAGCGCGGGCCTCGGGCAGGAGTTCTCCGCCGACAACGCGTTCCAGACCGGCCAGGTCGCGATGAACCTCGACGGCGAGTGGCGCGTCGCCTTCATCAAGGACCAGAAGCCCGGGCTGAACTACGGCACCGCTCCGTTCCCGACCGCGGACGACCACACCGACCTGTACGGCGGCGGCTACATCACCGGCAACATCGCCGGCATCGGCAAGGGCTCGAAGAACCCCGAGCTGGCGTGGGCGCTCCTGAAGTACCTGACGACCGACACCGATGCCATCGTGAAGCTCGCGAACGGCCTCGGCAACGTGCCCACGACGAAGGACGCGCTGGGGTCGTCGAACCTGAGCCTGCCTCCGCAGTTCCAGACGTTCCTCGACGTGATGCAGAGCCCGCACTCCGCCACGACGCCCCCGAGCCCGGTCGGCGCGGGGTACCAGCAGACGTTCAACGACTTCTGGACGAAGTACCAGTCCGGATCGGGCGGCGACCTGCAGGCGGGCCTGAAGAACGTCGACAAGCAGATCAACGACGCGCTCGCGCTGACGACGGGCCCCTAGTGACCACGACCGCACCGGTGCGCGGGCGGGCGGCGACAGCCGTCCGCCCCGCGCCCCGACGCTCGCGCGCGGCGCTGCGGCGACGCCTCGTCGTCCTCGCCCTCATCGGCCCGGTGCTGCTCGGGCTGCTGATCTTCTTCGTGTACCCGCTGATCGCGAGCGTGTACTACTCGTTCACGAGCTTCAACCTCGTCTCGCCGCCGGTCTGGATCGGGCTGCGGAACTACACGTACCTCTTCACGCAGGATCCGCTGATCGGCACGGCGGTGCTGAACACGCTGTGGTTCGTCGTGTTCCTCGTGCCCATCCGGATCATCACCGCGCTGTGCATCGCAGGCCTGCTCGCCCGCGCCCGCACCGCGTCGGGGTTCTGGCGCACCCTGTTCTACCTCCCGTCCCTCGTGCCGCCGGTGGCGAGCGTCGTGGCGTTCGTCTTCCTCTTCAACCCCGGCACGGGCCCGGTCAACCAGGTGCTCAAGGCGTTCGGCATCACCGGACCGCTGTGGTTCAACGACCCGGCGTGGTCGAAGCCGTCGCTCGTGATCCTCGGGATCTGGGTGATGGGCGACATCATGATCATCTTCCTGGCGTCGCTCCTCGACGTTCCGACCGAGCAGTACGAGGCGGCATCCCTCGACGGCGCGAACGGCCTGCAGAAGGTGCGGTACGTGACCCTCCCGAGCATGGGCCCGGTGCTGCTGTTCGCCGTGATCACCGGGATCATCGCCGCGCTGCAGTACTTCACCGAGGCCGCCGTCGCGTCGACGGTCGCGAGCGGCAAGGCCACGGTCGGCGGCGGATCGGGCGACGTCATCGGCTACCCCGACGACTCCCTCCTCACCTACACGCAGTGGCTGTACGTGCGCGGCTTCAGCAACTACCAGCTCGGCTACGCGAGCGCGATGGCCGTGGTGCTCTTCGTCGTCGCCGCCCTGTTCCTGGTGCTGCTCCTGCGCCGCGTCAAGGCGTTCACCCCGGAGGGAGCACGATGACGACGATGGATGCCGCGACCGCGGTCCTCGATCCGGCCGCCGCCCCCACCCGGCGCCGGGTGCGCCGCCCGAGCACGGTGCTGCTGTGGATCGCCGAGCACGCGGTGCTCGTGGTCCTCGCGCTCCTCTTCCTGTTCCCGGTGGTGTTCGTGCTGCTCACGTCGTTCATGACGAGCAACCAGACGCTCACCGGAGCACTGTGGCCGCAGCCCTTCACCCTCGGCAACTACGTGCGCGCGTTCACCGAGGCGCCCCTCCTGCGGTGGTTCGGCAATTCGCTGCTCTACGCCGTCCTCGCGACCCTGTTCATGCTCCTGTCGAGCGTGCCCGCGGCCTACGCCCTCGCGAAGGTGCGCTTCCGGGGCTCCAACGCGCTGTTCGTCGCGATCATCGTGGCGATGCTGCTGCCGCCGCAGGTGACGGCGGTGCCGATCTACGTGATGTGGTCGCAGCTCGGTCTCACCGGCACGCTGTGGCCGCTCATCCTGCCGAACCTGCTCGGCGACGCGTTCTCGGTGTTCCTGCTGCGGCAGTTCTTCCTGACGATCCCGACGGAGTACGCGGACGCCGCGCGCATCGACGGCGCGGGCGAGTTCAGCGTGCTGTGGCGCGTGATGCTGCCGATGGCGCGCCCCGGCATCGCGGCAGCCGCGATCTTCATGTTCTTCGCGTCGTGGAACGACTACTTCGGCCCGCTGCTCTACACGTCCGAGAACAGCGACGCGTGGCCGATCGCCTACGGCCTTGCCAGCTTCCGCGGGGCGCACGGCACGGACTGGGGCATCACGATGGCGATGACCCTCATCGTCACGGTGCCGATCGTGATCGTGTTCTTCTTCGCGCAGCGCGCGTTCGTCGAGGGCGTGACATTGACAGGCGTGAAGGGATGACCGCGGTCGCCCGGAGGAACGCGGAACGGAAAGCGGAAGGGATGAGTCTGTGAAGCTCGCCGTCGTGGGTGGCGGATCCACCTATACCCCCGAGCTCGTCGACGGGTTCGCCCGCATGCGTGCGGAGCTGCCGATCGAGGAGCTGTGGCTCGTCGACCCGGACCCCGAGCGGCTGCGGCTCGTCGGAGGGATGAGCGAGCGGATGTTCCGCGCCGCCGGCCACTCCGGCCGCATCCGCGTGACCGGGGATCTCGTTGCCGGGGTGTCGGATGCCGACGCGGTCCTCATCCAGCTCCGCGTCGGCGGGCAGGATGCGCGGCGCGGCGACGAGACGTGGCCGCACGAATGCGGATGCATCGGGCAGGAGACCACGGGACCCGGCGGCTTCGCGAAGGCGCTGCGCACGGTCCCGGTGGTGCTGCGCGTCGCGGATGCGGTGCGGCGGCACGCGAAGCCGGATGCCTGGATCGTCGACTTCACGAACCCGGTCGGCATCGTCACCCGCGCCCTCCTCCAGGAGGGTCATCGGGCGGTGGGCCTGTGCAACGTGGCGATCGGCTTCCAGCGGTCGTTCGCGCGCATGCTCGACGTCGCGCCCGAGCGCGTGCAGCTCGGACACGTCGGCCTCAACCACCTCACGTGGGAGCGGCACGCCTGGGTCTCCGACGCGGACGGGGAGCGCGATGCGCTGCCGGGGCTGCTGTCATCGCGGCGCGACGAGCTCGCGGCCGATGTCGAGCTGCCCGCGCACCTGCTCGACCTCCTCGGGATGCTCCCGTCTTATTACCTGCGCTACTACTACGCGCACGACGAGGTGCTGCGCGAGCAGCTCGGCGCCCCGACCCGAGCCGATGCCGTGCAGGACGTCGAGCGTCAGCTCCTCGAGCTGTACGCCGACCCCGCGCAGGACACGAAGCCCGAGGCGCTCGCGAAGCGCGGCGGCGCCTTCTACTCCGAGGCGGCGGTGGACCTCATCGCGTCGCTGCGGACCGACCACGGCGACGTCCAGGTCGTCAACCTCCGCAACGACGGCACCCTGCCCTTCCTCCCCGACGACCACGTCATCGAGGTTCCGGCGACGGTCGGGGCATCCGGCGTCGCGGCACTGCCGGTGGAACCGCTGCCCGACGATGTGGCGGGGCTGATCGCGCACGTCGCCGGGTACGAGCGCCTGGCCCTGGATGCCGCGGTCCACGGCGGCCGCGATCGGGTGCTCCGCGCGATGACGGCCCACCCGCTCGTGCAGCAGTACGACCGCGCCGAGAAGCTCACCGACCTGCTCGTCACCGCGAACCGGGAGCACCTCGCGTGGGCGTGACGCGGGCCCATCCGCAGTACGCGATCGCGATCGACGGCGGCGGCGGCAAGACGGATGCGCTCGCGGTGGACGCGAGCGGCGCGGTGCTCGCGCGGGCGCGGGCGGGAGGGTCGAGTCCGCAGATCCTCGGACTCGACCGTGCCCTCGGCGTCGTCGACGGGCTCGTGGGCGCGCTGATCGCGCAGCTCGGTGCGGCGCCCGTGCGGGTGCACTGCTACCTCTCCGGCGTGGACCTCCCCGAGGAGTACGCCGCCTTCCGGGCCGCAGCGGCCGCGGCATCCTGGGCACCCGCGGATGCCGAGGCGCTCGTCATCGAGAACGATCTGTTCGCTCTGCTGCGGGCGGGGACCGACGAGCCGGATGCCGCCGCGGTCGTGTGCGGCACGGGCATCAATGCGATCGGCGTGCGGCGGGACGGCCGCGTGGTGCGCTTCCCCGCGCTCGGCGCCATCAGCGGCGACTGGGGCGGCGGGTGGCAGCTCGGCGAGCAGGCGCTGTGGCACGCGGCGCGGGCGGTCGACGGGCGCGGACCGGAGACCGCCCTGACCGGGGCGGTGCCGGTCGCGCTCGGCCTCGGGTCGGTGGACGATGTGATCCGCGCGCTCCACTTCGGGCGTCTGCCGATGGCCGCGCTGTCCGCCGTGGCGCCCGCGGTGTTCGCGGCGGCCTCGGACGGGGATGCGGTGGCCGCCGGCCTCGTCGACCGGCAGGCCGAGGAGATCGTCGCGCTCGCGGCCGCCGCCCTCCGCCGCCTCGATCTGCTCGGCGCCGGCATTCCGGTGGTCCTCGGGGGCGGGGTGGTGGCCGGGGGCGACGAGCGCCTGATGCGCGGCGTCCGGCAGCGCCTCGCGGAGCACGCTCCGCACGCGCGGCCCGTCGTGGTGGACGCACCGCCCGTCGTCGGCGCAGCCCTTCTCGCCGCTGCGGCCCTCGGCGCTGCCCCCGACGCGCTCGGGCGTCTCGCGTCCGCCCTGTCGCCGGCCTCGGCTGCCGCCGCGCCGGTCTGACCCGCGCGCGGTCTGACCACCGTCGAACGGCGGTGCCGCGGTTGCAAAACGCGGACCGTCCCGCACGACACGCCGGGCAGCGGCATCCGGGGCCGGCGTGTCGCCCGAGGCGTCCGAGTTTTCGCGCACGCAGGCCGGCAGCCCAGGTCCGCGCGGTCAGGCCAGGGTGTCGAGGATCTCGACCAGCTTCTCCCAGGTCGTGAGCGGGCTGATGATCGCGAAGCGCAGCACCGGCTCGCCCGCGTGGGCGCTGGGGACGACGAAGCCGACCTGATCGTCGAGCAGCCGGTCGGACCACGCCTGGTAGTCGGCGAGGGTCCAGCCGTCCCGGCGGAACACGACGACCGAGAGCTGCGGCTCCCGCACGAGTGACAGCCCGTCGCGCGCCTCGATCTCGTCGGCGATCCGCCGCGCGAGCCGGATGCCGTGGTCGATCGTCGCCCGGTACTGCGCGGTGCCGTGCGTGGCGAGCGAGAACCACAGCGGCAGCCCGCGGGCGCGGCGGGTGAGCTGGATGGCGAGGTCGGACGGATTCCAGTCGGCGCTGTCGGTGAGCGTGTCGAGGTACTCGGCGTGCTGGGTGTGGGCGAGGCGCGCGCCCGCCGGGTCGCGGTAGATCAGCGCGCAGGCGTCGAACGGCGCGAACAGCCACTTGTGCGGGTCGACGATGAGCGAGTCGGCGAACTCCACCCCCTCGAACGCCGGCCGCATCCGGTCAACGAGCATCGCCGCGAGCCCGTACGCCCCGTCGACGTGCAGCCACACCCCGCGCTCGGTGGTCACGGACGCGATCGAGGCGATGTCGTCGACGATCCCGAAGTTCGTCGTGCCGCCGGTCGCCACCACCGCGAACACCGCGTCGCCGTGCGCGTCGAGCGCGGCGGCCACCGCATCCCCGTGCAGCCGCCCGCCCGCGTCGGGGGCGGCGGTCACGACCTCGACGTCCATGACGGATGCCGCGGACGCGATCGACGAATGCGCCTCCGCGCTGCAGACGACGACCCACCGGTCGGGGTCGGCGACCTCGGCCACGCGGTTGCGTCGGCGCGCGGCATCCCGTGCCGCCACCAGCGCGGAGAGGTTGCCGATCGTCCCGCCCTGGACGAACACGCCGCCCGACCCCTCGGGCAGCCCGAACTCGGACGCGAGCCAGTGCAGCACCTCGTTCTCGGCGTACACGACCCCGGCGCCTTCGAGCCACGAGCCGCCGTAGACCGACGACGCCGACACGATCACGTCGAACGCGACGGCGGCCTTGCTCGGCGCCGACGGGATGAACGACAGGTACCCGGGATGATCGGTCGAGAGGCACGCGGGGGCCAGCACGTTCTCGAACAGCGCAGCGGCCCGACGGGCGCCGATCCCGCGGTCGGTGATCGTGTTCGGCGCCAGGCGGGCGAGGTCGCGCGGGTTGAGCGGCTTGTCGAGGGGGATGTCCTCGTACAGCGCGCGCCGCCGGGCGTAGTCGAGCACGTCCTCGACGATCGCGGTCGTCTCGTGCGAGATGGCGTGCATGCGGGCGGGATCGGTCATGCGACAACGATAGGACGTGGACCCGAACCCCACCCGCCCCTCAGATCACGCCCTCCGACCACGGGTCGGGGTTGCCGAACCGGTGCGCGGTGATCGCGATCGCCTGCTCGTGCAGGAAGGGCAGCAGCTCGAGCCGGCCGGCCGTCGTCACCTCGTCCGCGTAGACGGCGAGGTCGGGGTCGCCGGCGACCGCCTCGGCCAGCGCACGGTGAAGGGCACCCACCGACGCGGGCGCGCCGACGAGCCGCACGCGCGACGGCCGGGGGGCGGATGCCTCGTCCGCCGCCGCGGCGACGATGTCGGGCGCGGTCAGCCGCTGCAGCCACTCCGCGTCCGACTCGACGAACACGCCGACCCCGAGCTCGCTCAGCGCCCGCCGAACCTCAGGAGGCAGGCCGGCGGCGGCGCTCAGCGTGAACGGTGCACCGGCGCGGACGGCGGCGAGTGCGACGCGCAGCGTCGCGGGCCACCCGGCATCCGCCGTCGCCCGCACCGCCGACGCCACCGGGCGGTAGCGGAAGAGGTTGCGCTCGACGCCGAGGTGCGAGACGTCGCGGACCTGGCCGAACTCGCGGTCCCACGCGATCGCGTCCGACAGGGCGGCGCGGCGCAGCCAGTCGAACTGCTCGTACGCGAGCGAGGGCTGCGCCGCCTCGATGATCGCCGTGATGCGCGAGTCGAGGCCGCGCAGGTGCAGCGTCGCCGACCCGGTCGCCCCCGCGGACGGACGCCACGACCCGAGGCCGATGAGATAGTTCGGCCCGCCCGCCTTGGCTCCCGCACCGACCGACGACCGCTTCCAGCCGCCGAAGGGCTGCCGCTGCACGATCGCCCCGGTGATGCCGCGGTTGACGTAGAGGTTGCCGGCCTCGACGCGATCGAGCCACAGCTCCAGGTCGTCGGGGTTCTGGGTGTGGAGCCCGGCGGTGAGGCCGTACTCCACGCCGTTCTGCAGCTCGATCGCGTGGGCGAGCGACGACGCGTGCATGATCCCGAGCACCGGGCCGAAGAACTCCTCGCGGTGGAAGCGCGACCCCGGCCGCACGCCGACGCGCACTCCCGGCGTCCAGTAGCGCCCGGCCGTCTCGGGCCCGAGGTCGAGCAGCCGCGGCTCGACGAGCCACCGCTCGCCCTCGTCGAGGGTGGTCAGGGCCCACGCGAGCTTGCCGTGCGGCACCTCGATGACCGGCCCGATCTCCGAGGTCGGAACCGACGGCGGCCCGACGCGCAGCGAAGTCACAGCATCCACCAGCTGGCGCGCGAACCGCTGCGAGTGCCCGACCGGGCCGACCAGGATCGCGAGGGATGCCGCGGAGCACTTCTGCCCCGCGTGGCCGAACGCGCTCTTCACGAGGTCGGCCACCGCCAGGTCGATGTCGGCGGACGGCGCGATCACGATCGCGTTCTTGCCGCTCGTCTCGGCGAGGAGCGGCAGGTCGGGCCGCCACGAGCGGAAGAGCGCCGCGGTCTCGTACGCCCCGGTGAGGATGACGCGGTCGACGCCCGCGTGCGAGATGAGGCGTTCGCCGAGCTCGCGGTCGTCGAGGGCGACGAGCGCCAGGAGGTCGCGCGGCACGCCGGCATCCCACAGCGCCTCCGCGATGACGGCGGCGCAGCGCCGCGACAGGTGCGCGGGCTTGAACACGACGCCCGAGCCGGCGGCCAGCGCGGCCAGCACGCCGCCTGCGGGGATCGCGAGCGGGAAGTTCCACGGCGGCGCGACGACGGTCACGCGGGACGGCACGAACACGGCGCCGCTCACACTGTCGAGCTCGCGCGCGGTCGCGGCGTAGTAGCGGGCCATGTCGACGGCCTCGCTCACCTCCACGTCGGCCTCGGCGAACACCTTCCCGGTCTCGGAGGCGGCGACCTCGATCAGCAGCCCCCTGCGCGCCCCGAGCGATCGCGCGGCCGCCTGGAGCACGGCGGATCGCTCGACCGCGGGCCGGGCGCCCCAGAGCGCGGCCGCCTCCCGCACCCGCGTCAGCACGGCCTCGAGCGCGGCGGCGTCGCCGACCCGGGCGGCGTCGATCGTCGCATCCCCCGCCGTGGAGGTCTCGACGCGGGCGAGGATGCCACGGGCCCAGGCCCGATTCGCCGGCAACGCGGGGTCCGAGTCCGGTGCGTTGCGGAACCCCGGCGCCCCCGCGGCGCGCGTCCCCGACTCGCGCGGGGCGTAGATCGCCGTCTCCACGAACGCCTGGCCGCCGAACAGCACCTCCTCCGCCGACCGACCGACCGGCGTGGTGTCGAGGCCCGCGTCGCCGGCGGCGGAGCGCGCGATGCCGAGCACCGCCTGGGTGAGCCCGCCGTCCTCCGGGGCGGGCGCGTCGCGCAGCAGCCGGGTCTGCGCGCGCGACCCCTCCGCGTGTGCCGGATCGCCGGCGGATGCCGCATCCCCGGCGTCCGCCGCGGACTCCGTCGCTCGATCCTGCGTCCGGTTCGGCCCGGTCGGGAGGGCGGGGTCGGCCGCGCGCGCGAGCGAGGCGACGAACCGCTCGCGCTCGCGCTCGAACAGCGCAGGGTCGTCGTGCAGATCGAACGCCGCCGAGAGGAAGTTCTCCTCCGACGCGTTCTCCTCGAGGCGGCGCACGAGGTAGCTGATGGCGACGTCGAACTCGTCGGGGCGCACCACCGGCACGTACAGCAGCACGTGGCCGACCTCGCGCGAGACCGCCTCGACCTGCCCCTGCGCCATCCCGAGCAGCATCTCGAACTCGATGTCTCCGCGCACGCCCCGCTCCCCCGCGAGCAGCCACGCGTACGCGACGTCGAACAGGTTGTGTCCCGCGACGCCGAGCCGCACCGCGCGCGTGCGCTCGGGCTGCATCGCGGCGTCCAGGCAGCGGAGGTAGTCGGCATCCGTGTCGACCTTCGCGCCGTACGTCGCGAGCGGCCAGCCGTGCATGACGGCGTCGACCCGCTCCATCGCCAGGTTCGCGCCCTTGACCAGCCGCACCTTGATGGCGGCGCCCCCGCCGTCCACCCGCTCCTGCGCCCACGCGGTCAGGCGGTCGAGCGCCGGGAGCGCGTCGGGGAGGTACGCCTGCAGGACGATCCCCGCCTCCAGGACCCGTAGCCGCGGATCGTCGAGGAGCCGCTGGAACACGGCGATCGTGAGATCGAGGTCGCGGTACTCCTCCATGTCGAGGTTCAGGAAGGTCCCGTCGGCGGCCGCGCTCACGTACAGCGGGAGAAGGCGCTCGACCACTTCGTCGACGATCTCGTCGAACGCCCACATCGTGAGGTGGCTCACGATCGCCGAGACCTTCACCGAGACGTAGTCGACGTCCGCGCGGCGGACGAGCTCGTGGATGCCCGCGAGGCGCCGCTCGGCCTCCCTGGCGCCGAGCACGGCCTCGCCCAGCAGGTTGAGGTTGAGGCGGTGGCCGCCCGCGCGGAGCTCCTCCAGCGCCGGGCCGAGCTTCTCGGGGCGGGCGTCCACGATGAGGTGGCCGACGAGGTCGCGCAGGGCGCGCCGGGCGATCGGCACGACGGGGCTCGGCAGCACCGGCGCGAGCACGCCGCCGGCCCGCACCGCGCCGCGCAGATACCAGGGCAGGAAGCCGGGGACGAGCGGGGCGACGCGGTGCAGGCGGGATGCCGCGGCGGACAGGCTCTCCGGGCGCATGACGCCGTCGACGAAACCGATCGTGAACGGCAGCCCCTGCGCGTCGTGCAGCACGCCGGCGAGTCGTCGCGCCGCGGGGGCGGCGGTGATCTCGGCGGCCTCGGCGACCCATCGCCGGGCGAGGGCGATCGCGCCCGAGGCGAGGTCGGGGGTGTGTTCGTCAGTCATGCGCTCTCCCGCTCGGCCGTCCGGCCGTCGCCCTCCCAGCCTTGCACCCTCCCAGCCTCGCAGGCTTCCCGCTCATGGCCGGGATTCGTCGACGGCGGGGGACGGATAGGCTCCAGACACATCGAGAATCCCGACGGGAGTGCCGTGTTCGAACTGCGGCGGCTGAGGCTGCTCCACGAGCTGGCGCTGCGCGGCACGCTGTCCGCCGTGGCCGAGGCGCTGTCGTACAGCCCCTCGACCATCTCGCAGCAGCTGGCGCAGCTCGAGAAGGAGGCGGGCGTCCCCCTCTTCGCCCCCGATGGGCGTCGCGTCCGGCTCACCGAGCACGGGATGCTGCTGGCCGCGCACGCCGAGCGCGCCCTCGACCTCGACGAACGCGCCCGCGCCGAGCTCGAGTCGCTCGACGTCGCCGGCCCGGGCGATGCCGGGGCCGGAGGACCGGGGATCGCACCCACGACGGTGCGGGTCGCCGTGCTGCAGACGGCCGTCCCGTCGGTGCTCCCGGATGCGATGACCCTCCTCGCCCGACGGGCGCCCCGCGTGCGGCTCGAGGTCGCGCAGGTGCCGCCCGAGGAGGGGCTGTTCGAGCTGTCCGCGCGGCGGTTCGACCTCGTCATCGCCGAGCAGTACCCCGGCCACACCCGCGCCCACCGCGCGGGGCTCGAGCGCGAGGTGCTGGGGGTCGACCCCATCCGCCTCGCCCTCCCTCCGGACGACCCCGCGACGGGGCTCGCGGGGCTCCGCGACCGGGCGTGGATCATGGAGCCGGAGGGCACCGCCGCCCGCCAGTGGGCGACGCAGCAGTGCCGCGCCGCCGGGTTCGAGCCGGACGTCCGCTTCGAGATCGCCGACCTGACGGCGCACGTGCGGCTCATCGCGGCGGGTCACGCCGTGGGTGTGCTGCCCGATCTCGTGTGGGCGGGCGGCGCCCCGGGCGTGCGCCTCGTGGACCTCCCGGGCGCTCCGGCCCGCGAGCTGTTCACCGCCGCCCGCGAGTCGTCGACCGACCGTCCGAGCATCAGGAGCGTGCGGGATGCGCTGCGCGACGGCTTCCACGCCGCGATCGCCGGCTGATCAGTCCCAGACGCTGGGTGCCGGGCGCTTGGTCGACGGCAGCTGGGATGCCGCGGCCCACTCGTGCACCCAGTCGGGGACGTCGGGCAGATCGGCGGGGCGTCCCGTCGCCGCGAACAGCCGCTCGTGCGACAGCGGCGTGCCGTGGCCGTCCATCATCCGCGCCCGGATGATCACCCGCGCGTAGATCTCGCCGTCGACGACGGCGCGGTGCTCGAGGTACAGCGCGCGGTCGTCGTGGCCGAGCAGGCGCGACTCGATCTCGAAGCGCTGCCACAGCTGGAGCGACTTGCGGAACGTCACGGTCGCCGACGAGACGACGGCGTACCACCCGTTGCGCCGCATCGCATCCCACAGCCCGGTGCGCACCAGCAGATCCCAGCGGCCGAGGTCGAACAGCGACAGGTATCGGCCGTTGTTCATGTGCATCAGGATGTCGATGTCGGTCGGCAGCGTCGTGAGGCGGATGCGACCGACATCGGTCGCCGAGAGACGCTCGCCGCGGCGTGCGCGCACGCGTGCGAGGACGTGGATGAGCATCGTCCGCCAGATCACGTTCACGAGTCGCGATCGTATCCTCTGCCCCACGATCCCCGGATTGCGTTGTGCCTTCCCCACAGTCGTCGCACGGCGGAAACCGTGCCGCCTCTGGCGAATCGTTCCGATTTCGTGTCGCGCGGCGGCCCGCGTAGAGTCTGGCCATGGAGCCCCGAGTTCAGACCGACATCGTCGTCCGTCCGGTGCGGGACGTGGATGCCGAGGCCCTCGGCCGAGTCCACGCGACGTGCTGGCACGAGACCTATGACCACCTGATCAGCCAGGCGGCCCTCGAGAGCGTGTCACCCAAGCGCCTCGCGGAGCTGTGGACGCACTGGGCCGTCCAGGGTCCCGAGTTCAAGATGAGCGCGGCGCTCGTCGACGGAGAGATCGTCGGCTTCGTGGGGTCGGGCCCCGCGCGCGACCGCGACGCGCCCCGCACCCGCGAGCTGTACTTCATCTACCTGCTGGACGAGTTCCACGGCACCGGCATCGGTCAGCGCCTGTTCGACGCCGCGGTCGATCCCGACGAGGGCATCTACCTGTGGGTCGCCGGCGACAACCCCCGCGCCCACCGCTTCTACGAGCGCAACGGGTTCGTGCTCGACGGCGCCGCTCACACCGAGCCGTTCCTCGGCGAGCAGCTCACCGAAGTCCGCTTCGTCCGCTGACGTTGCTCCAGGTCTGGGCCCTGGAGGGCATCCCCGAGGTCCGCGCGGGCGACGACCTCGTCGCGCTCATCGCGGATGCCGCGGGGCCGACGCTCGAAGACGGCGACATCCTCGTCGTCACCTCGAAGGTCGTGTCGAAGTCCGAGGGCCGCTTCGTCATCGCCGACGACCGCGAGGACGCGATCACCCGCGAGACCGTGCGGGTCGTGGCATCCCGGACGTCGGAGTCGGGCCACGTGACGCGCATCGTCGAGAGCCGCCTCGGGATCATCGCCGCCGCCGCCGGCGTGGACGCGTCCAACACCCCGCACGGCACGGTCCTGCTGCTCCCCGACGACCCGGATGCCTCGGCCCGCGCCCTCGCCGCCGGGCTGCGCGAGCGCCTCGGCGTGCGGGTCGGCGTGATCGTGTCCGACACGCTCGGCCGGGCCTGGCGCGAGGGACAGACCGACGCGGCGATCGGGGCGGGCGGCGTGCATGTCTTCGAGGACCTGCGCGGGCAGACGGACGCCGAGGGCCGGCCGCTCGTGGTGACGATGCCGTGCGTCGCCGACGAGCTCGCATCCGCCGCCGACCTCGTCAAGCGCAAGGCCGCGGGGCGCCCGGTCGCCGTCGTGCGCGGCCGCGCCGAGCTCGTCGGCGACCTCGATCTCCCCGGTGCGCGGTCGATCGTGCGGCCGGCCGAGCGGGACATGTTCCACACCGGCGCCGCGGAGGCGTACGCGGCCGGCTACGCCGCGGGCGCGGCATCCGGCGCCGGCCGCTGACGTCGGAGAAGCAGGCTCGACCGACCCTCGGAGTCCGGCGGGCGCGCGACGGAGGCGATTCAGCCTGCTTCCCCGACGCCCGCCGGCCCCGGCACCCCGGAGCGTGGCCTGCTCAGCCCTCGCCGATGTCCTCGTTCCACAGGGTCGGATCGTCGCGGATGAAGGCGCCCATGAGCGAGATCAGCTCGGGGTCGTTCACCACGATCACCTCGACGCCGTTCTCGGCGAGCCAGTCTTGGCCGCCGAGGAAGCTCACGTCGTCCCCCACGATCACCCGGCCGATGCCGAACTGCCGCACGAGTCCCGAGCAGTACCAGCACGGGGAGAGCGTCGTGACCATGGTCGTGTCGCGGTAGCTGCGCTGGCGGCCGGCCGCGTGGAAGGCCGCGGTCTCGGCGTGCATCGCGGCGTCGTCATCCTGCACACGGCGATTGTGCCCGCTGCCCAGGAGCCGGCCCGCGGAGTCGAAGAGCGCGGCACCGATCGGGATGCCGCCCTCCGCCAGCCCCGCGAGCGCCTCGTCCTTCGCGACCCGCAGCATCGCCTCGACGTCAGCGGGGACGCCGCCGCTCACGCGACGTCGTCCGCCGCGTCGACGCCGACCACGACGTCAGGCTCCTCCGCGAGCGGGCCGCCGAGCGCGGGCCGGAGCATCCGGAACAGGCCCCCGTAGAGGAGTGCGGCGAGCGCGAAGCCCACGACCGGCGTCAGATCGCCGATCGGCGCGGCGCTCGCGACCGGCCCCTGGTAGAAGCTCTGGTTGCTGAACAGCCACACCGAGATCACGCCCGCGACCACCATCGAGATGATGCCGGCAGCGTTCCGGTACTTCGCGGAATCGGGCACGAGCTCGGCGATGGAGGTGCCCCTGCGCAGGATGCGGTCGACGAACACGATGCCCAGCCACGGCGCGATCCAATACGCGATCACCAGGAGGAAGTTCTCGTACCACGTGCCGAACTGGGAGTTCAGGATGGCCGCGAGCGCGATCGCGAAACCGAGCACGCCGAATCCGAGCGCGACGATCGCTCGCCGCAGCCGGAAGTTGAGCTTCACACCGGCGGCCAGGAACGACATCGCGCCCGAGTAGATGTTGAGGGCGTTGGCGGCGATCGCCCCGATCGCGATGGCGACCAGGGTGAGGTCGCGGATGACGACCGGCATGGGCGCGACGAATCCGGCCGTCGGGTCGTCGGGGTTGAACGCGGGCAGGAGCGCCACGGCGGCGCCTGCCGCCATGAGCACCGTGCACGAGATGAAGTCGCCGAGTCCTGCCGCCCACGCGATCGCCTTCCTGCTCGCATCCTTCGGCAGGTAGCGGCTGTAGTCGGAGGCGTAGGGGTTCCAACCCGCCGCGTATCCGAACGCGGCGGCCGCCGTGAGCGTGAATCCGGCGAAGCTGAACGAGTGGCCCTTCACGGGTGCGGAGACGTTCACGTGCAGGAAGATCGTGACGACGGCGATCAGGAAGATGACCCCCAGCACGTACGTCGCGTACCGCTCGAACCACTGCACGAGATCGTGCCCGACGAACGCGAGCAGGATCTGCACGGCGACGATGATGATGAGCGACAGCCACGCGGGCATCCCGGTGAGGACGGTCAGGGCGAGCGCGCCGCTCACCGAGTTGGTGGCGAACCAGCCGAGCCCCGCCATGACGGTGTTGAGGCCGGCCGGCAGGATGTTGCCGCGCAGACCGAACGCGGTGCGACTGAGGACGAGCTGCGCGAGCCCCTCGCGCGGCCCCCACGTCGACAGGATGCCCTGCGTGACCGAGCCGAGCGCGTTGCCGACCACGATCGCCAGCACCGCAGACCAGAAGTCGAGGCCGAAGAACGCCACGCCGATGACGCCGACGAACACCGTCGCGAACTCCAGGTTCGGCGCGGTCCACGTCGAGAAGAGCTGCCACGGCGATCCGTGACGACGGCCCGGAGGGATCGCCTCGATCCCTCCGGGCTCGACGGACAGGGGCTTCGGCGCCGCAGGTGCGTCGACGGTTCGGGTTGCGGTCATGACCGCATGCTAGAACCGGCGAGTCACCGCCGGATCGCGCTGGGACAACTCTTCACAGAGAGGAAACATTGGGGGCTCGGACCGGCCGCGGCCTCGGCCCGCGGGTCAGCCGGCGCGCAGGCTCGCGCTGCCGGCCGACACCTCGACGCGGATCGTGTTCGACGCCCCCGGGTCGCTCCCGATCCGGTTGTCGAAGCCGCCGGCGCTGACGTCGGAGGAGACGTCGTAGTCGCCGTCGGGCACCGTGAGGTCGAGCGCGCCCGCACTCACGTCCGCCGTGAGTCGGCGCGGCGATCCGCCCGACAGGACGGTCGTGAGACGACCGGCGCTCACCGAGAGCTCTCCGGTCTCGACGTCCGCGAGTCGCAGCGTCGCGTCGCCGGCGTTCGTCTCCGCGGTCAGGGAGCGCGCGGTCCCGGTCACGTCCAGTGAACCCGCGTCGGTCTCGGCGTCGAGCTTGCGGAAGACGCCGTCGTGCACGGTCAGCGATCCGCCGGCGACAGACAAGGAGGCGTCCATGGCCGTCGTCCGCAGGGATGCGGGCAGCGTCAGCGTCGCGCGGCCGTTGTCGCCGAAGAGCCAGGCGCCGCCGAAGTGACGGTCGGGCGTCGACACCCTCAGTTCGTGGCCGTCCTGCTCGAAGGTCCATCCGGTCGCACCCGCCACGCTCTCGACGGACAGCTCCGCGGCGTCGACGTCGGCGAAGACCACCCGCAGCGAGCCACCCGCGACCTCGACGTCGAGCTCGTCGATGTCGGCGACCTCCAGCGTGCGCGACTCCGAGCGGATCGCGCCGATCGTGAGAGTGGAGAGGACCGCCGAGCCCAGGGTGCCGAGGACGACGATCCCGCCCAGGACGATGGCGACGATCGACACGGCACGGGCCGCATTCGACGGCCGGGACGGACCGGGCGCGCCGGACGGCGGCGTCGGCGGCGTCGGCGGGCCGGGGACCGGCGGGGCCGGGGGCGTGACGGTCGTCATGGGAGGTCTCCTGTCTGCGGCTGGCCGCCGCTGTGCGAGATGTGGGCGAGCGCGGCGAGCACGCGTCGGTTGCCCGCCTCGTCGGGCTCGAGATCGAGCTTCTGGAAGAGGGAGGTGATGTGCTTCTCGACGCTGCCCTCGCTGACATGCAGCGCCTGTGCGATCGCCTGGTTCGACTTCCCCTCGGCGATGAAGGCGAGCACCGTCGCCTCGCGGTCGGTGAGCCGCCGCATCCGCTCGTCGCGGGCGCGCCGCCCGAGCAGCTGCGCGACGACCTCGGGGTCGAACACCGTGCCGCCGGCCGCGATCTGCTCGACGGTCTCGACGAACTCGCCGACGTCGGCGACCCGGTCCTTGAGCAGGTAGCCGAGCGCTCCCCCGCGGCCCGCGATGAGCTCGGTGGCGTAGCGCTCCTCGACGTACTGCGAGAGCACGAGCACGGCGAGGTCCGGGTGTGCGACACGCAGCCGGAGGGCCGCACGGATGCCCTCGTCGGTGTGGGTCGGGGGAAGACGGACATCGAGGATGCACAGGTCCGGCGCCTGCGCGGCGACCGCGTCCGCGAGGCCGTCGGCGTCCGGCAGGGCCGCGACCACCGTGTGGCCGGCGTCCTCGAGCAGCCGCACGAGACCCTCGCGGAGGAGGACGGAGTCCTCGCAGATCAGGATGCGCACGGGACGCTCACCTCCACGGTCGTCGGTCCGCCGGCCGGGCTGTCGAGGCGGAACGTCCCGCCGACGCCGAGCACGCGATTGGAGAGGCCGTCGAGACCGCCGCCGGGGACGACTCTCGCGCCGCCCACCCCGTTGTCCTCGACGCGGGCCCACAGCACACCGCCCTCGCGCTGCCGCACGAGCACACGGCACTCCGCGGCGCGCGAGTGCTTGGCCGCGTTCGTGAGCGACTCGGCGATCACGAAGTACACGGCCGCCTCCGCCTCCGGGCTGCAGCGCTCCCCGACGCGCACGTCGAGGACGACCGGGATGTGGGATCTGGTGGCGAGGGCCGAGAGGGCGGCATCCAGCCCGCGATCGTCGAGGACCGACGTGTGGATGCCGCGGGCGAGCTGTCGCAGCTCGGTGATGGCCGCCTTCGTCGAGGTGTGCGCCTCGGCGATCAGCGCCTTCGCCGCGACCGGGTCGTCGTCGATCTTCTGCTGCGCGAGCCCGAGGGTCATCCCGACGGACACCAGCCGGGGCTGGACGCCGTCGTGGAGGTCGCGTTCGATGCGCGTCCGCTCGACGTCGGCTGCACGCACGGCCCCGGCGCGCTGCGCCTGCGAGGTGCGCGCCTGCTCGGCAAGCAGCGCCTCGCGGGAAGGGACCAGGATCGCGCGGCTCAGGACGCCGTGCAGCAGGGCCACGCCCACGATCGCGGCGAGCGCGAGGATCGCGACGAGGATGCCCGCGGGAATCGCCCACGCGACGGGGACGTTCAGCCCCGTGCCCCACAGCCGCACCCCACCGGATCCGTCCGAGAACAGCGGCGCGAACACGACCGTGACACCGGCGGCCACGAGCGTCAGCGCGCCGAGGACGATCCAGCCGAGCACCGTGGCGATCGCGGCATTGGCGATCGCGCGCCACACCGACGGGTCGATGAGCTGCAGCCACAGGGTCCTCATGAAACCGCCGAAGCCGGGGCGGCCGCTCACGCGGGGACGACGTGGCGGGAGCCCGAAGCCGTAGAGCCCGTCGACGCGCGCGGCCTCGAGCCAGCCGAACGCGAACAGGGCGTACTCGAACGCCACGAGGATCACGAGCCCGATGCCGACCACGGGGATCATCCCGACCCCGGTGCCGAGCAGCGTCACGAGCACCGTGAACAGGAGCGGCCAGACGATGCCGATCGCCGCGAGCTGCAGCGCGGCGCCCGCGAGCCGTCCCGGCGTGTTCGTGCGCGGGGTGGACCGTTGCGGCACGGAGAGGGCGGGCGTCGGAGCCGGAGGGACTGCGGTGGTCATGTCTCCACGGTAGGACCCGGCCCCGCTCGGCGCCCCTCAGGCATCCGGACACTTCGGTTCGGGTTATCCCCCGCTAGCGTGGGACGACGACCGAAAGGCATCC
Organism: Microbacterium sp.; assembly: GCA_017306415.1. GTDB lineage: Bacteria > Actinomycetota > Actinomycetes > Actinomycetales > Microbacteriaceae > Microbacterium. Next base: position 130,557 of record JAFKIL010000005.1, on the reverse strand, counting down.
CATGGCACGACGCGCACCGCTGCCCGTCGACCCGATCGCCGAGGCACGACGGCAGTGGGTCGCGCACGGCTGGACGGCGGCGGCGGACGGCATGTCCGCCGTGACGTCGATCATGCGCGCGCAGCAGCTCGTGCTGGCCGAGGTCGACAGGGCGCTGCGGCCGCTCGACCTGACCTTCGCGCGCTACGAGCTGCTGCGCCTTCTGGCCTTCACACGCGAGGGACGCCTGCCCATGGCCAGCGCGACGGCGCGCCTGCAGGTGCATCCCGCGAGCGTCACCAACGCCGTCGCCCGGCTCGAGCAGGACGGCCTCGTACGGCGCGAGCCGCATCCGCACGACGGCCGCGCCGCCATCCTGGTCCTCACCGACGACGGGAGGGACCTCGCCGAGACGGCCACGGACGCCCTCAACGACGCGGTCTTCTCGCGGGTCGGACTCGAGGACGGACAGCTTGCGCAGCTGATCCACGTCTTGGCGCGGCTGCGGCAGGGGGCGGGGGACTTCCGCCCGCCCAAGCCGCTCCCCGATCCGCTCTGACGCAGGCGATCAGCGGTGGGTGAAGTCGGGCGACCGCTTCTCCCGGAAGGCCGCCATGCCCTCCTTCTGGTCGGCGGTGTCGAACAGCGCCGTGAACGCCTGCGTCTCGAACCGCAGTCCCTCCGCGAGCGAGGACTCCATCGCGGCATCCAGCGCCGCCTTGGCGGCGTAGAGGCTCGGCAGCGACTTCGCGGCGATCGTCTCGGCGGTCCGCTGGGCCTCGGCGAGCAGGTCGGCCGCCGGCACGACCCGCGACACGAGCCCCGAGCGCTCGGCCTCCTCGGCTCCCATCATGCGTCCCGTGAGCACGAGCTCGGCGGCCTTGTAGTATCCGACGGCACGGGTGAGCCGCTGGGTGCCGCCCATGCCGGGGATGACGCCGAGGGTGATCTCGGGCTGACCGAACTTCGCCGAATCGGCGGCGAGGATGATGTCGCACATCATCGCGAGTTCGCATCCGCCGCCGAGCGCGTAACCCGACACCGCCGCGATCACCGGCGTGCGAACGGCGGCGAACCGCGCCCACCCGCCGAAGTGGTCCGCCATCCGCATGTCGAGGCCGGACTTCTGCTCCATCTCCTTGATGTCGGCGCCCGCGGCGAACGCGCGCTCGGAGCCCGTGACCACGATCGCGCCGATGCCCTCATCGACGTCGAACGTGGTGGCCGCGTCCACGACGTCCTTCATCACCTGCGAGTTCAGGGCGTTCAGAGCCTCGGGGCGGTTCAGCGTGATCCAGCCCACCCGGCCGCGCGTCTCGACGAGGATGGTTTCGTAGTCGGTCATGACTGCCTTCCGGTGGAGGTCAGGATGCGTCGGCACCGGCCGCGCGGATCGTGTTGATGATGCCCGAGAAGTCCTGGCCGGCACCCTCGCCCTCGCCGAACTCGCGGTAGATCGCACGCGCCAGCAGCCCGAGCCTGGCGTCCACGCCGGTGAGCGCGATCGCCTGCTCGGCGAGGCCGAGGTCCTTCGCCATCAGCGCGCCCGCGAACCCCGGGCGAAAGTCGTTGTTCGCGGGACTCGTCGGCACGGGCCCCGGGACGGGGCAGTTCGTCGTGAGCGCCCAGCATTGACCGGAGGCATGGGATGCCACGTCGAACAGGGCCTCGTGCGAGAGGCCGAGCCGCTCACCGAGGACGAAGGCCTCGGCGACGGCGATCTGCGAGATGCCCAGAATCAGGTTGTTGCACACCTTCGCCGCCTGCCCCAGGCCCGGGCCGCCGCAGTGCACGATGCGCCCGCCCATCGTCTCGAGGACGGGGAGCGCCGCCGCGAAGTCCGCGTCTCCCCCGCCCACCATGAACGCGAGCGTGCCGTTCTCCGCCCCCACGACGCCACCGGACACGGGCGCGTCCAGAGCCCGGTGACCGGCGGATGCGGCAGCCACCGCCGCGGCGCGCGCTTCGTCCACGGCGATCGTCGACGAGTCGATGAAGAGCGTGCCGGGCCGCGCGGCGGCGAGGAGCCCGGGGGTGTCGTCCGTCCCGTAGGCGGCCAGGACGTGACGGCCGGCGGGGAGCATCGTGATGACGATGTCGGCCGCAGCCGCGGCATCCTCCCCCGACGAGGCGATCGCGATCCCGCGGTCGCGCGCGGCGTCGCGCAGCTCGGCGACGAGGTCGAATCCGCGCACGTCGTGGCCGGCGCTGACGAGGTTGGCGGCCATCGGGAGGCCCATGTGGCCCAATCCGATGAAGGCGATGGTGGTCATGCGGTCTCCTTCGACGTCGCGGAACGGGTCATCGGGTCCCGGCGAGCAGGGCTCGCCCGACGATCAGCTTCATCATCTCGTTGGTCCCCTCGAGGATCTGGTGCACGCGCAGGTCGCGCACGACGCGCTCGATCCCGTAGTCGTGCAGGTAGCCGTACCCCCCGTGAAGCTGGAGCGCCTCGTTCGCGACCTGGAAGGCCGCATCGGTCGCGAACCTCTTGGCGAGGGCGCAGGCGGCGGGCGCGTCGGCGGCGCCGTCGTCCATCTTCGCCGCCGCGCGCTGCAGCAGCGCCCTGGCCGCCTGCAGCTGCGTCTCCATCTCGGCGAGCGTGAACACGACGGACTGGTTCGCGGAGAGCGGCAGACCGAACGTCTCACGCTCCTGCACGTAGGCCACCGCGCGGTCGAGGGTCCACTGCGCACCGCCCAGCGAGACGGCGCCCATGTTCACGCGGCCGCCGTTGAGGCCGCGCATGGCGATCGTGAAGCCGTCGCCCTCCGCGCTCAGCCGGTGCGAGACCGGAACCCGCACGCCGTCGAACACGACCTGACGTGTCGGCTGCGCGTTCCATCCCATCTTCTTCTCGTTCGGGCCGAACGAGAGGCCCGGGGTCCCGGCGGGCACGACGATCGCCGATATGCCCTTCGAACCAGGCATCCCGGTGCAGGCCATCACGACGTAGACCGCGGACGAGCCGGCCCCCGAGATGAACTGCTTCACGCCGTCGATGACGTACTCGTCGCCCTCGCGGCGCGCGGCGGTGGTGATCGCGGCCGCATCGGAGCCCGCGCCCGGCTCGGTGAGGCAGTAGCTGCCGAGGTCCTCCATACGTGTGAGGCGGGGCAGCCATCGGGCCCGCTGCAGGGCGTCCCCGAACGTGTCGATCATCCATACGACCATGTTGTGGATCGAGATGTAGGCCGCGATGGTGGTGTCGCCTTTCGCGAGCTCCTCGAAGATCGCGACGGCATCCATCCGCGAGAGCGCGGAGCCGCCCACATCCTCGCTCGCATAGACGCCGCCGAGACCCAGGTCGCCCGCCTGGCGCAGCGTGTCGACCGGGAAGTGCTTCTCGGCATCCCATGCGCCGGCGTGCGGCGCGAGCGCGGTCGCCGCGAAGTCGCGCACCGCTTCGACGAGCGCCGTGCGCTCCTCGGTCGCTGACGTGTGCATGTCAGTGCATCGTCGGGATGACGAAGCTCGCGCCTTCCTTGATCCCGGACGGCCACCGGCTCGTGACCGTCTTCGTCTTCGTGTAGAACCGGAACGCGTCCGGGCCGTGCTGGTTGAGGTCGCCGAAGCCGGACCGCTTCCACCCCCCGAACGTGTGGTACGCGATGGGCACCGGGATCGGGACGTTCACGCCGACCATGCCCACGTTGACGCGCGCGCTGAAGTCGCGCGCCGTGTCGCCGTCGCGCGTGAAGATCGAGACCCCGTTGCCGTACTCGTGGTCGGTCGCGAGCGCGAGGGCCTCCTCGTAGTCGCGCGCCCGCGCGATGACCAGCACGGGGCCGAAGATCTCCTCGCGGTAGACGGTCATGTCGCGGGTCACATGGTCGAACAGCGTGGGGCCGAGGTAGAACCCGTCCTCGTACCCCGCCACCGTGTAGCCGCGGCCGTCCGCCAGGAGCGTCGCGCCCTCGTCGACGCCGAGCTGGATGTAGTGCTCGACGCGCCTCTTGGCGTCGGCGGTCACGAGCGGGCCGTAGTCGTTGTCGTCCAGCGCGGGGCCGACCGTGAGCGCGGTGACCCGCTCCGCGAGCTTCGCGGCCAGCGCGTCACCGGTCGCCTCCCCGACCGGCACCGCGACCGAGATCGCCATGCAGCGCTCTCCCGCGGAGCCGTATCCCGCGCCGATGAGCGCGTCCGCGACCTGGTCGAGGTCGGCGTCGGGCATGACGATCATGTGGTTCTTGGCGCCGCCGAAGCACTGCGCGCGCTTTCCGGTGGCCGCGGCGGTCGCGTAGATGTACTGCGCGATCGGTGTGGACCCGACGAAGCCCACCGCCCGGATGCGGTCGTCGTGCAGGATCGCGTCGACCGCCTCCTTGTCGCCGTTGACGACGTTGAGGACGCCCGCGGGGAGACCCGCCTCCAGGAACAGCTCGGCGATGCGCAGCGGCACGGACGGGTCGCGCTCGCTCGGCTTCAGGATGAACGCGTTGCCGCACGCCAGCGCGGGGCCGGCCTTCCACAGGGGGATCATCGCGGGGAAGTTGAAGGGGGTGATGCCCGCGACGACACCGAGCGGCTGACGCATCGAGTAGACGTCGATTCCGGTCCCTGCCCCCGTGGTGTACTCGCCCTTCAGCAGATGCGGCGCCCCGGCGGCGAACTCGATCACCTCGAGCCCGCGCTGGATGTCGCCGATCGCGTCGGGGACCGTCTTGCCGTGCTCGCTCGAGAGCAGCCGCGCGAGGCTCGTCATGTCCTTGTTCGCGAGGTCCAGGAACCGGAGCAGCACCCGTGCCCGGCGCTGGGGATTCTGGTCCCCCCACTCGAGCTGAGCCTCCGCGGCGTTCGCGATCGCCGCGCCCACCTCGGCTGCGTCCGCCAGGGGCACCCTGGCCTGCACGGCTCCTGTGCTCGGGTCGAAGACGTCGCCGAGACGTCCGGACGCGCCGGAGACGTGCTCGCCGCCGATGAAGTGGGTCAGTTCTCGCGCCATCGCGGATCCTCTCGTCGCGCCCGTCGCGGGCGCACGGCATCGCCGGCAGAATTAATCGGATATCCAACTAACTGTTTCACCGACCAAGCTTCTGCGCAACCCGTCCAGCCGGGGCCTCACGACCGGGATGCTCGGCCGGCGGGGCGGGTCAGCGTCCGCTGACGGTGCCGAAGAGACGCGCGATCGGAGCGAGGACGAGGGGGCGGGCCGCGGCCCAGCCCGCCGCGATCACGGCGAGGGATGCGGCGAAGATCCAGAATCCGATCCAGTTGACCTGGTCGGACCCGCCGTACATGTGGTTGAGGTTCCGCAGCGCCCCGGTCGCGAGCACGAGCGCCACGTGGACGATGATGAACAGCACGAAGTAGAGCATCACCGGGAAGTGCACGGCACGCGCCCATTCGACCGGATACGCCCGGTTCAGGGTCTTCGCGTTCTTGGGCCACACGCCGCTCATGCGGACGCCGCTGATCGCCGCGAGCGGGGCGGCGAGGAACACGGTCGCGAAGTACGCGAGCTGCTGCAGCGCGTTGTAGTTGACCCATCCGTCCTCGGTGGGCCAGTTCAGCGACACGTACTTGAGCGCCGCGGTGAGCGCGTTGGGGAACACCTCCCACGAGGTGGGCACGATCCGCAGCCACTGTCCAGTGACGAACAGCAGCACGACGAACACGACCCCGTTCACGAGCCACAGGATGTCGAGCGACTGGTGGAACCACAGCGCGAGGCTGATCTTGCGCTTGCTGCCGCGCCGCGACCAGAACGCCGTCGGGCGCTTCTCCGACCGCACCCGGAGGCCCGACCGGATGATCAGCACCATCAGGAACACGTTGAAGAAGTGCTGCCATCCCACCCACGCCGGGAACCCGACGGGCGCCCCGACCGGCAGGTGATACTCCCCCGGATAGGTCGCCATGAAGTCGCGCATGAACTCCAGCGACACGAACCAGCGCACCGCGAGCACCAGCATCCCCGCGGCGAACAGCAGTCCCAGCCCGCCGACGATCACCACGCCCGCCCACTGCAGCCGGGTGAAGGGGCCGACCCTGACGGGCTCGGGTCTCGCGAGCGGCACGGTCCGCGCGCGATCGACGTTCCACCGCGCGGCCGCGGCGCCGGGGAACACGGTCTGCGGGAACGGCAGCGGCGCGAGCGGCGCCGACGGGACCGACACCGGCGGAACGGTGGCTGCCTCAGCGGGCGGGACGGATGCCGCGAGGGGGACGGATGCGGGCGCGTGAGCCTCCGCCGGGGCCGAGGCCGGGGCGGGTACGTCGGCGCGCACGGCGACGAAGTCGGCCGGGGGCCACGGCTCCCCGCCCGCCACGCGAGGGAGTCCTCGCCGCACGGCGGTCGCCTTCGCAGGCGAAGGTGGCACGTCGGGTCGGGTCGCCTCGCCGGATGCGGCAACACGCGCCACCTCCGCGACGGATGCCGCGGACGAAGGTGTCACGTCGGGTCGGGTCGCCTCGCCGGATGCGGCAACACGCGCCACCTCCGCCGCCGAGCGGGGGGAAGACGAGGCGGGCGGCCACGGCTCCCCACCCGGGACGCGCGGAAGTCCTCGGCGCACGCGGAGCGGAGCAGGATTCCGGTTCGGGGAGCTGGCATCGGGCTTGGCGGGAGCCGCCGGAACGGCGGCGGGGGAATCGCTCCGCGGACCGGCATCCTGCGCAGTGGACCCGACCGATGCCGCATCCCCCGCAGCGGACCCGACCGGCACCGCATCCTGCGCACCGACGTCAGCCGGCGGCCACGCCTCCCCGCCCGGCACGCGGGGCAGACCGCGGCGGATGCGGGCAGGGGTCGTCATCGGGTCAGGCCTTCCGGGCCTCGAGGGCGGCGATCAGCTGCGGGACCACCGTGAACAGGTCGCCCACGACACCGAAGTCGGCGATGTCGAAGATCGGGGCGTCGCCGTCCTTGTTGATCGCGACGATCGTCTTGGCGGTCTGCATCCCGGCCTTGTGCTGGATCGCACCGGAGATGCCGAGCGCGACGTAGAGCTGCGGCGAGACCGAGACCCCGGTCTGGCCCACCTGGAAGGTCTGCGGGACGTACCCGGCGTCGACCGCGGCGCGTGAGGCGCCGACGGCGGCACCGAGTGCGTCCGCGAGCTGCTCGACGAGCGCGAACTTCTCCTGCGACCCGAGTCCCCTGCCTCCCGAGACGACCTTCGCGGCACCCCGCAGCTCCGGACGGGTGGACACCGTCGCGGCCTCCTCGACCGACTCCACGGTCGCCGCGCGCCGGCCCGACGGCGTCACCTCGAGCGCCTCGGTCACGAGCGGCTGCGCCTCGGCGCGCGCGTCGACGGCACCCTGGCGCACCGTCACGACCCCGGCTCCGAACGTCGCGGCGGCGTCCACCGAGTACGCGCCGCCGTACACCGAATGGTGCGCGACGACACCCTCCTCGTCGCGGGCAAGGCCCACGGCATCCACCGCGAGCGCGGAGCGCGTGCGGGCCGCGAACCGGCCGGCGACGTCGCGGCCGTCGACCGAATGCGACAGCACCACGGCGTCGGGCGCCACGCGCGCCGCGGCCGCCGCGAGCGCATCCACGGTCGGCACGGTCAGCCGCTCCGCGTCGCCGGTCGCCGTCAGCACCACCGCCGCGCCCAGGTCGGCGGCATCCTGCGCGAGCGCCTGCAGCGCCGCGTCCGCCGCCACGATCAGGGCGACCGGCGTCCCGACGCCGGCGGCGGCGCCGAGCAGTCCGGCCGCGCTGCTCGCCAGGTCGCCGCCTGGCGTGACGTCCAAGACGACGAGGATCGAATCCGCTGCGAAGTCCACCATCGGTCGTCCCCCTATGCCAGTCGGTTCTCGATGAGGAACGCCGCGAGCTTCTCGCCGGCGTCGCCCTCGTCGGTGATCTTGATCCCCGCGGCACGCGGCGGCTTCTCCGCCACCGCGAGCATGATCGAACGCGCCGCGGCCGGGTCGTCCGCGTCCACGCCGAGGTCGGCGAGGGACAGCGTCTCGAACGGCTTCTTCTTCGCCGCCATGATGCCCTTGAAGTTCGGGAAGCGCGCATCCGGCAGGGCCTCGGTGATCGAGATCACCGTGGGGAGCTCCGCCGAGACCCGCGCCACGCCCCCGTCGATCGCACGCACCCCGGCGATCGCGCCCTCGGAGATCTCCACGGAACTCAGGGAGGTGGCCTGCGGCACGTCCAGCAGCTCCGCCACCATGGCGGGCAGCACGCCGCCCGTGCCGTCGGTGGACTGGTTCCCGGCGATCACGAGATCGAATCCGGTCCGGCGCAGCGCGGCCGCCAGCACCTCCGCCGTGAGTCCGAGGTCCGCGCCGAGCAGGGCGTCGTCCACGACCTGCACCGCCGCCGACGCGCCCATCGCGAGACCCTTGCGCACCGTCGCCTGCGCCGACTCCGGAGCCATCGACAGCACGACCACCTCGGTGCCCTCGTGCGCGTCGGCATATGACAGCGCGACCTCGAGCGACCGCTCACCGATCTCGTCCAGCACCGTCTCGCTCGCCGCGCGATCGGCCAGCCCGGTCTCCAGGTTCAGCTTGCGATCCCCGTAGGTGTCCGGGACCTCCTTGACCAGGACGACGATCTTCATGCGCACACTCCTCCGTTGCTTCGAGTCTATTCAGGTCCCTGTCGGGGCACAGACGACAGGAGGAAACCGACTACCGTGGGCACAGACCGAGGAGGTGGGCTTGTGGCACGCGTGCGACGTCTCCCCGTCGACCCGATCGCCGAGGCGAAGCGGCAGTGGCTCGCGCACGGGTGGGCGGATGCCGCGCCGGGCATGACCCTGGTCACCTCGATCATGCGGGCGCAGCAGCTCATCCTCGCGCGCGTGGAGGCCACCCTGAAACCGTTCGGGCTGACCTTCGCGCGCTACGAGATGCTGACGCTCCTCAGCTTCACCCGCGAGGGGCGGATGCCGATGGCGTCCGCCACCGCGCGACTCCAGGTCCATCCCACCAGCGTCACGAACACCGTCGACCGCCTCGAGGCGTCGGGTCTCGTCCGCCGGGAGCAGCATCCGAGCGACGGCCGTGCGACGCTCGTCGCGGTGACGCCGGAGGGCCGCGACATCGCCGCTCGCGCCACCGCCGCCCTCAACACGGAGGTCTTCGAGCGTCCCGGGCTGACTCGGCAGGACACGGACGACCTCGTCGCGCTCATCGCCCGCCTGCGGCGCGACGCGGGCGACTTCGACGACCCGCGACCGCAGCCCGAGCCGCTCTGACCGCTCAGGCGTGGAGCACCTCACGGCCGATGATCACCCGCATGATCTCGTTCGTGCCCTCGAGGATCTGGTGCACGCGCAGATCCCGGACGACCTTCTCGATGCCGTAGTCCTGCAGATAGCCGTAGCCGCCGTGGAGCTGCAACGCGTCGTTCGCCACGCGGAATCCGGCGTCGGTGGCGAACCGCTTCGCCATCGCGCACTGCATCGCGGCATCGGGCGCCTGCTCGTCGAGGGCGGTCGCGGCATCCCGGACGAGTGCACGCGCCGCCTGGAGCTCCGTCGCCATATCGGCGAGGGTGAACACGACCGACTGCTTCTCGGCCAGCGGCTCGCCGAAGGTGAACCGCTCGTGGACGTAGCGCACCGTCCGGTCCAGCGCCCACTGGGCGCCGCCGAGCGAGCACGCCGCGATGTTGATGCGGCCGCCGTTGAGTGCGGACATCGCGATGCGGAAGCCGCGGTCGAGCTCACCGAGGATCGCGGAGGCCGGCACCCGCACCTGGTCGAGGATCACCTGCCGGGTGGGCTGCGCCTTCCAGCCCATCTTGCGCTCCTTCGCGCCGAACGACAGCCCCGCGGCCCCGTCCTCGACGAGGAAGGCGGTGATCCCACGCGCTCCCGGCTCGCCGGTGCGCGCCATCACGACGTAGACGGATGCCTCTCCCCCGCCCGAGATGAACTGCTTCACGCCGGTGAGGACGTACTCGTCGCCGTCGCGGATGGCGCTCGTGGCGATGGCCGCGGCATCCGACCCGGCGCCCGGCTCGGTGAGGCAGTACGCGCCGAGATCGGCCATCGTCGTCATGGACGGCAGCCACCGCTCGCGCTGCGCTGCGTCGCCGTAGGTGTCGATCATCCACGCGACCATGTTGTGGATCGTGATGTACGCAGCGATCGCCGGGTCTCCCTGCGCCAGCTCCTCGAAGATCGCGACGGCTTCCGTACGGCCGAGGCCGGCACCGCCGACATCCTCGCGGACGTAGATGCCGCCGAGCCCGAGCTGGCCGGCCACGCGGAGCGTGTCTCGCGGGAAGATGCCGTGCTCGTCCCACTCGAGAGCGTGGGGCGCGAGCTCGGTCTGCGCGAAGTCGCGCACCGCCTCGAGGATCGCCGCGCGCTCCTCGGTCGTCGTCACCATCGTCATGTCGAACCGCCCGTCGATCGCTCCCCGCGCTGGCCGTTGTGCGACTCGAGGAGGGTGCCCGCGTTGGCACCGTGATCATTTTACATGGACGTCCGACTATCTCGTCGGTCGTCGGAGAAGCAGGCTGAAGTGCGCTCCGAGCCCCTTCCCGAGGGGGAATCGGTCGATCCAGCCTGCTTTTCCGACGCGGATCGGTCGCTACTCGTCCCAGACCATGAACGGGCGCAGTTCGAGCTGCCCGTTGCGAGCCATCGGATGCCGTGACGCGATCTCGATCGCCTCGTCGAGGTCGGCGACCTCGAGGATGTCGAACCCGCAGATCACCTCGCTCGTCTCGGCGAACGGACCGTGGGTCGTGAGCACCTTGCCCCCGCGCACCTTGACCACGGTCGACGTCGACGGCGGCTGGAGGGCCTCGCCGATGACGCGCTTCCCGCTGGCGTCGAGCGGGTCGACCCACAGGTCGACGTCGGACTCGTCCCTCTCGGTGTCGGGCTCGAGCGATGTGACGACGAACATCATGTACTTCATGGGTTCCATCCTTCCTCTGGACTCATGAAGGACGTCGAACGCGCCGGGCGCGCATCGACACTTCCCGGAGGAATCTTCCGGGACGTCGGCACCGGTCGTGCCGAACGCCCTGGTCTGCAACCTCCGGGCCGGCTGCTCAGCGGTCGCAGCTGGGCACGTAGCGATCGAACTCCCCGCGCTTGGCGGCCGCACGGATCGCGGCGGTCACGGACGCCTTCGGGATGACGGCGACATCGCTCGCGTGCTGCGGATTCGGGGCGTAGCAGCCGACCACGACGATCCACTCCGCCGGGTCCGCTCCACCGTTGTACGCGGGCTGAATGCCGACGACGCTCTCGGAGACGTCGATCACATTCGGCGAGCCGAGATTCTCCAGCGCGGTCGCGAGCGACTGACCCACGAACCTGCCCGGGTCGGGGTCGGTCTCGGACCGCGCGCACCCGGCGAGCATCGCCATGAGCGCGGTCAGGGCCGCCGCTTTCAGGAATCTGCGCTCTCGCATAAAACCACCATTTCTTGTAGTAGCGCATTTATGCGCTCTCTTATGAGAGTTGTAGCACGGACGCCGGACAACGGCGCCGATGACTGCAAGGGGGCTGGACGTGAGAAGACGGATCATTGCTGCGGTGCTGGGCGGGATCGTGCTGATGGGCGGGCTGGCGAGCGGTGTGCCCGCGATGGCGGAGACGCAGCCGGCACGCCCGGTGTACGCGACCACCTACAAGGTGATCGACAAGAGCTATGTGGGCAACTACGTCGACACCGCGCACGTGATCGGGCGCTGCTACGCGTCGAACGGAACGCCGGTAAGGCCTGGACCGCGTACGCGGTGGGCCGCTACTTCACCTACAAGATCCAGAAGACGACGACGGCACCCGCCGGGACGACGATCACGAAGAGCGGAACCCTGCACGCGTTCAGCGCGTACAGCAATCAGATCTCCTGTCGGTAGTGCCGCCCGCGACGATCATCGCGCGCTATAGCCGCTCGACGATCGTCGCGTTGGCCATGCCGCCGCCCTCGCACATCGTCTGCAGGCCGTAGCGTCCACCGCTCGCCTCGAGCTGCGCGACGAGCGTGCCGAGCAGGCGCGTCCCGGAGGCGCCGACTGCATGCCCGAGGGCGATGGCCCCGCCGCGCGGGTTCAGCTTCGCCATGTCGGCGTGCAGGTCGCGCGCCCACGCGAGCGGTACCGGCGCGAACGCCTCGTTGACCTCGTAGGCGTCGAGGTCGTCGATGGTGAGGCCGCTGCGATCCATGATGCGACGCGTCGCCGGGATCGGTCCGGTCAGCATCAGCATCGGGTCGTCGCCCACGACGGCGAACGCGTGGAACCGGGCGCGCGGGGTGAGGCCGAGCTCGACCGCCTTCTGCTCGCTCATGATGAGCACCGCGGATGCCGCATCGGTCAGCGGCGACGAGTTGCCGGGAGTGATCTTCCACGTCAGCTCCGGGAAGCGGGCGGCGAGCTCGTCGGTGCGGAACGACGGGTTCAGCCCCGAGAGCCCCGCGACGGTCGTCGACGCGCGCACGGTCTCGTCGACGGAGACCTCGCCGGCATCCGTCGCCACGGGCAGCAGCTGCGAGTCGAAGAAGCCGGCGGCCGCGGCGTCCGCTGCGCGCCGGTGCGACTCGGCCGAGTACGCGTCCAGCTGCTCGCGGCTGAAGCCCCACCGCTCGGCGATCAGTTCGGCCGAGACGCCCTGGTTGACGAGCCCGTCGGGATAGCGCGCCCGGATGCCGCGTGAGAGGGTCCCGCCGTGGGCACTCGAGCCGAGCGGGACGCGGCTCATCGACTCGACCCCGGCCGCGATGACGATGTCGTAGGCTCCCGCCATCACGCCCTGGGCGGCGAAGTGCGCGGCCTGCTGGCTCGATCCGCACTGCCGGTCGATCGTCACCGCGGGGATGGTCTCGTCGAACCCGGCGGCCAGCACCGCCTGTCGTGCGATGTTGAGGGATTGGTCGGCGACCTGGCTGACGCATCCCATCAGCACGTCGTCGATCTGCGCCGACTCCAAACCGTTGCGCTCGAGGACGGCGCGGAGCACGCCGGCGACGAGATCGACCGGGTGCACGCCGCTCAGGGCACCGCCCGGCTTGCCGCGACCCGACGGGGTGCGGACGACGTCGACGATGACGGCTTCGGGCATGGCGGACTCCTTCGCTCGCATGAGCCAGCCTACGCTCCGGCTGTGGACGGCCGGCCTGTCCACAGATCCGCGCCGACCTCCACCGCGCTGCGCCCGGAAGAAGCAGAATGGCTTATATGAGCGACGTGCAGACCTGGGCGATCATCGGTGTCTTCACCACCATCATGCTGGGTGGCATGACCGCGATGACGACGCTGATCACGCGTGCGACGACCTCGGCGATCTCCGGATTGGAGGGTCGGCTGGGAGGCCGCATCGATGCCCTAGACGCCCGCATCGGCTCCGTCGAGGGGAGCCTCGGCGGACGCATCGATGCTCTCGACGCGACAGTCGCGGGACTCCGCGGCGAGATGAACGCACGTTTCGACACGGTGAATCAGAAGATCGAGCACCTCGATCGCGACGTCACGACGCTGATGCGTCGCCCGTGGGACCAGCACAACGAAAACTGATCCCACGGCCGACCTCCGCGGAGGCGAACTGCGCGCTGCGCTCTACCCCTCGGCTTCGGCCGGCCGGTCGGTCGTGTCGACCGCCGGATCGGCGACATACCCTTCGATGTGCCGCTCGTCGACCCCGTTGTATGCCGACAGCGGGCGGATGAGGGCGTTGGACGCCGCCTGCTCCATGGTGTGCGCGGTCCACCCCGTCACCCGCGCCGCCACGAACAGCGGCGTGAAGGTCAGAGTGTCGAAGCCCATCAGGTGGTACGCCGGGCCCGAGGGGTAGTCGAGGTTCGGGTAGATGCGCTTGCGCGCCACGAACTCCGCCTCGAGAGCGTCGTAGAGGGCGCCGAGCTCCTGTGCGTCGTAGTGCGCGATCAGGGTGTCGAGGGCGGCCTTCATGGTAGGCACGCGCGAGTCGCCGTTCTTGTACACGCGATGCCCGAAGCCCATGATCTTGCGCTTCTCGGCCAGCGCCCGATCGAGCCACGGCCCGACGTTCGAGGCTTCCCCGATGTCGTCGAAGATATGCATGACGGCCTCGTTGGCGCCGCCGTGCAGTGGGCCCTTGAGCGCGCCGATCGCACCGACGACGGCGGAGTAGAGGTCGGCCATCGTGCTCGTGATGACACGGGCGGTGAACGTCGAGGCGTTGAACGAGTGCTCGGCGTACAGGATCATCGAGACGTTGAACGCGTCGCCGACGATCTCATCGGGCACCTCGCCGAAGGTCATCCAGAGGAAGTTCTGCGCGTAGTCGAGGTCGTCGCGCGGCTCCACGATCGCCTGGCCGCGTCGACGGCGCTGGTCGTACGCCACCATCGCCGGGATCTTCGCGAACAGCCGCTTCGCCTTGCCCAGATCGGACTCGCGCGAGTTGTCGAACGCGGCGGGGTCGGATGCCCCGGCCAGCGACACCGCGGTGCGCAGCACGTCCATCGGATGGGCGTCGAGCGGGACCAGATCGATCGCCTGCTTCACGTTCTCGTCGAGCGCCCGCTGCGCGCGCTCTTCGGCGCGGAACTCCGCGAGCTCCGCGTCCGTGGGCAGCTCACCGTGCCAGAGCAGGTACGCGACGGCCTCGAACGGCTGCGTCGCCGCCAGCTCCTGCACGGGATAGCCGCGGTAGAGGAGCGAGTTGGTCTCGGGATTCACCTTGCTGACCGCGGTGTAGTCGACCGTGACCCCGGCGAGGCCCTTCTTGATCTCGGCATCCGTCATGTCGTTCTCCTATCGGGCGATCTGGAAGTTGAAGACGTTCGTGTCGAAGTGGTTGTACGCCTCGTAGTCCACCAGGTCGTACAGGTCGGCCCGGTGCTGCATCTCGCCGAGCTTCGACGTCAGGTGCCCGTCCTCGATGAGCGTACCGAGGCCGCGGTCGGCCGCGCCCATCGCGAGCCTCAGCAATGACACGGGCCAGATCACGATGTTGACGCCGACGTCGCGCAGCTGGTCGACGGAGAACAGCTCGCTCTTCCCGAACTCCGTCATGTTGGCGAGGATCGGCACGTCGATCGCCTCTCGCACGGCGGCGAACTCGTCGAGGGTCCGCATCGCCTCCGGGAAGATCGCGTCGGCTCCCGCGTCGACGAGCGCCTTGGCGCGGTCCACCGCGGCATCCAATCCCTCCACGGCGCGGATGTCGGTGCGCGCCATGAGCAGGAAGTTGGGGTCGCGGCGCGCATCGGCCGCGGCGCGGATGCGCTTGATCGCGGTGTCCTCGTCGACGACGGCCTTGCCGTCCAGGTGGCCGCACCGCTTGGGGTTGATCTGGTCCTCGATGTGCGTGCCGGCGAGGCCGGCGTCCTCGAGCGTCTGGATCGTGCGGGCGACGTTCATCGGCTCGCCGAAGCCGGTGTCTGCGTCGATGATCGCGGGGAGCTCGGTCATGCGGGCGATCTGCTGACCGCGGCCGGCGACCTCGGTGAGGGTCGTGAGCCCGATGTCCGGCAGACCGAGGTCGGCGGCGAGCACCGCACCCGAGATGTAGACGCCCTCGAAGCCCTTGCGCTCGATCAGTCGCGCACTCAGCGGGTTGAAGGCCCCGGGGAATCGCAGCAGCTCGCCGGTGGCGAGGCGCTCGCGGAACAGCCGCCGCTTCTCGGCGGCCGGGGTGGTGGCGTACAGCATCAGAAGAGTCCCTTCGGAGCGGGAGCTCCGGCGAGCACCCCGTACTTCGCGACGATGTTCAGCTGACCCACCTCCTCGGCGGTGAGCGCGGGGAGGCGCTGCGCCAGGTCGAGGAAGCGGTCGATCTCGGCCGGCTCGAGGACCGGCTCGGCGAGGATCCGGAACTTCCGGACGTAGTCGGCGCGCGCGAAGGGGCGGGCCCCGAGCGGATGGGCGTCGGCGACGGCGATCTCGTCGACGATCGTCTCGCCGTTCGCGAGCCGGATCTCGACGCGGCCGCCGAACGCCTTCTCGCTCGGGTCCTCCGAGTGGTAGCGACGCGTCCACTCGGCATCCTCCGCGGTGGTGATCTTGTGCCACAGCGCGACCGTGTCGGGCCTCCCGGCGCGCGCCGGGAGGTAGGAGTCGACGTGGTGCCACCCGCCGTCCTGCAGCGCCACCGCGAAGATGTACGGGATCGAGTGGTCGAGCGTCTCGCGGGATGCCGCGGGGTCGTACTTCTGCGGATCGCCCGCGCCCGATCCGATGACGTAGTGGGTGTGGTGGCTCGTGTGCAGCACGATCGCCTCCACGTTCTCCGGATCGATCAGCTCGGGATGCTCGTCGTGGAGCCGGCGGGCCAGGTCGATCCACGCCTGGGCCTGATATTCGGCCGAGTGCTCCTTCGTGTAGGAGTCGAGGATGGCCCGCTTCGCCTCGCCCGCCGCGGGGAGCGGCACGTCGTACGAGGCATCCGGCCCGTCGAGCAGCCAGGCGATGACACCGTCCTCGCCCTCGTAGATCGGCGACGGCGCCGTCTCGCCGCGCATCGCGCGATCGACCGCTTCGACGGCCATCTTCCCCGCGAACGCCGGCGCATACGCCTTCCACGTCGAGATCTCGCCCTTGCGGCTCTGCCGCGTCGCGGTCGTCGTGTGCAGCGCCTGGCCGACGGCCTGGTAGATGGTCTCGGGCGGGAGCCCCAGCAGCGTGCCGATGCCCGCGGCGGCCGACGGACCGAGGTGGGCGACGTGGTCGATCTTGTGCTTGTGCAGGCTGATCGCGCGCACGAGGTCGATCTGGATCTCGTAGCCGGTCGCGATGCCGCGGACGAGCTCGGCGCCGGTCCGCCCGGTGTGCTGCGCGACCGCGACGATCGGCGGGATGTTGTCGCCGGGGTGCGAGTACTCCGCGGCGAGGAACGTGTCGTGGTAGTCGAGCTCGCGCACGGCGACGCCGTTCGCCCACGCCGCCCACTCCGGGCTCGTGCGGCGCTCGAGGGCGCAGCCGAACACGGTCGCACCGCGGCCGCCGATCGAGACGGCGTGGTCGAGCGCCTGCTGGCGGGCGGCGCTCACGGGCGCGCGGGTGAGGGATGCCGCGGCCACCGCGGCGTTGTCGATCACGCGGTTGACGATCATCTCGGCGACGTCGGCGTCGACCTCGATCGGGTCGGCGGCGACCTCCGCGATCTTCCAGGCGAGCTGGTCCTCGCGAGCGAGGTTCTCTTCACTCCGGTGGACCCGGACGTGGTGGGTGACGGTCATGCTGCTCCTCGTTCGTGGTGGCCGGCGCGGCCCTCGACGGAGTCGAGGATGCTGCGCAGCGCGTTGTGCAGGTGGACGTGGGTGGCGTGCGCGGCGAGCTCGGCGTCGCCGTCGGCGATCGCGCGCGCGACGATGCCGTGCTCGGCGACGGATGCCGCGAGCCGGTCGGGGTTCTCGCGCGCGAGGCGACGCACCCGCACGAGATGGGTGCGGACGGTACGCAGGGCCGAGGTCAGGTAGTCGTTGCGGACCGCGGCGTCCAGCGCCGCGTCGAAGCGCGCGATCAGGGCGTAGTAGTCGTCCATCGCGGCGGCGCCGTCGAGCGAGACGCGCGCGAAGCCGTCCGCGATCGCGGCGAAGGCTGCGGCATCCCCCCGCTCCGCCGCCAGACGGGCGGCGGTCTCCTCCAGCGCGCGGCGGAGTTCGAACAGCTCGCGGATGTCGTCGGCGTCGATGTCGGTGACGACGGTCACGCGGGGCGACTGCTGCGCGACGAGACCGTTGGCGGCGAGGCGTCCGAGCGCCTCGCGCAGCGGGGTGCGGCTGACCCCCAGCCGGGCGGCCTGCTCGACCTCGGCGAGGACCGTGCCGGGCGCGAGCGCGCCGGACTGGATCTCGCCGAGGAGGGCTTCGTACGCACGATCACTGGCTCGCATCCGACCTCCTTCTGTCTCATTGTATGCACAAAGCCTGAAATGCGGCATTCCGCGTCCTCGATCGGCGCCCTTCGTATACATACAGCCTCGGCGGATGCTTGCGAGTGACGTGGCGTGAGGATCTCGTAAGCAATATTCAGTAATTCCTGAAATCGGCGTAATGTGTGCGCATGACCACTGTCATCCGAGCCCAGGGGCTCACCAAGCACTACGGCCGCGTGCACGCACTGGACGGTCTCGATCTGTCTGTCGAGGCTGGGCAGGTGCACGGCTTCCTCGGACCGAACGGCGCCGGCAAGACGACCACGATCCGGATCCTGCTGGGCCTCGCCCGACGCACCGGCGGCGACGTCGCCGTTCTCGACGGCGATCCGTGGCGTCAGGCCGTCGAGCTCCATCGCCGCATCGCGTCCGTACCGGGCGACGTCAGCGTATGGCCCAACCTCTCCGGAGGCGAGTCGATCGACCTGCTCGCCCGCCTCCGCGGCGCGCATACGAAGGATGCCGCGTACCGCGAGAACCGCGCGCGGCTGCTGGAGGCCTTCCAGTTCGACCCGAAGAAGAAGGGACGCAGCTACTCCAAGGGCAACCGTCAGAAGGTCGCCTTGATCGCCGCGTTCGCCGTTCCCGCCGACCTGTACATCCTCGACGAGCCGACGAGCGGACTCGACCCGCTCATGGAGGTCGTGTTCCGCGACGAGATCCAGCGACTGCGTGGCGCCGGCGCGACCGTGCTGCTGTCGAGCCACATCCTCTCCGAGGTCGAGCTCCTGTGCGACCGGGTGTCGATCATCCGCGCGGGCCGCGTGGTCGAATCCGGCACCCTCCCGGAGCTGCGGCACCTGACGCGCACGAAGGTGTCGTTCGCCGCCGCGGATGCCACCGCCCTCGACGGCATCGCCGAGGCCCACGACGGGCGCTTCGCCGAGGGCCGCGTCGAGTTCACCGTCGACAGCGACGCCGTGGCATCCGTCCTCCCCGAGTTGTCCCGCCGCAACGTCGCTGGATTGCGCATCGAGCCGCCGTCGCTGGAGGAGCTCTTCCTGCGCCACTACGGGGACGACCTCGCCGCGCTCGAGGCCGCCGACGCCGGCGCGCCCGCGGAGCGTCGGTGATGTTCGCCACGCTGCTGCGCCAGCGGATGCGGCGCGACTGGCTGCAGCTGCTCCTCTGGATCGTCGCGACCGCCTTTCTCGGGTACGCCGGCTACGCGGGCGTGACGCAGTCGTACGGCACGCTCGCCGACCGGCAGGAGGTGCTCGCCGCCGCCCTCGCGAACCCCGTCATCCTGATGTTCCGCGGGCTGCCGTCGGGGGCGTCGGAGGGCGGATTCCTCGCGTTCGAGATCCTCCCCTGGCTCGCGATGCTCGCCGCCCTGATGAGCTCCTTCCTCGCCGTGCGCCACACCCGCGGCGACGAGGAGGCCGGGCGCGCCGAGCTCGTGGCGGCCACGCCCGCCGGTCGCACGCGGCCCACGCTCGCCACGATCGCCCACGGCGTCCTCGCCAACGCCGTCCTCGCGGTGCTCACCGCGCTCGCCCTCGCCTCGACCGGCGTGGGAGGGCGGGGCGCGTGGGTGACCGGCGCCGCGGCCGGAGCGACGGGGATCGCGTTCCTCGGCATCGGGCTCGTCGCCGCGCAGCTCATGCGCACGTCCCGCGGAGCGAACGCGCTCACCGTCTGGGTGCTGGTCGGGACGTTCCTCATCCGCGGGATCGGCAATGTCGCAGGGACGCCCAGCGACGACCTCACTCACCTGACGAGCGCGTGGCCCGCGTGGCTGTCGCCGTTCGGATGGGCCGAGCAGGCGCGCCCCTTCGACGCCGACAACGGGTGGCCCATCCTCCTCGCCGTGGCGTTCGGGCTGCTGCTCGGCGCCGCGGCGACGGCCCTGCAGTCCGCCCGCGACATCGGGGCGGGGTTCTTCGCCGAGTCGCGCGGACGCGCACACGCGCGTCCGGCGCTGCGCTCGCCGCACGCGCTGGTGTGGCGCCTCGCCTCTCCGTCGATCGTCGGCTGGGCGATCGGGGGCGCGCTCACCGGGCTGCTCGCCACGACTCTGAGTGGCATCGCGGGACAGATCTCCGGCGAGAATCCCGCCGTCCAGCAGATCCTCGAGAAGATCGCACGGACCGGAACGCTCGACGAGGCCGTCATCACCGTGTTCTTCACCCTCCTCGGCATCCTGGCGGCGTGCTCCGCCGTGCAGACCGTCGTGCGTGCGCGGCAGGAGGAGGCCCACGGCACGGCAGAGCTGGTCCTCGCGAGCCCCGTCGATCGCGTCCGCTGGCTCGCCGACCACGTCGTCGTCGCCACCTGCGCGGTCGTCATCGTCGTCGCCGCGGCCGTTCTCGCCGGATACGTCGGCGTCGCCGCTCACGGGGGCGGGGCGACGCTGTACCGGGCCGTGACCGTCACCGGGCTCGGGCAGCTGGCCGCGGCATCCGTCTTCACGGTCCTCACGGCGCTCGTGTTCGTGGTGGCTCCGCGGGCGACGATCGGCGTGGGCTGGGCGCTCGTGCTCGCCGGGACGATCCTCGGGCTCTTCGGGCCGCTGTTCGGCCTCCCGGGGTGGACGACGAACATCTCTCCCTTCGCGGTGACGCCGGTCCTGTCGGGGGCGGATGTCGACCTGCGCGGGCTGTGGTGGATCCTCCTGGCGGTCATCGCCGGCGCCGGGCTCTCGCTCGGGCTCATGCGACGCCGCGAGCTCGCGGGCGACGGATAGGGTGGCCCCGATGACAGAGCACCTGGCGACCGAGCCCGCCGAACAGGCTGCCGCGATGATGACAGCGGCGGGGATGCCGCGCATGCCCGCGCGCGCGATGATGGCGCTCGTCGCCGCGCCGGAGGGTGGCTACACCGCCGCCGACCTCGCCGACCGCCTCGGCGTGAGCGCCGCCTCGGTGTCGAGCGCGGTGCAGTATCTGCAGCGGGTGCACTTCATCCAGCGTCGCACGCGACCCGGTGACCGTCGCGACCGGTACGAGCTCGCGCACGGCACGTTCTACGGGTCGATCGCCAGCAACGCCACGGTCTACGAGCGGATGGCCGAGTTCGTCACCCGGATCGCGCAGGAGGGGCGGGAGGATGCCGCCGTGCACGAGCGGGCGACCGAGATGGCGTCGTTCTTCCGCTTCCTCGCGAGGCGCATGCCGCAGCTCATCGAGGAGTGGGAGGCCGACCCCCGCGCGAGGGAGGAAGACAGGTCGGTCTAGATCACCGCGCCGGTGGAGAGCACGAAGGAAGGCGCGAACGTCGTCATCGAAGTTCCAGGCGGGGTCGGGACGGTCGGCGGGCGCGTCGCCACCGCGATCCCCGCCGCCCACCCGGGGGCACGTCCTCCGTCGGGCGGGTGGAACCACTCCGCCGCGAGCCCGCGGCGGGTGAGCAGCCATGCGATGAGGGAGTTGCTGTTCCACATGTCGTCCGCCTCGGGCACACGACGCCCCCACGTCAGCGCGGGGACCCGCGAGACGTCGTCGCGCAGAGCACGCGCGCGCGCCGCATCGAGCCGGATCGTCACCGGGGGGCCTACGGCGGAGGCGCGATCGGGGAGGATGCCGTCCCGCCACGCCCGGACCTCGTAGCGGAAGGCGCGTAGACGCCCGAGGGGGCGGAGCCCGACCGGCCCCGTCACCGCGACCCCACGGTCGGCCCGAGGCTGACCCCAGGCCGGCGTCATCTCGATCACATATCGCCGGGAGTCCACGAAGACCTCCAGCGCGGCGTGGAAGAGCGGCTCGGGGCGGCGATGCTCCCGCCTCGCCACGATGAGCTCCCACCACCTGCTCGTGTGGACGACCACGTGCCCGCCGGCACCGACCGGCAGCCACCACAGGTCCACCCGGCTCTCCACACCGGCACGCTATCCACCTCGGATGCAGCAGTTCGGGACCATGGTCCCGAACCGGGCACGGGTTCCGTGTCAGGGAGACGCGGAACCTGCGCCGCCCGATACGACGTCGGCCCCGCCGGGGGTGTCCGAGTCGTCGGGACCGTGGGAGCCGCCGACCCCGACCGCCGCTGCGGGGGTCGCGGCATCCACGCGGTCATCGACACCCGTCGCCGCCTGCTCGAACTGGGCGCGGTAGAGGCGCCAGTACGCACCCTCGGCCGCGATCAGCTCTTCGTGCGTGCCCTTCTCGACGATGTCGCCGTGCTCCATCACGAGGATGAGGTCGGCGTCGCGGATGGTCGACAGCCGGTGCGCGATCACGAACGACGTGCGCCCCTCGCGCAGCACCGCCATCGCGTGCTGGAGCAGCAGCTCCGTGCGCGTGTCGACCGAGGACGTCGCCTCGTCGAGGATCAGCACCGCCGGATCGGCCACGAACGCGCGGGCGATCGTGATCAGCTGCTTCTCACCCGCCGACACGTTCGAGGCATCCTCATCGAGGAGCGTGTCGTAGCCGTCGGGGAGGGAGTGCACGAAACGGTCGACGCGCGTCGCGGTCGCCGCCGCGACGATCTCGTCGTCGGTCGCCGACTCGCGACCGTAGCGGATGTTGTCACGGATCGTCCCAGCGAACAGCCACGGGTCCTGCAGCACCATGCCCGTGCGGGAGCGGACGTCGTCGCGCGTGAGCTGCGCCGTGTCGTGCCCGTCGAGCAGGATGCGGCCGCCGTCGAGCTCGTAGAACCGCATCAGCAGGTTCACGAGCGTCGTTTTGCCGGCGCCCGTCGGGCCGACGATCGCGACCGTCTGCCCCGGCTCCACCCGGAACGACAGGTCGCGGATGAGAGGTCGCTCGGGGTCGTACGAGAAGGCGACGTGCTCGAACTCGATGACCCCGCGGCCGCCGGCCTCACGGGCCGGTGCCTGCGCGTCGGGCTCCTGCTCCGGCTCGTCGAGCAGCTCGAACACGCGCTCGGCGGATGCGGTGCCCGACTGGACGACCGCCGCCATCCCGCCCAGCTCCGACAGCGGCTGCGTGAACTGCTGCGAGTACTGGATGAACGCCTGCACGTCGCCGAGCCGCAGGTTGCCGCTCGCGACCATAAGACCGCCCAGCACGGCGATGCCCACGTACGTCAGGCTGCCGACGAACATCATGCCGGGCATGATGATCCCGGAGAGGAACTGGGCGCGGAAGCTCGCCTGGAAGAGGTCTTCGTTGTCTTCGGCGAACTTCGCTCGGGAGATCTCCTCGCGCCCGAAGACGCGGACCAGTGCGTGGCCCGAGAACGACTCCTCGACGCGGGCGTTGAGCCTGCCGACCTTGCGCCACTGGATGCCGAACGCCTTCTGCGAGCGAGGCCCGATGACGCCGAAGATCACACCCATGAGGGGAAGCGCGACGAGGGCGACGAGCGCGAGCTGCCATGAGATCGAGAACATCATGATGAGGACGCCGACGACCGTCAGCACCGACGTCAGCGCGCCGGACAGCGATTGCTGCATCGTCTGCGTGATGTTGTCGATGTCGTTCGTGACCCGGGAGATGAGCTCGCCGCGCTGCACCTTGTCGAAGTAGGCGAGCGGCAGGCGGTTGATCTTGGCCTCGACCTCCTCGCGCAGGCGCCACATGGTGCGCACCATGATGACGTTGATGACGTACCCCTGCACCCAGCTGAGGAACGCGGACACCACGTAGATCACCAGCACCCACGCGACCACGACGCGCAGCTGGTCGAAGTCGACGCCGCCGCCGACCCGGAAGTCGTGCATCGCCGCGACCATGTTGGCGAAGTCGCCCTGCCCGGCCGAGCGGAGCGCCGCGACCACCTCGGTCTGCGACGCGCCCACGGGGAACCGCCCGGCCAGCTGGCTGGAGAGGAAGCCCTCGTAGATGATGTTCGTCGCCTGACCGAGGACTTTCGGGGCGATCACGGCGAGCACCACGCCCACGGCGCCGGCGAACGAGACCAGCGCGAACGCGACGGCGTGCGGCCGGAGCAGGCCGATCATCCGCCCGAAGCTCTGCCGGAAGTTCGCCGCCTTGCCGGGAGCCACGCTGTCCCAGCTGCCGGAGGCGAGGCGCGCCTGCTCGGCGAGCTCGGCCTCGAGGCGCTCCTCCTCTGTCACCGTGTCCGGCGCGCTCATGCCTCCACCCCCAGCTGCGAGTCGACGATCTCCCGGTAGGTGACGCTGTCGGCCAGCAGCTCCTCGTGCGTGCCCACCCCGACGACCCGCCCGTCGTCGAGCACGACGATGCGGTCGGCGTCGACGATCGTCGACACGCGCTGCGCGACGACGATCTTCGTGACGTCGGGCAGCTGCTGCCACAGCGCCTTCCGCAGGCGGGCATCGGTGGCGAGATCGAGGGCCGAGAACGAGTCGTCGAAGACGAGGACGTCCGGGCGGTGCACGATCGCCCGCGCGATGGCGAGACGCTGCCGCTGGCCGCCCGACACGTTCGTGCCGCCCTGGGCGATGCGCGCCGACAGGCCGCCCTCCTTCTCCGCGACGAAGTCCCGCGCCTGGGCGATCTCGAGCGCGTGCCACAGCTCCTCGTCGGTCGCGTCCTCCCGCCCGAACCGGAGATTCGACTCGATCGTCCCGGTGAACAGGAACGGACGCTGCGGCACGAGGCCGATGCCCTTCCACAGCAGATCGAGGTCGGCCTCGCGCACGTCGACGCCCGCGACCCGCACCGCGCCGCCCGTGACGTCGAACAGCCGGGGGATGAGCGAGACGAGCGTCGTCTTGCCCGAGCCCGTCGAGCCGACGATCGCGACCGTCTCGCCGCGGGCCGCTCGGAAGGAGACGCCCTCCAGCACGGGGGACTCGGCGCCGGGGTAGGTGAAGCTGACGTCGTCGAAGACGACCGTGCCGGGCTCGGGGAACGCACCGACGGGATGCTCGGGTCGGCGCAGCGACGACTCGGCGTCGAGCACCTCGCCGATCCGCTCGGCCGACACGGCGGCCCGCGGGATCATGATCGTCATGAAGCTGGCCATGATCACGCCCATGAGGATCTGGCCGACGTATTGCATGAACGCGAACAGCGTGCCGATCTGCACGTCGCCCGCGTTGACCGAGACCCCGCCGAACCAGATGACGCCCACCACGGTGAGGTTGAGGATCAGCATGACGAGGGGGAACATGAGGACGAACAGCGACCCGACCTTGCGCCCGACGACCATGATGTCGGTGTTCGCTCCGCGGAAGCGCTCCTCCTCGATCCGCTCGCGGACGAACGCACGCACCACCCGGACGCCGGTGAGCTGCTCGCGCATCACGCGGTTCACGGCGTCGAGCTTGCCCTGGTAGCTGCGGAACAGCGGCACCATGCGGCTGATGATCAGCCCCGCGACGACCAGCAGCACGGGCACCGAGACGCCGATGAGCCAGCTGAGCCCGACGTCCTGCTGGAGGGCGAGCACGATGCCGCCGATGGCGAGCAGCGGCGCGCTCACGAGCATCGTCGCGCTCATCATCGCCAGCATCTGCACCTGCTGCACGTCGTTGGTGTTGCGCGTGATGAGCGATCCCGCCCCGAACCGCGAGATCTCGCGCTCGGAGAAGCCGCTCACGCGGTCGTACACGTCGCGGCGGATGTCGCGCCCCGCCGACATCGCCGCCCGGGCCGCGAAGTAGGTCGCGATGATCGAGGCGACGATCTGGCCGAGCGAGACCAGCAGCATGAACCCGCCGTGGGACCAGATGTAGCCGGTGTCGGCTCGGGCGACGCCCTTGTCGATGATGTCCGCGTTCAGGCGCGGCAGCGAGAGAGCGGCGAGAGCCGAGAGGAACTGGAAGACGAGGACGCCGGCGACCAGCCAGCCGTACGTCTTGAGATAGCGGTAGAGGATTCTGCCGAGCACGGGAACTCCTGAGGGGTGGACGGGCGATGCCCGACCTCCACACTGACACGAACCCCCGACACCGCGCACACCTTCAGTCGTGCGAATGGATCGCCGTCCGGTCGCGGCGCAGCGCGGTCAGCGACCGAGCTCCGAGAGGTGCGCCGTCAGCGCGTCCAGCGCGGGGCGCTGCCCCTTCACGAGCTTCTCGCGAGCCTGCGCGAGCGGCATCCACTCCGCCCGGTCGACCTCCGGGAACTCCTGCGTGCGTCCCGACCGCGGCGGCCACTCGAGCGCGAAGGTCCCGAAGACGAACCCGGATGCCTCGAACCCCGCGCCGTCCGCGACGAACACCGTCACGCGCTTGCCCGACGAGTACGCCCACGTCCCCAGTTCGGCGTACGGCGGCGCAGGCGGTTCGACGCCGAGCTCCTCGCGGAACTCCCGCACTGCGGCATCCACCGCCGCCTCATCCCCCTCGTCGAACTCGCCCTTCGGGATCGACCAGGCCGCGCCATCCTTCGACGCCCAGAACGGACCGCCCATGTGCGCGAGAAGCACCTCCGGCTCGACCCCGGGTTCGGAGCCGAGCCGGTACAGCAGGAGACCTGCGCTGGTGATCACACCAGGCGGCTCTTCGGCGACACGTCGTCCGTCAGCGCGGGGTCGGTCACCGCGACGTCCCCCACGGCGGCGTCGATCGCGGCCATCGTGTCAGCGTCGAGCTTCACTCCGGATGCGGCCACGTTCGACGCGATCTGCTCCGGACGGGATGCCCCCACCAGGGCAGCTGCGACGTTCGGGTTCTGCAGCACCCACGCGATCGCGAGCTGCGGCATCGAGAGCCCCACCTCGTCGGCGATGGGCTTCAGTCGCTGCACCGCGGTGAGGACGTCGTCCTCGAGGAAGCGCTGGATGAACTGCGCGCCACCCTGCGTGTCGGTGGCACGCGACCCCTCGGGCACCGGCTGACCCGGCAGGTACTTGCCCGACAGCACGCCCTGCGCCATCGGCGACCAGACGATCTGGGAGATGCCGAGCTCCTCGCTCGTCGGGACGACCTTGCCCTCGATGACCCGCCACAGCATCGAGTACTGCGGCTGGTTCGAGATGAACGGCACGTGCAGCTCCTTGGCGAGCGCCGCGCCCTCGCGCAGCTGCTCGGCCGTCCACTCCGAGACGCCGATGTAGAGGGCCTTGCCCTGGCGGACGATGTCGGCGAACGCCTGGAAGGTCTCCTCGAGCGGGGTCTCGTAGTCGAAGCGGTGCGCCTGGTAGAGGTCGACGTGGTCGGTGCCGAGGCGCTTCAACGAGCCCTCGATCGACTCGAGGATGTGCTTACGGCTGAGGCCGGTGTCGTTGGGGCCCTTCGGACCGGTCGGGAAGTACACCTTCGTGAAGATCTCGAGCGACTCGCGGCGCTGACCGGAGAGGGCCTTGCCGAGGACGACCTCGGCCGCCGTGTTCGCGTACGTGTCCGCGGTGTCGAAGGTCGTGATGCCGGCGTCGAGCGCGGCGTGCACCGTCGCGATCGCCGCGCTGTCGTCGACCTGCGAGCCGTGGGTCACCCAGTTGCCGTAGGTGATCTCCGAGACCTTGAGTCCGCTGTTTCCGAGGTACCGATAGTTGACCATGGTTAAACGCTACCGGGGGTGGAGGATGCCTCGGGTCGCTGTACCGTTCTCAGGATCGCTCTTCGGAGACTCCTCTCGCCGGCCCGGAATCATCCGGTAGAGCGAGGTCGCGACGACCGGCGTTCCTGAGAACGGTACGGCGCGGAGGCGCC
The DNA here is from genome assembly GCA_017306415.1 of Microbacterium sp. Taxonomy (GTDB): domain Bacteria; phylum Actinomycetota; class Actinomycetes; order Actinomycetales; family Microbacteriaceae; genus Microbacterium. Next base: position 103,287 of record JAFKIL010000005.1, on the reverse strand, counting down.
ACGGGGCGGCGTCAGGCCGGGCCGCGGGCGATGTCGGCCCGCTCGTGCCACGTGCGGGCCGTGACGCGGTCGAGGGCCACCTGGCGGCGCAGCGCATCGGCCTTCTCGTAGAGCGACGGATCGCCGTAGCTCGTGAGGACCTTCACCAGCACGGGCAGCAGCTCGATCATGAAGAAGAGCGCCGCGATGAGCCAGTGCGCCCACGCCAGCGTCGGCTCCTTCTTCGAGAGGCTGTCGAGCGCCGTGATCTGGCTGAGGAGTCCGACGGCGTCCGCGTTGCCGTTCGCCACCGTGGCCGCCCGCGCGTCGTAGACGGCCAGCGCGGTGTCGTAGGTCTTGCGTGCCGCGGGCAGCTCATCCCGCGCCTGCTTCTTGTTGCGCGCCTCGGATGCGCTCACGGCGGCGTCGCCCGAGGCGTTCGCGGCGGCGAGCGCCGCCTGTGCGGCGGTGAGCTTCGCGGCGAGAGCGTCGTAGGCGGACTGGGCGGCGGCGAGCTGTGCCTTGGCGGCATCCGAACTCGCGCCGCTGCCGACGACCCCCGTGCAGCCCGGCACCGTGCCTGCACCCTGGCCGGTCAGTTCGCACTGGTACAGCGCACGTGCCTGGTCGATCGTCTTCTGCGCGGCGGCGACCTGCTCGTCGAGCTGATCGACGGTCTTCTGCGCGGCCGCGGCCGCGGCGGACGTCGTCGAGGTGCCGGCGACGATACCCGTCGCGGCCTGGTTCTCCAGAGCGCTGACGCGTGCGGATGCCGCATCCAGCGCCTTCTTCTCGGGCCCGTCGGTGACCGCCTTCTGGTCGGACACCGCCTGGGACAGGTTCGTCGAGGTGACCTCGCGGGCGATGTCGTTCTGGAACACCTGCAGCACGAGCGGCTCGGCGACCACGACGCCGATGAGCGCGGCCATGATCACGCGGGGGACCGCGAGTCCGATGAGCTTCCCGATGCGGTGGGTCGAGCGCATCGTGGAGGTGAGGAACCGGTCGAGGTTGAAGATGATGAGCGCCCACACGATCGCGAGCGGCACCGCGAACCACACCGCGACGCGGACGCCGGTCGTCAGGGCGAACCCCATCGAGATCGCGGAGACCAGCGCCGTGCTCGCGAGCACGAAGAACATCTGCACGAAGCGCGGCGTCTCCTCCGGAACATCCGCCAGCACGTCGGCGTCGGCACCGCCCAGCACGGCCAGGCGCCGGCCGAGCGGGAGGCGCGGACCCCTCGGGCGGCGCGCCGCACGTCGGCGCTCCGCGGATGCGGCGGCCGGCTCGGGCTCGTCGCCGGCGGCCGGCTCGGGCTCGGCGGCGGCAGAGGCATCCTCCGCCGCAACCGGTGGCACGGGCTCGGTGCGGGCGTTCGGATCGACATCGAGGAACTCGTCCTCGAACGGATCCTCAGGGAGCTCGTCGCCGTCGCGGTCGCGCTCGGCGTCCCGCACGTCGCTCAAGTACAGCGGCTCGTCCTCCTCGCTGCCGTCCAGTTCGATGCGACCGTCGGAGCCGAACCGGCCGGGTCGATGCGCGGAGTACGACGAAGACATCCGCTCAGCCTAGGCAACCGCGCCTGGGCGAGTGGTGCACGAGGCCTGGGCGCCGGCTGTGCCGCACGCAGGACCGGCGCCCGGCGGCGGGCGCGGTCCCGGCGCCGGTCAGGCCTCGGCCGGGGTCGCGGCGGCCATGACCTCGTCCTCGGTCGATGCGACGAGCTGCCCACAGGCGCCGTCGATCTCCTTGCCGCGGGTGTCGCGGAGGGTCGTCGGGATGCCGGCGTCGTTGAGCCGACGCACGAACTCGTTCTGCACGTGCGCCTCGGACGCCGTCCAGATCGAGCCGGGCGTGGGGTTGAGCGGGATCGGGTTCACGTGCACCCACCCGCGCCCGCGCGCGTTCAGCTTGTCGGCGAGGAGGTCGGCGCGCCAGGCGTGGTCGTTCATGTCCTTGATCAGCGCGTACTCGACCGAGACGCGGCGGCCCGTCCGGTCGAAGTAGCCGCGCGCGGCGTCCAGCGCCTCGTCCACCTTCCACCGTGAGTTCACCGGGATCAGCTCGTCGCGCAGCTCGTCGTCGGGCGCGTGCAGCGACAGGGCGAACGTGACCGGGATGTCCTCGTCGGCGAGCTTGCGGATGGCGGGCACCAGCCCGACCGTGGAGACCGTGATGCCGCGCGCGCTCATCCCGAGCCCGTGCTTCTTGTCCACCATGACCCGCACCGCCTGCATGACCCTGGCATAGTTCGCGAGGGGCTCGCCCATCCCCATGAAGACGATGTTCGAGACGCGCTCGGCGGAGTGGTCCGTGCTCTTCTTGCCACCCAGGCCGCCGTCGGCGATGAGGCGGTTCGCCCGCACGATCTGCTCGATGATCTCCGCCGCCGACATGTTGCGCGTGAGCCCGGCCTGCCCCGTCGCGCAGAACGGGCAGTTCATGCCGCATCCGGCCTGCGACGACACGCAGAGCGTGATCCGGCCCGGATACCGCATGAGGACGGACTCGACGAGCGCGCCGTCGTGCAGCTTCCAGAGGAACTTGATGGTGTCGCCGCGGTCGGTCTCGAGACGGCGGACCTCCGTGAGCAGCGGCGGCAGCATCCCGTGCACGAGCTCCGCGCGGCCCTCGGCCGGCAGGTCGGTCATGTGGGCCGGGTCGTGCGTGTGATGGGTGAAGTAGTGGGTCTCCAGCTGGCGGGCGCGGAAGCCGGGCAGCCCGAGCTCCTTCACCTTCGCCGCGCGCTCGTCGGGAGTGAGGTCGGCGAGGTGCACGGGAGGCTTGCCGCGCTTGGGCGACGCGAACTGCAGGAGCGGTCGGCCCTCGGCATCCTTCTGCTGCGTCCACCCCTCGGTCGCCGGGCGCACCTGCGCCGGACGGCCCGTCGAACGGACGGCACCGCGCGCGGCGGACGGCGAATCGGTCATGCGTCCAGGGTAGGGGACCGGCCTGCACGAAGGCTGGTGGGGCTACGGTCGTCTCATGGATGCCGCGACCCGGCGGGAGCTCGACGAGCTGCGTCGCCGCGCGTACGGGCCGGACCCCGACATCGCCGACGATCCCGCCGCTGTCGCGCGCCTGATCGCGCTGGAGGATCTCGCGCGTCCCGCGCCCCCGGCACCCGTCGCCGCCGCGTCCGCCGCTTCGGAACGTGTGGCGGAGAGCGACCCGGTCGCGGATCGCGAGACGTCCCTCTCGGCGGCCGACGAAGCGGCAGAACCTGAGACGGATGCGACGCCCGCCGCGGCGCAGACGGATGCTGCGGCATCCCGCCCCGCGACTCCGCGTTCGCTGCGCAGGCGGGTCGCGCTCATCGCGGGGGTCGCAGGGGTGCTGCTCGTCCTCGTCGCCGCGGTGCAGGTCGGGCTGCAGCTGTCCCACCGCACGACGGCGGCCGCGGCGGCCCCCCGCGCGATCCCCGGCGGCACGGCATACCACTTCATCTCCGACCCGGGCTCGCGGATCGTGGCCCGGTACTCGATCGACGGCTTCGTCCCGACGCCGGGCCAGGACGAGCGCTCGATCGAGGTCGGCGAGCAGTTCGGCTGGAAGCTGTCCATCCTGAACACGTCCGACGGCAGCTCGTGCATCGTCCTCACCCGAAAGACCACGTACCGCAACTGCGTGTCCGATTCGGTGCTCTCGACCGGGGGCATGATGGTCGCCCTCCCGTACGCCGCGGTGCCGGCGACGGATCGTCCCTTCGGCATGCGGAAGAGCCAGGGCATCGGCTACTGGCTCCTCCCCGACGGGCGGATCATGGTCGTGCTCGGCCCGTCGAGCCTGCTCGACGGCGGCTGAGCCGCCGACCCGGCGTCGGAAAAGCAGGCGCGATGAGCCCCCGCGGGCCGAATGGGGTGAGAACGGCCCGTCCGCCGACGATCCGCCCTGCTCTTCCGACGCCCGGCTCCCGATACGCTGTGCCGGTGGTCCCGCTCCCGAACCTCGTCGCCTTCGCCGCCGCGGCGCTCGTGCTCATCGTCATCCCCGGGCCGAGCGTGCTGTTCACGATCGGCCGGGCGCTGCAGCTCGGCCGCCTGGGCGGCATCCTGAGCGTCCTCGGAAACGCCCTCGGCCAGATCCCGATCATCATCGCCGTCGCATTCGGCGTCGGTGCGATCGTGGCGCAGTCGATCGTGCTGTTCACCGTCGTCAAGGTCGCGGGGTCGCTCTACCTCATGTACCTGGGCGTGCAGGCGATCAGGCACCGGCGCGACCGGGCGACGGCGCTCACCACCGACGCGCCCCGCCGCTCCGCCTGGCGGCAGCTTCTGCAGGGGTTCATCGTGGGGATCACCAACCCGAAGACGATCGCCTTCTTCGTCGCGGTGCTCCCCCAGTTCGTCGACCTGCACCACGGATCCGTCCCGCTGCAGATGATCGAGCTCGGGCTGGTCTTCTTCGTGCTCGCCGTGCTGTCCGACAGCGTATGGGCGTTCGTCGCCGCGGCCGCGCGCGACTGGTTCGCGAAGTCGCCGAAGCGCATCTCGGCGCTGTCCGCCACCGGCGGCGGGATGATGATCGGACTCGGCGGCATCCTGCTCTTCACGGGCAACGACCACTGACCCGACCGGCTGCGGCGGGGGCCCGGCGGCACCCGGCGACACCCGGCGGTTCGAAAACGCGGATCGACCCGCGCGACGCGCCGTGGTCGACGGCGCACCCCCGGCGCGCCGCCGGGTCGATCCGCGTTTTCGCGCAGACGGGTGTGGGCGACGCGGGCGCCACGCGCGCGGCGGGCCGGGGTCAGTCGAGGAAGATGTCCGGGAACAGCTCGCTGTCGGGCGTGCCCGGGGTCGCGGCGTAACGGGCGAAGTCGGTGACGCCCGACTCCTCCAGCACGTCCTCGACGACGAGCGTCTGCCCGGTGTACTCTCGGGACGGGCGCGTGAGCACCTCGTAGGCCGCGTCGGCGTAGATCTCCGGTGTGCGGCTGACGCGCATCATCCGGTCGCCGCCGAGCGCGAACTGCACCGCCGCCGTGGCGATCGTCGTCCGCGGCCACAGGGTGTTCGCCGCGATGCCGTCGGCGGCGAACTCCGCCGCCAGCCCCAGTGTCGCCATCGTCATGCCGTACTTCGCGAGCGTGTACCCGGTGTGCGCGCCCAGCCACTTCGAGGAGAGGTTCAGCGGCGGCGACAGCGAGAGGATGTGCGGGTTCTCGGCATCCTTCAGGATCGGGACCGCCGCCCGGCTGAGCAGGAACGTGCCGCGCACGTTGACGTCCTGCATCAGGTCGTACTTCTTCGTGGACAGGTCGAGCGAGCGCGACAGGTCGATGACGCTGGCGTTGTTCACGACGATGTCGATACCGCCGAACTCGCCCTGCGTCTTCAGCACCGCCGCGGTGATGTCGTCCTCGTTGCGCACGTCGCCGACGATGGGCAGGGCCTGGCCCCCGGCATCCCGGATCGCCTGCGCCGCGGTGTGCACCGTGCCCTCGAGCTTTGGATGCGGGGTGTCGGTCTTGGCGAGGATCGCGACGTTCGCGCCGTCCGCCGCCGCGCGCAGGGCGATCGCGAGGCCGATGCCGCGGCTGCCGCCGGACATCAGGATGGTCTTGCCTGCCAGGGTCATGCGGTCTCCTTCGGGGCGGCGGTCTTGCGGGATGCGGCGGCGAACGCCGCCACGCGCACCTTCGACTCGTCGGTGTCGAAGCGCGCGCCGATCGTCGCGGCCTCATCGTCGAGGTTCTCCGCGAACGTCCGGTCGGCGCCCACGCGGACGAGGCGCTTGGCCTGGCCGAACGCGGCCGTGGCGTTGTCGAGCCAGAACCGTGCGACCTCCTCGGCGCGCGCGGCCACCTCCGCCGGAGCCACGACCTCGGCCACGAGGCCCCAGTCGAGCGCGGTCGCCGCGTCGATCGTGCGGTCCTGCAGGAGCAGCTGGAGCGCGCGGCGCTGCCCGATGGCCGCGGGGAGGAGGGTCGAGACGCCCAGGTCAGGGGTGAGCCCGATGTTGGCGTACCTGCTGACGAAGCGCGCCTGGTCGGAGGCGACGATGTAGTCGGCGGCGAGCATGAGGCCGAGGCCCCCGCCGGCCACCGCTCCCTGGACCGCGGCGACGATCGGCGTGTCCGACAGCGCCCATGTCCGGATGCCGTCGTGGATCACGTGCGCCGTGTCGGTCACGGCCGAGCCGCCCGCGCCGGAGGTCGCCATCGCCACGACGTCGCCGCCGGCGCAGAACGCCGGGCCCGCGGCATCCAGGATCACCGCGCCGACGGATGCGTCGGACGTGACCTCGTGCGCGATGTCGCGCCAGCGCGTACCCATCTCGAAGTCCATCGCGTTGAGCGAGGCCGGGCGGTTGAACGTCACGCGGGCGAGGCCGCCCTCGATGGAGAGGAGGATCGAGTCGCTCATCTCGGTGCCATCCTGATCGCGCCGTCGAGACGGATCGTCTCGCCGTTGAGGTAGCCGTTGTCGACGATCGACACGACGAGCCGGGCGTACTCGTCCGGCCGGCCCAGCCGTTGCGGGTACGGGACCTGCTGACCGAGCGAGTCCTGCGCGGCCTGCGGGAGACCGGCGAGCATCGGGGTCTCCATGATGCCGGGCGCGATGGTGCAGACACGGATGCCGTAGCGCGCGAGCTCGCGGGCGATCGGGAGCGTCATGGCGTGCACGCCGCCCTTGCTCGCCGAGTAGGCGGGCTGCCCGATCTGGCCGTCGAAGGCGGCGACGCTCGCCGTGTTGACGATGACGCCCCGGTCGCCGTCGGCCGTCGGGTCGGTGGCGGCCATCACCGCGGACGCCTGCCCGATCACGTTGTAGGTGCCGATGAGGTTGACGCGGATGATCCGCTCGAAGTCGGCGAGCGGGCTCGGGGTACCGTCGCGGCCGAGCACCTTCGCCGGCGGCGCGATCCCCGCGCAGTTGACGACGACCCGCAGCGGGCCGCCGGCGGCGGCGACCTGGACGGCCGCGGCGACCTCGGTCGGGTCGGTGACGTCGGCGGGGGCGAACGCGCCGCCCAGCTCCGCGGCGACCTCCGCGCCGGCGGAGGTGGGCAGGTCGATGATCGTGACGTGCGCGCCGGCGTCGGCGAGCCGGCGGGCCGTGGCGAGACCGAGGCCGCTCGCGCCCCCGGTGACCAGGGCGGATGCGCCTGAGATGTCCATGCGTTCTCCTTCGAAGCGTGCGGATGCCGCGGCATCCCGTCTCAGCTTACGCGGGACTCAGTGTCACCGTCGAGCGGGTCGCCGTCGCTCTCCAGGCTAGCCCGGCGGCGCCGGGGTGACGGGCGCGGTGCGGCGGCGGGCGCGGGCGGGTGAAGGTGGGGGCGGGTGACTGCGGTCGGGGACTCGTCGCAGATTCAGGAGAAACCGCCCACAATCGGCCCGTAGGACCTTCCTCCCGCAGATTTCTCCTGAATCTGCGGCACACGAGAGGCGCGACCGACGCGCGGAGGTCCGGAAGGGGCGCGACACCGGTCACGGGGCGGTGGATGGCGGCAGGATGGGGGCGTGTCCATCCCCCTCGAGGCCGTCGAGGTCCCCGAAGCCGTCCGCCGGCTCGCCCGGGGCGCCGGCCTGACCCCGGTGTGGCGCAACGAGCTGGGCGGCCTGACCTTCCGCACGGACGACGGCCGCTACCTCAAGTGGAGCCCGCGGCATCCGGAGCTCGACCTCGGGGCGGAGGCAGAGCGGCTCGGCTGGGCCGCCCGCCACACTCCCGTCCCGCGCGTGCTGGAGGTGGGCGGCGACCGCACGCAGGCGTGGCTGGCGACCGCGGCGATCCCCGGGGAGTCGGCTGTCGCGCCGCGGTGGATCGCCGATCCGGCGACCGCCGTCCGGGCCGTCGGCGTGGGGCTGCGGGCGCTGCACGATGCACTGCCCGTGGACGACTGCCCGTTCGACTGGGGCGTGCCCGGCCGCATCGCCCGCGCCGCGGTCCGCGGCATCCGGCTTCCCGACGCGCTCCGCGAGCCGCCCCCCGTCGACCGGCTCGTGGTGTGCCACGGCGACGCGTGCTGCCCTAACACCCTGCTGGGAGACGACGGCGCGTGGATCGCCCACGTCGACCTCGGAGCGCTCGGGGTCGCCGACCGCTGGGCCGACATCGCCGTCGCGTCGATGAGCACCGCCTGGAACTACGGCCCGGGCTGGGAGGACGCCCTCATCGCGGCCTACGGCGTCGAACCCGACCGCGCCCGGCTCGCGTACTACCGCGACCTGTGGAACGCGACCTGACCGCCGGCGCGGGACCGTCCGCGCAGGACCGCCCGTTCACGACCACACGAACCGGAACGTCCCGGCGGCCACGGCCGCGGCGAGCGCGACGACGATGATCGCACAGCCGCCGAGGAGCGCGACCAGGTCGCGCGGGTGCAGCGAGGACCGCCGGGCCCACGTGCGCCGGATGCCGGAGCCGAAGCCGCGCGCCTCCATCGCGGTGGCGAGCTTCGTCCCCCGGCGGACGGCGAACACCAGCAGCACGAACGCCATCGAGATGAAGCGGCGCAGCACGCCGCGGTCGCCGACGCCGCGCGCCCGCCGCGCCAGCGTCATGCTGCGCCAGTCGTCGACGAACAGCCCCATCGTGCGCGTGCCGGCGAGGACGCCGAGAACGAACCGGCTCGGCAGCCGGGCGATCTGGGCGAGCGCTCCGGCGAGCTCGATGGGGTCGGCGCGGCCGAACAGCAGGATCGTGGGCAGCCCCAGCGCGACGACGCGCAGCCCCACCGCGACGGCGAGCGCGATCGAGTCGTCGCTGATCGTGGCGTACCAGAACGTCCAGTAGACGTGCCCGCCCGGCTGCGCGTAGAGCAGCATGCTGACGCCGGCGACGGGCGCGAACGCGACGACGGGCGCGAGCCGCCGGAGCACGGTCGCGACCGACAGCCCGGTGAGGGGGATGCACAGCAGCTGCAGGACGATCGCGACGCCCGCGCTGGTCACGTCGATCGAGGCGAACAGCGGGACGGACAGGAGGACGGCGATCGCGATCCGCGTCACCGGGTTGACGCCGTCGAGCCAGGCGTCCCGGGTCGCGGCCGGCGCGTCGACGACTGCGGCGGTCACGCGGCCGCCTCCGGGACGACGGCGCGCGGCAGGAGCTCGATGCGGTGGCCGCCGAGGTGGCGGACGACGCCCTGGTCGTGGGTGACGGCGACCACCGTGGTCCCACGCGCGACCTCCTCCTGGAGGAGACGGACGAGCTCGATCCACCCGCGCCGATCCTGGCCGAACGTGGGCTCGTCGAGGACGATGACCGCCGGGGCCGCGGCGAGGACGGTCGCCACCGACAGCCGCCGCTTCTGGCCGCCGGACAGCGTGAACGGGTTGGCGAGGGCGAGCGGAGCGAGGTGCAGCCGCTCGAGCAGCTCGTCCGCCACGGCATCCGCCTCGGCGCGCGAACGACCCAGCGCCCGCGGCCCGACCGCGAGCTCTTCGCGGAGCGTCCGCGCGAGGAACTGATGCTCGGGCTCCTGGAACACGGTGCCGATGCGCGTGAGGAGCTCGCGCGAGGTCCAGCGCGACGGCCGCCGGCCGGTGCGCCCCGCAAGGTCTGGCGCGGCGATCACCTCCCCCGCGAGCTCGGGCAGGAGCCCGGCGAGAGTGAGGGCGAGCGTCGACTTGCCGACACCGTTCGGCCCGGTGACGACGGTGGCCGATCCGCGGAGCACCGTCAGATCGAGGGGCCCCCGGACGGGCGTGCGTCCGTCGCGGCTCAGCATCAGGCCGTCGGCTGCGAGCGCGTGCGGCACGGATGACGGGACGGATGCCGCGGCCGGCAGCACCGGCACGGGCAGGTCGTCGCCGGGAACCCACACGCCGGCCTCGGCCAGCGCCGCCCGGTGCGCTCCGAAGACGGCGGCGGGCGTGCCGTCCGCCAGGAGTCCCCCGGCGGCGTCCAGCACGATGACGCGCGTCATGAGGTCGGCCCACACCTCGGTCCGGTGCTCGATCACGACGAGCGTCGCGCCGGTCGCGGCCACCGCCCGCTCGACGCCGGCGCGGACGTCGGCGACACCGTCGGGATCGAGGTTCGCGGTCGGCTCGTCGAGGAGCAGCAGCCCGGGGCGCATGGCGAGGACGCCGGCCAGCGCGAGCCGCTGCTTCTGTCCGCCGGACAGGGCCTTCGTCGCCCGGTCGGGCGGGACGTCGAGCCCGACCGCGTCGAGCGCCTCCGCTACGCGGGCCGGGATGTCCGCGGGCGGGATGCCGAGGTTCTCGGGTCCGAACGCGACGTCGTCGCCGACCCGCGACAGCACCACGCCGGCATCCGGATCCTGCAGCACGAGTCCCACCCGGCCGCGCTGGGTCTCGGGCGGTGCGCCGTCCACCCGCAGCGAGCCGGATGCCTCGCCCTCGTCCGCACCCCCGAGCAGGCCCGCCATGCCCGCGAGCAGCGTCGACTTCCCCGCTCCCGAGGCGCCGAGCAGCAGGACCCGCTCACCGGGTTCGATCGTGAAGGTCACGTCGCGCACCGCGGGAGCGCGGCGCCCCGCGTAGCGCCATCCCCACCCGGCCGCGACCACGCCGGCGGGCGCGCCGGAACCCATGCTCAGATCTCGCGCCGGGCTTCCCGCCCGGATGCGAAGCGGTTCAGCGCCCCGGTCGAGGCGAGCGCCCGCACCAGGACCCAGCCGAGCACCCCGGCCAGCAGGGCCGCCGAGACGACGATCGATGCGAGGTAGATGAGGTTGAACTCGAGCGACTTCAGGATGTTCGGCGAGCTCCCGTAGAAGAGCTCGAACACCCACGCGCCCAGGCCGGCGCCGATTCCGGCGAGGACCGCGACAGGGAGGCGGAAGCTCCGGTAGAGGAAGAGCGCGAACACGAGCTCGGCGCCGAGACCCTGGACGAACCCCTCGAACAGCGTCGACACGCCCCAGACGTTGCCGATCAGCATCGAGACGATCGCGGCGACCGTCTCGACCAGCAGCGCCGCACCGGGCTTGCGGATCACGAGACCCCCCACGACACCGCCGAGCAGCCAGATGCCCACGGCGATCCCGCCGAGGCCGGGCGTGACGCCGTCCATCACGGTGAACCAGGCGTATCCGATGGTGTTCCATCCCCAGAACACCAGGCCGATCGCGACGCCGATGACGGCGGCCACGACGATGTCGACGACGCGCCACCGGAAGCGCCCCGCGGTGGCGGCGACAGACGCGGATGAAGACACGGAAACGTGCATTGATCTCTCCTCCCTGCGCTGGCATGACCCAGATCAGGTTCGACGGTCGAAGCGTCGTTCGCTTCCTCTCAGCCCGGCACACCGGACTCCCGTGGTTGTGCCGCCGAGTATACGCCGGATGGCCGGGGTACCTTAAGCGGGTGACTCCCGAGGACGTTCCGCTGTCTCGTCGCGCCCGCCGCGAGACGACGAAGGGCGAGGCGGCGCCGCTCGACGGCATGACGTCGGGCACCGCCGTGCTCGCGGGACCGACCTCCGCACCGGATGCCGCCCCCGCACCGGATGTCCCCCTCCCGCGGGACGAGAACCCCGGCGTCGTCGAGCCGGACGCGCCCCGCGCCCTCGGCTGGCTCGACCCCGCCGCCGTCGGGACGATCGCATCCCGCCCGTCGCTCGCCGGAGCGGCGGCACCGTACGTCCCCGTGCAGCCGGACCTCCTGGCGCGCGCGCCGCGCCGGTCGGCCTGGCGCCCCGCCGTCCTGGTGCCGTCCGCGCTCATCGTGCTCGCGATCGCCGCCTACTGCGCGGTCACGCTGCTGTGGCCGCTCCACGCGATCGCGCCGACCGTCGCCGGGACGACCGTCAAGCCCGTCGCGGCACCCGCCGCGGCGATCGCGTGGCCGGCGCACGGCAGCGGCGCCGTGTCGGTGCAGGGGATCGCCGGGTCCGCGGCATCCACGACCGATGCCCGGGCGATCGCGAGCATCACCAAGGTCGTCACCGCGCTCCTCGTGCTCGACGAGATGCCGCTGAAGCCGGGTGAGCAGGGGCCGTCGTTCCACTTCACGCGTGCCGACAGCGCCCAGTACTGGTCGTATCTGCGGCAGAACGAGTCGGCGCTGGACGTGCCCGTCGGCGGCTCCCTCACGGAGTACCAGATGCTCGAGGGGATGCTCATCGGCTCGGCCGGCAACTACGCCGACCGCCTCGCGGGGAACCTGTGGCCGACGGACGCGACCTACGCGAACGCCGCACAGACCTGGCTGCAGGCGCACGGCGTCCCGGGGATCACCGTGGTGGAGCCGACCGGCATCGAGCCGGGCAACGCCGCCAGCCCCGGCGCGCTGCTCGTGCTGGCGCAGAAGGCGATGGCGAACCCGGTCATCGCGGAGATCGTGGGGAAGAAGTCGGTCGACCTGCCCGGCGCGGGACATGTCGTGAACACCAACGGCCTCCTCGCCGACGCGGGCGTCGTCGGCATCAAGACCGGATCGCTGGACGCGTTCAACCTCCTCGCGGCGAAGGACGTCACCATCGGCGACACGACGGTGCGGATGTACGCCGCGACGCTCGGGCAGCCGGACGAGAAGACCCGGATCACCGCGACCCGGTCGCTGTTCGCGCAGCTCGAGAAGGAGCTGCAGCCGCGACCGTCCGTCGCCGCAGGGACGATCGTCGGCGACGTCACCACCCGCTGGGGCGAGACGGTGCCCGTCGAGACGGCGAAGGATGCCGACGTCGTGCTGTGGAACGGCGGTGTCGCGGCGGTCTCCACGACCTTCCGACTAGGCGAGCGTCGTGACAAAGGTGACGTCGTCGGCGCGCTGACCGCGACCGGTCCGCTCGGCGCCTCGACCGTCGACGTCACTCTGGCGCGCGACATCGAGGGTCCGGACGCCTGGTGGCGGCTCACCCACCCGCTCGACCTCTTCGGCCTGAACGGCTGATCGGGCGGCCGCGCCGCTCAGACGAAGCGGACCGTCTGGTCCAGGCGCGTGCGCACGTCGAAGAGCTCGTTGCCGCCGATCGCCCGCGCCCCCGCGACCCCGCGGCGGAGCACCGTCGACAGGGCGCTGCGGGATGCCACGACCGCCGGCGTCCCGCGGACCTTGCCGAGCTCCTCGACGGACTGCAGCACGTCCTCGTCCGGAAGGACGACGATCGCGCCGCCGAACCGGACGCCCGCCGCGCGCGCGATCGTGCGCATCCGCGCCACGAGCTCCGCGACGGGCGCTCCGTCGACGCCGTCGCCGGTCAGCTCGCCGCGGCGCACGCGGACCGGGCCGCCGAAGTCCTCCGAGAGGACGCCGTAGAGCCCGCTCGGCCCGAGGACGACGTGATCCAGCTTGGCCTCGGGGTCACCCGAGCGGCCTCCGGCGTAGACGTCGTGCCACACCGTGTAGCCCATGCCGAGGTCGGCGACGATGCGGGCCGTCGCCTCCTCCGCCAGCGCGTCGGCGAGGAGCCGGCGCACCTCGTGCGGGGCCGAGCGCACGAGCGCAGGGTCGTACGGATCGTCGAGGTCCACCCCGCGCCCCGCCCACTCGCGGATGAGCGACAGGTAGCGCTCGCGGCGCCATCCCCCCGGCTGCCCGTGCGACCGCGCGCGCGGCCGCGTGTCGGCCGGCGCAGAGGGCGCCCGCCATCCCGGGCTCGTCGTCGCGCTCGCCGGCGTCCACTGCGGGGCGTCGATCGTGCCGAACCCGTGTCCGCGGTCGTAGGCGGCGCGGGACTCCGCGGTGCCGATGAGCTCCCACGCGCGCTGCACCTGGACGAACACCGCGGCGTCGCCGCCGGTGTCGGGATGCGTCTGCCGCAGTCGCAGACGGTACGCCTTGCGCAGGGCCTCGTCGTCGACGGTGGGCGCGACGCCGAGCACGTCGTACGCCGACGCGGACAGCGGGCTGTCGAACACCGAGCCTCCCCAGCCGCCGCACGGGACACGGCGGCCTAAATCGTAACGCCCTCCGGCTGTGCGGTCCTGGTCAGCGACGCTGGTTGCGCCGCGCGTAGGCCGCCGAGCTGCGGCTCGACAGGGCCAGCAGCACCAGGATGTCGAGCCCGAGCGAGAGGAGCGACGCGCTGCCGCCGAGCGTGATCTCCTCGCCCTGCCACCACCAGGCGACGAACGAGCCCGTGATCGAGATCACCGCGATGCTCATCACGATGACGCGCGCCCAGTTGCGTCCGCGGTAGATGAACACCGCGAGCACGACGTCGGCGAGCACGAGCGCTGCCGTCAGCACGCTCAGGGCGACCAGGCCGATGTTCACCTCGTCGGGCGTGAGCCCGTCGACGTTGCCGGCGATCTCGCGCCCGACCTCGGAGAAGCGGCTGGACAGCAGCACGAGCACGAGCGCGCTGGCCAGTGCCCGCAGCAGCACGAGCACGGCGCCCGCCGTCGTCGAGGCGGGGCGCCTCATCCCCGGGTCGTACGCGGTCGGCCGCAGCAGCGTCGTCGGGTCGAACGAGCCCACCTTGCCCGGCGTGTGGTCGCTCATGCGGTGACCCCCGTGACGTCGACGATCGGCAGATCGCCGTCGGTGCGGATGCTGTCGCCGCCGCCGTTGCGGGAGTGGTACCCCGTCGAGAAGTCGGCGATCGTGTCGACCATGATCCGGGGATCCGCGGCGGACAGCGTCCCGACGACGTGGTCCCGTTCGATGTCGGTGTCGGCGTCGATCTTGTGCGTGATCTGCAGCGTGAACAGGGACAGACCGACGCGGCGGTCGAACGTTCCGGCCGCGAGCCAGTCCACGCGATAGCCGCCCGGCAGCAGCCAGTCGTCCGGGCAGCGCCAGAACCGGACGTGGTGGCGCTGTGCGGGATTCCCGTCCACCTCCTGCTGGAACGCCAGATCCTGCGGGCGGCCGAAGAGCAGCAGCGGACTGACCGGCGCCTCGTCGTAACTGCGGCGCGTCAACGTGGACGTGACGATCCGCAGCGACGAGCGCAGGTCGACGGGGTCGGCCTTCGTCCATCCGGCCGCGACCAGCGCCGCCTCGAGCTGCTCCTGCGTGCCCCTCACGGCGAGGTTGATCGGATCACCGAGCAGGCCGTCGCTCGTTCGCGCGCGCCCGATGAAGTAGTCGGGCACATAGATCGCCGTGAGGATGCGGTGCAGCCGCGGCAGCACCAGGTACGCGAGCAGCACCCAGAACACGACCGCGGCGACGATGCCCCACCATCCGAGGGAGAACGTCTCGGTCAGGCCGAGATACGCGAGCCACACGGCGGCCGCGCCGGCGAAGACGAAGAAGAACCAGTCCAGGGCGATGCCGACCGAGTACCGCCGTGTGCGCCCCGCCATCGCGTCAGTCCCAGAGGGGCGTCTCCGGCGCCCAGGCGAAAGCCGCGGCGACCGTCTCGGCATCCACCTCGGCGGAAGTAGCCGGGCGCCAGGACGGGGTGCGGTCCTTGTCGACCAGCTGCGCACGGATGCCCTCGACGAGGTCGGGCTGCGTCTGGGCGAACCACATCACGAGCCGGTACTCCTGTGCGAGCGCGGCACGCAGGTCGGGCAGCTCACGGGCACGGCGCACCGCCTCGAGCGTGACGGCCATGCCCGTCGGCGAGAGCTCCGCCAGCGTGTCGGCGGTGGCGGATGCCTCGGCCTCCGGCCGTGCGCGCAGGCGAGCGACGATCTCGGGCACGGTGTCGGCCGAGAACGCGTCGTCGATCCACGGCCGCGCCGCCGCCAGCCGCGGTGGGCCCGCCGTCTCGTCGAACAGCAGCACCAGCTCGGTCGGCGTCGACGGATCGGCACGCGTCTCGAGCGCGTCGCGGAGCGCCTCCAGATGCGCGGCCGGGACGAGGTGGTCGGCGAAGCCCGCGTACAGCGCGTCCGCGGCATCCATCGTCGCTCCGGTGACGCCGAGGTACTCCCCGATGCGACCGGGCGCGTGCGCGAGCAGCCATGTGCCCCCCACGTCCGGGGTGAAACCGATGCGGGTCTCGGGCATGGCGAGCTTCGACCGCTCGGTGACGACGCGCACCGCGGCGTGGCCCGCGAGACCGATGCCGCCGCCCATCGTGATGCCGTCGGCGATGACGACGATCGGGTGCGGGTACTCGGCGATGCGGGCGTTCAGCGTGTACTCGGCGCGGAAGAACACGGACGGCTGCTCCGGCGTGCCGCCGACGATCTGGTCGTAGAGGCTTCGGACGTCGCCCCCCGCGCACAGCCCGCGGTCGCCCGCGCCGTCGAGGAGGACGATGCCGACGTCGGGGTCGTCCTGCCACGCGTCGAGCGCCGCCGACAGCTGCGCGACCATGTCGAGGTCGAGCGCGTTGATGGCCCGCGGACGGTTGAGCGTGAGATGGCCGAGGCCCCCGCGTGCACGCGCGAGGACGGTCAGCTCCGGGGTCTCGGGTGCGTCCGCCACGAGCGCAAGGTTACCGGCAGGGGCGGCCGGGCGAACCGCAGCGCGGCGCGGCAGCGGACGCGAGGCGACTTTTCCGCAAAGATAGGGGAAACCGTCCCCGACGACGAGAGGCTGTGCATGCCCGACGGACAGGTGCTGGACTTCTCCGGGCTCACGAAGCAGTTCGGCTCGGTGCTCGCCGTCGACGGTCTCACCGCTCGCGTCGAGCCGGGCGCGGTGACCGCCTTCCTCGGCCCGAACGGCGCGGGCAAGACCACGACGCTGCGCATCCTGCTGGGGCTCGTCCGCCCAGGCTCCGGGTCGGCGACGATCGGGGGCGTGCCGTACGCGAAGCTGCGGCATCCGCTCCAGACCGTCGGCGCGGTGCTGGAGGCCTCCAGCTTCCACCCCGGCCGCTCGGCGGCCAATCACCTGACCGTGTACGCGCAGGCCGCGGGTCTGCCGTCCTCTCGCGTCGACGAGGTCCTCGCCACGGTCGGGCTCGCCGACGTCGCCGGTCGCAAGGTCGGCGGCTTCTCGCTCGGGATGCGCCAGCGCCTCGGGCTCGCGTACGCGCTGCTCGGCGACCCCGGTGTGCTCGTGCTCGACGAGCCGGCCAACGGACTCGACCCCGAGGGCATCAAGTGGCTGCGCGGGCTCCTGCGCGAGCTCGCCCGGCAGGGTCGCACGGTGCTCGTCTCGTCGCATCTGCTGGCCGAGGTGCAGCAGACCGTCGACCAGCTGCTGATCATCGCGCGCGGACGGCTCGTCTTCCAGGGGGCGCTCCACGAGCTGACCGACCCTGCCGAGTACCTCACGATCGTGGACGCGGAGGACCGCGACGCGCTCGTCGCCCAGCTGCAGGCCGCGGACCTCCCGTTCGAGGTGCTGCGCTCCGGCGTGAGCGTGCGCGGCACCGACACCGCGACGATCGGCCGGCTCGCCGCCGCCGCCGGCATCGCCCTCACGACCCTGCAGCGACGCGGGCCCGCCCTCGAGGAGGTCTTCTTCGAGCTCGTCAACGGCGTGCGCGCCCATCCGTCCGCTACGGGGAGCCTCGGCTCCGGCGTGCCCGCGCCGGTCGGGGAGCCGGAGGCGCCGACGCCGGGTGGGGCCGAGGGCGGCACAGACGCCGTGGCCGCCGCGACGGACGAGACGCCCGAGGACGAGGCGGCCGCCCCTGCAGAGGAGGCTCCCGCCGTGCCGGACGAGTCCGCCCATCCCGACGAGGACGCAACGGCGGCGACGCTGGCGGCCGAGCTCGCCGCCGACGCGGGCGCGACGCCGGCGGCGGCATCCTCCGCGGGCGCGGCGTTCGCGGTGGCCGCGACCGGCGTGATCGACATCGTCCCCCGCCACGAGGCCGCGGCCGAGTCCGCGCCAGAGGCCGCACCCGAGGCCGAGGGCGAAGCCGCAGCGCCGTTCGCGGAGCCGGCCGAGGGATCGAGGGCGATCGAGGACGTGCAGAGCGAGGCGCCCGACGTCGAGGTTCCGAGCGACGCGGAGGCACCCGCCGGGGCGGCGGACGGCGTGGACACCGATGCGCACCCGGCCCACGACGGCTCCGGTGACGACCACCCCGGTCACGACGGGCACACGGACGCGGATGCCGCGGCCGACGCGTTCTTCGCCGCCTTCTCCGGCGACGACGAGTCCGCCTCGCCAGGCGCGCCCGCGCCGGACGAGTCCTCGCCGGACGAGCCGGGCGACGGGGAGCAGCATCCGCCGGAAGACGCGGCCCCCGAGGGCGCGCACGTCCACGACGACGGCGATGCCCACCCCGACGAGCACGAGGGAGGCGAGCAGCGATGAGCCTGGCCGCAGCGACCCGCTCCGAGTTCACCAAGCAGTTCACCACCGCGATGTGGTGGATCCTCGCCGTCGTGCTGGTGGCCTACGTCGGCTTCACCGCCGCGGGGCTCGCGTTCGTCCTGTCCGCGACCGCCACCGGCGCCATCACGCCGAACAACGGCGCGCAAGTGCCCGCGAGCGGACTTGCGACGCTGCTCTACAGCCTCGCGGCATCCGTCGGATACGTCTTCCCGCTGCTCATCGGCACGCTCATGGTGACGGCGGAGTTCCGGCATCAGACGCTCACCCCGACGTTCCTCGCGACGCCTCGCCGTGGGCTCGTGATGGCGGCCAAGGTCGTCGTCGGCATCCTGATCGGCGCCCTGTACTCCGTGCTCGCGATCGCCTCGTCGGTCGGACCGGCGGCGGCCTTCCTCTCCGGATACGGGCTGGACACCGAGTTCACCTCCTCGGCGACGTGGGCGCTCCTCGGCAGGATCGTGATCGCCTTCGTGCTGTGGGCGCTGATCGGCGTGGGTGTGGGCGCACTCGTGCGCAATCAGGTCGCCGCGATCGTCATCGTGCTGGCCTTCACCCAGTTCATCGAGCCGCTGGCGCGCCTCGCCGCGACCTTCGTGAAGGGGCTCGACAAGGTGACGCAGTTCCTGCCGGGGGCCGCGAGCGACGCCCTGGTCGGATCGAGCATCTTCTCGGTGGCGGGGCAGAGCGGCGGCACGCAGCTGCACTGGTGGGCAGGCGGCCTGGTGCTCCTCGCCTACGCGGCGGTCTTCGTCATCCTCGGCCACGTCACGAGCTGGCGCCGCGACGTCAGCTGACGCGGTTCAGGCCGGCGCCGCGGTGGGCTTCGGCTTGCGCGCCCGGCCCGTGCCGGCAGCGGGCGGGGTCGCCGTTGCGAGGTCGGCGACGTCCTGCGCCTCCGCACCCGTGTCGAGGCGCAGAGCCTGGATGAGCGCGAGGCCGTTGCGCGTCGTCAGGATGACCCGCTGGAACTCGGGGTGACCCTCGAGGTCGATCACGACGCTCGGCTTCCGACGACGGATGATGGCGAAATCGCGCCCGCCCGCGGACTTCCAGGAGCCCATCGCGACGGCGACCGGCACGTAGGTGCCCGGATCGGGGACACCGCGCAGCCACGTCCACGCATCGTCGGTGAGCTGGACCCGCGAGATCTGCGAGCGCTCGATGACCACATTCTGCTTCCGGAATGAAAGCGCGTGCTCGGTCAGGGACAGCACGACCTCCAGCTGCGTCGAGTCGAGCAGCAGGGTCACCATGCGTTCCAGTCTGCCAGCGGCGGACGCGTTCCCACCCGAGGATTTGCTCACAGACCCGCAACGATCCGCCGTCGTCGCGACCGGCCCGGCCTCTGCGCGACGGTGACAGACTGGGACGGTGACTCTTGTCGAGCCCGCCCCCGCGCACGAGGTCCCCTCCCTCCACTCGGCGCTCGCGGCCGCTGCCGCCGGCGCCCGCCTCGATGCGGGGCAGGCGGAGGCGCTGCTCGGCGCCGGGGGCGACGACCTGGAGCGCATCCTGGAGCTGGCCGCCGCCCTGCGCGACGCCGGGCTCGAGGCATCCGGCCGGCCCGGAGTCATCACCTACTCCCGCAAGGTGTTCGTGCCACTCACGACCCTCTGCCGCGACCGCTGCCACTACTGCATCTTCGTCGACACCCCCAGCCAGCTGCGCACGCTCCACAAGCCCGCCTACATGTCGCCCGAGCAGGTGCTGTCGGTGGTGCGCCAGGGGGCGGCGATGGGGTGCAAGGAGGCGCTGCTCACCCTCGGCGACCGTCCGGAGGACCGCTGGCCCGAGGCGCGCGCGTGGCTCGACGAGCACGGGTTCACGTCGACGCTCGACTACGTCGGCCACATCGCGCGGCTCATCACGGCCGAGACCGGGATGCTCGTGCACCTCAATCCCGGAGTCATGTCGTCCGACGAGCTCGAGACCCTCCGGCCCACCGCGCCGTCGATGGGGATGATGCTCGAGACGACGTCGGAACGCCTGTTCGCCGAGCCCGGCCAGGTGCACTTCGGCTCGCCCGACAAGGACCCGGCCGTACGGCTGCAGGTCATCGAGGACGCCGGGCGCGCGCGCGTCCCGTTCACGACCGGCATCCTCGTCGGGATCGGCGAGACGCTCCGCGACCGCGCCGAGTCGCTCGTCGCGCTCCGCGAGGCGCACGAGCGGCACGGGCACGTGCAGGAGGTGATCGTGCAGAACTTCCGCGCGAAGCCTCGGACTGCGATGCAGGGCGTGCCGGACGCCGACCTCCTCGAGTACGTCGCGGCGGTCGCCGTCGCGCGGCTGGTCATGGGGCCGGACATGCGCATCCAGGTGCCGCCGAACCTGTCCGATCCCGAGGAGTTCGCCCTGCTCGTCCGAGCGGGAGCCGACGACTGGGGCGGCGTCTCGCCACTCACCGCCGACCACGTCAACCCCGAGCGGCCGTGGCCGCACCTGTCGGAGCTGGCCGCCCGCACCGCGGCGCTCGGCTTCGAGCTGCGCGAGCGGCTCACGGCGCAGCCGCCGTTCGTGCTCGATCCGGAAGTGTGGCTCGATCCCGCCATGCGGCAGCCGGTCGCCGCGCTCGCCGACCCGGAGTCGGGGCTCGCCGCGACGGGGTCGGCGGAGCGGAGCGTCGCAGATTCAGGAGAAACTGTCGCGACGGCCCCCGTACGGCGACCCGCGGACCGAATTCTCCTGAATGTTCGACAGACGCGCGGCCTCCCCCGCCTGGCCGAGGCCGCGGCATCCGACCCGCTCGCCCTGGACGACGCCGACTGGGCTCGCCTCCTGCGGGCCGAGGGCGCCGACCTCGATGCGCTCGCCTCGACCGCCGACGACGTGCGGCGCTACACCGTGGGCGAGGCCGTCAGCCTCGTCGTCAACCGGAACCTCACCTCGACCGGCTTCCGTTCGCGGCCGTCCGCCGACCCGACGACGTTCACGCTCGACGACGCCGCCGCGATCGCCGCCGACGCGTGGGACCTGGGTGCGACGGAGCTGTGCATCCAGGGACTGCTGCCCGAGGACGAGGCCCCGTCGGCCTACCTCGAGATCGTGCGCGCCGTGAAGGCGGCGACCCCGGGCATCCATGTCCACGCGTATCGGCCGCAGGACGTCCGCGACCTCGCCGACCGTGGTGGCCTCGGGCTCGACGGGGCCCTGGCCGCACTCCGGGACGCCGGCGTCGACACGGTCCCCGGCACGGGGGTCAAGGTCCTCAGCGAACGGGTTCGCGCGCTGGTCGCGCCGGGCGACCTCGAGATCGACCGCTGGGTCGACGGGATCACGGCCGCGCACCGCGCCGGGTTCCGGTCGACGAGCGTCCTCTTCTACGGCCACGTCGAGACGGCCGAGGAACGCGTCGCCCACCTGCGTCAGCTCCGCGCGATCCAGGCGGAGACGGGCGGTTTCACCGAGTTCGTGCCCATCCCCCTCCCCCGCCCCGCGGGGGGTGTCGCCCTCGTCCGAGGGCGCGCGCCGCTCGACGAGCACCGGGCGATGGTCGCGGTGTCGCGACTGATGCTGTCGGGCAGCATCCCGCACATCCAGATCCCCTGGACCCGCGTCGGCCGGGATGCCGCCGCCGCGCTCCTGCGCTCCGGTGGCGACGACCTCGGCGGCGCGCTCCTCGACGGACGCGTCCGTCCCGCGGCCGGCGTCGAACACGGTCTGGAGCTGCCCGTGGCGGATGCCGCCGCCATCGCGGCTCACCTCTTCCGCCCCTTCCGTCAGCGCACCACCGACTATCGCGAGGTCGACCCCGGCCGGAAGACGGCAACTCGATGACGCCCGCGCCACACGCGAGCGGAGCGGGATGCCGGTCGGCCGCGCAGGCTCGGGACTGGCGGGCGCCGGCCGAAAGCGGACACCCGAGCGGAGCGGGATGCCGGTCGGCCGCGCAGGCTCGGGACTGGCGGGCGCCGGCCGGAGGCCGCCGCGGGATGCGCGGCCGACCGGCATCCCGCGCAGCGGTCCGGACCCCTGCAGCGGGGGCAGCGTCATGACCCGGTTCGAGGTCGCCGTCATCGGGGCCGGATTCGCCGGGCTGGCCGCGGCGATGGCCCTGCGCGAGGCCGGCATCGACGACGTCGTCGTGCTCGAGCGCGCCGCCTCGGTCGGCGGGACCTGGCGCGACAACACCTATCCGGGCGTGGCGTGCGACGTCCCCAGCCACCTGTACGGATTCGCGAAGCACCCGCACGCGGGCTGGTCGGGCGTGTACGCGCGTGGTGACGAGATCCGCCGCTACCTGGAGCACGTCGCCGAGATCGAGCACGTGGACCCGTGGCTGGGCACGCCGATGCTCGGCGCAGACTGGGACGCCGCCGCCAGCGTCTGGCTCATCCGCACCGGCGGCGCCCACCCGGGCGAGATCGAGGCGTCTGCGCTCGTCCTCGCCTGCGGGCGGCTCACCGAACCGCAGATCCCGGAGATCCCCGGGCTCGAGTCGTTCCCGGGTCCGCTGTTCCACTCGGCCCGGTGGGATCACGACGTCGACCTCGCCGGCGCGCGCGTCGCGCTGGTGGGCACGGGCGCATCCGCCGTGCAGCTCGCCCCCGAGCTCGCCCGGATCGCCGACGTCACGCTCTTCCAGCGCTCGCCCGCGTGGATCGTCCCGCGCGACGCGCGCGACTACACCCCGGCCGAGCGGGACCGGTTCGCGGCCGATCCCGCGCTGATGCAGGCGCTGCGCGACGAGCTCTACGCCGAGGGCGAGGCGCGATTCGCCTCGCGCTCCGGAGATCCGGATGCCGCAGCCGCCGCCCGCGCCGTCGCGCTCGCGCACCTCGAGACCCAGGTGGACGACCCGGCGCTGCGCGCGGCGCTCACCCCCGATTACGCGTTCGGCTGCAAGCGCGTGCTGCTCTCCGACACGTTCTACCCGGCGATCGCTTCGAGCGCCGTGCGGCTCGAGGCATCCGCCCTCGTGTCCGTCGACGGATCGACTCTCACCGCCGCGAGCGGTCGGCGGTACGAGGTCGATGCGCTGGTGCTGGCCACCGGGTTCCACTCGACGCGGCAGCCGTACGCCGAGCTCGTGCGCGGGGAGGAGACCACGCTCGCCGAGCACTGGTCGCGGGGCATGACGTCGTTCGGGTCGACCGTCGTCTCCGGATTCCCGAACCTGTTCGTGCTCGACGGCCCCAACGCGTCGCTCGGCCACAACTCCTCCGTGCTGATGCTCGAGGAGCAGGCGGCGTACGTCGCGCGCACCCTCGCCGCGCGCGACGGCGTACTGCGGGTCGACCCCGCGGCCGAAGCCGCGTACACGGCCGAGATCGACCGGGCCGCGGCATCCACCCCCTGGATCGCCGGCGGATGCCGCAACTGGTACGTCGACGAGCGGTCGGGGCGGCTCACGCTGCTGTGGCCGGGAACGGTCGGCGCGTTCCGCGATCGGCTCGCGGCGGCGGACGGCAGCGAGTTCCTGGCGGCCGGAGCGCTCACGACCGACTCCCCCTCCGCACCCGCGGAGATCCCCACGTCGAAGAGAGGCATGTCATGACGATCCCCCTGCGGTTGGGCTACAAGGCGTCGAGCGAGCAGTTCGGTCCCGACCGGCTGCTCGACTTCGGCGTGCTGGCCGAGGAGATGGGCTTCGATTCGGTGTTCCTGTCGGACCACTTCCAGCCGTGGATGCACGACGGCGGCCACGCACCGTCGACGCTGCCGTGGCTCGGGGCGCTCGGCGCCCGGACGTCGCGCGTGCTGATCGGCACGTCGGTGCTCACCCCCACGTTCCGCTACCACCCGGCCGTGATCGCACAGGCGTTCGCGACGCTCGGGGTGATGTACCCGGGCCGGGCCATCCTGGGTGTCGGCACCGGCGAGGCGCTCAACGAGGTCACCCTCGGGCTCGACTGGCCCGAAGCGCCGGAGCGCTTCCAGCGGCTCAAGGAGTCGATCCAGCTCATCGAGAAGCTGTGGACCGAGGATCGCGTCACGTTCGACGGCACCTACTACTCCGTGAAGGATGCCACGGTATACGACCGCCCGGAGCACCCGGTGCCGATCTACATCGGGGCATCCGGGCCTGCGGCCACCCGCCTCGCGGGGCGCATCGCCGACGGCTACATCACCACGAGCGGCAAGGATCCGAAGCTGTACTCGGAGACGCTGCTGCCGGCGCTGCACGAGGGTCTCGAGAAGGCGCACCGGTCGCTCGACGATGTGGACACGCTCATGGAGGTCAAGGTCTCGCTCCACCCCGACCACGACGCCGCGCTGGAGAAGACGCGGTTCTGGGCACCGCTCGCCTTGTCGCCGGAGGAGAAGCGGGACGTGCACGATCCGATCGACATGCAGCGTCGCGCGGCCCAGCTGCCGATCGAGCGGGTCGCGTCGCGGTTCATCGTGTCGACCGACCCGGAAGAGCACGTCGAGCGCATCGCGACCTACATCGAGCTGGGCTTCCGTCACCTCGTGTTCCACGACCCGGGTGAGGACCAGGAGGAGTTCCTGCGGATGTACGGCGCCGAGATCCTCCCGCGCCTGCGCGCGCGTTTCGCGGGCTGACCGGCGTCCCGGACGGCCGGCGGTCCGCGGACTGACCGGCGTGTGTGCGGGCCCGTTTGTGTCGCAGATTCAGGCTGGATATCGTCGACACGGTGTCCGGAGACCCGTGTGAACGTCAACATTCCTGAATCTGCGACGGGGTGGACGGTCGTCATCCCCGTCAAGCCCGCCGCGATCGGCAAATCCCGGCTCGCCGACGCGGGCGTCGACCGCGAGGCGCTTGCCCGCGCGATCGCGCTCGACACGATCACAGCGGCAGCACGCGTCGCCCGGGTGATCGTCGTCACCGAGGACGCCGACGTGTCCGCCGCCGCGCGGGGAGTCGGTGCGGAGGTCGTGTCCGAGGCTGACGGCCGCGGGCTCGACGCCGCCATCGCCACGGGGATCGCCGCCGCGGGCGACGGCCGCCGTGCCGCACTGCTCGGCGACCTTCCGGCCCTGCGCCCCGCCGAGCTGGCGGCCGCACTGGCCGCGGCCGCCGCCCACGAGCGGGCCGTGGTGGCGGACGCGGAGGGCACCGGATCCACGCTCGTCACGGCACGGGCGGGCGTGGAGTGGACGTCGTCGTTCGGCGACGGCTCCTTCGCGCGTCACGTCGCGCTCGGCGCCGTGCCACTCGACCTCCCGCAGAACGACAGCCTGCGCCGCGACGTCGACACGGCGGCTCAGCTGCGCGCCGCGGCATCCCTCGGGCTCGGGCCGCGGACGACCGCGCTGCTGCGCGGCGCCGCCGGTTCCACGGCACCGCGGCCGACCGCCCGGCTGCGGCTGCGCGAGATGCGCGACGACGACCTCGACGACATCGCCGCGCTCCTCGGCGACCCCGCAGTGATGACCTATTACCCCGCGCCGCGCACCCGCGCGGAAGCAGCGGACTGGATCGCGTGGAGCCGTCGAAACTACGCGCAGCACGGCCTCGGCCTGTGGATCGTCGAGACCCTGGACGGCCGATTCCTCGGCGACTGCGGCCTCACGTGGCAGCCGGTGGCAGGAGGGCGCCGCCTCGAGGTCGGCTACCACCTGCTTCCCGGCGAACAAGGCAACGGATATGCCACCGAGGCTGCCGCCGCATGCCGCGACCTGGCGCGCGAGCTCGGCTTCGCCGAGCTCGTCGCCTGCATCCATCCCGACAACGACGCATCGATCGGCGTCGCGCAGCGGATCGGGATGACGCACGAACTCGACGACGTGCACCCGAGCGGGCGGGCCACCGTCGTCTACGGCATGCGTCTCTAGCTGCCGCCCTCCGCCCGCCGTCCGCGTTCCGCCCGTCTTCCGCCCGCCTTCGGCCGTGGACGCCGTACCGTTCTCAGGATCGGCGGGTCACCGCTGACCGCTACTCCGGCGAGTCGCGGGCTCGAAGCGGCGTCGGTCCTGAGAACGGTACGGGCGACGGGTGGTAGGGGCCCCGGGGCCCGGCGGCGGCCCCGGTGGCCGCGCACCTGCGGCGGCGCGGCGTCCCGCGGCTATGCCGTCAGGGCGGCCTCGACGATCGCGGCGGAGGCCGCGGCGTCCGTCATCCACAGCGGCGCGACCCGCGCGCGGATGCCGCGGGCGTCGACCGCGGGGGCGAGCGCGGCGTCCTCCTCGGCGAGCAGCCAGGCGTCCAACAGCCCGCCGTCACGCCGCGGGCCATAGTGCGCGGCCACTGCGTCGGCCCGCGTCTCGACGCCGATCGCGGCGAGGCACACGTCGGCCATGCCGCGGACGACACGGCCGCCGATGACCCCGGAGACGCCGATCACGCGGGCGGGCGTCGCGCGGAGCGCCTCGCGCATCCCGGGCACAGCCAGGATCGGGCCGATGGACACCACCGGGTTGGACGGCGCGATGAGCACGACGTCCGCTCCCGCGATCGCGTCGACGACGCCCGGTGCCGGTTCCGCGACCTCGATGCCGGGGTTCTCGAACGCGATGGGTGGCAGGGTGGCGCGGTGGCGCGTCCACCACTCCTGGAAGTGCATGCGGCGCCCGTCCGCGAGGACGACGATCGTGTCGACCTCGGTGTCGGTCATGGGCAGCAGCCGCACGCCGAGCGGCCACCGCTCCGACATCCGCGCGATCACCTGCGTCGGAGTGAGGCCGTCGCGCAGCCATCCGGTGCGCGCCAGGTGGGTGCCGAGATCGAGGTCGCCGAGGGTGAACCACGGCCATCCGGCGCCCCACGCCTGCAGCTCGGCGTTGACGCGCTCGGTGTCGCCGGCCCGCCCCCAGCCGCGCTGGGTGTCGTTGACCCCCGCGAGCGCGTAGACGATCGAGTCGACGTCGGGCTGGAGCCGCACACCCGACAGCCACAGGTCGTCGCCGGTGTTGACCACGACGGTCGCCTCGGGGTCGCCGCGGCGGGCGAGGGCCTCGCGCACGCCGAGCGTGAACTTCGACCCGCCGACCCCGCCGGCCAGCACGACGACCCGGGTCATGCGGGGTGCTCCGCGGATGCCGCGGCCCGCGCCGCCCCGGGGAGGGCGCCCACGATCTCGGCGAGCGCCGCCTCATCGTGCGCCGCGGTGAGGAACCACGCCTCGAACACGCTCGGCGGGAGCGAGACTCCGGCATCGAGCATCGCGTGGAAGAAGGGCGGATAGCGCCACGACTCCTGCTCCAGCGCCGCCGCGTACGACCGCGGCGCCTCGGGCAGGAACGCCACCCCGAACAGCGACCCGGCACGCGGCACTGCGTGCGCGACCCCGGCGGTCTCCAGCGCGCCGGAGAGGGCTCCGGCGACGACGGATGCCGCGGCATCCACCCGCTCGTACACCTCCGGGGTCGCGAGCCTCAGCGTCGCCAGCCCTGCCGCGACCGAGAGCGGATTCCCGGAGAGGGTGCCCGCCTGGTAGACCGGTCCGACCGGGGCGAGGGCGTCCATCACTTCCGCGCGGCCGCCGAGCGCGGCGAGCGGCATCCCGCCTCCGACGACCTTGCCGAAGGTGAAGAGGTCGGGCGTGTACTCCTCGCCGGCCGCCTGCTGGAGTCCCCAGTAGCCGGCCGGGTGCACGCGGAAGCCGGTGAGCACCTCGTCGAGGATGAGGAGCGCACCGTGCGCGTGCGCCAGGTCGGCGAGCGCGGCGTTGAAGCCGGGGAGCGGCGGGACGACGCCCATATTGGCGGCCGCGGCCTCGACGATGACGGCGGCGATGCGGTCGCCGTGCACGGCGAACACCTCCGCGAGCGCCGCGGGGTCGTTGTAGGGGACGACGAGGGTCTGCGCCGCGATCGGCGCCGGAACGCCCGCCGAGCCCGGCAGCGCGAGGGTCGCGACGCCGGAGCCGGCGGCCGCGAGAAGCCCGTCGGAGTGACCGTGGTAGTGGCCGGCGAACTTCACGAGCAGGTCGCGGCCCGTGACGCCCCGCGCCAGGCGGATCGCGGTCATCGTCGCCTCGGTCCCGGTCGACACGAGTCGCACTCTCTCGACCGGACGGCGGTCGCCCGAGCCGTCGGCCGCGGGTGCCGACACGCGTCCGGCGATGAGTTCGGCGAGCTCGACCTCGCCCTGGGTGGGTGCGCCGAACGACAGCCCGCGGGATGCCGCAGCCTGCACGGCCGCGACCACCTCGGGATGCGCGTGGCCGAGGAGCGCCGGACCCCACGACGCGACGAGGTCGACGTACTCGCGGCCCGCGGCATCCGTCACGTACGGCCCGCGCGCGGACGCGAGGAACCGCGGCGCCCCGCCCACCGAGCCGTACGCACGCACCGGCGAGTTCACCCCGCCGGGGATGATGCCGCGCGCCTCGGCGAACAGCTCGTCGTTCCTGTCGTTCATCTCACACCCGTCGTGTCTCTCGCGGTCTCATGACGCCGCCGTCGCCCCACCGAGCGGAGCGGGATGCCGGCGGCCGCCGCCGGCTGGGCCTGGCAGGCGCCGGCCGCAGGCCGCCGCCCGGAAGCGGCGGTCGCCGGCATCCCGCGCAGCGCCCCACGCAGCCATCCCGCGCAGCGCCCCGCGCAGCGGTCCCGGGCGGCGCGCAGCGCCCCCGCCGGAGCATCCGCGATCACTGCTCGCGCAGCCACCCGGCCACCTCGGCCGCCCAATAGGTCAGGATCGCGTCGGCGCCGGCGCGACGGATCGCCGTCACACTCTCGAGGATCGCACCTCGGCGGTCGATCCAGCCGTGGGCGGCGGCGGCCTCGACCATCGCGTACTCGCCCGACACCTGGTAGGCCCACACCGGGACGTCGACGGATGCCCGCACCTCCGCGAGCACGTCGAGGTACGGGAGCGCCGGCTTGACCATCACGATGTCCGCGCCCTCGTCGACGTCGATGAGCGCTTCGCGCACGCCCTCGCGCCCGTTGCCGGGATCGAGCTGGTAGGTGCGGCGATCGCCCTTCAGCTGCGAATCGACGGCCTCGCGGAACGGTCCGTAGAACGCACCGGCATACTTCGCGGAGTAGGCGAGGATCATCGTGTCGATGAAGCCCTCGCCGTCGAGCGCGGCGCGGACGGCGGCGACCTGGCCGTCCATCATGCCCGACAGCCCGAGCATCGCCGACCCCGCACGTGCCTGCGCGATACCCATGGCGGCGTAGCGGTCGAGCGTGGCGTCGTTGTCGACCGAGCCGTCGTCGGCGAGCACGCCGCAGTGACCGTGGTCGGTGAACTCGTCGAGGCACAGATCGGTCTGCACGACGAGTGCATCGCCCACCTCGGCGACGACGGCCTCCGTCGCGACGTTCAGGATGCCGCGCGGGTCGTCCGCCCCGGAGCCGCGGGCGTCGCGCACCTCGGGCACACCGAACAGCATCACTCCGCCGACGCCGGCGGCTGCGGCATCCGTCACCGCGGCGCGGAGCGAGTCGAGGGAATGCTGCATGACGCCGGGCATCGACCCGATCGGCACCGCTTCGGTGAGGCCCTCGCGGACGAACAGGGGCAGCACGAGCTGAGACGGCGCGAGGTGCGTCTCGCGGACGAGCCGCCGCACGGCCGGCGTCTGCCGCAGACGACGCGGCCGGTGGGCGGGGAAGCTCACGGGCGGAACTCGTCCTCGGCGTGCGGGAGGGCGAACTGGGACACCGCGTCGATGAGCGAGTCGACCGTCTGCGTGGAGGCGACCACGTCGACGCCGAGCCCTGCACGGCGGGCGTCCTTCGCGGTGCGCGGGCCGATGGCGGCGATCACCGTGGTCTCGGGAACGTGCGGGAACTGCAGGTGCACCTGCTCGGCGACCGAGCCGCTCGTCACCAGGATCGCGTTGATGCGACCCGACGCGACGTCGTGCGCGATGCGCTCGGTCACGGGCACCCCGACCGTGCGATAGGCGACGACGCTGCGCACCCGGTGCCCCGCGTCGATGAGCCGCTTGGTGAGGACGGGCTTGGCGATCTCGCTGCGCAGGGTCAGGATGTCGCGGGGCTCGGGCTCGAGCGCGAGGAGCTGGTCGGCCATGCCCGCGGCGGAGTTGTCGCGCTCGGGCACGAGGTCGACACGGTACCCGACCGCCTGCAGCGCGGCCGCGGTGGTCTCGCCCACGGCGGCGACCTTGGTGTGCGCCGGGATCACCGCGCGATACGCGAACAGCACGTCGACCGTGGTCGCGCTGGTCACCGTGAGCCAGTCGAACGCGCCGGCGGCGAGGTCGGCCAGCGCCTTCTCGAGCGTCGGGAGGTCGTCAGTCGGCGCGAAGTTGATCAGGGGGGCCACGACGGGGATGGCGCCCTGGGCGCGCAGCGTCGCGGCCACGCCGTCGCCCCAGGGGCCGCCGCGCGGAACGAGCACACGCCAGCCGGTGAGCGCCTTCGCGGGGCTCGTCGGCGTGTGCCGTTGCGGGACTGTGTTCATGGGGTCGACTCTCGTGGTACCAGGTCAGCCGCCCCACGTTCGAGCAGCCGACGGGCGATCTCGGCCCCGGTACGCGCAGCGCGCGCGATCGGGTCCGCGCCGTCGGCAGCGTCCGCACCATTGCCACTGCCGCTTCGAGCATACCGCGGCGACAGCGCACGTGTCCGGTCGAGGCCGACCCGGCGGCGCCCGTCGAGGGCGTAGACGATGGCGCGCACGCGCAGATCGCCCTCCGCGAGCTCGGCGTGCACCCCCACCGGGGCGCTGCAGCCGGCGTCGAGTCCGGCGAGCACGGCCCGCTCGGCGGTGACCGCGATCCGCGTCGCGTCGTCCTCCAGCGCGGCGAGCGCGTCGCGGAGCTCCGGCGCGGCATCCGCCCTCGTCTCCACGGCGAGCGCGCCCTGCCCGGGCGCCGTCGGCCACTCTCGTAGCCCCACCGGCTCGCCGAAGAGCCCGCCGAGGTCTCCGCCCAGGCGGACGAGCCCCGCCGCGGCGAGGACGACGGCATCGAGCTCACCGTCCCGCACGCGCGCGAGTCGCGAGTCGACGTTCCCGCGGAGGTCCTGGACCCGCACCCGCGGGTTGTGGCGCAGCACCTGCGCGACGCGGCGCGGCGACCCGGTGCCCACCAGGGCTCCGGGGGCGAGGTCGTGCAGGGGCGTGCCGTCGCGCGTGACGACGATGTCGCGGGCGTCCTCGCGCGCGGGCGTCGCCGCGATGACGAGCCCGGGCGCATCCGCCGTGGGGAGGTCCTTCAGCGAATGGACGAGCAGATCGCACTCGCCCGCGAGCAGCGCCTCGCGCAGGCGGGTCGCGAACACACCGCGACCGCCGAGCTCGGACAGGGATGCGCGCGACACATCCCCTTCGCTCGTGATCGGCACGAGCTCGACCGGGCGACCGGAGGATGCGGCCAGTGCATCGGCGACCCGCTGCGACTGCGCCAGGGCGAGGGCGCTGCGGCGGGTGCCCAGACGCAGCGGAGCGCTCACTGCAGGACTTCGGGGATCTCGCGGGGCTCGATGCGGCGGCCGGTGTAGAACGGCACCTCTTCGCGGACGTGACGGCGTGCCTCCGTGTAGCGGAGGTCGCGCATCATGTCGACGAGCTCGGTGAGGTCCTCGGCCTCCATCGGCAGGATCCACTCGTAGTCGCCGAGGGCGAAGCTCGCGACAGTGTTGGCCGTGACGCCCGTGAACGCGGCCCCCTTGCGGCCGTGCTCGGCGAGCATCTGCCGCCGCTCCTCCTCTGGGAGGAGGTACCAGTCGTGACTGCGGACGAACGGGTAGACCGTCAGCCATTCCTTGGCCGGGACACCGCGGAGGAAGCCCGGCACGTGGCTGCGGTTGAACTCCGCATCCCGGTGCACGCCCATCGCGTTCCACACGGGCAGCAGGTTCTTCAGCAGCTCGGTGCGCCGGAGACGCCGCAGATCGCGCTGCAGCCCCTCCGCCGTCGGCCCGTGCAGCCACACCATCAGGTCGGCGTCGGCGCGCAGCCCGCTCACGTCGTAGAACCCGCGGACGCTGACGCCGTTCTCCTCGATCAGGCGGAGGATGTCGGAGAGCTCGGTCTCGTCGGGTTCGACGACCGGACGCTCGGGATCGCGGCGAAGGACGGCCCACAGGGTATAGGCGGCGGGCGCCGCCTCGGCATCGGGAGACATGTCTCCAGTCTCCCCCCGCCCCGGTGGATCGAGAAACCGGGCGCCGGCGCCGCGCCCGGAGCCGGCGGCGGGGGTCAGCGCGTGTAGAGCCGGACGGCGCCCCACACGAGGGCGCCCACGGCGACGGCGACCCCGACGACCGCGACGGCGGCTCCCGCCGGGTTGCGCCGGGCGAAGGCGCGGGCGGCGCCCACGCGCTTCTCGGTGGCGCGAGCCACGCGGGCCGGGACGTTGGCCTTCTCCTCGATCGCGGCGAGCGCCGCCTTCAACTCGGCGCGCGCCTTCTCGACCGGGTCGGTGATGCCGAGCGGCACCCCCGTGCGCGGAACGGGCACTCCGGCGCTAGAACTCATCGGTCACATCCTTCACGATCTTCACGTCCTGCTTGACGGCTCCCACCGGGCTCTGCGACTTCGAGATGTGGCGGAACCGCAGGATGCCGAGAAGCGCGAGCACCGCGGTGATCACGATCATCACCCCGAAGACGACGATCGCGGACAGCCAGACCGGCCACCACGACGAGAGCCCCGCGATCACGAACGTGCCGAACACGGGGATCGACCAGAACAGGAAGAAGAGTGCGACAACCATCCAGCCCGTGCCGAAGCCGGCGTCCTTCGCGGCACCCTTGACCCAGTTCTTGGCGTGCTCGATCTCGGCGACCACCAGGTTGCGGATGAGCTCGGGCAGATCGCCGACGAGGGTCAGGAAGCTGTCGTCGGCACGATCGCGGAAGCCGCGGGGTGTCGTCATCTCAGCTCCCGTTGCGGTCGCGGTCGTTCACGATGTCGTCGACGGTCGCAGCGGCCCCCTGTGCGGATGCCTCGGCCGCACGGGCGATGTCGTCGGCCGAGTCCTTGCCGACCCGCAGTGCCGCATCCAGCCGCTCACCGGCGGTGCCGCGCGTGCTCGCCGCCTTCGTGACCTTGACCGCGCCGTCCCACAGCGCGTTCGGCAGCGCCATCACGGCCGACTTGCCGAACTCCTTGGCCTTGTCGACCTGCTTCTGCACGGGCGGGAGGTTCCACACCTTGACCGCCTGCTCCTTGATCTGCTCGTAGCGCTCCCGACCGGCTCGCGTGCCCAGCACGTAGCCGGCTGCGAGACCGATGACGAGTCCGACTTTGCCCCTCATGAGGTCTCCTGACGCTCGATGTCTGCACCCAGGGTAACGCTGTATTCCGAATCCGGCATCCACCTTGACAGCGGAGCGGAAAAGGTTCACTCGGCGGGCGTCGCCCCGCCCCAGAGCGCGGCGCGACGGATCCGATCGCCCTCGGCCGCGGCATCCGGCACGACCTGGGCGAGCCCCGTGCCCGACAGCCACGCGCCGACGGCCGCGAGCCCCGGGACCCGGCCCACCGCCGCGCGCGCCGTGCGGACGAGCTCGGGGCGGCCGAGCGTCGCCGCGGGCTGCGACTGCGCGAACCGTTCGCGGTGCGCGCCGCGCAGTCGATCGGCGGCGAGCGGCACGCCGAGCAGGGCGGATGCCTCGGCCAGCGCGAGCGCGGCGGCATCCGCGTCGCTCATGCCCGCGGTGGCCGGCTCCTCGCCCTGCGCGCCGAACGAGACGCGCACGACGTGGACGCCGGGACCTGCCGCCTCGGCGAGCCACGCCCATTTCGCGGTGGCGTGGGTGAGGGCCTTGGCGACGTGGGAGCCGGGGACCGTCAGCACCCCGGTGCCGCGCGGGGCGCCGTCGAGAGCCGAGTCGGCGACCACGAGCGTCACGATCTCGACGACCGGGGCGGGAGCGGCGACCGGGTCGAGGCCCGGCACGACGGGCGCCAGCAGGCGCCGCGCGACCGGCTCGGGAGTGGCGACGACGACCGCGTGGAACGTCGCATCCGGCGCGCGGCCCGCGGACTCGGGGCGCGTCGCATCCGGAATCGGGCCGGTGTCGTCCTCCCCGGTCACCGCCGGCCCCACCCGCACCCGCCAGCGCGGACCGTCGCGGGCCGCGTCCTCGTCCGCCACCGGCAGGATCTCGGCCGCCGGTGCTTCCAGCCGGATGTCCGCACCGAGGGAGACAAGACGCTCCCGCAGCGCGTCGGCGAGCCGCCACATCCCCCCGTGGAGTCCCTCCACTGCGCCGCCCGGCGCCGTCGCGGCATCCGCCCGCGGAGCGCGCAGCGCCCCCACCGCACCGGACAGGGAACCCGTCCGCGTGAGGGCGGCGTTCAGGCCGGGGGCGGCCAGGTCGACGTCGATGTCATCCGGACGCGACGAGTACACGCCGCTCGTGACCGGCGCGACGAGCCGGTCGAGCACCCGCTCGCCCATCCGGCTGCGCACGAGATGGCCGAGCGATCGGTCGTGGCCGATCGTGAGGGGCGGTCGCAGCCGGTCGACGTACGCGCGCCACGCCCCGCGATACCCGAGGACGCGCACGACGTCCGGCGCCCACACGTTCTCCGGGATGCCGAGCACGCCGCCCGCGGGGAGGGGCGCGGCATCCTTCGCCTCGCCGCCGGGGAGGCCCGCCACCCACGCCCGTCCGGCGGCCGGGCTCACGACGGCGTCGGACAGGCCGAGGTCGTCGATGAGGGCGCGCACCGTGCCGCCGCGGGTGGCGTAGCTCTCGGCTCCCGCATCCACCGCGATGCCCGCCACGCGGGCGCTGCGCAGCACCCCGCCGAGCCGGTCGGACGCCTCGAACACCGTCACCGCGATCCCGAGCTTCGCGCACTCCAGGGCGGCGACGAGCCCCGCCATCCCGCCCCCCACGACCGCGACGCGGACGTCACCGGCCCGTGCCGCGAGCTCCGCGAAGGACGCGGTGTCGTCGACGGTCATGCGGCTGCCGCATCCCGCCCGTGGACGAGGTCGACGATGCGGGTGAGGACCGCGGGATCGGTCTCGGGCGGCACCCCGTGGCCCAGGTTGAGGATGTGCGCCCGCGCGGCCCGGCCCCGCGCGATGACGTCGCGCACGTGCCGCTCGAGCACCGGCCACGGCGCCTGCAGCAGCGCCGGGTCGATGTTGCCCTGCACCGTCACGTCCGGCCCGAGCACCGCGGCGGCCTCGTCGAGCGGGGTCCGCCAGTCGACGCCGACGCCGTCCGCGATGCCGTCGAGGCGCATGTCGGCCAGCAGGTGGGCGGTGCCGACACCGAAGTGGATGCGCGGCACGGTCGCCCCCTCGAGCGCCGCGCGCGAGTGCGGCGCGACGAACTCGCGGTAGTCGGCCAGCGAGAGTGAGCCGGCCCACGAATCGAACAGCTGCACGACGGCGGCGCCCGCCTCGACCTGTGCGCCGAGGAACGCGCGGGAGACGGCGGCCAGCCACCCCGCCAGGGCGTGCCATGCCGCGGGGTCGGCGTGCATCATCGCCCGCGCCCGCAGGTGCTCCTTGCTCGGGCCGCCCTCGACCAGGTACGCCGCGAGCGTGAAGGGGGCCCCGGCGAAGCCGATGAGGGGCGTGGCGCCGAGCTCGCCGACGACCAGCCGGACCGCGTCGCGGATCGGATCGGCCGCGGCGGCCACCGCATCCGGATCGGTCGCCGTGATGCGGGCGATGTCGGCGGCGGTGCGGACGGGCGATGCGAAGACGGGTCCGCGCCCCGGCTCGATCTCGACCTCCACTCCGGCGAGACGGAGCGGAATGACGATGTCGCTGAAGAACACCGCCGCGTCGACACCGTGCCGTCGCACGGGCTGGAGCGTGATCTCGGCCGCGAGCGCCGGGTCCAGGCACGCGTCCAGCATGCGGGTGCCGACGCGGAGTTCACGGTACTCCGGCAGGGACCGGCCGGCCTGCCGCATGAACCACACCGGCGGCCGGTCGAGCCGCTCGCCACGCAGGGCACGGACCAGGGCGGAGGCGTCGGCAGTCACCCCTCCATCCTCCCACCGGCTCGCGCGGGGCCGCCCGCGTACCGTTCTCAGGAGCGGGGCAGGTCGCGGGGCGGACCGTCCGCGCGATGACGGGGCCGCGCGCCAGGCGGATGCCGGCTGATCCTGAGAACGGTACGGCTCCGCGGTCCGACCGCGCAGGCCGGGCGGGCCGCGCGGGCCGACCGCGCGGGCCGGGCGGGGTGGCGCCTTCGGGGAGGGGCGGCTCCGCGGGGGCACGGGTCCGGCGTACCGTTCTCAGGAGCGACGACCCCGTCCGGCCCCCTCAGCCGCGCGATGGCGGCGGCGGACGACGCGTCGACGTCCGCGGATCCTGAGAACGGTACGCACGCAGGGGACGGACAGGATGACGACGTGTCAGCCGATCGGGCGACCGAGGCCCTCGACGATCTCCGCCCCGGGAAGCGCGGCGAGCACCGCCCCCGGGAGGAACAGCTTGGCGCCGCGGATCCCGGCCCCCACCACGACCCCCGCGGATGCCGCGACCGCCGCGTCGACGAGGATCGGCCACTCCGCGGCCAGGCCGAGCGGCGTGATGCCGCCGTACTCCATGCCGGTGAGCGCGACGGCCTCCTCCATCGGCGCGAACGACGCGGACCGCACGTCGAGCCGGCGGCGCACCACGCCGTTCACGTCGGCGCGCATCGTGGCGAGGACGACGCAGGCCGCGAACCGGACGTCGCCGCCGCGCTTGCCCTTCACGATCACACAGTTGGCGGAATCGGCCGCGGCCACTCCGTAGGCGTCGCAGAACGCGGCGGTGTCGGCCAGGCCCGCGTCGATCGCGGCGACCCCGACCGAACCGGCTTCGGGCAGCGCCGCGACCGCGTGCGCGACGGGCGCGGCCAGCAGGTCGGGGCGGGATGCCGCGGGCTCGGGCTGCAGGGATCCGGCGAAACTCCACATGCCGGCGAGTCTAGGTCGGCCGCCCGTTGCCGCGGACTCCGGCGGGACGAGGCATCCACGAGGGCACGTAAGATGGGCGGGTGCTGTTGTGCGTGACCGCAAGTCACAAGACCGCCTCGTTCGAGCTGCTCGAGAGGCTCAGCACCCACACCTCCGCGATCGCGCCGATCATCGCCGGTCACGACGAGTGCGTGCAGGGTGCCGTCGTCGTGGCGACGTGCAACCGCTTCGAGGCCTACGTCGACATGGACGAGCCGGTCACGGCCGCCGAGGCCGTCGGTGTCGAGGCGACCCTCCTCGCGATCGAGGCCGCGACCGGCGTCTCGTCTACCGAGCTGGAGGGGTCGTACCGCGTGGTGTCGGGCGGCGCGGTCGCCGAGCACCTCTTCTCGGTGGCATCCGGCCTGGAGTCGGTCGTCGTCGGCGAGGGCGAGATCGCCGGGCAGGTGCGCCGCGCCCTCACCGATGCGCGCCGCCACGGCACGACCTCGACCGAGCTGGAGCGGCTCTTCCAGCGAGCCTCCGAGGCGCAGCGCGGCGTCAAGAACGCGACGGCGCTCGGCCGCGCCGGCCGGTCGCTCGTGCGCCTCGCCCTCGACCTGGCGGACAGTCGCGTGGCCGACTGGTCCGCGCTGTCCGTGCTCCTCGTCGGCACGGGATCGTATGCCGCCGCGACCCTCGCGGCCCTGCGTGACCACGGCGCGACCGACATCGCCGTCCACTCCCCGTCGGGCCGCGGAGCGCGGTTCGCGCTCAAGCACGGCGTCGCGCACGCGCCGGAGCTCGCCGCCGCCGTGGCCGCGGCAGACCTCGTCGTGACGTGCACGAGCAGCGAGCAGCCGGTCGTCACCGCCGACATGTTCGCCCCGCACCGCGAGTCCCCGGCATCCGGCTGCCCGGCGCATGCGGACGGCTCCGTCCTTCCGCGCCGCCTCGTCATCGACCTCGGGCTCCCCCGCAATGTCGACCCGGACGTCGCACAGCGCGATGTCGACCTGCTCGACCTCGAGACGATCCGCCTGCACGCTCCCCTCGAGGAGCTCCAGGCAACGGATGCCGCGCGCGCCGTGGTGCAGGATGCCGCGCGCCGCTTCGCCGTCGTCGGAGAACGGCGGTCGGCGACGCCGTCCGTCGTGGCACTGCGGACGCACGTGTTCGGGCTCCTCGAGGCCGAGATCGCACGTGCTCGCGCGCGTGGCGACGTCGACGGGCGCGTGGAGCAGTCGCTCCGGCACCTCGCGGGCGTGCTGCTGCACACCCCGACCACGCGGGCGCACGAGCTGGCCGAAGCGGGCCGCGCGGACGACTTCGCCACGGCACTCGAGACGCTCTTCGGCCTCGCGCCGGTCGCCGAGTCCGCCGAGGACCCCGGCTCGGCCGCCGCGAGCTGACCCCCCTCCCGCGGACTCGTCGGTCGCAACCGGTCGTTCTTTCGCGGCCCACCCGGCGGATGGCGGCCGCGTGCGACCGATGGGTCGAGCAGCCGCCCGCCGCCCGGTGCCAGACTGAGGACATGGCGCTCCACATCACCGCGGACGACGCGGCCGACGATCTCCTCACCCGCGATCCGCTTGCGCTGCTGATCGGCATGCTGCTCGACCAGCAGGTCGCGATGGAGACCGCGTTCGCCGGCCCGCTCAAGATCGAGCAGCGGATCGGGTCGCTGGATGCTGCGACCATCGCCGGCTTCGACCCCGCCGCCTTCGTCAACGCCTTCAAGATGCCGCCCGCCGTCCATCGCTTCCCCGGCTCGATGGCGGAGCGGGTGCAGGGGCTCTGCCGCGCCGTCGAGCAGGACTGGGGCGGGGATGCCGCGGCGATCTGGACCTCGGGAGACCCCTCGGGTGCCGAGGTGCTGAAGCGGCTGAGGGCGCTCCCCGGGTTCGGCGAGCAGAAGGCGAAGATCTTCCTGGCGCTGCTCGGCAAGCAGTGCGGGTTCGACGGTGCCGGGTGGCGCGAGGCATCCGCCCCCTACGGCGAGGAGGGGTCGTTCCGCAGCGTCGCCGACATCACGAGCCCCGACTCGCTCACCAAGGTCCGCGAGCACAAGCGCGCCATGAAGGCCGCGGCGAAGCAGGGCTGAGTCGGAGAAGGTCGCGCCGCGCGATCTCAGCCGGCGGCGAGGAACCTCTCGACGACGGATCGATCGGGATACGACGACTGCGCGCCCCGCGCGCCGACCGTGAGCGCCGACATCGCGACGGCGAACCGCACCGCCTCGTCGAGAGCGGCCCCGCGGGCGAGCTCGCACGCCGTCGCCCCGACGAACGCGTCGCCCGCGCCCGTCGTGTCCACCACGCGGACCAGGCGGCCCGGCTCCCGGCGGATCCCGCCCGCATCGGCGAACAGGGCACCGTCCGCACCGAGGGTGATCACGACCGACCGCGCGCCGGCGTCGAGCAGCCCCTGGGCGAGCCCCTCGAACCCGTCGGCCTCGCGGCCGAGCAGGGTGCGGGCCTCGTGCTCGTTGACGATGAGCGGGTCGCAGACCGCGAGCGTCTCGGGCGGAAGCGGCCGCGCGGGTGCCGCGTTGAGCACGACCCGGATGCCGCGCGCCGCCGCCGCTGCCGCCGCGTGGTCGACGGTCGCGGCCGGGATCTCCATGCTGAGCACGAGCACCCGCGCGTCCGCCCACCCGGACTCGTCGGCCTCCACCGCCGCGACGTCGAGTGCGCCGTTCGCACCGGGCGACACCACGATCGAGTTCTCGCCGTCGGGCGTGACGAGGATGATCGCCGTGCCCGTCGGCCGGTCCACCATCCACACACCGCCGAGGTCGACATCGGCCGCCTCGAGCCGCTCCCTCAGGAACGCGCCGTTCCCGTCGTCGCCGAAGCACGCGACGAGTCGCGTCGCCCCGCCCGCCCGCGCCGACGCCGCAGCCTGGTTCGCCCCCTTGCCGCCGGGGTGCACGACCAGGTCCGACCCGAGGAGGGTCTCGCCGCCCGCGGGCCTGCGCGGCACCTCGACCACGAGGTCGGCGTTCGCGCTGCCGACCACCACGACGTCCGTCATCCGGGTGCCTCCGTCCGATCCGCTCAACCTCGGCGCAGCGTCGCGTCGAGCACGGACAGCCGCGTGTCCAGGAGGTCGCGGAACCGCTCGACGTCGACGTGCACCGCGACCTCGGCGTTGATCGCACCGAAGCGGCCGGACTCGTCGACCACCGTCATCCCGGACGTCAGCCGACCGCGGTCCTCGACGTCGACGAAGGCGGGCACGGTCGTCACGACGGCGGGGTCGACGACGGCCGCGACCGCGAGCGAGTCGTGCTGCGGCATCCCGCCGCGCCCGTCCGCATCGGTGCCGTGGTAGCCATCGAGGAGGCGCCCCACGAGATCGGCCACCGGGCCGCCCGACGCGAACAGCCGAAGGAGATGCGCACGCCCGACGGTCGCCTGGTGCGTCGCGTTCAGCCCGATCATGGTGATCGGCACTCCGAACGCGAAGACGCGGGCCGCGGCATCCGGGTCGAACCACACGTTGAACTCGGCGACCGGCGTCACGTTGCCGAGCACGTCGCGGGCGCCGCCGCCCATCAGGACGATGCGCCCGATCCGGCGCGCGGCCGCGGGACGCTCGTCCATGAGCAGCGCGATGTCGGTCAGCGGCCCGATCGGGACGACCGTGACCGGCTCGGCGCTCTCGTCGACGAGCCGGGCGAGGAGCGCGATGCCCGGCTCGAGCGTCCGCGCCGATGCCGGCAGCCGGTGGCCGCCGAGCCCGTCGGCGCCGTGGACGTCGTGAGCGGCCGTGGCGTCGCGTCGACGAAGGGGTCCGGATGCCCCGCGGCCGACGGGACAGTCGAGCCGCAGCAGGTCGGCGAGCGCGGCCGCGTTGGCCGAGGTGTCGTCGATCCCCACGTTGCCCGCAACCGCGACGAGACCCCGGATCTCGACCTCCGGGCTGGCGGCGGCCAGCATGATCGCGAGGGCGTCGTCGATCCCGGGATCGGTGTCGATGACGATCGGGAGGGCCACGTCGCTACGCGCCGGCGAGCCGCTCGGAGAGGTACGCCTCGAGGGCCGCGAGCGGGATCCGCTCCTGGCCCATCGTGTCGCGGTCGCGCACCGTGACGGCGTCGTCGTCGAGCGAGTCGAAGTCGATGGTCACGCAGAACGGGGTGCCGATCTCGTCCTGACGGCGGTAGCGGCGTCCGATGGCGCCGGCGTCGTCGAAGTCGATGTTCCAGCCGTGACCGCGGAGGCGGTCGGCGAGGTCGCGGGCCAGCGGCGACAGCCGCTCGTTGCGGCTGAGCGGCAGCACGGCGATCTTGACCGGCGCGATCCGCGGGTCGAGCCGGAGCACCGTGCGGGTGTCCGTGCCGCCCTTCGCGTTCGGGGCCTCCTCCTCGCGGTAGGCGTCCACGAGGAACGCCATCATGGCGCGGGTGAGCCCGAACGACGGCTCGATGACGTACGGGATGTAGCGCTCGCCCGAGGCCTGGTCGAAGTAGCTGAGGCTCTGGCCCGACGCCTCGGAGTGGCTGGTGAGGTCGTAGTCGGTGCGGTTGGCGATGCCCATCAGCTCGCCCCACTCCTTGCCGGGGAAGCCGAAGCGGTACTCGACGTCGATCGTGCCGTCGGAGTAGTGCGCGCGGTCCTCGACGGGGACGTCGTAGCGCCGCAGGTTCGCGGGGTCGATGCCGAGGTCGACGAACCAGTCCCAGCTCTCCTCGACCCAGTGCTCGAACCACTCGCCCGCCTCGGCCGGCGGTACGAAGTACTCGATCTCCATCTGCTCGAACTCGCGCGTGCGGAAGATGAAGTTGCCGGGCGTGATCTCGTTGCGGAACGCCTTGCCGACCTGCCCCACCCCGAACGGCGGCTTCTTGCGCGACACCGTGACGACGTTGGCGAAGTCGATGAAGATGCCCTGGGCGGTCTCCGGCCGGAGGTACTGCAGGCCGGACTCGTCGTCGACGACGCCGAGGTACGTCTTCATCAGACCCGAGAACGCCTTCGGCTCGGTGTACTGGCCCTTCGTGCCGCAGTTGGGGCACGGGATGTCGGCGAGACCGTTCTCGGCCTTGCGTCCCTTGCGCGCCTCGAAATCCTCGATGAGGGTGTCGGCACGGAACCGCTTGTGGCAGTGCAGGCACTCCACGAGCGGGTCGGTGAATGTGGCGACGTGGCCGGATGCCTCCCACACGCGCTTCGGCAGGATCACCGACGAGTCCAGGCCCACCATGTCGCCGCGGCCACGCACGAACGTCTGCCACCACTGGCGGCGGATGTTCTCCTTCAGCTCCGTGCCGAGGGGGCCGTAGTCCCACGCCGAGCGGGATCCGCCGTAGATCTCGCCCGCCTGGAAGACGAACCCGCGGTGGCGGGCCAGGGCGATCACTTTGTCGAGGCGGGACTGCTCGGCCACGGTGGCTCCAATGGTCGGGAGGGAGGGGATGCCGCAGAGCGCGGCATCCTCCAGTCTATCGGCGGCTCCCCGGGCGATCCCGCCCGACCCGGGCCCGCGGCTCGATCGGAACGTGTGCAGAACTCCACGGATACGTCCGGCAGGTCGCGGTTCTTCGCCCGAATGAGCGTGGGCGCGATCGGATCCGTGGAGTTTCGCCCGACGCGGTGCCGTGAGCGGCTCGCTGTCACGCCTCGCGCAGCGCCGCCCGGTCGACGTCGGCGATCGCGGTGTGACCGGACAGGCCGAGGGTGATGTCGAGCTCGGCGACCACGTTGCGGATCACCTCGGCGACCCCCTGCTCCCCCGCGACGGCGAGCCCGTACGCGTACGGGCGGCCGAGTGCCGCCATCGTCGCCCCGAGCGCGAGGGCGATGAACGCGTCCGCGCCGCCCCGCACGCCGGAGTCGAACACGATGGGCACCCGCCCGGCGACGCGGTCCGCGATCTCGGGCAGCACCGCGAGCGTCGGCACGGACTGGTCGAGCTGGCGCCCGCCGTGGTTGGAGATCCAGACGCCGTCGACACCGGCGTCGAGCGCGCGCGACGCGTCGTCCGGGTGCACGATGCCCTTCAGGATGATCGGGAGGCTCGTCCACTCCCGCGCCCTCGCGAGCATCTCCCACGTGAGGGCGGGCGTCGAGAACACGTCGAGGAACGTCTCGACCGCCGCCCGCGGCAGCGGAGAGCGGAGGTTCTCGCGCAGGCTCGCGCCCGTCAGCGGCCCGCCCTTGCGCGCGATGCTGATCCCCGCGGCCACGGTCTTCGGCGTCAGGCGCACCGCCTCCGCCGGTCCGCGCGCGGCGCCCGCCCGCTCCCGGACGAGCTGCTGGAAGACCGGGTCGCTCGTGTACTGCGCGATCCCGAGCCCGCGCGTGAACGGGAGGTAGGCGAGGTCGAGGTCGCGCGTGCGCCAGCCGAGCAGGTGCGTGTCGAGCGTGATCACGATGGCCTCGCAGCCGGATGCCTCGGCCCGCCGCAGCAGCGACGCGTTCAGCTCGTCCGACGCCGACCAGTAGAGCTGGAACATCCGGGCGCCGTCGGGGGCGGCATCCCGCACCTCCTCCATCGGGACGGATGCCTGAGTGCTGAGCGTGTACGGCACGCCCGAGGATGCCGCGGCCCGCGCCACCGCGGCGTCGGCGTCGCGGTGAGCCAGCTCCATCACGCCGAGCGGCGCGAGCAGGAGCGGCGTGGGCCGCCGGACGCCCAGGAACTCGACGGACAGGTCGCGCTCGGCGACGTCGCGCAGCGGCCGCGGCCACACCTGCCAGCGCGCGAAGGCCGCGCGGTTCGCCGCCACGGTGCGCTCGGCTCCGGCGCCGCCGGCGACGTAGGCGAAGGCCTCGGCACTCAGGGCGCGACGCGCGGCGGTCTCGAGCGCGTCGGGGTCGACAGGCACGCGGGGGCGGGTGCCGGCGATGCCGGCGCGGTAGATGTCGGACTGCGTGCGGCGGGAGATGCCCCGCGCCGCAGCGGGATCACGGGGAGCGACGGTGCTCATGCCCTCAGCCTAGGCATCGGTCGACGACCGCGGCAGCGCGGGCGGGCCGGGGTCGCGAGGGCCGCAGGGGCAGGGCGCGCGGGGTCAGCGACGGAGGACGGTGCGCTCGACGGTGACGTCGTCGAGCGCGACCTGGTCGATCTCGATCCCCAGGCCCGGGCCCGTCGGCACGCGGACGTGGCCGTCCTCCAGGACGGCCGGCTCGGTGACGATGTCTCGCGCGTAGAAGCGGGACGAGGCGGAGACGTCGCCCGGCAGCGTGAACCCGGGGAGGGCGGCGAGCGCGGCGTTCGCGGCGCGGCCGATCCCGGTCTCGAGCATGCCGCCGCACCACACCGGGATGCCGGCATCGCGGCAGACGTCGTGCACGCGGACCGCCTCGAGGTAGCCGCCCACGCGCCCGGCCTTGACGTTGACGACGGCGGCCGCCCGCAGGGCGATCGCGTCGGTCGCAGCCT
Source organism: Microbacterium sp. (assembly GCA_017306415.1). Taxonomy (GTDB): domain Bacteria; phylum Actinomycetota; class Actinomycetes; order Actinomycetales; family Microbacteriaceae; genus Microbacterium. The sequence goes on along the minus strand of JAFKIL010000005.1, from coordinate 59,149 downwards.
TGGCGGAGACGATGGACTCGTCGAGGCACACGGGGGTGCGCAACCGGCGCGCGAGTGCGGCATGGTCGACGAGGTCGTCCTCCTGCAGCGGCTGCTCGATCAGCAGCAGGTCGAAGCGGTCGAGCTCGGCGAGGAGATCGGCGTCGGCGAGCGTATACGCGGAGTTCGCGTCGACCTGCAGCGGGATGGCCCCGAACGCGTCCCGCACCGCCGCGGTGTCGGCGACGTCGCGCCCCGGCTTGATCTTGATCTTGATCCGGACGTAGCCCTCGTCGAGGTATCCGCCCACGCGCTCCACCAGGGCCGCGGGGTCGGCCTGGAGTCCGACCGAGACCCCGGAAGGGACCGTGTCGCGGACGGCGCCGAGATACTCGCCGAAAGCGCGGCCCTCGGCGCGCAGCGCCGCATCCAGCACGGCCAGCTCGAGGCCGGCCTTGGCCATCCGGTGCCCCACGAACGGCTCCAGCACACCCGCGACCTGCTCGGGCTCGAGCGTCCGCGCGTCGAGGAGGGCCGGCGCGAGGAACCGCAGCGCCACGTCCCATGCCGACTGCGTGTACTCGCTCGAGTAGAGCGGCGCCGCCTGCGTGACGATCTCCCCCCAGCCGTCGCTGTCCGGGGTGAGGGCACGCACCACGATGACCTCGCGGACGGTCTCGGTGCCGAACGAGGTCGTGAACGGCGACACGAGCGGGATGTGGAGCACCCGCAGCTCGAACCCGTCGAGCGTGACGGATGCCGCGGGGCGCGCGATGGGCATGCCCTCAGGCTAGCCGCGACCACCGCGGAGCGGCGGGGCTCGCCAGCCGAGCGGGGCGCGTCAGGCGGGCGGGCGCGTCAGCCGAGCGGAGCCCAGCGCGCGGCGCGCAGGCTGTCGTCGCGGACCGGCTGGAAGGTCGCTCGCCGGCCCCGGGGGCGCGAGAGGTGCCGCGAGCGGCGCCCACGGGCGGTGAACAGCTTCGACACGGCGTCGGCGTAGCCGCTCATGATCCCTCCCCTGTCTCGATCCGGCGGATGCCTTCGACAGAGAGGAGCGGTCGAGCCGGCGGCAGATACATCCCGCGCCGCTTTCGCGGCAGGACGACCGGGGCGGCGGCCGGTCCCCCCGACCGTGTGCGCCACCGCCCCTGATCGTCAGCTGCACGAGGAGTTCGCACGCGCGCGGGCACCCAGCACTGCGACATACGCGCTCCGCTCCTCGTCTTCTCGACGCCCTCCCACAGGGCGTCACCCCAGCGGACGACCGGCGGCCCCAGCACGCGAGGTCGTCCGACGGAAGAGACGGGGGTCGGCGCGTTCTATGACGCGAGTCGCCGAGAAAGTTCGCGGGACATGATCGACATGCCGGGTCAGCGGTCGCCGGATGACTCGACCCGTCGCGCCCACATCTCCCGGCCGTCCGGATCGCCGGGCCGTCGCGGCCGCAGGGTCGCCGGCGCGGGCCAGGGCAGCGTGAACCGCTCGACCGGGGCGTCGATCGCCCCGAAGTCGTCGGTCTGGACGACGACGCGCTCCGGGGTCACCTCGACCAGGCGGACGCGGAGGGCTGCGGCATCCGGCCGTTCGAAGATCCAGACCTCGCCGAGCCACGCGAGCCCGCGGGCCTCGAGCGCAGCCTCCGCGTCGAGCCAGTCGACGGCGGCCGACGCGTCGCGCCCCAGCACGTCGACGGCGATCCAGGTCTCGCCGATGTCGTCGGCGGGACGGATCCACCCGACGAGCTCACCGTCGTCGCGGCGGTGCGGCGTCCAGTCGGCGGGGGGCATCCCGTCAGAGTACCGCCGCCCCGCGCGTACCGTACTCAGGAGTGGCGTGCCGCAGCGGACGCGGTTCGCCCGTATCTGCGCGGCCGGCTCGGCTGCAGTACCCCGTCGGTCCTGAGAACGGTACACCGCGAGCGCGCTGGTGAGCGGCCGCCGCCTCAGGCCGGCAGCTCGGCGAACGCCCGGACCGGGAAGGTGCCGAAGCCCTCCACCGCGGGCGGAGCGGCCGTGAACCGGGCACCGCGCGGCGGAAGTGCGCCGAGGTTGGTGAGGTGCTCGACGACGTGGACGCCGGCCGCGAGGAGCAGCGTGTGCGCCGGACGCTCGCCACCCGACTCGGTGTCGTCGATGTTCAGCGAGTCGATGCCGACCAGGGCCGCGCCGGCGTCGATCAGCCGGCGGGCGCCGTCCTCGGTCAGGTACGGCGCACCCGTGCCGTACTCCGGCGCGCCGAAGAGACGGTCCCAGCCGGTGTGCAGCAGCACGGCCGCGCCGCGCACATCCCGGTCGGCGAGCTGCTCCGCACGGATGCCACGGCGATCCGGACCCCACGCATCCTGGAGGTGGAACACCTCGGCGGGCAGCCCCACGAGTGTCGCGAGGTCGAGCCCGGCGAGATCCGCACCGCCGTCGTAGCGGTGGAACGGCGAGTCGAGATAGGTGCCCGTGTTGCCGATCATCGTGATGATGTCCATCGCGAACTCGGTCCCGGGTGCGTAGCGCGCCCGGGAGTCCTCGCGGGTGAGGTGCGGCGTGATCGTCGGCGCGGGAAGGCCGGGGTAGGTGACGAGCCCCGCCCGGATCGGGTGCGAGAGATCGACGATGCGGCGTTCGGGCATGCCGCACAGCCTAGGACGGCGACCCCGGCGCCGAGTGGCGCGCGTCTGCCACGCCTCGCCGTTCGACCGCCAACCCGGTCAGGGACGAACGAACAGGTAGCCGCGCGCGTCGTCGAAGCCGCCCACGACGAGGCCTTCGCCCCGCAGGCGGAGGAACCCGTCGCGCACGCGATGGCGCCAGGCCGCGGCATCCGCCGGCGACTCGAGCCGCAGCGCCTCGATGTCTGCCGGGATCTCGACGGCGGCGATCACGGCGGAGTCCGCGGGCGTGGGTGCGGGAGGCGCCGCGAGGGCCCAGGACACCATCAGCCGGTCGGACTCGTCACCGCGGTTCACACCGTCGTCCATCGGGCCGTACTGGTCGACGAGGTACTCCGTGACGCGGGTGCCCAGCACGCGCAGATTGAAGTGGGCGTTGCGGGCGACGAGCGGGTCGAACGTCCACGTGATGTGCCCGACGTCGCGCGCGAAGGCCCACTCCCGCTGGTGCTGCTTGAGCGCCCGCCCGAAGCCGTGCGCGCGGAACTCCGGCAGCAGCCCGGTGATGTGCGAATGCATCGAACGCGCGGACGGCTGAGCGAAGAACGCGACGGACGCCCCGACCATGCGCCCGTCCGCCCACAGGCCGACGGCGTAGTTGCCGGAGTGCGCCAGCGCGCGCAGGAGATTCGGCGGCATCCCGCTGCGGTCTCCGCCCCATACGACGGAGAGCACCTCGGATGCCGCGAACACCTCCTCGACGGTCGCGAGCGGCCGGATCTCGATGTGCGGCGCGGAAGTCAGGTCGGCCATGCAGCCAGTCTGGCACCGCACGTCAGCCGCGCGACCCGTACCGTTCTCAGGAGCTCTGGTCGGTCGAGCCCCGACGCGCGGCGGTTCCGCGGGGATCCTCACCCCGGACCGCGCCGCCGTTCCTGCGAACGGTACGGGCGAGGCGCGCCTCGCGCCGCGCGCGGCGCACCGCGGTCCGTCGCCGCGACGCGCGCGCGATCCGCTTCCGCAGCCCGAGCAGCACGAGTCCGACGAGCGCCACGACGAGGCCCGCGTAGCCCGCCCACATCACCCACGGGACGTCGACGGCCTGGCCCGCCGGCCCCGCGATCATCCCCAGGGCGAACACGAACCCGACGACGCCGCCCGCGGGAGCGACCGCCCGGCCGAGCATCCACCCGCCGATCAGGAGGGGCCCCGCGACCGACGTCGCGAACACCGTCAGCACGGCCGGGAGCACCCACGCCGGCCACGAGTCCCACACGAACGGGAGCACGGCGACGGCGACGGCGAAGCCGGTCAGCATCCATCCGGTGAGCCAGGCGAGAGCACGACGGGAGGGCAGCACGAGGTCAACGTAAGCGTCTGACCCTATGCGCCGACCGATAGCCTGAGCCCATGGGACAGGGCGAGGACGGACGAAGACGCCTCACCCGGATGCCTCGACAGGGCGCCATCGTCGCGGTCCTCGCGTTCGCGGGTCTCTCGTCGTCGTTCATGTTCACGCTCGTCGTGCCGATCCAGGCGAAGCTCCCGGAGCTGCTGCACGCCGACCGCGACGACACCGCCTGGGTCGTGACGGCCACACTGCTCGCCGCGGCGGTGAGCACGCCGATCGCCGGGCGACTCGGCGACATGTACGGCAAGCGCCGGATCGTCCTGGCGCTCGTGGCGATCATGGTCCTGGGCTCGGTCATCGCGGCCCTGTCTCCCGGCATCATCGGTGTCATCGTCGGTCGCGCGCTGCAGGGCGCCATCGTCGGCGTGGTGCCGCTGGGCATCGCCATCCTCCGGGATGTGCTGCACGAGGACCGCGTCGATGCCGCCATCGCCCTCATCAGCGCCACCCTCGGCGTCGGAGGCGCGATCGGGTTGCCGATCAGCGCGATCGTCGCGCAGTACAGCGACTGGCACGTCCTCTTCTGGCTCGCGGCCGGACTCGGGGCCGTCGTCTTCGCACTCGTGCTGTGGATCGTGCCGGTGAGCGTGCTGCGCACGGCCGGACGCTTCGATCTCGTCGGCGCCGTGGGCCTCAGCCTGGGGCTCCTCGGGCTTCTGCTGGCCGTGTCCCGCGGAGACCAGTGGGGCTGGGCGTCACCCGCCGTCCTGGGGTGCGGGCTCGGCGGCATCGCGGTGCTGCTGCTCTGGGGCTGGTACGAGCTGCGCACGAAGGACCCGCTGCTGGACCTGCGGGTCGCGGCCCGCCGCCCCGTGCTGCTCACGAACCTGGCTTCGGTGGCGATGGGGTTCTCGCTCTTCGGATCGAACGTGCTCTATCCCCAGATGCTCGAGCTGCCGGTGGCCACCGGCACCGGGTTCGGGCTGTCGCTCCTGGGTGCGAGCCTCGTCGTGATGCCGTCCGGGCTCGTGATGATGCTGCTCTCGCCGGTGTCCGGCCGGATCGCGCACCGGATCGGGCCGCGCGTGCTGCTCCTGGCGGGCTCCCTCGCGCTGATCGTCTCGTACGCCTTCACGATCGTCTGGCACAGCGAGGTCTGGCACCTGGTCGTGGCGAACATCCTCATCGGCGTCGGCATCGGTTTCGGATACGCGTCGATGCCGATGCTGATCATGCGTTCGGTCCCGCCCAACGAGACCGGCGCATCCAACGGCCTCAACGCCCTGTTCCGCTCCCTGGGCACGAGCATCGCGGCCGCGGTCGTCGCGGCCGTGCTCGCGACCTACGTGGTCGAGCAGGGCGGCGTGCAGGTGCCGACGCCGTGGGCGTTCCAGCTGTCGTTCATCCTCGGTGGGCTCGCCGCGGTCGTAGCGTTCGTGGTCGCCCTGTTCATCCCAAGCCGTCGCGCGCCGCAGGAGCGGCATCCGTCCCTCCCGGACTGAGCCGCCCGCAGCCCGGCGCCGGCGCCGGCGCCGGCCCATCCTGCAGAGCGACGGAGGCGGAGCCGGATGCCTCGGCCCGCCGCCGGCCGGGCCTGGCGGGCGACGCCCGAAGGGCGCCGCGGGATGCGGCGGGCCGAGGCATCCGGCGCAGCCGCCCCCGCAGCCCCAGCCGCGCGAAGCGCGCTGCCCCCGGCCCGCTGCCCCCAGCCCGCTGCCCCAGCCGCGCGAAGCGCGCTGCCCCCCGGCCCGCTGCCCCCAGCCCGCTGCCCCAGCCGCGCGAAGCGCGCTGCCCCCGGCCCGGCGCCCCCGCACACACCCGCGCTTCCGGCACCGCGAGGCCGCCCGCCGCTAGCCTGGGCGTCGTGAGCGATGGACGCGACTCCCCTGAAGAGGTCCCGGTCGGCCCGCCCGACGGGGCGACGGCAGCCGGCATCGGCTCGGCATCGGCGGCTTCGGCCGGCGGCACGGACGCCGCCGGCACCGCCGGAGACGGCGACCACGACACCCGGTTCTTCGGCCAGCCGTGGGCGCTGGCGCACGTGTTCGGCGTGGAGATGTGGGAGCGGTTCAGCTTCTACGGCATGCAGGGCATCCTGCTCATCTATCTGTACTACTCGGCCACGCAGGGCGGACTGGGGATGGACCAGACCGTCGCCGCGGGAATCGTCGGCGCCTACGGCGGCGCCGTGTACCTGTCCACGATCCTCGGGGCCTGGGTCGCCGATCGACTGCTCGGCTCCGAGCGGGTGCTGTTCATCAGCGCGATCATCATCATGTGCGGGCATCTCGCGCTGTCGCTGCTGCCCGGCTTCGTTGGCGTGGGCGTGGGCCTGATCCTCGTCGCGGTCGGGTCGGGCGGCCTCAAGGCGAACGCGACCTCGGTCGTCGGGACGCTCTACAGCGCGGAGGACCCCCGGCGCGATGCCGGGTTCTCGCTCTTCTACCTCGGCATCAACCTCGGCGCCTTCCTCGGGCCGCTGCTGACCGGGCTGCTCCAGACGCAGCTCGGCTTCCACTGGGGCTTCGGCCTCGCCGCCGTCGGAATGGCGCTCGGCCTCATCCAGTACTCGTTCGGGCGCAAGCAGCTGCCCGCCAAGTCCCGCGAGGTGCCGAAGCCCCTTCCCGCGAACCGACGTCTGCCGGTGATCGGCATCGGGGTGCTCGGTCTGGTGACGATCGTCATCCTCGTGCTCACCGGCGTCATCCGCCCGGACAACCTCGCCGTGGTCGTGATCGCGGTCAGCGCCGTCTCCGCCCTGGTGTACTTCGTCGTCATCCTGACGAGCCGCCGGCTTTCGCCCACCGAGCGGTCGCGTGTCTGGGGTTTCGTGCCGCTCTTCCTCACCAGCGTCGCCTTCTGGTCGCTGTACCAGCAGCAGTTCACGGTGCTCACCATCTACTCCGACAAGAAGCTCGATCGGAGCATCTTCGGCTGGGAGATGCCGGTCTCGTGGGTGCAGTCGATCAACCCCGTCTTCATCATCATCCTCTCCGGGGTGTTCGCCGCGATCTGGACGAAGCTCGGCAGGCGGCAGCCCTCGACCCCGGTCAAGTTCTCGATGGCGGCGATCATCATGGGCGCGGCCTTCCTGCTCTTCCTGCCGTTCTCCGGGGGCGGCGCGAATTCCACGCCGCTGCTGGCGATCGTCGGCATCCTGTTCGTGTTCACCGTCGCGGAGCTGCTGCTGTCGCCGGTCGGCCTGTCGGTGACGACGAAGCTCGCACCCGATGCGTTCCACACCCAGATGGTGGCCCTGTTCTTCCTCTCCATTGCGATGGGCACCTCCATCGCCGGGTGGTGCACGCAGTTCTTCGTCGTCGACGACGAGGTGCCGTACTTCCTGATCCTCGGATTCATCGCCATCGCCGTCGGCGTCGTGCTGTGGCTGCTGACCAAGCCGGTGCTCGCGCTGATGAAGGGTGTCCGCTAGACGCATCCCGGCGACGCCCAGGAGGGCGTGCGAGAATGGATGCCGTACCCCGTGTATCTACCTCGGATCGGCAGAGCCCCGATCGCCAAGGCGGCACGACGCCCCTTGGGAGATCTAGTGAGCACCACATCGCGGGTCCACGACCCGGATACCGTCCGCACGGATGCGCCGGCGCGCGAATCTTCGCTCGTGCGCGCGACCGGCTTCGCGTACTTCCCGATCGCGCTGCTGGCGCGGTTCCCGTTCGCCATGATGGTGGTCGGCGTCCTGACACTCGTCGTGGCGGCGCGCGGCGACCTCGCCCTCGGCGGCCTGACCTCGGCGCTCATCGGGTTCGGCACGGCGGTGTTCGGTCCGCTCATCGGCGCGGCGGCCGACCGCGTCGGCCAGCGGACGGTGATGCTCGTCTCCGGCATCGCGAACAGTCTTGCGCTGCTCGCGATCGCGTGGGTCGTCTACACCCCGGCATCGCCGTTCGCGGTGCTGGCGATCGCGTTCGTGATCGGGGCCACGGCACCGCAGGTCTCCCCCATGTCGCGCAGTCGCCTGGTCGGGGTCATCACCCGGATGCTGCCCGCCGAGCGGCGGGCGACGACGCTCAACGGGACGATGGCGTACGAATCCGCGGCCGATGAGATCGTGTTCGTCTTCGGCCCGTTCCTGGTCGGCGTGCTCGCGACCACACTCAATCCGGCGGCCCCGATCGTGGGCGCGGCGATCCTCACCCTGGTCTTCGTGACCGCCTTCGCCCTGCACCGCACCGGCGCGACCGTGGCCAGGGTCGACGGACGCGCGGTCGTGCGGCAGGCGCCGGCGCGCCAGCTCGCCCGGCCCGCCCTGGTCGTCGTCGCCGTCGGCGTCCTCGGCATGGGACTGTTCTTCGGCTCGACGCTCACCGCCCTGACCTCGTTCATGGCCGACCTCGGTGCTCCCGAGCAGGCCGGTCTCGTCTACGGCGTGATGGGCATCGGCTCCGCCGGGCTCGCGCTGGGCGTCGCCTGGTTCCCGGCCCGGTTCACCGTGCACGCGCGATGGCTGGTGTTCACCGCCGTGCTCGTGGCCGGAACCGCCGCGCTGCCTTTCGTGCACGACGTCGTCGGCATCGCGATCGCGCTGTTCATCGTCGGGATCGGCATCGGTCCGACGCTCGTCACCCAGTACACCCTCGGCGCCGCGCACAGTCCGCTCGGCCGGTCCGCCACGGTGATGACGATGCTCGGGTCCTCGGTGATCGTGGGGCAGTCCGCGGCATCCGCCCTCGTCGGTGCGCTCGCCCAGACGTCGGGCACCGCCGCCGCGATGATCGCGCCCGTGACGTCGGCCGGCGTCGTGCTGCTGGCCGGAGCCGCGAGCGCGGTCCTGGCGCGGCGTGCCCCCTTGAGCACCCCGCGCGGCTGATCCCCTCGCGCCGGTTCGCCCCCTGAACCCGAACGTGCCACAGAGGCGGAGCCGGATGCCTCGACCCGCCGCCGGCTCGGGCCTGGCGGAACGTGCCACCGAGGCGGAGCCGGATGCCTCGGCCCGCCGCTGGTCGGGCCTGGCGGGCGACGCCCGAAGGGCGCCGCGGGAAGCGGCGGGTCGAGGCATCCGGCGCAGCCGCAGCCGCAGCCGCGGCACGCGCTGCCCAGCCCGCCCGGGTGCAGCCCTCGTCGGGTCAGACGAGCGCGAGCTCGCGGTCGATCGCCGCGGTCGCCGCGAGCAGGCGCGGGAGGTGCTCGAGCGTGAGGTGCTCCACGGTGTCGCGGGTCGCGCTCGTCGACACGTTGACGGCGGCGACGACCTGCCCGCCACGACCGTGGACCGGCGCCGCGATCGACCGCAGTCCGGGCTCGAGCTCGCCGTCGACGAGGGCCCACCCCTGCTCCTGGACACGGTCGAGCTCGGCACGCAGCTCGTCGACGTCGGTCAGGGTCCGCGCGGTGAGGTGATCCGGACGGGATGCCTCCACCGCCGCGCGGGCCGCGGCCTCCGGCAGCGCTGCGAGCAGCACGCGCCCCATCGACGTCGCATACGCGGGGAAGCGCGTGCCGATCGTGATGCGGACGCTCATGATGCGCCGCGTCGGGACGCGCGCGATGTACACGATGTCGGAGCCGTCGAGCACGGCGGACGACACGCTCTCGCCCACCTCGCGCGACAGCGCCTCGAGGTGCGGCTGCACGATCTCCGGCAGCGACAACGCGGACAGGTAGCTGAACCCCAGCTCGAGGACGCGCGGGGTCAGGGCGAACAGCCGCCCGTCCGACCGGACGTAGCCGAGCGTCTCGAGCGTCCGCAGGAACCTTCCGGCTGCCGCGCGCGGGATGCCGGCGCGCCGGGCGGCGTCGCTGAGGCTCAGTTCCGCGTGGTCGGCGTCGAACGCGCGGATGACGGCGAGCCCGCGCGCGAGCGACTGGACGAAGTCGGCGGATGCCGCGGCATCCCTGCTCTCGCTCATCGTCATTGCCTTATCCTCCCCGATGATGCGCACCACTCCTGCAGAGTCCCGGCGAAGGGTGGGCGTGCGCCTCCTGCCGGGGCGTCGTGCAGGAGTTGTGCGGGCGGCGCCCGCGGATCCGGTCTGACTCAGCGTTCGAGGACGACCGCGAGGCCCTGGCCGACGCCGATGCAGATCGCGACGACGGCGACGCCACCCCCGCGGCGCGCCAGCTCGTGTGCGGCGTGGCCGATGATGCGGCCGCCGGAGGCGCCGAGCGGATGCCCGATCGCGAGCGCCCCGCCGTGGATGTTGAGCTTGTCGGGATCCAGGTCCGGCCAGCCCTTCAGACACGCCAGCGACTGCGACGCGAACGCCTCGTTGAGTTCGACGAGGTCGACGTCGGCCCACGTCCGCCCGGCGCGGGCGAGGGCCTTGTTCGCCGCCTCGATCGGCGCGATGGGGAAGACGTCCGGATCGACGCCGTGCGACGCCCGGCCCGTGATGCGCGCGAGCGGCTCGCCCGGCAGCACGCCCTCGCCGGCGAGCAGCACGGCCGAGGCGCCGTCGTTGATCGGCGACGAGTTGCCCGCCGTCACCGAGCCCGCGCCGTCCGACGCGAAGAGCGCCTTGAGTCCCGCGAGCTTCTCGAGCGACGTGTCGTCGCGGATGCCCTCGTCCCGCGCCAGCTCGGCACCGGGCACCTGGACGATCTCGCCGTCGTAGACCCCCGCCGCCCATGCCGCGGCCGCGAGCCGGTGCGAGCGCACCGCGAACTCGTCCTGCGCGTCGCGCGAGATGCCCCACTCGCGGGCGATCTTCTCGGCCGATTCGCCGTTGGAGATCGTCCACTCCTTCGGCAGCTTGGGGTTGGTCATGCGCCAGCCGATCGCTGTGTTCCACAGCGTCTGGTTGCCCACCGAGGGCCACGGCCGCGGCGACTTCTCGACGACGAACGGCGCCCGGCTCATCGACTCGACGCCGCCGGCCAGGATGATGTCGGCGTCGCCCGCCTCGATCGCGCGCGACCCCTGCACGACGGCCTCGACCGACGAGGCGCACAGGCGGTTCACCGTGACCCCGGTGACGGAGGTCGGGAAGCCCGCGAGAAGTGCAGCCATCCGGCCCACGTTGCGGTTGTCCTCGCCGGCCTGGTTGGCGTCGCCGAAGATCACGTCGTCGATGCGCGCGGGGTCCAGCCCGGCGCGCTCCACGACGGACGCCATCACGACGGCGGCGAGGTCGTCGGGGCGGACGCCCGCGAGCGCGCCGCCGGCGCGGCCGAACGGGGTGCGGACGGCGTCGTACACGAAGCTGGCGGTCATGTCAGTCCTCCTCGGGGGATGCGGCGGATGCGGCATCCGTCGCGGTCGGATCCGCACCGGCGAGCGCGAGGCCGGTCAGCTCGGCGAGACTCGCCACGGTGTTGTCGCCGAACGCCTCGCGCACGGCGAAGCCCTCCGGCGTCACATCGAAGACCGCGTGATCGGTGTAGACGCGGGTGACGCACCCGACACCGGTGAGCGGGTAGGAGCACGCCGCGACGAGCTTGGACTCACCGGTCTTGGTGAGCAGGTCGGTCATGACGTAGACCGCCTTCGCGCCGATCGCAAGGTCCATCGCGCCGCCCACGGCCGGGATCGCCCCCGGCTCGCCCGTCGACCAGTTGGCGAGGTCGCCCCGCTCGGAGACCTGGAACGCGCCCAGCACGCACACGTCGAGATGACCGCCGCGCATCATCCCGAAGGAGTCCGCGTGGTGGAAGTACGCGGCACCGGCCACGGCGGTGACGGCCTGCTTGCCGGCGTTGATGAGATCGGGATCGACCTGGTCGGCCGCGGGGGCCGGCCCCATCCCGAGCAGTCCGTTCTCGGTGTGCAGGATGATCTCCTGGTCGGCGGGCAGGAAGTTCGCCACGAGCGTGGGCGCGCCGATGCCGAGGTTCACGTACGAACCCTCGGGGATGTCGGCGGCGATGCGCGCGGCCAGTTCGGCGCGCGGGATGCGGGTGGTCATCGGTTCTCCTCCGCTCCGGATGCCGCGGCCAGCGGCCGGCCCTCCAGGTCGACACCGCCGACGAACACGTCGTCGCGCAGCCATGGCCGCTCCCCCACCGCCACGACGCGGTCGACGAAGATGCCGGGGGTCGGGATGGACTCGGGGTCGAGCGCGCCGAGCGGCACGATCTGGTCGACCTGGACGATCGAGGTCGTCGCGGCGGACGTCATGATCGGGCCGAAGTTCCGCGCCGTCTCGCGGTAGACGACGTTGCCCCAGCGGTCGGCCTTCCAACCGCTCACCAGGGCGAAGTCGGCGTGGATCGGGTACTCGAGGATGTACTCGCGACCGTCGATCGTCCGGTGCTCGCGGCCGTCGGCGAGCTCCGTCCCGACGCCGGTGGGAGTGAAGAACGCGCCGATCCCGGCCCCCGCCGCGCGGATGCGCTCGGCGAGATTGCCCTGCGGCACGAGCTCGAGCTCGATCTCGCCGGCGCGGTAGAGGCCGTCGAACACCCAGGAGTCGCTCTGCCGGGGGAAGGAGCAGACGATGCGGCGGACGCGCTTCTTGGCGAGGAGGGCGGCCAGGCCCGCGTCGCCGTTGCCGGCGTTGTTGTTCACGATCGTGAGGTCGCGAGCGCCCTGCGCGATGAGCGCGTCGATGAGCTCGACGGGCTGCCCGGCGCGGCCGAAGCCGCTGATCATGACGGTCGCGCCGTCCGTGATTCCGGCGACCGCGGCTGCGGCATCCGGAACGGTCTTGTCGATCACGCGGGTTCCTCCACTGTGTTCGCTGTGCGAACGTATGTCCGCCCTGTGGACAGTATAGCGTTGCGCCGGCGGTCGGTCCAGGCTTCTCCGGCGCTCGGCGTACCGTTCTCAGGAACACCCCCGCCCCCTCGCCCCGAACCCCCCGGAATGATGCGAGCACCACCACCCCCGCCGCCCGCCGATCCTGAGAACGGTACGGGCGCCGGGGACTCCACGGGCAGAGCCCCGGCCGGATCCCGGTCAGGCGGGGTCGGCGAAGACCTCGGACGCGATGCGGAACGCCGTGTTCGCAGCGGGGACGCCGGAGTAGATCGCCGACTGGAGGATGACCTCCTTGATCTCGTCCACCGTGAGGCCGTTGCGCAGTCCGGCGCGCAGGTGCATCGCGAGCTCCTCGTGATGCCCGTGCGCGATCATCGACGTGATCACCGCGACCGACCGGGAGCGCCGGTCGAGCCCAGGCCGCGACCACACGTCTCCCCACGCGACGCGGGTGATGAAGTCCTGGAAGTCGGCGGTCAGCTCGGTCGTGCTCGCCACGGCCCGGTCGACGTGCGCATCCGAGAGCACCTCGCGGCGCACGGCCATGCCCTGGTCGTAGCGGTCCTCGTCGCTCAGCCCCTCGCCCGCCGGTCGCATCATCGTCCCGCCTCCTCGAAGAAGTCCTCCAGCAGCCGGATCACGGCGGCCGGGTCGTCCACGGGCGCCAGATGCGAGGCATCCGGGATGCCCGCGGCCCGCCCGTCACGCACGCCGGCGGCGATCTCGCGGGCGGATGCCTCGGGCGTGACGACATCGTGGTCGCCCCACACCGCCAGCACGGGGACGCCGATCTCCCCGAGCCCGTCACGCACGTCGTACGCGGCCAGCGCCTCGCAGCACAGGGCGTAGCTCTCGTCGTCGACGTCCTGCAGCGCGTGCAGCAGCCGGCCGGTGAGCACCGGGTGGGCGGCGACCGATCCGGGCGCGAACCAGCGCTGCGCCGACCCGATGATGAGCGACGAGGTGCTCTGCGCACGGACCTGCGCGGCGCGCTCCCGCCACGACTCCGGCGTCGCGATGCGCGCTCCCGAGCAGACGATCGCGGCCGCGGAGACGAGCCCTGGATGCCGCCGCAGCAGCTCGAGTCCGACGGCGCCGCCGAGCGAGACCCCGGCGAAGAGCACGGGCCCGTCGGCGAGCTCGCGCACGGCGGACGCGACGGCGTCGGCGACATCGCCCACCGTGAACGCCGTCCGTGCGGGAGCGGCGGCGCCGTGCCCGGGGAGGTCCCAGCGGGTGACGCGGTACCGCTCCGCGAGGGCAGGGGCGACGTCGTCCCACAGGATCGTGGAGGTCCCGAGCGACGGCCCGAGCAGCAGGAGCGGCCCCCCGGCGGGTCCGACGGGCGCGGTGACGGCGATCGGAACGGTCACGGCCGGATCCCCTCCTGCAGAGCGCGACGCACGGCCTGGTCGGTGAGCTCCCCGGCGAGTCCGAGGTACCGCGCCGGATCGAGGAGGTCGTCGACGTCGATCCCGTCGGCCTCGGGCAGCGCGCGGACGAGGTCGGCGAGCGGCGCGTCGCCGCCCGCCGCGGCGATGAGCGCGTCGAACCGCGCCTTTCCGATGAGCGGCACCAGCGCGATGCCGAGCCGTTCGCTCACGATGAGGCCGGCGGTGAGGTCGAGGTTGTGCCGCGCGCGCTCGGCGTCGAGCGCGAGCCCCGCGGCGAGTTCGGCGCCGCGGGCGGATGCGCCGAGGGTCAGCCGCATGAGGTCCTGCAGCGCGGGCCACTCGGCGTGCCACGCGCCGTCGGGGCGTTCGTCCACGGCGAGTCCCGCCGCGAGGTGGAGTTGCGCGGCGAGGCCGGGCGCGCGCATCGCGGCTGACCGGATGAGGACGGCGTCCACCGGGTTCTGCTTCTGCGGCATGGCACTGGATCCACCGCCGGATGCGACCGACGCCTCGCCGATCTCCGTCCGCGCGAGCAGTGCGACGTCACTGGCGAAGACGCCCAGCGCGGCGACCGCCGCCGCGAGGGCGTCGCCGAGCTCGGTCACGGGACGACGTGCGGTGTGCCACGGCGCGTCCGGGGCCTGCAGTCCGACCTCGACCGCGAACCGCGCGGGGAGGGCCGCCGCGGCCTCGGCGCCGAACAGCTCGACGAAGGAGGCGAGCGTGCCGCCGGCGCCCCCGAGCTGTGCGGGCAGTCGCTCGCCGATCTGCAGCAGCTGCCGTCGGGCATCGACGATGCCCCGCATCCAGTTCGCGGCCTTCAGACCCAGGGTCGTGGGCACCGCGTGCTGGGTGAGCGTGTGCGCGGCGGCAGGGTCGTCGCGATGGCGCTGCGCGAGGGTCAGGAGCGACGCCGCCGCCCGCCGGAGCGACCCAGCCGCGTCCCAGACGACCTGCCGCGCCACCGCCATGAGGGCCGTGTCGAGGATGTCCTGGCTCGTCGCGCCCCGATGCACCCAGGCCGCCGCATCCGGATCGTGTCGCGCGACGCGCTCCCGTACGAGGGGGATGAGCGGGATGACCGGATTCCCACCGGCCACCGACGCCTGCGCGAGCGCACGCAGGTCGAGGTCGAACCACGGCTCGCGATACACCGCGTCCGCGGCCGCTCCCACCGACCGCGGGGCGAGACCCTGCGCCGAGAGCGCACGCAGGAGGGCGAGTTCGGCGTCGATCATGGCGTGGACGACGGCGCGGTCGGACGCGGCCTCCCCCGACCCGATCGACACCGGCGACAGCAGCCCCGCGTCGGTCTGCCAGAACGTCGCGGGGTCGCCGGTGTCGTCAGAAGGCAAGGAACACGGTCTCCTTCTCGCCCTGCAGCCGGATGTCGTGGGTCAGCGATCCGTCGGGCAGGCGCGTCGCGATGAGCGTAGCGCGCTCGTCGGCGTCGAGCGAGGACAGCAGCGGGTCGGCGGCGAGGAGCTCCTCGTCGTCGGGCAGGTAGATGCGCGTGTGCAGCTTGTCGGGGAGGCCTCGCGCGAACACGACGACGGCGAAGAACGGCGCCTTGCCCGCCTCGGCCCCGGGGTTGCGCGTCCAGAACTCGTAGTGCCCCTCGTCGGTCGTGAAGGAGCGGCCGAACCCGGTGAACGTGTGGTCGTCGCGACGGAACGCGCCGCGGGCGCGCGACACGGTGCCGTCGGTATCGGCACCCCAGATCTCGACGAGCGAGTCCGGGATGGGCGCCCCCGCGCCGTCGTAGACGGTCCCGCCGAGCACGATCGCGCCCGGGCTGTGCGGATGCGCCACCTCGTGCATCTTGGGGTAGATCGTGCCGTAGGCGAAGAAGGGGCCGACCGTCTGGCCGGGGGTGGGTGACAGCGTCTTGTCGGGCATCAGTGCTCGTCCTCCTGCTCGGACCACGTGGCATCCGGCCCGTCGACGACGATGTCCCAGCGGTAGGCCATCGAGAACTCCGGAACGGTCAGGTCGTGGTCGTACGTCGACACGAGCCGGTCGCGGTCGCTCTGCCGCCGGATCGAGTTGTAGATCGGGTCGAGCGCGAACAGCGGGTCGCCCGGAAAGTACATCTGCGTCACGATGCGCTGCGTGAACGCGCTGCCGAAGACCGAGAAGTGGATATGGGCGGGCCGCCACGCGTTGACGTGGTTCTTCCACGGATAGGGACCCGGCTTGATGGTCGTGAAGAGGTATTCGCCGTCGTCGTTCGTGACGGTGCGCCCGGCGCCGGTGAAGTTGGGGTCGAGCGGCGCGGGATGCTGGTCCCGCTGGTGGATGTAGCGGCCGGCGGAGTTGGCCTGCCACACCTCCACGAGCTGGTTCGCGAGCGGACGCCCCCACGAGTCGAGGAGCCGGCCGCGCACGGTGATCCGCTCGCCGAGCGGCTCACCCGCGTGCTGCAGCGTGAGGTCGGACTCGATCGCCGCGACATCCCGCTGGCCGAACGCGGGCGAGAGCAGCTCGATCGTCTCGGGGTCGACGAGCTTCGGGTTCTTGGTGGGATGCCGCAGGATGCTCGACCGGTACGGGGGGAAGTCGTGCATCGTGAGCGGGAGCTTCTCGCCCGCCGCCTCGCGACGCTCGTACTCGGCGTGCAGGTCGTGGATCTCCTGCGTGATCTGCGACTGGGACGGCATGTCGGCCGAGGCGAGCAGCGACTCGGGGGCGGCGGCAGTGGGCTGCGGGTCTGTCATGGGGTCTCCTTCGACCTGGCGCTCGAGGCGGCTCGAGGGCAGTCCCGTCAAGCGTGGCAGGATGCTGCGGCCGGGGCGCGCTGGATTCTCAACCAGTGGGACCGAGGTGCGCGATGGGCGGCGTGGCCGCCGGATGGGGCGAGCAACGCAGCGGAGATGTGCAGGAAATCGGACGCGATCCACCCGCCGCATCCGATTTCCTGCACATCTCCGATTTCCTGCACATCAGCGCGCCGCACGCAGGTCGGCGTGCAGGTCGCGCGCCGCCTGCACGACGAGCGGAGCCAGCCGGCGCTCGTCGGCACGCTCGAGATGGACGACGAGCCCGATGGCGATCGGCGGGAGCCCCTGCACCGGGGCGACGGGCGCGGCGACCGAGACGTTGCCGAGCGTCATCTCCTCGCGCGTCGTGGCATACCCTCGCGCCCGCGCCCTGGCGAGCTCCGCACGGAGGACCTCGGGATCCGTCACCGAGTGCAGGGTCTCGCGCTCGAGCGGCACCTCGAAGTAGCGCTCCAGCCACGCGGCATCCCGCGTCGACAGCAGTGCCTTGCCCACGCCCGTCGTGTGCAGCGGCTGCCGCCCGCCCATCCGGCTGAGGGTCGGGATCGAGCCGCTCCCGGTCACCCGTCCGACGAACAGCGCATCGGATGCCTCGGGCGCGGGTCCGTCGAGCACCGCAAGATGCACGTTCTCACCGGTGGCCTCGTAGAGCCGGGCCATGTGCGGAAGGGCTGTCTCGCGCAGCCGCAGCGCCAACGGCGAGAGCTCGCCGAGTTCCCACAGTCGCGGGCCGACGACGTACCGGTGGCCGGGCGCGCGCGCGAGGAGTCCGTGGCCGACCAGGTCGGCGAGCAGCCGATGCACGGTCGACGTGGGGAGTCCGGTGCGCGCGGCGATCTCGGCGGCGGTCACGGCGGGCTCGTCCTCGCTGAAGCAGCCGAGCACGCGCATCGTGCGCGCGAGCATCCCCGCATCCTCGGCCATCGTCCCTCCCTCTGCGAGGCTATCGCTTTCTCGGTGACCGAGAATCCTTGCTCGCACGCCTACAGTGGGCGGATGGCGAACTCGCCCTCCGGAGACTCCGTCACCGACCGCCTGCTGCGCGTGCTCGAGACCTTCACGCCCACCCGCACGGTGCAGACCGCGTCGGAGATCGGGCGCCGCGCCGGTCTGCCCTCGTCGACCGCCCACCGCGTCGTCGGCGAGCTCGTCGAGGCCGGCCTCCTCGAGCGCGACGACGACCGGCACGTCCGCGTCGGGATGCGCCTGTGGGAGCTCGCCACCCGTTCCTCGCGGGCGCTGCGCCTGCGGCAGGCGGCGCTCCCGGCGATGGAGCGAGTGCAGAGCCGCGTGCACGAGCACACCCAGCTCGCGATCCTCGAGCAGGACGAGGCCCTGTTCCTCGAACGGCTGTCGAGCCCGGATGCCACGTCCAACATCACCCGCGTCGCGGGACGTCTTCCGCTGCATGCGTCGTCGTCGGGACTCGTGCTGCTCGCTTTCGCGGAGCCCGAACTGCAGGAGCGGATCCTCGCCGGCCCGCTCCCCGCGTCGGCGCGCGCCACGATCACGGATGCCGCGGCCCTCCGTCGCAAGCTCGCCGAAGTGCGGCGCCTGGACCACGCCGTCGCTCCCGGCTATATCGAGGATGTCGCGACCGGGATCGCGGTGCCGGTGCGGGATGACGCGGGGACGGTGATCGCGGCGCTCTCGGTCGTCGTCCCACGGGATGCGCCCGTCGAGCCGCCACTGCGGGAGCTGCGCGCCGCGGCGAGGAGCATCCACGCCGTCCTGCGCGCGGGAAAGACTCCCATTGAATGGGAAGGAGCGACCCGAGCCGACGTTCCGCTCGGCACAATGACGACGGCGCTCGACGACGAGGGCGCAACGCAGTCGAAGGAGACGCCATGACCACCACCGTCCGCACCCGGGTCGCGATCGTCGGAGCGGGGCCCGCCGGTCTCCTCCTGGCCCACCTCCTGGGGAAGGCGGGCATCGCGTCCGTCGTCATCGACCAGCGCTCCCGCGACGAGATCGAGCGCACGATCCGCGCCGGCATCCTCGAGCAGGGCACCGTCGAGGCCCTCACGAGTTCGGGCGTGCGCACCCGCGTCCTCGCCGAGGGCCACCGCCACGACGGCATCGAGCTGCGGTTCGACGGCGCCGGCCACCGCATCGACTTCGCCGACCTGGTCGGCCGTGCGGTGTGGCTCTACCCGCAGCACGAGGTGCTCAAGGACCTGCTCGAGACGCTGGTGTCGGCGGGGCACGACATCCGCTTCGGGGTGACCGCCGAGGCGGTGGAGGATGCCGAGACCGACCGCCCGCGGGTGATCGCGACGGATGCCGACGGGCAGCGGCTCGAGATCGAGGCGGAGTTCGTCGTCGGCGCGGACGGGTCGCGGAGCGTGACGCGAGCGGCCGTGACCGGCTCGTCGACGGGCGGCTACTTCCGCGAGTACCCGTTCGCGTGGTTCGGCATCCTGTGCGAGGCGCCGCCGAGCTCCGAGGAGCTCATCTACAGCAACTCCCCGAACGGCTTCGCGCTGATCAGCCAGCGCAGCGCCACCGTCCAGCGCATGTACTTCCAGTGCGACCCCGACACCGACACCGCGGCGTTCAGCGAGGCGCAGCTGTGGGACGCGCTGCAGGCGCGCGTCCCCGGCACGACGCTGAAGGAGGGGCCGATCTTCCAGCGCGACGTGCTGCGGTTCCGCAGCTTCGTCGCCCACGAGCTGCTCCGCGGCCGGGTGGCCCTCGTCGGCGACGCCGGGCACACCGTTCCGCCGACCGGCGCGAAGGGCATGAACCTGGCGATCGCGGACGTGCTGCTGCTCAACACCGCCCTCCAGTCGCTGCTCGACGACGGCGACGAGCGACTTCTCGCCGCCTACCCGACGACAGCGTCACGACGCATCTGGAAGGCCCAGCACTTCTCGTGGTGGATGACGAGCATGCTGCACGTCATGCCGGAGGCATCCGACTTCGACCGGATGCGGCAGCTCGGCGAGCTCCGCACGGTGACCGAATCGCGCGCCGGCCGGCAGTACCTCGCCGAGGCCTACACCGGCTGGCCGCTGGAGGAGCTCGCGCTCTGAACGGGCGGCGTCAGGCGCGCTGGAGCCGCTGGATGTGCGCGGCCACTCCGACGGCGGCGGCGAAGAACAGCACGACGGCGACCAGCACCACGACGAGCGGCAGCACCCACGCGTGCGTCGCCTCGTGCAGCGCGCCCAGCAGCAGCGGCCCGACCGCGGCGACCGCGTAGCCGAAGCCCTGCACGAAGCCGGAGCGCCCGGCGGTCGTATGGGCGTCGTCGCCGAAGCCGTTGATCATGATGAACACGATCGTGATGCCCGCGCCCTGCGCGAGCCCCCCGACCGCGCACCACACGAGCCAGAGCCCGGGCGCGAACAGGAATCCGAGGGGCACCGTGAGCCACGCGACGCCCGCCGCGATCGCGGCGACGCGCAGCGACGCCCGCAGCGTGACGACCGGCAGGAGCAGGCTTCCCGCGATGCCGGCGACCTGGAAGATCGCCGAGATGGCCCCCGCGGCGGCACCGGAGAACCCCTGGTCCGCGAGGAGCGTGGGGAGCCACGCGGTCATGGCGTAGAACGCGAACGCCTGGCCCGCGAACGCGCCGGCGAGCAGCCACGTCGGACCGTGCCGCAGCACCGCCGTGGACCCCTCGGCGGCCCGGGAGCGCGGCCCGGGGCTCGGAGCGAGCGCGGCACGCAGCCCTCGCAGCGGGATCCACACCACGAGCGCCGCCAGGCCGAACACCGCCCACGACAGGATCGCCCAGCGCCATCCGATCGCGCTCGACAGGGGCGCCGTCGCGACGGTCACGGTCATCGTGCCGACGTTGAGCGCGGACGTGTAGACGCCCGTCATGGTGTGCGCCCGGTGGGCGCTGTACTCGCGGGCGATGATGATCGGGATCACCACGTTCCCGATCGCGATGAACGCACCCATGATCGCGGTGCCCACGAGGGCCACCGCGACGCCGCCCGTGGAGCGGACGATGCAGCCGACGAGCGCGCCGCCGAGCGCGACCGTGAGGGCGAAGTCGGCCCCGCCGCGTCGGACGATCCCGATCGCGAGCGGCGCGAACACCGCGAAGCACAGCACGGGGATGCTCGTGAGCAGCCCCACCACGGCGGCGCCCACGGCGAGGTCGCCCCCGATCTCCCGCGCGACGGGCGCGACGGCGACGATGGGGGCGCGCAGCGACGCCCCGACGAGGACCACGACGATCGTGAGGGCGGGGAGCGAACGGATGGCAGGGGGCAGGGCGCGCGGGGAGGACATCGCCCGCAACGCTACCGGTCCGGCACAACGGGGGGATCGCCGGTACCGGCCAGCGGGAGTCAGCCGGGGAAGGCGATGCGCCGCAGGAGCGCGGTCAGGAGGATCCGCTCCTCGTCGGTCAGGCTCGCGTGGACACGCACCTCAGCGGCACGGGCGGCGACCCTCGCCGCTGCCGCGAGCACCGCGCCCTCCTCCGTGGCGACGACGACGTTCGCCCTGCGATCGCCGGGGTCCGGTTCGCGACGGACCAGGCCGCGCGTCTGCAGCTCGTCGACGAGTGCGACGATCTGGCTCGGATCGAGTCGCAGGTACTCGGCCAGTTCCCGCTGCGACGGTCGAACGCCCTCCGCCGCCAGGGCCAGCACCGAATAGGACCGCACCTTCAGTCCGTGCGCGGCGAGCGCGGCGTTGCCGGACACGAGGGAGAGGGCGTTGGCACGCGCGAGCAGGAAGCTGAGGTCGTCGCTCAGGGCGGAGTCCGCCAACCTGTCCGCGACGGCGGCCTGGTCGCGCGGATCACTCGGCATGTCCCCGATGGTAGCCCAGTCCGTGACGATCACGACTATTGACTTTCTCAACTATCTTCCCCAGACTGACACCGTCAAGATCCGTCACGAAGGAGGACCGGATGTCGCTCGAGGGCAAAGTGGCCGTCGTCACCGGGTCGGGGCGCGGGCTCGGTCTCGCCTACGCGAAGGAGCTGGCGCGGCGAGGAGCAGCGGTCGTCGTCAACGACGTCGATGCGGATGCCGCGGCCGACGCGGTCGCCGCGATCGAGGCCGCCGGGGGAAGGGCCGTCCCCGTCGCCGCACCCGTCGGTCCCACCGAGACGGCTCGCGAACTCGTCCGGACCGCCGTCGACACGTTCGGCCGCCTCGACGTCATGGTCACGAACGCCGGCGTGCTGCGCGACAAGACGCTGTGGAACATGACCGACGACGACTTCGACGCCGTCATCGGCATCCACCTGCGCGGCACGTTCACGTGCGTGCGCGAGGCGGCGGTGTGGATGCGCCAGAACGAGGTCGCCGGCCGCATCGTGTGCATCGGCTCGCCCACGGGCCAGCGCGGGAACTTCGGCCAGACGAACTACGCCGCCGCCAAGGCGGGCATCGTCGGCATGGTCCGCACCTGGTCGCTGGAGCTGCGCAAGGCGGGGATCGCCGTCAACGCGGTGATCCCGGTCGCCGCCACCGCGATGACCGCCACCATCCCCTACTTCGCCGCCGCCATGGAGGCCGACGCGGCCGGCCGGCCGATGCCCGACTTCTTCCGCCACGACCTGGGCTTCGGCACAGCCGACGACGTCGCGGGCCTCATCGCGTACCTGGCGTCGGATGCCGCCGCCGAAGTGACCGGCCAGGCGATCGGCGTCGGCGGCGACCGCCTCCAGCTGTGGTCGCATCCGGAGCCCGTCGTCACCGCGTACCACGACGGGGGCTGGTCCTACGAAGCGCTCCAGGCGGAGTTCGCGACCACCGTCGGCGCGCAGCTGCAGTCCGTCGGCGAGCGCTTCCCCCCGCTCCCGACCGAGCTCGAGCGCCCGGCAGCGGGCTGATCCCTCCCGGATCGAGGCAGCAGCATGAGCCGGTACGAGCCCGCCGTCGACGTGTCGGCGCTGACGGCCATCGACGTCCACGTGCACATCGAGATCGACGACCACGGGCATTCGTCGCTCCCCGACGACCTGACCGCCGCGGCGGCGAAGTACTTCAGTGCGGACGGTCCCCGACCCGATCTGGAAAGTGTCGCCGCCTACTACCGCGAACGGAGCATGGCCGCGGTCGTCTTCACGGTCGACGCCGAGACCGCGCTCGGCCACCCGCCCGTCTCGAGTTCCGAGATCGCGGCCGGCGCCGCCCGCAACAACGACGTGCTCATCCCGTTCGGCTCGGTCGACCCGCGACGTCCGGACGCGGTCGATCGGGTGCGGCGTCTCATCGAGGACGACGGCGTGCGGGGCTTCAAGTTCCATCCGACCGTGCAGGGGTTCGACCCGAGCGAGGAGCGCTGGTACCCGATCTACGCCGCGATTCAAGAGGCGGGTCTCCCCGCGCTGTTCCACACCGGCCAGACGGGGATCGGCGCGGGACTCCCCGGCGGTCGCGGGTTCCGCCTGGCACTGTCGAACCCGATGCTGCTCGACGGTGTCGCCGCCGACTTCCCCGATCTGCAGATCATCATGGCGCATCCGTCCGTCCCGTGGCAGGACGAGGCGCTGTCGGTCGCGACCCACAAGCACAACACCTGGATCGACCTCTCCGGATGGAGCCCGAAGTACTTCCCGGAGTCGCTCGTTCGCGCCGCGGGCAGCTACCTCAGCGACCGGGTGCTGTTCGGCTCCGACTTCCCCCTGCTCACCCCGGACCGGTGGATGCGCGACCTGGAACGCATCGACCTCAAGCCCGCGGCACTCCCGGGCATCCTCAAAGACAACGCGGCCCGCATCCTCGGGCTCGCGGGGTGACCCCGTGCGCACGATCCCCGTGGACGCCGCGATCGGCCTCGATCCCTTCGGCATCGCCGCCGACCGCCTGAGCCCTGCCGCCCACGCGACGCTGCAGCAGTTGCGGGAGACCCTGGAGCGGGACGTGCAGCCACTCCTCGCCGACGCATGGGAGACCGCATCCATGCCGGACGGCATCCTCGATGCGCTCATCCCGCTCGAGCTCATGAGCCCCGCGGGGGTGGACGAGATCGAGGCGGGATCGAGTATGTTCGCCGGGTTCCGCAACTACGTGCTGGCGCGCACGGACGTATCGGTGGCGACGCTCTACAACGCGCAGGCAGGACTGTTCCGCACGCTCGTCGCCCGCGGCGGGTCCGCCGCGCAGGCGGCCGAGCTCGACCCGCTCATCCGCTCCTTCGCCGTGACCGGAACGTTCGCGCTCACCGAGCCCGAACACGGATCGGACATCGCCGGCGGCATGGCGACCACGGCGGAGCGGGTCGGCGGCGAATGGGTCATCCGGGGCGAGAAGCGCTGGATCGGCGCCGCCGCGGCATCCGACCTGCTCGCCGTGTTCGCCCGCGACCGGGCCGACGGACAGGTCAAGGCCTTCCTCGTGCCCCGCACTGCCGACGGCGTCATCGTCTCGCCCATCGACGGCAAGATCGCGCTGCGGCCGATGCAGAACGCCGTCGTCGCGTTGGCGGATGTGCGGGTCCCCGACTCCGCCCGGCTCGCCCGCATCTCCTCGTGGCACGACGTGTCCGCCGTGCTCGGCGCGCTGCGATCGGACGTCGCGTGGATCGCGACCGGACTCCAGGCGGGCGCGTTGGAGGCGGCGATCGCCTACGTCCGCCGACGCGAGCAGTTCGGGCGCCCGATCGGGGGCTTCCAGCTCGTGCAGGAGAAGCTCGCCCGGATGCTCGGCAACCTCACCGCGTCGCTCGCGATGGTCGTGCAGCTGTCCGCGCGGCAGGATGCCGGCGAGTACCGCGACGAGAGCTCCGCGCTCGCGAAGCTCCAGACCGCGCGCATGGCTCGCGAGACAGTGGCGCTCGGTCGCGAGGTCGCGGGCGGGAACGGCCTGCTCCTCGAGCACGATGTGGCGCGGTTCTTCGCCGACGCCGAGGCCGTCTACACCTACGAGGGCACCCACGAGGTGAACTCGCTCATCGTCGGGCGCGCGCTCACGGGCGCATCCGCATTCGTCTGAACCGCATCTCCGCATCCGCATCCGGAAGGGAACCCCATGACCACCACCGTCTCCTACGACGAACTGCCCGACCTCGTCGGCCGCGACCTCGGGGTGAGCGAATGGCGGGAGATCACGCAGGATCGCGTCGATCTCTTCGCCGACGCGACCGACGATCACCAGTGGATCCACGTCGATCCGGAGCGCGCCGCGAACGGCCCGTTCGGCGGCCCGATCGCCCACGGCTTCTTCACCCTGTCGCTCACGATCCCGATGTGGACCGAGCTGCTGGAGGTGGAGGGCGTGACGACCAAGGTCAACTACGGCCTGGACCGCGTGCGCTTCGTCTCGCCGGTCCGCGTGGGCGCCCGCGTCCGGATGAACGCGGTCATCGCCGAGGTGACGTCGGTGCCCGGCGGCTATCAGATCGCGGTCGACCAGACGATCGAGATCGAGGGCGCGGACAAGCCCGCCGTCGTCGCGCGCGGACTGAGCCGCTTCTACGCCTGACCGGCCCTCGCCGCACCACCGCGCCGACCTCGAGGAAGAGGACACGATGCACGATCACGGACTCGGGTCCTGGATGTCGACCCGCCGGCAGAAGACACCGGACCACGTCGCGCTGCGCTTCGGCGACGGCGAGTCGATGACGTACCGGGAGCTGGCGGATGCCGCCGACCGGGTGTCCTCGGTGCTGCGCCATCGGGGCATCGGAGTCGGCGACCGGGTCGCTTACCTGGGCGAGAACAGCCCGGAGTTCCTGCAGACGCTGTTCGGCGCGGTGCAGCTGGGGGCCGTCTTCGTCCCCGTCAACACACGCCTGGCGCCCCCCGAGGTCGCGCACGTCCTGCGCGACTGCGGCGCGCGCGTGCTGATCCACGATCCGGAGACGGCCGCCCGCGTCGACGCGGCCGGAGTGGCGGTCCCGCACCGGATCGCGACGGGCGAGGGCACCGCGGATCACCCCGGGCTGAGCGCTCTCGTGCGCACGGCCGGAGCGGGGCACCCGGGCGCTCGTGCGGGCTTCGACGACCCGGCCGCGATCGTGTACACGTCGGGTACCACCGGTCGCGCCAAGGGCGCCGTCCTGACCCATGGCAACCTCACCTGGGTGTCGCTCAACTGCATCGTCGACTACGACGTCGTGTCGACCGACGTCGCCCTCATGATCTCGCCCCTCTTCCACGTCGCGTCCCTCGGGATGGGGGCGCTCCCGGTGCTGCTTAAGGGCGGCACGCTCGTCCTGGAGAAGGGCTTCGACCCGGGGCGCGCGCTGGGGCTGATCGAGCGCCACCGCGTCACGATGCTGTCGGGCGTGCCGACGACGTACCAGCTGCTGGCCGACCACCCGGACTGGGCGCGGACCGACGTCTCGCGCCTGCGGAAGCTCACCTGCGGCGGTTCGGCCGTCCCGACGCGCATCCTGAACGCGTACGAGGAGCGCGGGCTGAGCTTCTCCCAGGGGTACGGCATGACGGAGACCTCGCCCGGCGCCACCTCCCTCTCGCCGGAGATGACCCGCGCCAAGCAGGGCAGCGTGGGTCTCCCGCACTTCTTCACGGACGTGCGCATCGCCGACGAGAACGGCTCCGTCGTCCCGCGCGGGACGATCGGCGAGATCGAGATCTCCGGCCCGAACGTGTTCGCCGGCTACCACGGACTCCCCGAGGCGACGACGGCCGCGTTCACCGCCGACGGCTGGTTCCGCTCCGGCGACCTCGGCTACCTGGATGCCGACGGCTACCTCTTCATCTCCGACCGCCTGAAGGACATGATCATCTCCGGCGCGGAGAACATCTACCCGGCCGAGGTCGAGAACCTCCTCGCCGATCTCCCCGGCGTGACGGGCAGTGCCGTCATCGGGGTGCCCGACGAGCGGTGGGGCGAGGTGCCGTGGGCGATCCTCACGGTCAGCGGTGATGGACCGACGCCGGACACGGCATCCGTCCAGGCGTTCCTCGACGGCCGGATCGCGCGCTACAAGATCCCCAAGCACGTCGTCGTCGTCGACGAACTGCCCCGCACCGCATCCGGGAAGGTACGCAAGGCCGACCTCCGCGACCGCTTCGGGGGGTGAAGGGGCAGGAGAAGCCCTCGCCATCCTTCCATCGGACCCCGGTCGACAGGACGGAGGGTCAGGGCGTCATCCGCGCACGAACGGAATCCCGGGTCTGAGCGAGATCCCAGAATTGCGCGGCGATATCCTCGGGTCGGATCGCCGACGGTTCGGCGGTCTCCGTTCCGGCGACAGAGCCCGCGATCGTCACCTCGCCCACGTAGATGCCCCGTTCGCGGAGCCGCGCGGCGAGGATGCCGACGAGCTTGGACTTCGCTGCGTTCTCCAGCGCCACGCCGTCGCTGTCTAGCTGGGCGGCGAACCTGTCGGCTGCCGTCGAGTGCTCTCCCATGGCCCCGTTCGCGACGAGCAACGACCCGCGAGACGACGCGAGGTCGTCGATCACCGCCTGAGCGCACGCAAGGAGGCCCACGACCCCGATGTCGAACGCGCGTCCGACATCCTCGGGAGGCGTGGCCAGGAGATTCCGCACCCCTCCGCCGCGAAATGCGGTCCACAGGACCGCTCCGATGACCCCGAGATCTGCCCGCACCCGCTGGACCACCGCACGGATGGCGGTGGGGTCACCTGCATCCGCCTCATAGGCCGCCGCGGGGACCCCGGCGGCACGCAGCTTGTCCGCTGCGTCCGCCGCGCGTTCATGGCTCCGCGCGACCAACGCGATGCTGTATCCCTCGCGAGCCCACCGCTCGGCCACGAACCGGGAGATCCCCGGCCCATATCCGACAACCAGCAACGTGCTCATCCCACGCCCTCCTCTTGCGGTGAATTCAATCGGAGTTACCTCCGTTTGAATTCACGCTATGTCAAACGGAGTATGCTCCGCAACGTGCACATCGAGGAGCCGCCCCCGACGCGGGCGCGGATGGCGGAAGCGCGGCGGAACCGGGAGACGCTCCTCGAGGTCGCGGCCCGGGTGTTCCGATCGGGAGCATCGTCCGCGTCTCTCGCGACCATTGCCCACGAAGCGGGCGTCGGAATCGGCACCCTCTATCGCCACTTCCCGACGCGGGAAGCGCTCGTCGAAGCCGTGTACCGCGATCAGATCGATCGCCTGGGGGAAGGCGCGCGCGAGCTGCTCGCGGGCCATCCCCCCACCGTCGCGTTTCGCCTCTGGATGGACCTCTTCCGCGATTGGGCGGCGACGAAGCACGGCATGATCGACACCCTGCGATCGACCACGAATGGCGCTCCCCGTGGGGCGGGCGAGATGCGCGCACGGCTCACGGAGCTCGTGCGCATGTTCGTCGACTCGGGGCAACGCGCGGGCGACGTGCGTTCCGATGTGGAGCCCGCAGACGTGAGCGCACTGCTCGCCGGCGTTCTCTCGACCTCAGGCGCGCCCGACCAGAAGGACCAAGCAGGGCGGATGTTCGACGTCATCATCAATGGCCTCCGTGCGTGATCACGGGTCCCGGACCTGACGAAGGACCCGCCGCGCAGGTCGCGTCGCTCGACGGAGGGTTCTCAATGAATGGAACTCGGGCGCGACTCGCACCACCCGCGAACCTACATTGAGCGGCGTCAGTGCACGTGGTCGCCG
The DNA here is from genome assembly GCA_017306415.1 of Microbacterium sp. Lineage (GTDB taxonomy): Bacteria > Actinomycetota > Actinomycetes > Actinomycetales > Microbacteriaceae > Microbacterium. The sequence continues at coordinate 30,869 of JAFKIL010000005.1, read as the reverse complement.
GCGAGTGCCACGCGCGCGGCGCGCAGGGCGTCCGCGAACATGTCCCGCTGCGGGCCGGTGAGCGCGGCCGTCATCTCGGCCTCGATCCGATCGACGGGCGCGCGCATGCGGTCGAGCAGGTCGCGCCCGTGCGCGGTGAGCGAGATGAGCATCTGACGGCGGGAGGAGGGATCGCGCGTCCGCTCGACCAGCCCCCGCGCCTCGAGCGCGTCGACCAGCTGCGCCATGCTCTGCGCGCGCACGAACGAGTTGCGGGCGAGCTGAGCCGAGATCATCCCGGGATGCCGCTCCAGCACGGTCATCGCGGTGTACTGGATCGTCGTGATGCCGTGCTCCGCGACCACGTCGTCGAGGCGCGAGCGGATGGCGAGCTCCACCTGCTTCACGAGGTACAGGAGCGTGACCGAGACCTCCGGCGACGACGCCTCCGGCGCGCTTGTCAGCGTCTCGGCGCTCACCGGCGCGCCGCCTCGCGCGCGGGCACCCGCTGCCGAGCGCTCCGCGACCGCAGCCGCACGTAACCGGAGACCACGCTGGGCACGATTCCGCGCGGAAGCAGGAGCAGGAACACAACCAGTACGATGCCATATCCCGCGTACTGGAAGATCGGGCCCGCGGTGGGAGGCAGGCCGGGGAGTGCGGCGAGCGCGCTGAGCAGCTGCAGCCAGAGGCTCAGCGCGACCGCGCCGACGACGCCGCCCCACAGCGAGCCGAGCCCGCCCACGACCGCCATGATGACGTACCCGAACGAGGCGAGGGCGGGGTAGGTGTCCGGGCCGACGAACGGCGTGAAGAACGCGCCGATCCCCCCGGCGAGCCCCGCCATCGCGCCGGCGACCGCGAAGACGACGAGCTTGCTGCGCAGCACCGGCACCCCGCTGGACGCCGCGGCGCTCTCGCTGCCCGCGATGGCGCGGATGCCGCGGCCGAACCGGGAGTTCACCAGGTTGCGCGTCACGATCATCGCCAGGGCGAGCGCGGCGAGCGCGAGATACGCATAGGGCAGCTGCCCGGTGAGCACGATCGGTCCGACCGACAGCGGGGGAATGCCGAAGATCCCGACGCCTCCGCCGAGGAACGGCACGGTCGCCATGACCGCCTGGATGATGAGGAGGACGGCGAGCGTGCCGAACGCGAGGTAGTGCCCGCGCAGTCGCAGCAGTGGCCAGCCGACCAAGGCGGCCACGAGGCCGCCGAGGACCGGCGCCAGCACCAGGGTCAGGAGCGGTGGCAGCCCCAGGTTGACCGTCAGCGCCGCCACGCTCAGCCCTCCCACCGCGACGAACGCGCTCTGCCCCAGGGACGCCTGTCCGGCGTACCCCATGAACAGGGAGAGCCCGGTCACCACGACCGCTGCCAGCGTCGTCTGCACGAAGAACGTGAGGTCCGCGAGGACGAGGGGCACGATCGCGGCGATCACGAACACCGCGATGGCGGCAGCCCAGCGGATCCGGCCGAGCGCCGGGCGCACCCGGATGGCACTCGTCGTCATTTCGCCTCCTCGGCGGTCATCCGCCCCGCGCGGGCGATCATGATCACGAGCATCATCACGAGCGCGATCTGGGTCTGATACGAGCCGTTGGCATACCCCGCCACGAGCTGCCCGACGACCCCGAGGATCACGGCCCCGACGAAGGTGAGCCAGGGGCTGCGGAGCCCTCCGAAGATGGCGGCGGCGAGGCCGCTGAGCACGAGCGGCAGGTCCGACGACACCGAGACGGCCGTGGTCGGCGCGATCAGCACGCCCGCAAGGCCTCCGAGCGCGCCGGCGATGGCGAACGCGACGAGGCCCATGAGCCGGGTGTCGATGCCGACCAGCCGGGCGGCGCGCGGGTTGGATGCCGCAGCCGTGAGCGCCTTGCCGATGTCGGTGCGCGCGAAGAAGAGGCTGAGGAGGGCGAAAGTGATGAGCGCCGCGACGAAGACGACGACGCGCTGGGTCTCCAGGCTCACCCCGAGGATGTCGATCGTCCCGGAGAAGCCCGGCGGTGAGACCGGGGTCTGCCCCCAGACCGTGACGACGACCGCCTGGCCGATCATCGCCATCCCGAGCGTGACGAGCAGGGAGATCATCGGCGGCGTCCCGCGCCTGCCGACGGCGGCGAAGCCCACGATGACGCCGATGACGGCGCAGCACAGCACGGCGACCAGCTCGGCCACGCCGTGCGGGAGCAGCCCACCCAGGAGCGAGGCGGAGATCATCCCGCCGAACACCGCGAACGTGCCCTGCGCGAAGTTCAGGACGTGGGTCACCCGGTAGACGACCACGATCCCGCTGCCGATGAGTGCGAACGAGCCGGCGAGCGCGAGTCCCGAGATGAGATAGGTCAGCAGGTCGGCCATCAGTCCTCCGCCTCGGCGATGTCGAATCCGCCGAAGTAGGCGGCCTGGAGCGCGGGGTCCTCCCGGAGTGCGTCCGTCGTGCCCTCCGCCACGATCTGCCCGCTCTCGAGCACGTACGCGCGGGAGCACAGCTCGAAAGCGAGACCGATCTCCTGCTCGATGAGCAGCACCGCCGTGCCCCGCGAGCGGTTGAGCTCGGCGAGGTGATCGACGAGCTGCGCGGCGATCATCGGCGCGAGGCCCAGGGAGAGCTCGTCGATCACAAGCAGGTCGGGCTGCGCCATGAGCGCCCGACCGACCGCCACCATCTGCTGCTGGCCGCCGGAGAGGGTGGCGGTGCGCTGCCGGCGCAGGCGCTGCAGATCGGGGAGCAGCTCGTAGACCGCCGTCGGGTCCTTCGGCCGATGGCGCCAGGCACCGAGGCGCAGGTTGTCCTCGACGCTGAGCTCGCCGAACATCTGCCGCCCCTCCGGCACCTGCGCGACGCGACCGCCGAGCACGATGCGGCCGGAGGCGGGGCGTACGATCCGCGAGACCGCGTTGACGAGCGACGTCTTGCCCGCGCCGTTGGGCCCGACCAGCGCGACCAGCTCGCCGTCCCCCACCGTCAGGGAGACGCCGTCGAGCGCGGTCGCCGCGCCGTAGCGGACGACGAGGTCGTCGACATCGAGCATCATGCGGCGGCATCCGTTCCCAGGTAGGCGGAGATCACGCGCGGGTCGCGACGGATCTCGGCGGGAGTGCCGTCGGCGATCACCTCGCCCAGATCGAGGACCGTGATCCGGTCGGCGAGCGACGTCACCATCGCCACGTCGTGCTCGATGAGCATGATGGTCATCCCGTCGGCGTGCAGCTCGCGGATGAGGTCGGTCAGCTCCCGCCGCTCCGCCGCCCTGAGCCCGGAGGCCGGCTCATCGAGGAGGAGGAGCCGCGGTCGTGCGGTGAGCGCGCGGGCGAGCTGGAGACGCCGCTGCTGACCCAACGGCAGCTGCTCGGCATCCCGATCCGCCCAGGCCGACAGACCCACCCGCGCCAGCGCACCGCGCGCTGCGGCGAAGATCTCCCGCTCCTCGCGGCGATGGCGGGGCAGGCGCAGGGCCGCGCTCGTCGCTCCCGCACGGGTGCGCGCGGTGGCCCCGACGGCCACGTTGGCGAGCACCGACATCCCCGGGAAGACCCGAGCGCCCTGGAAGACGATCGCGACACCCCGCTGGGCGCGCCGGTGCGGCGGGAGCCTGTCGATGCGCTCCCCGTCCAGCACGATGCGGCCCGCCTGCGGCCTCAGGTGGCCGCTGACGAGGGAGAACAGCGTGGACTTGCCGGCGCCGTTGGGTCCGATGACCCCACGAAGCTCGCCGTCGGCCACCGCGAGGGAGACATCCCTGTTCGCGTAGACCCCGCCGAACGCCCGCGAGACGGCCTCGATCTCGATCATGGTCGGCTCCTCGTTCGTGCCGGCGCCGACCGCGGGGTCGACGCCGGCACGGTCGCTGGGGTCACTTCGGGACGTCGGTCGCGAACTTCTTGGTCGCGTAGTCGGTCGGGACCCATTCGCCGTCCTTGACCACCATGATCGCGATGGCGCTCGAGTCCAGGCCCATGTGGTCGCTCTTGCTGTAGTGGTAGTGCCCGTTGGGCGTCAGCAGGTCGAGACCCTCGAGGGCGGTGCGGATCTTCTCGCGATCGGTCGAACCGGCCTTCTTGACCGCGGCGGCCAGCAGCTGGATGGCGGATGCGCCGCCGTACGCGAACTCGGGCGGGTTCTGCCCCTTGTTCTGCGCCTGCCAGGGCGTCACGACGGCCATCACCTTGTCCTTGTACGGCCCGTCGGGCAGCGAGTCGGCGGCCATCGCGGCCGATGTCGCCCCGATGACGCCCTCGGCAGCGGACCCGGCGGGGTCCAGCCACAGGTGCGACGCCTGCGAGCCGGTGACGTAGAACGGAACGCCCTTGCCGGCGATCTGCTTGGTGATGATGACGGGCGCGGGGCCCGAGCCCCACTGGACGAACGCGTCCGGGTGTGCGGCGACGACCTTGGTGATGAGCGGCGTGAAGTCGGTCGCCGACGGGTCGTACGACTCGTCGAGCACGACGTCGATGCCCGCGGCCTTCGCCAGGCTCACCGTCGCCTTGTCGCCGTTCTGCCCGTACAGGTCGGTGCCGGTGTAGGCGACCGCGAGGGTCTTGACGCCCTCCGACTTCCAGTAGTCCACGAGGGCCTTCGCGTACACCTTGGTGGTGGGCGGCGAGGTGAAGGCGTAGGGATTGCTGCCGTCGGCGTACGCGTCGACCGGGCTCAGGGCGATGGTCGGCACCTTGTACTGCGTGATGCTGGAGCTCACCGCCTGGGCCGCCGACGTCATCGAGCTCGCCAGCATCGCCGAGTACGTGGAGTCGGCGGCGAGCTGGTTGAACTGCTTGACCGACTCCGCGGGGTCGGTCTTGTCGTCGACCACCGTCAGCTCGATCTGGCGGCCGTCGACGCCGCCGGCGGCGTTGATGTCCTTCACGGCCTGGACCGCGGCTTCCTGGTCGCCGGTGCCGAGGGCCGAGAGCGGGCCGGTGAGCGGCACGACCATGCCGATCTTCAGCGGGCCACCGGCCGACCCGGAGGAGTTCGGGGTGCCGCCGCCGGAGCAGCCGGCGAGGGCCAGGGCCGCGACGGCGAGCGCTGCGGCGGTGGGGAGGATTCGGGACGTCATCGTCACTCCGTCTTCATCGTCGGATGGGTGGTGCAGGGATGTTTCGGGATCGCTATTGTCAGGTCACCTGATAGTCAGGAAGTATGATGCTCCGAGGGATGCCGCGTCAAGGGTGACGACCGAATCGAGGTGTCGGTGAAGAACGGATACAGCGACGTCTGGCAGGCGATCGCCGATCGGGTACCCGATCGCTCCGCTGTCGTGAGCGGGGACCGGTCGCTCGGGTATGCCGGGCTCGTGACGGAGGCGGGCGCGCTCGCGCATGCGCTCGCGGACCGGGGTCTGCGCGCCGGCGACGGGGTCGCGATCTTCTCGCACAACCGGCCGGAGTACCTCGTGACGGTGCTCGCCTGTCTCGCGACAGGGCTCGCACCGGTTCCGATGAACTATCGCTACCGGGCCGGCGAGCTCGCCGACCTCCTGGTCGATGCGGATGCGCGTGCGCTCGTCTTCCCGGACTCGGCGACGGACGTCGTGGTCCGCGCCCTCGCCGGGCTCGACACCCCGCTCCTGCTGATCGCGCTCGCGGACGGCGGCACCGCACCCCCGGAGGCGCTCCGCTACGAGGACGCCGTCTCGGCGCCGCGCCCGCTCCCCCGCCGTGCGCCCGTCGGCGGCGAGCTGCGCCTGTACACCGGCGGGACGACAGGGCGACCGAAGGCCGTGGTGTGGGATGTCGCCGAGCTGTTCGACGTGCAGCGGTTCGCGATCTGGGCCACCGCGGGGATCGCGCCTCCGGCCACCTTGCCGGAGGCGGTGGAGATCGCGGTGTCGAACCGGGGCATGCGCCCCGTGACGCTCCCGCTGGCGCCGTTCATGCACGGGACGGCGCTGTTCAACTCGATGAACACGCTCGTGCTCGGCGGCACCGTCGTCGTCCAGGCATCCCCCGGTCTGGATGCGACCGACGCCGTGCGGCTCATCCGGACGCACGGCGTGACCCGCCTGATCATCGCGGGCGACGCCGTGGCGCTGCCGCTGCTGGATGCGGCCGAGCAGGACTCCGCCGGGCTCTCCACGATCACGTCGATCATCAGCTCCGGCATGCGCCTGAGCGAGGCGGTCAAGCGCCGGCTGCACGCGCGGGGCGATGTGACGATCTCCGACATGCTGGCATCCACCGAGGGAGGACCGTACGCGGTCAACACCACGACCTCGGCGGGCGATCTGCCCGGGGTGCTGCGCCTCCTCCCCGGCGCCGTCCTGCTCGACGAGGGGCTCGAGGAGGTGCAGCAGGTCGCCGGCGCGCGCGGGATGCTGGGCTTCCGCGGCCCGCTGCCGAAGGGGTACTGGCGCGACGAGGCGAAGACCGCCGAGGCGTTCCGCCTCGTCCGAGGACGCCGGACCGTCATCGCCGGCGACTGGGCGGAGGCCCTCGGCGACGGCGGCATCGAGCTGCTCGGCCGCGGCAGCTCGGTGGTGAACACCGGCGGGGAGAAGGTGTACCCCGCCGAGGTCGAGGAGGCGCTGCTCGCCCACCCGGCGGTGGCCGACGCGGTGGTGCTCGGGATCCCGGACGAGCGCTTCGGCGAGGCGCTCACCGCGGTGCTGGTGCCCGCCGATCCCGAGCGCGGGCTCGATCCCGCGGCCGTCACCGCCTTCGTGGGCGAGCGACTCGCCGGCTACAAGAAGCCGCGGCACATCGTCGTGCGGCCGTCACTCGACCGATCGCCCCACGGCAAGATCGACATGGTCCGGTTGACCAGGGAAGCGGCCGCCGCGATCGCGACGTCCGCGAGTCCGGACCATCGGTCGCAGAACGCCGGGTGAACCCCCGGATCCGGGCTCATACCGACCGTCCGCGACCGAAACGCGGGGGGCCGAGGGGCCGGGGTGGGATAGAGTCCGCAGGAATGAGCGACGGGGCGGCAGCGACACGGACGTCGGCGACCGCGCTCCTGGTCGCGGTGCTCCTCGTGGCGGCGAACATGCGGCCCACCATCACATCGGTCGGTCCGCTCATCCCGCAGATCGGCGTGGACACCGGGCTCTCCCCCGCTGCGCTCGGCGTGCTCGCCGCCGTGCCGCTGCTGGCGTGGGGCCTCGTGTCGCCCTTCGCGCACGCCCTCACCCGGCGGTTCGGGATGGCGCGCACCGTGCTGTGGGCGCTCGTGCTGCTGACCGCGGGCACGCTCGTGCGCTCGTTCCCCGGACCCACGCTGAGCCTGTGGCTCGGCACGATCCTCATCGGCGGCGCCCTTGCGGTCGTCAACGTCCTGATGCCCGCGTTCATCAAGCGCGACTTCGTGCGCGTGCCCCTCGTGATGGCCCTGTACACGGCACTTCTCGGCGGGGTCGGGGCGCTGGCCTCGGGCGTCGCGGTGCCGGTCTCGCAGGTGGGGGCGCCGGATGCCCCGGCCGGCTGGCGGTTCGCGCTCGTCGTGATCGGCTGCGCCCTCCTCCCGTTCGCGATCGCGGCGTGGGCGTGGACGACGCGGGGGACGGATGCCCTGCACCGGTCGGTGGCGACGGAGCGATCGGCCGACCCGGATGCCCCGCCGCCGGTCACCCGCACGGCGATCTGGCGTGATCCGCTCGCGTGGCAGGTCGCCGGGTACATGGGGCTCCAGTCGGCGAGCTTCTACATGCTCGTGACGTGGCTCGCCACCTTCTCGACGTCGGTCGGCCGCAGCGATGTCGTGGCGGGGATCGACGTCATGGTGTACCAGATCTTCGCCCTCGTCGGCTCGCTGTCCGTGCCCCTGCTGCTGCGCGGGCGGGGCGCGCGGGTGGCCCCGGCGGCGCTCCCGCTCCTCGGGATCGCCGGCACCGTTGGGCTCCTCGCCGTTCCCGACGGCATCGACGCGTGGGTCGCGGCCATCGGGCTGTACTCGGGTGCCTCGCTCGGCATGTCCCTGACGCTCATCGCCCAGCGTGCGCGCGATCACGACGCCTCCGCGGCACTGTCGGGGATGGCGCAGGCTGTCGGCTACTTCATCGCCGCAAGCGGACCGGTCCTCTTCGGCTCGCTGCATGCGGCGAGCGGCGGGTGGATCCTGCCGTTCGCCCTCCTCGTGGCCGTCATGGTCGGCCAGGGCGTCGTCGGCGCCTACGCCGGCCGCGACCGGTTCGTCCTCGACCGCCGTCGGTAGCAGGGCTGGCGAGTCGGGCTGCAGTCAGCGCACGGACATGCGGCGGATCTCGGATGCGTAGGAGTCGAGAACATCGAAGATGCCGCGGTGCTGCCACACGCGGCCCCGACTCTTTCCCGTGGTCTCCGTAAGTACCCCCCGCTGGGTGAGCGCATCCAGCGCGCGCAGCGCAGCCATCTCGCCGAGACCGAGCGCACGCTTGAGGTACTTCACGTTCACAGCGGGCTGGCCGACCAGATGAGGAAGGATTCTCCACGCCGCGGCGTCGGAACGAAGGCCCGTCATCTCATTGCGAGACTCCTCGAGTTGCTCGACGAGATCATCGACGAGCTGTGTGCCTGTCTTGGCCGCGATCCTGCTCGCTGTGGCGAACTCCCGGACGATCGGACCAGCGTCACCTTCGCGGAAGGCGCTGAGCGCGTCGAAGTAGCGGCGGATGTCAACGAGGAGACCCGCGGAGATCGGCACAGCCGTCGAACTGACGAGGCCCTTGTTCCGGAGCACGGACTGCGCCAGTGCCCGGCCGGTCCGGCCGTTGCCGTCCGGGAACGGGTGGATCGTCTCGAACTGGGCGTGGGCGACAGCAACCTGGATGAGCACGGGGATGTCCTGACGCTCGACGAAACGGACCAGGTCCGCCATGGCACCGGGGACCCGCGCGTGTTGCGGAGGGACGAAGTCGGCCAGGCGCGGACCCGCTTCACCGCGACCGATCCACACCTGCTCTTGGCGGTAGCTGCCGGCGTCTTCGGCGGGAAAGCCACGCTGGTGGAGCATCAGCGCCTCGTGCATCGCGAGGATGGAGTCTTCGCTGATGTCGCCGGCAAGAGCGAGCGCAGCCTCCATGGCGCGGACATTGCCGACGACGGTGAGCGCGTTCCGCTTGTCGCCTTCGTCGATTTCCGCGAGAGCGAGTTGCTTGGCCGACGTGGTCAGCTGCTCGATCTGCGACGACGACGCCGACTCCGTGCGCAGCAGGATTGCGGTCATCGGTCCGAGCGCGGGGTTGCCCGTGCCGAGCTTCTTCTGCGCGTGCTGGTCGAACTCGACCAGCACGCGGGTCGCGTCCTCGACATCCGCGGAATCCTCGGTCGAGACGAGCGGCGACCAGCGGACGAGGTATGGAGTGACCGCGGCGTCGTAGGCGCCGGTCTGCCTCTGCAGCTCAGCACGCGAATACAACTCTGGAGCGCGCGGCTTCCAGTCGAGCGTCTCGTATGACACGGCGTCGATCGATATCCGCCGCGGAGCGTCAGATGTGGGCATCTGTCCACCTTACCAACATTTAGTGGTATAAGTGTTGATAAGAGCCGAGCTGACCCACTCCTGCCGAGCAGGGGGCCGCGCTACAGCGGGTACTGCCCCGGCTCGCGGCGGAGCGTGATCCAGCGGGTCTCGGTGAACGCGTCGACGTTGGCCTGCACGCCGCCGTGGCGCGAGCCGGTGCCCGACGATCCCGTGCCGCCGAACGGCGCGTTCGCCTCGTCGTTCACGGTCTGGTCGTTGATGTGCACGATGCCGGTCGGGATGCGCCGCGCGAGGTCGAGCGCGCCCAGTGCGTCCTTGCTCACGATGCCGAGCGAGAGGCCGTAATCGGTCGCCGAGGCGAGCTCCACGGCCTCGTCGTCGGTCGAATACGACACCACGGATGCCACGGGGCCGAACACCTCGTCGCAGTACGCCGCGGCATCCCTCGGCGTGTTGGCCAGCACCGTCGGACGGTAGAAGAGCCCCTCGTACGTGCCGCCGGCGCGCAGCTCCGCGCCCTGGGCGACGGCATCCTGCACCAGCGTGTGCACGCGATCGCGCTGCACCTCGTCGATGAGCGGACCCAGGTGCACCTGCCCGGCCGCCGGGTCGCCGACGACCATCGACTCGGCCTTCGCCGCGAGCTTCTCGACGTACGCGTCGAACAGCGACTCGTGCACGATGTGGCGGCCGACGGTCATGCAGATCTGGCCCTGGTGGAGGAACGCGCCCCACGTCGCGAGGTTCACGGCCTGGTCCACGTCCGCGTCCGCACGCACGAGGAACGCCGAGTTGCCCCCGAGCTCGAGGTGCGCACGCTTCAGGTGACGGCCGGCGAGCTCGCCGACGGCGCGCCCGGCACGGGTCGATCCGGTGAACGCGATCACGCGCACGCGCGGATCGGAGACCATCGCCTCGCCCACCTCGGCGCCCCCGGGCACCAGCTGCAGGAGTCCGGCGGGAAGACCCGCCTCCTCGAAGATGCGGACCATCGAGACGCCGCCGGTGATCACCGTCCGCGGGTCGGGCTTGAGCAGCACCGCGTTGCCGAGGGCGAGGGCCGGAGCCACCGCGCGGATGCCGAGGATGAGCGGCACGTTGAACGGCGAGATCACCCCGACCACCCCGACCGGCACCTGCTCGGCGAGCGAGATCCGCGGCTCCTCGCTCGACAGGACCTGCCCGAGCGGGGCCGACGGCAGGGCGGATGCCTCGTAGCACTCCGCCGCGGTCACGTGCAGGGCGAACCCGGCGAGCGGCGGGATCGCCCCGACCTCGCGGACGTTCCAGCCCATGATCTCCTCGGCGTGCTGCTCCCACAGCTGCCCGGCGCGACGCAGGACGCCGGCGCGGACCGGATGCGGCGTCGCCGCCCACTCCCGCTGTGCGCGCGCCGCGCCCTCCGCGGCACGCGCGACATCCGCCGCCGACGCCACGCCGACCATCGCGAGCGTCTCGCCCGTGGCCGGCTCGATGGAGGCGATCTCGCCCCCGCCGCCCTCGATCCATTCGCCATCGAGGTAGATCCTGCCTGCGAACACCGACTCGTCGATCAGTCGGTCCAGGCTGTGGGCGGTCGTGGACATGGGCGGACTCCTTCATCCGAGGCGGGTATGCCCCGAGCCTAGATCGGGATGCCCTCACCGTCGAGGACAATCCTGCTCCCGGGGCGGCTCGTCCGCTACGCGCCGGCGCCGGATCAGCCCTTGATGCCGCCCGTCGCCAGGCCGCTGATGAACCGGCGCTGCATGAACAGGAAGAGCACGATCACGGGCACGATCATGATGACCCCCGCCGCGTTCAGCAGCTCGAACTGCTGCGTGTGCCCCTGGCTGAAGCTCAGGTAGGCGGTCGCGATGGGGAGCTTCGACGGGTCGGAGATGAACGTCACCGCGAACAGGAGCTCGTTGTACGTCGCGAGGCCGACCACGAGTCCGACGGTGAGGAGGCCAGGCCGGGCGAGCGGCAGGATGACGCGCGTCGCGGTCTGCCATTCGTTGGCTCCGTCGATGCGGGCCGCCTCATCGAGCTCACGCGGGATGCCGACGATGAACGTGCGCAGGAGCAGTGTCGCGAACGGCGTGTTGGTCGCGATGTAGATGATGATCAGACCCGGAAGCGTGTTGACGAGACCCACCTGCGACCACAGGAAGAACAGCGGCACGAGGAACAGCTGAACCGGGAGCGAGATCACGAGGAACAGATAGGTGGCGATGCCGCCCCTCAACGGCACATCGAGCCGCGCGAGCGCGTAGGCCGCCATCCCCGCGCACACCCACACCCCGAGGATCGTCGAGGTGACGAGGATGGCGCTGTTGATCAGCCCCTGCCCGAGGTGGCCCTGCTCCCAGGCGGTCGAGAAGTTCGACCACTCGAACGACTGAGGGAAGCCCAGCGGGTTCTGCCCGAGCTCGAGCCGACTCTTGACCGAGTTGAACAGCAGCACGAGCACCGGAAGCCCGGCGTAGAGCGCGAGCGCGATGAGCACGACGTAGGCGACGGGGGTGCGGCGCAGGCCGCCAGGGCGGACATCGCCGGCCTTCGCCTCGGCGCGGCGACGGCGTGCGGCCTCTGCGAGAGTAGTCAATTCGTCTCGTCCTCGTTGCGGCGGATGATGCTGAAGATGAACAGGAAGATGCCGCCGAGCAGCGACATCGCGAGCGCGATGAAGGCGGCGTATCCGGCCTCGAGGTTCCCGAATGCGGTGCGGTTGACCAGGAGCGAGACCAGGTCGCTCGCCCCCGCTGGGCCACCGCCGGTCAGCACGTAGGCGTAGTCGAACGCGAGCAGCGACCACAGCGAGATGATCATCAGGGCGAACATGAGCGTCGGACGGATGCCCGGCAGCGCCACGTGCCAGACCTCCTGCCACGCGCTCGCCCCATCGATGCGGGCCGCCTCGAAGCGACTGGGATCGATGCCTTGCATGGCCGCGAGGAAGAGGATGACGAGGAAACCCCAGAACGTCCAGTTGTCGACGCCGATGACGCTGTACAGCGCGAGATTGCTGTCGCCGAAGAAGTAGACGTCGTCGAGGATGTGGATGCCGATCTTGTCGAGCCCCGCTGCGAGGCCCGAGGTCGGGTCGAGGAGGTTCTTCCAGATCTGTGCATTGATGACGCTCGCGATGAGGTACGGGATGAAGAACAGGACGCGGAACACGGCGACTCCGCGCCGGATGCGACTGAGGAGGAACGCACCGAGGAGCCCCAGTGCCATCGGCACCGTGAGGAACGCCACGAGGTAGACGAAGTTGTGGCCGATCGCGTTCCAGAACTCCTGGTCCCCGATGAGGCGCTCGGCGTTCGCGAGGCCCGTGAAGTGCGGCGTCGTGAAGCCGTTCCAGTCGGTGAAGGCGTAGTAGATGCTGCTGAGCCCCGGGCCGCCGATCACGACCAGGTTGATCACGAGGGCGGGGAGGAGGAACAGCAGGCCGATCACGCGCCGGCGACGCCGGGCGCGTCGGGCGCCCGGGGTCGTGCGGCGGAGCTCAGCGGCCCGCGACCGCCCGATCTCCAGAGCCGAGGACTCCACCTCGACGTTGACCAGGGGACTGCTCATGGTTCGGCTCAGCCGCCCGTGGAGAACAGCGGCGGCACGAGCCCTGCGGCCTTGTCCTTCTGGAAGGCCGCGTCGATGCCGGCGCAGAACGCCTGGGCGGACATGTCGCCGTTGATCACCTTGTCGACGTTGTCGAGGACGTATGCCTCCGACTTCGACCCGAACGACGTCCACGTGACGTAGCCGACGTTCCCCTTGACCGAGGCGTCGTTGATGGCCTGGTACTGGGCCGCGTACCGCGGGTCGACGCCCGAGGGGACATCCGACGGCGAGTACGAGATCGGGAACGGTGCGAAGCTCCCCGCCTCGACGGCCGCCCACATGTTCTTGGTGTCGGAGAACAGCCACGAGACGTAGTTCGTCGACGCCTTGATCGCCTTCGAGTGCGCGTTGACCGAGATCGTGCCTCCGACCGACAGCGGGTAGATGTTGCTCGGCACCCCGTCGGCGAGGGGCGGCAGCGGCCCCCAGGCCCACTCGTTCGTGTTGCCCTTCGTGCCGAAGTAATCGTTGAGCGCGCTGACCTCCCAGCTGCCCGAGACCATCATCGCCGCCTTGCCGTCCGCGAGCTGCGCGTACTTCTGCGGGTCCTGGGTGGTGAAGTACTGCTTCACTCCACCCGCGTACCAGCCCTTGTCGAAATCGTCCTTCATCATCTGGATCGACGCGACGATGGACGGATCGGTGAACGGCACCTCACCACTGAGCGCGGCGTGGATCTTCGCCGGACCGGCCACCTGGTTCAGGTAGGTCGACACCAGCCATTCACTGGCGCCCGGGTAGCTCGCATTGCCGGCGGCGAACGGGATGATCCCCTTCGCCTGCATCGTCTTCGCCAGCGCCACGAGGGAGTCGCGGTCGGTGGGCAGCTCCCAGCCGTTCTTCTCGAACAGCGTCTTGTTGTAGTAGACGACCATCGTCTCGTACGACGTCGGGAGCGCGACGAGCTTGCCGTCGACGTAACCCATGTCCAGCGCCCACGGCAGGATGCGCGATTTCCAGTCGTTGGCTGCGGCCGCGTCACTGAGGTCGGCGAGGTACCCCGCGGTGGCGTACGGGATCGCCGTGGCCGACCCCGCGCTGGTGATGATGTCGGGACCGGATCCGGCGGCGAGCGCGACCTTCTGCTTCTGCTCGAGGTTCTGTGAGGGCACGAGCACCGCGTTCACCGTCACCTTGGGGTAGAGCTTCTCGAAGGGGTCGACGTTGAACTTCGCCCATTCCTTCTGCGCCTTCACGCCGGGATCGTCGGGGGCGTACCAGAGCGTCACCGTGTTGGGGCCGCTCGTGGGCTGGCTGCTGCAGCCGGCGAACGCGAGCGAAGCGACGATCGCGACGGCCGCGGCCTTGGCGATCCGCGCGCCGATGCGGCGCGGTGCGGTACGGGTGCTGTTCTTCATCGAGACTCCATCGTCCGGGTCAACGCGGTCAAACGTAATGACGTGAGCGCGCCCGCACCATGCATTATCTCGCTGGGTCATGGTGTTTTCTTACACGATCGCCCGGCCGCGGTTGGCTCGCCGATACTCACCCGGAGACCGTCCCATCACCCGCTTGAAGGCGACCCCCATGTACTCGGAGTGACTGAAGTTGAGCCGCTCGGCGATCTTCGAGAGCGTCCAGTCGGTCTCGACGAGCAGATCGGCCACGCGCTCCAATCGCACCCGCGTGATCTCCTCGTGGACCGATCGGCCGAGCATCGCGACGAATCGGTAGTCGAGCGAGCGCCGCGACAATCCCACCGCCCGTTGCACCGCGACGACCGTGATCCCCTCGTCCGCCCGGTCGCGAATCAGCTGCATCGCCTTCGCGACGAGCGGATCGCTCACCGACCGCAGGTCCGACGACTGACGCGTCACCACCCGCAGGGGCTCCATCAGCCGGAGCTCGGGCGGCAGTTCCACCCCGTTCATCATGTCGTCGAGCATGGAGGCGGCGAGCATCCCCGCCCCGATCGCATCGGACTGGATGCTCGAGAGCGGCGGCGAGGTCAGGTTGCACATCAGCTCGTCGTTGTCGACGCCGATCACCGCCACTTCGTCGGGAACCTCCAGTCCCGCGATGCGGCACGCCTCGAGCACCTCCTGACCGGCGATGTCGTAGCAGGCCAAGATGCCGACGGGCTTCGGAAGAGCACGCAGCCAGTCGGCGAGCGCGATCCGGTCGGACGCGAGCCGGCCGGACGGCTCGATGCTGAACTCCGCGGAGCGCCCCTGACGCGCGGCCACGTGGGCCGCGAAGCGCGCGCCGCGATTGACCGACCAGGCGAAGCGGGAGTCGCCGCAGTAGGCGAAGTGTCTGAGGCCGCGCTCGCTCAGATGATCGACCGCCCAGCGCGCGATCACGTCGTCGTCTGTCTCCACGCCCGGGAACTCCGGCGCGAGGCGCGCGGCGCTGAGATCCACCGTCGGCACTCCGAGCCGTCGCACGTGGTCCGCAGTCTGCCGGTTCTCGATGCGGGCGATCACACCGTCTCCACGCCAGCTGTCGAGCCACGACAGGTCGGTGTCGTGGCGCCCGTGCTCACCGAGGTAGATCGACCACCCCGGCCCGGTGGCGAGGAAGTTCCGCACGCCCAGCAGCAGTCCCCGCCCGTACGCGTTGGAGGTCTCGACCAGGAGCGCCACATGGCGGGTGGCGGACGGCGGCGATGCGTTGACTCCTTCGTCGTGCATGTAAGAAACCTAAGTCATCCGGCGGGATAGCGCATCGAGTTGGTCGACCCTCGCTCAGTACATTGACCGGGACACACGGAGGTGCCATCACATGACGAAGGTCAGAATCGGGATCGTCGGCCTGGGTTTCGGAGCCGAGTTCATCCCGATCTACCAAGCCCATCCCGACGCAGAGCTCGTCGCGGTCGCGCAGCGATCCGAGGAGGACCTGAACCGGATCGCCGATCACTTCGCGATCCCGCGGCGATACACGAGCCTCGACGAGATGCTCGCAGACCCCGACATCGACGCGGTGCACATCAACACCCCGATCGGCGTCCACGCCGATCAGTCGGTGGCGGCGCTGAATGCGGGCAAGCACGTCGCGTGCACCGTGCCGATGGCAGTCTCGATCGAGGATTGCGCGCGCGTCGTCGCGGCGGAGGAGGCATCGGGCAAGACCTACATGATGATGGAGACGTCCGTCTACACGCGCGAGTTCCTCTTCGCGCGGCGCCTCGTCGACGACCCGGCGTTCGGACGCATCCAATTCCTCCGCGGAGCGCACATGCAGGAGATGGCCGGCTGGCCCGACTACTGGCGCACCCTGCCGCCCATGCACTACGCCACGCACGCGGTGGCCCCGCTGCTCGCCCTCGCCGACGCGGAGGCCCGCTCCGTGCGGGCGTTCGGATCGGGTCGCGTGACGAGCAACGACCCCTCCGCCCCGCCCACCTTCGCCGTGGAGACGGCACTGTTCGATCTGCGCGACTCCGACCTGGCGATGGAGGTCACCCGCTCGCTGTTCGACGTGGCACGTGAATACGTCGAGAGCTTCCACGTCTACGGCGAGCGCCGCAGCTTCGAGTGGCAGCAGCTCGAGGCCGAACGGCCGCTCGTCTTCACCGGCGAGCTCGGCGAGCGCGTCGGCATCCCCGACTTCGCCGAGCTGCTGCCGCCCGAGATCCGCGAGTTCACGACCCACGGCGTCTACGACGCCACCGAGAACCAGCATCTGTCCTTCACGCAGGGCAGCGGGCACGGCGGATCCCATCCGCACCTCGCGCACGAGTTCGTGTCCAGCATCGTCGAACAGCGTCGTCCGTTCCCCGACGTCTACGCGGCTGCGAACTGGACCAGCGCAGGCATCTGCGCGCACGAGTCGGCCGTGTCCGGACGGGAGGTCCTCCTCCCGGTGTTCGCCCGAGAGAAGCGGGAGGAGGCGCTCGTCGATGCCTGAGACAGACCATCGCGTGAACGTCGAGGCAGCTCCGGACCGCGTCGTCGTGTCGGACGCCGCCTCTCGAGCGGCGCTCATCGTGCAGAACATCCCCGCGGATCTGCGCGCCCACATCCATCCGATCCGCGTCCCCGGCGGGACGGCCTCGGTCACGGAGGACGCACCGTCTCATCACCCGTGGCAGCACGGTCTCTACGTCGGCCTGAACGACGTGAACGGTGCCGGGTTCTGGCACGAGGGCCTGCACCCGCGCGTCAGCGACGACGACGGGACCTTCCACCCTCGCCTCGTCTCCGCCGACGACTCCGCCGGGCGCGCCGAGTGGACGGTCGCGTCCGAATACCGCGACAAGACCGCATCGCCGCTCCTCGAGGAGACGCAGGAGTGGTCGTTCGCCGACCTCGGCGATCGGTATGTGCTCGATCTCGCGCTCACCTTCCGGGCACTGACCGACGTGACGTTCGGCCGATACGACTACGGCGGGCTCTTCATCCGGATGCCGTTCCGGCCCGAGGTCGGCGGTCGCGCCTACACGAGCGAGGGGCTGGAAGGGCCCGTGGCCGAAGCGACCCGCGCCCGCTGGGCCGCGGTCCAGATGCCCATCGAGGGCGCCGACGACGAGGTGGTCGTCGCGATCATGGATCATCCGGAGAACCGCGAGCACCCCGTGCCGTGGCGGGTCGACAACGAGCTCGGCATCGTGCCGAGCGTCAGCATCGCCGGCCCCTGGCGGCTGGCCGACGGTGAGGCCGAGACGTTCCACTACCGGGTGCTCGTGAGCGCCCATCCGCTCGAAGACGCCGAGATCGACTCGGTGTGGCGCGACTTCGCGCAGGAGGGAGTCTCGTGAGGACCGCCATCGTCGTCGCGCCGTCGTTCGAGGCCGTCTGGCCGTTCGCCGCAGATCGGCTGCGACAATTGCTGGAGCCGAGCCTCGACGTGGACTTCGTTCGCGTCGGCGGGGCGGATACGACGCTCGCCGACGCCGTGAGCGATGCCGCCGCGGTCGAGCGTCTCATCGTGCTCGGCCTCCCGCTCGCCGAGTCCGACCTCGCCGCGTTCCCGTCCCTCGCCGAGGCATGCGTCTCGACCGGTTACGGCCGCACCGAGGCGGATGGACTGCTCGAGGCGCGCGGCATCCGCGTGCTCGGTCAGACCTCGGAGGGGTTCTGGGGTCAGTCGGTGTCGGAGTTCGCGCTGGGGCTCACCATCGGCGCGCTGCGTCGCATCCCCCAGACGCACCATGCCATCCTCACGAGCCAGGACGCGTGGACGTATCCACGACAGCAATACGGCGATGACTCGCGCTTCACCAACGGCACGGTGGAGGGCAAGCGCATCCGCATCGTCGGCGCGGGGAACATCGCCAGCCGCTACGCGAGCTTCGTGCGGATGCTCGGCGCCGACGTGGCCGCCTGGGACCCCTTCGCGTCGGAGCCGTCGTTCCACCGCGCGGGATCGCGCCGCGAGCAGAGCCTCGAGCGTCTCGTGCAGGACGCCGAGATCTTCGTGCCGATGGTGCCGCTGACCCCCGGCACCGAGGGTCTGGTGACCGCGGACCTGATCCGCAGCATCCCGACCGGAGCGCTCGTCGTCCTGGCGACGCGCGCCGCGGTCTGCGACATGCCGACCCTGCGCGAACGCGTGCTCGCGGACGAGCTCGCACTGGCGGCTGACGTGTTCGACGTCGAGCCGCTGCCGTTGACGGATCCGCTCCTCGGGCGCGACAACGTCGTGCACACTCCGCACAACGCCGGTCGCACCAAAGAGGCCAACTTCCGCTGGGCCGAGATGCTCGCGGAGCAGCTTCCCGAATTCGATCGGAACCAGAGCCCCCTGCCGGCGCCGGTGTCGTAGTACTCAGGACGCTTGCTCGGCACGCGCCAGGCGGCTCGCGCGGCGACCGACGACGCTCGCCGCCCATCCCGCGCGGATGACCCGCAGCGCGTTCTCGGCGACGGCCGCGCCGTCATCATACGGCGCCCGCCAGATCGCCAGGCCATCGGCGGCCGGGGTGGGGAGGACGCTCCGCGAGAACGCCTCGACGCCCCACCGGCCCGCGTATCCGTCATCGAGCGCCTGCCGCACGACGTCGCCGATGTCGACGGCGCCGGACGCGAGGTCGCCGCGGCCCGACTGCCCGAGCTCGAGATAGTGCAGGGCGGGGAGCGCCATGCGGATCGCAGCCGCGGCATCCGCTTCCTCGACCGCCATGTGGAACGTGTCGAGGTGGATGCGCAGGTGCGGCGAGCCGCTCGCGGCGACGTAGGCCATGGCCTGGCGCGCGGTGTTGATCATCGACGTCTCGTAGCGGTTGAGCACCTCGAACGTCATCGTCACCCCGCGCTCGTGCGCTTCGTCGGCGACGCGTCCGACCGCGACCGCCGAGCGCTCGAAGGCGTCCCGAGACGTCGGGCCGCCCGGCGCGCCGAACAGTCCGTACGGCACGCCGTTGAGCTGATCGGCGCCGAGCGCGACCGCCAGGGCGAGGGCATCGCGCAGGAGGGCGGCACCGGCGGACCGCGCCGACGGGTCGTCGGACGAGACGTCCGCCCCTGGCCCCTGCACCGCGATGACGATGGGGGTCAGGCCGGACTCGGCGAACAGCCCGCGCACGCGCGCCGCGTCGATGGACGCCGGGTCCAGCGGCGGGAGCACCACCCGGCGGTAGCCCAGCCTGGCCAGCACCGGGAGCGTCGCGGCGAGCGACTCGGGCGACGCGTCGGGGGCGAGCACGTTGACGTGGCACGCCACGTCGAGGTCGGGGGTCACGGATGCCTCAGAACGTGGGCAGGTCGAGCCGCTGCTTGAAGACCGAGTAGCCGTCGTCGACGTGCACGACGGTGCCGTTGATCGCGTTGGCCTCGTCCGACACGAGGAACGCGACGACGTCGGCGATCTCCTCGGGACGGGTGAGGGCGTTGCGCAGCTGTTCGGCGGCGAAGGTCTCGCGCAGCTCCTCGCTGAACTGGTTGATGATGGGCGTGCCGACGCGGCCGGGCGTGATGGCGACGGCGCGGATGCCGAACTCGGCGAGCTCGTACGCGGCCGACCGGGTGAACGAGATCACCGACGACTTCGCCGCGCTGTAGGTGAACGAGAGCTCCGCGGCCTGCTCGCCGTAGATCGACGAGGTGCTCACGATGACGCCGGGGGTGCCCTGTCGCTTGAACTGCCGCGCGGCGGCGAGGATGCCGTAGTAGACGCCGTCCTGGTCGATGCGCATCATCGGGCGGTAGTCGACCTCGGGATCGTGGTCGATGAGCGGCTTGCCGCCCGCGATCCCCGCGTTGTTGAAGATGGCGTCGATGTGTCCGAAGCGCTCCACCGCCGTCGCCACCATGGCTTCGACCTGGGCGAAGTCGCTCACGTCCACCTGCGTCGACGCGATAGAGCCCGCGTAGCCCTTCGCCTCGAAGTCGGCGACGGCGGCGGCCGCCGCATCCGCTCCGATGTCGGCGATGAGCACCTTGGCGCCCTCCCGCAGGAACTTGTCGGTCGTGGCGAGGCCGATCCCGCTCGCTCCACCGGTGATGATCGCGACCTTGTCTGTCAGGCGCATGATGTCCTTCTCTCTTGTCGTGGATGCCGCCGGAGCGGCCGGATGCCGTGGGGGCGAGGTCCGTCGCCCCCACGGCATCGCGGGATCAGCCGAGCTTGTCCGACGGGGTGATGGTCGCCGCGTTCGACTTGTCGACGAGCGTCGACGCCACCTCGACGAAGTTCTTCTTCGGGAGCGTCTTGTCCTTCTGGTAGGTGTCGACGTCAGCCAGCACCTGCTTCAGGACGTCCTGCCAGGGCTGCAGGCTCGTGGCGAGCATCTTGCCCGCCTCGATCGCCGCGACGGCCTCCGCCACCGCGTCGGATCCGGTCACGACCGCCTTGGAACCGGCCTCGTCCACGGCCTGCACGGCGCCGAGGGCGGCGTCGTCCCAGCCGACCCAGACGCCGTCGAGGCCGTTGGGGTGGGCGGAGAGGTAGTCGGAGACGAAGTTGAGCGCCTCGGTGCGTCCGGTCGCGGGGGACGTGACCTTCTGGATCTCGCCGCCGGCGATGATGGCGCCGGCCGCCTTGAGGTCCTTCTCGGCGAGCGCCGCACGCTTGCGGATGCCGGGGTGCGGGTCGTGCCCGATGACCATGACGGTCTTGCCCTTGAGGCCGCCGAGCGCCTTGTCCATGGCGCCCAGCGTCTGGTCGACGATGCCCTGCTGGTTGACGGTGATGTTCACGGCGAACGCGTCGTTGGCCTCGGTGCCGGAGTCGACCGCGAAGATCGGGATGTTCGCATCCTTCGCGGCGCTCACGATCGAGCCGATCGAGGCGACGTCGGTGTAGCCGTCGAGGATCGCGTCGGCGCCCTGGCCGATCGCGCTCTCCACCTGCGGGTTCATCTTCTGGAAGTCGAAGTCGCCCTGGATCATCGTGAGATCCCAGTTGCGCTTCTTCGCCTCGGCGGTGACGGCCTTGACCCACCACGCGCCGACCGGGGTCTGGTTGCCCGAGGTGAAGGCGATCACCTTGAACTGCTTGCCGTCGCCTCCGCCGGAGGCGTTTCCACCCGCCGATCCGGAGCATCCGGACAGGGCGACCACCGCCGCGGCGGCGAGAGCCGTGAAGGCCATGAGTTTCTTGCGCATGTGTTCCACTCCTTTGTTGTCACTGCGTTTCTTGGTGGGGTGCGGCCGGAAGGGCCCGGGCCGCAGGGAGAAGGCCGGCGGCGCTACCGCTCCCGGCTTCTGAGGGAGGACAGGGTCACGGCCGCGATGATGATGAGGCCCGTGACGACCTGCTGGACGTACGAGTTGACGCCGAGGATGTTCAGGCCGTTGCTCATGACGCCGATGATGGCGACGCCGACGACCGTGCCGACGATGTTCGCCGCACCCGAGCGGACGACGGTCATGCCGAGGAAAACGGCGGCGACCGAGAAGAGCAGGTTGTCCGAACCCTGGACCGCGCTCGCGCTGCCGAGGCGCGCCGCCAGGAGGATGCCGCCGAACGCCGACACGAGGCCGGCGACGGTGAACGCGAGCAGTCGCGCGCGTCGCACGTTCACACCCGAGAGGCGCGAGACCTCGGCATTGCCGCCGGTCGCGTACCAGCGCCGGCCGAGCGTCGTGTAGCGCAGCACGAACCACAGGACGAGCAGCAGCCCGATCGCGAAGAAGACCGGGAGCGGGATCTGCAGGATCTTCCCCTGACCCAGGTTGTTGAACGCGGGCGGCAGGTTGAACAGCGTCGTCCCCTGCGTGACGAGGTACGCGAGCCCCGTCACCGACGTCAGCGTCGCCAGTGTCGCGACGAACGCGGACAGGTTCAGGTACGCGATCAGGAGGCCGTTCGCCAGCCCGATGAGCAGTCCCACGATCAGTCCGATGAGGATCGCCAGCGCCACCGGCATGCCGCCGAGCATCAGGGATGCCGACACCGCACCGGCCAGGGCCGACGTCGCCGCGACCGAAAGGTCGAAGTCGCCGACGACCATCACGAGGGTCTGCGCGCCGGCGATGATCGCGAGGATCGCCACCTGGTAGAGGATGTTGCGCACGTTCGTGAAGCTCAGGAAGACGTCCGGCCGCATCGCGAAGAAGAAGATGATCAGCACGATGAGCGCCAGGACCGTGCCCGACGACAGCAGTGTCTGCCCCACGGAGCGGCGCGGGATCTTCAGGGCGGTGGTGTCCTCCAGCCCCGGGTTACTCGTGGTTGTCATGCGTCTCCGCCTTTCCGTAGCAATAGGCCAGCAGGACCTCTTCGTCCGCTCCTTCGGCCGGGACCTCGCCGGAGATCCGGCCCTCGTGCATGATCAGGATCCGGTCGCTCATCCCGATGAGCTCGGGCAGCTCGGAGCTGACCGTGATGACCGCCGTCCCTGCGGCCGCGAGCCGCCGGATCAGGCGGTAGATCTCGGCCTTCGTTCCGACGTCGATGCCGCGCGTGGGCTCGTCCATCAGGAGCACCTTGGGCTTCCTGGCCAGCATCTTCGCGAGCACGACCTTCTGCTGGTTGCCGCCGGAGAGCTCGCTCACGTGCTGCCGGGCGCTGCGCGCCTTGATCTGGAGGTCCTTCATCCCGCGCTGGGTGATCACCGAGATGCGCGACGTCGACACCATGCCCGCCGTGCTCACCTCCGAGATGTTCGCGACGGTGATGTTGTCCTGGATCGAGGCGCCGAGGATGACGCCCTGGCTCCGCCGCTCCTCGGGGACGAGCGCGATGCCGGCGTCCAGCGCCCGGCCCACGCCCGGCGACAGCCGCAGCGAGACTCCGCCGATGCTGATCTCGCCCCCGCTGCGCCGCTGGGCGCCGGCGAGGATGCGCAGCAGCTCGCTGCGCCCCGACCCGGCGAGCCCGCCGATGCCGAGCACCTCGCCCTCGTGCACCTCGAACGAGACGTCCTTCACGCGCCGGCCGTCGATGCCCCGGGCGGTCAGGGCCACGGTCGTGGTGGCCGTTCCCCGCTCGGGGTAGAGCTCCCCGGCTGAGCGCCCGACCATGGTCGAGATGACCTCGTCGATATGGGAGTCGCGGACGTCCTTCGTGACGATCGTGCGTCCGTTGCGCATGATCGTCAGCCGGTCGCACAGCTCGAAGACCTCCTCCAGCCGGTGCGAGACGTAGACGATGGCCACGCCGCGGTCGCGGAGGGACCGCAGGACCGCGAACAGGTCGGTGATCTCGGTGTCGGTGAGCGATGCCGTGGGCTCGTCGAGGATGAGCACGCGGGCGTCCGTCGCGAGAGCGCGGGCGAAGGCGACCATGGTCTGCTGCACGGGCGTCAGGTCGCCCGCCAGCATCCCGAGCGGGATGCGCTGGTTGATGCTGTCGAGCTGGGCGCGCGCCGTCTTGCGCAGCCGGCGCCACTGCACGAGGCCGCCGCGGCTCGGGGTCTGCTCGCCGAGGAGGATGTTCTCCGCGACGCTGATGGAGGGGATCACCGACAGCTCCTGATACAGAGCCACGACCCCGGCGTGGTTCGCCACACGCACGTTCGCGAACTCGACCTCTTCGCCGTCGCGCAGCAGCGTCCCGCCGTCGGGCGCGTAGATGCCGGTGAGGATCTTGATCAGCGTCGACTTGCCCGCGCCGTTCTCGCCGAGGAGGGCGTGGATCTCGCCGGGCAGCACCGAGAACGCCGCGCCCTCCAGGGCGTGGACGCCGTCGAAGCGCTTGACGATGTCGCGCGCCTCGAGCGCGGGCGCGGGTTCGCCGAGCGCCGTGCCGATGGGCTCCTCCACGACGGTCATGCCGCACTCTCCCTCTCGTCGAGGTCGTTGCACCGGAGCACGACCTTGGGATGCCGCCCGCTGACGTGCACCGCGAACGCCTCCGCGGCATCCTCGAGGTCGAAGACCGCCGCGGTGAGCTCGTCGAGCTCGAGGTGCGGCAGCACCTGCAGCGCCCGCGGGAACGCGTAGGGCGAGACGAACACACCCGTGAGGGTGAGCTCCTTGAGGTACAGGTAGTCCGAGAGGTTCAACGGCATCTCGAAGCTCTCGGGGTACATGGCGCCGTACACGACCGTCGCGCCCTTCGCCGCGATGTCGAGCAGACCCCGCACCGCCCGAGGGGAGCCGGACGCGTCGATGACGACGTCGTAGCCGCGACCGTCGGTGATCTCGTCCGCCCGGGCGTACTGGTCCTCCCCGACCGGGTCGATGACGAACTGCGCGCCGTGGCGGAGCGCCATCTCGCGGCGCTCCGCGATCGGCTCGATCATCGTCAGCGACGTCGCGCCGTACATCCGCAGCACCTGCAGAGCGAGCTGCCCGATGGGGCCGCCGCCGCAGATCGCGACGCGGTCGCCCACGCGGATGCGGGTCTTGTCGGCGATGCGCACGGCGACCGAGGTGGGCTCGAGCAGGCACCCGTGCAGGAGCGAGATCTCGTCGGGCAGCCGGTAGACCTGCGACTCGTGCCACGTGATGGTCTCGGCCATCCCGGGGCGGTTGTAGTCCTGGATGTGCTCGCAGAACTGCTGCCGCCCCTCCTGGCACGGGCGGCACGTGCCGCAGAAGCGCAGGAAGTTGCCCGACACGCGGTCGCCGATGCGCAGCCCGTTGCGGTGGGCACGCTCCCCGAGCGCCTCGATGACTCCGGACAGCTCGTGGCCGAGCCCGATCGGGACGTCGGTCCCGAAGAAGCCCTCGGCGAGGTGCGGATCGGAGCCGCAGATCGCCGAGTAGGCGATGCGGATGCGCACGTCCTCGGGGCCGAGCTCCGGCTCGGGGAAGTCGACGAGGCCGATGCGGCCGCGCGTCGACTCGTCCGGGTCGCGCAGGCTGCCGATCTTCGTGACCGCGACTGTTCTCATGCGTCTCTCCGTTGAGGCGTGGGGTGGAAGGAGGTCAGGCGGCGACGGCTCTGCGCAGCGCCGCGACGGTGGCGCTCAGGCCGTACCCGTACTTGTCCCGCAGCTGCTCGTCCTCGCCGAAGCCGGCGTAGACCTGCGGGATGCCGAGGCGTTCGAACGCGGTGAGGCGGATGCCGCGGTCGGCCGCGACGTCCGCGATCCGCGAGGCGAGTCCGCCGTAGGCGAGGTGGTCCTCCAGGACGACGAAGCGCCCGTCGGTCTCCTCCGCACAGCGGACGATGAGCTCCTCGTCGATCGGCTTGAGGGTGAACATGTCGACCACGCGCACCGACCGGCCGTCCTCGGCGAGCTCGTCTGCGGCATCCAGCGCCTGGGCGACCGTCGTGCCGTGGGTGAAGATCGTGACGTCTGTGCCTTCGCGCGCGACGATCCCCTTGCCGATGCGCACCTCGTGCTGACCGGGCTCGTAGAGGACCTTGTCCTTCTTGCCGACCGCGAGGCGGATGTAGATCGGGCCGGTCATCGACATCGACTGGCGGATGATCTCGCCCACCATGAGCGGGTCGCCGATCGAGGTGACGGTCATGTTCGTCAGGGCGCACATGAGGGCCAGGTCCTCGACCGCGTAGTGCGTGGAGCCGCCGTTGCCGACGAGGCCGCCGTGCGTGCCGATGATCTTCACCGGGAGGTTCGGGTAGCACACGTCGGTGCGGATCTGCTCGAGCGCGCGCATCGAGAGGAAGGGCAGCATGCCCGAGACGACCGGGATGTTCCCGTCGTACGCGAGTCCGGATGCGATGCCCACGCTGGCCTGCTCGGCCAGTCCCACATCGAGGAAGCGCTCGGGGAACCGGTCGCGGAACTCGACGAGGGTGGCCCCGATGTCCGGGGTGATCACCCAGAGGTTGTCGTGCTCCTCGCCGAGCTCGGCGAGGGTGGATCCGATGACCGAGCGCGCTCCGAGGAACTCGCCGAAGGTGAAGGTGACAGGCATCAGACGGACTCCTTCTCACGGGATGCGAGGAGCGCGGCCATCGCGCGCTCGAGGTCGGCGGCACCGAGCGAGCCGGCGTGCCAGGCGAGGTTGTGCTCCATGAAGTCGACGCCCTTGCCCTTGACCGTCTCGCACACGACCACGGTGGGACGGTCGCTGTCGGTCGGCGGCAGCGCGTCGATCGCCTCCACGAGCTGGGCCATGTCGTGGCCGTCGATGTGCACGACGTTCCAGCCGAACGCGGCCCACTTGTCGGGGTAGGGCTCGAACACGACCCGCTCCTCGGCGAAGCTCGTCATGAGCTGGCGGTTGCGGTCGACGAACGCGACGAGGTTCCCGAGCTTGTTGCTGCGCGCGGCCATCGCGGCCTCCCAGACCGACCCTTCGCCGGTCTCGCCGTCGCCGAGGAGCGTGACGACGCGATGCGACTCTCCGCGGCCGCGGGCGCTGAGCGCCATCCCGACCGCGATCGGCAGGCCGTGGCCGAGGGAGCCGGTGGATGCCTCGACGCCGGGCAGCTGCACCTTGCACGGGTGCATCCCGTACGCGCTGTCGAGCTGTCCGTACGTCTCGACGATCCCCTCGTACGAGAAGAACCCGCGCATCGCCATCGTGATGTACATGCACACCGCGGCGTGGCCCTTGCTCAGCACGAAACGGTCGCGGGCGGGGTTGCGGAGATCCGTCGGGTCGACGTGCAGCCCGTAGTGGAACAGGGCGGTGAAGATGTCGGCGGCCGACAGATCGCCGCCGATGTGGACGGCGCCCTCGTACGTCCCGCACAGCTCGAGCAGCTTGGACCGCAGCTCGAACGCCAGGTCCTCCAGCTCCGCGACGGTGTGCGGCTCCTCCGCCGTCGGCAGTGTGGAACGGCTCATCGCATGCCTCCTCGTCATCGATTCGTGTCGACGAAGCAGCGGCACCGGGCCGTCTCCATCGACGTTCGCTTGTGGTCCGACCCGCTCTCCGGATCGCGACGAGGCGACAGTAACACGAAGTGCTTTACGTGTAAACAGGAATGGACGTAAACTTGTTTAGGGACGCACAGGCGCGTCCCGCGGCGAGCGGCCCTCGGGTCTCGCGGGCCGGAATCACGGATGTCGAAGACACAGAGAGGTGCTTGATCGTCATGACCGAGACATTGGAGACAGTCCGCACGGGACTGTTCATCGGCGGTGCGGAGCGCGAGACGCCCGACACCATCGCCATCGCCGACCCGGGCAAGCCGGGCAGGATCGTGGGGCACGCCGCGTCCGCATCGACCGCGGATGTGGCGGACGCGGTCGCCGCGGCGAACGCGGCCTTCCCGGCGTGGGCGGCGCTCAGCGCCACCGAGCGCGCCGCCAAGATGGCCGAGGCCATCGCCGGCATTGCGGACGAGCGCGACACGGATGCCGCGATCCTGTCGCAGGAGAACGGCAAGATCCGCTTCGAGAGCTGGGTCGACGCCCTCGTGTTCGAGATCCGGTGGAACCTGGCGCTCATGATCGCCGACCAGGTGGATGCCTCGCACACGCTGCCCGTCGTGCCGGGCGCGATCCCGGTGTCGACCGAGGTCGCGTATCAGCCGCTGGGCGTCGTGACCATCATCGTGCCGTTCAACTGGCCGATCGCGATCCTCGGAGCCGCCCTCCCGCACGCGCTGCTCGCGGGCAACACCGTGATCGTGAAACCGCCGGTGTCGGCGCCGCTGGCGACCGCCCGCGTCGTGCAGCGCGTCGCGGAGAAGCTCCCCGCCGGTGTGCTCAACGTCGTGACGGGCGAGGATGCGAACATGGCGGGCCTCATCCAGAACACCGATGTCGCGAAGGTGTGCTTCACCGGGTCGGTCAACGGCGGCAAGCGCATGATGGAGATGGCCTCCAAGACTCTCACGCGTGTGACGCTGGAGCTGGGGGGGAATGATGCGGCGGTGTTCCTGGAGGACGCGATCCTGGACGACGCCCACCTGGACCGCCTCTACGCGGCGATCTACGACACGACCGGGCAGATCTGCATGAACGCGAAGCGGGTGTTCGTGCACCGCTCCCGCCTGAACGAGGTCGTCGACGGGCTCGCCGCCCGCCTCGACAAGGCCGTCATCGGGTACGGGCTCGACGAGGGCACCACCATGGGACCCCTGCACTCGGCCGCGCAGAAGGCGTTCGTGGCGGAGATCATCCAGGAAGCGAAAGACGCCGGCGCCGACGTCCGCGAATACGGCCAGCTCCCCGGCGGGGACCTCGCCGGCGGGAACTTCCTGCGCCCCGCGATCGTCATCGACCCCGACCCGTCCCTGCGGGTCGTCACCCAGGAACAGTTCGGACCCGTCATCCCCCTCATCCCCTTCGACACCGAGGACGAAGCCGTCCGCCTGGCGAACGACACCTGGGGCGGCCTGTGCGGATCCGTCTGGACCGCCAACCCCGACGCCGCCCACCGCGTCGGCTCCAAACTCGTCTGCGGATGGTCAACGACCACGGCGCCACCCGCCTCGACCTGCGCGCCCCCTTCGGCGGCATGAAGCAATCCGGCATCGGCCGCGAACAAGGCATCGAAGGCATCCGCGCCTTCCAAGACACCCGCTCCATCGCCACCATCGACCCCGACGCCCTCACCGCCATGAACCACTGAACCACAGCGCAAGATCGGAACCCGGGTGTGCGGACACGCCCGGGTTCCGATCCGTCTGGGACACTCGTAACCAGGTGGGAGTCGTCGCGGCCCCACCGTCAGAGGAGCAGAATGCCTGCACAGAACGCCGCCCACCCCGAGCACGATCTCTCGCCGGACGTGGTGCGCGATCGCCTCCCGGACGCACTCGACCACGAGTCCTTCACGCCCAGACTCCTGGCGCTGCTCACCTACGAGCTCGTGTGGCGGGAATCTCACGAGCTGCGCCGCCTGTTCGGCCTCGGCACCAACGAGTGGCGCATCCTGTCGGCGCTGGCCAGCCTCCCCGGCGCCTCGGCGACGGAGGTGTCGGAGTTCCTCGACGTCAACAAGGCGATCGTGTCCAAGAGCGCGGCGACGCTGGTCAGCCGCCAGCTCATCGTGCTCTCCGACGGACCGCGCGGGTCGCGACCGATGCACATGACCGCCGCCGGTGCCGCGATGCACGCCGCGATGCGGCCGATCTCGGTGCGGGGCCAGGAGATCATCCTCGCCGGCATGTCCGATGCCGAGATCGAGACGTTCAACGCCAACATCCATCGCATGCTCGCCGCCCTCCGCGCTGCGGACGCTGACGCCGATCCGGGAGCCGACGACCTCGGAGACATCCAGGACGACGTCGAGGCCTGATCCGGCCGACATCGCGGCGTCGGTGCCGCGACGTCCACACAATACCTCTTGTCATTACCTATCGACATAGGTAAAGTCCCCTCAGAGGCGCAGAGCAGCACTCCGGCCGTCGCGACGCTGCGAAGGGCCCCCACGAAAGGACGTCGATCCGTGTCACGTACCACTCCCGCCGCGAACCCCGTCGCCGCACGCGAGCTCGTCACCGACTTCTCCCTGGAGATGACCGGCAAGGATGTCCCCGGTCTCGAGGAGGCGCGGTCGGTGATCCCGGCCGGGACGAAGATCAACGTCACGTTCCTCGGCAACGAGGACCTCGGCGCGCCGGCTGGCGTCCCGGGCGCAGTTGGAGGAGTTCCTGGGCCGCCTGCAGGAGGTCGGGGCGACCGAGCATGTGTTCGTGGTGGGCGGGGATCCGGCCGAGCCGGAGGGTCCGTACGCGTCGTCGTTCGATGTGATCCACACCGGCCTGCTGCTCGATTACGGCGTCCGTGAGGTGTCGATCGCGGGGTACCCCGAGGGGCACCCGGACATCGCGTCGGATGTGCTGTGGAAGCACCTGGAGGACAAGTCCGCGGCGCTGAAGGAGCAAGGCCTCGAGCAGGTCGTGCTGACGCAGTTCGCGTTCGACACCGACCCGGTGCTCGCGTGGATCGATCAGGTCCGCCAGCGCGGGATCGACGCGCAGATCCGGATCGGCACGCCCGGGCCCGCGGGGATCAAGCGCCTCCTCGGTTTCGCGCGCCGGTTCGGGATCGGGGCGAACGCGATGATCGTGAAGAAGTACGGGTTCTCGCTGACGAACCTGATGGGCACGGCGGGTCCGGATCAGTTCGTCACCGACCTGTCCGCCCTCCTCGCCGAAGACCCGGCCTCCGGGAACGTGAAGCTGCACTTCTACACGTTCGGCGGGCTCAAGGCCACGTCCGACTGGGCGAACAGCTTCATCGCCGCACGCAGCTGAAAGATCCCGTCATGACCATTCACACCGACGACCGCCGCGACGACGCGTGCCTGATCGTCCACGGCCCGGACCGGCCCGGCATCGTCGCCGCGGTGTCGACCCTGATCGGCCGGAACAAGGGCAACATCGTCGCCCTGGACCAGTACACCGACGACCCGGACGGGGGCCACTTCTTCCAGCGCGTGGTCTTCCACCGCCCCGACCTGCAGGCCGCGATCCCCGACATCGAAGCGGACCTGGCGAAAACCCTCACCCCGTTGGGGATGGAGTGGCAGCTCACGGACCAGTCGATCCCGAAGCGGATGGCGATCCTCGCCTCCACCAGCGACCACTGCCTCCTCGAACTGCTGTGGCGGCACCGGCGGGGGGAGCTGCCGGTGACGATCCCGATGGTGATCAGCAACCACACCAACGTCGCCGAAGACGTCCGCAGTTTCGGGATCCCGTTCTTCCACGTCCCCTCCCAAGGCCCCGACAA
>JAFKIL010000011.1 GCA_017306415.1 Microbacterium sp. | reverse complement strand
ACGTCGCCCGCGTCGACCACGCCATGACCGCCCACGACCTCCAAGCCCGCGGCGCGTACGTCGAACGCGCCGTCCTGTCCCGCGCCGTCCAATGGCACGCCCAAGACCGCGTCATCCGACACGGCAACCACACCATCGTCTTCCCCTGAGACGATGGTGTCAGCGGTCTCTCCCGGCGTTCATCCGCAGCACGGCAAATGAACTACCCAAGTTCTTCTGCCTTGCCGGGAGCAGCACGCGCATTGGAGCCTGAACGGAGAGCGACGTGCCTTCCACAGCTCGAGATGAAGTGCACGTGCCCCCAGAGGCGACGACGTGCTGCTCTGTTCTGTCAGCGTAGATGTGAGGAAAGGACGATGATGTCCCATCGATTCGGTATGACGAGGTCGCGAGGACGATACCTCGCCGTCGCGGCGGCGATCGTGAGTGCGGGCCTGGTGTTGACGGCGTGCGGGTCGACGCCGGCCGGGAACGGCGGCTCCGCGACCAGCGGATCAGACGGCAACGCCGGGAAGAGCGAGAAGTGCGGCGAGGCGCCGATCGTGGCGGCGGACTTCCAGGGCGGAGCGGATGCCGGGATGTCGGCGGAGACGAAGGCGCAGTACAGCGGCTACCCGGGCCCGATCCGGGTCAGCCCCTACGCCGCCTTCCCGGCGAAGAAGGGCCCGTGGAAGATCGGGTTCAGCTCCCTGGCGTCGAACTCGGCGTTCACCGACAACCTGCTCACGGGTCTCAAGGACGCCTTCGCGAAGGCGAAGGAGCTCGGGCTCGTGACCGGCGACCTCCAGCTGAGCATCATGCCGGATGCCTCGACGCAGACGCCGGCGGCGCAGATCGCCGGCTTCCAGTCCATGGTGCGCGGCGGCGTCGACGGCGTCGTGATGCTGCCGCTGGCGGCCGACCCGCTCGCCCCCGCGCTCACGGAGGCAGGCAAGGCCGGCGTCCCGACCGTCGTCATGGGCAACACGAACCCGTCGGACTACGCGATCTCGGTGAACCCGCTGAACATCGCCAAGGGCACCGCCGAGACGGTGAAGGCCATGGGCGGGAAGGGCAACATCGTCGTGATGCGCGGCCTCCAGGGCGCCGCGGCCGAGACGTACGGCTACAAGCAGATCCAGGCGATCATCGACGCGTGCCCCGACCTGAAGGTCGTCGGCACCGTCAACGGCAACTGGAACAACGCGACGGCCAAGACCGCGATGCAGCAGTTCCTCGTCTCCCACCCCGGGAAGATCGACGGCGTCCTGCAGAACGGCATCATGGCGCAGGGCGTCATCCAGGCCTTCCAGCAGGTCGGCCGCCCGGTGCCCCCGGTGAGCATGGTCGGCGCGCAGGCCGGTGACCTCTCGTATTTCAAGGATCACCTCTCCGACGGCTACAACACCGGCGGCAGCGCGTACAACGGCAAGCAGCAGGCGTGGGTCGCGATGCGCGTCCTCCTGAACACGCTCGCGGGCAACGGCCCGAAGGTCACCGACATCCCGATCCCGGTGCCCGTGGTCACCAAGGAGAACGTGGCGTCGTTCGTCCCGCCGGGGGCGACCCTGAACAGCCTCGGCGACCCGCTCGGCTCGCCGAACGACTTCGGGCCGCAGTCGTACCTGAACCAGTTCTTCACGACCCCCGACGGCCCCGGCGCCAAGCTCGTCGAGTAGTCGCAGAACACCCTCCCGAGGAGCGGGGGTCGGCCCGGTGGGCCGGCCCCCGACCCGAGACATCCTCAACGAACGAGATCAGAAGGACACGACAGTGACGAAGCTGCAGATTCCCGAGAGCCTGCATCACCTCATCGATCCGGATGCCGAGCTGGAGCAGCTCGCCGAGGGATTCCTGTTCAGCGAGGGCCCGGCGTGGAACGACGTCACGCAGGAGCTGATCTTCCACGACATCCCCGGTGACGCGCGGTGGCGCTGGACGGAGGAGCGCGGCCCCGAGCTCGTCGAGTCGCCCGACTACATGGGCAACGGCGCCGTGTTCGACGCCGACGGCGGGCTGCTCGTCTGCGAGCAGGTGACGAGCTCGCTCGTGCGGATCCAGCCTGACGGGGCCCGGACGATCCCGGCCTTCCACTTCGGGGGCAAGTACCTCAACAGCCCCAATGACGTCGTCGTGCACTCGGACGGCAGCATCTACTTCACCGACCCGAACTACGGCCGGTGGCCGGTGTGGGTGGGCGTCGAGCGCAAATGCGACCTGGACTTCCAGGGCGTCTTCCGCGTCCCGCCGGGCGGCGGGCCTGTGCAGCTCGTCGTCGACCGGGACGAATTCGAGCAGCCCAACGGGCTCGCCTTCTCGCCCGACGAGAAGACCATGTACATCGACGACCGGACGAACCTCAAGGCCTTCGACGTGGCCGAGGACGGGTCGCTCGTGAACGGACGCCTCGTGGCCGACGACATGGGCAGCAAAGACATCCCGGGGACCGGGAACCCGGACGGCCTCAAGGTCGACGAGCTCGGCAACGTGTGGGTGACGGCGCGTGACGGCATCTGGATCTTCGGTCCGGACGAGAAGCTGATCGACATCCTGCCGACGCCGGAGGTCTCCGGGAACCTCGTGTGGGGCGGCCCCGACCTGCGGACCCTGTTCATCACGATGACCACGAAGCTCGTGCGCATCGAGACGAAGGTCCGGTCTGCCCGGCTGCCCTCCCACCGACCGGAGCGGTGGGCCGCGTGAGCGACGACGCCGCCCGCGAGGCCCGCGTCCGCGAGCTGGAGGACCGACAGCAGATCCGCGACCTCGTCCTGCGCTATCGCGAGGAGCTCGACCGTCGCGATCTCGCCGCCTATGCGGCGCTGTTCGCGGCCGACGGCACGTGGGAGGGACGCACCGGGTCCGCGCGCACGCCGGCCGGCATCCAGGCGATGCTCGAGGAGCGCCTCGCCCCGAATCCGCCGGCGCCGGGTCCGACGACGACCCACCTCGTGACCGAACCGCGCATCACCGTCACCGGCGACACCGCGACGGGGTTCTGCCTGTGGAGTCTCATCGGCCGCTCCGCGGCGGACACTCCGGAGATCCTCCTGGTCGGGCACTACGACGACGAGTACGTCCGCGAGGACGGCGAATGGAAGTTCGCCCGCCGCGTCGCGGCGGTCGACATCCCGCAGCAGTGACATCCCGCAGCAGTGACATCCCCCCGAATCAGGAGCCCGAGATGACCCAGGAATCCGACGCCCTCGACACGCGCGTCCGCCGGCTCGAGGATCTCGACGAGATCCGGCAGCTCGCGATCGACTACAAGGTGGCGCTCGACGGCAAGGACAACGCCGCCTACGCCGCACTGTTCGCCGCAGACGGCACGCTGTGGTGCACGCCGGAGCTGCAGGCGACCGGCCGCGGCGCGATCAAGGAGCTCGTCGACGGGATGAGCGGCGGACTGCTGACCGTGCAGGTCGGGACGGACTTCCACGCCGTCGCGAACCATCGGATCGTGCTCGACGGCGACACCGCCCACGGCGAGGCCACCTGGCTCTACTTCGTCATCGGCGACGACGGCGCCCCGCAGCTGTCGAAAGTGGGACACTACACCGACGACTACGTCCGCGAGGACGGCCGCTGGCGGTTCCAGCGGCGCGAGGCCGTCACCGACGTGCCGGTCGCCTGATCCGGCCGTGACACGCAGGGGAGCTCACGGATGACGCGACTGGTGAACGTCCCGGCGGCGTTCGCGACCGAATCGGTGGCGGCGTTCGCGCTCGCCAACGCGGACCGCGTGCGTCACGTCGACGGCGGCGTGGTGCGGCGCGACCCCGTCTCGGGCCGGGTCGCGATCGTGATGGGCGGCGGATCGGGTCACTACCCGGCCTTCGCCGGCTGGGTCGGCCGCGGGTTCGGCGACGCCGCCGTGTGCGGCAACGTCTTCTCGTCGCCGTCCGAGCACCAGATCCTCGAGGTGACGCGTGCCGCGGACCAGGGCGGCGGCATCCTCTTCCTCCCCATCAACTACGCCGGCGACATCCTCCACTTCGGTGCGGCACGCGACGAGCTCGTCGTCGCCGGCACGGATGCCAGGACCGTCGTGGTCGCCGACGACATCGCCTCGGGCGGCCCGGGCGAACGGCACGTCCGCCGTGGCATCGCGGGCAGCCTCTTCGTCGTCAAGATCGCGGGCGCCGCCGCCGCGCGGGGCGGCGCGCTCGACGACGTGGAGCGCGTGGCGCGCGCCGCCGGCGAGGCCACGCGGTCGTTCGGGGTCGCGTTCTCCGGCTGCGTGCTGCCCGGGTCGGCGGAGCCGCTCTTCACCGTGCCCGAGGGCGTCATGGCCGTGGGGATGGGCATCCACGGCGAGCCCGGAATCGCCGAGCAGGCGGTGGGCACGGCATCCGACGTGGCCGACGTCATCGTCGACGGCCTCTTCGCCGAGCGCCCGCCCGCGGCGGGGCAGCGGGTCGCCGTGCTGGTGAACGGACTCGGATCCACGAAGTACGACGAGCTCAACCTCGTCTTCGCCCGCGTGCGCGAGCGACTCGTCGCGGCCGGGATGACACCGTCCGCGCCCCTGGTCGGCGAGTTCATGACGAGCCTCGACATGGCCGGGGTGTCGGTCAGCCTCGCGTACCTCGACGACGAGCTGGACGACCTCTGGCGCGATCCCGTCGACTCCGTGGCGCTGTCGCGGGGGCGCATCGACGCGAGCGCGCCGGACGACGACCCCGCGGATGCGGCGGCCCACCGCCGCGTCTTCGCCGAGGGCGCGCCGGCGTCGGCGACGGCTGCGGCGGGCGTGCTCCGTGCTGCCGAGACGGTGCTCGCCGCGCTCGTCGCCGAGGAGGACGAGCTCGGCCGGCTCGACGCCGTCGCGGGGGACGGCGACCACGGTCGCGGGATGACCGCCGGTGCGACGGCCGCGCGCGCCGCCGTCCGCGAGGCGGTCGACGCCCGTGCCGGAGCGGGGTCGGCACTGCGCGCCGCGGGGGAGAGCTGGTCGGCCGTCGCGGGCGGGACGTCCGGAGCCCTGTGGGGTGCGGCGCTGTCCGCCGCGGCGGACGCCATCGGCGACGAGGCTGCGCCGGATGCCGCGGCGGTCGCCGACGCCGTGGAGGCGTTCGCGACGGCGATCCGCGCGCGTGGGGGAGCCGAGCTGGGCGACAAGACCATGCTCGACGCGGTCGTCCCGTTCGGGGTCGCCCTGCGGGCCGCCGTCGCCGCCGGCCACGCGCTGGATGCCGCGTGGGCCGAGGCCGCGGAGGCCGCCGCGGGGGCAGCCGCGCAGACGGCCGAGCTCGCACCGCGGCGCGGACGCGCCCGCATCCACGGCGCGCGGTCGGTCGGCACCCCGGATGCCGGCGCGGTCTCCTTCGCGCTCGTGGTGCGGGCCGCCGCGGGCGGTCGCCCGTCCTGAGGCCGGGCTCTTCCCGCCCCACGTGTCCGTGGTGCGGGCCGCCGCGGGCGGTCGCCCGTCCTGACGCCGGGCTCTTCCCGCGCCCCGCGTTCGAAAACACGGACCAGCCCCCCGGCGCGCCGACCTCCCCGGCGCTGCCGCCGGCGCGTCGCGGTCATGGTCCGCGTTTTCGAACCGGGATGCGGAACGCGCCGGGTCCGCGGCGGCCGGTCCGCCGCGGCCGGTCCGCCGCGCCGCGCCCGCGCGTCGCGTCGTGTGCGCCGGGAGGCGGGGGCTCCGCGGGAGTACGATGCACCCGGCCACCACGCCTTCCCCACCCACCCGAAGGGGACCTCATGGCACCACACCGTTCCGTGCGCCGCGGGACCGGACGGCGCATCGTCGCGCTCGTCGTCGGACTTCCCGCCGCCACGATCCTGGCCGTCGTCGCCGTGCTGGCGGCGGGCGCGTCCGCGCTCGGGCCCGCCGACCGGACGCCGGCGCTCGTCGTGGCATCCGCGAGCCCGACGACGGCACCCGGCGGATCGCTGCTGGCGTCGGAGCTCCGCGGGACCCGCAGCTGCTTCGTGTCGCTCCAGGCCGACGGCGTCGCGCCCGCGGCGGCGCGCCAGTGGGACGGCACGCTGTACCGCGACCTCCCGATCCCGCGCCGCCAGGGCGAGGTGTTCGCGGGGTGGTACGCCACTCCGGCCGCCGCTGCCGCGCACGAGGCGGTCGCGCGCGTGAACGGGTCGAAGCCGGTCGCCTGCGGTACGACGGAGCAGACCCTCTACGGAGCGTGGATGTCGCCGGCCGCGGCTGCGGCATCCGGAACACGCGTGCCCATCCTCATGTACCACCAGTTCACGACCAAGCCGGGTGGCGAGAGCGGATGGCTCCGCCTCAACTACTCGTACGTGGGCGCGTTCGCGGACCAGATGGACTACCTCTCACAGCAGCGCTTCTACCTGCCGACCTGGGACGAGCTGGACGCGTTCATCGACGGCGCGCTCTACCTGCCGCCGAAGTCGGTCATCGTGACGGACGACGACGCCGATCCCACGTGGGAGACGCTCGGGGTCCCGGTCGTGACGAAGGCCCGCGTGCTGACGACGTCGTTCGTGATCACCGCGTACCGGCACGCGCCGTCCCCCTCGATGTACGTCCTGCAGCGGTCGCACACGGACGACATGCACACCGCCGGCGCGAACGGGAAGGGGAGGATGGTGAACTTCACCGTCCCGCAGATCGTCGCCGACCTGCGTCGGTCGATCGGCGTGCTGGGGGTCGCGCAGGTGCTCGCCTACCCGTTCGGGCAGTACGACGCGAACGCCGAGCAGGGCCTGCGCGAGACGGGCTTCGACATGGCGGTCACGACGCAGTACGGGTACGTGCGGCCGGGCGCCGACAAGCTCGCCCTTCCCCGCGTGCGCGTCAGCTACGGGATGACCCTCGCCCAGTTCGCCGCCGCGGTGGGCTGAGCGCCGGTCACTCCGCCACGTTCCCCCGCCCGGCTCGTTCCCGCCTCCGTCCCCGGGGGGCCCGTTCCGGCGCCGGCCTGTTCCCGCGCCCGGCCGTTCCCGCTCCCGGCCTGTTCCCGCGCCCAGCCCGCCGGCTCGTGCCCGGCCCGCCGGCTCGTGTCAGAAAACACGGACCAACACGACGACACGCCGACCGCCCGGATGCTGCAGCCGGCGCGTCGTCGTGTTGCTCTGGGTTTTCGCGCCCGTCGCCGATCCGGGTTTTCGCGCCTTTCGCCGCTGCGTCGCTCCGCGCGACCGCACCGGTGAGGCCGCCGAACTGCGTGGCGTGCGACGCGACGGCGGGTCGCGCCTGGCAGAGTTGCTCCTCGTGACCGTCCCGCTCAGCACGAACCCGTCGGGCATCGCTCGCGCGGGCAGGATCCTGCCGGGCCTCGGGCTCGCCGCCGCCATCGCCGTCGTCTCGACCGTGGTCGGGCGGATCGCACCGGTGGTCGGGAGCGCGGTCCCCGGCATCGTCATCGGCGTCATCCTCGGTGTGATCATCCGGCCGGGGGCGCGGCTTCGGCCCGGGATCGCCTTCGCCGGGCGGTTCGTGCTGCAGCTGTCGGTCGTGATCCTCGGCACGCAGCTCTCGATCGGCGCGGTCGCCCGCGTCGGCGTCTCTTCGCTGCCGGTGATGCTCGGGACGCTCGTCATCTGCCTCGGCGCGGCGTGGCTCTTCGGGCGCCTGCTGGGTGTCGTGGGCGACGTGCGCACGCTGATCGGCGTGGGCACCGGGATCTGCGGCGCATCCGCCATCGCCGCGGTCGCGCCCGTCATCGGAGCGGTGAGCGCCGACATCGCCTACGCCGTCTCGACGATCTTCCTCTTCAACATCGCGGCGGTCGTGGTCTTCCCGGTCATCGGCCACGCGCTGGGGATGAGTCAGAGCGCATTCGGCCTCTTCGCGGGGACCGCGGTCAACGACACCTCGTCCGTCGTCGCCGCGGCCTCCACGTACGGCAGCGCGGCGGCGAACGACGCCGTCGTCGTGAAGCTCGTCCGCACGCTCATGATCATCCCGATCACGATCGCGCTCGCCGCGCTCGTCGGAAGGCGCCGGGCCGCCGCGCCGGATGCCGCGACCGCACCGGATGCCGCGACCGCACCGAATGCCGCGACCGCACCGGATGCCGCCGCCGCACCGGATGCCGCCGCTCACGCCGACACGCCCGAGGCGTCCCCTCCGCCCGGTCCGTCCGACACGCCCGCCGCACCCCCGCCCGCACCGGTGCGGATGTCGTTCGGCCGCGCGATCCGTCTCGTCCCGTGGTTCCTGATCGGGTTCCTGCTGATGGCGCTCATCAATTCCACCGGCGTCATCTCGGCACCCGCGCACACGGTGCTCGCGTCGGTCTCCCTCTTCCTCATCGCGACGGCGCTGTCGGCCATCGGGCTGTCCACCGACCTCGGTGCGCTCCGCCGCGCGGGCGCGCGCCCGCTGCTGCTCGGCGCGCTCCTGTGGGTGACGGTGATCCTGTCCAGCCTCGGTCTGCAGTGGATGGTGCACGCGCTGTGACGCGTCACCACCGTCGCGGGGAGCGGTACCTCCGGTTGCTCAGCTGCCGTAGCGGACGTAGAAGCTCGTCGGCGTGCACGTGTAGGTCGCGTTGCCCACGACGTGCACACCGGTCCCGAGCTGCGCGCACGTCACCGCCGCCCCGATGAGCGTGGTGGCGATCACCGTGATCACGACGGCGCTGATGAGGATGCCGACCGCGCTGATGATGATCCCGGCGAGTGCGAACCCGTTGGAGACCCCCGCGCGGCGCGATTTCACCATGCCCACGATCGAGAGGATCAGGCCGGCGATGTTGATCGGGAAGATGAACGACAGCGCGAACCCGACGATGCCGAGAGTGCGGCCCGGGTCGTAGGGGACCCAGTGGCCCGCGGTCGGCGGAGCCGGCGGGGCGGCGACCGGCGCGGGGTCGGCGGGCGGGACGACGGAGGTGTTGTCCTCGGTGTCGGTCATGACGGGTGCTCCTTGTCGGCGATCTGGACCGACCCCGATCGGGGTGGCTTGCCCGCGATGCTAGCGCGGCGATGCGGCCACCCCCCGCGGCCGGACTCAGAGCAGGCGTTCGGCGGCGGCCCGGGCGACGGCGCCGGCCCGGGAGCCGACGCCGAGTCGCTCCAGGATGTTCGCGATGTGGCGGTGCACGGTGTGCTCGCTGAGGCCCATCTCGGCGGCGATCTCGGCGTTCGTCCTGCCCGCCGCGACGAGCCGGAGCACGTCCCGTTGTCGTCCGGTGAGCGGGACCGGAGCGACCGCGTCCCGCAGCCGCGACCGCACCCGCTCGGCGTCCGCCGCCGCGCCGAGGAGTGCGAAGCCGTCCCGGGCGGCCCGGAGCTGCTCCTCCGCGCCGAGCGCATCGCCCGCCTCGGTCAGACGCCCGGCGAGGATGAGGCGCGACTGGGCCGCCTCGTACTGGAGCCCGGCCGCGCTGAAGCGCTGCACCGCCTCCTGCCCGTCCGCGACGGCACTGTCCCCGCCGACCTCGGAGCGGGCCGCTGCGGCGAAGGCGAGGAGCGGATGGGTGCCGATCATCGCGGCCGTCGCCGAGAGCTCCCCGGCGAACCCGGCCGCCACGTCCGTGCGTCCGGTCGCGAGCGCCGCCGACACCGCGGTCGGCAGCACATCGGCACGGGCCAGCCGGTTGGATGCGGGGATGCGGTCGAGCAGTCCGCCCACGAGCGACCACGCCGACGCGTGCTCGCCGCGGGAGAGCCGCAGCCGCGCGCGCCCGACGATCGCGGTGGTCTGGAACTCGGCCTGGTCGAGCAGGCGGGCGGCCTCCGCCGTGCGCCCCTGACGGCGGCGCAGCTCTCCCAGCTCCGCGAGTGCCTCGAAGCGGGCCTCCCGGCGGGAGGTCGCCAAGCGTGCGGTCAGCGCGGTCAGCTGCTCATCGGCGGCGCCCCACGTTCCGCGCGACACCTGCACCGCGGCGTGCTGGATGCGGCATTCCGAGGTGAGCGGCGAGAGGCCGAGGTCGATCGCGAGCCGCTCGACCCGCTCGCACCAGGCCGCGGCGCGTTCGATGTCGTGCGTCTCGCGGCACGCCACGATCAGCCAGCAGCAGATCTTGCCGAGCCACATGAGGTCGCCGACATCTCCCGCCGTCGCTGCCGCGACCGCCGCGTCGAGCCGATGGAGTCCGTCGCGGACCCGTCCGAGGGCGACGAGCGCGAGACCCGCGTACGCGGCGCCGGCGAACGCGAGGTCGGAGTCCGCGATCGACTCGCCGAGTCGCTGTGCGCTCTCGGCCGCGCGCAGCGCATGGGCGGCGTCGCGGTCGATGTTGAAGGCGAGCTCCGCCTCGCGCACCGACAGCCAGCCCGACTCCGACGAGGCCGGGAACGGTTCGAGGAGCCCGGAGGCGCGCGCGAACCAGCCCCGCGCAATCGCCGCGCCCTGGCCGAAGAGCACGGCATCCCACGCGAGGGCGGTCGCGGCGCGCGCCGCACCGAGGGGGTCGTCGGCGGCGCGGTATCCGCGGTACGCCTGCTCGCGCGCCGCGAGGCATCCGTCGCCGTCGTCGAGCCACCAGCGTGCCTGCGCGAGCCCTTCGTGCGCGGACGGGGCATCCCCGGAGCCCGCGAGGCTCCGCTCGAACGCGGCCTCCGCCTCCGCCCAGCGGCCGGCGCGGAGCAGGCGCTGCGCGCTGCCGAGCGTGTCACTGGCCACGGCACATCATCACCCCATCGTCGCGGCCGACGCAAACATGGCCCGAACGGGCCTTTCGCGCTGAGCCCGTCCCCCGGATGCTGGAGCCATGAGCGACTTCCGGTACCAGACCGCCCTCGCGGCCGCGCACGTGCACGCCCTCGAGTGGCTGGGTTCGCTGCACACGCGCACGCTGCCGCCGCGCGTCGACGACGCCGTCATCGCGGGTTCCCTCGGGGAGCTTCCCGACGGGCCGGAGGATGCCGCGGCGACGATCGACCTGCTCGCCGAACGGATGGAGCCCGGGCTGACCGGGATCGGATCGGGTCGCTTCTTCGGGTTCGTCATGGGGGGCGCGCATCCCGCGGCGCTCGCTGCCGACTGGCTCGTCTCGGCGTGGGATCAGAACGCGGCGATGCGCGCGACGACGCCGGCGACCGCCGCCGCGGAGGAGACCGCGGGGCGCTGGGTCCTGGATCTCCTCGGGCTGCCGCGCGAGGCGTCCGTCGGATTCGCGACGGGTGCCACGATGGCGAACTTCGTCGGAATCCTCGCCGCCCGCGGGGAGCTCCTGCGCCGCGCCGGATGGGACCTGGATCGGGGGATGGCCGGGTCGCCGCCGATCCGCGTGCTCGCGGGCGCGCAGGTGCACCTGTCGCCCGAGGCCGCGCTCCGGTATGCGGGCCTGCCGCAGCCCGAACTCGTCGCCGCCGACGGCCAGAGCCGGATGATCCCCGCCGCGCTCGAGGCGGCGCTCGCCGCGGCGCCCGGGCAGCCGACGATCGTGCTGCTCCAGGCGGGCGACATCCATTCCGGCGACAGCGATCCGTTCGCCGAACTCGTCCCGATCGCACACCGCCACGGCGCGTGGGTGCACGTCGACGGGGCGATCGGGCTCTGGCAGGCGGCATCCCCGGCGCTGCGTCACCTCGTCGACGGCGTCGAGCTCGCCGACTCGTGGACGACCGACGCACACAAGACGCTGAACGTGCCGTACGACTGCGGACTGGTCATCGTGCGGGACGAACGGGCGCATCGCGCCGCCACCGCGATGCACGGCCCCTACATCGACGACTTCAACGACGGACACGGCCAGCCCTTCGACTACGTACCGGAGATGTCGCGACGGGCCCGCGGCGTCCCGGTGTGGGCGGTCCTGCGTTCGCTCGGCAGGCAGGGGGTCGTCGACCTCGTCGACCGGATGGCGCTGCGCGCGCGCCGGCTCGCCGCGGGCATCGCGGCCATCCCTGCCGCGACGGTGCTGAACGAGGTCGTGTTCACGCAGGCGTCGATCGCGTTCGAATCGGACGAGACCACCCGGCGGGTCGTGGCCGCGATCCTCGATGAGGGCGAAGTGTGGATGTCCGGGTCGGAGTGGCAGGGGCGGGCCGTGCTGCGCATCTCCGTCTCGAACTGGCAGACGAGCGAGGACGACGTGGAACGGTCGATCGCGGCCGTCGCCCGCGCGGTCGCCCTCGTCGGCGCCGGCGTGGGGTGAGGTCGCCGTCCTGGCCTGGAGCGCGGGGTTCGGGGTTCGGGCGCGGGGTGCGAGGTGCGGCGCGACGGGCGCGGGGTTCGGGGTTCGGGCGCGGGGTGCGAGGTGCGGCGCGACGGGTGCGGGGCGACGGGTGCGGGGTGCGGGGTTCGGGGCGACGGGTGCGGGGTTCGGGGTTCGGGGTGCGGGTTGCGGGGTGCGCGGTGCGGGGTGCGGGGTTCGGGGTGCGGGGTTCGGGGCGACGGGTGCGGGGTGCGGGGTGCGGGGTGCGGGGTGCGGGGTCCGGGGTTCGAAAACGCGGACGTGGATGTCGACACGCCGCGACGGCGGCCGTCGCGACCGGCGTGTCCCCGGTTGCGTCTGTCTTTTCGGAGGCGGAGGCGGAGGTGGATGCGGAGGCGGAGGCGGAGGCGGAGGCGGGGGCGGAGGCGGATGCGGGTCCGGGGCCGGCGCGGGGGCCGGGCCAGGCCGGGTCCGGCAGGCGTGGGTGAGGTCGCCGTCCTCGACGGATGTCGGGGCCCTCTGGTTGGCTTGCGGCATGGAGCACGTGGCCTCTGCAGACGGAACCTCGATCGCCTATGAGCGCGTGGGCGACGGTCCGCGGGTCGTGATCGTCAACGGCGCGATGTCGCGCGCGAGGGATGCGGCGTCCGTCGCGGCGGCGCTGTCCGACGCCGGGTTCGCCGCCGTCGCCTACGACCGGCGCGCCCGCGGCGACAGCGGTGACTCGCCGCCGGTGGATCCGAAGCGCGAGGTGGATGACCTGGCCGCGGTGATCGGCGCCGTCGGGGGCGCGGCAGCCGTGCTGGGTCATTCGTCCGGGGCGGTCCTGGCGCTGTTCGCCGCGTCCGAGGGCGTCGACACGGGGCGGCTCTTCCTCTCCGAGCCGCCGTTCGCGTTCGGGGAGGATCTGCCGGCGGCCGACCTTCCGGAGCGGCTGCAGCAGCTCGTCGACGAGGGGCGGCGGGGCGACGCGGTGGCCGCCTTCCAGCGCGAGGCGATCCGGTTGCCCGACGAGATGATCGAGCAGATCCGGCAGAGCCCGATGTTCGCCGACCTCGAGTCCCTGGCGCAGTCGGTCGTCTACGACGCCACCCTGACGCGGGCGGTGTCGACCCCGACGCCCGCGATGCTCTCCGTCGCGGAGCCGGTCACGATCCTCTGCGGCGTGCAGACGTTCCCGATGCTCATCGCCGCGTCGCACCGGCTCGCGGCTGCGATACCCGGGGCAGAGCGGGTCGACATGCCGGCCTCGATCGGTCATCGCCTCGACGGGCCCGAGGCGGCCGAGGTCGTCCGCGCGCGGCTCGCCGGCTGACGGCTCGGCGGCGAGGGCGGGTGGCGGTGTCGGGGGGTGCGGCTCAGGCCACCATCGTGCCGCAGACCCCGCATCGGCCGGTCGGCGGCACCTCCACGAAACAGTCCGGGCAGACCGGCCGCGGCCGTTCGGCCACCGGCGTCGGGCGGGGCGCGCGCGGCGCCCGCGGGGTGGCCGCGCGCTTCGCGCGGACCGCGTCCGGCGCGGGCCCGGCGACGGTGGCAGCCGCCGCGGGAGCGTGGTCGG
The DNA here is from genome assembly GCA_017306415.1 of Microbacterium sp. Lineage (GTDB taxonomy): Bacteria > Actinomycetota > Actinomycetes > Actinomycetales > Microbacteriaceae > Microbacterium. Next base: position 83,037 of record JAFKIL010000011.1, on the reverse strand, counting down.
CGCAGTAGAACCGTACGAATCCGCCGTGGTCGTTGGGGTGCCGGTGCTTGACCACCCACAGCCGGTCGCGCTCGAGGGGATCGGCCGCGACGCCGCATGCGACGCAGCGCGCGGGTCCGCCGGGGGCGATGTCGGCGAGGAGCAGGGGCGTCTCGAAGGGGATGCTGTCCCGCCAGTCGGATCCCGATGTCACTCGCACACCCGCGATCCTACGCGCGGGACCTGTGAGCGCCGACCGATGCGGGGCAGCGTCCGTCTATACGACCGCCGGCGTCGCGTCGCCGAGCGCCGCGTCGATGAGGGTCGCGGCGGCGCTGCGCGCATGGGTGGCCGCCGCGGGCACGCCGCTGATGGCGGCGGTGGTCTGGGCGCCCTCGGCGAGGATCGCGAGCTGGTCCGCGAGATGCGGGGGTGCGCCGAGGTCGTGCACGAGGGCCGCGACGTAGTGCTGGAAGCGCTCCTTGTGCGAGCGCGCGATCGCGGACACCTCCGGTGACACGGCGCCCAGCTCACCGAACGCGTTGATGAACCCGCAGCCGCGGAAGTCATCGGTGCGGAACCAGCCGTCGAGGAAGTCGTAGACCGCCAGGAGCTTCTCGCGCGGAGTGGCCGCGCCGGCCGCCGCAGCCGCGATCCCGGCATCCCAGACGCCGGAGCGGTACTGCAGCACCTCGGCGAGCAGCGCGTCCTTCGAGGGGAACTCCTGGTAGAGCCGCTTGAGCGGCACGCCGGCCGCCGTCCGGATCGCGTCCATGCCCACCGCGTGGATCCCCCGCTCGTAGAAGAGGCCGTCGGCGACCTGCACGATGCGGTCGTGCTCCGTCGGTGCGGGCGCGACCGTCTGCGGACTCGTCATCGGACGTTCACCTTCCCCTCTTGCGCTCCCTCTTGCGCTGAGAACCATCGTTCTCTAGTGTAGGGGACACGAGCTGAGAACGTACGTTCTCGGTCAATGATGGAATGAGAGAGGTCATCATGGGCTACATCACCGCCGGGCAGGAGAACTCCACGCCGATCGAGCTGTACTACGAGGATCACGGCACCGGTCAGCCGGTCGTCCTGATCCACGGCTACCCGCTGGACGGGTCGTCCTGGGAGCGCCAGTCGCGTGAGATCCGTGCCGCCGGCTACCGCGTCATCACCTACGACCGCCGCGGTTTCGGGCGCTCGTCCAAGGTCGAGACCGGGTACGACTACGACACGTTCGCCAGCGATCTGAACGCGCTGCTCACCGGACTCGACCTCACCGACGTCATCCTCGTCGGCTTCTCGATGGGCACGGGTGAGCTCGCCCGCTACGCGAAGCTCTTCGGCACCGACCGGGTCGCGAAGTTCGCCTTCCTGGCATCCGTCGAGCCCGGGATGCTCGGACAGGGCGTGCCGCAGTCCGTCTTCGACGGGATCGAGGCGTCCGCGAAGGCCGACCGCTTCGCGTGGTTCACCGAGTTCTACAAGAACTTCTACAACCTCGACGAGAACCTCGGCTCCCGCATCTCGCAGGAGGCCGTGACCGCGAGCTGGAACACCGCGGCCGGCAGCGCACCGGTGGCCGCGTACGCGGTGGTGCCGAGCTGGATCGAGGACTTCACGGCGGACGTCGCCGCCGTCCGCGCGAGCGGCAAGCCGGCGCTCATCATGCACGGCACCTCCGACAACATCCTCCCCATCGATGCGACCGGCCGTGCCTTCCACGCGGCATTCCCCGAGGCGGAGTACGTCGAGGTCGACGGCGCGCCGCACGGCATGCTCTGGACCCACGCCGCCGAGGTGAACGCGGTCCTGGTCCCCTTCGTCACGAAGTAGCGCGACGCGGCGGCCTCCCCGGCCAGGGAGGGGTAGCGTGCACACGAGCCCCTCCCTCCGAAAGGATCCGCATGGACGCGACGATCACGCTGAACGACGGCGCGCGCATGCCGCGGCTGGGTCTCGGGGTCTTCCTGGTCTCCGACGTCGCGGTGTGCGAGGCGAGCGTCAGATCGGCGCTGCGTGGCGGATACCGCCTCGTCGACACCGCCGCGTTCTACCGCAACGAGCGGGCGGTGGGGAGAGGCATCCGCGGCTCGGGGGTTCCGCGCGAGGAGATCTTCGTGACGACGAAGCTCTGGCCCTCCGACTACGGTCTCGACCGGGCGCGGGCCGCGATCGGGGCGTCGGTCGAACGCCTCGACTGCGGGCCGATCGACCTCCTCCTGCTGCACCAGCCGGTCGGCGACGTGATCGGCGCCTGGAAGGCGATGGAGGAGGCCGTCGACGCCGGGACCGTGCGATCGATCGGGGTGAGCAACTTCACCGCGGACGACCTCGACCGGCTGCTCGCCGTCGCCCGCATCCGTCCCGTCGTGGATCAGATCGAGCTGCATCCGTACTGGCAGCAGCCGGGCCTGCTCCCCGTCCTCGCCCGGCACGACATCGTGGCCGAGGCCTGGTACCCGCTCGGCCACGGATCGCGGGAGCTGCTCGCCGAGCCGGCGATCGTCGCGGCGGCCACCGTGCACGGGAAGTCGCCGGCCCAGGTGGTGCTGCGATGGCACCTGCAGCGGGGCTTCGTCGCGATCCCGAAGTCGACCGATCCGGCGCACATCGCCGCGAACTTCGACATCGGGGACTTCGCGCTGTCGGCCGACGAGATGGCGGCCGTCGACGCGCTCGGCCGCGCGCGGCCGATGCAGCGGATTCCGCGGTGGGTGATGTCGCTGGCGCGGTTCGCGCGTCCGCGACCGCGGCCCTGAGCCGGGCGCGCCCGACGGATGCGTCTCGGGCCAGGGCGTGCGTCCGGCGTGCAGAACGGCGGAGATGTGCAGGAATTCGGATCGCCGGCGCGGATTTCCTCCGCGATTCTGCACATCTCCGCGATTCTGCACATCTCCGGCCCCTCACTCGTGCTCCGGCAGCACGGGCGTCGACCATCCCGGATCGCGGCCGAGCTGGGTGGCGCGGGCGACCGACGCGGCTCCGAAGCGGTCGCGCACGCGGTCGAGCACCGTGTCGAGGCGTGCGTCGTCATCGTCGATCGGCAGCTCCGGCGGGATGCCGTCGGCGTGACCGAGCTGCGACAGCGAGACGCCGATCAGGGTGATGCCGCGCGCCGCGATCTCGGGCAGCGCCGCGGCGAGCAGGCCGCGGGCCATCGTCAGCAGCACGGCGGTGCGGTCGGTCGGGAAGCGGGCCGTGCGCGACCGGGTGGCCTTCGCGTAGTCGCCGTAGCGGAGCCGCAGGACGACGGTGCGGCACGACCGGTCGCGGTCGCGCAGCCTCCGGGCGAGGCGGTCGACGATCTGGGTGAGGATGACGTCGAGCTCGTCGGGCGACCGCGGACGGGTGCCCAGGGCGCGCTGCGAGCCGATCGATCCGCGCCGCCGCGTGGTATCGACGGGGCGCGGATCGCGGAGCCGCGCGAGTGCGTGCAGATGCGCGCCGGCGGCCCTGCCCAGGAGCCGCTCGGCGGTCGCGGCCTCGAGCTCGGCCAGCTCGCCGACGGTGTGGATGCCGAGCCCGTGCAGCTTCGCGGCGGTCACGGCGCCGACCCCCCACAGCCGCTCGACCGGGAGCGGGAGCAGGAACGCCTCCTCCCGCTCCGGCTCCACCACGAGCAGTCCGTCGGGTTTGCTCACGGCGCTCGCGACCTTGGCGAGGAACTTCGTGCGGGCGACGCCCACCGAGATCGCGAGCCCCACCTCCGTCCGCACCCGCGCGCGCAGCCGCACGGCGATCTCCTCGGGGGTGCCCGCGATGCGTCGCAGGCCGCCGACCTCGAGGAACGCCTCGTCGATCGAGAGGCCCTCCACCAGCGGAGTGGTGTCGCGGAAGATGGCGAAGACGTCGCGGCTCGCCGCCGCGTAGGCATCCATCCGCGGCGGGACGACGACGGCGTCGGGACAGAGCTCGCGCGCCTGCCGACCGCCCATCGCGGTCCGCACGCCGCGCGCCTTGGCCTCGTAGCTGGCGGCCAGCACGACCCCGCCGCCGACGATCACCGGGCGACCGCGGAGCGCCGGCGCATCCCGCTGCTCGACCGAGGCGTAGAAGGCGTCGAGGTCGGCATGCAGCACGCTCGCCTCGCCCCGCATCCGCCTCCCTCCGTCGTGCTGGGATCGTCGCACGCACCGACGACATGGATGCCGCGGTGTGTGGGGCCGGGCCGCAGTCCGGGGTGTGCAGGTCTGCGGAGATGTGCAGGATTACGGATCGCCTCGCCCCGCGGCATCCGCGTTCTTGCACATCTCCGTGTTTCTGCACATCTCTGCCGGACGGATGCTGTGCGGGCGAAAGACGGATGCCGCGGTGTCGGGGGCCGGGGCTACCCTCCGATCCATGTCGGAGCGCGTGGAACTGTGGTGGGCCCGCCGCCAGTTCTCGCGCGGCGCCGAGGTGCCCTACCCGGTCGGCACCTACCGCGAGGCCTGGTCGGCGTATCCGGCGCTCATCCGGCAGTACCATCCGGAGCTGAACGCCGGGATCACCCTCAGCCAGATCCCGCCGGCGGCCGACGTGCTCCTCCTCTGGGAGTGCGAGAGCGGCCATCGGTTCGCCGCGACGCCCGACGAGCAGCGCTCGCGTCCGGGCCGGGTGCGGCGACGGTCGGCATGGTGCCCGGAGTGCGCCGGAACGGCCCGGCCCGCGATCGCCCTCCCGATGCGCGCCTCGGTGGCATCACCCGTGACCTCGCCCACGCCTCCGCTCCCGCGAGAACCACTCGCGGGAGAACCACCCCCGGGAGAACCGCCCCCGGGAGAGCCGCCGCTCGATGAGCCCGCCCCGCGGACAGTGCTTCGCGCGCGTCGGCGGAAACCCGCGCCGGCCCTGTGCGCCCTCACGCCCGAGGTCGCCGTCGGCGAGCCGTTCGTCAGTGTGTGCGCGCCGAAACCCGCATCGGCGGTGGAGGCGCGGCTGCGCGCCGACGTGTTCGGCCGCCTGGCCGTCACGCCCGGGCTCACCGCGGTGCGGGTCGCCCGTCCGTTCTTCCAGCACCTGGAGGTGTGGCCCGACATCCTGCTCCCCGAGCTCCGCGTCGCGATCGAGTACGACAGCATCGGGCGCCACGGCCTCGAGCACGTCGGCGGGCGGGAGGCCGTGGATCGGCGGAAGGACCGCGCGCTGCGAGGGGCGGGGTGGGAGGTCGTCCGGATCCGCACCGGTCGGCTCGCGCCGCTCGGCCCTTACGACCTCGTCCTGCCGCAGTGGAACCGGCGGGCGCTCGACCGGCTTATCGAGATGCTGCGCGCGATCCGCGGTCCGCTCTTCGTGGATCCCTACCTGTCCTGACCCCAGGTCAGGGCAGCGCCCGCGTCAGGTCAGCGTCTGCGCGCCGATGACGGCCAGGAGCTGCAGCTTCTCGGAGCTCTCACTCCCCGGCTCCGCGGTGTAGACCAGGAGCCGGTGCGACTGCTCGGGATCGAGCAGCGTCTGGCACGACAGCGTCAGCAGCCCGACCTCGGGATGCAGGAAGTGCTTGACGTCGGGCGGATGGATCCGGATCGCTTCTGCTGCAGGTGGATCCGGGGGGCGGGGCGAAGCTGTTCCTCGGCGACACCGTGCTCACGAAGGATGCTTCCGGGGCGGTGACGGGGGTGCGGACGTACGCGCAGGATGGGGCGTCGCCGGTGGAGCGGACCACCACGACGGGGGTGACGGGTTCGTCGCTGGTGTGGCTGTTCAGCGATGTCGACGGGACGGTCGATACGCAGACGGTCGCGACCTCGGGGGCGACGACGAGTCAGTACCGTGACCCGTTCGGCAACGGCATCGGTGCCGGCACGGGGGTGTGGGGAGACGGCAACGGGTTCCTGAACAAGCCCGCCAGTACCTCGACAGGCCTCACATCGCTCGGGGACCGGTTCTACGACGCCACGCTCGGGCGGTTCGAGTCCGTCGATCCGGTGTTGGCGGTCGGGAATCCGCAGCAGGTGAACGGGTACTCGTACGCCGGCAACGACCCGATCACCAACACCGACCCGTCCGGCGACTGCTATGAGGCCGATACGGGTGCTCTCACTCACAACGTGAACTGCGCGCTCGGGCATGGTGTGACGGCGGCGAGTGCGTCCACGGTCGCGTCGATGTACGCGAAGGTGAACGGGACCGGTAACACGACCGCCTGGCTGAGGTCGTACAACCGGGCCTCGTACTTGCACAGTCTCGCGCGGAGCACGTCGGGCTCCGCTCACGGCTCGTGGGACAACTACGGCGGCGCCTACGGTAAGCCGTCGCCGCAGGCGGCAGCGATCTCCGCGGGAGTCGGGTTGACAGTCGTCTCGGTCGGGCTGGCCTTCATCCCCATCGCCGACGGAGCCGACACGGTCACCATCCCCGCCGCCGGAGCAGAGTTCACGTCGGCGGCGGAGATGAGCGCCGACGTCGATAGCTCGCTTGACACGCTGATCTATCGCGGACTTTCCAACGATCATCACGTGTACGGGGAGGCACTGGAGGGCGAAGCGTGGCCCGGAGATGTATTAGGGAGCGACGATGCCGTAATTCACAACTCGGGCGCAACAGAAATGACTCGGCTCACGAGTTGGAGTACGGACCGGTCCGTTGCTGTGAGGTTCGCGACGAAGGGAGGTAGAACCTCAGGCGTGATCCTTAAGACGCGACTTGCCGAATGGGCGGATAGGGTCGTGGTGAGTCCTGACAGTTTCGATGAGTCTGAGGTTTTGATTCGCGGCGTGATGAGGGGGCTGGACGTGGAGGGTGTGCATTGACATCGTCGATCTTGAAGTCCACGGTCGACGTCTTGACCTCAAAATCCAGCAACGATGTTGGTGACGTCGCGGGTCTCAAGCTGGCGCTCGCGGAGGTTCCCGACGGGCTGATATCTCTCGCGGTGACTTCGCCCGATCGTCTAGCTGAAACCGCATCGTTGAAATATGGATTTGCGGAAGAGCGTGGACTTCGAGTCCCGGGATGGAGGGACGCCGTCCAGCAACTGCGCTCGCACTCAGGCACGTCGATTTGGACATTCGCGTTTACGGCGGCCGGTGGTCAGTTCTTGGTCGCACTCTCCAGTCGCCTGGACGAGTTGATTGCTGTGCTGGAGGTGAGGACAGACTCCGGCACCCGTTCAGACGGTCGGGAGGTGCTCCCGTCCTAGAGCCGGTGTGATCGCGCAGAGACGTCCGCAGGCACCCGCGCGGTCGGCAAGGCGTGCAATGCGTACCTGATTCAATCCCCGCGGAATTCTGCAATGTACAGGTGATCAACATCACGTCGACGGTTCTGCAGCGTGTGCCATGATTGCAACGCACGCGATGACATTCAACGGTGGGTACAGTCGCGAGCTCAAGGATTCGATCACGCCGATCGTTGAGGAGCTTCGTAGAGCTGTGTTCCGGCTCGACGCGGAACGTTGGTACGCGACTTCACGTTGGGCCTTGCCTCCGGGAAAGGCTTTGGACCAGGTTCCTTATGATTTCCCGGTTGAGTACATTCAGACGGCGGGGAGTGCAGATCGGCTGACTATGGAGATCCGCGAGCTGGTTGACGGTGTCCCCGTCCAGTATGTGATCGGCCGTCAAGCCTCTTCGGCTTTGGCTGCGACGGACTGGGCGAGTGTCAGGTGGTCTGACCATGAAGTTCCCGTGTTGGGAAATGAGGTCTTGACTGCGGAAGACGCCTTCATCCTCTTTTCGGCGTACCACGCCGGCGCACCGCTTCCTAGCGGATACGTCAGGCGTCCCCGGTAAATCTCGCGTACCTCCGCCAGACCGCGACGGGACCTGAAGGTGTCGTATTCAATCGCACCCAGCTGGATTCCGTCTCCTTTCCGGAACGATGAGCGGTGTGCGGTTCGATCAGCGGACTGAGGAAGATGAGCGAGAGCCTCACGAGTTCGTTGACGTGCAATTCGAATCAAGCCAAACGCGCGCCACACTTCCGGATGGGTCCCAGCGCTACTATGACGGGCTGGCACTGAAGAGCGATGGCACCTGGGAGGGGATTGAAGTGAAGAGCGGCAACGCGAGTCGGAGCGGTTCGCAGCGAGCCTTCGACGATGCAGTCGGTTCTGGTGTGCCCGCGACCGCGATGCTCGAAGGGAAGCCAATTCAGATCACCTCCACCTACCTTCAGAGGGTTTACTGAGTATGAAGGCGACCCACGCAGTGACCTATAACGGTCAGTTCAGCGGCCCCCTCAACGGAGCGTTCTGGCCCGTTCCCGAAGAGATTCGTCGGGCGATCAATCGGCTCGAGGGTAGTGAGTGGTATGCCGTCTCGCTATGGGCATTGCCGCCCGGGAAAGATGTCGACCAGGTCCCGGCAGACTTTCCTGACGAATACATCCAGACGGCGGGGAGGTCCGATCGCCTCACGGTCGAGATCCGTGAGGTAGTGAACGGTGTGTCGATTCAGCAAGTCATCGGGCGCTCGACCCCGGCTGAGTCGGGCTGGGAAACGGTGGCATGGGACCGGTTCGAGGTTCCTGTGCTGAAGAACGAGTTACTTACGGCTGCCGACGCGGTGAACCTCTTTCTGGAGTATTACGAAAGCAAGCAAGTGCCGACGGGCTACAACAAGCGACCTCGCTGATCGATCTGATCGGGGAGTGCAGCGAGAGCGACGAAGCCTACGTCGCAATCAGCCTCGACGCAGAGGATGATCACGCAGCGCTCTGGGCGGAGATTCGAGCGCCCTGGGCGAAGCTGTCCAGGTTGAAGTCTCACCGACCCCGTAAAGCCAGCCAGCGCAAGTAGGTTGCCACTTCCACAGGTTGACGTGGCGGTACAGAACGAACAATCGACCGCACGATTGATGTTTCGGGAATTGAGTTTAGGTTGTTCAGATGACCACCGACCTCCGTCCGTTCCTCGTTGCATACGACTACGGCACGGGCGGACTCTGGGGTGTATTCCTGGCAGATGCGAGTGAGGCGATCACGCGTCAGTACCCCGAGTTGACGGTCGTCGGAAGCCGTCCCGATTGGATGAGTGCTGAACGGCATCAAAGTCTGATGTCCGATCCCTACATTCTCGATGCGCCGCCTCGAGGAATGCTCCTCACGTTGCTCGCCGACCGAAGGTCTGAGTCTGAGCCGCCGCGAGCGTGAGACGGTCTCCGATCGTCGGGGATGTGATCATCGAGGTTGCGGAGGCAACATGTTTGACGATCTTCTGAAGCGGGTTGGTGCGGACGAATCCGTTCGGAAGATCGACGTCGGCTCGTTACCCGATCTCTTCGAGAGCGCAGGGGGTTTGACGATCGGAGGTGGCCTCCTTCGGGTTCACACGATCGAGTCCGCAACTGCGGCAGCGGAGCTTGTTCAAGCGGCCTACCCGGAGTATGCGGGGCGCGTTTCCTGCTTTGCCTTCGATTGGGCTGGTCGCCAGTTCTCCGTCGATCTGCGTGATACACGCGACATTGTCCAGATGTTCGAGATCGGCACTGGTCAGGTGCTGGAGATCCCCGCAGACCTTGAGGGCTTCTTTGACGAGGAGATTGTGCAATACACCGATGCGGCCCTCGGCGAATCGTTCTTCTCGGCGTGGCTCGGTGCTGGTGGTGGTGAGCCTGGTTTCCACGAATGCGTTGGCTATCGGAGACCTCTCTTTCTCGGAGGGGTCGATGATGTCTCGAACCTTGAGTTGACCGACCTGTCCGTCTACTGGACCGTCTTCGGACAGCTTCGGGTCAAGACGCGCGGCCTTCCTCCCGGCACTCGTGTGGGCCGAGTGGGCATCGAGTGACCAAGTTCCCCTTCACGCTTCGCTGACGGACTCGCGCGGTCGAATGCTGCATCCGCGGCTGAAAGGATCGACCGCATGTGCAGGTTTCGACAGCGCGGCGCGCCAGCCCCCGGACGCGTCGGGTAGCGTGCGCTCCGCGAGCGACCCGGCCGCGCGTGTGACGATGACGGGCTGGGGGAGTTGACCCGAACCTAGGCCACGCCCCCCGCACCCACGGCCCCGGCGTCCCGGACCACGCGCGACACCCGGACCGTGAGCGAAGCGGGGGTGCCGCCCAGCGCTTCGCCCACCGCGATTGCGGCGCGGCGGGCCGTGTCGACCGAGGGCGAGGCATCCGTCACGCCGATGCTCACCTCGACGGTCAGTCCGTCGGTGTTCTCCGTGACGGCGGAGAGCGGGGCGTCGGCGTCCAGAGTGGTACGCAGCACGCGCGCGGCGAGCGGACGGGCGGCGTATACGTCGACGACGCCGTCCACGGCGCGGAGGGCGTCGTCCACCCGGCGGGCGAGCGGTTCCAGGTCGCTCATCGCTCGCCCCCTTCGGCGTCGAACGAGTGGAGGGAGTCGACCGTGACGTCGATCGACGCGATCCGCAGCGGCGTGTGCGTCGCGAGGGCATCCGCCGTCGCGCGGCGCATGTGGTCGGCGGCGCGCTGCATGCGCTGCCCGTAGGCGACGCTGATCGCGACCTCCACCCGGACGCCCTCCTCGGCGTCGTCGAGGTCGCCGACGATGCGGGTCCGTTCGACGATCACGCCGGGGAGCGCGTCGCCCGTCTCGCGCACCATGGCGCGGATGGCGCCCTCCGTGATGACGAGGCGTGCGCCTTCGTCGTCCGCGAGGGGGATGTCGCGGCCCGCCCGCACCTCGCGGGTGACCTCGCGCATGACGGCGTCGAACCAGGATGCCTCGACCTCCGCGGCCTCGGCATCGACGAGTTCCTTCGACACCGCACTCATCCGGGCCAGCGAGTCCAGCACCGCCTGGCATTCCGGGTTGGCGTCGATCTCGGGGATCGCCGGCATGCGCCCGCGATCGAGGTAATCCGAGAGGTCGTCGAGCGTATAGCCCGAGCCGCCGATTCCGTCGTCGTCCATGATGCTCACCTCCACTCCTCCATCAAGTCCAGCAGCGCACGCCGGGCGCGCGCGAGCCGACCGCGCACGGTCGCCGCGGGCACTCCGGTCTGCTCTGCGATCTCGTCGTAGCTGTACCCGCCGACCTCGCGCAGCAGCCAGGCCGTGCGCACCTCTTCCGGCAGCGTCGCGAGGGCGCCGCGGAGAGCCTCCAGCTGCGAATGGGCAACGGTCTGCGACTCCGGGCCGTCGACCGTCGCCGGCAGTTCCAGCTCGTCGATGTCGGCGACCGGACGCCGGCTGCGCAGGCGGTCGGTGGCCTTGCGCGACACGATCCGCAGCATCCACGCCCGAACGCTCTCGGGCTCGGTCAGCTCGTCGAGCTTGTCCCACGCCGTGATCAGCGCCTCCTGCACGGCGTCGTCGGCATCCGCACGCGAGCCCGTGAGCCGCGTCGCGAACGCCACGAAGAACGGGCCGTGCCGCCGCACGAGAACCCCGAAGGCCACGGCATCCCCGTCGGCGGCGCGCTGCGCGAGGATCCCGTCGGATGCCTCGGCCAGCGTCATCGAAGACCTCTCAGCGTTCTGCCAGGAAACGGACGTGACGAATCCCATCCGACATGCGTCTACGTGTCGAACCACCCTACGGCAGGCCACCAGCCCGCCGGGGCCCGACAAAGGAGAACGAAAATGGCACAAGCCGCCAACACCCCCGTCACGACCGAGACCTCGAACGGCAAGACCGTCATCGTCGACTCGGTGGTCGCCAAGGTCGCCGGAATGGCGGCCCGAGAGGTGCCCGGCGTCCACGCCCTCGGCGGCGGCGCGGCCCGCGTGCTCGGCAGCATCCGGGAGGCCGTCGGCGCGAAGGACCTCGCGCAGGGCGTGCAGGTCGAGGTCGGTGAGACCGAGGTCGCGGCCGAGCTCTCGATCGTCGTCGACTACCCCGAGCCGCTGCAGCGGGTCGCCGACGAGGTCCGTTTCGCCGTCGCCCAGGCCATCACCGAGCTCGTGGGCATGCAGGTCGCCCGCATCGACGTCACCGTGGTCGACGTCTTCGTCCCCGGCGACGACGACACCGACGAGCCGACCGTCCGATGAGCGCCGTCGCGATCGGCGGCGCCACGGGTGTCGTCCTGGCGTTCGCCGCCCTGGCGTTCGGCTTCTGGGGCTTCCTGCTGGTCGCCGTGCTGGGCCTGCTCGGCGCGTTCGCCGGTGCGGTGTGGTCGGGTCGGCTCGACCTGCGCGCCGTGACGGATGCCGCGCGCGGACGGCGGTCGGCATGACCACCGCGGATGCCGCGGCCGGCGCGCCGCTGCCGGGCCGGGTCGTCGTGACGACCCGCGCCCAGCAGCGCGTGTTCGCCGCGCTCGCGGCCGAGGAGCTCGGCGCCACGGCGCGCGCGACCCGCGTCGCGCTGAGCGACGAGGTCGGCCGCGTCCGGGCCCGCATCACCGCCCCCGCCTCGATGCGACCGGAGGACGGCGCGCTGCTCACGCGCGTCGACGCCGCCCGCCGTCGCGTCGCCGAGGACGGCGCCCGCCTCACGGGTGCCGCCATCGGCTCCGTCCTCATCCACGTCACCGCGGCCCGCGGGGCCGCCGCGAAACCTCGGAGGGTCTCATGATCGATCGTCCGCTCCGCGTCGCCGCCCGGCGCCTGCGGCACCGCTCGCGCAGCGTCGCGGTGTCGATCGCCCTCGTGGCGACCGCCCTCGTCGCCGTGTGGGTCGCCGTCGAGTCGGTCCTCGCCGCCCTCGGCCGGCCCGCCCTCCTGTGGGCGCCGGCTCGGACGGTCGAGATCGTGCGTGCCGGCGGGCCGGCCGTCGTCGCGGTGGGAGCCGTGCTCGCCGTCCTCGGCCTCGTGGCCGTGGTCCTCGCGTTCCTGCCCGGGCGACTCGCCCGGCGGGAGCTGCCCGACGGGCGGGCCGTGTACGTCGTCGACGACGAGGTGCTCGCCTCCGGGATCTCCCGCGTCGCGGCCCGTGCGGCGCGCGTCGGCTCGGACCAGGTCCGGACCGTGGTCTCCCGTCGTCGCAGCACCACCCACGTCCGTCCCACGACGGGCTTCCCACCCGACGCCGCCGTGACCTCCGACAGCGTCACCGCCGCGGTGGACGGGCTCGGACTCCGTCCCGCACCCCGAGCATCCGTCGTCATCGCACGATCGGGGGTGGCAGCATGACCCGCAGCGCCCGCACGCTCAACCGCGTGCTCCTCCTGCTGGTCGGGCTCGCCGCGATCGGCGTGGGCGCCGTCATCGGCATCCCCGGTCTCCTCGCGCGGGTCGCGCTCCCCGACCTCACCGATCCCGTGACGCTGTGGACGACGGCGGCCGTCGCAACGCTCGTCGCCGCGCTCGCTCTGGCCTGGACGTTCACCCGCGGCCGCGGCCGCTCCACGAGCGCGCTGCGCACCGACGACGTCGACATCGACACGAGCGTGGTCGCAGCGGTGGTCCGCGATGCACTGGGCTCGAGTCCGGACGTGCTGTCCGTCGACGCGAGTGCGTTCGCGCGGCGCCGCTCGCGTCTCGTGCTGCTCACGGTCCGCACCCGGCGTCATCCGGACCTGCCGGTGCTTCGCGGCCGACTGGCCCGTGCGGTCGAGACGCTCGACACGGCGCTCGGCACGGAGCTGCCGCTCGTCGTGCACATCACCCGAGGCGTGGGGACGCGGTTCGCCAAACCCCGCACCACCCACTGACCCGCGTCCTGGCAGAACACCGGCCACGGCGCATCCGACGCCCTGCATATCGGCAGGGACCTCCGAAGAACGAAAGGGAAAGAACGATGGGAATCTCCGACGACATCAAGAACACCGCCCAGGACCTCGCGGGCAAGGCCAAGGAGGCCGTCGGCAAGGTCACCGACAACGACAAGCTCGTCGCCGAGGGCAAGGCCGAGCAGCTGAAGGCCGACGTCAAGAAGACCGGCCAGGACGTCAAGGACACCCTCACCGGCGACAAGTGAGCGGGATCGCCCGTCTTCACTGAGTGACACGGATGCCGCGGGCGCACGTCGCCCCCGCGGCATCCGTCGTCTCCGCCCTCCGTCAGCGGCGCGTGGTGTGCACCGTGAGGCTCCCCGGCCCCGTCCGCTCCGACGAGTCCAGGTCGAGCATCGTCCCGGCGGGGAACAGCCGGCGCCCGTCACCGACCGCGGCCGGGAAGGTGATGAGCCGGTACTCGTCGATCAGGTCGGCCTCCTGCAGCGCGCGGACGATCGTCCCGCTGCCGATCACCACGAGCGTGCGGTCTGCGTCGCGGACCCAGTCCGCGAGCGGCCCCGCGACGGCGCGGGAGTTCGTCCACGCCCCGTCGGGGAGGGGTCGCGTCGTGACCACGGCCTTGTCGGCGGCGTTCATCGCCCGGGCGAAGTCCGTCTCGCGCGGTGGCCACAGCGTCGCGAAGTGGTCCCACGTGCGCCGGCCGAAGAGCAGCACACCCGTCCGCATGAGCTCGCCCAGCTGGAACTTGTCGCCCGCCACGCCCTCGGGCCCGTAGCGCATCGCCCAGCCGCCGAACGGCGTGCCGCCGCTGCCGTCCGGATCCTCGACCACGCCGTCCAGCGTGATGTACTGCACGACGATCACCCGTGCGTCGTCCGTCGATCCCATTCGTCCTCCTCGTGTCAGGGGCTCACCAGGGGATACGAACGGGATGCCGCGAACTCATCGCCGGACGGGGGATCCCGTCTCGAACAGGGCGAACAGCCGCGGGTCCTGATAGACGAGCACGTGATCGATGGTCGTGCCGTCCCCGTCGAAGAGCTGGAGCGTGTGCGGCTCGGGTCCGTCGTCGCCGAGACGGTGGAGCAGGATGCCACGCTGTCCGTTCGCCGAGATGGCGGTCGCCGCCCACCGCGAGCCACGGCGGGCGAAGAAGTCGGCCATGAACGCGCGGTACGTCGCGCGGTCCCGCGACCAGTGCGGCACCGGCGGCATCTCGAAGACGACGTCGTCGGCGACGAGCGCCGCGAGGGCCGCGACATCCGCCCGCTCGATCGCACGGGCGTACTTCTCCACCGCCTCCGGGGCGAGCGCGGCCGACCGCCGGGTCCGGGTGCCGAGAGCGGCACGGGCGCGCTGCAGCGCCGAGTTCGCGGCCGCGACCGAGACGCCGAGCACGGCCGCCGTCTCCGCCGCGGTGAGCCCGATGATGTCGCGCAGCACGAACGCTCCGCGCTGCGCGGGTGCGAGCGACTGCAGCATCGCCGTCACCGCGAGCCGCACGTCGACGCGGCGCTCGGCCTGCTCCTCCACGGGCGAGGGGCCGAGCCATCCCGTCGGCGCGGGCATCAGCCACGGGACGTCGAAAGCAGGGACGAGGGGGGCGCCGACCTCGATCCCCGGATCCTGGAGGTCGCGCGGCAACGGGCGCCGGGGCGTCGCCCGCAGACGATCGACGCACGTGTTGCGCGCGATGGCGTACGCCCACGTGGCGAGCGACGCGCGCTCCGGATCGAACGTGTCGCGCGATCGCCAGATCCGCTCGAGGGCGTCCTGCACGGCATCCTCCGCCTCGAACGGGGAGCCGAGCATCTGGTAGCAGAAGGCCAGCAGACCGCGACGGAGACCTGCGAGGTCTCCGTCGCCGATCGCTGCCACGCCGCGATCCTACGAGATGCGCTGGGTTCTACGCATGGACGTCTCCGCGCCATTCGCCCGTCTCGGCGCCGCGGGACTCGATGAACTCCTTGAAGTTCTGCAGGTCCTTCTTGACCGCGTGCCCGCCGACGCCGACGAGGGATGCCGCCGACTCGATGAAGCCCTGCGGCTCCCACGTGATCTGCGCGGTCACCCTGCTCGTGGTGTCGCTGAGCTTGTGGAACGTCACGACGCCCGCCTGCTTCGTCTCGCCGCCGGTGGTCGTCCACGCGACGCGCTCGTCGGGGTGCTGCTCCGTGATCTCGGCGTCGAACTCCCGCGTCTGGCCGCCGATCTCCACCACCCAGTGGGTGTGCGTGGCGTTGAGCTGGGTGATCGAGGTGACCTCGTCGAGGAAGTGCGGGAAGGACTCGAACTGGGTCCACTGGTTGTAGGCGGTGCGGACGGGGACGTCCACGTCGATGGACTCGATGATCTCTGTCATGGTCCCATTCAGCACGACGCACCGGGAACGGCGTACGGGGTTGACAAGCGCCCGGCCGCGCCGCGGGCCGGCGGCGGGCGGCCGGGGTTGGGGCGCGTTTCGGTCGTTGGGGCGGGGCCGGACGGCTTTGGGGCGCGTTTCGGTCGTTGGGGCGCACTTTCTCCGCCCCGACGACGTGAATGCGCCCCGAATCGGGGTGCATCGGTGCTCCGCGGGCACGAGCGGGTCAGCGCGTTCGGCAGCCGCTGACCCCCACTGATCCCCCGGGGGTCCGCGCGGGCGCTGGCGGAACGCGTCGAAACCGGTGAGCGCGCTCAGCGGAACGCATCGAATCCGGTGAGCGCCTGACCGATCACGAGCGTGTGCATCTCGACGGTGCCCTCGTAGGTGAGCACCGCCTCCAGGTTGTTCGCGTGCCGGATGACGGGGTACTCCAGCGAGATGCCGTTCGCGCCGAGGATCGTGCGTGCCGTGCGGCAGATGTCGATGGCCTCGCGCACGTTGTTGAGCTTGCCGAGACTGATCTGCTCGGGGCGCACGCCCGCGGCATCCTTCTGGCGTCCGAGATGGAGCGCGAGGAGGAAGCCTTTGACGTACTCGAGGGTCATGTCGACGAGCTTCTGCTGCGTCAGCTGGAACGCGGCGATCGGGCGGCCGAACTGCATGCGATCCGCGGCATATGACCGCGCGGCATCGAGGGAGGCGCGTGCGGCGCCGAGCGATCCCCAGACGATGCCGTAGCGCGCCTCGGTGAGGCACGACAGCGGTCCTCGCAGGCCGACCGCCTCGGGGAGGACCGCATCGCGCGGGAGGCGCACGCCGTCGAGGACGAGCTCGCCGGTCGCGGACGCTCGCAGCGACATCTTGTGGGTTATCTCGGGGGTGCTGAACCCCGGCGTGCCCCGCGGCACGACGAAGCCGCGGATGCCGTCGTCGGTCTGCGCCCACACCACCGCGACGTCGGCGATCGGCGCGTTCGTGATCCACGTCTTGCGCCCGTCGAGCACCCAGTCGTCGCCGTCGCGGCGCGCCGACGTGCGCATGCCGGCGGGGTCGGAGCCCGCATCGGGCTCGGTGAGTCCGAAGCATCCGATGAGCTCTCCCGTGGCCATCCCCGGAAGCCACCGCTGCCGCTGCTCCTCGCTGCCCCAGCGGTGGATCGCGAACATGGCGAGCGACCCCTGGACGGACACGAGGGAGCGGATGGCGGAGTCCGACGCCTCGAGCTCGAGGCATGCGAGCCCGTAGGCGAGGGCCGACATCCCCGCGCAGCCGTATCCCTCCAGGTGCATGCCCAGGACGCCGAGCTCGCCGAGCCCGCGGGCGAGCCCCCGGATGTCGGGGATGCCGCCCTGTTCGAACCACGCGGCGATGTCGGGGTCGATCCGGTCGGCGCAGAACGCGCGCACGGCGCGACGGATCTCCTTCTCGTCGTCGGTGAGGAGGCTGTCGAGATTCGCGGGATCGGCCGGGTCGAAGCGCGGGTGCGGGGTCGTGGTGCTCATGCGGGGTCCTCCTGGGCGGGCGGGGCGCGAGCGGTGGGGCTGCGCACTTCCAGTATCCGGGGCCGTGTGGGGCCGCGTCGGCGGGAGTCTGTACCTGTGGATAAGTCGAACAAATGTACGAAGCTCGTGACAGACTGGAGTCATGATCGAGCGTGCCCTTCCGAGCGACCCCGAGCGGGAGCGCGCCGTCGATGTGCTGGTCGGGCAGATGGTGGCGACGAGGGCTCTGGTCAGTGCGCTGCAGGCGCAGGAGGCCGTGCTGCTCTCGGCGGCGATGGAGATCGTCCTGTGCGGCGCGGAGGGCGATGACGTCCGTGGGAGCGACCTGCCGGTACGGAGCCTCGCTGCCGAAGTGGGCGCGGCCTTGCGCGTGAGCGATCGGTCCGTTCAGCGCCAGTTGACGGATGCCGTGGCGCTGACCGAGCGCTTCCCCGCGACGTTCGCAGCCCTGGCGGCGGGGCGCATCTCGCGCGCGCACGCGAACGTGATCATGGACGCCGGTTGTCATCTCGCCGATCCCGAGCTTCGCGCCGCGTACGAGGCGTCGGTGCTGCCCTACGCCGAGAGCGAGTCCGCCTCGCGGCTGCGCCCGGTCGCGCGGCTGCGCGCCGAGCGGATCGCACCGTCGTCGCTGCAGGAGCGGCACGATCGTGCGCGGGCGCGGCGCGCCGTGCGGATCGTGGATCTCGAAGACGGGATGAGCGACCTCATCGCGACGCTCCCCGCCGTGCTGGCGCACGGTGCGTTCGATCGGCTGACGCAGCTCGCGCGCGACGTGCGCGAGGCGGAGGCCGCGGGTGTGGACTCCGGCGATGACGGCGCGAACGAGGGCGGCGACGGTGCCGGCCACCGTTGCGATGGCTTCGACGGCGACGGCCAGGGTGCCGATGGCTGCGGCGGCGACGGCCAGGGTGCCGATGAGGTCGAGGGCGGCCAGTCGGCGATCGGCGACGACGGTGTCGGGTCGGTGCGCGGGGCCGCGCGTCGGTCGACGGACGAGCTGCGCGCGGACATCTTCGCGGATCTCCTGCTCGCGGGCGCCCCGGCCGGGCACGACGGTCCGACCGGCTTCGGCGCGATCCAGGCCACCGTTCAGGTGGTTGTGCCCGCGCTCACCTTGGCAGGCATCGACGACGGGCCCGCCGACCTCGTCGGTCACGGCCCGATCGATGCCGAGACGGCCCGGCGGCTCGCCGGTCACGCAGCGGGATGGGACCGCGTGCTGACCCACCCCGTCTCCGGCGCGGTGCTCGCTGTCGACCGGTACCGCCCGACGGAAGACATCCGGCGGGCATTGCGCGTGCGCGATCGGCATTGCCGTTTCGTCGGTTGCCGGCAGCCCGCCCGTCGATGCGATCTCGATCACACGAAGGATGCCGCGCGCGGCGGCCGCACCGCGGCATGCAATCTCGCCCACCTGTGCCGTCGACACCACGTACTGAAACATCATTCGGCCTGGAGGGTCAGGCAGCTCGGCGGGGGAGTTCTCGAGTGGACGAGTCCCACGGGTCGCGTCTATATCGACGTGCCCGTGAGCACCGTCAGCTTTTCTCCCGCGTTCGATCCTCCGCCGTTCTAGCCCGCGGGTCACGCCGTTCTGAGCCCGCTGTCCCGTCGTTCTGGACCGCCGGGTCCATCATTCTGGCCGCCTGGCTCCGCCGTTCTCCACCTTCGGATCCTCACCGTTCGTCGTGCCACCGTCGTGTCACCGTCGCGGTCGCCTCGCCGTCGGGTCGCCGTCGCCGTCGCCGTCGCGGTCGCGGTCGGGTCGCCGTCGTCGGGTTGTCGTCGCCGGGTCGCCGTCGCCGTCGCGGTCGGGTCGCCGTCGCGGTCGCGGTCGCCGTCGCCGTCGCCGTCAGCGTCGCGTCGCCGTCGCCATCGCCGTCGCCGTCGCCGTCGGGTCGCGTCGCCTCGCCGTCGCCGTCGCGGTCGCGTCGCGGTCGCGTCGTCGCCGTCGCCGTCGTCACGTCGTCGTCGCACCCACCGTCACGACGTCGTCACCACGCGATGGATGTATCACCGCGGCGTGTACGAGCTCCTCCGCATCGACAGCTCTTGTCGCGGCGGCGAACCTGGGTCTAGCGTGTGAGACGCCAAAGCGGGGAGATCACATCGCAGCCTGAGGGGCGCGCCGTGACGCAATGGGATGATCTGCCGGATGCCGCCAAGAACGGCGGCGCCCTCAGCGCGCTGGAAGACGCCCTCAAGGCCGGCGGCGCGACCGGTCCGACGACCGACGGCGACTGGAAGGTCTGGACCAAGACCTACCGCGCCGACAGTCTTCTGACGCTCGGCGGCTTCGGCGGCATCCCGGGCGGCGGCACGCCGATCGAGTTCCGCGACCCGAACATCACGATCGAGATCGGGCTCCACCAGACGGCGGCCGCCGACGACGGCGGCTGGCGCGTCATCCTGACCTGTCCGGTCGTCGCCGTGCACCTCCCGTTCCTGAGTCCGGCGACCTACGACGTCGCCAACGCACGGCTCCTGCCCGACCCGAGCGTCGACCACGTCTCGATGGTGGTCGGCGGCCTCAAGCTCCGCCTCATGCAGCTCGAGGGGCAGTCGGTGCAGTTCGACTTCCTGTCGGCGTCGACCACCGGCAACCCGGTCGACAAGATCTACGACCTCGTTCGGATGGAGCCGCCCTACGCGACGGTCGGCCCCGAGGCCACGGTGGGCATCGGATTCCGCGCCGCCGTCCTCGACCTGAGCTCGGAGGCGGGGCCGAGCGGCCTCCCTGCGGGCGCCCGCGCCATGCCGAACGCGTGGCAGGGCTTCTACCTGCCCGAGGTGCGCGTGTTCGTGCAGCCCCCCGGCCTCGAAGACCTGTACATCACCGCGGCCGCGCGGGACATGTACATCGGGGTCGGAGCGAGCGCCGGCCTGACCGCGATCTTCGAGGCGGAGGTCGTGAACGCCGCCGAGCTCACGGTGTCGGCGCACGTGCTCACGGATGCCGGGACCTACATCCCGGTCACGATCGCCGACCCGACGGCCGACCCCGCGCACGGCACCGCCACCGTCCCCGCCGCATCGACCCTGTTCATCGACACGCACGGCGGCTCCGGGGCGAACACTGTCACGATCTCGCCCGACAACGCGTCCATCGTCGTCGGCACCCGTGCCGCCATCACGACCGACGCGGGTGGCACGACGATCCAGATCACGGTCGTCGACGCGGCCGCCGGCATCACGAAGCACCTCACGGTCACGACCACGCTCGACACCTCCGCCGCAGGGACCGGCGGCGGAGGCGTCACCTCCCTGTCCCTCACCCCGACGAGCCCCCTCGTGCCGTATCGGATGGTGGCGGACTCGCTCGACCCGGCGGTCGTGCGGCTCGACCCGGCGCCGCCGCCGACCGCGACCATCGCGTGGACGAGCAGTGCCGTCTCGATCATCGGAGACACCGACACGGCGGAGGTGACGCTCGACACGTCGGCGCTCACGACCACCCACCCGCTGCACACCGATCTGGCCGTCACCGTCAGCGGGGGCGCGGCGGTCGTGAGCGACTGCTTCTTCGTCTTCGACCACCCCAAGCCCGCCGAGCTCGCCACGCCGACGTGGGCCCGCAACCCCGCGAACACCCGCGACCAGAAGTCCCCCGCGCGCGACCAGCACGCGGCATCCCGCAGCTACATCGACGCCGCGAAGGACCTCGCCACGTACCTGCCCCTCGACACCGAGCTCACCGTCGACGGGTACGCGTCGTACGAGAACGATCAGGACCAGTACAACCGCGATCTCAGCCACCGCCGGCTGCAGGCGGCGCTGTCGATCCTGCAGGACGCCGGCTTCACCAAGGCCAAGGAGGGGACGCCGTTCGGCTCGGCCAACGCCCACGCCGGCACACCGCCCCGCACCGACACCGCCCCACCGCCGCCGACGCCCGCGCCGCCCGCCGAGGGCGACGGCTTCTGGTGGCTCGCGCGCGCGTGGGCGCCCGCCGCGCCCGCAGCGAACGTCACCGCGACGCTCGAGGTCACGCGTGAGGAGTGGGGCGGCGACACCGCCCAGAAGGACGTCACGCCGGCGAAGCAGCCGCAGCCGAGCTGCTTCCGGCGCATCGGCGTGCGGGTCGAGATCCTGCGCGACACCTTCATCCGCGCCGAGGTGTGGGGCGAGTTCGACTTCTCGAAGGCGGCGGACCAGTCGAAGCCCGGCCTCGGCCTCACCGACCAGCAGCACCAGGACAACCCGGCGGACGGCATCGTCGACTTCCTCGTGCGGCTCCGGATCAGCGAGGACCGCCAGTCGTGGGAGGTGGATGCCGAGTTCCGTGCCCACGACAAGGACAAGGACGGCCTGTATCAGCGCAAGCGCGGTGACGGCATCCCGGACCTGGTGATCGACGGGGTCGGCGCGCTCGCGGTGCTGGCGCCGCTCACCGCGGCCGCCAGCAGCCTGTCGCCCGCGGCCGGCGGCGTCGTGGCGCTCGGCGCCGTCGCGATCGGCGCGCTCGGCGTGCTCGAGACCCAGGAGCTGACCCTGTACGGCGGCGAGCTCGTCGTCGCGAACGGCATCGTCAGCGCGGACGGCTCGACCGGGAACGCCGCGGCCGGCTACAAGGTCGCCGTGTTCTTCGACGTCGAGACGAAGTTCGCCTTCGACCTGAAGATCATCCGCACCGCCGAGGGCAAGCCGATGAGCGCCCGGTACAAGGCGATCGGCGTCGCCGGCGAGTGGGGGAGCGCCGCGAACCCCGACTTCCGGCCTCTCGCCGTCTTCGACCCGGCCAAGGGGTACACGATCGACGCGCCCGACGGCTCGCTCGTCGCCACCCCGCCGCTCGACGAGATCCTGCGCATCTTCGGCTTCAAGGTCAGTCGCGACAACCCGATGTTCGTCGAAGTGCAGTTCGGGATCGGCCTGGAGCTCGGCATCGTCACGATCGACACCGCCACCGTGCGGGCCGACTTCAACGGGAGCGGCGCGCCCGACATCAGCATCTCGCGCCTGTCCGCGACCCTCGACGTCCCCGGCGTGCTGCACGGCACCGGGTACGTCGCGATCTCGGAGTCGCAGATCAGCGGCGGGTTCGACGTGTCGGTGACGTCGGTCAACATCCGCATCTCCGCAACCCTCACCATCCATCCCGACCCGGACGGCGGGCCGAACATCGGCATCCTGTTCGGCGCCGCGGTCGAGTTCCCGGCGCCCATCCTGCTCGGCGCGTCCGGCCTCGGCATCTACGGATTCCTCGGGGGCATGGGCATCAACTTCGCCCGCAGCTATGACGAGACCGCCGAACTCCCCGCGCTGGACTGGGCGATCACGCACCTGAAGAACAACGACCTGTTCACCGACCAGGCCTGGCACTACGACAAGGACGCCTACTCGTTCGGCGCGGGCCTCGTCCTCGGCACGGCGGACGGCGGCTTCACGCTCAACCTCAAGGGCGTGCTCCTCATCTCCACCCCCGGGCCGGACATCACGCTGCTCGCGCTCGCGAACGTGTTCGCCCCCACCCTCCCCGAGCTGGGCGGCGACACCACCGCGACGATCATCGCCGTCATCGACCTCGACTTCGGCCGCGGGACGGTGCTCATCGCCCTGCGCATCGAGTACGCGATCGGCTCGCTCCTGTCGGTCACCGTGCCCGTCACGGCGTTCTTCGACACGAAGCACACGTCGCACTGGTACGTCGAGCTCGGCAGCTACGACCACCCGGCCACGGTCAAGGTGCTCGACATGTTCACCGGCTCGGGCTACCTCGAGGTCCACGGCGACGGGATCCACCTGCCCACCAGCCCGCCGCTCGGCTCCGACGGGCTCGTGTTCGCCACCGGGTTCCACATCGAGGCCGTCCTGATGGGCAGCGAGTCCATCGGCCTGTACTTCAAGGCGGCGGCCGGCTTCGACGCGCTGTTCGCCCCCGACCCCCTGTACGTCGGCGGCATCATCGAGGTCAGCGGCGAGCTGCGCCTGTGGATCATCAGCATCTCGGCGAGCGCGAAGCTCGTCATCATCTACCGCGGCGCCACCGACCAGCTCTACGTGCACGGCGAGGTGCACGGCAAGGTGGACTTCTTCTTCTTCAGCGTCGAGGGCTCCGTCGAGCTCACGATCGGCGACGACCCCGGCATCGTGCCGCCGACCGTGCAGGACCTCGTCACCGGCGTCGGCCTGGTCACCCGCACAATCCACGTCCTGCTCGAAGGCGCCGGGGTGGGCGAGCCCGTCGACGGCGTCATCGCGAAGGCCGTCGAGGGCGGCGGTGCCGTCCCGGACGACGTGCCGATCGACGCCATCCCGGTGGTGTCGTTCCTCACCCTCGCGAAGACGGACCAGGCCGACATCCTCGGCGGCGTGCTCGGAACCTACGGGGGCGCTCCCGCCAATCCGTGGATGCAGCTCGGCGACCACTGGTGGCGGTACGAGGTCACCGCCGTCCGGCTCACCGGCGGCGCCCTCATCCCCCCGACGCCTGCGGGCGAGTCGGCGGCGAGCGTGTGGTGGGTGCAGAAGAGCGACGCGCAGGCGATGTCGCTGCAGCTCGCCCTGCTGGACTGGACTCCCGACCCGCATCCGGCCGCCGTGCCGTGCGGCGAGGCCCTCACGACCACGGTCGACGAGCGGTGGGGCACGATCTGCGCCACCGCGGCCGCGCCCGCTTCGGTGCTGTGGACGTTCGATGGGCAGCCGCTCGGGCCGAGCCCCGCGGGGTGGGCGCTCGCCGGCATCCCGTGGCCCGACGCTCCCGGCACGGTGCGCACCGCCCCCGTGCGGACCGGGATGACCGTGACCGAGCCGTGGCGCATCGCGCCGGCGGTCGATCAGCTTCAGGGGACGGATCCCGCGGTCGTGGTCGGGGATGCCGTGCCCTGCCACGACCGGTCGGTCCGCGACTCGCGGGCGGCGATGTCCCGCTGGGCGCAGAGCCCCGCGGCGGGCGTGAGCCTGCGCGGGCGGCTCGCCGGAGCGTCCGCGCTCGCGGGCCTCGACGCCCACGCCGCGGCAGGCGGATCCCTCTACGACCACCCCGCCGCGGAGCAGGCGACGGCGTGGGATCCGGCCACGGTGTCGGCGTTCGCACGGGCCGCCGCGGCGACCGGGTCGCGTTCGGCGGTGCAGGATGCCGGATGCTTCGGCGAGATCCTGCGTTCGCCGAAACACGACCTCGCCGACCCGGCGCCCGGGGGCGACGACCTGGCGCGCAAGCTCGTGGAGGAGGCGTGGGCGGCATCCGGCTTCACCCCCGACCGCCTGGCCGACGGCGTGTCGTTCGCGGCGGGCAATCCCGGCGACGGCGACGGCTTCGAGAGCGTGGGCCTGCTGATGCTGATGCCGCGGATCGGCCTGGAGTACGGGCTCACCGTGTCCGCCCGCGCAGAGGACGGATCGGAGCTCGAGGCGCACCGCGTGGACGGGTCGGACCTGGTGCCGTCGCCGACGCCGATCCCCGGCACCTGGATCGACCCCGCGGGACCCTGGGCGGAGCCGGTCAGCCGCGCGGGCCACCTCGCCGGTCGGCTCATGTCGACCGAGAAGCTCGTGGCCGTCTACGTGCGTCTCGACGGGCTCGGGGGCAAGGCGGCGCGCATCGTCACCGGGTGGGACCGCCGGCGCAGCACCACGTCCTTCCCGGCGTACTACGTGGTCGCGGTCGAGGCGGTCCTCGCGTCCGAGACCCGCCGGTACGACTGGGACACGTCGACACTGAACGCCGATCAGCAGGCGCTGAACACGGCGCTCACCCAGCCGGCGGGCAGCGAGCCGCTGCTCACGCCGGGAACGACGTACGCCGTCGAGGTCGACTGGCAGGCGACGTGGCTGCCCGTGACCGGAGACCCGCACAGCCCGCCCCAGGGTCAGCCGCCCGCGGCGACCCTCGGCCCGGGGGATCTCCCCGGCGACCACACGTCGACGAAGACGCAGAGCTTCCGGTTCCGCACGACGGCCCCCGCGACCGTTCCTTCGGACGTCGTCACCGACCTGTCGCCGTGGGTCCTCGGCACGGTCCCGGCGGCGGACGAGACCGGCGTCTTCACCCACGCCGGGGTGAGCATCACGTTCTCGTCGCAGCGGGTCGCCGCGCTGTTCGACGCGTACGGCCTCGAGCTGTACGCCGTCGTCCACGCGGCATCCGGCATCCATCCCCGGCTCGCCGATCAGCCCGATGAACCCGTGCCGCAGGTTCCGCTGGTCGGCGGGTCGGCCTACGCGACCGCGATCGACCCGTACGGGGTGACGACTCCCTGGCGGGAGGCGGTCGAGGGGCTGGTCGTGGACCTCGGATGCCTCGACGCCTCCGGCTTCGACCACAGCACCTTCACCGTGACGCTGCCCTACATCTTCGAGCCGCTCACCGAGTACCTCCTCGACGTGCACGCGCGCAGGAAGGGTGCCGGCGGCACGGGCGACATCGTCTACCGGGTGCCGTTCCGCACCGGCCGGTTCGCGGATGCCGCCGACCTCGCGGCGTTCGTGGGCGGGTCCCGCGGGGAGGGGCGCGGCATCCTGACACCCTCCGCACTGGCCCCGCTCGTCGGGAGCGTGCCGGGTCCCGTCCTCGACGACGCGTTCGAGCAGGCGGGGCTCGGCGCACCCCAGGTCCCGGGGTTCCCCGCGGTGCACGTGCTGTGGACGACCGACCCCGTCCCGCAGCCCGTCGCCGTCGTCGTCGAGTCGAGCGAGCAGATCGTGCGGTCCCGCCCGACCCCGCAGAAGGTGGACGCCGCTGCGACCGACCCGGACCCGACGCACCACTACTGGGCGAGCGTGCCGTGGCCGTGGCTCACGGTGGCCGCTGCGGTGGGCCCGGCCGATCCGGGTCTTCCGGACGCGCCGGTCTCGCGCGTCGCCACGGGCCCCGGCGGGACGCGGGCGATCGCCTTCCTCGGTCCGAACGCGCGCGGGACGCGCCTGCGCCTCGACCTCGTGACCGACCTCGACGGACCCGCGGGCAGCGCCGAGGCGCGCACTCCGCTGCTGTCGGTCCCGCTCGTGGCCGCGCCGTGGGAGGAGGAGGACTGATGGCCCGCATCCCGAACCCCGGGTTCTTCCGCGCGGAGGCGGTCGGAATCGACTGGGCCGCCGTGGCGAAGTCGCACGGGCAGCAGCTCCCGCCCGCCGACGGCCAGGGCGACCCTGCGGCATCCCGCGGGCTCACCCTGCGCCTCGCGTGGGCATGCCACGGGGACCTGGGGGTGCCGCACGGTGTCTTCACCGTGTGGCGCCGTCCGGCGACCTCCACGGATGCGCGGCCCGCCGACGTCGCCGTGCAGCCCACCGGAGACGGTGCGCTGCGCGTCGACTGGGGAACGCCGGCGGGCCGCGTCGTCATCGACTGCGGCGTCGCGGATCCGTCCCAGCCGGTGGTGGTGCGCCTGTGCTGGCGCACGGGCGCGAAGGAGTCCGTCACCGCGATCGGCACCTCCGGCACCGGCAGCCCCACGGCGCACGTCGAGCTGCGTACCCCGGGCGCCACGTGCGCGATCATCACGAACGCAGTCGATCCGGTCACGCGCATCGTGTCTCTCGACGACATCGTCAATGCCCCCGACTGGGAGCCGATCGAGTACGTGGGTCTGCCCGTGCCCAAGGACGGCATCCCCGGCACCGACTACGACGGGTACGAGCAGGGCCTCGTGACCGCGACCATGCCGGCACGGGATGCGGCCCTCGACCGCATCTCCCGCGGCGCGCCCCCGGTCGGCTGGGCGGCGACCCTTCCCTCCGGCGTGGCCGCACCGACGTGGAAGGCACCGGACCCCGCGGCGTTCGTCGATCGCCTTGCCGCCGAGCTGCTGGGCCGGATCGCCGGACTCTACGCGCCGGGTCTTCCCGAGAACGAGCAGGCGCGGGTGACGAACCCCACCCCCGTGGCGGGACCTCCTGGACGGCCGGCGTCCATCGACGCGGCGCCGTGGCCGCTGCTGTCGATCCCCGTCGTCAGCGACCCGTTCGCCAACCTCGCGCTGGGCTTCGGGACGGCGTATCCGTTCCGCACGGCGCGGACCACGGCCGTCGCGCTGCCACCCGCGCCCGAGTTCCTCGTGACGGCGACCTACGCGGCCGGGCCGGTGTTCCGCGCCTCCGGCCCCGGGTGGAACGTGGAGGTGCCGCTGCCCGCGGGGGAGTACGCCGCCTACGCGCCCCCGGTCATGCACGGTCAGACGCCGGCCCCGCTGCCCTACGCGGCTGCGCGCTACTCGCTGCAGCCGCCCGCCGCGCTCGACGCGCCGTGGCGCGAGAACGTGCGGTCGACGTGGCCGCCGCTCTCCGCGGACGCGGCGACCGTGCACGTCACCCAGTTCGCGCCGGTGCGCACCACATCGGGCGCGGGGATCGCCGAGCCGCTGTTCGCCTTCGAACCGGACGTCGACGGATGGCGCATCCCCAACGTCCCGCCGCTCGCGCCCGGCGAATCGCTGCTGGCGAGCGTGGATCCGGTGACCGACATCCCGCTCGGCAGCGGCGGGCGGCACGAGCTGTACGCGGCCGCGCTCTCCGACGTGCACGGCATCTGGTCGCCGTGGACAGAGACGCTGTACGCGGGCATCGAGCCGGCGGCGACGCTGCCGATGCTCGCGAACCTCACGCTCCGCGCCACCTATGCCGGAGCGCCGCAGTGCCCGGCGACGCTCGACGTCGACGTCATCGTCGAGTTCGCGGAGCGCTCCACGACCTCGGTCGAGTTCTCCGCGGTCCTCTACCCGATGACCTCGCCGGCGATGCCTCCGCCCACGGGCATCGGGCCCGAGGCGGTCCCGGCCGGCGCGGTGCGCCGGAGCTTCTCGCTCTCGTTCGCGGGCGACGTGCCGACCGGCGTCGGGTGCACGGTCGCGCCGCTCGACGAGAACGGCATCCCCGCCGCGGCCGCCGGTCCCGGCCAGGGCGAACCGCGCCGCTTCGCGGTGCACGTGGACCTCCCCGCCCTCGACTTCTCGGCCACCGACCGGTGGGGCGTGGATGTCTGGGCGCGGCGGGCGCTCGCCGTCGGCCCCAGTCCGACGGCGTGGGCGCCCGACGACCCCGCGCGCGCGATCCTCGCGTCCGTGGGGAGCCCGGTTCCGGTGATCCCCGCGACGACGCCGCTGCCGGGCGTGCCGCTCGCGAGCCTGCCCGACTCGGACGGGCGCTCGCACGTGCGGGTGGTGTGGGGCGCGGCCGCGGCGAACGTGAAGTCCTTCGTCGTGTGGCAGGCGAGCGAGCAGTACCTGCGCGAGCGCTGCGGTGTCGCCGAGCCGGCGCCCGGCGTCGTCCCCGGCGCGCGGCTGGTCGCGGTGCGGCAGCTGCTCATCGCCCACCCGGAAGAGTGCCGGCTCGCCTTCCGGCGGGTGCTCGAGGTGCCGGGCGACCGGCGGGAGGCGGATGTCGCGCTCGCGCGCGGGACGACCGGCATCCAGTTCTTCGTGGTCACCTCGACGACCCCGAGCGGTGCGGACTCGCCGTGGCCGTACAACACCGCCGCCCAGGACGTCACGCAGGTCTTCATCGCGCCGCGCGTCGTGCAGCCCGCGCAGCCGCTCGCCCGGCCCGAGGTGACGGTCGCGGGGGCCGACCTCGACCTCGAGGTGCCCAGCGACGTGCCGGTCTCGCGGTTCCGGGTGTACCGGACGCACGCCTTCGACGCCGCCCGTCGCGCCGACTCGATGGGGGCACCGGCCTTCGCGGCGGCCACCGCCCCGGCGGACCCGCCCGCGCCGGCGGACCTCGACCTCGTCACCGGGCAGCCGATCTTCCGGGGTCGCTGGACCGGCGCCCTGGAGCCGAGCTGGAAGACCTGGTACGTCCGCGCCGTCGCCGAGCCCGACACCAGCGGCATCCCGGAGCGCGCGTGGCGCGGCATCCTCTCGCCCGCGTCCGACATCGTCACCGTTCGCGTCCCGCCGGCGGGTCCGCCGGACCTCGACCCGCTCGTCGTCGAATCGGCGTCCCCCGACCACAGCGTGCTGGTCGCGCGGACCTCCACGTCGGCTCCGATCGCCGACACCGACTTCGGCCCGCACCTCGTGGGCGGGCTGACCGCGGCCGCCCTCACCGAGGAGGGGATGGCCGCGGCATCCCTCGTCCCGCTGTCCGCTCTGGCCGCCGTCGATCCGGCCGCGCCCGCAGCGGGAGTGGCGGTCGTCGTGCGGGGGGAGCGCGCGGGCGGTCGGACGCCGCTCGCCGTGTGGTTCACGCGGGCTGATCCGACGCAGCCGGTCGATGTGGGCCTGCGACTCGTCGACCCGCTCGGACGCGCCGCCGAGCAGGTCGCGCACGTGGCGGGATGGACCGCTCCGCAGCCGCCGAACCTCGAGCTGGTCGCCGTCACCCGCGCCTCGGCGACGGCAGTCGTGGTGACCGTGTCGAGCACCGAGGGCAGGACGGCGCGGCCGCCGTTCGTGCTCTCGGTGTCGGCCGCGCGGCGGATCGTCATCGGGCCGCCGCTGGGTGGTCACGTGAGGGATGCCGTCGCCGGGGGTGCGCTCGCAGGCGGTGCGGTCGCAGGGGGTGGGACCATGCGTGACGCCGTTGGGGGGACCGCCCACGTGCTGCCGGTCCTCCCGGGGCTGCCGCTCGGTCCGACGCTCACGGCCTCGATCGCGCTGCCGGACATCCGCCGCGACGGCGGACGTCCGCTCCCCATCCCGTTCCCGCCGCGGCCGCCGGTGAGCGGCATCCGATTCGCGTACCGCGACGAGCTCGGTGGCGCGCTCTACGACATCTACATCCCGCTCGCAGCGACGATGTCGGCGACGGTGACGCTCACCGCGCCGGAGGGTCCGCACACGTCCGTGCGCGCGACGGGCTGACGCTCCGGGCGCTCGCGACGGCCCGGGTCCGTCTCGCGGCGGCCCGGTCGTGGTCGGCGCCCTCCGGTTCCGGTCGCGCCGTGCCGCGGTGCTCGTCGCGTTGTGCCGCTGGTGTGCCGTGCCGGGGTGCTCGTCGCGTTGTGCCGCTGGCGTGCCGTGCCGGGGTGCTCGTCGCGCTGTGCCGCTGGTGTGTCGTGCCGGGGTGCGGCGACGACCTGGCGCGCCATATCCATCCCTCCTCCGTGGACTGTGCACATCGCCCTGTTCTGTGGGCGTTGATCCGCGCACATCGCCCGACACCAGGCCTCCGATCCTCAGGTTCTGCTCAACGCGCGAAGCCTGAGGCGTGCTTGACGCTCCCTTGAGGGCGCCCTGAGCGTCGCTTCATAGCCTCCTAGAGGTCGCTCGCAGAACCGGTCGAACACACGCAGTCAACCGGCGGGCGCACAAGGGGGAAGGAACCACCATGCTCACCAAGACCATCGCCACCGCGGCTCTCGCCGGCGGACTCGCGTTCGGAATCGGCCTGCCGGCTCAGGCGGCTCAGGCCGCGCCGGCGGAGTCCACCTGCACGATCAGCCACACGCTCGTCAGCCCGGCCGTCGCCGGCCAGCCCGCCGTGTACGGCCCGGCGCCGCTCATCACGCCGGCCCGCGCCGCCTGGGTCGAGCGCCTGCTCGTGACGCCGGCCGTCGCCGAGGTGTCGCACGTCGTCCACCACGATGCTCAGTACGCCGAGCGGGTCGTCGTCGACCAGCCGTACGTGCCGGCCGTCGCGCCCGTCGCCGAGGTCTCGCACGTCGTCCACCACGCCGCCGAGACCACGACGGTCCACCACGACGCCGTGACCACCACGGTCCCGCACGCCGCAGTCACGACCACGGTGCACCACGATGCCGTGACCAAGGTCGTCACTCACGATGCGGTCACGAAGGTCGTCCACCACGACGCCGTGACCACTCCCGTCCACCACGACGCGGTCACGAAGGTCGTCCACCACGACGCGGTCACGAAGGTCGTCCACCACGACGCGGTCACGAAGGTCGTCCACCACGACGCCGTCACCAAGACGGTGCACCACGACGCCGTGACGCACACCGCCTACACCCGGTACTCGTGGGTCGGCGGCGGCCGCGGTCCGGTGCGGGGCGACACGCCCGTCACGCAGCCGTCGCACTGGAAGGCCGACAACAAGAAGTACGACGGGTCGGACACCGGCGTCGTGCTGCACCAGGGCGAGGGCAACGGCTCCTACTTCTACTGGGCGACCAGCGTGGTCGTCGACAAGGCGGCGTACGACGAGCAGGTCGTCGTGACGCCCGCGTACGACGAGACCGTGGTCGTGACTCCGGCGTACGACGAGACGGTGGTCGTGACGCCCGCGTACGACGAGACGGTGGTCGTGACGCCCGCGTACGACGAGACGGTCGTCGTCTACCCCGCATGGGACGAGACGGTGGTCGTGACGCCCGCATGGGACGAGACGGTGGTCGTGACGCCCGCGTACGACGAGACGGTGGTCGTGACCCCGGCCTGGGACGAGACGGTCGTCGTGACGCCCGCCTACGACGAGCAGGTCGTCGTGACCCCGGCCTGGGACGAGACGGTCGTGGATGTCGCCGCGCAGCCCGGCTCGCCGGAGCAGCCCGAGGTGTCGCACGTCGAGTACGACCTCGTGACCCCGGCGTGGGACGAGACGGTCGTCGACGTTCCCGCCAGCGACGCGGTCTACGTCGACGTCGAGCACCCCGCGGAGGCCGCCGTCTACGGCGAGCCGGAGCTCATCTCCGCCGCGATCCCCGCCCAGCCCGCCGTGTACGAGGACGTGCAGCACTGCACCATCGTCGACGCGGAGAGCCCGGCGGACCCGAAGCCCGCGCACCCGACCGCGGTGCTCGCCGAGAGCCCGGCGAACGCCGAGCCGGCCGGACTCGCCGAGACCGGTGGCAGCATCAACCCTGTCGTCCCGGTGGGCGCGGGTGCCCTGATCGTCGGCGGCATCGTCGCCCTCCTGCTGCGTCGCCCCCGCCGCAGCACCGAGGACTGACGACCCCGACCCCGGCTCCGGCCGGGAGGTGCGGGCTGCATCGCGATGATGCAGCCCGCACTGCTGTCTCCGGGGCCGTGGAGGCCGTGTCTCGGGGGACGCGCTACCAGCGCCGTGTGAACGGCAGCGGTTTGCGCATCCGGATCAGGAGCAGAAGCGGGAACACGATGTACGGCAGGTTGAACGCGAGGAACACCGCGACGTTCGGCGTCGCCTGCCCGGGTCCGCCGAACAGCTCGACACCGAAGATCGGGATGCCGGTGAGCGCGATGATCATCGTCGCGTAGATGACGCTCGGCAGCTGGATCCCGTTCCATCCACGCACGATCGAGATGATCAGCAGCACATAGAACACGATGTAGACGAACGCCGAGGTCCCGCTGATGAACCGGAGCCACAGCGGATGCGACTGGTACAGCGGATCGAAATTGCTCGCGTACCAGTAGTTCCACTGCACGAGGATGTTCGGCGAGTCGGCGACCTGGTCGAGCCCCAGCCCTTCGACGGAGTCGCTGATGATGCACGTCACGATGAACGCGGAGAAGATCACCAGGAAGACGATGTCGAACGGACGCTGACGCAGCGGCAGGTTCGCGGGCGGGGCGGTCGGAGCGGTCGGAGCGGATGCGGCGGATGCGGCGGGGGCGGGGGTGGTCACGATCATGAACCTAGACCCGCCGGCCGCGATCGGAGGGCGGCATGCTACTGTTGAGGGGAACCCGGCATCCCGGGTCATCGCGTCGTGAATCCTCTGCCTCATTGTGGAGCCGCAGAACGCATCGCACGCCGGCCGCTCTCGCCGCCTCTCCGACTTCCTCTATCTCGCGCGTTCTCCACCCGCGCTCCCCGAAGGCCCTCTTGCTCTCCTCCCTCTCGCTCGCGTCACCTCGCGATCTGTCCGCGTGCGACGCGGGGACTGTCGTCGGGTCCTCTCCCGCGTCATCTCGCGACCACGCCGCCTGCGTCTCCGCGACCACGGACGGCACGGCACTTCTCTCCGGCGCCGGGCTTCCGTCCGCCGCCGCGCCTGTCTCCGCCTCCGCGCTTCTCTCCGGCAACCAGCCTCTGTCCGGTGCCGCGCTTCTCTCCGGCACCGCGCTGGATTGGCGCCAGGCCGATGCCGACGTGCACGTCGCCTCGCGTGCCGGTGAGTACGCCGGCTTCGTCGGCGTCGGCGTGCTCGGCTTCGAAGCCCGGGGAGGCCGCGGCGAGGACCTCGGCGTCCATCGCACGCGTGATGACGCGTTCGCGGCGGTCGAGGCATCCGCGTCGCCCGAACTCTCCCCGACGGCGCCGATCACGCACCGTCGCCCCCACCGTCCGCGTCGCATCGGTCGACGTGGCACATACGGTCGCTCCGGCGGCCCGAACAACAGAAGGAAAGACACGATGGCCACTGGCACCGTGAAATGGTTCAACTCCGAGAAGGGTTACGGGTTCGCGCATTTCAGCGCGATCGCTGGCGAGGGCTTCAAGGAGCTTCGCGAGGACCAGAAGGTGGAATTCGACGCTGAGCGCGGCCCGAAGGGCATGCAGGCGGCGAACATCCGCCCCCTCTGATCTGCAGCACCCGACAGCCGGAGTCCCCACGGACTCCGGCTGTCGTGCGTCCGGGCCCGGAATCGCGGCGGTCTCAGCGGGCCGTGGGCGGGGATGCCTCGGCCGGCCGCGCAGTCATCGACGAGTCGCGGATGCGGCCGAAGCGACGCGAGGCCGGCGGCGTCCACAGCAGCACGATCGTCACGACCGCCACCAGGCCGACCGCGCTCGCGCCCCCGTCCCAGCGATCGCTCGTGATGACGATGACCGTGCTCAGGACGACCGCGATGGCGAGATAGACCGTGACGAGCAGGCGCGACAGTCCGCTGCCGCGACGGATGCCCGCGGCGACGGCGACGACGAGCAGCCCGAACAGTGCGATCCCGGCGCCGGAGAGGGAGAGCGTGACCGCCTCGGCGGCATCCGGCTCCTCGTAGCGGCTGAGGAGCACCAGCACCCCGAGCCCCGCGGACAGGAACCCGATCGCGTAGGCGAGCACGGCGACCACCGTGGCGATGACCGCGCCCACCGCGGTGGAGACGGGTGATGCCGGGGTCGCATCCGGACCGCCGGTCGCCGCGGCATCCGCGCCCGCTGCCGGCGCGACCGCGGAGGGAGTGAACGCCGGGGCCACCAGCCGGCGGTGGATGAACCGCACCACCTCGATGCCGGCGATCATGATGACCGTGATCCCGGTGAGGGCGATCGCGAGGTCCTCGCCCGGATCGACGAGCGCGAAGAAGCCGGTCGCGAGCGGAACGGTGAACACCACGACGAGCGCGACGAACATCGCACCGATGACGAGCACCTTGAAGCGGTTGAGCGGGCGGGACAGCACCGCGAGCACCCAGATCCCCACGACCGCGAGGATGATGGTCGCCCCCGTGCGCAGCTGCTCCTCGCTGACCCCGAGGCCCTTTGCGACGAAGGTGTACCACGTGAGCCCGAGCGCGACGATGAGTCCCGCGGGGATCGCGAACGTGAGCGAGCGGCGCAGGAACCCGGGCACGTACCGGCGGGCGTTCGGCATCAGCGCGAGGAAGAACGCGGGGATGCCGATCGTCAGCCCATCGGTGATCGACAGCTGCCGTGGGAGGAACGGGAACTCCAGCACCAACGCGCCGAAGACGATCGCGAGCGCCGTGGCGTAGGCGGTCTTGGTGAGGAAGAGCATCGAGACCCGCTCGACGTTCGCGATCACCTGGCGACCCTCGGCGACGACGTCCGGGAGGTGCGAGAACTGGCCGTCGAGGAGGACCAGTCGTGCGACGGCCTTCGTCGCCGGCGATCCCGAGTTCATCGCGATCCCGATGTCGGCTGTCTTGATGGCGAGCGCGTCGTTGACACCGTCGCCGGTCATGGCGACGGTGTGTCCGCGACTCTGCAGCGCGACGACCATGCCCTTCTTCTGCTCGGGCGTGACGCGGCCGAACACCGTGTGGGTCTCGAGCACGTCGGCCAGCTCGTCCGGGTCGTCGGGGAGGGTGCGCGCGTCGAACCCCTCGCGAACGTCGAGGCCCACCTCGCGCGCGATCGCGGCGACCGTCCGCGGATTGTCGCCGGAGATGATGCGGATGCCGACGCCCTGCTGCCGGAAGTACGACAGCGTCTGCGCCGCATCCGGCCGGACCTGCTCGCGGAACGTCAGCACGACGACGGGGGTCGGGGTGCCGGGGAGCCGTTCCGCCTCGATGTCTGCCGCGGTGATCGGCTCGTCGGTGCGGGCCAGGACGAGCGTCCGGCGGCCCGTCTCTGCCAGCTCGGTCACCGTGCGGCCGAACGCGGACGCGGGCGAGGTCGCGGCATCGCCGAAGATCATCTCCGGCGCGCCGAGGACCCACGTGCCCGCGGGTCGGCGCACGGTGTCGTCGGTGTGCGGGGCGGTGAACGAGACGGCGCTCCACTTGCGGGCGGACGAGAACGGGATGTACCCGGCGGCGTCGAGCGCGACGTCGCCGACGGGATACTCGTCCCGCATCGCCCGGGCGGTGGCGTTGGCATCCGGTGATGCGGCGTACCAGGCCAGCGCATCCTGCCAGCCGTCGACCGGTGCGAGCGGATGCGCCGCGTCGAACCCGATCTCGCCGATCGTGAGCGTGCCGGTCTTGTCGAGGCAGATGAGGTCGACGCGGGCGAGCCCCTCGACGGCGGGCAGCTCGTTGACGAGCACCTGGCGGCTCGCGAGCTTCGCGGCGCCCACCGCGAACGCGATGCTCGTCATCAGCACGAGCCCGAGCGGGATCATCGCCGTGAGCGAGGCGATCGAGTTGACGACGGCCTGCACCCACCGGCCGGTCGTGAACGCCGTCTCGTAGCCGCCGGCCACCATGATCTGCGCGTTGAAGACGAGGAGCCCGATCGGCCCGATCCCCCAGCCGACCCATTTCAGCACCCGGTTGATCGAGGTGCGCAGTTCGCTGGCGACGAGGGAGAACCGCTTGGCCTCTCCCGCGAATCGGTTGGCGTACGCGTCGGCGCCCACGCGGGTGACCCGCGCCGTGCCCTCGCCGCCGACGACGATCGAGCCGGACAGCGCCTCGTCGCCTTGGTGCTTGTCGACGGCGTCGGATTCGCCGGTCAGCATCGACTCGTCGATCTGCAGTCCGCGGGTGTGGAGCACCTCGGCGTCGGCGGGGATCTGGTCGCCCGCCCGCAGGACGAGCAGGTCGTCGAGGACGACCTCGGCGGGCGGGATCTCGATCTCCGCGCCGTCGCGACGCACGCGGGCGGGTGCGGCGCTCAGCAGCGCGAGGCGGTCGAGTGCGGATTTCGCCCGGAACTCCTGCACGCAGCCGATGATCGCGTTCGCGAAGGCCGCGAATCCGAAGAGTGCGTCCTGCCAGTGGCCGACGAGGAACAGCACGAAGAAGCACGCGAAGACGATGCCGTTGAAGAGGGTGAAGACGTTGGCCCGGACGATCGTCCATGCGCTGCGGCTCGCCTCCGCCTGGAACGCGTTCGTGCGTCCGTCCGCGGCGCGCGCTGCGACCTCGGCGGCGGTGAGGCCGTCCGCCGAAATCAGAGCGGTGTCCATTCGCTCACCCTAGCGGTGGGGCACGCCGACGAGACAGGAGGCTTCGGGAGAGGTGGGCGCGGATTCGCGTGTCAGCGCAGCGGCCGTGCGGGCCGCTATCCGGTCAGGGTGCGCCGGGCAGCGACTCGCACGCGATCCCGTCGTGATCGGCGTCCAGGCGTGCAACGTCCCCGTAGTACGGGTAGTAGGTCAGGAACCAGGACTGCGCCTGCCTCCATGTGCTGAAATCGCTGCAGTTCTTCGAGTCGCCGGGGTTCGCAGGCGGACCTGGCGGTGGCGGCGGTGGCGTCGATTTCGCGGCGACGGGCGCCGTGGCGCTGGATGACCTCGTCAGTGAGACGTATCCCGTCTGCGCACCCGTGACGCGCACGCTGATCCGCTTCCCCTGCACGGCGCTGGAGAGGCCGAGCGTCGAGGCCGTGGCGCCGGAGAGGGGCACGCCGTTCGCGTACCACTGATACGTGAGCGAGGTGCCGTCGGTCCAGGTGCCGGCGTGCGCCGTCAGAGTCGAGCCGACGCGGACGGTTCCCGTGATGGTCGGGGCGGGGCCGGAGAGGCATCCGAGCCCCTCGGCGCTGGCCGCGCTGACCGCTGCGGTGCCGCCCATGACGACGGTCTTGACGTTGCCGAGCACGGCGAGGGCCGCCCGGGTGACGTCGGGCATGCACGCCGGCTGCGTCACGTACAAGGGTGCTCCCAGCCTGCCGGCGAGCGCGGCGCCGGCGAGAGCGTCCGGGAACGCCGTGCCCGTCGCGAGGAACGCGGTGTCTGTTCCCGGCGCGAAGAACGCGGCGTTGATGATCGCGGCGGTGGAATAGCGGTCTCCGCCCCCGTAACGGATCACGTTCCGCCCGGAGAGGCTGAGCTGCTGCTCGATGCCGCTGGACACCACGCTGCTCCCTCCGGCGATCGCGACGTCGGTGACGCCCAGCTCGTCAAGCAGGCTCACCGTATCGCCGGAGAGCGACGACCGCTGCCCATCGACGAGGATCACCGGCGATCGGGATGCGCCGGCTGCGCCGGTCGCCGCGAGCGCATCCGGGAAGGATGCGCCGGTGGCGATGAACGCCGTCGTCGACTGGATGAAGGTGCCTTGGACGATTGCGGTCCCGGTGGAGTATCGGTCGCTCCCCGCGAATCGCGTCGTCGGTGCGACTGTGGCGAGCCCTTCGAGGACGTCATCGGACACGGCTCCCGTGCCGCCGACGACGTAGATGTGCTCGGGCGTCAGCCGCTGAACCTCGGCCAGCACGGATGCCGGCAGCGTGTCTCTCGTGGTGAGGAGCAGTGGACCGCCCACGAACGCGGAGGCGGAGGCGGCTGACAGCGCGTCCGGGAAGTTCGTCGCCGTGGCGACGAACACCGCGGGGACGCCCGGAGAGTATCGCTCGGATGCGGCGATCGCGGTCTCGATGCGAGATGCCCCCGACACTCTGGTGAGTCCGTCGGGGAAGGGGGCGATGACGCTCTGAGCAGGATCAGCAGGATCGGCAGGGTCGGCAGGGTCGCCGGCCGCGACCCGAGACGTCTCGATCTGAGCGGTCTCGATCTGAGCGGTCTCGATCTGAGTGATGCGTCCTGCGGGCGAACTGCCGCCCTCGGATCGGGGCGGCGCCGCCCACGCAGGAGCGGCAGCGACCGTCGCGATGGCCGCGACAGCGCCCGCGACGAAGAGCAGGCGAATATTGATCCCCATGCGAACCCCCAGTTCACACCCCAGAACGCCGCCATACTATCGGCGCAGCATCGCGGGCATAAGGGGATGCGTCGCGGGACTCTCACGGGCGATCGGCGCCCGTTCTCTCTCGGCGGGCCGGCTTGTGACTCCGGTGGTTTGCTTCTCATCGCGTTAGCGACCGGCACCCGCGGTCGGTCGGCATGTGACTCCGGCGAAGAAGTGCATGTCGAGGAGGCGGATCGGCCCCTCACGCGTCGGCCCCCATGAGCACATGACGGTCATGCGGCCTCGAACCGCCGCGGCGATCGAGTGCTCAGGAGGATCGGTGCAGGCGATTGACCGGTCGCCGGGTCCGGCGGCGGATGAAGCCAGTAGCGATCGTCGCCCGTGAGGGGGTCACGCTCGCGAGTGATGCGCCAGCCCTGGTTGTGCAGGCGAAGGTGACAGTTGCGACAGACGGGAACGCCGTCGTCGACATCGGTGCGGCCGTGGTGATCCCACCAGTGATCGTTGTGGTGATACTCGCATTCGGACGGCGGCCGGTTGCAGCCGGGGAAGACGCACCCGCCGTCTCGAACGGCGATGGCGATGCGCTGCGCGCGCGTGAAGAGGCGGCGTTCCCGGCCGACATCGAGGGGTCGGCCGTGTCCGTCCAGCAGCACGTCGACCGCGCTCGCGTCGCAGAGATACTTCTCGACGACCCCGGGAGCGACGGCCTGGCCGCCGTCCTCGTAGTGTCCGACACCGGTCACGCGCATCCGACCGCGGTCGCCGGCGTCGACCAGCGCCGTCGCGTCCACGACGATCCGCACTCCGGGCTGTCGGTCACCGAACGCCTGGCTCGGGTCGGCGTTCGCGCCGGTGCGCAGCACCGCGAGAATCGTGTCGTACTGCAGCTGCTCAGTGGACCGCTCATCCGCCACGACCTTCTCCGGGCTGTCCCCGTCGGACGCGCCCCGCTCATCGGCATCGACGAAGCGCGGCCCCCGGCGAGGGCGCAAGGCCGCGCGCAGCATCGCGTCGACCCAGGCGGCCGCATCGTCGTCGAACACGATCCGGGCGTGCTGCTGCCCCGCCTCGTCCGTCCACCGACGAAACGACCGTGCGGCGAAACGCTCTTCGAACCGCAGCGTCACCCCGACAGGGTCGAGGCGGTCGCGGGCGATACGAGCCTGGGCGCGCAGATCCTCCACCGTCCAGGTCGCCGCCTCGTCGAGCAGTATGGCGACCGCCCGATCCCACGCATCCGGCAGAAAGTCAGGGTCGAGGTCCGGATACCGATCCAGCGGAGGATCACCCAGGCCGCCCCGGATCGCTTCGAACTGGGCCTGCGACACCCGCCCCGTCGTCCACGCCCGACGCAACCGCGACGACCACGCCGGCACCTCGTGAGATGGCGGCCCGCCCTGCGCGTCTCCGACGGCGCCGCTCGGCTCATCCCGCGCGCTGAGGAGCTCTTCTCCGGCCCGTGCGGCTCGCGTCGCATCGCCACGGGCGAGCCCCGTGACCTGTTGCACGAGGGCCGTCGCCGTCCGCACGCCCTTCCGCTGAGCCAGCCCGGCGTAGCCGAGCTCTCGCACCGATCGGCGCGACACCTCGGCGGACGCGGAGGCGACGATCAGCTCCAGCCCTTTGCGCGCATCCGACGCATCGGAGAGCACGCGCAAGAGGTCGTCGTCGCTCAACCCAGCGATCCGCGCGCCCTCGTGATCGGCATGCGCGATGGCACCGCGGACGAGATCGTCGTCGTCTGCCTCGTCGAGCGTGGCGGCGAGTCGCCCGACAGCGTCCGCCACCCGGACCACTGCAGGGGTGAAGTGGCTCATAGAACGAATATACTAATGTCCACGGACATTCGATGCGCTCGAGTGGCCACGTGTGGACGGATGCTGCGGAGGCCAGTTCGGGGAGGAGCCGGCCCGCGCCGAGCGCCGGCGACCCCGCACCCCCGCGCCCCGCGCCCCGCGCCCCCGCCCGGGTCAGTCGGCCACGCCGCGCGAGGACCGAACCCCCGCGATGCGCACCGCGACGGCCGCGACGAGGATCACGGCCGCGACGACGTACGCGGTCACGGCGACCGTCCCCGACGCGGGATCGCCCGTCGAGCGGGCGACGCCGATCCAGAACACGCCCCACGCCGTGGCGAGTGCGGGCGTCACGCGTCCGCGATTCCACGCGGCGAGCGCAACGCTGATCAGCCCCGCCACGACGAGGACGGCGACGCCCCACGCATCCGGCGAGAGGCCGACGCCCGAGAAGCCGGCGCGCACGAGCAGCGCGGTCACGTTGGCGACCGTCGCGATCGTCACCCACCCGAGGTACAGGCCCATCGTGCCGTGGACCAAGACAGTGTCGGCCCACCCCTCCGAAGGGTGCCGTCGCAGCACCGCGGCGACGACGACGAGCACCACGAGCAGGACCGCGATCACCGCGAGCGACAGCCCCACCAGTCCCGCCTGGACGACCAGGATCCACGCGCCGTTGAAGAGCGTCGACAGGAGGATCCACCAGCCCGCCGAGCGGTGCAGCGTGCGCGACGCCTGGCGGGGGAGCGCCTGGTAGACGGCGTATCCCACGAGGCCGAGGTAGATGACCGACCAGATGGCGAAGGCCGGGCCCGCCGGCGCGAGGAGCGTCGCGTCGGCGGCGAAGGCGCCGTCTGCGGCATCCTGCACCGGCGTGCCCCCGGCCGCGCCGGATCCGAGGAACGCGCCGACGAGCGCGATCGCGGTGCCGACGGCGACGGCGATCTGCCTCACCCGGTCGGCGGGGGTGGCGGGAGCGGGGCGCGTGGTCGTGGAGTCCGGTGCGGGCATTTAGCTAGCTTAGCTAGTAATATACGAGACGCAAATGATCCACGTGACCGTGACGGATGCCGGAGCCGCGCTACACCGTAGGGCCGGGGCGGTCGTCGTGCGGCGCTCGCGCGGCCGCCTCCGCCGCACGCCGGTGGCGCGCACGGACCACGAGCGCGGTCGTGATGGCGGCGGCCGCGATCAGCACGAGGACGATGGCGACGATCCAGATGATCGCCACCGTCGACAGTCCGCCGTCGGCCGGTGCCGGAGAGGGGGACGGCGTCGGGGTCGGCGTGGGCGTGGGCGTCGGAGAGGCCGCAGTCACGGTGACGGTGGTCGTGCCCAGCACGTTCTCGCCGTCGCCGACTGAGATCGTGACGGTCCCCGCCGCTGCCGCGCTGAACGTGGCGGTGGCGCGTCCTCCGGTCACCGGAGCCTCGTACGTCGTCCCGCCGTTCTCTGTGAACGTGCCCGCCGACGTGTCGCCGAGCCCGAACGACGCCTGCTGCAGACCGCCGAGCCCGGTGACCGTGATGGTCGACGTCGCGCCGGTCGAGATCGAGCCGGGGCTCGCCTGCACGTCGACGACCGCGGGGGCGTTGCCGTTCACGGTGACCTGGACCGTCCCCAGCACCGTCTCGCCGTCGCCGACCGCGATCGTGACCGTACCGGCCTTGGCCGCCTGGAACGTCGCGGTCGCCGTGCCATCGGTGACGGGCGCCTGGTAGCTCGTTCCCTTGCTCTCCGTGAACGTCCCCGCGGAGGTGTCGCCGAGGCCGAAGCTCGCCTTCTCCAGCCCGCCGAGGCCCGACGCGGTGATCGTCGTGGTCGATCCCACCGCGATCGTGGTCGGGTTCGCCGTGACCTGCGCGCCGGCCGCACCCGCCGGCGTGGCCACACCCACCGCGGCGAGCGCGCCGAGCACGGCGACGGCGACGGCCGCGGCCACGCGGGCGCGCACCGACCGGCGGCGCGGCGGGCGGGCGGATGCGGTGGGGTCCTCAGTGGTCTTCATGGTCCGTCCTTCTCGCGGGCATGCGGCGGCGGGCCGGCTGGTCCCCCGCGTCAAAGATGGCGCAATGCGACCTCGATCAGGTGATTCGTTATCAACTGTTTACGTCGGGATCGTGCAGGGAGCGCAGTGCCGCGACGACCTGCGCCTCCCACGCCCGGGCGGCGGCCAGGGCGCCGGTGAAGATCGGGATGTCGTGCGTGACGCCGAGGTACTGCACCACCGTCGCCTCGACGCCGTTCGACCGCAGCGCCGCCCCGTATGCGGCCCCGTTCCCGCGCAGCGGATCGTACTGCGCCGTCAGGATGAGCGCGGGCGGGAGTCCGGCGTGGGATGCCGCCCGCAGAGGCGAGGCGAGCGGCTCGCGCGCGGCGGCGAGGGAGGGAAGGTAGGTGCGCGCGACCGACGTCAGCTCGCGGAACGCGATGACGCTCGGGATGCGGAGCGCCCACGTCGCCCGCAGGTCGATGTGCCTCCCGGTGAGGTCGACGACCGGCACCTCGAGCACCTGCAGGCGGAGCCGCCTGCCCGCGCGGTCGCGGTTGAGGAGCGTCACGGCCGCGGCGATCGCTCCGCCCGCCGACGTTCCGGCGATCGCGACGCGCTCGCGGTCGAGACCCAGGTCGTCCGCCCGGTCGAAGAGCCACTCCAGCGCGGCATGCCCCTGCTCGATCTGCGTCGGGTACCGGTGCTCGGGCGCGAGGGCGTAGTCGACGGCGACCACGACGACGGATGCCGCGACCGCGCGACGGCGGTTCGCGGCATCCGTCGTCGGGTAGTCGATCCCGCCGATGCGGA
The DNA here is from genome assembly GCA_017306415.1 of Microbacterium sp. GTDB lineage: Bacteria > Actinomycetota > Actinomycetes > Actinomycetales > Microbacteriaceae > Microbacterium. The sequence continues at coordinate 40,030 of JAFKIL010000011.1, read as the reverse complement.
AGGCGCCGCCGAAGAACGTGAGGACCGCGGGCGCCGGCGTGGGGAGGTCGGCGGGGCGGTAGACGCGCACGCGCACGGCCGGGTAGCCGGGAACGGGGAGCTCGAAATCCTCGATGCCGACGTCGGGGCCGGGCGTGCCGACGTTCGCGAGCTCGGCGCGATCCCACGCGCGCGCCGCACGACGGTGCTTCGCGCGCGCCGCCGAGCCGGGCTGCGCCGAGCCGGGCCGCGCGGCCGAGCCGGACTGCGCCGAGCCGGGCTGCGCGGCCCCCGTCGCGCGTCGCGCGATGCCCGCCGTGCCGTCGGGGGCGTGGGCGCGGACCGCGCCCCACCACGAGCCGACACTCCGGCGCACGCCCTTCACCGCCTGGGCGATGAGGTAGCGGCGATGCACGCGCAGTCGCTCCGCGAAGAACGGGTCCAGCGGCATCCGAACCCCCTCACGTCACGGTCGACCCCGCCTCGATCGTACGGCGGCGCGGCGCCGAGTCTGCCCGGGGTGGGGCGACCCCGCACGACCTCAGCGTCGGGCCGAGCGGTCGCCCCAGTCGGCGGCGGCGCCGCCCTGCGGACCGTGCGCGCGGAGGTACGCGATATGGATGCGCTCGCACGCGAGCCGCAGCGACGTCGCCCAGCCGATCACGTCCCCGCGCCAGATCGCCTTGTAGCGCACATCCGACCCGTTCATGATGCGGCGCAGCTCGACGCGGCCGTACTCGCGGCCGGACGGGTCGATCATCCGCCACGTGCCGGTCGGGCCCTCGACGGCGGCCATGATCGGATGCCACTCGGCCACGGGATCCCCTCTCCCCGGCCGATGGGTCCACCGTACGACACCACCACCGACAGTGGACACCCGTGCCGTCGCACAGGAGGATCGAGGTGCTCGGCATCCCATCCGCGCTCCCCGAAGGAGAGACATGACGTTCCAGGCCTACCTCGACAACATCGAGGCGAAGACGGGGCTCACCCCGCGGCAGTTCGTCGCCCTCGCCCACGAGAAGGGCTTCGACGAGAGCACGAAAGCCACACCGATCGTCCAGTGGCTGGCGGACGACTACGGTCTCGGGCGAGGTCACGCCATGGCGCTCGTGCACGTCATCACGAAGGGGCCGCAGATCTCGACGAAGCACGTCGGGACGGACGGCGTCCACTCCGACCCGAAGGATCACCTCTGGCTCGACGGCGTGGCGACCAAGCCCGAGGGGTACTGAGCCGCGGATCGCGGCTCACCGCCGTCGCGGGCGCATGACGGCGTGCGATTTCGCGGATCAGCCTGGCGGCGCGCCGTCGACGCGGGCCGGTCTGCCGCGTGTCGGGCGGCTCGGTCCGTGTTTTGCGACGGATGCCCGCGGCGACGGATGCCCGCGGCGCTGGTCTCACGCGACACCCCGCGGATCGCGGCCCATCACCGTCGGGAGCAAATGACGGATCCCGGTCGCAGGGCGTCGTCCAGCGCCCCCCGGGCCGGACGGCGACGACCTGCGACCGAAGCCCGAATCGAGGGCGCGGGTCAGTAGACGCCGGGGTCGCTCTCCGACCGCTGCTGCGTCACCTGCTCGCGACCCGCGGAGTCGACGGTGCGCGTCGTCGCGACGGTCGAGCGCTTGCGCACGAGCAGCACGATGCCGATGAGGAAGACGATCACGCCGGCACCCATCAGGATGTAGCCGACGAGGTGGAGGTCGATCCACGACACCTGCACGTTCACCGCGAAGGCGAGGATCGCACCGATCACGAAGAGGACGATTCCGGTTCCGATGCTCACGAGGGGCTCTCCTTTCGACGCGCCGTGGTGCGGCGCGCGGCACCCACCGGGAGCGGGCACCCGCGGTCGATCGTGGCGCATCCCCGGCCGACCGCCCATCGCCTTGACAGGCGGGTGCCGGGTGGGGTAGCCGCGCAGGTCGTACGACCATCGTCCAATGGTGGCCGCGTGCGGATCCGACGAGTGTGAAGGAGTACCGAACGACCCGCGCTTCGCCGAAGCCGTCTCGCGGGACAGAATGAGCGAAAGGTCTGAACATGAGAAACCGAATCCTCCTCGCCGCGGGTGCCCTCGTCGTCGTCGCCGTGCCCGCCGTGGTGGGGCTGTGGGGCAACGCGTCGTTCGCGCAGTCCGTTCCCGTCCGCGTCCCCGCGTCCGGACAGGTCGTGACGCCGACCCCCAGCCCCACGGTCGACGACCACGGCGGCGCGACCCCACGCGACCAGCGCACGGAGCCGGGCGACGATCGCCGCGGAAACGGCGGCGCCACGGCGACCCCGCGTCCCTCCGAGTCCGCCGACGACCACGGCGGCGACGCCCCGCGCGACCAGCGCACCGAGCCGGGCGACGACCGGGACGTGAACGGCTCGGGCACCTCGGGCACCTCCGGCTCGGGCTCGGGCTCCTCCGGCTCGGGCACCTCGGGCTCCGGCTCCTCCGGGCACGGTGGTGACGACGCCGCCGGTGACGACCACGGCGGCTCCGGTCACGGCGGCCACGGTGGTGACGACTGAGTGACCTCTGCCGATGCCGCGCTCTCCTCGGCCGCCGATCCGGTGGTCGAGGAGTCGCGCGTGCCCTGGATCGTCCTCGTCGCCGCAGCGCGCGCCGAGACCGCGCGGCGGCGCCCGCCTCGGACCCGCACCATCGTCATCCGCCTGGCCGCCGGTCTCGTCGCTGTGCTCGCCGTCGTCCTCGTGCTCGCGGCCTGGGCGGCCCAGTGGCTGGCCGAGCGCGAGGCCGTCAACGATGCGGCGACCGTGACGGATGTGCTGGCCGAGGCGGTGGTCCAGCCCGCGTTGACGACGGCGCTCGCCGACGGCGACGCCGCCGCTGTGGCGCAGTTCGACCGGATCGTGCGCGACCAGGTGCTCGGCGACGGCGTCGTCCGCGTGAAGCTGTGGAGCCCCGACGGGGTTGTGCTGTACGCCGACGAGCCCGCGCTGATCGGGCGCTCGTTCGCGCTGGACGACGCGCAGCGCGAGGCGCTCGCGCATCCGTCGACCCGGGCCGCCGTGTCCGACCTGTCCGAGAAGGAGAACGAGTTCGAGACCGGCTCGCGCCTCCTCGAGGTCTATCGACCGGTGTGGGTGCCCGACGGCCGCGAGCTGCTGTTCGAGGTGTACCTGCCGTACGACCCGGTGGCGGCGCGGTCGGCCGACCTGTGGCGGGGCTTCGCGGGCGTGACGACGAGCAGCCTCCTCCTGCTGGCCGTGCTCACCGCGCCGATCGTGTGGGGGCTCCTGCGCCGCGTGCGCGACGAGGAGCGCCGGCGTGCCGCGCTGCTCCAGCACGCGGTCGAGGCATCCGATGCGGAGCGCCGCCGCATTGCGGGGACGCTCCACGACGGACCGGTGCAGGACCTCGTGGCGACGAGCCTCGCGGTCGAGAGCGCGGCGGATGCCGAAGCCCGGCGCGGCGAGCACGAGTCGGCGACGCGGCTCAGGGATGCCGCGGCCGCCGTCCGCGGGGATGTCCGCGTGCTGCGGTCGCTGCTGATGGACATCTACCCTCCCGGGCTCAGCGCGGCGGGCCTCGGCCACGCGCTGGACGACCTCGCCGCGACCGCGCGCAGCCGAGGGGTGGCGGTCGAGCTCGACGTGCCGACCGCGTGGGAAGGGCTCCCGGCGGCAGACGAGCAGCTCCTCTACCGCGTCGCGCAGGAGGCGCTGCGCAACGCGGTGACGCACGCGGCACCCTGCCGCGTCGTCATCCGGCTGCACCGTGCCGGCGACGACCTCGAACTGGAGGTGGAGGACGACGGCCCCGGCTTCGATCCGGCGGTGCTCGGCGCGGAGCCCACGGGCGGCCATCTCGGTACGCGCGTCCTCGTCGACCTCGCGGCGCAGGCCGGCGCCGAGCTGTCCCTCGCGACCGCGCCGGGGGAGGGGACGCGCTGGCGCCTCCGGCTCCCGGCGTCCGCGCCGGCGGAGGCGGCGTCGTGATCCGCGTGCTGGTGGTCGACGACCATGCGATGGTCCGCGAGGGCCTGGCCTCCGTGCTCGCGGCGGACGGCGACATCGAGGTGGTGGGTGCCGCCGCGAACGGCGCGGAGGCCGTCGACCTCGTCCGCGGGCACGATCCGGACGTGGTCGTGATGGACCTCTCGATGCCGGTCATGGACGGCGTCGCCGCGACCCGCGCCGTGCGCGACGCGGCGCCGGGCACGCGCGTCCTCGTCCTGACGTCGTTCACCGATCGCGACCGCGTACGCCGTGCGATCGAGGCGGGGGCGGTGGGATACCAGCTGAAGGATGCCGAGCCCGCCGAACTGCGGGCGGCGGTGCGCGCCGTCCAGGCGGGTTTCGCGCCGCTCGACCCTCGGGTGGCGGGCGCACTGCTGCCGACGGGGGATCCCGCGCACGGCCTCAGCGCGCGCGAGCGGCAGGTGCTGCAGCTGGTGACCGAGGGGCGCGCGAACAAGCAGATCGCGTCGGCGCTCGGCATCAGCGAGGCGACGGTGAAGGCGCACCTGGGACGCATCTTCCGCGAGATCGGCGTCGCCGACCGTACGAGCGCGGCGCTGTGGGCGCGCGACCACCTCTGACGGGTCGTGGTCGGCGACGCACGACCGTGTCAAGGACTGCCCACGGTCGGTCGCGGCGACTTAGGGTGAGAGCGACGGTCGGCTCCCGGGTCCGCCCGCGCCGCAAAGTGGAGGTCCCGCTCTGAACGACCCCGTACCCGCGCACCGTCCCGCGATCGTCTCGATCGGAACGGCCCGGCCCGCGACGACGCTCGCGCAGTCGTCGATCCGCGACCTGTTCGCCGCCCAGCCGGGCGTGGACCGCCTGGGCGCGCGCCTCATCCGCGCGGCGTTCGACGGCGCCGCCATCGACCGGCGCGCCACGGTCATCGCCGAGCTCGGCGAGCTCGAACCCGGCGAACCCCGCGAAACCCGCGATCCCGACGGCCCGCGCCCCGACGACCACGAGCACGTGTTCCTCGACGCCGACGGGCGAGTGCTGTCTCCGCTCACCGGCGTCCGCAACGCCGTCTACCGGCGCGAGGCGCCCGGTCTCTTCGCGGCCGCCGCCGCTGACGCCCTCGCCCGCGCGGGGATGGCCGCCGCGGAGGTCACGCACGTCGTGACGGTCTCGTGCACCGGCTTCTTCGCCCCCGGCCCGGACTTCCGCCTGGTGCGCGACCTCGGCATCCCGGTCACCGTCGAGCGCACGCATCTCGGCTTCATGGGCTGCTCCGCCGCCCTCCCGGCTCTGCGCACCGCGGGGCACATCTGCGCCGCGCAGCCGGACGCCGTGGTGCTGGTCGTAAGCGCGGAGCTCTGCTCGCTGCACCTGCGGGCATCCTCCGACCCGGATCAGATCGTGGCGGCCGCCGTGTTCGCGGACGGCGCGGCGGCGGCGGTCGTCAGCGCCGCCCCGGCGCGCACCCCCGGCCCGCGGCTCGAGCTCGACGCCTTCTCCACCGCCATCACCGATGACGGCGAGTCCGCCATGGACTGGACGATCGGGGACGAGGGGTTCCGGATGGTGCTCACCGCCGACGTGCCGCGCATCGTGGGGCGGGAGATCCGCGACGCCGTGCGTCCGACGATCGGCGACACGGCTCCGGATGCCGTCGACGCCTGGGCCATCCATCCCGGCGGTCGGAGCGTCCTCGACCGCGTGCAGTCCGGGCTCGGCCTGTCCGACGACGCGATGTCGACCTCCCGCGAGGTGCTCCGCGCGCACGGCAACATGTCGAGCGCGACGGTCATGTTCATCCTGCAGCGCCTGCTCGCCGACGATGCGCTCGCCGACGGAGCGACGATCGTCGCACTCGGTTTCGGACCCGGGCTCACGGTCGAGACGGCCCGGCTCACGCGGCGGGCGCCGGCGTGAGCCTCCACGCGCGCGACGCGGACCTCGTCGAGCTGATGGACGACCCGGCGTGCGACCCGGTGCAGCTGCGTCGCACGCTCCGGCGGTTCCGCACGCTCAACCCGCTCGTCTCGGGATGGGGCCGCGTCTACCGCACGCACATCCGTCCCGCGCTCGCCGCGGCATCCGGCCCCGCGCGCATCCTCGATGTCGGATGCGGCGGCGGCGACGTCCTGCGTCGCGTCGTGGCAGCCGCCCGGCGTGACGGGTTCGCGGTCGAGGGTGTCGGTGTCGATCCGGACGCGCGGTCGATCGCGGTGGCCGAGGAGGCCGCGCCGGTCGCGGGAGTGACGTACCGGCGCATCGACAGCGCGGCGCTCCTCCGGGAGGGAGCGCGGTTCGACGTCGTCATCTCGAACCACGTGCTCCACCACCTTCCGGCTGACGGGGTCCCGGGGTTCCTGGGCGAGTGCGCCGCGCTCGCGTCGCGCATCGCGGTGCTCTCCGACATCCGCCGCTCGCGGGCGGCCTACGCGGCCTACGCCGTCGGCATCACGCCGCTGGCGCCCGGTTCGTTCCTGCGCACGGACGGCCTTCGCAGCATCCGGCGCAGCTACACCGCGGCGGAGCTCGCGGCCGTCGTTCCGGATGGCTGGGTCGTCGAGCGGGCGCGTCCGTTCCGGCTGCTCGCCGTGCATCGGGGGGATGCCGCGTGAGCGCGCGCGTGGACCACGACGTGGTCGTGATCGGCGCCGGCCCGACCGGCCTCTTCGCGGCGGCGGAGCTGCAGCGCCGGGGGCTGGACGTCGTCCTGCTCGAGGCGCGGGCGGAAGCGGTGGCGGGGAGCCGTGCGATCGGCGTGCATGCGCCGACGCTCGCGGCGCTCGAGGCGTCGGGTGCGACCGACCGGCTGCTCGCGCACGCGGTGCGCATCCCGCGCGGCCTCGCCGTGTCGGGCGGGCGGGTGCTCGGCGACATCCGGTTCGACCGGCTGCCGGTGCGCTTCCCGTTCGTGGCCGCGGTTCCGCAGCCGGCGACCGAGGCCGCGGTCGCGCACGGCGGTCCGGAGCCGCGCCGCGGAGCCCGCGTGACGGCGCTCGCGGACCGCGGCGACCGCGTCGACGTCGTGCTGGACGCCGACGCCGATGCCGTGCTGAGCGCGGGCGTCGTCGTGGTCGCGGGAGGTCGCCCCGGGCGTGCCCTCCTCCCCGCCGCGGGGGTGCGCGAGCGCGGCTACCGCGATCGCTACGTCATGGCCGACGTGCCCGGTCCCACCGGCGAGCCGGACGACGTCGCCATTGTCGCCCTCGACCCGGCCGGCGTCCTCGAGTCGTTCCCGCTCCCCGGCGGCGGACGCCGGCTCGTGGCGTGGGACGGCGTTGACGCGGCGATGACGTCGGCGGCGGCCGCGGCGGATGCGCCCGGTGGTGCGAGCGAGCTCGAGCGTCTGCGGACCGCGGTCGCGCAGCGCGGGGGCGGGGTCGCGCTCGCGGGGATGATCGAGCGGGCGACGACGTTCGGCATCCGTCGGGCGTTGGCGCGGCGGATGCGGGTGGGCCGCGTTGTGGCGATCGGCGACACCGCCCACGAGGTGAGTCCGATGGGCGGTCAGGGGATGAACCTCGGCCTGCTCGACGCGGCGACGCTCGCCCCGCTCCTCGTGGAGTGGCTGCGCGGCGAGGAGCCGGCGGCGGCGCTCGCCCGCTGGGAGCGCGACCGGCTGGTCTCGGCGCGGGCCGCGGGGTTGATGGCGGGGCTGAACACCGCCCTCGGCAGGCCCCGCTCCCCGGTTGCGCATCGCGTCACGACGGGTGCGTTCCGCGTGGCGATGACGACGCCCGCGCGCACCGTCCTCGCCCGCGCCTACGCGATGGGGTTCGACCGCGCGGCCTCGCGTCCGCTCAGCGGCCGAGCCACGTCGTGACGACCAGCTGAGCCGCGAGGAGCAGCGCCGACAGCATCACGAGCCGGAACGACAGCCGGCTCGGTCCGCGCGTGATCGTCGCGGCGAGGCCCCACGCCGAGACGGCGACGACCGCGCCGCCGGCCACCCACGACGTCGCGGCGACCGGTGCGCCCGCCGCGAGGGCCGGGCCGACGACCGCGGCCGCGGCCCCGGCGATGAGCGCGCCGAAGGCGATGATCGACGAGCCGCGCGCGCCGATCCGATGGGGGAGTCCCCGGACGCCGGTGCGCGCGTCGTCCTCGAGATCGGGCAGCACGTTGGAGAAGTGGATGGCGACGCCGAGCGTGGCGCCCGCGATCCATGCCCAGAGCGGAGCGACGCGCGGATCCGGGAGGGCCAGGAACGCGAGCGAGGGAAACGTGCCGAACCCCACGACGAAGCATGCAGCCGACCAGATCGTCGACTTCAGCCGCGCGTTGTAGGCCCATCCCGAGGCGAGGAACACCGCGTGCGCGAGGGCGAGACCCCATCCGAGCGCAGCCGACAGCGCCAGCGCGACGATGGCCGCGACGAACGCCGAGATCCACGCCGCTCGCACGGGCGCACCGTCCGCGGTGAGCGGCTTGTCGCGACGCCCGATCGTCCGGTCGCGCGGGGCGTCGATCACGTCGTTGGACAGCCCGATCGACACCTGGCCGAGCAGCACGGACCCGGTGAGGATCGCCAGCCGCCCGGCATCCAGCCCCACCGACAGTCCGAGCGCGAACGCGACGATCGTGACGACGACGGTCGGTCCCGGGTGCGTCGAACGCCAGAGGATCGCCGCGGTGCGCATGCCGTCGATGCTACGTGGGCGAGACGATCCGACGGCGCGGACCGACTCCGCGCCTACGGCACGCGGTAGCCGGCGGCGCGGAACAGCTCGTACCACTCCGCGCGCGTGAGTGGGATGTCCGACCCCTGCGCCGCACCCGCGACCCGCTCGGGCGTCGTCGTGCCGAGCACGACCTGCATCTTCGCGGGGTGGCGCGTGATCCAGGCGGTGGCGATCGCGATGGGCGGCACGTCGTACTGCGCGGCGAGGCGGTCGATGACGGCGTTCAGCTCGGCGTACTCGTCCGACCCCAGGAACGCCCCGGTGAAGAAGCCGCCCTGGAACGGCGACCACGCCTGCACCGTGATGCGGTTGATGCGGCAGTAGTCGAGGATACCGCCGCCGTCGAGCGTGATCGACTGCTCGAGGCCCGCCATGTTGGCCGCCACGCCCTGCGCGACGATCGGCGAGTGCGTGATCGACAGCTGGAGCTGGTTCGCCACGATCGGCTGGGTCACCGCGGTCTTCAGCAGGTCGATCTGGCGCGGAGTGTGGTTCGAGACGCCGAACGCGCGGACCTTGCCGGCGGCCTCGAGTTCGTCGAACGCACGGGCGACCTCCTCGGGCTCCACGAGGGCGTCGGGGCGGTGCAGCAGCAGGATGTCGATGTAGTCCGTGTCGAGCGCCCGCAGCGACCCCTCGACCTCGGTCACGATCCGCTCGTAGGAGAAGTCGAAGTACGGCCCCTCCGGCACGATTCCGGCCTTCGTCTGGATCGTGACCTCGGCGCGCTCGGACGGCGTCAGCTTCAGCGCCTGCGCGAACCGCTCCTCGCACCCGTGCAGGCGACCGCCGTACACGTCGGCGTGATCGAAGAAGTCGATCCCGGCATCCCGCGCGGTGCGCACGAGCTCGCGGATCTCGTCGTCGGTCTTGTCGGCGATGCGCATCAGGCCGAGGACGACGTTGGGCACGTCGCGGCCGGTGGATCCGAGGGGAACGTTCTTCATGGGGTGGGTCTCCGTGCAGTGGGGGGTGATCAGGATGCGGACAGGGCGCGCAGCTCGTCGGCGGTGAGCTCGATGTCGACGGCCCGGACCGAGTCGAGGACGCTCTCGGGCCGCGAGGCTCCCGGGATCGGGATGACGACGGGGGCGAGGGCGAGCTCCCACGCCAGGGCGATCTGCTGCGGGCTCACGCCGCGCGCATCCGCCACGTCCTGGAAGGCGGCGTGGTGCTCGCCGACGGCGCCGGCGCGACGGATGCCGCCGAGCGGCGACCACGGCAGGAACGCGATGCCGAGCTCGGCGCAGTGCTGCAGCTCGCCGAGGCTCGAGCGGAACGCGGGGGAGAACTGGTTCTGCACCGACGCGAGGCGGCCGCCGAGGATGTCGTTGGCGAGGTCGATCTGGCCGATGTTCGCGTTCGAGATGCCCGCCATGCGGATCACGCCCTCGTCGAGCAGGTCGCGGAGTGCGCCCACCGAGTCGGCGTACGGCACCTCGGGGTCGGGGCGGTGGAACTGGTAGAGGCCGATCGCGTCGACACCGAGCCGACGAGCCGACGCCTTCGCCGCCTCCTTGAGGTACTCGGGGCGGCCGTTCTGCGTCCAGCTCCCGTCGCCGGGGCGGAGGTGACCGCCCTTCGTCGCGACGAGCACGTCGGAGGTGTCATCGCTGTAGGTGCGCAGCGCCTCGGCGATCAGCTCCTCGTTGTGGCCGACCTCGTCGGCGTCGCGGTGGTAGGCGTCCGCGGTGTCGATGAGGGTGACCCCGGCATCCAGGGCCGCGTGGACCGCCGCGATCGACCGCTTCCGGTCGGGGCGTCCCTCGATCGACATGGGCATTCCGCCGAGGCCGATGGCGGATACGGAGCGATCTCCGATCGTGCGCTGCTGCATGCGAACCTTCCGGTCGTGGACGGGCATTGCGCCTCACGATAGACACTGCGAAGCTAGAAGTCCAACAAGTGCGAGTGATGTATTTCAGAACCAGGAGTGCTCAATGGACCTGCGTCAGATGGAGTACCTGATCACCCTCGCGGACGAGGAGCAGTTCACGCGCGCGGCCGCCATCTGCGGCGTCTCGCAGTCGGGCCTGTCCGCTGCGATCCGGGGGCTGGAGGACGAGCTCGGCACGTCCCTCTTCCATCGCACGACCCGCCGCGTCGAGCCGACGGACGCGGGGCGCGCCCTGATCCCGCACGCCCGCGCCCTCGTGGCACAGGCGGCCGCCGCTCGTGACGCGGTCGCGCGCACCAGCCGGCAGCTGTCCGGTCCCATGCGCGTCGGTTCGGAGCAGTGCCTCGGCGTGGTCGATGTCGTGTCGATGCTCGACCGGGTGCACCGCGCGGTGCCGGAAGCCGAGCTCGCCTTCACCCAGGCGGGCTCCCACGAGCTCGTGGCACGCGTGCGCGAGGGCGAGCTGGATGCCGCGTTCGTCGCTACCACGGAGCATCTCGGCCCGCTCCAGCGCGTCGAACTCGGACGACAGCGGCTCATCGCGCTGCTCCCGCCGGGGGATGCGCCGCGCGAGGGCGCGGCGGTGTCGTGGGCGGACCTGCGCGACCGGGAGTTCGTGGACTTCCACGAGTCCTGGGCGGTGCGCTCGCTCGTGGACGGCGCCTTCGCGGCGCACGGCGTCACCCGGCACGTGCGGTGCACGGTCAACGACGTGCACACGCTGCTGGATCTGGTGGCACGGGGCCTCGGCTGGGCGGTCGTGCCCGCGCACGTCTCGACCAAGCCGCAGGCGAGCGACCTGCGCGCGTTCGCGATGCCGGAGGACGCCCCGTGGTGGATCGTGTCGGTCGTGATGGCGAGTCCGCCGAGCGCGGCCGCCGGCGTCCTCGTCGACTTCCTGCGCGCTCAGCACGCCGTCCCGGTCTGAGGGAGTCTTGCGTCAGTCCTCGTGGGTGACGACGGCGACGGTCTGCGGGGCGTCGTCGGCGACCGGCACCGGCCCGGTGTCGATGTTCTCCGCGACGAGCATGATGCCGCCTGACGAGTTGGCGGAGTTCGCGAGCTCCTCGATCCACTGCCGACTCAGGACGGCGGGCTCGGGATCGTCGAACACGAATCGCAGCGGGATCGACGGGTGCAGCCAGATCGTGCTCCGGCCGCGTGGCTCGTCCTCGGGATGCTGCCACGACACGGTGAAGCTCTCACCGCGCCGCAGCTTCGTGGCGAGGACCACCTTGAGATGCGCGAGCGCCCGATCCTCGATGTGGATGGGGGTCGCCGAACCGCCGTAGTAGATTGTGCCCACGTTCCGAAGCGTAGTCGCGCCGCAGACCGATGTGACCACCTTTCGAGCGCCCCCCGCAACGTGGCCCGGCACCTAGCCCGCTCGCCCGGCCGCGGTCAAGACCCTCCCCGCGGACGTGCGGCGCTCCTATCGTCTGGTCGGGATGTCGTCGCCGATGTCCCGCTGAGGGAGGACGGAACGATGGGGGCACCCGCGTTGAAGACGATCTCGACCACCATCCCCGCGCGGATGGACCGGCTGCCCTGGTCGCGCTGGCACTGGCTGGTCGTGGTGGGCCTGGGGACCGTGTGGATCCTCGACGGGCTCGAGGTGACGATCGTCGGCGCGATCGGCGGGCGCCTGACCGAGAAGTCCAGCGGTCTGGGACTGACGGCCGCCCAGATCGGTCAGGCAGCGGCGATCTACGTCGCCGGTGCCTGCGTCGGCGCGCTGGTGTTCGGGTACTTCACGGACCGCTTCGGACGCAAGAAGCTGTTCATGATCACCCTCGGGCTGTATCTCGCCGCCACCGTGGCCACCGCGTTCTCGTTCAACCCGATCTGGTTCTTCGCGTGCCGCTTCCTCACCGGGGCCGGGATCGGCGGCGAGTACGCGGCCATCAACTCGGCGATCGACGAGCTCATCCCGGCGCGGCGCCGGGGCGTGGTCGACCTGGCCATCAACGGGTCCTACTGGCTCGGCACCGCCTTCGGGGCGATCCTCACCGTGTTCCTGCTGAACACGTCGATCTTCGCCGCCGACATCGGCTGGCGCCTTGCGTTCGGCCTCGGTGCCGTCCTGGGGCTCACCATCCTGCTCGTGCGCCGCAATGTCCCCGAGTCGCCGCGGTGGATGTTCATCCACGGCCGTGACGACGAGGCCGAGAAGGAGGTCGCCGACATCGAGGCGGAGGTGGAGAAGGACACCGGAGAGAAGCTCGAGGCGGTCCCGGATGACAAGGCGATCGAGATCGAGCAGCGCCGGTCGACCGGATTCGGCGAGATCGTCAGGGTCGCACTCTCGACCTATCCGAAGCGCTTCGTACTCGGCCTGTCGCTGTTCATCGGACAGGCGTTCCTCTACAACGCCGTCTTCTTCACCTACGCGCTGGTCCTCACGAAGCTCCTGGACGTGCCCGACGACATCGCCCCGTGGTCGCTCGTGCCGATCGCGGTGGGCAACTTCCTCGGACCGCTCCTCCTCGGGCGGCTGTTCGACTCGATCGGCCGCAAGGTCATGATCTCGACGTCGTACATCGGCAGCGGCATCCTGCTCGTGGCCACCGGCATCCTGTTCGATGCGCGACTGCTGGATGCCACGTGGCTGACGGTGTGCTGGGTCGTGGTGTTCTTCTTCGCCTCGGCGGGCGCGAGCGCGGCGTACCTCACGGTCAGCGAGATCTTCCCGATGGAGACCCGAGCGATGGCGATCGCCTTCTTCTACGCCGTCGGCACGGGCCTCGGCGGGATCATCGGACCGCTCCTGTTCGGCCAGTTCATCGAACAGGGCATCTCGGCGGTCGCGCTCGGCTACTTCATCGGGGCGGGCCTGATGATCGCCGCGGGCCTCGTCGAGGTGTTCCTGGGGGTGAACGCGGAGCGGAAGTCGCTCGAGGACATCGCCGACCCCCTTTCGCAGACGGGCGCGAACGCCACCCACTAGAAGTAGGGGTTTTCGGCCCAAACCGGCCACTAGAACTAGTGGTTTTCGCCCGGATCAAACGACAAGCGACGGGGCCTGCCGTTTGCTGGAGGGGAGTGCGCCGAGATCCCGGCGCCTTTCGTGTGCCCGCCGTGCGCGGACCCACCGCCGAGACCCCTCCGGAGCCCTCCTGTGACTTCTCCTGCACCCCTTCGCCGCGTCCGCGCGAGGCGCCGCCCGCACCGGGCACGTGTCATCGCCGCGTTGGTCGCCGTCCTCGCCATCGTCTTCGGCATCGTCGCGCCCACGGCTGCGAATGCGGATGCCTCCTCCGAGCCCTCCATCACGCTCGAGGCGCTGACTCCCTCGACGCAGAAGTCGGGCACGGCGTTCACCTACAAGGCGACGTACGCGTGCAGCAATGTGAACATCACCGCGTGCGCCACCGGGCCGACGCTGACGATCCCGCTCGGGGCTGCGGCATCCTTCCCGGTGCAGGTGGGCGCGAGCGCCGACATCACGTCGTGGTCGGTGACCGGCGGGAACCTGGTCATCCATCTCGTCGACCTCGTCGAGGGCGCGTCCGGCACGATCGGCATCACGATCACGCCGCCGAACCACACGACGCCCAACGGCACCACGTGGACGCTCGTCCCCACGATGACGTTCACCGACGGCACCCCCACGGCGACCGCTCCCGGGGTGACATCGACCGCGAACGCGACTCCCTCGATCTCCACGAACAAGCAGGCGTCTCAGACCTTCTACAAGCCCGGCGACACGGCGCAGTTCACCATCTATTGGGACTGCCCGTACGCGATCAACTCGACCGGCGTCGAAGACCTCAGCACCATGAGCTTCGTCGACACACTCCCGGCAGGACTGACCTACGCGTCAAGTGCGCCGACGGCCGCCACGGTCTCGGGACAGACGGTCACGTGGAATCTCACCCCCGCACAGATGGGCGAGCGCTGCTCGGCGGGCACCGGCAGCTACGTGCCGCTGGTCGTCAATGCGACGGTCGACGCCGCCGTGCCCGACAACACCGTGCTCACGAACGCGGTCGTGGCCTCCGGAACGTCGCTGAGCGGCACCGCCGTCACGGCGAGCGCCAGCGCGAAGGTGACCGTGGTGCGCACGCTCCCCGGTGCGACGGTGACCAAGAAGGGCTACGGCCCCCTGTTGAACAACGTGGGCGATGGCTCGTTCGATCTCAACCTCAACGGGTACCGCTCGGCGACGTATGCCGGTCCGTGGCTCGGTCGCGGCATCAGCACCAACCCGAACGCGCCCTACGTCAGCAACAGCACCACGGACTCGGCGCAGATCGAGGCGGTGTACATGCTCACCGTCACCATGCCTCAGACAGGGCTGCAGAGCGCGGTCGTCGATCCCCTGCCCTGCACGAGCAACCACTCCGGCGCCTCCTACTCCAGCAATGCCCCCGGCGACCTCTGTCAGGACCCGGCATTCCATCCGACGATGGTCACCGCGTTCGCTCAGAAGTCGAACAACGCGCTGAACGTGGGCGTTCCCGCGGCGTTCGCTCCGCAGGCGCGTCTCACCGACGGCGCGCTCGTGACACTGACGCCCGGTCCGGCCGCGGGCGGAGGCGCAGCGCTCGCGAACGGACCCGAGTACCGCACCTACTTCGTTCCCGCTTCCGCGATCGGCCGCGTCGCCGAGCTCGTCTTCCCTCGAACGGACGGGATGACGAACATCGTCACGCAGTACGCGATCGGCGGCTACGCGGACGGGGATCGACAGGACGGCGACATCCTGAAGAATCAGGCCCGCGTCAGCTCCTACGCGGTGGGCGATGACGACGCCTATGCGACGACGACCTCCTCGATCGGCAGCATCTACATCCTCGGCGGTCCGCAGATCGGATTGCGCAAGTATTGGGTGCCTGCGAGCAACGAGTTCCAGCTCAACGCGGAGACCTTCTTCCCGGGCCCGACCACGGGCGACTACACGATCGTCGACACGCTGCCCGCCGGGATCACCTACACCGGACCGGTCGTCGTGAACGCGTTCCGCTATACGCAGGGGTGGATCAACGGCATCCCCAGCACGACGACGCAGTCGATCGATCCCGCGACCGGACGGTCGATCGTGACGATCCGGATCGCTGCCGCAGACCTGAACGCCCTTCTCGCGAACGGCATCGGTGAGCGGATGCGGTTCGAGATCCACCTGCCGGCACGCATCGCCTACCCGGGCAACTACACGAACACGGCGACGATCAACCTGTCGGATCCGGCCGTCGACGACAGCGTGTGCACCCAGGGTACGAAGGTCGCGGGCACGGCGGGCGCCGGGTTCACGTGCACGGCCAGCTATGCGTTCACGATCAACCCCGACCCGACGTCCGACGCCGTGCGCGTCTCGAAGTCGGTCAAGGGCAGCCTCGACGACTCGTTCAAGACGAACCCTGCGATCGGCCACGTCGGGGCGGACGGCGGCAGCGCCACCTATCGGCTGAGCTGGACGAACAAGAGCGTCCAGACGCTCGGGAACGTCGTCGCGTACGACCTGCTGCCGCGCGTGGGCGACACCGGAACCGTCGCCGGCACGCTGAACCAGCAGCGCGGCAGCACGTTCCGACCCAGCATGACCGCGGTCGGTGCGCTCCCGGCCGGGATGACAGCGTCGTACTCGACCTCGACGAACCCGTGCCGTCCCGAAGTGCTGCCGAACGCGCAGAACCCCGGATGCGTCGACGACTGGGCCGCGCTCCCCGCGAGCCCCTCGGCGGCTGTGCTCGACTCCATCCGCGCGCTGAAGTTCGTCTCGACATCGACGTACACCTTCGACACCGGCTTCAGCGTCGATCTCTCGATGACGACGCCGCCGCTCGAGAGCGCCGCCGACATCGCGTGGAACACGTTCGCCACGGCGCAGACCAACCAGGGCAACGGCGAGCCGCTGCCTCCAGTGGAGTCGGCGAAGGTCGGCATCGCGCGGCCGGACTTCAGCCACATCACGATCGACAAGGTCGTGGACAAGCCGACCGCGCACGTCGGCGACACCCTGACGTACACCGTGAAGGCGATCAACGACGGCGGACGCGACCTCACCGACGTGACCCTGCGCGACACCCTCCCCGCAGGCATGACCTTCGTCTCGGCCACGGGGGGCGGCACCTACGCCGACGGCGAGGTCACCTGGAACCTCGCGACGATGCCGCTCGGCCAGCAGTTCACCTACACCATCGTGGCGCGCGCGACGGTGCCCGACGGCTCGACGCTCGTCAACCGCTGGGGCGTCGACGGGACGACGCCGGTCACCCCGCTGCATCCGTGCCCGGACCCGAACCCGGATCAGGAGTCGTGCGCGAGCACGACGGTCCCCGCGGTCGCGCTCACGTACGCGAAGACCTCGGATCCGGCGCCGGGCACGGCGGTGAAGGCCGGCGACACGATCACGTACACGGTGACGGCGGCCAATTCGACGGCCGACGCATCCACGTCGGGGAAGGTGACCGACGACCTGTCCGGTGTGCTCGACACGGCTACCCTCACGTCCGCGCCGACGCTCACCTGCTCCCCGGGCGCGAACGCGTGCGGTCAGGTGCACTACGACGCGGGTGACTCGTCCTTCACCTGGACGTCCTCGCCGTCGCATCCGCTCGCCGGCGGGACGACCGGGACCATCACCTACACCGTCAGGATCAAGGACGACGCGACCGGCACCGTCGGGAACGTCCTCGTCGAGCCCGACATCACCGTCGAGCATCCGATCATCATCGGCTCGAAGTCCGTCGACAAGGGCGACAAGGCCCAGGTCGACCCGGGCGAGACGCTGACCTACACCCTCGTCGTCCAGAACACCGGTGCGGTGGATGCCGCCTCGGCGTCGGCGTTCGACGACCTGACGAACGTCCTCGGCAACGCGGACCTCGTCGCGGACTCCATCCACGCCAGCGCCGGGACGGCGACGTTCGATCCCGCCACCCGGCACCTCGTCTGGAACGGCACGCTCGCGGCTGGAGCGGAAGCCACCGTCACCTACTCGGTGGTGGTGAAGGCGGATGCGCACGGTCAGCTCCGCAACGCGTTCCTGGGCGCCACCGTCGTGAACCCGATCTCGGGCAGCCTGCAGTGGCGGAAGGTCGACGACGGTGCGGAGCCGAAGCTGCTGGCGGGGGCGGAGTGGACCCTCACCCCGCTCGACGAGGACGGCGAGCCCGTGGGTGACGCGATCCGGGTCGCGGACTGCCTCGTCGCGCCCTGTACGGGCGCCGACGCCGATTCTGTCGGGGGCCAGTTCCTCGTCCACGGTCTCGCGCCGGGCGCCTACCGGCTCGTGGAGAGCCGGGCCCCCGACGGCTACGTCCTCGACGGCACGCCGATCGCGGTCACGGTGTCGTCGACTGTGCAGGTGACGACGATCGACGATGTCGTGAACCATCCCGAGCCGACATCCACCCCGACCCCCACGCCGAGCTCGGACCCGTCCGCCCCGACGCCGTCACCGTCGCCGTCGGCGCCGGGCGTCTCCGGACTGCCGGTAACGGGTATCGACGGACTGCTGACCCTGACGATCGGCGGGATCGCGCTGGGCGCCGTCCTCGTCGGAGCCGCGCTGCTCGTCGCTCGTCGCCGGAGGCGACCGGGGAGCTGACGCGGGAGCGCATCGAGCGCCGATCGGGATCCGTCCCCACGGGTCCTGATCGGCGCTCGCGCGCCCGAGGAGGGCGACGGTGCCCCCGTCGGACTTCCGGCCCGCGTCAGAGGCGGGCGAAGCGGGCGCGCAGGAGGCAGAACGCGCCGTACGCCATGAACCCGACGCCGACGACGCCGACGATCCAGCTGCCGCCGGGGAGGGCGAGTGCCGCGGTGGCGGCCCCGTCGAGCCCGCCCGCGTTCTTCGCATCGGAGGTGAACACAGCGATCGCCAGCAGGACGCCGACCAGGCCGAGGGCGAGGCCCTTGCACACGAAGCCGATCACTCCGAGCGCGGCGACCGCGGTTCCCGCGGGGCCCGAGGGCATCGACATCTGCGTGCGGAAGCTCCGTCGCACCCCCATCACCACGAACGCGACGCCGCCGCCCGCGATCGCCGCCCCCACGACGATGAGGAGCGCGGCTCCACCGGGGGTCGAGAGGGCGATGCGGCTCGCGCTCTCCGCCGCGTGCTCGCTGTTCGGTCGCGCGCCGAGCGCGACGGCTGCCGCGAGGACGCCGAGCACGAGGAAGACGAGCGACTTCCCCCACGCCGCGACGCGCCGCCCCCACTTCCGCGTGGCACCGTCGACGCCGCCGCGGACGTCCGAACTCAGGATGCCGTCGAAGACGAACCAGACTCCGAGGGCGCCGAGCCCGACGGCGAGGACCCAGAGCGCCACGAAGCCGAACGGCGCGGAGGCGAGGGCCTTGAGGGCGCCGGACTGGTCGCCCTCGCCGCGGCCCCCGTTCGCGATCACCAGCGCGATGATGCCGATCAGGATGTGCAGGACGCCGTTCGCGACGTAGCCGCTCCGGGCGAGTACGCGCATGACGGGACTGGCTTCGGCGCGGCGCGCGGCCCGTCTGGGCGCTGCGCTCGCCGCCCCGCCGCTCACGCCGGAGGAGACTCGGGATCGAGGGCGGCGAGCGTGGCCTCCTCGGCCGGATTGTCGGCGACGAGCTGGTCCTGCGTCGTCTCGTCCCCACCGAGCGGGGCACGGTCCGACCTCCGCGGCGCAGCGGCCTCGTCGTCGGTGTCGTCGTGGGGTGCGGGCCGTTCTTTCGTCGGGTCCTGGCTGTCGGGTGTCGCCACGGGAGCCTCCTGCTCTGTCGCGTTCGACGATAGGTCGCTCCGGCGGTGAGACGCAGCCCCTTTACAGAGGGGATCGTGCACGCTACCCCTTCTGATCCACGATGAGAGTTCAGGCTGTCTAGCGCGATCCGGCGCGCGGTGCAACCCGTCGCGTGACCGCGGCCCCCGTGCCTACCGTCGAGGCATGGTATTCGTTCTCGAGGGTGGACCGAGGGCGGGTCAGCTCGTGGACGACCTCCCCGCGGGCTACCGTGCCCAGGGGGGCGTGCACGGCGCATCCGCGGCTCTGTTCGACGATGTCTTCGCGGATGTCGCGGTGTGGCGGGGAGACCGCGACACGCCTGCCGGACCTGCCTGAACGCAACGGGGACCGTGCGCCGTCCACAGGCGCGGACCGCGCGTCCGTGCGGACGCGTGCGCTAACTAGACTGGGACGCACCAACCAATGCGTTTCCGCAGGAGGTGGCGTCCATGGTCGATCGACCGACTGCTGAGAAGAGTCAGGCGGCGCGAGCGGCCGAGCGCCTGCGTCTTGCTGAGTCGCGTCTCGCGCGTCGTCGCCAGACCGAGTGCGGTCCCAGCGAGAATGCCCGAGCGGCCATGAGGTTCGTCCTCGAGCGCTCGGATGCCGGTGAGGATGTGACTCCCACCGATATCGCTCGTCACCTCGGGGTGTCGACGGCGTCGGTGACGGGCATGCTGGACCGCCTGCACGGGGGAGGGCTCCTCGCGTTCCGTCCGAATCCGGACGATGGCCGCAGCAAGCTCGTCGTCCCCTTCGACCGCGACACCGATGCGGACGACATCGATCCCGTCACGGCGCAGATCCGCCGCCTGGCCGATGACCTCCCGCCCGACGTGGCGGAGCAGATCGCCGAGTTCCTCGATCGCATCACGGCGGTCGTCGATCTCGAGTGCACCTAGCGACGGCGCTGCTCGCGCCCCACTGTGTTCGTCAGGACGCGGAGGGTGCGAGTTCCACCGTCTGCGGTGCGTGGTCGACGGCGTCCGCCGGGGCCGCATCGATGTGCTCGGCGACCAGCGTGATCCCACCGGACGAGTTGGCCGAGTTCGCGAGCTCTTCGATCCACTGCCGGCTCAGGTCCGGGGGCTCGGGCTCGTCGAACACGAAACGGAGCGGGATGGACGCGTGCAGCCAGATGGTGCTCCGCCCGCGTGGCTCGTCGTCGGGGTGGCGCCACGACAGCGTGAAGCTCTCTCCCCGCCGGAGTTTGGTCGCGATGACGACCTTGAGATGCGCCAGTGCGCGATCCTCGATGTGGATCGGCGTGGCGGATCCCCCGTAGTAGATAGTTCCCACGCGATGAGACTACTGCCCCGATCGGACGTTCGCCGAATGACCGTTGATTGAGCGGTTAACGACTCGGGCTGATATTCATGCCGAATCACGCCATCGGATTAACGATTGTAGTTAGGCGGCTTAACTACTTTGGTGAGCCGGGATGCGTCTGGGCGTCCGCTGTCAAGCCCCTTCTCGCGCGGCGCTCCGATGGCCAGAGTTGTCTCACGTCGGCAGCCGGAGGCACCACATGAGCACCACTCGAACCCTGGTCCCGACCCGGCAGCCCACCCGTGTCCGGGGCGCAGGCCCCGCATCCGCCGGCGTCGCCGAGGCGGGATGCGCCTGGCCGTCGGAGTCGTCGAACCCGCCGAACGGCGAGTCCTCGACCCGGTGGACCCTCGTCGACCTCGACCGCTACGAGGTCAGGCGCGGGGATGCGATCGTGGGGTACGTCGACGTGGTCGGGCCCGTGTTCGTCGCCCTCGTCGGAATGCGCTACGACCGCGCCACCGAGGTCGCCCAGACGCTCACGTTCCTGACCGCCATCGCGGTGGTCGCGGCCGTCGCGGACGACTGAGCCGTGGCGGACTCAGCACCGGCGGCGCAGCTCCGCGCTCATCCATCGCGCGTACGCGTCCCAGGGCGGGGTGCCGCGGCCGACGCGAGCGATGTGCGCCGCGAGCTCCTCGGTCGCGGTGAACCACTCCCCTCCTTCCCGGAGGTGGGCGAACTCGACGTGCCGGCGCCGCTCGAGCGGACGTCCGCCGCGCTCGAAGGCCAGCACCTCGTCGTGGCGGATGGCGGCGGGCCGCTGCCGTGGCTGGGAGGACGTCCCGATCTTGATGCGGTCGGCGTAGCGCAGGTAGTACACGACGTCGATGCGGGGGAGCGGGAGGTCGGGATCGGGCGCGTCGCCGACCCGCCATCCGCACACCGCGCACGCCCAGCGGCCCGATCGGCGCGCACCGCGCAGGTCCCCGCACAGCGCGCAGGGTCCGGGCAGCTCACCAGGGGGCACGTCCGGAGCGTATGCGGGGCCGCCGACACCGCCGCATCCGCAGACCCGCGGTCCCGACGCTCGCGGCTCCGCGGGTAGGCTCCCGCCATGGGCAAGTTCGTATACAACGGCAACGTGAAGGTCGAGTTCGAAGACCGGCTCCTCGCCCACCTGCAGGTCGCGATCGTCAACAAGCTGCGTCGTGGCGAATCGTTCCAGTTCACCTGGCGCGACGACTCCAGCACCGGTGGAGGACGCACCTCGATCTGGGTCAACCCGCAGTCGTCCCTCATCTACAAGTTCTACGGCAGCCGCCCGCCGGCCCTGAACCCCGCCTGGCTGGAGGCCCTCGCGTTCGTCGCGAACTCTCCCGCCGGGCTGCACGTCGTGCCCGAGCCCGAGGATGCCGCCGAGGAGCCCCTCACCGACGAGAACGCCTGACGTGGCCGACCGCGGGGAGCGGACGGCGCGGCCGGAGCATCGCTGGCCGCCCGTCGTCGCGGTCGTCGTGGCCATGGCGCTCTACACGTTCCTGCCGAGCGGTCTGTTCGAGGTCCAGCGCTACGTGGTGGTGGGCATCGGCGTGGTGCTCCTCATCCCGCTCATCGTCCTCAACCCGCATCGCTATACGAAAGAGACACGGTTCTCGCGTCTCAGCGAGGTGGGCCTCGCGCTGCTGATCGTCGTCGCCAACCAGCTCACCCTGGTGCTCCTGATCATCCAGCTCGTGCACAAGTCCAATCAGGGCGGGGCGCTGCTCCTCGCGTCGCTGCAGGTGTGGGTCACGAACGTGATCGCCTTCGCGCTGCTGTTCTGGTGCCTCGACCGCGGCGGCCCCGTCGCCCGCACGACGCAGCCGCGGGCGAAGATGCGACGGGCCGACTTCCGCTTCCCGCAGGACGAGGATGCCGACACCGTCGCCGAGGTCGCGAAGGGTTCGTCCGAGAAGAGCGACTGGGTGCCGACGTTCATCGACTACCTCTACTTCTCGCTCTCCAACTCGATGGCGTTCAGCCCCACCGACACGATGCCGCTCACCACGCGGGCGAAGTCGCTCATGGCGATCGAGTCGTTCGCAGGCTTCGTGATGCTCGCGCTCGTGATCGCGCGGGCGGTCGGCCAGATCGGCTGAGCGCCCCGCCCGGCGTCAGAGCGCGACGACGAAGCCGAGCACGGCCGACGCGATCGCGAGCACCAGCAGCACGAGCGGCGGCGCGAAGCTCTCGCCGTGTCGACGGTGCGCCGGGATGGCCCCGACCATGAGCACGGCGAGACACACCGCCGCGATGGGAGCGAGGATCACCGCGATGCCGGTCGCGAGCGGGAGGATCAGCCCGGCCGCGCCGATCAGCTCCGCCACGCCGATCGTGCGGATCACGGCGGGGGAGTAGTCATCCGTCCACCCCAGGCCCATCTCCTTGAGCTGCGCCTTGGACCGCACGAGCTTCAGGAGCCCGGTCGCGACGAAGGCGAGCGCGAGCAGGGCGTTGACGATCCAGAGGGCGACGAGCAAGGGGACTCCCGGGGCGGTCGATGCGCGTGAACGGTGGTGCTGACGCCACCTTAGGCCTGCCGGTCGGCCGCCGGCTCGTCGCCCGCCCAGTCGCCGCGCAGGTGGGCCTGGGTCATCGCCTCGTACTCCTCGTCCGACAGGTCGTCGTAGCTCTTCGCCTCCTTACGGTCGCTGCGCATCCACCGCACCATCAGGATGACGAGCACCGGCACATCGGCCACCTCGGCGATGAACCACAGCATGTCGCCCGCGAGGTGCTGATCGTGCAGCGGATTGGGCCACCACGAGGCCGCGCTCGTGAAGACCGGCGCGTGATCGAGGACCGCGCCGTTGAGGCGCAGCAGGATGCCGGGAATCGAGTCGATGAGCAGTTCGACGAACGCCAGCAGGAACTCGATCGTGATGAACAGCCCGACGTGCACGCCGCTCAGCGCGGCGATCGGGAGCACCATCGCCAGGCCGATGAGGGGCACGAGGATCCCCAGGACGGCTTCGATCCACGGCGTCCCGCGCAGCGTCCATGCGAACGGGGTGAGGAAGATGCAGAAGACTGCCGCGACGAACAGGGTGGCGAACATCGCGTTGCCGAAGAGGCGCACGACCCGCCACCGCAGCACCCGCGCCGTCCGGGCGGCGGCGCCCTCGCCGAGTGCGGCCTGGAGGAGGTCGAGCGGTCGCCCGGCGGCGAGCAGTGCGGGGACCACGAAGATGAGCAGCGCGATGCGGGTCGTGAACGCCCAGCGCAGCTCGCTCGAGTAGGCGCCGAGGAAGCCGAGTTCGATCACGGCGTACGAGCCGAGGCCACCCAGGTAGAACAGCAGCGCGGGCAGGAGCGGCCATGGTCGTCCCCGCCGTGCAGCCGCGCGCATCCCGATCGCGTACGACACGGCCGCGACGAACAGCACGCCGATCGTGACGGGATCGGCGCGCCAGGTGGTGAGGAAGACGGCGATGGGAGGCGTGGTCCCAGCCTACGCTCGGCGGCGCAGCCAGCGGCGGCGGCTTCGCGCGGCATCCGCCGCCGCATCGGTCGCGGCAGCCGCGGCCGCGCGCGCGGCTGCCGCGCGGCGCTCCCGCCACGCGGCGACCTCCGCATCGACATCCCGCGTCGCCGTCACGACGGGCGGCCCGCCCTGGAGCTGGCGGCGTGCCTCGATCACGCGGCGGTTGAAGTCGGCGAGCAGATCGCGCACGTCGTCCTCGCGCGCGATCCCGTCGAGGGTGGCTTCGAGCTGCGCGGCCTCGACGCGCAGGGTGAGGGCGGGCGGGCCGAGGCCGGTGAGCTTCTCGGCCTGGATCTTGCGCCGAATCCACCAGTCCGGATCGAGGCGCTCGCCGAGTCCCGGGATGGGCTTCCCCGCTCCGGGGAGGTCGTCGAAGTCGCCCCGACGGATCGCCTGCTGGATGACGGTCTCCACGTACGCCGCGCGATCCTGCGCCGTCGTTCCCGATGCGGGAGCCGGCCGCGACACCGGCAGCTGCTCGGACTCGTGGTCGATCGTCGGGTCGAACTCGGGATGCTCGCGCCGGAACTGCGCCAGCCGGTACTCCGCCGCGGCCTCGCGCGGGTCACGTCGGGTGCTCTCGGCTGGTTCGTCGTGCATCGGTTCGCGTCCTCCCCGCAAGTTTACGGGGCCCGTCGCGTCGGGGGCCGGGCTTCGCGGGCGCACGGCAGCGACCGCGCGGGAGCGCGGAAGGGTGTTGAATCGGAGGGAACCCCGAGAGAGGAAGCCCGTGCGCGCGACGTACATCTACGGTGCCGGCGATGTCCGGGTCATCGACATCCCCGACCCGGTCATCACCGAGCCGACCGATGCGATCGTCCGCGTGACGGCGGCGTGCGTCTGCGGCAGCGACCTGCATCCGTTCCACGACATGCCCGCGGATGCCGCGGGTCGCCCCATCGGCCACGAGTTCGTGGGCGTGGTCGAGGAGGTGGGCGCCGACGTCGCCACGATCGGCGCCGGGGACTTCGTCATCGCCCCCTTCGTCTACTCGGACGGCACGTGCGACTTCTGCCGCGAGGGTCTTCAGACCTCCTGCCGTCACGGCGGGTTCTGGGGGGAGGAGCCGGGCATGGGCGGACAGGCCGAGGCCGTCCGCGTCCCGCAGGCGGACGGCACGCTCGTCAAGGTGGACGTCGCTCCCGACAGCGCGCTCGTGCCCTCGCTCCTCACGCTCTCCGACGTGTACAGCACCGGCTGGCACGCCGCATGGAAGGGCGGCGTCGCACCCGGCAAGAGCGTCACCGTCATCGGCGACGGCGCCGTCGGGCTGCTCGCCGTCCTCTCGGCGAAGCAGCTCGGCGCGGAGCGCATCATCCTGATGGGGCGCCACACCGCGCGCACCGACCTCGGTGTCGACTTCGGGGCGACCGACGTCGTCGCCGAACGGGGCGACGAGGGCGTCGCCCGCGTGCGGGAGCTCACGGGCGGCGACGGCACGCACGTCGTGCTCGAGGCCGTCGGCTTCCTCGGGGCGTACGAGCAGGCGCTCGGCGCCGTCCGCGCGGGCGGCACGATCAGCCGCGTGGGCGTGCCGCAGTATCGCGAGGCGCCGGCCGGCCGGGTGCTGTTCGGACCCAACGTGACCCTCACGGGCGGTGTGGCGCCCGCCCGCGCGTACATCGAGCGCCTCCTCCCCGGCGTCCTCGACGGCAGCGTCGAGCCGGGGCGCGTGTTCGATCGCGAGCTCCCGCTGGACAGCGCGCCCGAGGGCTACGCGCTCATGGACCAGCGCGCGGCGCTCAAGGTGCTGCTGCGTCCGTGATCCGAGTGCGGATCAGGACTCGGGCGTCGCGACGTGATCGCGCCAGGAGTGCTGCGGCTCGTACCCGAGCAGGCGCCGCGCCTTCGCGATCGAGAGCAGCGTGTCGTTGTGGCCGAGCTCGCCCGTGACGGGCACGCCGGGGAACACCTCGGCGACCAGCTCCGCGTTCGGGCGTGACATCACGGTGTCGGCCGCGGCGATGATGAAGCGGTCGAAGCCGGGCGGCGCCACCTGCAGCGCCCGCTCGATGGCCTGCGCACCGTCGCGCGCGTCGATGTAGCCCCAGAGGTTCCACTTCCGCGCCGTCGCGTCGGCGTCGAACGAGGGGAACGCGGCGTAGTCCTCGGGCCACATGACGTTCGAGAACCGCAGCGCCGTGATCGACAGCTCGGGGTGCCACCGCACGAGTTCGACCGCGAGCTGCTCCTCGAGCACCTTGACGATCGAGTACACCGACTCGGGGCGCGCGGGGTAGTCCTCGTCCACCGGGATGTAGGGCGGCGGCACGTCGAACGGCAGGCCCAGGACGGTCTCGCTCGACGCGTACACGATGCGGCGGATGCCGAGGCGTGCCGCCGCCCAGAACACGTTGAACGTGCTCGTCATGTTGTTGTGGAAGGTCGCGGCATCCGTGCGGATCCCGGATGCCGGTATGGCGCCGAGGTGCACGACGGCCTCGAACGCCGGCGCGCGGTCGACCCCGGCGAGGGCGTCGACGACCTGCCCGTAATCGGTGAGCTCGGTCTGCACGAAGTCCGGTCCGCGCGACCCGACGATGTCCAGCCCGATGACCTCGTGGCCGGCTGAGCGGAGTTCGCGGGCGACGACGGATCCGAGCTTTCCGGATGAACCGGTGAGTGCGATGCGCATGAGCCCAGCCTCGCACGCGAGGGCGCCGCGCGGGCCGCGACGGGACCGGCGCTAGCCTGGGTGACCATGAGCGCAGACGGCACCCGCGGCGACCGGCCCGTGGGTGTGCGCGAGGTCGCCGAGCGCGCCGGCGTGTCGACGCAGACGGTGTCGCGCGTGATCAACGCCCGCCCCGGCATCCGGGATGAGACGCGCGAGCGCGTCCAGCAGGCGATCGCGGAGCTCGGCTACCGCGTCAACAACGCGGCCCGGTCCCTCGGCACGCGCCGGTCGCGCACGCTGGGCGTGATCGCCTCCGACGCGACCCTCTACGGCCCGTCCGTCGGGATCGCCGCGCTCGAGGCGGCCGCGCGGGCGCGGGGCATGTGGATGGCCACGGCCTACGCCGACGCGGCGGACGAGGCATCCGTCGACGAGGCGCTCGACCACCTGCTCGCGCAGGGCGTGGACGGCGTCATCCTGCTCGCCCCGCACGTGCACACGCTGGCGACGCTCGCGGATCGTGCGACGGGACTCCCCGTCGTGGGCATGCACACGGGCGCGGGGGCGGCGCGGCAGGCGGAGGGCGCCGGCCTCGCCGTGCGTCACCTCGCAGCCCTCGGCCACCGCCGGATCGCACGCCTGGGCGGGCCGCCGGACTGGCGTGAGGAGGAAGCCCGGGCGGAGGGGTTCGAGGCCGCGGCCGCCGCATGCGGGCTCACGGTCACGCATCGCTGGTCCGGCGACTGGCTCGCCGGTGCCGGCCACGCCGTGGCGGGTGACGCCGTCCGCGCCATGGCGGAGGACGGCGGCCCGACCGCGATCGTGGTCGCCAACGACCAGATGGCTCTCGGCCTCGTCGCCGGTCTCGCGGACGCCGGCCGCACCGTCCCCGCGGATGT
Source organism: Microbacterium sp. (assembly GCA_017306415.1). Classification (GTDB taxonomy): domain Bacteria; phylum Actinomycetota; class Actinomycetes; order Actinomycetales; family Microbacteriaceae; genus Microbacterium. The sequence continues at coordinate 12,517 of JAFKIL010000011.1, read as the reverse complement.
CAGCGTGGTCGGATTCGACGACAATCCGGATGCCGCGCACTACCGTCCCGCACTCACGACGGTGCGCCTCGACCTCGCCGGGGAGGCCCGTCGCTGCGTCGCGGAGGCCCTCGGCGCGGAGTCGGGCGACGGCGTGCCTGTCGACGCGCGGCCGGGAGCCCCGGTGCTGGTCGTGCGCGCCTCCACGGCGCCCCCCGCCTCCTGACGCGCTGCCGGCGAACCGCCCTGTCCCCGCCGCGAGGCGATGGCTGGCGGCCGGGGGATGTTACCGGTAACATCGCAGTCGACATCAACGGTGAGCAGCACGACGGAGGAGCAGCGTGGCAGACCTCGACCAGGCGATCGCGCAGGTGCGCGAGGAAGTCTCCCGCCTCCACGGCGAGCTCGTCCGATACGGTCTGGTGGTCTGGACCGGCGGCAACGTGTCGGGCCGCGTGCCGGGCACGGACCTGTTCGTGATCAAGCCGTCCGGCGTCGCGTACGACGACCTCACGCCCGAGAACATGATCCTGTGCGACCTGCAGGGCGATGTCGTCCCCGGCACACCCGGGAGCGAGCGCAGTCCCTCGAGCGACACCGCCGCCCACGCCTACGTCTACCGGAACATGCCAGAGATCGGCGGCGTGGTCCACACGCACTCCACCTACGCGGTCGCGTGGGCCGCGCGCGGCGAGGAGATCCCGTGCGTCATCACCGGCATGGCGGACGAGTTCGGCGGCCCGATCCCGATCGGCCCGTTCGCGATCATCGGCGACGACTCGATCGGACGCGGCATCGTGGAGACGCTGCGCGGCCACCGCTCGCGCGCCGTCCTGATGCAGAACCACGGTCCGTTCACGATCGGCGTCTCCGCGAAGGACGCGGTGAAGGCGGCGGTCATGTGCGAGGACGCCGCGCGCACCGTCCACATCGCGCGAGAGGCGGGGCCCCTGATCCCGATCCCGCAGGATCGGATCGACGCGCTGTACCACCGGTATCAGCACGTGTACGGCCAGTCGACCGACGACCGCCGCGACGCCGAGGACGCCCGGTGAGCGCCGACGCGATCCGCGCGGCGCGCACATCGCTGGGCATCGAGCTCGGCTCGACCCGCATCAAGGCCTGCCTCATCGACGACGACACCGCCGCCGTGATCGCCGTCGGCAGCCACGAGTGGGAGAACCAGTACGCCGACGGCATCTGGACGTATGCGCTGGATGCCGTGTGGGCAGGCATCCGCGCCGCCTACGCGGACCTCGTGGCCGACGCGGAGCGCCGTCACGGCGTGCGGCCCGACACCTTCGGCGCGATCGGGGTCTCGGCGATGATGCACGGCTACCTCGCGTTCGACGCCGCGGGCGACCTGCTCGTCCCGTTCCGCACGTGGCGCAACACGACCACGGGCCCGGCCGCCGCGGAGCTCTCCGCACTGTTCGGCGTCAACATCCCGCTGCGCTGGTCGATCGCCCACCTGTACCAGGCCGTCCTCGACGGCGAGCCGCATGTCGCGGAGCTCCGCTCGATGACGACGCTCGCGGGATACGTGCACGCGGCGCTCACGGGCCGGAACGTGCTGGGGATCGGCGACGCATCCGGGATGTTCCCGATCGACGCCGCCACCCGCGACTACGACGCCGACCTACTGGGCCGCTTCGACGCCCTCGTCGCCGACCGGGCGCCCGCCCTGCGCGTGGCGGAGCTGCTCCCGGAGGTGCTCGTCGCCGGCGACCCGGCGGGTGTGCTGACGGTCGAGGGTGCGGCGCTCCTCGATCCCACGGGTGCTCTGCGCCCGGGCATCCCGCTCTGCCCGCCCGAGGGCGACGCGGGCACGGGCATGGTCGCCACCCACGCGGTCGCGCCGCGGACGGGGAACGTCAGCGCCGGCACGAGCATCTTCGCCATGGTCGTGCTGGAGCGGCCGCTCGCGCACGCGCATGGCGAGCTCGACCTCGTCACGACGCCCGCGGGCGACCCCGTGGCGATGGTCCACTGCAACAACGGCGCGAGCGAGCTCGCCGCGTGGGCCGGGCTCTTCGGCCGGTTCGCCGCCGCATCCGGCGCGCCCCTCGAGACGGACGCCGTCTTCGACGTCCTGCTGCGCGAGGCGCTCGACGGCGAGGCGGATGCCGGCGGTCTCCTCGCCTACAACCACCTCGCCGGGGAGCCGATCGTCGGGCTCGACGAGGGGCGGCCTCTCTTCGTGCGCACGCCGGACAGCCGCCTGACGCTCGCGAACGTCATGCGCGCGCAGCTGTACGGGGTGTTCGGCACCCTGAGCATCGGCATGCACGTGCTGGCGGAGGAGGGGGTGGAGATCGAGCGGATGTTCGCCCACGGGGGGATGTTCCGCACCGCGGGGGTCGCGCAGCGCTTCCTCGCCGGCGCTCTCGCGGCCCCGGTCGCGGTCGGCGCGAGCGCTGCGGAGGGCGGCGCGTGGGGCATCGCGGTCCTGGCGTCCTACCTCTCGTACGCCGCCGACACCGATCTGAGCGGCTACCTCGGCGACCACGTCTTCCGCGATGTCGAGGCCGTGGTCGCCCAGCCCGATCCGGCGGATGTCGCCGGCTTCGCCGCCTACCTCGATCGCTACCGCGCCGGCCTGGTCGTGGAGGCGGCCGCGGTCGCCGGTCTCCCGTCCGGCCGCTGACCGACGCGGCCGCACCATCCGCCACGAAGGAGATCCACCATGACCCGCACGCCGCTCGCCACGTCGCTCGACGCCTACGAGGTGTGGTTCGTCACCGGCAGCCAGTCCCTCTACGGGGAGGAGACGCTGCGCCAGGTCGCCGATCAGTCGCGCCAGGTCGCGGCGGGTCTCGACGGCCTTCCCGTGAAGGTGGTGTGGAAGCCGGTCCTCATCGAGCCGGACGGCATCCGGCGGCTGGCGCTCGACGCCAACGCGCGCGACGACGTCATCGGGATCGTGGCGTGGATGCACACGTTCAGCCCGGCCAAGATGTGGATCGCCGGCCTCGATGCCCTGCAGAAGCCGCTGCTGCACCTGCACACGCAGGCGAACGTCGAGCTCCCGTGGGCGGACATCGACTTCGACTTCATGAACCTGAACCAGGCGGCCCACGGCGACCGGGAGTTCGGGTACATCCAGACGCGGCTCGGCGTCGCGCGCAAGACCGTCGTCGGGCACGTCTCCGACCCCGCGGTGCGTCGTCAGGTCGAGGACTGGCAGCGCGCGGCTGCCGGGTGGGCGGCATCCCGGAGCCTGAGACTCGCGCGCTTCGGCGACAACATGCGCTACGTCGCGGTCACCGAGGGCGACAAGACCGAGGCGGAGCTGCGGTTCGGCGTGCAGGTCAACACGTGGGGCGTGAACGAGCTGGCGGATGCGGTGGCCGCGGTGGACGCCGCCGACGTCGATGCGCTCGTCGCGGAGTATCTCGAGATTTACGACGTCGTTCCCGAGCTGCAACGGGGCGGTGAGCGCCACCAGTCGCTCCGCGACGGCGCCGCGATCGAGCTGGGCCTGCGGTCCTTCCTGGAGGACGGCGGGTTCGGCGCCTTCACGACGAGCTTCGAAGACCTCGGCGCGCTGACGCAGCTCCCCGGCCTCGCCGTCCAGCGGCTGATGGCGGAGGGCTACGGCTTCGGCGCCGAGGGGGACTGGAAGACCGCCATCCTGGTGCGCATCGCCAACGTCATGGGTGCGGGGCTCCCGGGCGGGGCGAGCCTCATGGAGGACTACACGTACGACCTCGTGGCGGGCGACGAGAAGATCCTCGGCGCGCACATGCTCGAGGTCGCGCCCTCGCTCACGACCGCGCGTCCCCGCCTCGAGATCCACCCGCTCGGCATCGGCGGCAAGGACGACCCGGTCCGCCTCGTGTTCACGGCCGATCCCGGTCCGGCCCTCGTCGTGGCGATGAGCGACATGCGCGACCGGTTCCGGCTGGTCGCCAACGTCGTCCAGAACGTCGACGCCCCGGATCTGCCGCGGCTGCCTGTCGGGCGCGCGGTGTGGAAGCCGCAGCCGGACTTCGCGACCTCGGCCGCCTGTTGGCTCACGGCGGGGGCCGCCCACCATACTGTGATGACGACCGCCGTCGGCCTGGACGTGTTCCGCGACTTCGCGGAGATCGCGAAGACCGAGCTCCTCGTGATCGACGAGGGTACGACGGTCCGCGACTTCCAGCGGGAGATCCGCTGGAACCAGGCCTACTACCGACTCGCCCAAGGACTCTGACACATGGCACGAACTCCGCTCTCCGGCATCCAGCACGCCCTCCGGGCGGGGGACTACGAGGCGGTGGTGTCGAGCGTGGGGGCGTCGCTGCGGTCCCTCACGTACGGCGGGCGCGACCTCGTGCTGTCGTACGGGGCCGACGAGGTCCGGCCGCAATACCGGGGCGCGACCCTCGTGCCGTGGCCGAACCGCGTCGTCGATGGCCGGTACGCGTTCGGCGGCGTGGAGCACCGGCTGGCGCTGACCGAGCCCGAGCGCGGCCACGCGCTGCACGGCCTCGGCGTGTGGCTCGACTTCCAGGCGATCGACAAGAGTCCGAGCCATGTCACGCTCGAGGCCGCTGTCGAGGCGCAGGCGGGCTATCCGTGGCGGATGCTGGTGCGCACGACGTTCTCGCTGAACTCGGAGGGGCTCACCCAGTCGGTCACCGCGACGAACGAGGGCCTCTCGCCCGCGCCGTGGGGGACCTCGGCGCATCCGTACCTGGTGGCGGGCTCCGGGCGCGTCGACGACTGGACGCTGGAGCTCCCCGCCGACAGCGTCGTGCACGCCACCCCCGACCGGCTCATCCCGGCCGGGCTCACGCCGGTCGACGCGGCACAGCCGGAGCGCTACGACTTCCGCGTCGCCCGCCCGATCGGCGCCGCGCAGATCGACAACGCCTTCACCGGGATCGCACGCGACGAGGCCGGGCTCGCGACGCTGCGGCTGACGGATGGCGCAGGCGCGGGTGTCGCGATGGTCTGGGATCAGTCCTGCCCATGGGTGCAGCTCTTCACGTCCGACCAGCCAGGGGGAGCGGACGATCCGGCTCACCGCGCCGCGGTCGCGGTGGAGCCGATGACGTGCGCTCCGGACGCGTTCAACGCGGCCGCCTACGCGTACGACGCGGGGCTCATCGTGGTCGAGCCGGGCGCCTCGACGACTGCGCAGTGGCGCATCGAGGCCATCGGCTGAGGAATCCCGCCCCCGTCACGACCGTCAGTGGCCGTGACCGCCCATGTCCATGTCCATCTGCATGGGGCTGAGCTGACCGGGCTTGAGCTGTGCGTCCTGCACGGCACTGAGGGCGGGGACGACCACCGCGGTGGTGACCGCGGCGGCCACGAGGAGAGCGGCCATTCCCGCGCGGGATGCGGTGCGGACGGGCCGCGTGGCGTCGTCGCGGCGGAGCGTCGAGGCGACGAGGACTCCGACGACGACCGCGAGCACGATTCCGACGGTCGCGCCGAGGATGCTCGAGCGCGCGGGATCCGCGGCGACCGCGATCCCCAGCAGGACCGGCGCCGCGAGCGCGACGGCCGTCGCCGTGCGGGGGACGGTCACCCGTCCGCGGGCGAGGCTCGTCGCACCCCAGCCGAGGGCGAGGGCCGCAAGAGCGAGCAGGATGCCGCCGACGACGTGCGATGCGACCGCGGCGCCCGTGAGGCCCGCCGCGCCCAGAGCGGCGCAGACGAGACCTGAGCCCCACGCCGCGACCGCCGCGACGGCGGCGCGCGGGGTCAGCGGCGCTGCGGGCCGCGCAGCCGGTGCGGACCGGACGGGCGTCGCGCGCCCGGTCCGCACCGAGTGTGCCGTGACCATCAGGCGGTCGCGACGCCGCGGGTCTGGCGGTCGGCGGCGAAGCCGACGCCCAGCAGCAGGATCGCGCTCACCAGGTGGAGGAAGTGGTCGAACGTGTTCAGCGCGAGCACGTTCAGCGAGGTCCCCACGAGGAAGAAGCCGACGATGCCGAGGAGCAGATAGGCCGCCCCGATGATGATGTTGACGGTCTTCGCGGCGCGCACGGAGATGAGTCCGCCGATCAGCAGCACGGCACCGATGAGGAGGTGCGCGACGTTGTGGAACGGGTTGACCATGAAGATCCCGAGCAGCAGACCTCCCTTGGTCGCGAGGAATCCGACGCCGCCGGTGACCGCGAAACCGAGCAGTCCGACGAGCAGATAGACCGCGCCGAAGATGACTCCGAGGAGCCGGTTCGGTGAAGAGCTCATGAGTGCCTCCCAATACGAGCGGCGGCGGGGTGCCGCCTCATGTGGTGTTTCGGAGCGCTCGGCCGATCGGATGGGGGATCGGATGCCGGCCCGCACGCGGATACGACAAGAGGGCCCCCGAGTACTCTCCGAGGCCCTCCGTCTGAGCTGCGGCACGCGGCCGCAGCGGGTTCAGTCGTCGCCGCGCATGGCCGCCTTGGCCTCGTTGCGGCGCTCGACGGATTCCTTCTCGGCCTCCGCCTTCTTGACCTCGGCATCGGCCTTGGCCTCGTCGACCTTGTCGCCGATGCGGTCGGTGGTGTCGTCCCACGCGTCCTTGATCTTCCGGCCGGCCGTCTCGGCGGCGTCCTTGGCGTCATCCATGATTCCCATACGCTGCTCCTTTCGTCGCGGTGCGAATCATCACGATATGTCGCATTCGGCGGGGATGTACGGGGGTTGCGCGATGCGCCCCGGATTGCTAGGCCGACCGCCGCGCATCCCGTGTCGCGCCTGTGCGAACCCCTAGGCTGTGCGCCATGACCTTCACTGCCGACATCACCTCGCAGGCCGATCTGACCGGACTCTGGAGCACGACCGGGATCTTCAGCCTCATCCTGTACGTCCTGATCGCCGTCGCCCTGTGGCGCGTGTTCAGCAAGGCCGGCTGGCCCGGCATCCTCGCCATCATCCCGATCGTGAACATCTTCATCCTCGTGAAGATCGCCGGCTTCTCGGCGTGGCTCGGGCTGCTGTACCTCATCCCGATCGTCAACATCGTCTTCGGGATCATCGTCGCCATCCGCGTCGGGAAGGGCTTCGGCAAGGGCGGGGTGTTCTCGTTCTTCCTGCTGTGGCTCTTCGCCTTCATCGGCTACTTCATCATCGGGTTCGGCCGGTCCACCTACACCAAGCCCGCCTGACCGGTCGCTTCTCAGCGCGGGGCTGAGTCGATCGGGGTCGTGGTGTCGATGGCGTCGCGCAGCGGGCGGCGCATCGGCGCCCAGTAGTGGTTCGGGGTGATCCGGGCGAGCACGTCGACGAGGCGCGCCTCGCGGCCGATCATCGTGCGCGGGCGGCGCCGGACGGTCGCCTCGACGATGCGGCGTGCGGCGTCGGAAGGGTCGGTGTGGTACATCGCCGCCTGGGCCTGTGCCGCGCGGTCCGCGACCGCGGGGTCGATGGCGGCCGCGTACCGGCCGTGCAGGATGATGCCCGTCTTGACCCCCGCGGGGTACACGGCGCCGACGCTGACGGTCGAGCCCTCAAGTTCGTGGCGGAGCGCCTCGGTGAAGCCCCGGACCGCGAACTTGCTCATCGCGTACGGGATGCGGCCCGCGGGCGCGGCGAGGCCGTAGATCGACACGAGGTGCGTGATGTGCGCCGCCGGCTCCTGGCGGAGCGCGGGCAGCAGCGCCTTCGTCACGTTGACGGTGCCCCACAGGTTCACGTCCATCAGCCAGCGCATCTCGGCCATCGTGAGCTGATCGATGTCGCCCAGCATCGACGAGCCGGCGCACGTCACGAGCGCCTGGACGTGCGAGTGGGATGCCTGGACCTCGTGCCCGAGTGCGGCGACCGCGTCGTCGTCGGAGAGGTCCACGACGTGGGTCGTGTGTCCGGATCCGGCGAGGCTCCGGGCGACGGTGGCGAGGCCCTCGGCGTTGCGGTCGACGAGCGCGATCCGGGCGCCCCGGCGGGACAGCTCCCGGGCGACCTCGGCCCCCATGCCGCTCGCGGCGCCCGTGATGACCGTGGTGCGTCCGCGGACGTCGAGTGGTCGCATCCTCGCTCCTTCCCCCGGTCGATTATCGCGGAACGCTCGGCGCTAGTCTCGTGGGGAGGAGCGCCCGTGGCAGAACACCCGAACCGCGACGCCCCGGCTGCGGGCCGGGGTGGATTCGGCGCGTCCGGCCGTCGGGCGAAGGTGGCCGACATGGTCTCGGAGGGGCTCTACGTCGCGGCTGCCGCCACCCGGCTGGCGCTGAAGAACCGCATCCTCGTCGACATCCTCGCCCAGGGTGGCGACTTCGATGTCACGCACTTCGTGCCGGAGGCGCGGGAGATCCTCCTGACCCTGGCCGAGGAGGCCGATCAGGACGCACAGCGGATGCGCGACGGCCGCAAGCTCGCGAGCCGTCGGTTCAGCGACTCGGACGGGACGCACGACTACCGCAGCCGCGACGTCCGCAACCTCAGGCGGCGCGAGCGGCAGTCCCAGCGGGTCGCGAAGGAGCTGCGCGCGCGGGCGGCGGACGATGTGCAGCTGCGCACGCTGGTCGAGGGAGCGCGGGAGGCGGCGTGGGCAGAGGTGTCGCGCAACATCGACCGCACGCTGCGCATCGAGGCGGCCCGCCCCGACCTCGAGCCCGACTACGCCAAGCTGCGCGACGCGCGCATGCAGTCGCTGCGGCTCGTCGACCTGCCGCGCCTCGCCGCCCACCGCCGTCGCAACGAGCAGGGCGCCGCCGGCGAGCTGCACGATCAGGAGGTCACCGACCGGCCGCGGACGGTCGGCGGCATCGATCTGAGCGAGCTCGAGTAGCCAGGGTGGGTGCGGGGCTGTCCGTCGATGTGGCGCGTTGTGCCGGGTCGCGGCCCGGGAGGCGACCCGATGCGCCACCCCGGCCGCGAGGCATCGTCCCGATTCGCGGTGCGTTCGCGGCTCGGGTACGATGGACGACTGTGCGTGCGTGAGCGTGCACCTGCGCCTGTAGCTCAATGGATAGAGCATCTGACTACGGATCAGAAGGTTGGGGGTTCGAGTCCCTCCAGGCGCACACTGTGTTGAGACAGTGATCGGAAGAAGGCCCCTCGAGGGTCTTTTTCTGTTTCTGCGGCACGTCGGAGGCATGGCCTCTGAGGATGCCGGTCGCCCCCTCGCGCGGGTTCGGAGCCGCTCCTTGACCTTGCCGACCCGATATGTGAGCTTGTCGGGAGCGGGACTTCCCGTGAGCTCCCCACAGTGAGGCGGAATCGATGGCCGAGGCATTCAACCAGGCTTTCGCGGACGTGGCGTTCGCGCTGCAGGCCGACCCGGACGACGACGTCACGCAGGACGGTGATCGCCTCCTCGTCAGGGGTCGGGTCTTCGCCCGACTCGACGGAGGACGGCTCGTCGTCGACCTCCCCGCTGCGCGCGCGGAGGATCTCATGTCGCGCGGCGTCGCCACGCGGGGATCGGGAGACGATGCACGGGGAGCCTGGGTCGCCGTCGAGGACGAGGCCGACTGGCTGGAGCTCGCCACCGAGGCGCATCAGTTCGTCGGGGAACCCGCCGTCGGCCGCGACTCCTGAGCTGCGCGGCCTGTCGGCGGGAGAGAATGGCTCACATGCCTCGTCTCCGCACCGCCGTCCGTATCATGCTCGGTTTCTTCCTCGTCTTCGCGGGCGTGAGTCACCTCACCTTCGCCCGCAAGGACTTCCGGGCGCAGGTCCCCGAGTTCGTGCCGCTGGACGTCGACACGACTGTCGCGCTGTCCGGCGCGGCCGAGATCGCGCTGGGCACGGCGCTCGTCACCGCGCCGCACCATCGGCTGATGGGATGGCTCACCGCGGGCTTCTTCGCCGCCGTGTTCCCGGGCAACGTGTCGCAATGGCGCAATCACCGTGACGCGTTCGGGCTCGACACGGATCGCAAGCGATTGCTCCGCCTGCCGTTCCAGGCCGTGCTGATCACTGTCGCGCTGTGGTCGAGCCGCACTGATTGATTCCCTCGGCACGCCGATTCAGCGGATGCCGGTACTCGGCCGCCGCAGACGGAAAGAGACGCCGAGGGCGAACGGCGCGATGATCCGGCCCGTGAGCGCGGCCGCGACGAGAGGCACGGATCCGGTCCCCACCGCCACGGGCAGCAGGAGTTCGGTGGCGACAGTGAGGACGGCCGCTGCAACCGCGATCCCCGTCCACATGCGGGACCGCCCCGGGCGGTGGGCGGTCGGAGGTCGCGATCGGCGGTCGTCGGCCCACCGCGCACCCGCCCACACGAGGGGGACGAACCCGACGGATGAGAGACCGAACGAGAGCAGGATGCCGACGACGCCGAGGGAGACCGTCATCGACTGCCGGTATCTCGCGACAGCTGCCGGCGTGAGGTCCCGATACGCGCGGTAGCCGAGCGCGCCAAGTATGACCGCGCAGCCCGAGAACATCGTCGCTGCGACGGTCGACAGCACACGCGAAGCGCCACCCGCGCCCGTCGCGGTGAGGACGATCTCTGCGGCTGCGAGGACGAGCAACGCAAGGGGCGGTATCAGCCACTGCGAGATGCGGATGGGTGCCCCGGCGGGCGGCGCGGGGTGGCCGTCCTTCACCATTTCCATGGCCGGATCCATCCGGAGGGGAGATGGTAGGGCGCTCCCGACTTTCGGAGTTCACGCGCGTGTTGCTTGGCCAACGCTCGCGCCCGCCTGCTCTGGGGCCCGGTCAACGGGTCGTCGCCGGCGAGACGGATGATCAGACCCGTCGCCGGATCGACCTCGTTGTACCGACGGCGGCTCTCGTCTGCCCAGATCGTCGTGTACCCGACCTTCTGCTCGCGTGCGCTCTGCACGAAGAACATGCAACAGGAGATGGCAGCGAGCCAAATCAGCCCTACCCCGATCATGCTTCCGATCGCGGCTATCGGCCGGGGCAGGATGCTGAAGAGCGACCAGACCAGTATGCCGAGCACGAGTGTGCCGCAGAATGAGAAGAGGAACACGTACGACCAGACGAATGCCGTGAGCCCCGCACGTAAGTGCGGCTGGACATCGAACAGCTCGCTCACCATCTTCCTCTCATGCTCCGTCGCGACCGCGGGGAGTGTGCCATCCGAACGGAAGCCGGTAAGGCGTGGCAGACGCTTGGATCTGTCGGGAGCGGGCCCTTGCCTCTACGCGAGCAGCACGACGTTGCGGTTTGGTCAGCGGGTCGTCACCGGCTTCTCGAATGACCAGTCCGGTCGACGGGTCAACCTCGTCCAAGGCGCGCTGCTCCTCGTCCGTCCACAGTGTCGTGTACCCCGCGGCATACTCGCGCCGCCGCTGAAAATACAACATGCAAAACGACACGAAGGTCAGAGTCATCAACGCCACTTCAGGTCGATTGCTCACGCTTTCACCTCAGTATCTCCCTGATCCGGTCGCAGACGTCTTCGACGAAGGTAGCCATCGCCGAGAGCTTTGCCAGCGGCGCCAGCGCGCCCCGCAGATCCTTGCTTGCTCTCAGGAATCGTGACCGCCGTCGTCGCCGTCGACACGTCACTGGGGCGGGGGCGGATTCTACCTGACTCGTCCGGTTCGGCTGAGCATCGAACGCGTACCGCCGCACCGTGCACGATGACCCACCCGAACCGGTCGTCGTGTCATTCAACGTCGTCCACCGACGGGCAATGACGCTCGCACTCCCGACTCCGCGCTCGGGAGATTCGCATGGCTAAGTCCTTCTGAAGGAGCTTCAATCGCTGGAATCAACGTCCACGTCTTCGTCCTGCAACTCGTGGCCAGTATCGAAGAAGCTGGTCAAGTAGTCCGCGGCTTCGAGATCACTCTCACGGAGTAGTGAGAACAACTCAGAGCCCTCTTCGAGGCGCCCATTAGGTAGCTCGTATGCTTGAAGCAATCCGAGGTATTCGCAGTTTCCGAGCGCGTCCGCGTACTCGTGAGCCTCCCTTTCGGCAAGCCGAAGCGCGTCGGCGGCACTCAACGCGAAGTGGAGGACCAGTCGCTCTTCATAAACTCTTCCGTGGCGGAAGATCGCTCGAACTGAATAGCTCTTCATGTGCATCATCCAATCGCGACCTCGAAGATGCTTCCGCCGATTCCGCCTATCACAAGGAGCACGGCGATAACCATCCCGCCGATTACGGCCATCATCCGACCGATCACGCGCTCGGTCCAAGGGTTCCATACCGCGAAATTGCTCTTCCTCTTCTGAGCATTTCTCTTTCCTGCGAGCTTCTCGTTGAAGATCTCCTTTTGCCGCGCACTCCTCAAGGTCTTTGGGTCCGTGGTGGATGGGTGCGCCAGCGCGTGCTTCTCAGCCTCCGAGAGCTTCTTCGGTTGAGATTGGTTACCGCCCTTCGACTTGCCTGTTAGGTCCGCGTCGTTGATGGGGTCGGTGGGGTAGGTGTACGGGTTGGCGTTGCCGCCGTAGACGGGGTCGACGGTGAGGAATCGTCCGGTGGTGGGGTTGTAGAGGCGGGCGCCCATGAGGGTGAGACCGCCGAGGCTGTTCGCGGAGCGTTCGTTCCCACCCAGCCACCCGTATGTCGCTGTCCCCGCGGCGGTGTTGGTGGGGGTGCCCTACTCGTTGTAGGTCGCGTAGCTGCCCGTGTCGATGCCGGTGTCGGTGGTGGCGTCGGCCGCGGTGGCGACTTCGCTTCCTT
>JAFKIL010000010.1 GCA_017306415.1 Microbacterium sp. | reverse complement strand
GGAACTCGCCGTCGGCGACCTCGAGGTTGAGCTTGTCCACCGCGGGACGCGTGCCCCCGGGGTACAGGCGGGTTGCGTTGTCGAACGTGACTGACGCCATGTTTCTCTTCTCCTTCACCGGCAGGTACGTGCCGGACGATCCGTAGTGAATGGAATGAGCGGGGGCTTGACCCGCGCGCCCTTCATCGGGCGTTCTCCCCAGTATGCCAGACGGTTCCCGCCCGGTGCCAAGCCCGGGTTCGGCCCCGATGTGCAGGCTCCGCGGACCCGGTGTCTGGGCATTTCCCAGACTGGCTGACTAGCATCGGATTCGGCTGCGTCACCCATGCGGCCGTCCGGGATAGTCCGGATATCTGTGCGTCAAGAGGTCCCATGTCGAGCGACGAGTCACCGAACGTTCCTGAGCCGAAGGACCGCCGCGAGGCGGTCCGCGAGAAGGCCCAGCAGGTTCAGGCGAAGCAGTCGCGTGCGCGCGTCGCCCGCCGCACGACCCTCATCGTCGGCATCGTGGTCGTGGTCGGCCTCGCCGGCGGCGCGGTCGCGTGGGCGTTCCAGTCCGCCGCGTCCCGGCCCGAGCTCTCGCCGTCGAACGTCGCCAACGACGGCTTCCAGGTGACCGCTGTCGCCGGAGTCGCCGGCCTCGGCGGCCAGTCCATCGGGAACGCCACGCCGACGCCGACGCCTTCCGTCACCTCGACCGGCACGAAGGTCGCGACCCCGAGCCCGACGGCGTCCACCGCCCCTGCGGTCGACATCCGTGTCTATGTCGACTACTACGCGCCCGGCGCCAAGCAGTTCCAGCTCGCGAATGCGCAGCAGCTCACGAAGTGGGTGAGTCAGGATGCCGCGACCCTGAGCTACTACCCGGTCGCGATGCTGTCGGCGAAGTCGAACGGCACGAAGTACTCGCTGCGCGCCGCCAGTGCCTCGGCATGCGTCGCGACCTACGCCCCCGACTCGTTCTTCGCGTACAACAACGCGCTCCTGACCCAGCAGCCCGATCAGGGGTCGGACGGTCTGACCGACGCCCAGCTCGCAGACCTGGCGATCGCGTCCGGCGCGGACTCGCCGAAGGTCGTGCGGGACTGCATCGAGAACGAGGACTATGTCGCGTGGGCCAAGTCGGCGACCGATCGCGCCCTCAAGGGCCTCCCCGACACGAAGAACGTCACGCTCACGGGCACGCCGATGATCCTCGTCAACGGCACGCCGTACGTGGGGGCGCTCGACGACCCCAAGGAGTTCGCGCAGTTCGTACTCACGATCTCGAGCGACTCGTATTACAAGACGGCGACGCCGACACCGACCCCCACCCCGTCGGCGACGAAGTAGCGTTCGGGCCCGGCCACTCGTCCGAGCCTTATCAAGTCGGATGCCGTCGGTCAACGGGTTGCGACCAGCATCGGCGTCGGGCGAGCCTGGTGTAAGCGGTGTAGGACTTTGTGCCTGCCGCGGAGTCCGATATCGGGTGTCGGGCTCCAAGTGGGGCCGTTCACGAGGGGCTGAGCGGCCCCACACTCACGCCCCGGCGCGGTCCCGCCGGAACGTGGCCGCGGGATCTCACACCGTAGACTCGACACGGCGGATGTCGCGGCATCCGTGTGGCCGCGCCACGACGCGGCTCGCCGGCTTGGCGCAATTGGTAGCGCACCTAACTTGTAATTAGGGGGTTGCGGGTTCGAGTCCCGCAGTCGGCTCGTGACGGCGGCGACCTCGGGACGACGGCGCCTGCCCGTCTGGCTGGCGCTGTGCGGCGCGGGATTCATCGGCATGCTGACCGCGATCCAGGCACGCGTGAACGGTCAGCTCGGCGTACGCCTGCACGACGGCTTCACGGCGGCTGTCATCTCGTTCGGCTCCGGCCTCGCGATCCTGATCGTGCTGTCCGTGGCGCTGCCGGTCGGCCGGCGGGGGTTCCGCACGCTCGTGACGGGCGCCCGCGAACGCACGATCCCCTGGTGGATGCTGATCGCCGGGGCGGCGGGCGCCCTCACGGTGGCGACCCAGGGGATCGCTGTGGGCGTCATCGGGGTGTCGCTCTTCACCGTCGGCTATGTGGCGGGTCAGATCGTGTGCGGTCTCTTCCTCGATCGCGTCGGATTCGGCCCTGGCGGTGTCGTGGCGGTGACCATGCCGCGCGTCCTCGGCGGGCTGCTCGCCCTCCTCGCGGTCGGCGTCGCGCTCGCCGGCGGGGCGGTCGGTGAGGCTCCGCTGTGGATGCTGCTGCTGCCGTTCGCGGCCGGGATCGGCGTCGCGTGGCAGCAGGCGACGAACGGACGCCTCCGCGCTCGCGTCGGCACCCCCCTGACAGCCACCCTGATGAACTTCATCACCGGCACCGTGGTCCTGGCGATCGCGGCGATCGTCCACGTGTCGATCGCCGGCGCGCCCCGTGCCGTGCCGTCGGATTGGTGGCTGTACCTCGGCGGAGCGCTGGGCGTCGCCTACATCTTCCTGTCGGCCGCGCTCGTCTCCTACACGGGTGTCCTGCTGCTCGCGCTCGGGACGGTCGTCGGCCAGCTCGCGATGTCGGTGGTGCTCGACGCGCTGTGGCCGGCGAGCGCGACGCCAGGACTGTGGCAGGAGGTGCTCACGGTGTCGCTCGCGTTCCTGTCCGTGGCGGTCGCCGCGATCCCGTGGCGGCGGATGCGCTAGAAGGATGCCGCGGCGTGGACGCGGCTACCGCGGGGCGCTATCCGTCGATCCGATCGCGGTGTCGACGATCTCGCCCTTCGCGGCGGGCATGCGGCTCACGTTGTGGCGCGCATCGACGGCCGCGCGGCGCCCCGGCCGGGATCCGGACGGCTTCCCGCCGACGTACAGCCAGCCGAGCAGCTCTTCGTCCTTCTTCAGGCCGTGCGCCTTCGCGACGGCCTTGCTGCGGGTGTAGTGGCCGGTACGCCAGATCACGCCCCACCCCGCCTCGTCCAGGAGCAGGCTGAGAACGTGCGCCACTCCGGAGGCGACGGCCTCCTGCTCCCAGCGGGGGACCTTCTCGCTCTTGCGGAAGCTCGCGACCACGGCGATCAGCAACGGCGCGCGCAGGGGCTTGGTGGAAGCCCCCTTCTCTCCGTTCGCCTTGTTGATGGCTCGTCCGAGCCGCTCGCGGTCGGCTCCGCGCAGCTCGATCAGACGCCATGGGCGCAGCGACGAATGGTCGGCGACCCGCCCTGCAGCCGACACGAGGGTCAGCAGCTCAGAGCGCGAGGGCGCGTCATCCGTCACCTTCGACCACGAGCGCCGCGCGCGGACGGCCTCGAGCGCACCGCCCGTCATGCGTCGTCTTCGGGAGTGAACGCCAGGGAGAGGGAGTTCATGCAGTAGCGGTCGCCGGTGGGCGTCCCGAACCCGTCAGGGAAGACATGCCCGAGATGCGAGCCGCACGTCGCGCAGCGCACCTCGGTGCGCACCATTCCGTGCGACGTGTCGTCGATGAGCTCGACCGCCTCGGGGCGGACCGACTCGTAGAAGCTCGGCCACCCGCAGTGCGAGTCGAACTTGGTGCCGCTGCGGAACAGCTCCGCGCCGCAGGCCGCGCACGTGTAGAGGCCGGCGCGCGATTCGTCGAGCAGCTCGCCCGTCCACGGGCGCTCGGTCGCTGCTTGCCGCAGCACCGCATACCGGTCGGCGCTGAGCTCCTCGCGCCACTGCTCGTCGGACTTCTCGACCTCGTACGTCATCGCGTTCCTTCCGCCGCCTTCCATTCAACCCGACGTTGAGCCGGAGCGGGCCGCGCGTCGCGCGATCGGGCGCGGCAGGGGGGGCGACGGCGGTGGCCGACAATGGGACGGTGAGCGGGACGGATGCGGCAGCCCTCGACGCTGTCCAGGCACGGTACGCCCGGTTCGCGCGGGACGAGGCGCCCGGCCGGTCCGACCGCTACGCCGAATGGGCGCGAGGTGTGACGGCGGACGACGAGGTGCTGCGCATCCTCGCGCGCATCCCCGAGGCGCACAGGCAGCCGCCGCTTGTCTTCGCCGTGACGCGGCTCCTGGGCGCTCCGGAAGCGGGCTACGCGCGCTGGCGTGCGTGGCTGGCGGAGCACGCGGATGCGGTGGTCGCGGAGTGCGCGCAGCGCAGCATCCAGACCAACGAGCCGCTCCGCTGCGCGGCCCTCCTGCCGGCCCTGTCGCTGATCGACGGGCCGATCGCGCTGCTCGAGGTCGGGGCGAGCGCGGGCCTCTGCCTCTACCCCGACCGCTACGCGTACCGCTATCGGCACGGCCGCGAGACGGTGGTCCTCGATCCACCGGGAGGCGCCGAGGTCGTCCTCCACGCAAAGCTGCGCGGTCCGGTCGTGCCGCGCCTCCGGATGCCGGACGTGGTCTGGCGGGCGGGCATCGACCTCCGTCCGCTCGATGCCCGCGCTGCCGCCGACCGCGCGTGGCTTCTCGGACTGGTCTGGCCGGGCGAGGCAGGGCGGTCGGAGCGGATGCGTGCTGCGCTCGACGTGGTGGCGGCGGACCCGCCACGGCTCGTCGCCGGCGATGCCGCGGACGTGCTCGCCGACGTCGCTGCGCTCGCGCCGGCGGACGCGACGCTCGTCGTCACGACGCCTGGTGTGCTCGCCCACGTGCCCCGCGCCGGCCGGGAGCGGATCGCCGCGGCGGCCACGGCGGCGGGTCGCTGGATCACGATCGATGCCCTCGGGCTGCACGCGGCCGTGGACGTGGCCTGGAGCCCTCCCGCCGATCCCCGCGAATGGCCCAATGGCGCCTTCGCGCTCGCTCTCGACGGTGACGTGCTGGCCGCGGTCGACCCGCTCGGGGCATCCGTGGAGTGGCGTCGCGGCGCGGCGGCCGCGGCGCAGTAGCGTGCACTCGTGGCATTGGACGACCGCGATCGCGCGCTCCTCGACTTCGAGTCGGCATGGAGCAGGCACGTCGGCGCCAAGGAGGAGGCGATCCGCGCCGAGCTCGGGCTCTCGCCCGCACGCTACTACCAGCTGCTCGGTCGACTGATCGACACGGCGGACGCCGTCGAGTACGACCCGATGCTCGTCAAGCGACTGCGCCGGATACGTGACGCGCGTCAGCAGGCGCGGCTCGCCCGCGTCTCCGGTGCGCCCTGACCGCACGGGACGTTCGCTGCGCGGGGTGACACTGTCTGCGCGCGCAAGCCGGGTAGCATCGTGGGGTGCCGAGAACGACCTACCCGCGGGACCGCTTCGACGATGTTCCCGCATCCCGCGACCGGGTCGGGGCCCATCGGGCCGAGAACCCGCACATGCGCGGATGGATCGTCTTCCTGTGGGCGGCCATCGCCACGATCGTGCTCATCGCCGTGGGCATCTTCGGCACGCTCGTCGTCTCCGGCCGCATCGTGCTGTTCCCCACGCCCACGGCATCCGCCGCACCGACGCCCACGATCACGCCCGTCGTCGACACGTCCTACACGGTCCTCGTGATCAACGCGACCGGTGTCGATGGGCAGGCGACGGCGGTCAAGGACGTGCTCGTCCAGGCGAAGTGGTCGGCCGACAGCGTTCTGGCCAGTGACGCGGGCTCGACGTTCCCCACTACGACCGTGTACTACCCGCTTCCCGAGGATGCCCCCGCCGCGGCGGGCGTCGCCAAGCTCATCGGCGGCGCGAAGATCGCGCAGAGCGACAAGTACCAGCCGGCGGGCGATCCCGAGGCGCAGCAGCTGGCGATCGTGCTCGGCACGGACCGCGTGGCGCCCTCGCCCACCGCGACCAAGTAGTCCTCGCGCGGCCCCGTGTTTCGCGCGCGTAAACAGTTCGGTGCGCGCCTGTCAACTGTGGCTCTCCGGCCGGTTTCGCGCGCTCGCGCGTGGATACGATGACGGGACCGACAGCAGCACAGGAGATTCGCATGGCCCGGGGCACCGTCAAGTGGTTCAACGCCGAGAAGGGATTCGGCTTCATCACCGTCTCGGACGGACAGGATGTGTTCGTCCACTATTCCAACATCGAGATGAACGGGTTCCGCGTCCTCGAAGAGGGTCAGGCCGTGGAGTTCACCGTCGGCGCCGGGCAGAAGGGCCCGCAGGCCGAGTCGGTGCGCGTCGTCGCCTGACCGACACGCCCCCGCCGCCCGCTCTTGCCACGGTCGGCTGTCGTCCTCCCGCGCCCATCGGGCGCAGCTTGCACTCGCCATGGTCGAGTGCCAGAATGGCGTTAGCACTCCGGATTGTCGAGTGCTAAATCCGCAAGCCAACGTCCGGGAGGGACGACACACACATGGCAAAGATCATCGCTTTCGATGAGGAGGCCCGCCGCGGCCTCGAGCGCGGCCTCAACATCCTGGCCGACGCTGTCAAGGTGACCCTGGGCCCCCGCGGTCGCAACGTCGTGCTCGAGAAGAAGTGGGGAGCCCCCACGATCACGAACGACGGTGTCTCGATCGCCAAGGAGATCGAGCTCGACGACCCGTACGAGAAGATCGGCGCAGAGCTGGTCAAGGAGGTCGCCAAGAAGACCGACGACGTCGCGGGCGACGGCACCACCACCGCGACCGTGCTGGCTCAGGCGCTCGTTCGCGAGGGTCTGCGCAACGTCGCAGCCGGCGCCGACCCGATCAGCCTCAAGCGCGGCATCGAGAAGGCCGTCAAGGCGCTCACCGAGCAGCTGCTCTCCGACGCCAAGGAGGTCGAGACCAAGGAGGAGATCGCCGCCACCGCGTCCATCTCCGCCGGCGACACCGAGATCGGCGAGCTGATCGCCGAGGCGATCGACAAGGTCGGCAAGGAGGGCGTCGTCACCGTCGAGGAGTCGCAGACCTTCGGCACCGAGCTCGAGCTCACCGAGGGCATGCGCTTCGACAAGGGCTTCATCAACCCCTACTTCGTGACGGACCCGGAGCGCCAGGAGGCGGTCTTCGAGGAGCCCTACATCCTCATCGCCAACCAGAAGATCGGCAACATCAAGGACCTGCTGCCCATCGTCGACAAGGTGATCCAGGACGGCAAGGAGCTCGTCATCATCGCCGAGGACGTCGAGGGCGAGGCGCTCGCGACTCTCGTGCTCAACAAGATCCGCGGCATCTTCAAGTCGGTCGCCGTCAAGGCCCCCGGCTTCGGCGACCGCCGCAAGGCGCAGCTGCAGGACATCGCCATCCTCACGGGCGGCCAGGTCATCACCGAGGAGGTCGGTCTCAAGCTCGAGAACGCCACCCTCGACCTGCTGGGCCGTGCGCGCAAGGTCATCGTCACGAAGGACGAGACCACGATCGTCGAGGGTGCGGGTGACGCGTCCCAGATCGAGGGTCGCGTGACTCAGATCCGTCGCGAGATCGAGAACACCGACAGCGACTACGACCGCGAGAAGCTGCAGGAGCGCCTGGCGAAGCTCGCCGGCGGCGTGGCCGTCATCAAGGCGGGCGCGGCCACCGAGGTCGAGCTGAAGGAGCGCAAGCACCGCATCGAGGACGCCGTCCGCAACGCGAAGGCCGCCGTCGAGGAGGGCATCGTCGCCGGTGGTGGCGTCGCCCTGATCCAGGCCGGCAAGAAGGCCTTCGAGTCCGAGGCCGTCACCGGTCTCGTCGGCGACGAGGCCACGGGTGCGAACATCGTCAAGGTCGCCATCGAGGCGCCGCTCAAGCAGATCGCCCTCAACGCGGGCCTCGAGCCGGGCGTCGTCGCCAACAAGGTCGCCGAGCTCACCTCCGGCCACGGCCTGAACGCCGCGACCGGTGAGTACGTCGACATGCTGGCCGCCGGCATCAACGACCCGGTGAAGGTGACCCGCTCGGCGCTGCAGAACGCCGCGTCGATCGCCGGTCTGTTCCTCACCACCGAGGCCGTCGTCGCCGACAAGCCCGAGAAGGTCGCCGCCCCCGCGGGTGGAGACCCGACGGGTGGCATGGACTTCTAGGAGTCGCACGGACGAAGGGCCCCTCCTCCGGGAGGGGCCCTTCGTCGTTCCCGCCGCGGCGACCGTCAGCGGAAGAGGTTGGCGCTGAACTGCTCCGCCTCGGCGTACTGCTGAGCTGCGACCGCGAGGGCGCCGCCGATCGCGCCGAGCGACTCCTCGACTTGTTGCTGCACACCGCGCCACTGCTCGATGACGCCGTGGAACGACGCCGCGGCCGTACCCGTCCACGAGGACTGCAGGTGGGTCAGCTGGGCGAGCATCGCGTGCGTGTCACCCTGAACGCGTTCCATCGTGCCGCGCACGGCGGTGGTGGCGGAGAGGACGGCGTCGCTGTCGACGGAATAGACGGCCATGGATGGCTCCCTTCGGTGAAGGGGCCATGTTACGAGCGGTCGGCCGCGTCCGAGCCCATGTCGTCCGTGCCTGTGGGTGCCCCGCCCCGCCGGTCGGCTGGGGAGGGATCGATCCGGCCCAGGTCGGCGGCGCCCAGACGCTGCAGCGGCTGTGTCTCGATCAGCAGGTGATCCGCGGCATCCCGGCTCTGCGACAGCGGGAAGGACACGCGGAACGTCGCACCTCCGCCCGGCGTGTCGCCGACGGTCACCGTCCCGTGGAGCGTCTCCACGATGGCCGCGACGATCGACAGCCCGAGTCCCGAGCCGCCGGTCTCCCGCGTGCGCGAGGTGTCGGCCCGCCAGAACCGCTGGAAGATCTGCTCGCGGAGCTGAACGGGGATGCCGTCGCCGTGGTCGCACACCGCGATCCAGCCCGTCCCGGCGGCGGCATCGACCCCGACCGCGAGCTCGATCGGCGAGTCGTCCGCCGTGTACCGTCGTGCGTTGGCCACGAGATTCGCGACGACCTGACGGATGCGGTTCTCGTCCCCCAGCACGATCGGCGGCATCACCGGCCCGAACGGACCCGGTTCGGCGGAGCGGGACATGTCGGGGGGCAGGTCGACCGGCGCGACAGGGGGAGGCTGGCCCGCGCCGCCGGCGTGGGTCGCCGGGACCGGACGGGGCTTGCGGCGCAGGAGCGAGAGGGTCGCCCCGGCGATGCCGAGCGTGGCCGTGGGTGGCGCGCCGCGCCGGCGACCCTGCTCCGCGCCAGGGTCGGGTGCCGCAGCCGGCGCCACCGGTGCGGCGCTGTCGGGGATGGTCGTGTCGATGACGCTGACGTGGCGCAGTGGCGAGGTCGCGCGCACGTCCAAGGCGGCGTCGCGCGCGATGGGCCGGAGGTCGACGGCCGTGAAGACGACCTCCTCGCGACGTTCGTCGAGGCGCGTGAGGGCGAGGAGATCCTCGACCATCGCGCCCATCCGGATCGCCTCCTTCTCGATGCGCTCCATCGCCTGCGCCGTGTCCTCCGCGCTCTGGATCGCGCCCATCCGGTACAGCTCGGCGTACCCGCGCACCGTCACGAGCGGCGTCCGCAGCTCGTGGCTCGCGTCGCCGACGAATCGTCGCATCTGCCGCACCGTCGCGTCGCGCTGCGTGATCGCGGCGTCGACCCGGCCGAGCATGGCGTTGATCGCGATCTTGAGACGTCCCACCTCGGTGTGCTCGGGCTCGATGTCGGTGAGCCTCTGGCCGAAGTCGCCGGACGCGATCGACATGGCGGTGGACTCGACCTGCCCGAGGCTGCGAAAGGCGAGCGTGACGAGCCACCGGGTCACGAGGGCCCCCGCGATCATCGTCAGCACGGCGAGGATCGTGTAGATCCCGAGGAAGGTGGTCACGATCTTGTCGACGGATGCCGTCGGCAGGGCGACGAGCTGGGTGTAGAGCGTGCTGACGCCGGGCACCTGATACGGAGAGACGCTGGCCCGGAACGCCGAGCCCTTCGTGCCGTCGACGGTGAAGGGGGTCAGGCCTTTGATCTGCGTCTGCTGCTGCGGAAACGAGCTCGGGAAGACGGGGACGTTCGCGATCTTCGGTCCCGCCGTGGCGAGCAGCTTGCCATCTGGCGCGTAGATCGCGACGAAATAGTCGACGACATCCGCCGTCGGAGTCGGTGTGAAGGCGATGCTCGAGCCGCTCGGCTTGGTGTTGAAGAGCCGGTCGGACACGTTGGCGTTCGACAGCTGCTGCACCTGCGAGTCGAGGTTGCCGTCCAGGGCTCCGCGCAGGAACACCATCGTGCCGATGCCCGCCGCGAACAGGCCGATCGCCAGCACCGCGACGGTGACGCCCGTCACCTTCGCGCGCAGGCTGATTCCGCGCCACCAGCCGGTGACCGCGTCGGTCTTGTCCGCCAGGGCGGCCCCCTCGATCGTGCCGCCGGTCAGGCGGTCTTGCCCGCCTTCAGCATGTAGCCGAAGCCGCGCTTGGTCTGGATCAGCGGCTCGGACGAGTGCGGGTCGATCTTGCGCCGCAGGTACGAGATGTAGCTCTCGACGATGCCCGCGTCGCCGTTGAAGTCGTACTCCCACACGTGGTCGAGGATCTGCGCCTTGCTGAGCACCCGGTTCGGGTTGAGCATCAGGTAGCGCAGCAGCTTGAACTCGGTGGGGCTGAGGTCGATCTGGACGTCGTCGACGAAGACGTCGTGCGTGTCCTGATCCATGGTGAGCTCGCCCGCACGGATCACCGACTCCTCGTCGGCCTGCATCGTCCGCCGCAGGATGGCCTGGATGCGCGCGACGATCTCGTCGAGGCTGAAGGGCTTGGTGACGTAGTCGTCGCCGCCGGCGTTGAGGCCCGCGATCTTGTCCTCGGTCTCGTCCTTCGCGGTGAGGAAGAGGATCGGCGCGGTGTAGCCGGCGCCCCGGAGCCGCTTGGTGACGCTGAAGCCGTTCATGTCGGGCAGCATGACGTCGAGGATGATCAGATCCGGCTCCTCTTCGAGGACGGCCGAGATCGTCTGCGCGCCGTTGGAGACGGCGCGGACCTGGAATCCAGCGAATCTGAGGCTCGTGATGAGCAGATCGCGGATGTTCGGTTCGTCGTCGACGACGAGGATGCGCGGTGCGGTCATGTGCCCATTATGGTGATCCAACCCCTGACGGCGCTGGATATCGGCCGGATCGGCGACGACGCGGCCGTCATGCGGCGATCTGGTCGGCGTCGAGGATCGTGTACGCGTAGCCCTGCTCGGCGAGGAAGCGCTGCCGGTTCTGGGCGAAGTCCTGATCCACGGTGTCGCGCGCGATGAGCGTGTAGAAGCTCGCCGTGTGCCCGGACTCCTTGGGTCGCAGCAGCCGGCCGAGTCGCTGCGCCTCCTCCTGCCGGGAGCCGAACGATCCCGACACCTGGATGGCGACGGATGCCTCGGGCAGGTCGATCGAGAAGTTCGCGACCTTCGACACCACGAGCAGTTCGATCGTGCCCTCGCGGAACGCCTGGTACAGCTCCTCGCGCTCGTCGACCGGGGTGGCGCCGGTGATCTTGGGGGCGCCGAGCGCGTCGGCGAGCACGTCGATCTGATCGAGGTACTGGCCGATGACGAGGATGCGCTCGCCGCGGTGGCGCTCGACCAGGCTCCGCACGACCCCGATCTTCGCCGGCGCGGTCGCGGCGAGGCGGTAGCGCTCGTCGTCGGCGGACGCCGCATACTCCAGCCGGTCTCCGGCGGGCAGGTCGACGCGCACCTCGTAGCAGACGGCCGGGGAGATGAATCCCTGGGCCTCGATCTCCTTCCAGGGCGCGTCGAAGCGCTTGGGGCCGATGAGGCTGAAGACGTCGCCCTCGCGGCCGTCCTCGCGCACCAGCGTGGCCGTGAGGCCGAGCCGCCGCCGGGCCTGGAGGTCGGCGGTGAGCTTGAACACGGGTGCGGGGAGCAGGTGCACCTCGTCGTACACGATGAGACCCCAGTCCAGGGCGTCGAGGAGCGCCAGGTGGGCGTACGCGCCCTTCCGCTTCGCCGTGAGGATCTGGTAGGTCGCGATGGTCACGGGCTTGATCTCCTTGACCTGCCCGGAGTACTCGCCGATCTCCTCGGCGGTGAGGCTCGTGCGCTTGAGCAGCTCGTCGCGCCACTGCCGCGCGCTCACGGTGTTGGTCACCAGGATCAGGGTCGTCGTCTTGGTCGCGGCCATCGCCCCCGCACCGACGAGCGTCTTGCCGGCACCGCAGGGGAGCACGACCACGCCCGAGCCGCCGTCGGTGAAGATGTCGACAGCCTGCCGCTGGTACGGCCGGAGGTGCCACCCTTCCTCGTCGAGGTCGATGGGATGCGGCGTGCCCGGTGTGTAGCCGGCGAGATCCTCCGCCGGCCAGCCGATCTTGAGGAGCTCCTGCTTGATGTGTCCGCGGGCCCACGCGTCCACGACGTACACGTCGGGGGAGGGGTGGGCGATGAGCAGCGGCTGGATGCGCTTGTTCCGCGTGATCTCGGCGAGCACCGCGGCATCCGTCGACCGGAGGACCAGGACGCCTTCGCCGTGACCCTCGATGTCGGCGCGCTCGATGACCAGCCGCCCGTACCGGCCGACCGTCTCGCGGATGTCGATGGACACCGACGGCGGCACGGGGAACCGCGACCAGCGGTCGAGCGTGGCGAGCATGTCGGACGCATCGTGACCGGCCGCGCGGGCGTTCCACAGGCCGAGTCGGGTGATCCGGTAGGTGTGGATGTGCTCGGGCGCCCGCTCCAGTTCGGCGAAGATCGCGAGCTCGTGCCGGGCGCTCTCCGCGTCCGGATGGGCCACTTCGAGCAGCACCGTCCGGTCGCTCTGCACGATGAGGGGTCCGTCAGCCATAGCGTTCGAGTCTACCGGCCCGGCTGTCCGGTCGGCCCGTTCGGCGTCGGTCAGGGGAGCGGACGCACCCCGACGATGCTCGACACGGGCAGTGTGCGCTCGATGTCGGCGGCGCGATCGCGTCCGCGCAGGCGCCCGCCGCCGAGGCCCGCCGCCTCCAGCGTGAACTCCCGTGCCGAGCCGTCGGGAAGGCGGACCGCGACCACCACCGTCGCGCGGGCGCGCACCGCCTGCTCCAGCTCGCGCTCCAGCCACGCGGCGTCCGCGTCGCCGTCGCCGCTCGCGCGCAGTGCCTCGGCCAGCGGCAGGAGCGCCGTCGCGGGGTCCGACGGCAGCGCGGCCTGGACGACCGACCGGCGGCGGTGGAGCGGCTCGACGGCGCCGTCCGCGTCGACCGCGACGACCGGGTACCTCGTGTCGGCGAGCCCCCAGTACACCGCGTCGCGCGGGATGCGCGACGTCAGCCGGCCGTCGGCGGAGACGAAGCCCATCGCGCGCAGCGACTGGTCGACGGCGATCGTGTCCAGCAGCTGCGGGTCGTCGCTGTCGACCCTGGTGCGTCCCGTCGCGGCATCCGTGCCGACGCGCACCAGACCGTGGCGGGCGGCGACCTGGTCGATGAGGTACGCCAGCGGCTGCGGGATGCCGGTGAGGGAGAGCGTTTCGAGGAACGTGCGGAGCGAGGCCGCGGTCTCGCCGGCGGCCACCGCCGCGGACAGGGATTCGGCGCTGAACCGATACGTGGATGCCTGTGCCCGCGACTCGCGCGTGGCCATAGTGCGCAGCCGGAGATCGAGGGCCGACGTCAACGGGCCCGGGGCGATCGCGGTGAGGTCGGCCTGGAGGTAGATCGCATCGATCTCGTCGGGCAGCAGCGCCGCGAGGGCGCTCGCGTCGGGGTCTCCGCCGCGGCGCAGCGACGTCGTCCACGCGGGGATTGCGCCGGTCGGCGTCAGCAGGCCCCAGCGGACGGCTCGTCGCCGCAGCGTCGCGACCGTGGCGGGCCAGTCCGGGTCCAGGGGACGCTCCACCGCCCACGCGTCCGGGGGCAGGAAGGCCCCGTCCGGGGCGCGTACCGGCGCGGGCAGCGCATCGCGCCAGCTCGTCGCGACCGCTGTCCACCGCGCGGCGGCCGAGCCGAGCAGCCAGGCCTCGCCGGCCTCGGTGACACGCCACTCCCGTCCGGCCCGCACGAGCAGCCGCGTCGCGGCGCCGAGCGCGAGGAGGTCGTCGAGCTCGTCCCCGTCGGCCACCACGTGCGTCTCCACGAGGCGGCGCCGGTCCGTCGCGGTCACCGCGCCGGCGGCGGTGACGGTGAGCGGCTGATCGAGGCTCATCGACACGAGGTCGGCGAGCGCTCCCACGCTGGCGGCTGCGCGCTCCGCGGCGGCGGCGGACTCCGCGGCATCCGCCGCTGCGGGCGCGGGACCCGTGGTGCCGACCGGGGCGAACGCGCTCGGCCGCGCTGTCGCGGCGTGGGCGACGGCGGACGCGACCGCCGCGAAGGGACGCCCGTCGGCGCGCAGGAGGGCGAGGTCGCGCAGCGCCGGGCGTGCGGCGGGGTCGACCGCTGCCGACTGCCGGACGGCATCGCCGAGGGCGATCAGCTCGGATCGCGGGAGCGCGGTCAGCGCGCGGTCGACGGATGCCGCATCCAGCAGTCCCTCGGCGACGTCGAAGCCGTCACGGAACGGCGCGTTCGCGGACACGCCCCGACGAAGCAGCAGGCGGGCGAGGTCGAGAGGCTCGAGGCCGGTGAGCCAGGTCGCGAGTGCGCGTTCGTCCGACGTGTCGGTCACCTCACCGACCCTTGTTCGCGCGTGCCCTCCGCACGAAGCTCGAGATCAGGACGACCAGGAGCAGGATGAATGCGATCACCGGAGCGATGTAGACGAGGATTCCCACCACCGGCCAGACGCCTGTGTCGAACTTCACGTGGGCGGCGGAGCCGATGAGGATCGCGAAGAAGCACAGGATAGACAGCACCAGCAGTCCCAGCGACATGAACGCCATGATGCGATCGGCGCGACGGACCGGGACGTCCTCGCGGGAGTTGTCTGTGCTCATCCGCTCCAGCCTACCGGTCGGGGCGTGTGCCGTAGGCTGGAGAGAGGGACCCGCCGGGTCCCGTTCGCACTCCTGCCCGCGCCGATCGGCGCGCGGCTCCGTCCCAGCGAGGTATGTCATGCCCACCGGCAAGGTCAGGTTCTACGACGAGGAGAAGGGCTTCGGCTTCATCTCCTCCGACGACGGTCAGGACGTCTTCCTGCACGCCACCGCCCTGCCGGCGGGTACGATCCCCAAGGCCGGGGGTCGCGTCGAGTTCGGCATCGCCGACGGCAAGCGCGGTCCGCAGGCGCTGTCCGTGCGTCTCCTCGAAGCCCCCGTCAGCCTCGCCAAGCGCGCCCGCACGTCCGCGGACGACATGGCGATCATCGTCGAGGACCTCGTCAAGCTCCTCGACGGGATCGGCGGGGACCTGCGCCGTGGCCGGTACCCCAGCGCGTCCCACGCGAAGAAGGTCGCCGCCGTGCTGCGCAAGGTCGCCGATGACTTCGAGGCCTGAGGACGTGTCGGCGGAAGACGAGGCGTCGCCCGCCGAGACGGTGCCCGACGAGCGTCTGCTCGCGGCGCATGACCTCGCGCTCTCCGCGCTCCGCGAGATCACCCCGGCCGACACGATCGGCGCCCCGGCCGGTTACACGGTCGAGGCCGACGGCGTGGTCTCGCTGCGCTTCGCGACCACCCAGGCCGGCTATCCCGGCTGGTTCTGGACCGTGAGCCTCGCCGTGGTCGAGGACGCCGAGCCCACCGTGCTGGAGGCCGAACTCCTCCCGGGGGAGGGCGCCCTCCTCGCGCCGGAGTGGGTGCCCTGGGCCGTGCGGCTCGCGGAGTATCAGGCGCAGCAGGCCGTCCTCGCCGCGGCGGGAGAGGCATCCGACGATGCCGAGGACGACGCGGAGCTCGAGGCCGAGCTCGAGGCGGAGCTGGATGACATCGACGACCTCGACGCGGAGGACTTCGACCGCGACGGATCGCGCATCCTGCATGCGGGCGACGTGGACGGCGTCGACATCGACGAGCTCGCGGACGACGACGCCGACGAGTCGGACGACGACGATTCGGACGACGACGCCGATTCGGGCGACGACGAGGACGCGGCCGACGGCGACTCGGACGAGGACGCCGACGAGTCGGACGACGCTGAAGACGAGGCCGACGGCTCGGCCTCTGACGACGACGAGCACGACGACTCGGACCCGGACGCCGAGGACTGACGCGTCCTGTCGGACGGCGGCGGTGAGTCTCTGCGGGGACGGATGCGCCACGACGGTGTCGGCTGCGCGCGATGGATGTGGCGCGCCGACGGCGAGGGTGTACGCGCCGGCAGTGGTGCGCCGTCTCGCGGGCGGCGACGCGTACCGTTCTCAGGATCGGCGGGTTTGGGCTCGCGCGCGACCCCCGGAAACCCGGCTCTCCCGCGCCGACTCGGCGGTGCTGTTCCTGAGAACGGTACGGAGGGTCAGGGTGCCGGGCGGGGGTGTACGCGCCGGCAGCGGTGCGCTGTCTCGCGGTCGGCGACGTGTACCGTTCTCAGGATCAGCCTGACGGCAGTCTCGGGGCTCGCCGTCGGCGGTGCGTACCGTTCTCAGGATCAGCGGCCCTCGTCCAACGCGCGATCCCCGGAATATCGGCTCTCCGGCGCCGACACACGGGCATTGTTCCTGAGAACGGTACGGGGGTGTCGGGCCGCGGTGGGTGGCGCGGCGGTCGGGGCCGTTCCTAAGAACGGTACGGGGGGTCTGGGTTTCGAGCGCCGGGGGGCGGCGCGGGGGTGGTGTCGTTCCTGAGAACGGTACGGGTTTGTCCGGGTTCCGGCGGGGCTGGTCGGCGCGGCGGTGGGCCGGGGTCAGGCCGAGAGGTGCTCGACGGTGTAGTCGATGGAGCGGATGAGCTGGCGCACATCGTCCGGCTCGATCGAGACGAACGTCGCGACGCGCAGCTGGTTGCGCCCGAGCTTGCGGTACGGCTCGGTGTCGACGATGCCGTTGGCGCGCAGGCTCTTGGCGACGGCCGCCGCATCCACCGACTCCTCGAAGTCGATCGTCACCACGACGGGGGAGCGGTCGGCGGGGTCGGCGACGAACGGCGTCGCGAAGGCGGACGCCTCGGCCCAGTCGTAGAGCGCCTGCGACGACTCGCGCGTGCGCGCCGCCGCCCAGGACAGCCCGCCGTTGCCGAGGATCCACCCGAGCTGGTCGTCCATCAGAAGGAGCGTCGCGAGGGCCGGCGTGTTGAGCGTCTGGTTCAGTCGGGAGTTGTCGACGGCGTTCTTCAGGCTGAGGAACTCGGGGATGTAGCGACCCGACGCGGCGATGCGCTCGATGCGCTCGATCGCGGCGGGGGAGACGAATGCGAACCACAGCCCGCCGTCCGATCCGAGGTTCTTCTGCGGCGCGAAGTAGTAGACGTCCGCCTGGCTCGCATCGAGGTCGATGCCCGCCGCGGCGCTCGTCGCGTCGATGACGGTGAGTGCGCCGTCGTCGCCGTGCACGCGCTCGACCGGCGCCGACACCCCCGTCGAGGTCTCGTTGTGCGGCCACGCGTAGACGTCCACGCCCTCGACGGGGATGGCGGTGGTGCGCGTGCCCGCCTCGGCGTTCCGGATGTCGGGGGCCTCGAGCCACGGTGCCTTCGCGGCGCCGCCGAACTTGCCGCCGAACTCGCCGAACACGAGGTTCTGGCTGCGGCGGTCGATGAGGCCGAAGGCCGCGGCATCCCAGAATGCCGTCGACCCGCCGTTGCCGAGGATGACCTCGTACCCCTCGGGCAGGCGGAAGAGCTCGGCCAGGTGCGCGCGCACGCTGCCGACGAGATCCTTCACCGGAGCCTGACGGTGGGACGTGCCGAGGAGGGCTCCGCCGGCACCGACGAGCGCCTCCAGCTGGGCGCCGCGCACCTTCGAGGGGCCGCATCCGAAGCGTCCGTCGACGGGCAGGATCTCACGAGGAAGGACGACGTGGGGCATGGGTCGATTCTAGGCGGACGCCACCGGGTCCCCCGCGACGATGACGCCCGTCACGCGTGCGTCGGCGTCGAGCACCACCGCGTCCGCGCGTCGGCCGGGCGCGAGGTCGCCGACGTCGTCCCATCCCATCGCGCGGGCGGGGGTCGTCGAGGTCTGGCGGACGGCTCGGAGCCACGCGGCATCCGTCGGGCGCCCGTCGGGCGACCCCCCGCCGGCGGCGAGCGCCGCGCGGAAGAGCGCGTCCATCGTGGTGGTGGACCCGGCGATGATGTCCGTGCCCGCGACGTGCGCGACCCCGTCGTGGACGGTGACGGCCAGCGCGCCGAGGCGGTACTCGCCGTCGCCGAGTCCGGCGGCCGCCATCGCGTCGGTGACGAGGGCGATGCGGTCGGCGCCGGCCGTCCGCACGACCTCGCGGTACAGCGCCGGATGCAGGTGGGTGCCGTCGGCGATCATCTCGAGCGTCACCTCCGGATCGGAGGCCAGTGCCAGCACCGGTCCGGGCTCGCGGTGGTGGAGCGGCCGCATCGCGTTGAAGAGGTGGGTCGCGACGCGCGCGCCGGCCTCGATCGCCGCCAGGGTCTGGGCGTAGGTCGCGTCGGTGTGCCCGACCGCGGCGATGGCGCCCGCTGCGGTGATCCGCCGGACGGCGTCCAGTCCGCCCGGCAGCTCGGGGGCGATCGTCACCATCCGCACCGCTCCCCGGCCCGTGGCCAGCAGGCGCTCGACGTCCGCCGGTCGCGGGGCACGGAGCGCGTCGTGGTCGTGCGCCCCGCCGCGCACGGGGCTGATCCACGGACCCTCGAGGTGGATGCCGCGGATCACGCCCTCGTCCGCAAGATCGGCCAGGAGCGCCACGGAGGCGAGGAGGCGGTCGAGGTCCGCGGTCACGAGACTCGCCATGGTCGTGGTGGTGCCATGGGCGAGGTGCGCGGCGCGCGCACGGCGGACCGATCGCTCGTCGAGGTCGGTGTACGAACCGCCTCCGCCGCCGTGGACGTGGATGTCGACGAAGCCCGGCACGACCGTCGCCTCGGGCAGTACGAGGTCGGCGTCGCCGCGCCGGCCTGCGCCGATGCCGACGATCCGGCCGTCCACGTGCTCGATCCATCCGGGGCTGTGCACCGCGGTCGACGTCGCCACCCGTCCCGCGCCGAGGATCGGCATCCGCTCAGCCGTCCCGGCCGTCGTAGCGCTGCCAGTCGGGGAGGTGGTCGTAGGTGTAGCGGTAGTAGTCGGCGAGCTCGAGCCGGCTCGCCGCGGCCTCGTCCACCACGACCGTGGCGTCGGGGTGGAGCTGCAGCGCGCTGCCGGGGCACATGCTCGACACCGGACCCTCGACCATGCGTGCGACGGCCTCCGCCTTCGCCTCGCCCTGCGCCACGAGGACCAGCTGCCGCGCATCCAGGATGGTGGCGAGTCCCTGGGTGAGGCAGTGGGTGGGGACGTCGTCGGGGCTCTCGAAGAACCGCGCGTTGTCGGCGCGTGTCGTGGGGGCGAGCGTCTTGATGCGCGTGCGGGAGGCGAACGAGGAGGTGGGCTCGTTGAAGCCGATGTGTCCGTTGGCGCCGATGCCGAGGATCTGCACGTCGACCCCGCCGGCGTCGCGGATCGCGCGCTCGTAGTCCTCGCACGCGCGCGGCAGGTCGGCGGCCGCCCCGTCCGGTACGTGGACGAGGGCGGGCCGCATCCCGAGCGGCTCGACGACCTCGTGACGGATGACCGAGTGGTAGCTCTGCGGGTGGTCGAGGGGGAGGCCGACGTACTCGTCGAGCGCGAACGCGCGGACGCGGGAGAAGTCGAGCTGGCCCGTCTCGGCACGCCGGGCCAGCTCCCGGTAGATCGCGAGCGGCGATGAGCCGGTCGCCACGCCGAGGACCGCGTCGGGCCGCGTGCGGACGGCCATCGCGACCTTCGCGGCGGCGATGCGCCCGACCTCTTCGGGGGTGGGGACGATGACGACCTGCATGGCGACTCCTATTGGTCTATACCAATCTCACCTAAGGTTGTCACAGGCCGTTCGGCCGAGTCAACGCGGGGAGCCGTCCATGCGGGTGCCGAAGTACTACACGCAGAAGGTGCGCATCCAGGAGCTGATCCGGGATGCCGCGCCAGGAACGATGCTGCCGACCGAGCGGGAGCTCGCGGAGCGCTTCGGGACCTCGCGCACGACCGTGCGCCAGGCGCTCGCCGAGCTCGTCGCCGAGGGGCGGCTCGACCGGGTGCAGGGGCGGGGGACCTTCGTCGCCGCGCCGAAGATCGTGCACCTCCGCCAGCTCACCTCGTTCAGCGAGGACCTCGCCGGGCTCGCGACGCGCAGCGATGTGCTGGCCCTCTCCGAGGAGGCGGCGGATGCCGCGGTCGCGGCGCACCTGCGGATCGAACCGGGCGCCGTCGTCCATCGCGTGGAGCGCGTGCGCCGCGTCGGCGACGAGCCCCTCGCGCACGAGACGGCGTTCCTCGTCGGCCCGCTGCCGGACCTGGCGCGCGAGCTCGCCGCCCGCGGCTCCCTGTACCGCACCCTCCGGGAGGCGTACGGGATCGTGCCCGCGGGGGTGCAGGACGACGTCGAGACGGCGCTGGCGTCGCCGGACGAGGCGCGTGTGCTCGAGACCGACGTCGGGCTGCCGCTCCTCCTCGTGCACCGCACCGCGTGGGATGCCGCGGGCACGGTCGTCGAGTGGACGCGCTCCGCCTTCCGCGGGGACCGCTTCCGCTTCCGCGCCCGCGCCGGCGAGGCGCCGGGCGAACCGCGTGTCCCCTCGCCGGGATAGGCTGTCCTTACCTATGCGGCGCCCCGAAAGACGCGGAGAAACCCCACGATGACGGACCTGATCGACACCACCGAGATGTATCTGCGTACGATCCTCGAGCTCGAGGAGGAGAACATCGTTCCCCTGCGCGCGCGCATCTCGGAGCGCCTCGGTCACTCCGGGCCCACGGTGTCGCAGACGGTGGGCCGCATGGAGCGCGACGGGCTGGTCGTGGTGTCCGAGGATCGCACGCTGGAGCTCACCGACGCCGGCCGGCAGAAGGCCATCGACGTCATGCGCAAGCACCGGCTGGCCGAGCGCCTCCTCAGCGACGTCATCGGGCTCGACTGGGCGTACGTCCACGAGGAGGCGTGCCGCTGGGAGCACGTCATGAGCGAGCAGGTCGAGCGCCGCCTCGTCGAGCTCCTCGGGCATCCCACCGAGTCGCCGTACGGCAACCCCATCCCGGGTCTCGCCCAGCTCGGCGACATCCCCGCGATCGAGTTCGAGATGGGTGTCGTGGGTCTCGTGCGCAAGCTCGACGCCGACGGCGGGCCCATCCGCGGCACGGTCCGTCGCCTCGCCGAGCCGGCGCAGGTCGATCCCGAGCTGCTGCAGCAGCTGCGCGGCGCGGGCGTCGTCCCCGGCGCGGCCGGCGATTACCGCTACAGCGAGGGCTACGTCCTGGTGCAGATGGACGGGAACGACGAGGGCCTGGAGCTCCCGGTCGAGGTCGCGTCGCACATCTTCCTGGTCGACGAGCGTCGCTGACCTCCGCGTCCGCGGGGCTTCGGGGGCGCGGCGCGCCACCCCGCGGGCGTGACTTATTCGTTACCATCCGGTAGCCTCGAACACGTCCACAGGCGAGAAGCCCGCCGACGGACCCCGTGCAGACTGCCTCATCGGCTCGTCGTCCGCGCGGTGAAGCCGCACAGCGTGCCCCGACACATGTGCCCCCGAGCAGAAGTGCCGACGAGCCAGCAGCCGTTCACGCGGAGGCGGAGGCGACGGAGGAAAGCTTGGCTGAAGAGAACGACTCGACCGCGATCGAGCCCGAAGAGACCGCGACGAGCCTCACTCGCTCCCGACGCGCCACCCGCGCGGCGGCGACCCGCCCGAAGGGCGGCCGTGCGGCGCGTCCCGCGGCCGCGGCCGCGGTCGCGGCGCCCGCGGTGAAGGCGCCGCGCGCCCGTCGCCGGCCGGTCCGCAGCCTCGCGGTGTACGGCGTGATCGGCGCGCTGGTCGCGACCGTCGCCATCCCGGCCTATGCCGCCTCGCAGAACACGGCGTCGGCGCGCACCATCCAGCAGGTCGCCGCGGACGACGCCCAGTCGCTCGTCGTCGCGTCCGACGCGACCGAGTCGACGATCACGCGCGACAGCTACGCGGCGACCACCGCCGACGAGATCTCCAAGAAGAAGGCCGAGGAGGCCGCGGCCGCTCGTGCCCGGCAGACCTCCCGGGTGAGCGCGGCGAGCCTGAACATCGACCTCAACATGCATGCCCCGGGCTCCGGCGCGATCCGCTGGCCGCTCGCGCACGTCGATCACGTGGGCGAGGGCTTCGGCGCCCGCGGCGGCGAGCACCAGGGCGTCGACCTCCTCGATCCGGCCCGCACCCCGATCTTCGCCGCGATGGCGGGTACCGTGCGCGTCTCGCAGGACAGCTTCGGCGGGTACGGCGTCTGCATCACGATCGACTCCGTCGTGAACGGGCAGAAGGTCTCCACGCTGTACGGCCACATGACCTACGGCAGCCGCGTCGTACAGGCGGGGCAGACGGTCGCCGCCGGTCAGCTCATCGGCCTCGTGGGCAGCACCGGCCGCTCGACGGCGAACCACCTCCACTTCGAGGTGATGCTCAACGGCACGCACGTCGACCCGCTCGCGTGGCTGCTGACGAACGTCGGCCCGGTGCCGTAGAGCGGCGCTTTCCCGACACGCCACCTCTCGTTCACCGCCCTGCGGCCCTCCTCGGTCCGGATGGGTTTAGCCTGATCGCAGACGTTCGAGTGACGCGAGAGGGAAGCCGATGGGCAGCACACCACGCATCCGCACCATGGATGCGCTCGGCCTGCTCGTCCTCCGGCATCGGATGAGCGGATGCCACGCCGTGCGCGTGGCGCCGGGGCGCTGTCTGTAGACAGCGCCTTTTTCATTGCCCGCGCGCGGCACGCGACGTCCTTGTGAGTCGAATATCCGGGAAGCCGTCTCGGACCGTTCGTGAGGATGACGAATGCGCACACTGGTGCTGAATGCAGGGTACGAGCCGCTCGCGGTCGTGTCGTTCAAGAGGGCCCTGGTCCTGGTGATGAACGACAAGGCGACGATCGTGGAGCACATCGAGGGCGATCCGATCTGGGGCTCCAGCGGAACGTACGAACGTCCCGCGGTGATCGTCCTGACCAGATACGTCCGCGTGCCCCACGGCCGCCACGTGCCCGTCACCCGGAGGGGCGTCCTCCGTCGCGACGGGTTCCGGTGCGCCTACTGCGGGACCTCGGCGTCGACCATCGATCACGTCCTGCCCCGCTCGCGCGGCGGCGCGGACTCATGGGAGAACCTGGTCGCGTGCTGCCTGCGGTGCAACAACACCAAGAGCGACCGGACGCCGCAGGAGATGTCGTGGACGCTGCGCTTCGCCCCGCGGCCGCCGCAGGGCGCGCACTGGACGGTTCGCGGCGCCGAGCGGAGCGATCCGCGGTGGGAGCCGTACCTGGCCCTCGCGGCCTGAACGACTCAGGGCTCGCCGAGTCGCCGCAGCCAGGTCGTGAGGATCCGCTCGAGGTCCGCGGCATCCGAGGGTGAGAGCTCGTCGACGAGGTCGCGCTCGTTGCGCATGTGGGCGGTGAAGGCGCGGTCGATGAGTTCGCGCCCCGCATCGGTGAGCTCGACGGTGCGCCGACGGGCGTCGGATGCCTCGCCCCGGCGCCGAACGAGACCGCGCTCCTCGAGGCGGTCGACGCGCTTGGTGAGCCCGCCCGTGGTGACCATCGTGTGCGCGGCGAGGTCGCCGGCCGCGCGGGCGTGACCGGGGGAGCGGCGCAGGGTCGCGAGGAGGTCGAACTCGGGCTCGGTCAGGTCGAACCGCGCGTAGACCTCGATGAGGCGGCGCGTGAGCGACATCCCGACGCGGTGGAGCCGGCCGATCACGCCCTGCGCGGAGGTGTCGACGTCGGGGCGTTCGCGTTGCCAGTCGGCCTGGATCTGCGCGACGCGATCGGGCGCGGCATCCGTCGGGGATTCAGCCATGGAGGAATAGTACCTTCCGTGGAAGTATTATTACCTTCCATGGAAGAAAAGTCGCTGCGGTGGATCCCGATCACGGCGATCGCGGCGATCGCGTGGGGAAGCACGTACTTCGTCACGAACCACCTCCTCCCCGCGGGGTCTCCGCTGTGGGGAGGGCTGCTTCGGGCGCTGCCTGCCGGGCTCGTCGTCCTCGCGCTCGCACGAAAGCTGCCGACGGGCGCGTGGTGGTGGCGCTCGCTGCTGCTGGGCGTACTCAACGTGGGCGGCTTCTTCGTGCTCGTGTACATCGCGGGCCAGCGGCTCCCCTCGAGCCTCGCCGCGACGCTCATGTCCACCTCCGCCGCGGTGATGATGCTCTTCGCGTGGGCGCTGCTGCGGCAGCGGCCGACCCTGGCGGCGGTGATCGGCGCTGCGGCGGGGCTCGGCGGCGTCCTCCTCATGCTCGGCGCCGACGGGGGAGGCGTCGACCCCTGGGGGGTCGCGGCATCCCTCGGTGCGATGGTGTCGTCGTCGCTCGGCTACATCCTCACGGCGCGGTGGGGCGGTGACGTCCCCGCGCTGCACATGACCGCGTGGCAGCTGCTCGGCGGGTCGCTCGTGCTGCTGCCGGTCGCCGTCATCGTCGAGGGTGCGCCGCCGGCCCTGACCCCTGGCTCGGCGCTGGGTTTCGCCTACGTGAGTCTCATCGCAACGGCGCTCGCGTACGTGTGCTGGTTCTCGGGGCTGCGGCGGCTGCCGGCATCCGCGGTCGGCATCGTCGGCCTCCTCAACCCCGTGACCGGCGTGCTGCTCGGCGTGCTGCTGGCCGGCGAGGCGTTCGGGCCTGCGCAGGTCATCGGCATCGCGCTGGTGCTGCTCGGCGTGGCCCTCGGTGTGGTGGGCCCGCGGCTGGTCGCAGCGCGCGCGGTACGCCGGGGCGGCCGGATTCCTGCGGTGGCGGGCAATCCTCCTGCGTCCGCGCCGCGGGGGACGTGATGGGATGGATGCCATGACCCGGGCACTCATCGTGATCGACATGCAGCGCGGCTTCGACGACCTCGACTTCTGGGGGCCGACGGCGAACCCCGACTGCGAGCGCAACGTCGCGACGCTCATCGCGGCGTGGGAGACGGCGGGCGACCCGATCGTCGTGGTGCGGCACGACTCGCGCGGCGAGGCGTCCCCGCTGCATCCGGATCACGCGGGCAACGCACTGGTGCCGGCGGTGGCCGCGGTGCATCCGGCGCTGTTCGTGTCGAAGGACGTGAACTCCGCGTTCTACGGCGACCCGGATCTGCACGCGTGGCTGCAGGAGCAGGGCATCCGCGAACTCGTGATCTGCGGCATCCAGACCAACATGTGCGTCGAGACGACGGCCCGCATGGCGGGGAACCTCGGCTACGCCACGACGGTGGTGCTGGATGCCACGCGCACGTTCGATCTGTCCGAGGATGTCGCCGGACTCGGCGTCGTCACCCGCACGGCGGCTGAGCTCATGGCGACGACCGCGCTCGTCCTCCAGGGCGGCGGGTTCGCGCGGATCGTCGCGACAGCGGACCTGGTCCCTCGAATCGGGGGATGATCGAACATCCGCACGGATTTCGCATCCATGCGGTGTCGGAAGGCCGCGCTAGCGTGGCTCTCACCATTGACGGCCTAGAACATACGTTCTAATCTGTGGGAGTGAGGGCGACCGTGCAGGCAGGCGACGCGACCTCCGCCCAGAGTGAGGTGCCGGAGGGCGAGCGCACGACGGGTGGTGAGGTGGCCCGTCTGCGCGCGCAGCTCGAGCGGGTGCAGCGGCGCCGTCTCGAGCTGCCGGTGCTGCCGACCATCCCGGCTCTCGCCTCCCTCCTGCCGGGCGGAGGCCTGCGTCCGGGTGCGGCGTACTCGGTCGGTCCGTCCGTCTCGCTCCTGCTGGCACTGCTCGCCCGTCCCTCGCAGGAGGGGTCGTGGTGCGGGGTGGTGGGGCTCCCGGAGCTCGGCGTCGAGGCGGCCGAGCACCTGGGGGTGGATCTCGCCAGGCTCGTGCTGATCCCGGACCCGGGGCCGCGCTGGCTCGCGGTGACCGCCACGATCGCCGAGGTGCTCCCCGTGGTCGTGGTGCGACCACGGGGCAGTGCGGCCGACGCGGAGGTCGCGCGGCTCGCGGCGCGTCTGCGCGACCGGGGGGCCGTGCTGCTCGTGCGGGGCGCGTGGCCGCAGGCCGAGGCGGTGATCGACGTCGACGAGGCGCAGTGGGCGGGCGTCGGCGCGGGCTTCGGCTACCTCTCCCGCCGTGAGGTGACGGTGACGGTGCGCAGTCGCCACTCCGCGGCACCCCGGCGGGAGCGGCTGCTGCTGCCCGACGCGGCGGGCGCCGCCGTCGCCGCGCCGACCCCGGCCGTGCCCGGGCGGGTCGAGCGGGTCACGCCCGAGCGGGTCACGCCCGAGCGGGTCGCGCGGGTCGTGCCCGAGCGTGAGCTGCGGGCGGTGGGCTGATGACCGTGGTGCGCAGCCTCGTGCTGTGGTTCCCGGACTGGCCGGTGACCGCGCTCGCCCGCGAGACGGGGGCCTTCGCGCCGCAGGGAGAATCGGGAGAGGACAGGGAGCAGCCGATCGCCGTGCTCGACAAGGGGATCGTGGTCGCCTGCTCCGCCCTCGCTCGGGCGGAGGGGGTGCGCCGCGGTCAACGCCGGCGCGACGCGCAGGCGCACTGCCCCCGGCTGAAGGTCGTGGCATCCGACCCCGACCGCGACCAGCGCGCGTTCGCCCCCGTCGTCACGCGCATCGAGCAGATCGCGCCCGGGGTGCAGGTGATCCGTCCCGGGCTGTGCGCGCTGCGGGCGCGGGGTCCCGCCCGCTACTACGGGGGAGAGGCGGCGGCGGCCGGCGTCATCCTGGAGGCCCTCGCGGAGCAGGGGTTCGCGGAGGTCAGGGTCGGGGTGGCGGACGGCCCGTTCACCGCCGAGCAGGCGGCCAGGGCACCGGGCCGCGCCGCCGTGCGGGTGGTGCCGCCGGGTGAGGCCGAGGCCTTCCTCGCGCCGCTGCCGGTGTCCGCGCTCGAGGAGCCCGATCTGGCGCACCTCCTCGGCCGGCTCGGGGTGCAGACGCTCGGCGGGTTCGCGGCGCTCGATCCGGAACGGGTGCGGGAGCGCTTCGGCGAGCGGGGGCTGCGGCTGCGCGCGCTCGCCGCCGGTGCCGACTCCCGGTCGGTGACTCCGCGCACGCCGCCCGTCGAACTGCATCGCGAGGTGGCGTTCGAGCCGCCGCTCGAGCTGGCCGAGCAGGTCGCGTTCGGCATGCGCATCGCCGCCGAGCAGTTCATCGCCGGCATCGGCGCGCAGGGTCTCGTCTGCACAGAGCTGCGGGTGGAGCTCACCGGCGAGCGGGGCGAGCGCAGCGAACGGGTGTGGCTGCACCCCGGCTCGTTCGACGGCGCCGCCGTCGTCGACCGCGTGCGGTGGCAGCTCGCCGAGGACGCGCAGAGCGAGGTGCTGCGCAGCGGGGTGGTGAGCGCGCGCATCTCGCCCGAGGCGGTGGATGCGGCATCCCACCACCGCCCCGCGATCTTCGGCTCGGGGCCGGAGGAGAAGGTGCACCACGCCCTCTCGCGGGTGCAGGCGATGCTCGGCCATCGCGGCGTGCTCACGCCCGCGATCGGGGGTGGTCGGTGGCTCGCCGAGCGGCAGGTCCTCGTCCCGTGGGGCGATCGCGCCGCACCGACGGCGGAGCGGGCGCGGCCGTGGCCGGGCAGCCTTCCTGCCCCGCTGCCGGCGACGGTCTATCCCGAGCCGCGCCCCGTCGAGGTGGTCGCCGAGACCGGGGTGACGGTCGAGGTCGACGAGCGGGGGGCGCTCACGGCACCGCCCGCGCGGTTCACGGAGG
The DNA here is from genome assembly GCA_017306415.1 of Microbacterium sp. Lineage (GTDB taxonomy): Bacteria > Actinomycetota > Actinomycetes > Actinomycetales > Microbacteriaceae > Microbacterium. The sequence continues at coordinate 23,771 of JAFKIL010000010.1, read as the reverse complement.
GGGGCCGTCGCCGCGCGATCGTCTCGTGGGCGGGGCCGTGGCCGCTGAACGAGCGGGAGTGGGATGCTGTGCGCCGGCGCCGCGCGTTCCGGTTCCAGATCGTCGACGATCGCGACGCCTGGCTGCTGATCTGCGAGGGCGGCCGATGGAGTGCGGAGGCGCGCTATGACTGAGCCAGCAGCCGCGGGGAGGGCCGGCTGATGGGCTTCAACAACCCCTCGGTCCCGTGGTCCGAGATGGAGCGCGTGCTCAGCGACCGGCGTCGCCCCCAGGGCGTGCCCGCGGGAGCAGACGGCGGCGACAGCCCGGCGTGGTCGCACAAGCGCGGTCCGTACGTGCCGCCCGAGATCGAGCGTCCCGCCGACGCCGTCCCATACGCCGAGCTGCACGCGCATTCGTCGTACTCGTTCCTCGACGGTGCCTCCTCGCCCGAAGACCTCGTCGAGGAGGCCGAGCGGCTGGGCCTGCACGCTCTGGCCCTCGCCGACCACGACGGCTTCTACGGCATCGTGCGGTTCGCCGAGGCGGCCGAGGCGCGCGCCGTCCGCACGGTCTTCGGGGCCGAGCTGTCGCTCCAGCTGCCGAAGCCGCAGAACGGCGAGCCCGACCCGGCCGGCTCGCACCTCCTCGTCCTCGCGCGGCAGGAGGAGGGGTACCACCGCCTGGCCAGCGCCCTCACCCACGCGCAGCTGCGCGGTGCCGAGAAGGGGCGCCCGGTCTACGACCTCGACGAGCTCGCGGCGCAGGCTGACGGGCACTGGGCGGTGCTCACCGGGTGCCGCAAGGGCGCGGTGCGGCAGGCGCTCGCCGCCGGCGGGGCGGATGCCGCGGCCCTCGAGCTCGATCGTCTGGTCGACCTGTTCGGGCGGGGCGCCGTGCACGTCGAGCTGATCGATCACGGCGAGCCGAGGGACTCCACGGTCAACGATCTCCTCGCCGCGCTCGCGGCGGAGCGCGGGCTGCCGGTGATCCCGACGAACAACGTGCACTACGCCGCACCCCAGCGCCGCCACCTGGCTGCGGCGATCGCGGCGGTGCGGGCGAACCGCAGCCTCGACGAGCTCGACGGCTGGCTGCCGGTCCACGCGGGCGCCCACCTGCGCTCCGGTGCTGAGATGACCGCGCGCTTCGCGCGGTATCCCGGCGCCGTCGCACGGACGGTGGCGCTCGCCGACGAGCTCGCCTTCCCGCTGCGCAGCGCCCGTCCCGCTCTCCCGAAGCAGCAGGTGCCGGAGGGGCACACGCCGATGTCGTGGCTGCGGCACCTGGTGTGGGAGGCGGTGCCGCGCAAGTACCCCCGCTTGAAGGAGAAGGACCGCGTCCGCATCGAGAACGAGCTCGCCGTCATCGAGACGAAGGACTTCCCCGGCTACTTCCTGATCGTCTACGGCATCGTGCAGGAGGCGCGGCGCCGCGGCATCCTGTGTCAGGGCCGGGGCTCCGCGGCCAACAGCGCCATCTGCTATCTGCTCGACATCACCGCGGTCGACGCGATCCTCTACGACCTGCCGTTCGAGCGCTTCCTGTCGAGCCTGCGCGACGAGGAGCCCGACATCGACGTCGACTTCGACTCCGATCGGCGCGAGGAGATCATCCAGTGGGTGTACCAGACCTACGGCCGAGATCGGGCGGCACAGGTCGCGAACGTCATCCAGTACCGCCCCAAGAACGCGGTGCGCGACATGGCGAAGGCGCTCGGTCATTCGCCGGGGCAGCAGGATGCCTGGTCGAAGCAGGTCGAGCAGTGGGGGGCGACGCTGTCGACCGACGACGGGCACGACATCCCCGGGCAGGTCGTCGAGTACGCCGGCGAGCTGCTGAAGGCGCCGCGGCACCTCGGCATCCACTCCGGCGGGATGGTGCTCACCGAGCGGCCCGTGGGGGAGGTGGTGCCGATCGAGCACGCGCGCATGGAGAACCGCACCGTCATCCAGTGGGACAAGGACGACGCCGCCTGGATGGGGCTGGTCAAGTTCGACCTGCTGGGGCTCGGGATGCTCGCCGCCCTCCAGTACTGCTTCGACCTCATCCGCGACGCGACCGGGGAGGAGTGGGAGCTCGCGACCATCCCGAAGGAGGAGCAGGCCGTCTACGACATGCTGTGCCGGGCCGACTCGATCGGCGTGTTCCAGGTCGAATCGCGCGCGCAGATGGGGCTGTTGCCGCGCCTGCAGCCGCGGCGGTTCTACGACCTCGTGATCGAGATCGCGCTCATCCGGCCGGGGCCGATCCAGGGCGGGGCGGTGCATCCCTTCGTGCGGCGCAAGCTCGGTCTCGACGCGGTGACCTATCCGCACCCCAAGCTCCGGCCCGTGCTGGAGCGGACGCTGGGCATCCCGGTGTTCCAGGAGCAGCTCATGCAGATGGGCATGGCCGTCGGGGGCCTTTCGGGAGAGGACGCCGATCTGCTGCGGCGGGCGATGGGCTCCAAGCGCGGGGTGGAGCGCATCGACTCGCTCAAGGCCAAGCTCTACGCGGGCATGGCCGAGAACGGGCTCGTGGGCGACGACGCGGATGCGATCTACGCCAAGATCCAGGCGTTCGCGAACTTCGGGTTCGCCGAGTCGCACTCGCTGTCGTTCGGGCTCCTCGTCTACGCGAGCTCATGGCTCAAGCTGCACTACCCCGCCGCGTTCCTCGCCGGGCTGCTGCGCGCGCAGCCGATGGGGTTCTACTCGCCGGCGACCCTTGTCGCGGACGCGCGGCATCACGGCGTCGAGGTGCGCCGCCCCGACCTGCACCTCTCCGGCGTCCAGGCGGTGCTCGAGCCGGTCGATGCGGGGGCGTTGCGCGCGGGGGCGCTGCGCGGGATGCCGTCCGCCGATGCGTCCCGCGACGACCTTCGGCCGTCGCCCGCCAGGCCCGAGCCGGCATCGGCGGACGGCATCCCGCTCCGCACCGCGCGGCAGCGCTCCGCGGATGCGTCCCGCGACGACCTTCGACCGTCGCCCGCCAGACCCGAGCCGGCATCGGCGGACGGCATCCCGCTCCGCTCCGTGCGCCCGACCGGGCTCGACGCGTGCGCGGAGCGGGAGCAGCCGCCGGTGGGGGAGTTCGACCGCGATGCGCCGGACGAGAGCGCGGCGCACCGCCGGGACGGCGAGCTCACCGTGCGTCTCGGGCTCGCGGGGGTCAAGGGCATCGGAGTGGCAGTCGCCGAACGGATCGTGGCCGAGCGGGAGGCGCACGGGCGCTACCGCGACCTGCGCGACCTGGTCCGGCGCACCGACCTCACCGCTGCCCAGCTCGAGTCGCTGGCGACCGCGGGGGCGTTCGAGTGCCTCGGGCTGACGCGCCGCGAGGCGATCTGGATGGCCGGCTCCGCCGCGGAGGACCGCGCCCGCTACCTCCCCGACTCGATGGTCGCGGTGCAGCCGCCGCTGTTCTCCGACCCGACCAGCTACGAGCGGCTGGCCGCCGATCTGTGGGCGACGGGGATCTCGACCGACGACCATCCGATGACGCACTTCCGCTCCGGCCTCGACGCCCGTGGCGTGCTCACCTCGCGGGAGCTGCGCACCTTCGAGATGGGGCGTCGCATCGAGGTCGCCGGCCTCGTCACGCACCGGCAACGGCCGGCCACGGCATCCGGGGTGACGTTCCTCAACCTCGAGGACGAGCACGGACTCGTCAACGTGGTCTGCTCGGTGGGGGTGTGGAACCGCTACCGGCGGGTCGTCCGCGACTCTCCCGCCCTGATCGTGCGCGGAATCCTGGAGCGCTCGGTGGAGGGGGTCACGAACCTCCTCGCCGACGGGTTCGAGGATCTCCGGGTCGGCGTCACGCACGCATCGCGGGACTTCCGGTGAGGTGGGGAGGGGGAAGAGGCCGGCCCGCCTCCGTGGACGCGGGCCGGCCCGTTCTCACGCCTGCGCTTCGAGCGCGAACCGCACGCCGCCGTCTTCGACGCGGGCGTCGAGGACCTGCTCGGCGAGGACCACCGCGGCGTTCTCGTCGAGGAAGATCCGCGCGCCCGACTCTTCGACGACGGCATCCGTCGTCTCGGCGCCGTTGACGACGCTCAGCGCGAAGCCCCCGTTGGTGTCACCCGAGCCGTAGATGCGCAGACCACCGGTCTGCTCATCCGCGGTCCGCGAGACGAGGGACTTGACGGCCGTGGCCGCGTTCTCGGTCAGTGTCAGCATGTTCGCCTTCCTTTCCTTGTACTGCGGAACAGGCCACGATTCCGAGAGTCGGACGAGACCACAAGCGTCGCAGCCCATTCGGAGGGGATTCACACGTGGGCCGACCGAGACGATCGGTGCCCGCCACCGCCCGGGCTCAGCCCTTCAGCTGCTGGTCGGTGTTCGTGTAGACGATCGAATCCGCCGTGGCTCCCACGAGCCCGAGCGTCACCCGGCCGAGGAGCGGCGCGATACCGTCGGCGGGCGGCGGGGTGTGTGCGCCCAGGGTGAGGGAGTGGCCGTCCGGCGTGGTCGCGGTGAGCGAGTCGACGTACACCTCGACGTGACCGGTGAGCGTCATCTGATCGGCGGTGGTGACGAGCACCGGGCCGGTGTCGCGCCGGACGGTGAGAGAGAAGCCGCCGATCGTGATGCGGTCCGCCGAGAGCTTCAGCACCGGCACCCGGCTGCCGTCTGCGAGGGGAACGGTCACCAGCTCGATGCCCTGCAACCCCGAGAACGACAGCGACTGCGAGCCCAGCTGCGCCGGCGGCTGGGTGAACACGGGCGCACCGGGATCGGGCGTCGCGGATGCCGACGGCGTCGGCGAGGGCGACGTGCCGGGCGTGGATGGTGTTCCGGCGCCCGGACCGGCCCCCGGCGTGGTGCCGGGCAGCCCCGGAAGGGGAAGACCGGGGCCGCCCGACGAGGAGGGACTGGGGGTGGGATCAGGCGTGGCCGGGGCGCACGGCATGATGATCGGGATGCAGAGGGCGCCGGGCTGCGCGGTCGCCGCCTGCGCGGTCGGTGGCAGCGCGGCGCCCACGGTCGAGGCGCCGACGACGATCCCGCCCGCGATCACCGCGGCGACGAGCCCCAGGCGGCGGCGCATCACGGCGCCGTCTCCTCCCGATCGGAATCGGGTTGGGGGTCGGGCTCGAAATCCGCGTGCGGTTCAGCCTCAGCGGATGCCGCTGCGACGGCGGTGCGCGGCATCCAGGCGGTGACGATCACGCCGCCCACGCACGCGAGGATCATGCCGATGAGGAACCCGCCGAGGTTCACGCCGACGAGCGAGTACACCGCGACGGCGAGCGCGATGACACCGTAGAAGACGTGGTGCGCGGGCATCGTGATCGCGAGGATGCCGAGGAGCACGAGCGCGATCGGGATGATGGTCGCCTGCAGCCCCTCGATCCCGAGCTGCACGTGGATGTGACCGATGTCGAGTTGCCCGGAGAAGAACATCTCGATGCCGCCGAGCGCGACGAGGAGGCCTCCGACGAACGGGCGCTCGCGGCGCCACGTGCGAAAGCGGGCGTCCCGCGGTGCGGCCGCCGCGCGGCCGGGGCGGGACGCGGGCGCGGTCAGAAGCATCCCTTCGATCCGTCCGTCAGCTGCAGCGTCATGCCGGTGAGCGTGAAGACCGATGCCTGTGTGCTCCACGCCGTCTGCTCCAGGTTGGAGATCGTCACGGTGTCGGCATCCTGCGCGAAGTCGCCCGCGGAGCCCTTCGCCGCGGTGTTGACGGTGGACGCGTCGACGCCGATGCGGATGTTGCCGAACGACGAGTCGCCCTTGAGGCCCGTCATGCCGATCTGGAGGTCGGATGCCGACGCGGGCTTGCCGCCGCCGCCCGCCTTGATCAGCACGCCGACCTTGCCGAGCGGCGTGTCGGTGATGACGGATTGGCACAGGTCGGCGAGCGTCGCGGACTTGATGTTCGCGATAGCGACCGAGTGCTCCTTGCCGGCGGTGTCCTTCGTGACGCCGGCGTACTGCGAGAAGCCGGTGCCCTCCAGCTTGCTGGCGCTGATCTGGAACTGGCTGCCCGACACCGCGAACGAGACCGGCACCGCGCCCTGCGCGACTCCCGTCATCAGGACGGCCGAGGCGATCCCGACCGGGATCGCGGTGAGCGTGATTCTTCCTGCGCGCGAGCGCAGCAGATTGCGGAACTTCATCGAACCCTCCCCGGTTCGGCTCCGGCTGCGTCGCCGGGGCTCCTTTCGACCATATGCCCTATTGACGAACGGTCAATAAGACGGCGATTAGTCTTCTCTCATGTCTGCGGAGCGCCGAACCCGACTCGGTCGCGACGAGCGTCGCACCCAGCTGGTGGCGCTCGGCGTGCTGTTCCTCGTGGATCGGCCGCTCGAGGAGCTCTCGATCGACGAGCTCGCGCGACGGGCGGGCGTGTCGCGGGCGCTCGTCTTCCACTACTTCGGATCGCGGCAGGGGATGCACGCCGAGGTCGTGGCGACCGCGCGCGACAGCCTCCTGTTCGCGACCGAGCCGCGTCCCGAGCTCGCCCCCGAGGAGCGCCTGCGCGACACCCTCGCGCGCATCGTGCAGTTCGTGCGCGAGCATCGCGGCACGTTCTACTCGCTGGTGCGCGGTGTGGCGAGCGGCGACCAGACCGTGCGCGCGGTGATCGACGAGTCGCGCGAGCGCAACGCCCAGCGGCTCATCGAGGTCTTCGTCGAGCTCGGCGCGCCCGACACGGCGTTGTTGCGTGTCGCGCTCCGCTCGTGGGTCGCGTTCGCGGAGGAGGTGCTCGTCGAGCTCGCCCTCGGAACCGAGATGCCCGACGCCGATATCGTCGCGTTCCTCGAGGCGAGCGTCGGCGCGGTGGTCGGCGCCGTCGACGCGCGCTGAGCCTCCGTCCAGCGGCGCGCGACCTGCCCCCGCGGCGGGGTCCGGCCCTAGCCTGGATGCATGACGCGAAACGTGGCAGACCTGTTCGTCGACACCCTCAAGGCGGCCGGAGTCGAGCGGGTGTGGGGGCTCCCCGGCGATTCGCTGAACGCGTTCACGGATGCGCTGCGCCGCGACGGCACCTTGAAATGGATGCACATGCGCCACGAGGAGGCGGCCGCGTTCGCCGCAAGTGCCGACGCCGCCGTGACCGACGAGCTCGCCGTGGTCGCCGGCAGCTGCGGGCCCGGCAACCTGCACTTCATGAACGGCCTGTTCGACGCGAATCGCAGTCGCGTGCCCGTGCTCGCGATCGCATCCCACATCCCGCTCGCCGAGATCGGGAGCGGCTACTTCCAGGAGACGCACCCGCAGGAGCTGTTCCGCGAGTGCAGCGTCTACGTCGAGCTGGTGAGCGATGCGGCGCAGCTGCCGTGGGTGCTCGAGATCGCGATGCGTGCGGCGGTCGAGAAGCGCGGCGTCGCGGTGGTGGTCGTTCCCGGGGACGTGTTCTTCCAGGATGCGCCGGACCGCCGTACGTCCGCCCCGATCCGGGCGGCGGCGGCGCGCGTCATCCCGTCCGTGGACGAACTGCAGCGGGCCGCGGCGCTCCTCGACGGGGGCAAGCGGGTGACGATCCTCGCCGGGGCCGGCGTCGCGGGGGCGCACGCGGAGGTGCTGGCGCTCGCCGAGCGGCTGCAGGCGCCGATCGTGCATGCGCTGCGCGGCAAGGAGCACATCGGGTTCGACAACCCCTACGACGTGGGGATGACGGGACTCCTCGGCTTCGCGTCGGGCTACCGCGCAATGGAGAAGTGCGATGTGCTGCTGATGCTCGGCACCGACTTCCCGTATCGGCAGTTCTATCCGTCGAAGGCGACCATCGTGCAGGTCGACGTGCGCGGCGAGCAGCTCGGGCGCCGCACGCCGATCGACCTGGGCCTCGTCGGCGACGTGCGCGAGACGGTGACCGCGCTCCTCCCGTTGCTGCGCGAGGGGCGGGACGACAAGCATCTGAAGAGCTCGGTGGCGCACTACGAGAAGACGCGGAAGGAGCTCGACGAGCTCGCGAACGATGACGGCAAGACGCCCATCCATCCGCAGTTCCTCACGCGGCTGATCGACGAGCTCACCGACGACGACGCGATCTTCACAGCGGATGTCGGCACGCCGACGCTCTGGGCGGCGCGGTACCTCGGCATGTCGGCCGGGCGGCGCCTGATCGGGTCGTTCACGCACGGCTCGATGGCGAACGCGCTGCCGCAGGCGCTCGGCGCGCAGGCCGTCGACCGCACGCGTCAGGTCGTGTCGCTGTCGGGCGACGGGGGACTGACGATGCTCCTCGGCGACCTGATCTCGATCACGCAGAACGACCTGCCGGTGAAGATCGTCGTCTACAACAACGCCTCCCTGAACTTCGTCGAGCTCGAGATGAAGGCCGCCGGCATCGTCAATTTCGGCACCGGCCTCACGAACCCGAACTTCGCCGACGTTGCGAGCTCGATGGGCATCACCGGCATCCGGGTCGAGAAGCCGGGGGAGCTGGAGCAGGCATTGCGGACCGCGTTCGCCCTGCCGGGGGCTGCGCTCGTCGATGTCGTGGTCGCGCGCGAGGAACTGTCGATCCCACCGGCGATCACCGCCGCGCAGGCCAAGGGATTCGCCCTGTGGGGGCTGCGCACCGTGATGTCGGGCCGCGGCGACGAGCTGCTCGACCTCGCCGACGTGAACCTGCTGCGCCGCATCTTCCGGTGAGGTTCGTGGTGGCTTCTTCGTGCCGGATGCGGATGTCGTCGTACCGGTGGCGGGGGAGTGCGCCGGTAGAGTGGATGTGCCAGCCTCTGTAGCTCAATGGAAGAGCAGTTCCGTCCTAAGGAAACGGTTGGGGGTTCGAGTCCCTCCAGGGGCACAACCTTTATTTGCGTGGATCTGGGTTTTCTCCGCGAGACCCTAACTAGTTTTCGGCTTTTGCACACTTTTTGCCCACATTCTCGAAATCTCGAGGGCAGATTCGAGGGCTAAACGAGGCGCTTCAGATAGCTTCATCGGACGTCTCAGAACGCCGAAATCGACCTGTTCGGTCGTGCAGTTGCTCGCCGCAGAGTTGAGCAATCTGCTCTCGGGCTACCGGGGACGGGCGTATCGGGTCTGCGGACCCGACGGCAGGGCGATGAGCGGCATGGCGTCGTTCAGTCTCGCTGCGACGGCATCCAGATCGTCGTCGAAGAGATCGGCGTAGGTGTCGAGCGTCATCGCCGCTGACGCATGGCCGAGCATCCGCTGGACCGCCTTCACATTCGCGCCCGAGCTGATCGCCAGAGAAGCGGCCGTATGGCGGAGGTCGTGAGGCGTGACACGCGGGATCGAGGGGTCGACCGCCTGCGCGCGCCGGACTGCGTTGGCGAACCATCCCTTCTCACCCGAGTTGCGCATGTGATTGATCCCATCACCGAACAGCAGCCCTTCGGGCCCCTTGCCGGCGCATGCCTGTTCGACCATCGGTGCGAGCCGCTCGGGGTAGGGGACCGAGCGCTTCTCGTGCGACTTGGGTGTGCCGACTTGGATCTCGTACGAGATCATCACAGCGTTCTCCTCGATCACGAAACGGCGGCGTAGTCGATTCACGCTCCGCACGCGCAGACCCGTGGCCTCGCCCCAGCGCAGGCCGCAGTACGCCAACGTCAGCACGAGTGTCGGATACGCCGAGCACGCCGCCAGCGTCGCGACCTGGTCGTGTGTGAGGTACACGCGACGCTTGCCCGGACCATGTCGCGGAAGGTTGCGCACACGGCGAGCGGGATTGTTCACGAGCCGTCGATCATCGATGGCGACATCAAGCATGCCGGCGAGAATACCGAGCGAGCGGATGACAACCGTGCGGGATTTTCGCGTCGCGAGCTCTGACACCCAGTCCTGCACCTCCGAGCGACGGATCGACGCGATCTCCCGCTCGGCCCACACCGGAGCGACGTGGTTCTTCCACGCCTGCTCGAGCGTCTTGTAGTAGGACGGCTTCGACATGGGTGGCTGCTTTGATCGCAGCCAGCTGTCGGCGAACATCCGCACGGGAACCCGCGACGACGCCGGGTCGATGTACTCGCCGGTCGACTTCGACACCGTGACCGTGGAGAGGTAGAGCTGCGCCTCGCGCATCGTCGTGAAGCCCCGCTTCTGCGCCTCGGTGAGATCTCGCTTGCGGTAGCGCACCCGGTAGCGGCGACCCTTGGTCGTCTCGTAGGCGGTGATGAGGCCCATCGTGCGCCCTCCGCTCATGCGTGCTCGACGGTCAGTATCGGGCCAGTGTCGAACACTGAGCGGGCGACGTCAACGCGGCGAACAACACATGTGGATAGATGGTGGAGCGAGTCGCCAATAGGCGCTGAGTGAGGGCGCGTCTCCCTCCGACCCTGAGAGGGTAGCGATCGAGCGCGGCTCCGTTCTCGCCGCTCACTCCTTGCAGACTGCGCGCTGCGCGCTCTGCTTAGCAGCCGTTCGACGACGAGCACTGCGCCGTGCCCGATCGCTGGGGTGTGCGCATGTGCGGAGGGCGCACAGGAGACCGATAGCGGCGGACGGAATGTCGTTGACTTCACCACTATCTTCGAATGAGTAGGGGACCTCGGCGTCCAAGCCTCGGATCCCGCAACTCGGTGCGTGCGCCAATGTCCGCGCAGTGCGATACAACTTCACTGTCAACCGTGGCGTCATCGCGGAGGAGAGGCTCTCGTGCAGATCATCATTCAGAAGGCGACAGGCAAGGCACTTCGCCGGGCGACCGAGACCGATGCACGGCGAGCGATGCTCAGTCTCGCAAATGAGTTCGGCGAACTCGAGGCGCGACCGATCGCGCAGACATCGTTCGGTGCAATGGAGTACGACGATCCAACTCCGATGACGGAGGTCTCGGATCTTGAACGGACCTACTGTTCCGAGTGTGGTCGTGGATCGATCGACCGGCCCGCTGCAGAGCTGACAGTGGTTCGTGAGGAATCACGCGACTCAGACGTGGGGTCTTGGCGCTTCTTCTGCCCTGAGCACGTGCCGAGCGGATGGGGTACCGGACGTCGGGTACCCGGCAGAGGGCTCGCAGCGGCGCCAAACGAAGTGCTCTGCCCGAACTGTTTCAGGTACGGCCCAGTCGGTCCAACTTGTTCGTCATGCGATCACGTGCTGTCGGCAGATTGATTCCTGATCACGGTCACGCTCGTCTCACCGGAGCGTGACGCGACCACTCGTCAACGATGGAGTGAGCCACGAGCTCGGGAGACTCGTGCTCCCAATACCGCCGAACGCACCACCCCGCCTCGGTCAACTTCGCCGATGCCTCGATGTCACGAGCGACGTTGCGTGCGAGCTTCGGTATCCAGTAGTCGGCGTTTGCCTTGGGTGTGGTGCCGTGCACAGGGCAGCCATGCCAAAAGCAACCGTCGATGAAGATCGCGATGCGTCTCCGCGTGAAGACGATGTCTGCTCTCGACCGAAGGTCCGGGACGGGCGCAACGTCCACGCGGTATCGCAGGCCCATGGCGTGCAGCATCCTTCTGACACGCAACTCGGGCTTGGTGTCGCGCCTTCGATTCGCGAGCATTGTGCGCCGCGATGTTTCGCTTGAGGCCCAGGATTCGGCCATACCGCAGAGTACCTCGCGCCAGCCACCGCGTGCGGCTCAGGACACGTGCACAGCAAACAGACTGGCTAGCAGAGCGCGAAGCTCCTCGGCTCCCATCGCCGACAGATCGGTGACTCGCAATTCGAACTGAAGTGACTTGAATGCTGTTCTCACGACGTCACGGCGGTTTGACGCGCGACTCAGCGACATTATCTGCTCGCTTACGAGGCGGGCGAGGCGATGATCCGACGAGAGATTTCGGTCAATCAGACCGACGAGCTCATCTTCATAGAGGGGCAAGTCTGGATCGTTAAGCAGGTCTCCCAGTATCCATGATCGAAGGTAGAGACGCTGAAAGACATTGCGTCGTCCGGCTCTGTACCGATCGGCTGGGAGCTCCCCGTGCGAGTCGGGCCCGAACCGCTGAACTGCGAAGTCGGGAAGCACGACCAGCGTGAGATATGGCCAGACGTCGGGATGCGACGCTTGCTGGCGATCTTCCTGCGCGAACCATGCTGCGAGCGCATTGCCCACGGCTCTGTCGAAGGCGCGGTCTCGATCGCTTCTTCGATGGGATGTGTCGGGGGCGACGGCCTTCCCAATGGCGTCGTGTAGGTCTCTCAGATGAGAGACAGGAACTGGGATTCCGTCTCCGGGGAATGTCGCTGCGGGATGGTGCGCGCCATCTTGAAATGGGCGCGCAATCCCTCCGGACTGAATCGTCCTTTCGAGCCGACTGATTTCGCTTCCGACGTCCGTGCGTGACAGCCGGGGATAGATGTAGCTCACCGCGAACCCTGCTCTTCGAGAAAGTTGAGGGCCTCGCGGGAGCGATTCGTCAAAGCCAGCGGGTCCTCCATTGCTAGGCGGCATCCCTCGTCGATCGTGAGCCCCAGCGAGGTGGTGATACCGAGTCCGAGAGCGGCTAAACAACGAAAGTCTTCTTCAGCAAAGGCGGTCAATGCGGCGCCATCGACGACGTTCCGCCAACTGCCGAGAAGTCGGAGCACCGACATATGAACGTCGGTCTCAATCGCTGCGTACGTGCTCGCTGCCGCCGTGCCCTCGACGATCGGATGACACGCTTCCATGTCCGTGTTGACGAACAGACGTATTGACGAACTGATGCTCCAGTGAGGTTCCGCGTCGGGAACTGTCTCCACGGCCCACGGAACGGCTCGGCGCCCGGTCTGTGAGAACGACAGCGCCGAAGTCGGGAAGTCCGCGTCGTCACGTTCCAGACTCAGAGTCAACGGGGTCGCGAGCTGCCATAGCTTGGCGCTCTCGTGTACAGCGTTCGCTGGATCCGGGCTGCCGGTTCGACCCGGTCCCACTACCCACAGGTCTGCGCTCAGCGACACTGCGAGGTCGCTCCCGGTCGCCGTCAGATCTACGAAGGCCGTCCAGCCTTCGTCGCTGACCTCGAAGCGCGAGTCCGCGCGCCACCTGATCCGCGCGGGAGCACACGTCGCCACAGCGACCAGACGTACATCCTCGCCCTTGTCGATTCCGGTCTCTATCCAGAACTGATCGGAGAGGATTGCCGTGCCGCGAAGCGCAATATCGTCGCCTGGGCTCCATACGTTGGCGATGTCTTCGTCGCCAAAGGCAGGGTCCACGAACTCCAGCCGCGCTTGCACTGACGTTGCGGCGGGTGTGCGGTATGGGCGTGACTCAGTGGTCGCCATCAAAGTCCTCCGCAATCAAGTCGATGCGTAGCGCTCGTCGGGCCGCCCCAGTGAATTCCACGACAACTGGCACAGCATTCTCAGCGACGGCTGTCGAACGGCCGGTTGCATCCGCCCCGATCCATTCCAGCTCGAGCTCGTCAGGGTCCAGCGGTTCGTGCACGCCCTCGTCGCCGACGGCGCTCACGCTGATGCGTACCAAGGATCGCGCCGGTCCACCTTGAACCACGAATTCGACGCTCTGCCGCTGACGACCGTCGTGGTATGTCGCAATCAACCGAGAAGGGCTTGCGTCGACACGGCGGACCCGATCAGAAGCTCTGGTGCGACGGCCGCCCCGATCGGGACGTCCGGTAGCGGTGTCAGCGCGGGATTCATGCGGAGTCGGTAGAAGTGCGCCGAGTCGACGCGCGAGGGCGCCCGTGCGGACTCGGTCTTGTGCTGGCTGCACGATTGCCGGCTCTGGGTAGAGGCTCTCTCGGATGGCGCCAATCACCTTGGTCCGAGTGGCCTTGACGACAAGGCCTTCATCACCGCCTGAGCTCGCGATCCACGAGTCATGGGCAGGGGGCTCTGTCCGGGCGTAGACCGCGTCCCAGTCGTCTGCGGACTTGTAGACCGCCAGCCACTCCAGACCCTCCAACGGTGTCTGGGCGATCCAGTCCACCGTCGACACGATCAACTCGGGTTGACCGCGCATGAGCGCGATGCGCGAGATTGCAGGGTTCCAGGTTGGGTCGAGATCGTCATGTTCGGCGGTTCGCTCAAGGGCCTGGATTCGCTGGACAATCGCCAGGTGGCCGAGGGTGCGCTGGTATCGAGTGATGGGGATGACGTGCACCGGAAGCCCCTGCGGAGTCTTGATCAATGCCTCGCTCTTCGTGCGATGAGCACGTATGGCATTCAATCCCGCGCCCCATAGGGCCAGAGTCCCAATCTCCGCATCGACCAATGACACGCGCGAATTGTCGACCTCCAGCACCAGCTCCATCGGCGGCTCATCGGTGTCCGGAGGGGCGATCAGCTTGGGCCAGAGATGGACTCGAATCGCCGAACGGGCCTTCGCCGCGAAAGTCGTCGCCTGCGTTGCCAGGTCGCGAGCAGGGTCTTCCTCGTCTTCGGTTGCCCCCAGGCTCTCGACGGTGAGATCGGGGTCGACGACAAGCATGGAGGTGCCAGTCTCGTCGTTCTCATATCGGTGGGTGAACAAACGCGAGCCGAGCAGCTCGGCCGCGTCGCCGATGAGGGGAAGGATCGTGTCGCCGTCCCGTAGACCCCACCAATGGCGACCCGTGAACTGAACGCCAGCCTCAACGTAGGAATCGCGAAAGGCTGACACAATCAGTCGATGCTCGAGGATCCCTCGCTCGTTGAAACATCGCGTCCAGTAGACGACTGTGCCGCGTCGGCTGAATGCATAGGACGCGGTCTTCCCGAAACCATAGGTGCCTCCGCCCTTGCCGTCATCGCGCGGAACCCCGACCTTCAGAATGAGGTCCTGAAAGTTGCGAGGGTCGTCGCCTCGAACGGGTCGCAGCGTCACAGGCCCGTCCAGACCAGTCGTCCCGCGATCGTAGATCTCGAGAACGTAGGGATTGTCCGGCAGTCCGCCAGCGGCGACGGGTTCATTGTCTGGGAGCAGCCGAGCGAGGTCTGCCCTCATTCTCCAGTCGATGCGGCGTAGGTGGAGGCCGTAGGTTGGTCTCCGACCATCAAGGCGAGCGTCCCAGCTGTTCTGCGCGGTCTCCCTGATCAGAATCTCGAGGGGAGAGAGCTCGGTCCGACCCAGCAGGCGATCGCCTCCGGTCGAATCCATATCGCCCGGCTGAAACTGCTTCGGGAACCAATCGAGAGGTTCGATAGAACCAAGTACCGTGTCGCTCACAGGCCCACCAGCACGTCCGACAGTTTGGACGGGTCCATGGCGTCAGGGCACGCGTCCAGCAGCAGCGAGTAACGAAGATTCTGAACTGCTGAGAATGCTGTCTGACCCAGTCTGGAAACGCGTAGCCCTGGAAACTCGTCGGTCACGCGAAACAGGCGCTCGTCCGTCACCACGAATCGCATGGCGTCCTCGACGACGATGGGGGAGTTCTCGGTTGAGCGTTCGAACAGCATCCCCTTCGGTAACCCAGCCGCGTCGATGTTGTCGATGAGGTCAGAGACCGTCTGACCATCGGCGCTTTCCTCCAGTCGCATTGCGTACAGGTGCAGTGAGCCACCTGACGGTGGATCGAGTTGGTGAGCACCGTGGATATCAACAGCCGGGGAGTCTCCGCCCGTGTACGCCTTGACCTCCAGCGCGTTTCGAAGGAAGAAGTCGTGCTTGTACCCTTCCTGTCCGCGCCACGCGGCTCGTGCGTGTGGCGGATCGAGCTGCGCGAGTCTGAGGAGGACCGTGAGCTCACCGAAGAGGCCGATCGCTCGTTGCCGCGAGAGGGTCCGTTGCCCACGGGCGAGAGCCTCGCGCCACGCATTGAGGACTCGCATCAGTGCATCGATGCATGGTTCCCCGGACTCGTCGACGCGGCTGAGCATCTCGCCGACGAGCGACAGGAATGTGGGAGTGAGCGTTGGATCGTGGCTTGCGATGTCAAGGGACATCGCAGACCCGTCGTCGACGGGTTGGTCCAGCCATTCGGCAGGCAGGACCTCCCCGAGAGGCAATTCGAATGGCTTACGGCCGGGCGGGAGTGCGACGAGAAGGTGGATGACTCCGGCATGGTCTCTTGCGAGTCGAGCTTCGTGGATGTCGCGGTCGGGGCCGACGGGGGCCGCGTTGATCTGACCGGGCGCGGGCGTTCCCTGGTCGAGCAGTTCGAGAGCGTGGGTGACGCGTTCGTATGCGGTCATGCCGCACCTAGCTCTACGAAGTCTCCCTCTGTATCGGTGAGAGTGGTCACGTCTGCGTCAGCATCGTCGTCGCTGAGCGTCGGTCGGACCTCGGCCGCGATGTATTCACCGTCGTCCTCTGCCTCGGCGTGCGGGTAGATGACCCCTAGTCCGAGCAGATCCTCCTGAGCGTCCATCGCTCGACGCGTCTTCGAGCTGGGGCGCGGCTGGGAGTTCGCGCTCACAACGTAGAGGGCGATCACGCCCGTGCTCGGCGCCAGAGCTTGACGAACGCGCCGAACGCTCGTGACGTCGTTTGTGTCGGCAGAGTCGAGGAGACCGTCCGGGTCCTCAAGCACACCGTTGTCAGCGAGAATCCGAAGGTCCAGGAGTGAGTCTGTGCTTGACATCAGGGCCCGGATGTTCACGACGTCGGAGCCTGGAGGCGGAGGGCTAGGGAGTCGATCCGGTGTCCAGAACTCTGCCCTGAGCGGTGCGCGGCTGACAACCCCGACGTCGATGCCGTCAGCGTAGGTGAATCGCCCGAGCCGCCCAGGGCCCGAGATGAGGACGAGGTTCCAGGTGACTCCGTCTCCGTGCAGCTCAAGCCACTCCTGCATCGCGGACGGCTGTAGCCACGGATCCGAGTCAGCGACCCAGTAGTGCTCAAGGAATTCGATGAGGTCGTTGTTCGCGAGACCCGCGAACAACTGTGATGCGCTCGTCGTTCGAGACTTCGTCGCCTGGAGGTGGTGCGACAGTCCGCGTTCAACTGCCGCACCAACGATCGTTCTAGCCGCCTCCTGCGCTCGAAGGGCTCCCGAGGGAGAGCGGTCGAGGTAGATCGTCTGGCGCCGGGTTCCACCCAAGCCGGCGTGGACGAGGATCGTGTTAGACATCTTTCCTGGGGACGTGATCTGGAGCCGTCCAGGGTGCGCCAGCACGCGAATCGCCAATTCGCGCGGGGTCTTCCCCTCCGCCTCGAGCGCAGCCACCTCTGCGCGGAGCTCACGCTCGACCCGAGCGAGATGGGAGTAGTCATCGAGGAGACCTGGCCCCACCCACACGCGCGCGAGATCCTGGTATCGAGGCCTAAATCCGAACCATCGGCCCATCTGGAGAAGGGTGTCGTAGGTATTCGATGCACGGAGAAAGTACGACACAACGAGTCCCTCGAGCGTGAGTCCGCGGGAGAGGGTGCCGCCGCCGATCGCGATCACGAGCTGAGGTTCATCATCGGGATAGGTCAGTCGATCGTCAGACTGCCCGTTGTCGATCTTGACCGTGACGTATCCGATGATCTCCTTTGTCTTCTCCCACACCTGCGACCACCCTGGTGAATCCTCGGCCCCGCGGAGGTGGGCCGCCCGATCGATCTCTCGATCGAACACCGATCGGAACTCCTCCTCTTCGTCGTCGCGGTTGAGAGCCATGCCTTCTGTGAAGCCGGCGACGGCATCCTTGAGCAGCTGGTGAGCGCGCACTCGGTGCGACGTGTGTAGAAGCATCGACGAGTGAGCAACTTTGCCGGTACGCAGCTGACGCACCGCTGTCGCAAGGATGAACCATCGAATGGCATCGCTGAGGGAATCGGTTACCGCGGGCTCGAAGGCCTCAATATCTCTGCCGTGCGGAACAAGCACGTCGGCATCGTCTTGACTGACTAGGTGAGACAAGGAATAGATGTCTTCGTCTTCCTCGTGATCTGCGTCCTGATTGACATCGAAGAAGCTGTCGGCGCCCATGTAGTCGTCGGGCTTGGGGAGCACCATCGCGAAGTCGTCGGGGTACAGATCCTCCTCTTCACTGGGGTCGATGAAGATGTTCGCGAATGGCGTCGCGGTGTAGGCGACATAAGTGCCGGTCGGCACCTCTTTCCAGATGTCTCGCACTCGGCGATTGATGGTCGACACGAGGTCCTGGTCGCTCTTCGTGTTCGGCGTCGCCTGGTCGGACTCGTCGTCGATTATCAGTACGGCGCGATTGCGCAACGTTTCGTCGGGGATGTCTCGAAGGAACCTGGCGACGTTTGCGAGTCGACTTTCGTGCTTCTTTACGATCATGATCGCGACGTTGCCAGTGCTGGCCATCATGCCGACGGGGTTCTTCGGGGCGATGTCGGTGTCTTTGCCCGTCATCAGCCACCACGCGATGCCGGCCTTCTCGTTGGCATCGTTGACATTCAGATCCGACTCGAGTCGAAGCTGCGTCTGAGCACGCAGATTCGTGTACATGCCGGCGAGCACGATCACGATTCGATAGCCGGCGTCGACCGCTTTCGAGATGAGGCCCGCGTAATTCGCAGTCTTTCCGGACTGGACGTAGCCGATCACAAGCCCTTTGCGTCTGGCACCGGGCTCCTTCGGGTTGGCGCAGCGCGACAGGATGCGGGTCGTCGAGTCATCGATGGCCTTCACTGCCGATTCGGGGAGCCGTGACGAAAGGACCTCTCTATACGCGGGCCATTCGCCGACAGCCGTGCGGGGTCCGCTGTACCAGGAGCTGTATCCGCCGTCCTTCTTGACGAGATTGCCGATCTGTATCGTCTCGATGATGTTGCGCTGGTCCTGCAGATAGATGTCATATGCAGCAACGAAACCCGGGAACATCCGCTCAATGAGCGCCTTCACCTCAGCCTCTGCGGCGGAGCCCTTTCTGTCGGGCTGGCTCGCGAGCATGCCCTCAAGTGCGCCTAGGCCAGTGCGGAAGTCAGCTTCGGACAGCGGTGAACTCGACATCATCTCTCCTGACTGGCGGGCTACGTCGGACCTGAGCAACGCTCGGCAGCATGGCCCCACAAATGGGTATGGCAGAAGCGTGCCGTTGTTCGTTGCTAGGCGTCAACCAACTGATGACGCCCGACCGGCGAGCCGTCCTGGTTGAGGTTCTGCGGGATCGAGGAATATCCCGTGCCCTGGAAGGACCGAAAGAGGGCGCGGAAGATGTGAAAGGCGCCGTGAGGGGGCACCGCCATTCCCACCTGACGGCGCACGCTGCCGCGCTCGCCGACGAACTCGAAGTCGTCGGGGAAGGTCTGAAGGCGAGCCCGCTCTCGATTCGTGAGCGCACGAGGCTCCGCCCAGTGGTATCCATGCGTGCCGCCGCCGCCCGACCCAGTGATGGTGTACGACGGTCTGTCCGGACGAAGCCGCTTGTAGATCTGACTAAGAGTGGCCCCTTTGACATTCAGTCGGAGCTCGTCCGTCATCCGCTTCGCGTTGAACGCGTTCTCGCCCGGGTCGATCAGTTCGAGTCGGCGGATAACCGACTCGGGGTGACGGATGATCCTGTGATTCGGCGTGCCTGGCGGGATGTCGCTGAGCGCTTCGGCGGCTGTCTTCCACTGATCGCGATCGGGGTGGGTGGGCGCGGGGACTCGGAAGGTCACGGGGACGTCCTCCCGCACGCCCACCACGATGATGCGGTGGCGCCGCTGAGGAACGCCATAGTCCTCGAATCGATAAAGGTGGGGTGTGAGCTTATAGCCGCGGCCAGCTTCTCTCATCGCGTCGAGGATTCTCTTGAAATCGCTTCCGCCGTTGGAGCTGCGGAGTCCGCTGACGTTCTCGGCGACGAACCATTCAGGCTGATGGTGCTCCAGTACTTTCACGCCGTAGGCGAAGAGCGGCCCGAACTCGCCTTTCAGGCCACGATTCTCGCCAACGAGGCTGTAGTCGTTACAGGGAAATCCGAAGGCGAAACCGTCAATGTGCGGTAGGGATTCGATGTCGAGGGACCGTACGTCCTGACAGATCACTGAGTCAGCTGTGGCGCCGCGGATGTTGGCGATATACGTGGAGACGGTGTTCTCGTCGTAGTCGTTGGCCCAGCCATGGTGAAGCGGGGTGCCCGTCGCGCGCGCTGCGTTATGGGCGCCGAGAGCCATCCCGCCCGGTCCCGCAAACAGTTCTCCAAGTGTGAATCCAAGCGTCACCGTGCGCGTCTCCTATGCTGTGGTCGCCATCATGGGGGACCGCTCGTGAGCCTATCCAGAGTGTGTGACATCGCTACTGTTCCACGCGGAGGCCCGCCAAACTCGACGCAGCCATCCGGCGTCCTGCAGATCGAGTTTGAGCCCTCAACGGAGCAAGTAGGTCCACGGCGGTTCGCCTCGCGGATCAGCCAGGGGGAGAGCACCCTCCGCGGCGTTGGCTGCCGGTTGCCAGGCGCGCATGGATGTTGTCAAGCTAGATGGCTGGCGAGACCAACCGACGCGACTGTTGACAACGCCCGGGGCGGACACACGCCATGACCACCGGGCAGAGTATCGTACGCAGAGAACGTCGAGCAGGTGGTCGAGGCCAGGACCGCCCGAAAATCTCTTGAGTTGTCAATAGGGCTGGAGTCGAGTGTCATCACGCAGTTCGGTCCGCGGGGAGACGGGGTTGACGCGTGCCGATGGGTCGTGAAGGTCATGCGCGCGTAGGGATCCTCACTGTCATTCCAGAGGAGATGGATGAGGCGCTCGATGTTCTCGGCGCGTCGGTCGAAGTCGGTATGACCGGCTACTTCACGTCTCCGCTTTCGCTGGATGAAGGCCTCGATTGCCTGCCGTTCGTAGTCGCTCGTTCCTCCGACCGTTCGAACGGGCCCGCGAACGAAAGTGCACGAGCGCTCCTCGAAGACTGGCGCCCAGAGACACTGCTGCTGGTGGGCATTGCAGGCGGAATCCGTCGGGTCGGGAACTCCGTTCCGGCAGCGTTGGAGCCGGGTCCAGCGCTCGGCGACGTTGTGCTCGCGACGATGGTGCATTTCGGTGACTACGGCAAGGATCTGCCGTCGGGGTTCTTGCCGCGCTGGCTCCCGCTTGTCCACCCTCCAAAACGACTGTTGACGCGACATGGCGAACCTATGCGGATCAATACGGAGTGGGCTGAAGGAATCCGAGACTGGCCCGGCGATCGACCTCCGACGCTTCATCAGGGAGAGATAGTCGCGGTCGAAGCCGTAGCCAGCAATCCCTTCGCAGAGCGCCAGCAGGCGATCCTCAGATACTTTGACAAGGCGATCGCGATTGACATGGAGTCGAAGGGTGTTGCGGAGGCGCTATTTGACTACGAGGCCGACGTCGGTGTTCACTACCACCCTCGGTGGATGTGCGTGCGCGGTATCAGTGACCTCGTTGTCGGCAGTGATGCGGCGGTAGCGCTTCTCGGTGAAGACAACGCGGCTCAGCGTGAGGAGTGGCGCAAAGCAGCCGCTCGGAGCGCGGCACTCGCGGCACGCGCCCTTCTCATTCGACTTCTTTCCAGACCGACGAGCGCGCACCCCGAACAGCCGCCTCGCCCAGCGTGGCCACACGCCTCCCAGATCGGGATGTCCCCGGCCCCTGAGATGGTTGAGGCATGAGCGATTCGCGTGATTTCGACTACCCGCTCATCCTCTGTGAGGACTTCGATGGCATTCTCGCCCGCGAAGGACCTGAAGCGTCGATCGAACAGTTCATCGATACGACGCTACGTCGGGGACGGTTGCTGCTGCAGGCTGCTGGCGGCGCAGGGAAGACGCGAACTCTAGAGAAGATGGCGGCGGCGGCCATACGCGCGAACCATCGGGTCAGCTCCGTTGAAGTCCAGAAGATTGCTAGGGACGCTCTCGAAGCAGACGGAGTTGACGCTTTGCTCCGCGCGGCTGAGCCTCAACTCACATACGAGGAACTTGCGGGCGGAGACTCGCTCCTGTTGCTCGTCGATGGCTTAAGCGAGGCGAGCAGCGACACCGCCGAGCTTGTACTCCGCGCAGTGGACGAGTGGGCCGCAATGGGCCCTTCCACTGGCACCGTCGTTGCCGACCGGCTTACGAGACGCACGGTCAACCCTCGTCGATGGCAGCTCGCCACTCTCGGACCTGTTCCGCGCCACGTGATCTCCAGAATCGTCGGGCGCGACGTCAACGACTCGGAGACAGGCTTGCTAGAGAGCCCTGTCAATCTCGACATCGTTGCGAACTTGCCGGGCGAGTTCCTCTCCAGTCGTAGTCAAGCGATCGAACGTCTGACTCAGAGGCAAAACCTCTCGGAGGTGGACTGGGAGGGCCTAGAGAATCTCGCGTTGCGTGTATATCGAGAGCGAGGTCGGCGGAGCATTCCGATTGCTTGGATACATGCAGCAATCGGCGAGCAAGCTACTGCCACGCTGGGCTCTGCCGGCATGATGACATCGCTAGGCGCCGACGAGATCACGTTCCGTCACCACCTCGTTCACGATTACTTGGCGGCGAAAGCTGCGTCGCGGGATTCCAGCGGTTGGGGTCACGAGCTATTCGACGTACTGACGCTGAAGAGTTCGTCGTACGACGTTCTGGTGATGCTGCTCGAGCTTGTCAACCAGGACCAAAGAGACGTCCTGATCCGGCGCGTCTACGACTGGAACCTGTACGCAGCTTCATATTTGTTGTCGCGGGACAGATCGACGCACGGCTCGACCGACCTGACGACAGAGTCGGAAATCTTGGCGCTACTCGGTGAGCGACGCTTCGATCACTTCCTCGCGACGCGTCGTCAGGTTGATGACGCCCTAGCGCTTCACGGCGGGCCTCTCGCGACGTCCTATCAACAAGCGTCGTCGGTTGAGGAAGTAGTCAAGCTTGCCCAAAGCACACTGCCCGAAGATGCCTCATACAGAGCATGGCTCGTTGTGTTCGCTTGCAACGTCTCGCCTAGTCCTTCGTGGCTGGTCGAACAGATGCAGGAGATCGACGGCGTGGACGGGTGGACCGCCGCCAACGTCGTCCGGCGCCTGGGGGTGGATTCCCAGGGTCGCCTGTCTATTCAAGCGCTACTCGATGCTGACTCAGCAGTCGTTAGATGGCGCGCGGTCCATGCGCTCGGGGTTGCCGGGAGCCCGGTCCTGAGTGACCTGTTCCGCGCACTGGAGGAGGATGAGAGCCCTTCAGTTCGTTTCGGCGCCCTGCGGTCGCTCGCCGATCAGGCATACCTTGCAGAGAGCGTCGAGATGCGGTTGAGAATCTTCCGCAACCTCGCTTCCCACACAGGGCAGATTCTTGCTGATCCCAATCTGGCACGGGAGCTCGCAAGAGTGCTTCACGTCGACAATGCGCCGGATGGATGGATCGACGGGGTCAGCATCGCCATTGAGTCGATACTTGCCGTCGAATCGGATCCAAGAGAGCTTGAGAAGTGGAGACGTGTTGGGTCATCTGTCCGGGCGGGAAACTTGGAGATGGTGTGAGTAGTTCGAACGTGGCACTCGAGTCGGCAGCGTGGGCCGTGCGTGAGAATGCGCGAATCTTGGGCAGCACCTCAGTGGGTTGCGCGCTCATGACGAGCACTGGCGACGTGTTCACAGGGTGCAATGTCGAGCACCAGTATCGTTCTCACGATATTCACGCCGAGACCAACGCGATTAGCACAATGGTGGCGGCGGGACACCGCTCACTCGTGGCCATCTTCGTTGTCGCCGAGCGCTCACGATTCACTCCATGCGGGTCTTGCATGGATTGGATTTTTGAGTTCGGCGGACCTGACTGCACGGTGTCTTGGCAACGATGTCCGGGCGGACAGATCAGCTCCTTTAAAGCAAGCGAGCTGATGCCGTACTACCCCCGCTGAGAGACCCTTTGACCCGGTTGACGAGCATGCGCTAGATCCGCGGATCTAGCGACTCACGGATCTAGCTATTCACCGATGCACGCAGGCACCAATGGTGAGGGAGGGACTGCTGCACGGATAGGTGACGGTGGGTCTGTCACGCAGCCAGTGCGGCTGGCGTGTTCATGATGACCTCGAACTCTACGGGCGTCAACCGGCCGAGGCGGAGTTGGCGTCGCCGTCGGTGGTAGGTCCGCTCGATCCAGGTCACG
>JAFKIL010000004.1 GCA_017306415.1 Microbacterium sp. | reverse complement strand
CGTGACCTGGATCGAGCGGACCTACCACCGACGGCGACGCCAACTCCGCCTCGGCCGGTTGACGCCCGTAGAGTTCGAGGTCATCATGAACACGCCAGCCGCACTGGCTGCGTGACAGACCCACCGTCACCTATCCGTGCAGCAGTCCCATCATTCGCTGCAATCGAGCCTGCTGGGTTGCTTAGCAACCAACCGCAGAATGAGAGTTGCCTGTGTGTGTGGCCGCACACCGTGCGTCCGACCGTCGCGGCGCGAACCGCCCACTAGGCTTCCGACCGCGGGAACCGCGCCGTCAGGCCTGTCGGAAGCCTAGTGGGCGGTTCATCGGCTTTGTATTGAGATTCTGCATCCCCGCAGGTACTGTGAAGAGCGGTAGCGAGGACTGAAATAGTGTCCCGCGCGCCGAATCGAGAAGCCCACGCCGAGTGCGTGGGCTTCTGCGTTGTCCGGAGAATCCAGGATAATCGAGGCGTGCTGCTCGCCTACATTGATGAAATCGGCGAGCCCGGCGCGTTCATCTCTCGAGATCATGAACGCTTCCACACGAGTCCTGCATTCGGATACGCAGGCTTCGTGATCGAGGCGGAGTGTGCTCGCATCTTTGGCCAGCGCTTCACCCACGAAAAGCGGACGTTGTTCGCACCGGAGTTAGTTGATCAACCGAATCCCGGGCAGTGGGAAAAGAAGGGTGCATCGATGTTCCGGCCAACGACCGCTTCCACTCACCCACAGCATCTTCGAGTCTTCGCCGGCCTAGTAAGGCATCTCCGTTCGATGCGCGGGATGCTCTTCTACTACGCAGACGAGAAGCCTCAGGGGACACCGAAGCAGACCAACCTGGATCCTGCAGCCCGCGAGACATCGGCAATGCAGGAAACGCTCAATCGGCTCTGCACGTACGCCGAGCGGCGCCAGCGGAATCTGCTCGTCATGATTGACCAGATAAACGAGAAGACACGCGCTGAGCGCCTGCCGCAGATGTACGGGCATATCTTTCGACGCTCGGCTGACCGCCCCGAGATGAAACGCATCGTCGAACCGCCGATGCATGTCGACAGCGTCCTGTCCGCGAACATCCAGTTCGCGGACTGGGTCGCGGCCGCGACGACCCGGGCTATCGACAATCAGCTCATCCGCGACTCTCCTTACCACTGGGTTCCTGGTGCATGGAGTCACGCACTCGCTGGCAGCTTCACCCACGAGTCCAAACTCCACCTCTGGCATCGCGCCGTCGACGACATTCATAACTCGGCATTGTTCTTCAAGGAACGGCCGCTACATCCCTTGGCGACAGGCCACCGTGTGGGCGATGGACTACCTGCAGACGCCCTACGAAAGATTCATGCGGCGGCAGTCCACGCCGAAGAACGAGGCCACAGAGAGTGATTGCTTGATCGTGGCGAAACCCTGATAAAGAAATCGAATTCAGGCCGCGGAGGCGCTCTTCAGCACGAACGAGCGCTGCTGAATGGGCAGGTGTTCAGGCTAGCGGCGGGCGATTCGTTGTCCCTCGCGGCGACACATCGATTGCGGGCCATCTCGTGCGCGTGCGTGATGCCGCTCGGCCGCCGCACAGTGAGGCAGTGGCTGCGTTCGGCCGCACCCGGCGAGGCAGGTGAACTCGGTGTGATGTTGCGTTGAGGGCGGCCACTGTCCAGCGGTTGCGCGCGGCGTCCGTTTCGACGTCAGATGCCATGCGTGGCACGCCTGGCATAGTGGGGCCAAGGAGCTCAGCGAGGGTGGTTGCCCAGTACGAGGCAAGCCGGTCATCGAGTACTGCACGCATAGGGATGGTCGCTGGCGATGCTCCAGTTGTGGAACTGGTCGGTGACGTTCTGGTAGAGGTGTCCGTTTCCGGTCGACGGGATCGAGGTGAAGAAGCTGGCTCCCTCCGACGCCACGTACTCACCGGTCGCGGCGGCCACGGAGGGGTTCGGCGAGGTCGGCACGTGTGCGCTCGGCTGGCTCGGACGCACATGCCAGCCATCCGGGCATCGTCCGTTGATCGACTGGAACTTGCCCTTTGGACACGCTGCGACTCGCCCTGTATGCGAAGGACATCGTGTTCGTCGGAGCGGGCGGTGTCACCGCCACCGCACCCGGGTCGTAGAGATCAGCGGACGATGTCGGGGAGGACGACGGCCGGGGATCGGGCGACGTCTCGGAGGCGGCAGTCGGGGTCGGTGACGACGCTCCGGCCGCCAGGGCAGCGGCCGACGATCCGGTGATCACGCCGGCGGTCAGTGCCAGCGTGCCGATCACGCGGGCGAGTACGGCCCGCGCCGACCTGCGGCGTTGCGGCAGTCTCTTCGCGATGGACACCTCGGGTGCCCCGGACGGCTGACCACAGCACCACACCCAGCACCGTGGTCGGATGGCATGCCGCGATCGCGGCCGCCGTCATCCCCCCTCCCGAGAGGCCGACGCCGACCGTACGCTCCACCTCGCGTCGAGCAGCGCGACCATCGCGTCAGCCTTCTCCCGCGGCGTCCGACCGGTGGACAGCGGGGTGCCGAGGTATCCCGGACGCGCGGGCGCGATGACGCGGGCGTCGACACCGAGCACGCCGGCCGCGACGATCCCCTGGTCGGATCCGCGGGGGGGGGTAGAGACGCCTCGCCGCGAATGCGAAGCCGCGTGATCGGGTCGCGTTGGAGTGAGGTTGGAGCGGGGCCCACGACTGTACTGGTGACGCACCACAAGGAGCGTCTCGAAGCTCTCACTGCAGGAAGGTCACCCCATGTCCGAGAATGACTCGACACACACTCGCCACTCACGCTCACACCGCGCGCGGTCACGGAGCCGGAGCTCGACCGTCGCCGTCGTCTTCGCTCCTCTGCTCGCCGTCGCGATCGCCGGGTGCTCCGCACTCACCGTCGGAGTGCCCCATCCGACGACGACGGAACCGGGGACGGCCCCGCACACGACAAGCTCGACGGGCACGAGCACGGCGAAGCCGACGCCGACCGGGACGTCGGCACTCCGGTCCACCGCCGCCGGCAACGCGGTGCAGTACTCGTACACGGGCGCGACGGAGACGTGGATCGTGCCGGACGGAGTCACGAGCGTCACGTTCGAGGCGGCCGGGGGCGACGGCGGCGGCGCAGTGCACCCGGTCACCAAGGAGGGCGGCAGCGGTGCGATCATCACCGGATCCTTTCCGGTGACGGCCGGGCAGATCGTCACGATCGCGGTGGGCGGGAACGGCGCCGTCGGTGCAGGCGGATGGGGCGCCGAAGGGATGTCCGGCGGGCAGGCCAACACCGCCAAGCAGGACTCGCGCACGGGCGGCGCCGGCGGCGGCGCGACCCTCATCGCACTGTCGAACGCCGACGGAAGCAACTGGCACGAGCTCGTCGTCGCGGGGGGCGGAGGCGGCCAAGGCGGCGGCAGCGGCGACCCCGATGAGGCGGGCAGGGGCGGCAGCGCGGGCTGTCTCGAGTTCTCGAGCGCCAGCGACTCGCAGTGCGGGACCCCCGGCATCGCCGGGATGAACGGCAGCCAGGGCACCGCGCCTCCGCTCGGGGGCAAGGGCGGCGCAGCAGGCGGCGCGACGTCGTCGACCGGCGCCCGGGGTCTCGGAGCGAAGGACCTGGGCGGCAACGGGGGCAGCGGCGGCGGCGGCGTCAAAGGCGGCGCAGCAGGAGGCGGCGCGGGCGGCATCTCGGCAGGAGGAGGAGGCGGCGCGGGAGCCTCCTTCGTCGACACCTCGGTCACCTCGTGGAAGATCTCGGCGACGCACTACAACTGGCAGTTCATCGCGAGTCTGGCGGGCGCCGGAGTCATCCTCGCCTGGTGACGACCGTCGTCGCCCTCACATCGGTCGACGACCCACGGCCGTGCTCCGAGGACGGTGTGCGGGGCGGTGCCTGAGCGCTCGACCTGCACACCACTCCTGTCGACTGAACACCCACCCACTGCGCCCTCGGAGCGCCCTCTCCTGGAATTGGAAACCGATTCTGGCTCGTTCCTCAACTACCGGGGACCCGGCCGTATTGTCGGGTGATCTCGGCGTGGCAAGAGTGCCCGCCATGACTACTGAGTTGCTGAGTCCGACAACTTGCACTACTTCAGCTACACCGATTCCCGGAACCGAACTTGGCTTCGCCGGATCGACAATCCGGCGTTCTTGAGTCTTAGCGAAGTGCAGCTACAGAAGTTCCACGGGACCGCCTGACTGGGAACACAGTCCTAGCCGTTTCGTGAGCGTGCACGCGGCGGTCCCACTTCCGGGCAGTGTTCGTTTGGGGATCGGCTGCGTTCGGCCGCACCCGGCCGGGCATGTGAACTCAATGTGAGATTGGGTTGAGGGCGGTCACCGTCCAGACGATCGCGACCGCACGTGAGCCTCCATCAACGCGTGATGCCCGGATACGGATGGCCCCCGCACGCACCCGGCATGATAGCGACGCGTCGACGCAAATCGGGCGGCAGTGTCCCCGCCACGTCGATCCTCACCACCCGCTGGAAACCACGACCGGTCGGGCTCCCACTCGGCGCTGGCGCGGGTCGCGCTCAGGGCTGGATCGCGCGTCGAAGGATGTCGACGATGGTGTGCACGGCGGCTGCATGCTCGCGGGGATCGGGCGCTTCTGCGATGACCCACGAGTCGATCACGCGGCCGATTGCCATGCCGATGGCCAGGAGGAGCGCGTCGGGGATATCTGTGCGTATCGCTCCGATCGATTGTCCCGCCGCGAGAGCCCGGGTCATCCACGGCAGTGCGCTCAGCTCGGCGTCGCGTTGGGCGTTTTCAATCGCTGGTGCACCCGTGCCTGACATCCAGTCGCGCAAGAGGTTCGCGAGCTGTGGTGATGCGTCGTAGGCGCGGACGAGTCGTAAGCAATGGTTCTCGATCGTCGACCAGTAGGCGTCTGGTTCGGTTGCGGCCGGCACGGAGAATGGCCCGACGCGCACGATGAGCTGTTCCACTTGTTCGCGAAGCAGATGCGCGTACAGGTCTTCCTTGCTGTCGAAGTAGTAGTAGATCGAGCCCTTGGAGATGCCCGCCTCGGCGATGATCCGGTTCAGCGATGCCCCGGCGAACCCGTGTGCGGAGAACTCGTCGAGCGCCGCGTGGAGGATGGTCTGTTGTCGTTCGCGGGGAAGCGTGTGGAATCGCGGGCGTGGCACTGTCGTTAACCGACCGGGACTGGGGGGAGGCGAATGGGGTCGACCAGGCTCCGCCCCATGGCCGCGTTTGCGATCGGCGGGATCACCATGAGGCCGACGATGGCGTTTCGCAGCAGCAGTTGCATGCGGTTGCGGGGGGCGAACGCGGCACCCAGCCGGGTGGCGGCGTCCTGCTTGCCGCGCACGAGCCCGGCCAGCCGTCGCTCGTATCCTGCGAACGCCGCCTGGTGGTCTTCGTGGGCTTCGTGCAGCTCGTGGGCCAGGATGTATGCCCCGATCATCGCGAGTGCGGAACCTTGCCCGGCCAGCAGTGAGGGTGCCGCCGCAGCATCGCCGATGAGCGCGATGCGACCACTGGACCATGACGGCATCCGGGTCTGGCTCGCCCGGTCGAGGTAGAAGGTGCGGGCCCGCGGCATCTGCTCCAGGATGGCCGGGACCTCCCAGCCGGCGTTGCCCATGCGCCGCCGCAACAGATCCTGCTGGGCGGCGACGTCGTCCTGGGGCACGTCGCCGTCGTACCGGAACATGAAGCAAAACATCGTGGCGTCATCGTGAAGCGCGAGGCGCAGCACCTGATCGCCCACCTCCGTGTGCATGACCGCGACCAGCTCGTCGCGGGGGCGGTATCCCGCGACATCGAAGGCGGCGACGGTGATCCCGAGATATCGTTCGAACTCCTCGTCCGGACCGAACGCGAGCTTCCGTACGCGCGAGTGCAGCCCGTCCGCGCCGACGACGAGGTCGAACTCACGCGGTGCCGCGTGCTGGAACTCGACATGCACCCGGTCGCCGTCGTCGTTCAACGAGGTCACCGTGTCGCCGAAGATCGCCTCGACGTGGCCATCCGCGGAATCGTAGATGGCGCGGGACAGGTCGGAGCGTCCGATCGTGACGAACCGGCCGCCGCTGATGCCGATCACGTGGCGCGGGTCGAAGTGGGCGATTCGCCGGCCGGAGCTGGAAACCTCACGTGCCTCACGGACGACGTAGCCCTCGTCCATCAGCCGCGGCACGATCCCCATCCGATCGGCGACGTCGAACCCCGCACCCCAGAAGTCCACGACGTAGCCACCCTCCCGTAACTGCGGAGCGTGCTCGATGAGCGTGACCTCGTGACCGAACCTCTGCAACCAGTAGGCGAGAGTGGGACCAGCGATCCCCGCACCAACAATCAAGACACGCATGGGCACCTCCCAGACCGCCAGTTCGACCGGCGGTCTAATCGTCCCACCTCGAGCCTGCTCGCACAATGGCGGGTCCGGAGCCTTCTCTCATGAGACGGCGGGGTCTCCGGCGGCGGCTCCGAACAGCTGGTGCACGACGAGGCCGTAGGCGGTGCCGAGCATGAGCCCGATGAACAGGGAGGGGCGAATGCGCCGCTGGATCCGCCGATGCCGAGGGTGAGGGAGGTGGCGAGGATCTTCGCGAGGGCGAAGAACAGCAGCAGCCAGATCCGTAGTCGCCGCTGAGGGCTTGGAAACCGTCCTGGTACAGCCAGCCCATCCCGATCATCGCCGACGCATCGGGGCCAGCGGGCTCGGTCGGTGCGTTGGGCGTGCCGAAGACGACACGGAAGCCCGATTCGGTGGCGCGGAACGTGTCGCGCGGCCAGAACGACACATCGATCTGCAGCGAGTTGGAGAGGAAGAACACCCGGTAGCGGGTGCCGGCCGCCCACACATCGTGCGCGTCGGACAGTCCGTACGCGGCGTGGATCGCCTCGGTCCACTCATCCACCAGTCGCTGCTCGTCGACTCCGTCGTCGAACTGCACAGCGAGATCGATGTCAGACCAGTCGTCTTGAGTGCCGTGGGCGCCCGACCCGGCGATCGCGGCGCCGATGATGCGGGGGTCAGCCTCGGCCCGCGCGATCAGCTCCCGCTGGATCTTCGCTCGATCCGTCGAAGAGAACATGACACAACACTCGCACGGGCGCCGGAGCTCTGGTACACGTCGGCGGCCGCACGGCCCGGGGGGGACGGCGCAGCGCGCGATGCGCAGCGGCGAGAATCGTGTAATGACGATCCTTCATCTCTCGACGCAATCCGACTGGGACGCCGCACTCGAGTCCGCTGAGTACCGGACGTCGACGCGGGGCGCGACTCTCGACCAGGTCGGATACATCCACGCCTCCTACCCGGAGCAGCTCGCCGAGGTGGCCGAGTTCGTCTATGCCGGCACGGATGCCGCGCTCTGCGTCCTCGTGATCGACGAGCGAAGGGTCGCCGCCGCGGGCGTGCGGGTCGTCGACGAGGACGGCGATGGGCGACTCTATCCGCACATCTACGGCGCTCTGCGGCCGGAGTTCGTGATCGACGTGATCCCTGCTGCCTTCGACGACCGCGGAGCGTTCGTCATGGCTCGCCCGCTCTACGGTTCCGCTCAGTAGCAGAACGTCAGGGTGCTGACCAGAAGTCTGTCGCGCGGTCGTCGATCACGTCGCTCCAGAAGCGCACACGCCGCGGGCGCGCCCCATCGTTTCGCGCAGGCAGATCGAATTCCGGCATGCGCGGATTCCGGAGTCAGCGGCGCTAGTCGTGCATGTCCGCGGGCCACTCGCTGGGCAGGTTCCCATCGCGCTCGGCGGGGATGAGTCCCTGGAAAGGTGTCAGGGTCTCCCACCCGCTCTTTCCGTCGCGCAGGAACAGCACGACAGGGCCAGCATCGACCGCATCCGCCACGCTGTCGTGGGTGTCGCCGCAGCTGCGAGGAAGCGACGTGACGACGACGGTCCTAGATCCGTCGCCTCCCTTGATCCACCGATCGACGCTGACATGCCACTTCGTCGCCGGCAGGTCGAGGTAGGTGGTCGACCCCGCCGAGCTCTCGACCGTGCCGACGATGACGGCGTCGGCTTCGTCCGCAGCATCCGCGGGACTCTCGAAGTACACCCAGTCGATGCACGCGCCGGACGTGGGAGGACCAAAGCTCGAGCAGCCGGCCAACACGAGGGAGGCGGCGACCATGCCAGCCGTCGCCAGCCACCTGAGCGAACCTCGAGACGCCATGACGTGATCCTGACAGCACAACTGCGCGGCAGCGACGCCGTGTTATCGAAGCGAGACCGTATTCACGCCGGGACGTACTCCTGCCGGACCCTGCCATCGGTGGCGAGCTCGATATTGCGGAAGTCACGGTCGGAGTTCAGGATCACCGCATCGTTGACAACCGCGTACGCGGCGATGAGGCAGTCGAATGCTGCGGCGGCGCGCACGAGGCCCATGTCCCACAGCGCTTGCTGGATGTCGAGGGCATCCTGCTCATCCGGGTGTTCCCACGCCGGAAGCAGCTGCGCCATGTCTTCGCGCAGCTCCGCATACTCGCGGGGATCCCTCGCGGAGTGGC
The DNA here is from genome assembly GCA_017306415.1 of Microbacterium sp. Classification (GTDB taxonomy): domain Bacteria; phylum Actinomycetota; class Actinomycetes; order Actinomycetales; family Microbacteriaceae; genus Microbacterium. The sequence goes on along the minus strand of JAFKIL010000004.1, from coordinate 283,955 downwards.
AGTACTCGAGCACCTGAGGAGGGCACGTGATGATCAGGTGATGCGGCGACAGTGCTCTGAGCCTGTCGGCGATCGCCGCGCTCGTCCCCGCCTTCTGCCAGATGCTGTTGTCGACGAGATACGTCGTCACGCGCGATCTGCCGTTTTCGGCTCGATGGTCGGCGCGTCGATCTGATCGGGCGTGAAGGCGCGCCCGATAATGCGCTCGACGGCCGCCGGCTGGCGGCGAACCGCGATCAGCGTGCGCAGCGCGAGGTCGACGGTCTCGCGATTGGAGGACGTGCCGGCCAGCTCCTTGGCCCGCTTGAGCTCGTCAGGATCGATGTCGATGGACGTGACGGTCACGATGGCCCCCTTCGCGGTTCTGTATAAGCCACTATATAGGGGTCGATGCGCAGTACGGCGAGTGCGCCGGATGCCGCGGACGACAGCGGCCCGCGGCATCCGCCGTTCTCAGCTGCGCGTTACGCCCGCTCCACCGGGAGCCACAGCTCGCACGTCGCCGTCTGGAAGTCGGCCGAACGCTCCAGCACCGACACGATGGACGGGCCGGGGCGCAAGCGCCACGGGTTCGACGGGAACCAATCCGTCGCCGTCGCCGCCCACACCGACTGCAGCACGGCCGGGAACTCACCCTCCGCACGGAAGACCGCCCACGTCCCCGCGGGGACCCGAATCTGGTCGAGATCATCCGGCACCGGAGTGTCAGACGTGACCGCGACGCCGTGCAGGTAGGTGAGCTCGGTCCCCTCCCGGTAGTCCGGGTCGACGTCGTCGCTCACCTGCAGCAGTCCGGCGGGATCGGTGTTGCCCAGCTCCTTGAGACGCACATGCTCCTCCGCCGGGAGCCCCGCGATGTGGGCCTGGATGGCGGGGTTGACCCCCGCGTGGATGAGCGGCACGCGGGCCGCGTGACCCACGAGCACGAATGCCGGTCGGTCGGTGATGCGAGTGTCCATGATGGTGTTCCCTTCGACGGTCAGGCGGAACCTGATCCTCTGCTGTGTACGAAGGGGGCCGCCGTCGCGCCGCACGTCGGCGGGGCCGACGCCGTGCACCGCCCGGAACGCCCGGCCGAAGGCCTCGGTCGAGCCGTATCCGTACCGCACCGCGATGTCGAGCAGGGCGTCGCCGTCCAGCACATCGCCGGCGGCGAGCGCCATGCGGCGTCGGCGGACGTACTCCGACAGCGGCATCCCGGCAAGCGACGAGAACATCCGGCGGACGTGGTACTCCGTCGTGCCGAGACTCGTCGCGAGGGCGGCGATGTCGATGTCGTCGGAGAGATGCTCTTCGACGACATCGACCACGGTGTTGAGCACAGCGATCACGGTGCCTCCTTCGTCATCGAGTCTCGTCGGCGCGGCATCCGGGCTCCCGATGATCGCGGTCCGATTCGGTCGCCCGCACCCACCCTCCCATTCCACTCACCTTCAGTATGCCTTAAGCTTGTCGTATGGCTCTTGAATCCCTACTGCGTCGGCTCGACCGCATCGCGGGCGGACGAGCCGCGGACCACCGCGTCCCCGTCTCTTCCGACCCGCGCGTGCGGCGCGCCTTCCGGGTCGTGACCTGGCTGCTCGTCCTGTGTCTCCTCCTCGGCGTCGCGACGATCGTCACGGCGGTCGTGCTGCTCGCCTCAGGAACCGAGGTCACGTTCGCGGTGTGGATGCGGTGCCTCGTCGTGCTCGGCATCACGGCAACGCTCTTCTACTTCCTCTGGCGCGCGACGGCGGGCTGGTACTGGGCGTACCGGCGGCTGCAGCTGTTCAGCCGGATCTTCCCGATCGTCGCGCTCGTGCTCGCCGCCATCCCCGGCCTCTACCCGCTGTGGGTGATCACCGAGCAGATCGTGTTCGCGATCGTGCTGATCGGCGTCTCCGACTACCTCCACGCCGACTACATGCGCGACGCGTTCCCGAAGCCCGGGCTTGCGGCGGCCTCGCCCGGCACGGACGTGCGGTAGCCGCCTCGGCGGCGCGGCCGCTGCGTGCAGAACTCCACAAGAACGAGCCCGAAGCAGCCCGATTCGGCCGATTCCCGGCGAATCGGCCTCACTTCCGTGGAGTTCTGCACACGGCCGCGCGGCGACTCCACGCCGGCCCGGCGGCAGCCGACCGAGGCTGCGGCGCAGAGGAGCCGGCGTGCGGCAGCGGCCCACCGCATCGGTACCCGGCCTCCGACGTACCGTTCTCAGGAACACCGGCCGGAATCCGGGCTGAATCGGCCCCGCGGGCCGGGTTCGGCGCCCCTGATCCTGAGAACGGTACGGTGCCGCCGCGGGAAGAACCGCGTCAGGCCCGCTGCCGGACCCGCGGGCGCGGCCGGGCGGCGGGCAGAGCCGGGGCCGCGACCCGCTCCCCCACGACGTTCACGATCTCGCCGACGCCCTCGATCACCATGCGCACCTCGTCGCCGGGCTCCAGCGGCGGGATGTCGCGCCCGAGGCCCCACAGCTCGCCGAGGCATCCGCCGTTGCCGACCGTGCCCGAGCCGAGCACGTCACCGGGCACCACGACCGAGTTGCGGGAGGCATACGCGACCAGTTCCGGGAACGGCCACCCCATGTTCGAGACGAGGTCCTCACCGATCCGCTCGCCGTTGACGAACACCTCGGCGCGCACGGCGAGGAAGCCGTCGTCGTCGAGGAACGGGTCGAGCTCGTCGGCCGTGACGATCCACGGGCCGAGGGTCATCCCGAAGTCCTTGCCCTTGCACGGCCCGAGCCGCACTTTCATCTCCCGGGCCTGGAGGTCGCGCGCCGACCAGTCGTTCATCACGGTGTAGCCGAAGATGTGGGATGCCGCAGCCTCCGGGTCGAGCGTCTCTCCGGTCGAGCCCGCCACGCCGCCGATGACGACGGCGAGCTCGAGCTCGTAGTCGAGCCGGCGCGTGTCGGGGATCGCCACGACGTCCTCCGTCGCCCGGATCGTGTGCGGGTTCGTGAAGTAGAACGTCGGCGCCTCGTACCACTCCGGCGCCACGTCGCTCTTCCCCTCGACCCCGGCGCTGACGCCCTCGACGTGCTCCTCGAACGCGACGAAGTCGCGGACGGATGCCGGCACCAGCGGCGCGAGCAGCCGCACGCTCGCCAGCGGCACACCCTCACCCTCCGCCACGCGCGCGAACAGGGCGCGCGCCTCGGGAAGCCCGCCGGCGAGGACGTCAGCCACGCGCCGCCCCTCCGGGAAGGGCACCGCGCGCTCACCGACGACGAACCCTTCGCCGACGCCTGCGTCATCCGTCCAGCGTGCGATCTTCATCGTTCCCCTCCTCGTTCGTGCGGCCGCGGCGCTCCGCCGCCGTCAGGCATGGCAGTCGAGCGGACGGCCGCCGTTGTAGTCGTACATGTCCTGCCACGCCGCCGCCATGTCGGGCTGCGTGCCGTCGAGCTCGGCGAACGCGCGGTGCAGGTTGCCGACGATGCGCTCCCGCTCCTGGAGCCCCGCGAACGGCCCGAGGTCGAGGGCGCGCGCCGCCTCGAGCGGCGTCAGGCCGCGGGCGTGCGCGTCGGCGGCGTACTCGCGGACGAACCGGAGGTAGGCGGCGACCGGCGCCAGCAGCTCGGGCCCGCCGACATCGCCGTGTCCGGGCACCACGACCGCCGGCTCCAGCGCGGCCATCTGCTCCAGCGCCGCGATCCAGCCGCCGAGCGAGCCCGACACCGCGAACGGCGTGCCCCCGTTGAACACCAGGTCGCCCGTGAACAGCACGCGCTCGTCGGGCAGCCACACGTAGGCATCCCCCGCCGTGTGCGCGGGCCCGCCGGGATGCCGCACGTGCACGGGCCGCCCCGACGGCGTGAGCGTGAGCCGGTCGTCGAACACGACCGTGGGCTGCCGCGGCCGGACGTCGCCCTGGTGGAACGGCGTGAAGATGTGCGGCGCGAGCGGATGCGGCTGCCGCAGGTCCTCGGCGGTGCGCCGCTGCGCGATCACCTCGGCGTCGGGCACGAGCGACGAGCCGTTGCAGTGGTCGGGGTGCGCGTGCGTGAAGACGACCCGTCGCACCGGACCGCGACCGAGGCCGTCGACCGCGTCGAGGTACGCGCGCGTGCGCGCCTCCGTCGACGTCACGTCGACGCTGGTGACGCCCTTGGACCCGGCGATCACGCCCATGTTGTTGATCATCCACCCGCCGTCGGGCTGGATGTACGCCCAGACGCCGTCGGCGACGGGGACGAGCCGCGGGTCATCCACGGGCGCCTCCTCTGGCCGGCTCGGTGGCGGCGAGGAGCGCCGCGGCGTTGCCGCCGAGGATGCGGTCGACGACCTCGTCTGGGAGCCCGGCCGCGCGCACCTCGCCCACCGGGTCCTCCGAGCCCATGTCGAAGGGGTAGTCGCTGCCGAGCACGACCTGCGACGCGCCGACCGACTCCACCAGCCGCTGCAGCGCGAGCGGGTCGTGCACGACGGTGTCGAACCACATGCGCCGCAGGTACGACGACGGGAGGTCGCGGCATCCGTGCGCATCCGGCCGCACCCGCCACGCGTGGTCGGACCGCCCGATCACCGTCGGCAGATACCCGCCGCCATGCGCCGCCACGATGCGCAGGTCCGGATGCCGGTCGAGCACGCCCGCGAAGATGAGGTGCGAGATCGCCACGGCGTTCTCCACCGGCTGGCCGACCGTGTTGGCGAGGTAGAAGCGGTCCAGCCGCTCGTCGAGGGAGCACCCGAACGGGTGCAGGAAGACCACGCACCGCAGCGCCGCCGCGCGCGCCCAGAAGTCCTCCAGACGCGGGTCGGAGAGCTCCACGTCGCCCGCGAACGACGAGATCTCGACACCGGCGAGCCCGCGCCCGAGCACGGCGTCGTCGAGGCACTCCACCATGCGCGACGGATGCTGCAGCGGCACCAGCCCGAGACCCACCATCCGGTCCGGAGCCGCGGCCACGTGCTCCGCCACGAGCCGGTTCGCCTCCATCGCCGCCCACACCGCGAGACCTTCGGGCGCCCACGGGTAGAAGTGGTTCGGCGACGCGCTCACCCACTGGCGGTCGACGCCCTGCGCATCCATCTGCGCCAGCCGCACCGCGACGTCGGTGAGCCGCGGGATGCGCGCCCCCACCATCGGCCCCGACACGGCCTGGCTCGCCGCGCCGTTGCGCACGAGCTCGAGGGCGGCGGCCTCGGCGACGAGCTCCGGCACGCGCCGCTCGATCTCAGCGTGCAGCGTCGGCAGCAGCACGTGCGCGTGCACGTCGGTGACGGCGCTCATGCGGGCTCGGCCATCCGCTGCGCGATGCCGAAGATGAGCCCGCCCGCATCCGCGTCCGCCACCCCGTCGATCTGCCACTGCGCCAGCTGCGCGGATGCCTCGACCACGGCGCGCGCGCGGGGGATGCGGCGCGCGTGGAACTCCTCCCACAGCGCCTCGTCCACCGCGGCGCGCGTGGTGAGCAGCTCCGTCAGGACGAGCGCGTCCTCGAGGCCCTGCGCCGCGCCCTGCGCGATCGTGGGCGGGCACGAGTGGGCGGCGTCGCCGATGATCACCGCGCGCCCGCGGTTCCACGGCGCCTCGACGACGTGCTGCGTGAACCACGTGTAGTGGGCGCGTGCGCCACGGGCGAGGTCGGCGCGGACCGTCTCCCACGGGCCGCCATAGGCGCGCGACTCCTCGAGCATGATCCGCGTCGCCTCCTCGTCGGTGACCTGGGATCGATCTTGCGCCTTCTCGACGAGGAAGGCGTACATCGAGTCCGGTCCTGTGGGCGTGTACCCCGCGATGTAGACGGGACCGCCGTAGTACAGCTCGGTGCGCTCCACCTCGGGGGGCCGCGAGACGAAGGTGCGCCAGATCCCCATGCCGTTCGGCTGCGGGCCGGTGGTGATGCCGATCAGGTCGCGCACCGTGGAGTGGATGCCGTCGGCGCCGACCAGCAGGTCGTAGGTGCCGGCGACGCGGCCGTCGACCTCCACCTCGACCGCGGCATCCGTCTGCCGCAGGCCGGTGACCGCCGCGCCGAACGTCACGTTCACCCCGGCGCGCCGCGCGCGCTCGAAGAGGATGCGCGCGAGGTCGGCGCGCGGCATCCCCATCGCCGCCGGGTAGTCCGGCCCGCCGGTCTTGACGTCCGGGAGCGCCGCGACCACGGGGGCGGCCGGCCCGGGCGCCCGCAGGTTGAGGCCCTCGAACGCGAACCCGGCGGCGCGGATGTCGTCCCACGCGCCGAGGGCGTCGAAGACGCGCAGGGCGTTGCCCTGCAGGGAGATGCCCGATCCCGAGGTGCGCAGCTCCGGCGTGGACTCGAACAGGTCCACGCGGACGCCCGCCCTGGCGAGCTGGATGCCTGTGGCGAGCCCGGCCACTCCCGCGCCGGCGATGGCGACGGATCGTACGGCGTTCATGGGTGAACCTCCTCCGCCACGCACCGGACGACCTGCGTCCCGAGCCCGGCGATCGTCCCGGTCATGACATCCCCGTCCCGCAGGAACCGGCCCCAGTGCTGCCCGTTGCCCGCGGGACTGCCCGTCAGCACGAGGTCTCCGGGAAGGAGCGGCACCGTCTGCGAGGCGGTCGATACGATCGCGGCCACGTCGAACATGAGGTCGGCGGTCGTCGCGTCCTGCATGACGTCGCCGTTCAGCGCGAGCCGGATCGGCAGGTCCGCCGGGTCGACGAACGGCGCGGGCACGAGGAACGGTCCGGTCGGGAGGAAGCCGGGCGCGTTCTTCGCGCGGAACCAGTCCGCCCCGATGTCGCCGACATCCGACGGGAAGACGAGGTCGCGCGTCGTGATGTCGTTGGAGATCGTGAACCCCGCGACGTGCTCGAGGGCGTGCGCGCGATCGACGCGGAACGCCTCGCGCCCGATCACGGCGGCGAGCTCCAGCTCCCAGTCGTGCGTGTCGCTGTACGACGGGAGGACGAGCGGCTCGTCCGGACCGACGACGCACTGCGGCAGTCCGATGAACACGAACGGACGCCCGCTCGCGGCACGCACGTCCATGATGTTCTCCGCCCGGGCGCGCGCCGCATCGGGCTCGAGCGCGGCGTCGCCGCGGACGAGTCCGGCCGCGATGAGCTGGACGACGTGGGCACGGTAGTTCGCCCCCGCCTGCAGCACCTGGCGCGGCTCCACCGGCGCGGCCAGCTCGACGTCGGCGAGCGGCATCCACCTCTCGTCCTCGGCGGCCAGGCGCGCCAGCCGGTCCCAGTCGGCGGCGGCGAGGAACGCGTTCAGGTCGGGGGCGCCGAGCGCCGCGGCATCGAGCGCCCGGATGCGGTCGCCGACCACGAGCGCCGGAACCACCCCTGCCTCGGTGCGGAACCGCGCCAGGGCGAACGGCGCGCCCGGTCCGGATGTCGTCGTCATGGGTCCTCCTCGAGCCATGTCGTGCGGGTGGATAGGACTCAGCCGTGCCTCGTGTACGGGTTCAGGAGCGCCTCCTTGATCTCGTCCGGCACACCCTCCTCCGTCGCGCTGGGGCCGTCCGCGGCGGGGAACGACTCCGTCATCGACATCGGCATGGCGCCGTTCCGGTAGAAGTTGCTCGACCCGAGCGACGGCTTCCAGGTGTTCGGCTCCCAGTCGGGGACGTAGTTGCGGTACCCGCCGGTGTTCAGCTCGATCCGCAGGCTCGACGGCTCGCGGTAGTACAGGAACGTCTGCTCGCCGATGCCGTGGATGGAGGGGCCGTACTCGATCGGCACGCCCCTCTCCATCAGCGTGTCGGCCGCGATCAGGAGCTCTTCGCGGGTGTCCACCCAGAACGCGTAGTGGTTGACGCGCCCGGCGCGGGTGGAGCCGTCCAGCACGACGCCGAGGTCGTGGGACTTCTCGTTCGTGGTGAGCACCGAGAACACCGAGATCGGCGCCTCGTCGAGCACCGTGCGGGCCATGATCCGGAACCCGAGCACATCGCGATACCACTGCGCGAACCCGTCGACATCGCTCGTGGCGATCGTGACGTGGTCGAGCTGGCGGGGTGCCCCGGCGATCTTCGAGCGCTTCTCGGGGCGGTCGGGGTAGATCGAGGCCACGTGCGGCTCGGCGCCGTGCCGCTCGACGTCCCAGTGCAGCGTCATCGGGTGCCCCCATGGGCCGACGAAGCGGTAGGCGCGCCCGATGGCGAAGCCGTCGAACCACTCGCCCTGCACTCCGGCCGCCTCGATCCGCTGGACGGCCTCCTCGAGCGCCTCGGCGCTGGAAGTGCGCCACGCCATCGTCTCGAGCGACGGCTCGTCGCCCGGCACCACGACGACGCTGTAGCGGTAGTAGTCGCCCCAGCAGCGCAGGTAGACGCGGCCGCCGTCGCGCGCGACCTCGGTGAGGCCCACCTCGGTCTTGTAGAACTCCACCGACGCCTCGACATCCGGCGACGTGATCGCCACGAAGGAGAGGTGGGAGAGAAGCGTGATCATCATCGATCCTTTCGGGTCCGCCCGCGAAGGGCTCGCTGTCCAGCCTCGGTGGTCCATCGATATCCAGGAAGCGGATCATGGATATACTCGAAATAGATCTTGTTTATGGGATGCCTCCGCTCTGCCACCGTCGAAAGGGCGCCGTCGTGACCGACCGACCTCTCCTGTCCCGTCTGGATCTGAACCTGCTCGTGTCGCTGGATGCACTGCTGACCGAGCGGAGCGTGACGCGGGCTGCCGAACAGCTCCACCTGAGCCAGCCCGCCCTGAGCGCGTCGCTCGCGCGCCTGCGCCGGCACTTCGACGATCCGCTGCTCGTGCGACGCGGCAACAGCTACGAGCTCACGGCTCTCGCCACCCGCCTGGCGGTCCACACCAGCACGGCCCTCGAGTCCGCGCGGCGCGTCTTCGAGAGCCAGACGGCGTGGGTCCCCGCCCAGTCCGAACGCGAGTTCTCGATCTACGGCTCCGACTACGGATTCGTCACGGTGGGCGCGATCGCGTCGCGCCTCGCCGAGGAGCGCGCGCCCGGCGTCCGCCTCCGCTTCCTCCTGCACACCCCGTCGATCGTGGAGGACGCCGTCACCAAGCTGCGCTCGGCGGACGGCATGATCATCCCGCACGGCCCCCTCAGCGATCTGCCGCACCAGGACCTCTGGAACGACGACTGGATGGCCCTCGTCGCCGAGGAATCCGCCGTCGGCGAGGTGCTGACGATGGAGGAGATGGCCGCCCACCCGTGGGTGCTGACGTACCAGTCGCGGTCGTCGTTCACCTCGGCGGCGCGCGAGGTGCAGCAGCTCGGCATCGACACGCACGCCGAGGTGGTGCTGGAGAGCTTCCTGCCCGTCCCCCACTTCGTCGCCGAGACCGACCGGATCGGCCTGATCCAGGCATCCCTCGTCCCGCGCATGGTGCGCGCGGGCGGCGTGCGCGCGGTCCGCCTCCCGTTCGAGTCGACCCCGCTCGTGAACGCCCTGTGGTGGCATCCCGCCCACACCGCCGACCCGGAGCACGCGTGGATGCGCGACCTGTTCGCCGAGGCGGGCCGCATGGTGCACGCCGCAGCGTCCCCCGGAACCCCGGGAGACGCGGCCGGCTGAGTCGTGCGTCACGCCACGGCGACGGGCGCCTTCGCGGCGTCGCGCCGCAGCGCCAGGGCGACGAGCACCGCGACCACCGCGGCGGCGATCCCGACGACGCCGACGCCGACGGACAGCACCCCCGTCACGCCGCCGAGGATGCCCATCAGGATGGGCGTGAGGAACTCGCCGAGGAAGAACGCCGCCGTCCACCAGCCCGTGACGCGGCCGCGCTCGGCGAACTCCGTCGTGGCGACCACCCACATCAACAGCGACGGCAGCAGCAGGCCGGATCCGAAGGACGCGACGACCGCGCCGATCGCGATCCCGGGGACGCCGGGCACCACCCACAGCAGGATCATCCCCACCGCCTGCAGCGCGAACGCCAGCGGCAGGAGGAGCCGCACCCCGCGCTTCGCCACGCGGGCGAAGGTCAGTCCGCCGATCGCGGTGGCGAGGGACGCCACGGCCGAGACGGCGCCGATGACCGCGGTGTTCGAGGCGTCGATGCCCCGCGACACGAGAAGGTAGCTGACCTCGATGATCATGACGTAGAAGCTGAAACCGCCGAAGACCGTCACGAGCAGCGGCACGAGGATGCGGCGCCACGGGATGGGGTTCTTCTCGGCGACGGCCGCCGCGGGCGCCCCGGAGGCGGCCTTCGGCTCCCACAGCGAGATGATCATCGGGATCGCGATCACGATGCTGATCGCGTACACCCAGAACGGCGTGTGCCATCCGCCGACGCCCAGCGCGCCGCCCAGGGCGATGAACACCGTCGCGGCCAGCGTGGTCGTGATGGTCTGCGCCGCCAGGTACCGATTGCGGCGCTGGCCCTGGAAGTAGTCGACGATCAGCGTCGTGCAGACCGTCATGATCGCCGCCTCGCACACGCCGACGAGGACGCGGCTGATCAGGATCTCGGTGAGGCCGTTCAGATAGGCGGGCGCCGTGCCGACCACCGCATAGGCGAACATCGCGATGATCAGGAGCCGCTTGCGCCCGAGCCGGTCGACGATCTGGCCGGCGAACGGCGCGAAGATCGCGATCAGGAGCGCCGGGATCGCCACGATCATCGGGACGAGGATGTCGGAGCCGGCGACGCCCGCGAACTGCTTCGACAGCTGGGGCAGGACGGGCGTGATGAGGACGGCGCCGAGGACGGGAAGGCAGCTGCCGGCGAGGAGCAGGATCCCCTGCCAGGTCCCCGCCGACGACGTGCGGCTCGTCGTGGTGGATGCGGTTGTGGAATTCATCGTCGAATCTCCTCGGGGTCAGGTGCGGGCTGCGGTCCGTCCGGGCGGACACGCGCACTCGCGCATCCCGCTCCGTCGCGGGATGACCCCCATTGAAGCCGCGCGCATCCATAACCGGAAGCGATGATCGGTGATCCCCGTCATCGACGGCGTGGATAGCCGCGACGGAGCACGACTACGTCCGGCCGAGCCGCTCCAGCTGCTCCTGCCAGTCCGCGGGGACGCGGTCGCGCGGTCCCGGCGACCCCTGCTCGACGGGCCGCGACTCCGGCGGCGCGAGCGAGGGACCGTCGAAGCCCTGCGCGGTGGCGTAGTCCCAGAACCACGACTCACCGGGCTCGAAGCTGCGGATGTACCGGTGGCCGGTCTCGCGGAAGTGCGCGGTCGCGTGCTGCGCGGGCGACGAGTCGCAGCATCCGATGTGCCCGCATTCGGTGCAGCGCCGCAGGTGGACCCACCATCCGCCGTGCTCGTCGCATTCGACGCAGCCGGTGCCGGACGGCGGGACGCTCGGGTCGATCTCTGAATCGGTCATCGTCCGCACTCTAGGCGACGGTGCGCGCCCGTGCCAGGTCGGGCGGGATACTGTTCCCACACCATCTCCCCGGAAGGACAGCCATGAGCGCCCGCGCGAGCGACCCGACCATCACCCCCGTCCTGACGGACGAGCAGTGGGAGCGCCTGTGCGCGGGCACCGAGGCGCACGACGTCGCCGACGGCGAGCACGTGTTCCGCACGGGCGATGCCGACTACCCGATGATCCTCATCGAGTCCGGCGAGGTCGAGATCGTGCGCGACGCACTGTGGTGGATCGGCGAAGAGCTCATCACCGTCATGGGCCCGCGGTCGTTCGCCGGCGAGCTGGGACTGCTCAACGGCCAGCGCGCCTTCCTGTCGGCGCGGGCGAAGGGGCCGGCGCGCGTCCGGTCGCTCTCCCGTGCGGACCTGCGCCGGAAGCTCGCGGAGGACGACGAGCTGGGCGACCTGCTGCTGCACGCGCTGTGGGCACGGCGCGAGTCGCTGCGGACGGGACCGGCCGCGCTGACCCTCAAGTTCGTCGGATACGGCACGTCGCGGGAGTTCCTCGCCCTCCGCCGGTTCGCGGAGCGCTTCGACCTCGTCCACACGGCCGTCGCGCTCGCGCCCGACGAGCCCGCACCCGGCGGTCACACGTACATCGAGGCCGACCTTCCGATCGCCTTCGTCCAGGGGGAGGCGATCACGCGCGCGACGCCCGGCATGGTCGCCGAACAGCTGGGGCTGAGCTACGAGCCGGGCACGGAGGCGGTCGTCGACCTCGTCGTGGTCGGCGGCGGACCCGCGGGCCTGGCGGCAGCGATCTACGGGGCGTCCGAGGGGCTGAGCGTCGTGCTGCTGGAGGCGGTCGCCCCCGGCGGCCAGGCGGCGTCCACCTCGCGCATCGAGAACTTCCTCGGGTTCCCGTTCGGGGTCAGCGGCGGCGACCTCATCGGGCAGGCGACGCTGCAGGCGATCAAGTTCGGGGTGCGCGTGTGCGCGCCGTGCGAGGCCGTCGACCTTCAACGGGTGGAGGACGGACTCGATGTGACGCTCGCGGACGGCCGCGTCATCCGCGCCCGCTCGGTCATCGTGACGTCCGGCGCCGCCTACCGGACGCTGCACCTCGACCGCTGGGAGGATTTCGAGCGCTCCGGGATCTACTACGCGGCGACGCCGCTGGAGCTCAAGCAGGTGAACGGCTCGCCCGTCGTGGTCGTGGGCGGTGCGAACTCGGCCGGGCAGGCGGCGCTGTACCTGTCGTCGAACGGCTGCCCGGTGCACCTCGTCGTGCGCGGACAGGACCTCGGCGCGCGGATGTCGTCGTACCTCGTCGACCGCATCCGCGACGACCCCCGCATCCACCTGCACACCGGATCGAACGTCGTGGGCCTGGACGGCGACGGGTCGCTGCGCTCGGTCCACATCGACAGCGTCGGATCCGTCGACGCGAAGGGCCTCTTCTGCTTCATCGGGGCCGACCCCGCGGCCGGATGGCTGTCGCTCGACCGCGACGAGGCCGGTTTCATCCGCACCGGCACCGACGTCACCACACAGACGCTCGACCACTGGCAGTCGATGGGCCGTGAGCCGCTGCCGTTCGAGACCTCCGTCCCGGGCGTCTTCGCGGCCGGCGATGTGCGGCGCGGCTCGATGAAACGGGTCGCCGCCGCGGTCGGCGAAGGCTCCAGCGCCGTGGCATCCGTCCACCGCGCGCTCGCGGGCTGACGCCGGCCGGGCGAGGAGCCGGGGGTCGGAGCCCGCACCGCGCGCGTCCGAAAACGCGGACGGGCGGGGACCCGACCCGCGCGCGTTCGAAAACGCGGACGGGCGAGGGCCCTGACCGGCGCGTCGCGCTCGGGCTGCGGCGTGTCCTCCGGTTGATCCGCGTTTTCGAACCCGCGGGGACGTCAAGACGGGGGCGAATCGCGCCCGAGGCGGCGGATCGGCGCAGGCGCGCCCGGTCATCCTGTGTTACATTGTTACCATGGTAACCGTAACGAGATCCCAGACCGGCGTACGCATCGAGACGCGGACGCTCAAGGTCCTCAAGGCGCTCGCCGAGTACCTCGACCTGTCGCTCGGCGACCTGCTCGAGGGCATCGTGCTGCACGCCTTCGAGGGGAAGCCGCCGTTCGGCCCGGAGACGACCGAGAAGATCCGCCAGCTCAAGGAGGTCTACGGCCTCGACCTCACCGCGGAGGATGCGCATCGCATCGACGACGCCGAGAGTCGCGGATGACCGGGGTCGAGGCATCCGCTCCCCCGCCGCCGGCCCCGCGCCCGTTCTATCTGCGGTGGTGGTTCGTCCTCATCGTGCTCCTAGCGACCCTCGCCGTGATCGCCAGCCTCCTCCCCCGCACGGGCAGCAGGAGCGCGCCACCGCCGTCGCCCGCATCGACGCCGTCCGCCGCGTCGACGCCCTCCGCCGTGGCGGTGACAGCACACATGCTCGCGGCGCTCGGCCAGCCGACGCTGCAGCAGGCGTGCGAGAACGATCGGGTCGCGTGGGCGTGCAATGTCGTGTCGATCGATCCGCTCGATGACAGCGAGCTGCGAGTCAGGGTGACCGCCCTCGCACCGGGTGAGAACGGCGCCGTCGTCGCGCTCGAGTTCCGTACGCACATCACCGCGGGACCCGACTCGCCGATGCCGGGTCTCCGTCGGGTCATCGTCGTGGACCCCGCCGGCAACGAGCTCGGCAGCGCGGAATAGGACGGTCGCGACGGATGGGGGGGGACCCGGGGTTAGCCTCGACGCATGAGCGGCACGATCGAGCCGGGCTGGTACGACGACGGCACCGGCAGGCACCGATGGTGGGACGGAACGCGCTGGACGGGCGACCACGTCGACCTCAGCGAGACCCGCATCGAGGTGCGGACGGACGCGGTGCTCTCCGCGCCGACAGCGGCCGCGGCCGGCTGGTTCGACGACGGCCACGGACGGGTGCGCTGGTGGGACGGGCGGAGGTGGACCGCCCGCACCCGGGTCGGGGCGGATGCCCGCGACTACGGCGGCATCACGGTCGACGGCCGGTGGGTCCACTTCGGCGCGCACAGCCGGCCGGTGCGCGACGTGGCGGCCTCGGTCGCGACCGTCGGCGAGATCAGCAAGCGCCGGTCGCTCGGCGAGGCGGTCACGAACCGGAGCCTGCTCACCGCGGGCGGGACCCTGCGAGCCGGGCAGTTCGGGCGGCTCGACCGCCGGGCCGTGTACCTCGTCATCGAGGCTCCTCCGCAGCTCTGGCTGGTGCCGGTCGGGGCGAACGACCTCACCGCCGCACGCCGGTTCGCCGATTGGGTGAACACGTGCGCACAGCACTTCCGCTACCGCTGAACCCTCACTTCTGGGGGTTGACGGTGCTGACCTCCCGTCACCATTGTTGTCTCGAATCGTGCATAGATGCGCGCTTCATCTCCTGCAACGGAAGAGCTCTCATGAGACTGCGCATCACGACCGCGGGCACGAAGATCGCCACCATCACCGCCTGGTACATCGGCATCGTGGTCGTCACCCTCACGCTGGGTGTGACGACAACACCCGTGGCCGGCTACATCGCAGCCGTCGGACTTCCCGTCGCGATGGTGTGGTTCTGCACCCGGACCTTCCCAGGAGACAGTGAGGACATCGCGCCCCCTCGCCCCTGGTGGAGGATGACGGAGCGTCCCGCCGCAGGGTACGTGCTCGGCGCTCTGTTCGCGGCGCAGGCGATCGGCTATGCCACGGCCCCCGCGAGCTGGGCCGAGCCGGTCGCGCGCGCGGCCGCATTCGCCGTGGCCGCCGTCATCGCGGCCGGGTATCTCAACTCATCGGCGCGTCTGACGCGAGGTATGGCGGGCGCCGCACGCTGAGCATCCGCCTGTTGCAACTCGAAGGTTGCACTTATGGTGGCTATGTGCAACCCTTTAGTTGCAATAACCATCTGAGCAGAGGACGATCATGAGCATGACAGTGAACGAGGAGTCGGTAGTCGACGAGGCCGCCTTCTCAGTGCGTCGCACAATCCGCATCGCGGCATCCGTCGACAAGGTCTGGCGCGCCGTCACGCAGCCCGAGCACATCTCGGCCTGGTTCGGCCAGACGGTGCTCGACGGCGCGGCGGTCGGGGCGACCGGCACGATGACCTTCCCCGACTACGGCGCCGTGCCCCTGCGGATCGAGGCCATCGACGAGCCGCACTCGGTCTCCTACCGCTGGGGCAACGACGACGCTGCCGGCCACCTGCCCGAGACCGTCGACCCCGAGCATTCGACGGTCTTCACCTTCACCCTCGAGCCGGTGGGCGACGCGACGCAGCTGACCGTCGTCGAGACCGGGTTCGAGACGACCTCGGACCCGCGCGCCAACCTCGCCGCGCACCGCGAGGGCTGGAACTCCGAGCTCGACAAGCTCGTCGCGCTGTTCGAGAAGCGCCCGTGAGCACACTGACGCTGGTCCCGATGTTCGCCGCGCTCGGGGACGAGACCCGGTGGAGCATCCTGGAGGCGCTCGGCGAGGGGGATGCCTCGGCGTCCGCCCTCGCCGGGCGCCTGCCCGTGTCGCGCCAGGCGATCGCGAAGCACCTCGCCGTGCTGGAGGCGGTGGGGGTCGTCGAATCGGAGACCGTCGGGCGCGAGGTGCGCTACCGCGTGCTCGGGTCGCAGCTCGCCGAGACGGCGCGACGTCTCGACGCGATCGGCGCCGAGTGGGACCGCCGTCTCGCCGCGATCAAGCGCATCGCGGAGAGCCTGTAGCCCGGATCAGGCTCAGGCTCAGGCGTCGAGGAGTCCGCGCCGGAACCCCTCGGCGACGGCCGCGGCTCGATCGCCCACGCCGAGCTTGGCGTAGATGCTCAGCAGGTGCGTCTTGATCGTCGCCTCGCTGAGGTGCAGACGCTCCCCCGCGACACGGTTGGTGGCGCCGTCGGCCACGAGTGCGAGCACCTCGAGTTCGCGCGGACTGAGCAGGCTCGTCTCCGATGCCCGCACGCGCCCCACGAGGCGGGATGCGACGGACGGCGCGAGCACGACCTCCCCCGCGGCGGCGGCGCGGATCGCCCGGATGAGCTCCGCCGACGGCGCATCCTTCAGGAGATACCCGGTGGCGCCGGCCTCGATGGCGGGCAGGACGTCGGCGTCGGCGTCGAACGTCGTCAGCACGAGCACGCGTGCCGGCACGCCGAGGCGCTGCAGCTCTCGGATCGCCGCGACGCCGCCCATGCGCGGCATCCGCAGGTCCATCAGCACGACGTCCGGCTCCAGGACTCGCGCGAGGCGCACGGCCTCCGCCCCGTCGGATGCCTCGCCCACGACCGCGATCGCGGGGTCCGACGACACCATCCCGACGATCCCGTCCCGCACGACGGGGTGGTCATCGACCACGAGCAGGCGCAGAACCGTCATCGCGGCATCTCCGCACGTACCGCGGTACCGTGCCCGGGGCGGGAATCGACGACGAGCGTGCCGGCCAGCGCCTCGACCCGCTCGCGCATCGCGACGAGTCCGAATCCGCCTTCCGCACCAGCTGGGACGGACGCCTCGGGATCGAACCCCCGGCCGTCGTCGCGTACCTCCAGCCGGGTGCCGTGCGCATCGGTCGCGAGCGTCAGCCCGACGTGCCGGGCGGCGGCGTGCCGCTCGACGTTGGCGAGGGCCTCCTGGGCGGTGCGGAGGAGGGCGATCTCGGCATCCGTCGACACGCGCAGGGCATCCCCGGAGGAGGTGACCTCGACCGGGATGCCGGTGCGACCCGACCAGCGCTCCGCCAGCCCGCGCAGCGCCCCCGCCAGGCGCACCTCGTCGAGCGGGGCCGGCCGCAGCGCCTGCACCGACCGTCGCGCCTCGGCGAGACCCTCTCGGGCGAGCGCCAACGCGGCGTCCGCGTGCCGTCGGCGCTCGGCCTCGCCCGGCGCCTGCTCGGCGGCCTGGAGCTGGGTGACGATGCCGACGAAGCCCTGGGCGAGCGTGTCGTGGATCTCGCGCGCGAGGCGGGAGCGTTCGAGCTCGGTCGACATCCTGCCCTGTTGCTGCTGCGCGACGCGCAGCCCCCACGCAAGACCGCACATCACGATGATGTTGAGGGCGATCACGGCGAGGGCCCAGGGTGCCGTCGCCGGGCTCGTGCGCAGATCCTTGCTCTGCGCGAGCCCGGCGACGACGGCCGTCGCGCCGACCGCGAGGAGCTGCCACGGCCAGCGCACGAGCGAGTAGGCGAACGAGAAGGTGGCGATCGTCAGGAATCCGAACCAGCTGTCCCGCAAGACGAGCACGAGGTTGATCACGATGAACCCCGACAGGAACACCGCGATGGCCGCCGGACGATCGCGAGAGGGCAGAAGCGTGCGGAAGACGAGGATCCACACCACCGCCACGACGCACAGCACCAGGGTCGGCACGAGGTGCGACCACGCGCCCCACTCGGCACCCAGGGCGAAGACGGTGAGCATCCCCAGCACGATGTAGGGCGTGACCGTCAGGACGAGGCGCCAGCGGGGGTCGAGCACGATCCGACCCTACGCTTCCCGCGGGAAGTGACCCCCGATGCGCGGCAGGTTCGTCATGACCGCCACCGGCAGCACGAGAAGACCGCAGACGGCCTGTTCGACCCGTACCCAGTCGGGGAGGAACCCGGGAATCGAGACGATCACGATCACCGCGACCACGACGATCGGACTCACGATCCGCAGGCGCACCCATGCGCTGCGCGAACCTCGGGCGGCTCCGACGGCGAACACGAGCAGCAGGACAGCGCTGGCGAGGACGAGCGAGCAGCGGATCCAGATCGCCGTGTCGACACCGGTTCCGGTGGCCGCGATTCCGACCAGGAAGGCGATCATCGCGGCGCTGACCGCCACGAAAGCGATCACGAAGCCGACGATCGGGCGGAAGGCGGCGCGCCGTGCGGCGTCGGCCGCGGGGCGGGTGGAGGCGGAGGTCTGAGTCATGCCTCCAGCGTCGCGAACGAGCGTCTGCGACGGATCACCCGATCGGTCAGGGTTCGCCACCGATCGGCTGACGCGTGTCAGGCGTCGGGCGATTCCGTCGCGACCGGCCGGGTCACGGCATCCAGGAGCCCCGGGAACTTCGCGTCCAGCTCCGGGCGGCGAAGCGCCATGTCGTGGGAACGGCCGTGAATGATGTATGAGGTCAGCCCCGCCTCGCGCAGGGTCTTGAAGTGGTGCGCCATGGTCGCCTTGCCCACGGCGATGCCGTCCCACAGGTCTGCCTTCGGCTGAGGCGTGCCGTCCGCGAGCTTCCGGACGATCTCGAGACGGATCGGATCGGCGATCGCTTTCAGCACGCCCTCGAGCGTGACATCCGCGATGTCGGGGATCGGGTACTCAGGCATTCTCGCTCAATAGTTTGATGTTGATCGAACAATTCGCTACGCTGATCGTATGACGACCATCGAACAATCATATCGCGCCGACCGGATCGCGCCCCGCACGCGATGGCAGCTCATCGTGCTCGCGGCCGGACTGTTCATCGTCGGCACGAACGCCTTCGTCATCGCCGGCGTCCTCCCCGAGATCGCCGCGGAGCTGCACACCACGGTCGCCTCCGTCAGCTACACGATCACCTGGTATTCGATCGTCGTCGCCGTCGCGTCGCCGCTCATCGCGTCGCTTCTCCCCCGCCTCTCCCGCACCGTGCTGATGGCATCGGGCCTCGGGATCGTCGCCGTCGGCACCCTCGTCACGACGATCGCGCCAACGCTGGGCGTGTTCGAACTCGGCCGCGTCATCGCCGCCGTCGGCGGAGCAGCCCTGGTGCCTGCGGCGACGGCGGCGGCATCCGGTCTCGTCCCCGACGCGCTGCGCGGGCGCGCCCTGGCCACGGTCGGGGCGGGCTTCACGCTGGCGACGGCCCTCGGCGCCCCGGTCGGCACCGCGCTGGCCGCGGCAGCCGACTGGCGCCTCCCGCTCGGGTGCCTCGCCGCGCTCGCGGCCGTCGTCGCCGTCGCGATCGCGGTCACGGTGCGCGGCGTCCCGACCCACGCCGGGCTGCGGTTCGGCCAGCGCTTCTCGGTGTTCGCGGACTGGCGTATCGGCCTCATGCTGATCGTGCAGATCCTGCTCACCGCGGCGTTCAACATCGTCTACATCTTCAGCTCGAGCGTCATGCGCGCGGCGACCCACGGCTCGGGCACGGTCCTCGCGGTCCTGCTCCTCGTGTACGGGCTCGGCGGAGTCGTCGGCAACGGGCTCGGCGGCCTCCTCGCCGACCGGATCGGGGCACTGCGGACCGGGGTCGCCGCGATGACGCTGCAGGCGGTCGTGTTCGTGCTGATCGCGCTCTTTGGGTCGAACCTCGTGGCCGGAGGCATCCTGTTCGCGGCCTGGGGCGTTGTCGCCTTCGCGGCCCTCGTGCCGCTCCAGCACCGGGTGGTCGCCCTCAACCCGCCCCTGGCCGGCATCTCGCTGTCGTGGCTGTCGACGGCGATGTACGTCGGCATCGCATGCGCTCCCCTCCTGGGGGCGGTGGCGCTCAAGGCTGGGCCGACCGCAGTGCTGCTCACGGCGAGCGTCCTGACCGTCGCCGGCGCCGTCGTCATGCTCGTCACCCTCGCCGGCCCGCGGGCGGGTGCTCCTGGGAGCGTGACGCGCGGCGCCGCGGAGGTCGGCGGATCGGTCTAGGCTCGCGGCGTGCGCCACGTCGGCTTCCTCCGCAACGTCAACCAGGGCCAGCGCGGCCAGCCGTCGACCGACGACGTCCGCGACGCCTTCGCCGAGGGAGGCGCCACGGAGGTCGTCCCGTTCCAGACGAACGGCACCATCGTCTTCGAGGCGGACGATCCGGCGCTCGTGATCGAGCGGGCCGTGGGCGCGCTCGTCGTGCGCGGCCACGACCGCGACGGATTCTGGATGCCGCTGTCCCAGGTCGCCGAGATCGTCGACGGGCATGCGGCCGCGGCCGACGCGTCCCGCCGCGAGCTGACGCTCCACGCCGGCGGCCGGATCGACCTCGACGATCACGCGGTGATCACGGAGGCGACGAAGCGCCGGTGCGTCATCCTGGCGACCGGCGACGGCTGGGCCGTCACGGCCAACGAGCGCGATCGCGAGAGCAACGCCACACCCGCGATCGAACGGATCATCGCCGCCCCCGCGACCTCCCGCGGCCTGCCGACGCTCGTGCGCCTGGTCGACCGGTTCGCGCCGGACTCGCCAGCGTAGGCGTTGTGTGGCGCCGTTCGTCGCCCGGGGCGGTTGCGGATTCAGGAAGAACTGCGGCTCGCGGCGCGCGGGCACCCGGGATACCCCGGTTTCTCCTGAATCTGCAACCGCCGCGACGGAGGAGTCCGCGCCGGGACGGCGACCCCGGTCGCCCGGTGCGGACGCTGCGACGCCGTCGCCGAGGCGGGACGGCCGACTTCACTCCCCGACGTATTCCGGCGTCTGCGTCGGATCAGCAGGCTCAACCGCCCTCCCGGCGTGGCGGGAGGCTCCGCAGGGCTGATCCAGCCTGCCGTTCCGACGATCGGACGCGGATCCCGTGCGTTCGGGCTACGTGCTCCAGCCCAGTCGGCGACGCACGGCGTCCGCGCCGCTCCCTGGCCAGCCAGGCCACGCCGGCGCGATGATCTCCTCGGCGAGGGAGAGGATGCTTCGCGCAGCGCGCTCGGTCGATTGCTCCATGGCGTCGTCCAACCGCCCCGCCACCTCGGGGTCGACCCTCTCGATCCGGCGCCGGCCGTCGAACGGATCAGGGTGAGACTCTCCGGGGTGACACACCGCGAGCCAGAGGTCGATGAAGCTGAGCGCCGCCTCCGAGCGGATGACGTTCCCTGCGGACAGCCGCTCCCCTCGTCGCAACCGTCCGACCCCGACCAGCAGGTGGACGAGGAGCGCGGCGGCGAGCGCCTCCGGCGCCGAGACGAGCCGCGTCCGCGTGCTCGCGATCGCACCCGCGACGGCATCCGACACACCGCCCCGGTCGAGGACCACTCGAGCCGCCGCCAGGGGGAATGTCGCCAGGCCCGTGACGTCGGTCACCGCATACTCGACGACGCGACCGTCGTCGAAGACGGCCTTGAATCCGTCGTGCCACTCCCGCCCCACCGCGACGAGCCGCTCACCGTCCGGAAGCCAGTCGGTGCTCGCACGCACGTCCGCGACGGCGTCCCCACGCACGATCAGCGCGATGTCGTGATCCGACCACTCGTCGATCCGCGACGCGTCCGCCCCCGATCCGAGCAGCACGACCCCGAGGATGCGGTCGTCTGCGGATGCCGCCAGCGAGAGACGCCCGGTGTACGCGTCGAACGCGGCCGAAGTCATCGATCCTCCGTGAACAGCGCGACCAGGGAGGCGTCTCTCGTGAACACCGGGATCCGGTCGAACGGCACCGGTACCGACACCGGGCGACCACCCTCCAGGATCTCGCCCGTCCAGACGTCGTGCCACGTCCCCGGCGGCAGGTAGACGTCGCTCCGTTCCAGCCCCGGGGCGAGCACCGGCGCGACCAGGAGGTCGTCCCCGAGGAGCCACTGCGTCGGAGCCGACCACACCGCCGCGTCGTCCGGCCATTCGAAGAACAGCGGTCGCATCAGAGGGCGATCGGTCGACACCGCCGCAGCGGCCGCGGCCGCCAGGTAGGGGACCAGTCGCTCGCGCAGTCGCGCATAGCGCCGGAACACGGGGATGACCCGGTCGTCGCCCGTTCGCGCGGCGATGTTCCACGGCGTGCGGTCGCCTGACGGCAGGCGGTGGTGGTTGAACTCGGAGTGGTACTGCATGATCGGCACGAACGTCGAGGCCTGGGCGGCCCGCACGTACAGCTCGGCGTCGGGGATCTCGCCCGAGAAGCCGGCGATGTCCCAGCCCCAGTAGACGATGCCGGAGGATGCCGCGGACAGACCGGCGTTCATCGACCAGCGGAACGCATCCCAGGTCGAGCGCTCGTCGCCCGCCCAGAATGCGCCGTGCGCCTGCGAGCCCGTGAAACCGGCGCGGCTGAACGTCACCGGCGCCTTGCCCGCGGACGCGAGGAGGGCACCGTACGCGGACCCGTACCCGACGGGGAATGTGTTGTTCTTCTCGTCCCCTCGACGCCCGTCCAGGTAGACGAGCTCCGAGCCCCACGCGTGCTCCCCGCCGTCCGTCTTGAAGCCGTCGAGGCCGATCTCCTCGACGAGGTAGCGCCGCTTCTCGATCCACCACCGCGCCGCACGCTCGTCGGTGAGATCGGGCATGAGCGCGAGCGGGAACCACCAGCCGCGGTTGCGATAGGGACGCGTCCCGCCACGCGGATCGGGCTCGCGGATGAGGACGTCCTCGCGCAGCGCCGCAGCGACATCGGCGGCGAGCTGTCCCTTCGGGTGCGGGCGCATCTTCAGCAGCGGGATCTGCCACAGGTGCAGCCGGATGCCGCGGCGGTGCAGCTCGTCGGCCATCCCCTTCGGGTCGGGCCACGCTCCGTCCGCAGGGAAGGTGAAGTCCGAGAGGCGGTGCGGGGCGCCGTCCTCCGACACCGCGTACTCGGCGTCGCGGAATGCGGTGAAGGTCGACTCGTCGCTCCACGCCTCGATCACGACGGAGCCGACCGGGATGTCGTGCTCCGCGTGCAGGTCGGCCTGCCGCATCACCTCGGCCTGCGTGTTCCACTCGTTGCCGCTCGCCCACAGGCGGAAGACCCAGTCCGGCAGCTCGACCGCACGACCGGCGCCGTCGAGGAACCGGCTCAGCACCTCGACGGGCGACCCGTCGAAGAGGCGCACGTCGACGGTGCCGTCCGGCCCGGTCTCGGCCTCCACGCCGAGCCGTGCGCGATCGGTCGCTCCGATGTCGAACCACACCCGACGGCACGTGTCGACGTGGAAGCCCCACCCCGTTCCGCCGATGACATGCGCGAACGGCATCGGGAGGTACGTCTTGCGTTCGGCGCCCTGGCTCCGGTACTGCTCGAACACCACGGAGTCGAGCTCGGTGCCGCGGTGGTCGAGCGCGTCGTACCGCTCGCCGAACCCGGTGACGTGCTCGTCGGCCTCGAGCGGCAGGGCGAAGCGGACCCGCCAGGCGCGCACGCCGTCGTGCAGCATCTCGACCGAGCCGGCGAGCACGCGGGCGCGCCCGACCTCGGTCACGGCATCCGGAGCCTGCTGCCAGCGCGCCGCGCGGAACTCGAACCATCGGGTGCGCTCGACCCGGCCGTCGTCGTGGGTCGCCGCGAAGCGGTAGCGATAGGTGCCCCCGAACCGCAGCTCGGGAGTCGACGCCTGCCAGCCGCCCGCGGTACGGGAGAGGCGCGCGGCGGCCGAGGCGAGGTGGCCGCCGTCCGCGACACGGCCGCGCGACGTGGCGGCCACGCGCTCGAGCGTCAACGCGGTCCGCTCGATGTCGGCACCGGCATCGGGCCGCCACTCGAGGGTGCCCGCGACGGCGACGACCGAGGCATCCGCCCGGATGCCGAGGGTCGCCGTCGCGCCGACCGGGGGGACGACGGGGAAGCGCTGCTCGGTGTCGACGGAGTAGGGATGGCCGGAGCCGTGGGGGCGATGGCGGATCATCGGTCGACTCCGTCCGTGAGATCGGCCTCGTCGATGCGTCCCAGTGCGAGACCGAGCCGCAGGAACATGGCGTGGCTCCACAGGAGCGGCGTCGCCACCGTGCCCCAGCGGTCGATCCACTCCTGCCGCATGCCCGGGGCGATGAGGTGACCTGCGACCTGCTCGGGCAGGTCGAGAGCGGCGTTCGCGGTGCCCGCGGCCCAGTCCAGCAGCTCTTCGGCACGGTCACGGTCGCCCGCCGCGAGATGGGCGAGTCCGAGGAAGCAGGTCAGCAGCGGCCATTGGCCCCCGCCGTAGAACGTGTCGCCGAGGTAGCGATGCGTGCCGCCGTCGACCGTGAGGTGCGACTCGAGCACGTCGATCGTGCGCCGGCCGACGTCAGAACGGGCGTCGGTGACACCCAGCGGAGCGATGGCGGCGGCGAGGCTGCCATCGACCGCCGTCGAGCCGAGCCACTTGATGAGGTGCCCGTCGGAGATCCCGCGCCCGCCGATCAGGCGCCGGATGGCGATCGACTCCGCCCTCACCCGCTCCGTCAGTCCCTCGTCGACGAGCCGCACCCTCGCGACGGCGTCGAATCCGGCCACGATGCACGCCAGCGTCGAGACGTGCACGTGCTGCGCGTGCTCCTCCCACCAGTCGTAGCAGGGGCGCTCCCACGACGCGAGCAGGTACTCGATCGTCAGCGCGACGGCCTCGCGGTACGCATCCCCGTCGAGCCCGTGGCGATCGAGGTGCTGGACGAGCGCCCACAGCCAGGTGCCGTACCCGTCGAGCTGGAAGTCCCACCACTCGTCGGTGCCGTCCTCGCCCGCGAACGTGAAGCGCGCGGGCAGCATGTGCTCGGCCGCGGGAGTTCGTCCCGCCTGCGTCTCCGCGACGATCCAGCGGATCTTGTCCGCTCGCCGCGCGATGACGTCGGCGCACCAGGCGAAGAAGCGGCTCGCGGAGTCGATCCGTCCCGCCGCCGATGCGGCGTCGGCGATGAACGCGCCATCGCGCAGCCAGCTGTAGCCGACGTACGCGGAGAACGTCGGACTCGCCGGGTACGCGCCCTCGGGCGTCTGCAGATCGGTGATGAGAGCGATGCTGTGGGCGGCGAGCCGGCCGATCGCGCTGTCGGCGTCGGAGGCGGCGGTGTCGGTCACGGGTTTCCTTCAAGGTCGTGTGTGTGCATTCGCTCAACCGTTTACGGACGGAACACGCCGCGACGGGTAGCGCTCAGGCGGCGCGTTCCGTCCGTAAACGGCGGCATGGATGCGCGGGGGCTACTTGATCAGGCCGTCGACCTGCGTCGCGAGGGCCGGGATCGCGGTGTCCGTCTTGGCACGACCGGCCGCGATCTCCCCGAGCGCGTTGTTCACGGCATCCTGGATCTGCTGTCCGTTCGCGCCCAGCTGCGGCGCGATCGCGATGTGCTTCAGCGAGTCGAACACGGCCTGACGGTTCGCCGGAGGAGTCTTCTCGAGGTAGGGCTTCAACGCCGCGTCGTCACTGGTCGCGGGAAGCTCCCAGCCGGCGTCGAGTCGCACCTGCACCATCTCCTGCGAGCTGGAGAGATACTCGGCCCACTTCTGCGCCGCCGCCTTGTTCTTCGAGTTGGCCGACACGACCGCGGCGTTGGAGAACGTCGCGCTCGCCTTCTGGGTGTCGCCCGGCTCGACCGCGATGTCCCAGTTGAAGGGGAGGTCGCCGACGAGGCCGATCATCCAGATGCCGGTGTGCCACATGGCGAGCTTGCCCGCCTTGAACAGGTTCGTGTCGAAGTCGGGCGTGCCCGCGCCGTCGGCTGCGGTCGGCATGACGGTGCCGGACTTGCCCGCGATCCAGTCGGCCGCGGCCTTGCCGGCATCCGAGTCGATGTCGGACTTCTTGCCGTCCTTCGCCAGGAAGCTGCCGCCGGCCTGCGCCATCGCCTTGTAGTACTCGTTGTAGGAGATCGGCTGGTAGTCGCCCCAGACGCCCGCCTTCTTGTCGGTGAGCTTCTCGGCCGCGGCCTTCTCGTCGGCCCAGGTCCAGTCGGCGGTCGGGGTGGCGACGCCGGCCTTGTCGAACAGGTCCTTGTTGTAGAACAGGACGACGTTGGAGAACGACGTCGGCAGGGCGTACTGCTTGCCATCGACCTTGTAGCTGTCGAGCACCGAGGTGCGGTACTTCGCGGCATCCACCCCGTCGAGGGCGGCGAGCGAGCCGGCCGCCTGGATGTTGGCGAAGCTGCCCGCGTCGACGTCGAACACGTCCGACTCGGTGCCGGCGGCGAGGTCGGTCTGGAGCTTCGTGAAGTAGTCGGCGTAGGCGGACGTCGTCACCTTCACGGTGATGTTCGGGTTGTCCTTCTCGAAGGCCTTGACGATCTTGTCGAGGTTCTTCTCGTTTCCGCCGTTGGAGATGAAGTTCGAGTAGGTGATGGTGACGGGGCCGGAGCTGGCGCCGCCGCCGGACGAACCCGAGCAGCCGGTGAGCCCGACCGCGGCGACCAGCGCGAACGACGCTGTCGCGATGACTGTCTTCTTCATGTGAGTGCGATCTCCTTCGATGTGGGTGTGGTGATGGGGAGGTTGTGCGGGCTTCGGCTACTTGAGCCCTGTGCCCGCGACGCCCTGAACGATGTATTTCTGGGCGAAGACGTAGAGCGCGAACATCGGGATGATGCTGACGACGGAGCCGGCCATGAGCACGTCCCACTGCGTGGAGTACTGGCCCTGCAGGCTCGACAGCGCGACGGGCAGCGTCTGCATGAGCGGATCGCGCAGGATGATGAGCGGCCACAGGAAGCTGTTCCAGGTGTTGAGGAACGCGAACACCGCGAGGGTCGCGAGCGCGGGACGCACGAGCGGGAGCATGATCTGGAAGAAGATCCGGAAGTGCCCCGCGCCGTCGAGGGTGGCCGCCTGATCGAGGTCGTACGGCACCGTGCTCATCGCCTGGCGGAGAAGGAACACGCCGAAGGCCGAGGCGATCGTCGGGAGGATGGCGCCCAGGTAGGTGTTGATCAGCCCCAGCGTCTTCATCTCGGCGAACAGCGGCACGATCAGCACCTGGAACGGGATCATCATCGTCGCCAGGTACAGCACGAAGATCGCGCCGCGGCCGCGGAACGGCATCCGGGCGAACACGTACGCGGCCATCGCGCTCGTGACGAGCTGCAGGAGCGTCGACACCACCGCGATGAGCAGCGAGTTGAGGATGACCCGCCCGAACGGCACCCGCGAGAACAGCTCGAGGTACGGCGACAGCGACGGGTTCTCCGGGATCAGTCTGGGCGTGGTGGTGAGGGTCGCGCCCGGGGTGATCGACGTCACGATCGTCCAGATGAACGGGAAGACCATGATGAGCGCGCCGACCGCCAGGAGGACGTAGAGCAGCACGCGGCCGAGCGTGATCCGCGGGCGGCGGCGGGCGGCGGGCGCGATCGTGGCCTCAGTCATAGTTCACCCACCTGCGCTGGCCGTAGAACTGGATCAGCGTGACGACGAGGATGACGAAGAACAGCATCCACGAGAGAGCGGATGCCGCGCCCGCCTGTCCGTACCGGAAGGTGAGGTCGTACACCTGCTGCACCACGACCTGGCTCGAGTTGTTCGGGCCTCCGCCGGTCATCACGTAGACCTGGTCGAACACCTGGAAGCCGTTGATCAGCGACAGCACGACGACGAAGAACGTCGAGGGCGACAGGAGCGGCAGCGTGACGCCGAACAGCCGCCGCCACCAGCCCGCGCCATCCAGCTCGGCGGCCTCGTACAGGTCCGGGTTGATCGACTGGAGGCCCGCGAGCAGGATCACCATGACGAACCCGAGGTCCTTCCACGCCGAGGCGAAGATGATCGACGGCATCGCCCACGCCGGGTCGGACCACCAGCCGGGGCCGGCGATCCCGAACCAGCCGAGCACTCCGTTGACGACGCCGTTGCTCGGGCTGAGCAGCCACCGCCACACCAGGGCGACGACGACCCAGCTCGTGATGACGGGGAGGAAGTACGCGCCGCGCAGCAGCGCGCGGCCGCGCAGCTTCGCATTGAGGGCGAGGGCGAGCCCGAGACCGCCCACGTACACCAGCGGGAGGTAGCCGACGATGTAGTAGATCGTGTGCAGGAACGCCTGCTGCGTCTGCGGGTCGGTGAGCAGGTGCGCGTAGTTGTCGAGCCCGACCCACTGCATCGGGCCGATCAGGTTCCACGAGTGGAGGCTCGTCCACGCGGCCGAGATCATCGGGCCGATGACGAAGGCGAGCAGCGGGATGAGGCTCGGGAGCAGGAACACCGCCACCGTCAGCGCGTACTTCAGGCGCTTGCCCTTCGGCGGGCGACGGCGCCCTGTCGCGCGGGGCGGGGTCGCGGCATCCGCCCCCGCGGAGCGGAGGGTGAGGGTCGTCACGGCTTCGCCGAGCCGTCGGGGAAGGATGCCACGAGCCGCTCGCGCACGAGCCGGCCCTGGTCGCCCGCCACGCCCTGCGCGTCGAACGGAGTGGCGAGCACGAGGGCCGCGGCGCCCTGCGCCCAGCGGTCGTCCTGCCAGCCCTCGACGACGACCGAGGTCCCGCGCTTGCCGGGGACGAGCGAGCTGCGCAGGGCGCGGTCGAACGTCGACGCCCAGTGCCCCCAGGCCGCCATGCCCTCGCCGAGAAGCACGACGATCTCGGGGTCGAGCAGGTTCACAGCGCCGGCGAGGGCGCGGCCGAGGGTGTGCCCGGCGTGGGCGAAGATCTCGCGGGCCTCGTCGTTGCCCGCGTCGGCGAGCGCGCGCAGCTCGTCGATGCCCTCGTCCGCCCCGACGAGCCGGATCGAACGCGCGTCGTTCACGAGGGCCGCCTGGCCGACGATCGCCTCGAGGCATCCGCGGTTGCCGCACTGGCAGAGCGGGCCGTCCTCGCGCACGGGGAGGTGACCGAGGTCGCCCGCTCCCCCGGCCCGGCCGCGGACGATGACGCCATCGGCGATGAGCCCGGCGCCGACGCCGTTGCCCACCGTCACCACGAGGATGTTCTGGTAGTCGCGGCCCTGGCCGAACAGCTGCTCGGCGACGCTCAGCGCGTTGACGTTGTTCTCGACGACGACGGGGAGGTCGAGGGCGCGGCGCAGCAGCTCACCGAGGGGCACCTGGTTCCAGCCGAGCTGCGTCGAGTCGACGACACCGACCCCCTGCTGCGCGACGGTGCCGGGGAGGCCGACGCCCACGCCGAGGATGCGGCCGGAGTCGGCGGCGGACACGAACGCCTGGACCAGATCGATGAGGTTCGACGCGGCGAGCGGCGAGACGGCGTCGAACGGCTTCACCTCGGACCTCCGCACGACGCCGTCGATCCCGACCTCGACGAGGGCGGTGTGGTCGGGCGCCACCTTGACGCCGACGGCCGTGATGTCGCGCGACACGAGGCCGAGCATCCGCGCGGGACGACCGCCGCTGCTCGCCTCTTCGAGCTCCTCCAGCAGTCCGTCGGCGAGGAGGTCGCGGCTGAGCTGGGTGATCAGCGCGGGCGACACGTTCAGAGCGCGGGCGAGATCGGCGCGGGAGGCCGGCCCGTGGGCGCCGAGGTGCGCGAGGATCGCGGTCCGATTGACATCGGCCTGATTCCGGGGTGCGGTCGCCACGTCACTCCTTCGTGAGTTTGCGTACGAGTTTGTTAAGTCCTGAATAAACCCTAGAAGGAACCGTGCCGCGATGTCAACTCCTGCGTCGCTGCCTGTCGCGAGAGCAGGCTGAACTGCGCCATCCGGCCTGCAGAAACGGGCGACGGGCCGATCCAGCCTGCCGTTCCGACGCCGACGGCGGCCGCCGCGCCGAGATCCGCGGACCAGGACTCTCCCAGCCCGGCCCCGCCACCCCCGTGCCATCCCGCGCGGTCGCGCTTAGGGTGCAGACATGACGTCACCCGACAGCGCCGCGACGCCCTCCGACCGGACCGCCGCCGAGGCCGAAACCGCGCCCGCCGACCGGACCGCCGACGACGAGGCGACCCGCACCGGCCCCTCCGGTAACGAGGAGACCCTCCGGGCGGTGCCGCGGGCCGACGGAACCCCGCCCCGCGCGCTCGTGCTGGGCGCCACGGGATACATCGGCGGCCGACTCGTGCCCCGGCTCCTGGCCGCGGGGTACCGGGTGCGCGTCCTGGCGCGCCACCCCGAACGGGCGGAAGGCTTCTCGTGGGGCGGCGAGGTCGAGATCGTCGCCGGCGATGCGACGGACCCGGATGCCGTGGCCCGGGCGACCGCGGACGTCGACGTCCTCTACTACCTCGTCCACTCGATGGCGACCGGGGGCGGGTTCGAGGACTCCGACCGGAAGGTCGCGCAGGTCGTCGCCGCGCAGGCCGCGCGCGCCCGCGTCGGACGGATCGTGTACCTCGGCGGGCTGCATCCGGACGGCGAGCTGTCGCGTCACCTCCGTTCGCGCGTCGAGGTGGGCGACATCCTGCTGCGCAGCGGGGTGCCCACGATCGTGCTCCAGGCGGGGGTCGTGATCGGATCCGGGTCGGCCTCGTTCGAGATGGTGCGGCACCTGACCGACGTCCTCCCCTACATGCCCGCCCCGAGGTGGGTGCGCAACCACATCCAGCCGATCGCCGTGCGCGACGTCCTCTACTACCTCCTCGGGGCGGCGCGCGTGCCCGCCGACCTCAACCGCACCCTCGACATCGGCGGCCCCGACGTGCTGCGGTACGGCCAGATGATGAACGGATACGCCGTCGAGGCGGGGCTCCATCAGCGTCCCATCGCGGCGCTGCCGGTGCTGACGCCGGGCCTCGCGTCGCACTGGGTGAACCTCGTCACGCCGATCCCGCGTTCGATCGCGCGCCCGCTGGTCGAGTCGCTGCAGCACGACTGCGTCATGCGCGACCACGACGTCGACGCGCTGATCCCGCCGCCCGCGGGCGGCCTCACGCCGTATCGAAGGGCTGTGCGCCTCGCGCTCGGCCGCGTCGCGTCGGACGCGGTAGAGACGAGCTGGCAGGATGCCGGGGTGCTGGGCGCGCCGAGCGACCCTCTGCCGAGCGACCCGGAGTGGGCCGGGCGGGTCGTCTACACCGACACCCGGACCGCGCACACGACGGCTCCCGTGGAACGCCTGTGGGCCGTCATCGAGGGCATCGGCGGGACCAACGGCTGGTACTCGACCCCCGTGCTGTGGGCGCTGCGGGGGTGGATGGACAAGGTCGTCGGCGGCGTGGGCCTCGCCCGCGGACGCAGGCGCAAGTCGGCGGTCGTGGTGGGCGACGCGATCGACTTCTGGCGCGTCGAGGCGATCGAGCCGGGACGGATGCTGCGCCTGCGGGCCGAGATGCGCGTTCCGGGGCTCGCGTGGCTCGAGCTGCGCGCCACGCCCGAGGCATCCGGCGCACGGTACGACCAGCGGGCGGTGTTCTTCCCACGGGGCCTGGCGGGACGGCTGTACTGGCTCGGCGTGCTGCCGTTCCACGGACTCATCTTCCGCGGGATGGCGAACCGGATCACCTCCACCGCCGAAGCCGAGAGCGCCACCTGAGCAGGATCGGAGAAGCGACGCCCGCGCGGTCGCCCTACGCTCGACGGGTACCGGAACGACAGGAGTGATGATGGCCGAGACCAGCACCGGACTTTCCGCCACCGAGCGTGCGGCGGTGAAGCAGCGCGCGAAGGAGCTGCGCGACCAGGAGAAGGCCGGCAAGAGCCGCGAAGCCGGAACCGCGGCCGTGCTCGAGGCGATCGCGAAACTGGGCGACGACGACCGGTCGCTCGCGGAGGGCCTGCACCGCGTGGTCGGCGAGGTGGCCCCGCAGCTCGTGCCCAAGACGTACTACGGGTTCCCCGGGTACGCGAACGACGAGGGCAAGGTCGTGCTGTTCCTGAAGCCGTCGTCCAAGTTCAAGGAGCGGTACGCGACGTTCACGTTCGAGGACCGCTCGACCCTGGACGACGGCGACATCTGGGCCGTGGCGTTCGCCGCCCATCGCTGGAGCCCCGCCGTCGAGAAGAAGGTGCGCGAGCTCGTGAAGGCCGCGACCGCCTGACGCGCGCTCCGCGGGTCAGCCGGGACCGCGGCGGCCCGCGATGCCCGCGAACAGCGCGTGCAGCAGGGGCAGCGCCGACGCGATCAGCAGGACGGTCCCGATCACCCCGTTCGCGGGCAGGACCAGGATGCCGCCGACGAACAGCGCCGCGAACAGCACGGCGGACACGATCCGCCGGCCGGTCCGCTCCAGGCGCGCGAGTCGGCGATCGAGGGCGGGGGTGGTGACCGCGACCCGGCCCTCCTCGACGCGTGTGGCGAGGGCGTCGACGCGCTGCGGCATCCCGAGCGCGAGTCCCGCGATCGACACCGCGCGCTGCGCGAGATCCTGGACGAGATTGCCGGACTGC
This sequence comes from Microbacterium sp., assembly GCA_017306415.1. Classification (GTDB taxonomy): domain Bacteria; phylum Actinomycetota; class Actinomycetes; order Actinomycetales; family Microbacteriaceae; genus Microbacterium. Next base: position 251,915 of record JAFKIL010000004.1, on the reverse strand, counting down.
TCCCGCATCAGGCGGCCGGCGTACGGCTCGACGGCGTCCCAGATGTTGAACTCGGGGTCGAGCGCGCTGCACACCCCCGACGTCAGCGACATGGCCCGGATGACGAGCAGGAAGTTCTCCGGGAGCTGGAACGGCAGGGAGCGCACGACCTCGCCGAACTGCTCGCCGAACTGCCGGAACTCGTTCGGGTCCACGTCGCGCAACTGCGCGAAGCCCATCCCCCCGAAGCGCGCGAACAGCTGCGTCATCGCGCGCTCGAGCTCGGTGGTCTCGGCCGAGGGCAGCAGCACCCCGACGTCGCGGATCGCGGCGACGAGCCCCGTGCCGTCGCGCGAGGCCACGGCGATGAGGAGCCGCCGGAGCCCGTCGCGCAGGCCGTCGGGGACCTGGCCCATCATGCCGAAGTCGATGAACGTGAGCCGCCACGGCGGGGCGCCGGCGTCCGCTCCGCCACCCGGCGCCGCAGCGGCGGGCGTGACGAAGATGTTCCCCGGATGCGGGTCGGCGTGGAAGAAGCCCCTGCCGAACAGCTGCTCGAACATCGCCTGCGCGAACGCCGCCGCGACGGCGGACGGATCGATGCCCGCCGCCCGCAGCGCCTCGACGTCGTTGACCTTGATCGCGGTGACGTCGGACAGCGTCAGCACGCGGCGCGTCGTCCGCTCCCACACGATGTCCGGCACGTCCACCCGCGCGTCGTCCGCGACGTCGTCGGCGAACCGCTCGGCGTTGGCGGCCTCCTGGAGGTAGTCGATCTCGGCCAGGCTCGTCTCGGCGAACTCCTGGACCAGGATCGGCAGGTTCACGTGGTCGGACACGATCCGCACACGGCTGAGCCATCCGGCGACCCGGCGGAGCGCCGCCAGATCGACGTCGACGATCGCCTGGATGCCCGGCCGCTGCACCTTCACGACGACGGCGTCGAAGCCCACCACCGCGGCATCCTCCTCCGCGAGACGCGCCCGATGCGCCTGGCCGAGGGATGCCGCCGCCACCGGCACCTCGTCGAACCACGCGAACACGCGGTCGAGCGGCGCGCCGAGCTCGGCCTCGGCGAGCGCCCTGATCGCCGGGAAGGGAACGGCGGGCACCTCGTCCTGCAGCCCCGCCAGCTCGCTGGTGATCTCCGGCGGGAGGATGTCGAGCCGCGACGACAGGAACTGCCCGACCTTGATCATCAGCCCGCCGAGGTCGACGGCGAGCACGTGGAAGCGCTGTGCGATCCGCGTCAGTCGCCGGGCCCGACCCCGTGCGGCGAGCCCGGCCAGCCCGATGCGCGGCAGCACGAGCTCGTACCACCACGCCTGCGCGATGTAGATCGACGCGAAGCGCAGGATGCGGCGGTAGCGGGCGCGCGACGTACCGGCGTCGGGCATCTGGCCTCCGTCCCTGCCGTGGTCAGGGCGGCCGGATGCCGACGGCACCCGGGTCAGTCCTGAGCGAGGATCGAGTAGAGCCTACGACGGGCCTCTTCCAGCACCGTCACGGCCTCCGCGACCTGCTCCGGCGTGCCCGTGCGGCCGACCTGTGCGGCCGCCTGCGCGAGCTCGATGCCGGCCTTGGGCAGGGCGCCCAGCGGACCGCGGTCGCGGAAGCTCCCCGCGGAGCCCTCCCATGGCACGCCCTTCTCGGCGGATGCCTCGGCCTCGACGCGACCCGCGTCGGTGAGCGAATAGGTCTTGCGGCCGTTCGACTCCTCGGCGGAGATGAGCCCCTCGTCGGCCAGGAGCTGCAGGGTCGGGTAGACCGAGCCGGCGCTCGGCTTCCAGCTGCCGCCGCTGCGCTTCTCGATCTCGCTGATGATCTGGTAGCCGTGCATCGGCTGCTCGGCCAGGAGCGCGAGGACCGCCGTGCGGACGTCGCCCCGCGACATCCGCGGCGCCGGGCCGCCGCCGACGCGCTGCTCGAACATCGCGCGCAGCTGCTCCAGTCCCTCCCACAGATGCGGTCCCGGACCTTCGCCCGGACGCCCGCCGAAGGCGCGGCCTCCGAAGCCGCCGCCCATGAATGAACCGCTCATGATGACCTCCTCTGTACGAGATCCGCTCGGGTCTCGACGATATATAACGATATATCGTCGAACGTCGCTCGGCGCGAGTCACAGGGGATTGGCAGGCCGGGCGGTATGAGTCACCGCAGATGCGCCGAGCGTCGCGTGCAGAACTCCACGGATCCGACCCGATGACGGCGTCTCGCGGCATGGATCGGCGCGACGACCGGCAGATCCGTGGAGTTCTGCACGGCCTGGGCATCGACCGGTGGCGCGAGAACCTCCGTGCCGCGGGTCCCCTCCACCGCCGACAGGTGCGCTCGGAGGCCGCGCGGGTGTAGACCTGGGCTGTCGAGCGGCGGGCGCCCGGCGGAAAGGCGGCGATCATGTCATCCGACGACTTCCAGAATCCGCTCCAGCGGCGACAACCGCTCGGCGGCCGGGTGGGTGTGGCCGTCGTCTCGATCGTCCCGATCGCTGCGCTGATCCTGTTCCTGGTGTTCGGCTTCCTCGGCGGCTGGGCGTGGAGCTGGATCTTCTTCCTCGCGATCCCGATCGCGGGCTGGATCGTGTACGGCCTCCGCAGTCCGCAGCCCTGACCCCTGCGGGTCAGCGGCCGGTGTCGGCGCTCGGCAGCACGAGGGGCAGCTCGCGCGCCCGGTCCCACGGCTCGGTCCAGCCGAGGCGATCGAAGAGCGCGTCGAGCACCATGCCGGTGAACCCCCACACGAGGTGCTCGCGCCCGTCGACCGACACCAGGAACCCCGGTCCGCGCCACTCGCGGCCGTCGCGGCGGACCACGGTCGACCCGCGGTGCGCGGGATCCAGCAGGTCGGCCACGGGGGCACGGAAGACGTCCGCGGACTCCGCCTCGTCGACGACGCGCACGGGCGACGGATGCCGCCACCAGCCGAGCACCGGCGTCACGAGGTGTCGCGAGTACTCGAGGGGCACGTCCGCGAGCGTGCCGAGCACCTCGACGCCGGCGGGGTCCAGTCCGGTCTCCTCCCACGCCTCCCGCAGCGCCGCGCCCACGGGCCCGTCGTCGCCGGGATCGATGCGGCCGCCGGGGAAGGCGACCTGGCCGGGGTGGGAGCGAAGCGTCGCCGCCCGCGCCAGGAGCAGCACGTCGAGATCGCGCGACACCGCCGCCGCGCGGGCGTCGTGGTCGCTCTCGAGCCGATCCAGCACGCCGAAGAGGATGAGGATGGCGGCCGGACGACCGCCATCGATCGCGGGCAGGTCGCGGAGGGTCGCGAAGCCGCCGTCGTCGGCAGCACGCGCCCCGAGGGCGGCGAGCTGGGCCCGTGCGCTCAGAGAGGTCGGATCGGCGGGCACCCGTTCACGCTACCCCGCGCCGACGACACCGAGCGCCGTCGTCAGGCGCTGCGCAGCACCTTCTCCATCGCCTTCCCGCGGGCCAGCTCGTCGACGAGCTTGTCGAGGTAGCGGATCTTCTGCATCAGCGGATCGTCGATCTCCTCGACCCGGACGCCGCAGATCACACCCGTGATGAGCGCCGCGTCAGGGTTGAGCGTCGCGCCGGCGAAGAACTGCTCGAACGTGGTGCCGTCGGCGACGCGCTCGCGGATCGCGGACTCGTCGAACCCGGTGAGCCAGCCGATCACCTCGTCGAGCTCGGCGCGAGTGCGGCCCTTCCGCTCCAGCTTCGCGACATAGAGCGGATACACCGACCCGAAGCTCATCGTGAAGATCCGGTGGCCCATGCCTGCCACGGTACTCGCGACCTCCCCGCTCCCGCAGACCCCGCTCCCGCAGCCCCGCTCCGGCCGGCTCCCCGGCGGGGCCTCAGCCCGCGACGTCGCGCACGACGCGGTAATGCGCGTGGGTGACGAGCGAGGCACCGCGCGACGAGAGCAGCTCGAGCGGCACGGGCCCGATGCCGTCGAACAGCCGCAGCCCGTGCCCGAGGAGGAAGGGAGAGATCTGGAGCATCAGCTCGTCCACGAGACCGGCGGCGAGGTACTCGTTCGTGGTCGACACGCCACCGGCGATGTGCACGTCGCGGTCGCCCGCGGCAGCCTTCGCGCGTTCCAGTGCCGCCTCGATGCCGTCGGTCACGAAGTGGAAGGTGGTGCCCCCGGCCATCTCGAGCGGCTCGCGCGGGTGATGGGTGAGCACGAAGACCGGCGCGTGATACGGCGGCTCGGGGCCCCACCAGCCGTCCCAGTCGCCCGACCACTCACCACGGATCGGCCCGAACATGTTGCGGCCCATGACGAAGGCCCCGGCGTCGACGATGGCGTCGATCTCGGCGCGGTTCTCGTCCGGCGTCTCGAACATCCACCGGTGCAGCGACCCGGGCGGGATGTCGCCCATCGGCTGCTCGAGGGTCTGATGCTCGCGCGCACCGAACCCGTCGAGCGATACGGACATGGTGGCGATCACACGTGACATGCATCCTCCGGATCGATCTTCGACGACGACACCGCCACCTTACGCATCCGCCCCGACATCGGTCGGCGGGTCAGGTCTCGACGCGGGCGACCGGGGCTCCCGCACGGATCGCGCGCGGGATCTCGGCGACCTCGTCGACCCGCTGCAGCAGCGCCCGGACGTGCCGCTCGGGCACCGGGGAGTCCACGTCCACGGTGTACGCGATGCCGGTCGACGCCCACGTCTCGGGATCGAACCCTCCCGACGCGACGACCCGGACGCCCGCGACCGGGACGCCCATTCCCTCGGCCTCGCGGTAGACGTCGTTGAGCACGCATCCGGCCGCGGCGAGGTGCAGGAGGTGCGCGCCCGTGAACGCGGCCTCGACCGAGACACCCTCGGGAGTCCAGCGGTGCGGGAAGCGAACCGCGCCCGGATCGGAGCTGCGCAGAGTCCCGGCGGCGACCACCGCGTCGAATCCATCCATGCGGGCAATGCTGGCACGACGCTCCGCCCGACGCACGGCCCCTCCGCCCTTTCCATTATCCCGCACGGAGGGGGACTTGCGGCAAGGCCCCCTCCGTGCGGCAGAATCGCAGGTCGCGCTACGAATCCGCCACCGCGGACGGGCGCGCCGACGACACAGGAGCTGCCGAGTGACCCACGACCCGACCGACGCTTTCGACCTCCCCGATTCCCTCGCCGCGAAGGCTGCTCCCGCGCTCATCGCCGCGGACCGTCGGCGCTTCGCGGAGATCGCCGCCTCCCTGGAGCGGCAGATCGACGGCCTCTCGGCGAGGCTCGACGCCGTCCGGCGCGCGCCGGGCGGATCCGGGCAGGCGGCGCTCGATCACGACCTCGAGGTGCACCGCCTGTCGTCCCGCCTGCGGGCGCTGCGCCGCTTCGGGCTGGATCTGTGCCTCGGGCGGATCGTGCCGGAGGACGGCGAACCGCTCTACATCGGACGCTTCGGGCTGACCGACGACGACGGGCGGCGTCTCCTCGTCGACTGGCGTGCGCCGGCCGCCGAGCCGTACTTCGCCGCCACCCCCTCCCACCCGATGGGGCTCATGAGCCGGCGCCGCTACCGGTGGGCCGGCGGTCGCGTCCGCGACTACTGGGACGAGGTGTTCACGGCCGAGGGACTCGAGGCGGGAGTGGCCCTCGACGACGAGTCCGCGTTCATCGCGAGCCTCGGCACCAGCCGTTCACCCCGCATGCGCGACGTCCTGAGCACGATCCAGGCGGATCAGGATGCCGTCATCCGCGCGGACTCCGCCGGCGCGCTCGTCGTCGACGGCGGTCCGGGCACCGGCAAGACCGTCGTCGCCCTGCACCGCGCGGCGTACCTGATCTACTCCGATCCCCGTCTGGGCGAAGGGCGCGGCGGCGTGCTCTTCGTCGGACCGAGCAGCCCGTACCTCGCGTACGTCGAGGACGTGCTGCCGAGCCTGGGCGAGGAGAGCGTGCAGACGTGCACCATCCGGCACCTCGTCGCCGAAGGGGCGAACGCGGCGCCGGAAGCGGATCCCGCGGTCGCTCGGCTCAAGGGCACGCGAGAGATGGTCGCCGCCGTCGAGCCCGCGGTGCGGCTCTACGAGGAGCCCCCGACCCGGCCGCTCCTGGTGGAGACGGCGTGGGGCGACCTGCGGATCTCCCCCGACGACTGGGCCGAGGCGTTCGCGTCGGCCGAGCCCGGCACGCCGCACAACGACGCGCGCGATCAGGTCTGGGAGACGCTCCTGGACATCCTCGGCGACCAGGTCGACGAAGACGTCGTGCCGCCGCACCAGCTGCGCCGCGCGCTCGCCCGGCACACCGACCTCGTGCGCGCCTTCGACCGCGCGTGGCCGCTGGTCGAGGCATCCGTCCTCGTCGCCGACCTGTGGTCGGTGCCCGCGTACCTGCGCCGCTGCGCGCCCTGGCTGTCCTCCGAGGAGGTCGAGCTGCTGCAGCGCGCGGATGCCTCCGCCTGGACGCTCGCGGACCTCCCGCTCCTCGACGCGGCCAGGCACCGCCTCGGCGACCCGGGCGCCTCCCGCGAGCGGCGCCGGCGCGCGGCCGCTCGCGAGGCGGAGCGGGAGGAGCGCGCCCGCGTCGCCGACGAGCTCATCGCCGCCGACGACTCCGAGATGATGATCATGTCGATGCTGCGGGGGGAGGACTTCCGCAACAGCCTCGACGACGACGCGTCGTTCGCAGCCGTCGACCGCGACCTGCTCGCAGGCCCGTTCGCGCACGTCATCGTCGACGAGGCGCAGGAGCTGACCGACGCGGAGTGGCTGATGCTGCTGCGCCGCGTGCCGTCCCGGAGCCTCACGATCGTGGGCGACCGGGCGCAGGCCCGTCACGGCTTCCCGGAGTCATGGCGCGAACGCCTCGAGCGGGCCGGACTCGCGCGCATCGAGACGGCCTCGCTGCGGATCAACTACCGAACGCCCGCCGAGGTGATGGCGGTGGCCGAGCCCGTCATCCGCGCCGCGGTGCCCGATGCCAACGTGCCCATGTCGATCCGGTCGAACGGACGGCCGGTGCGCCGGGCACGGCGCGACGAACGGGATGCCGTGCTCGCCGCGTGGCTCGCCGCGAACCCCGAGGGCGTGGCGTGCGTGATCGGCGCCGAGGCCGTCGCGACGCCCCCGCGCGTCCGCTCGCTCACGCCGGAGGCGGCCAAGGGGCTCGAGTTCGATCTCGTCGTGCTCGTGGATCCCGACGCGCTCGGTTCAGGCGTCGAGGGGGCCGTCGACCGCTACGTCGCGATGACCCGCGCGACGCAGGAGCTCGTGATCCTGTCGGACTGATCTCGGCAGTGGGTACCGTGGAGCTGTGACAGAGGTTCGGGGGCGCGCATGAAGGCACGGGTCGGCATCGTCGACGATCATCCGGCCGTGCTGCTGGGCGTGACCGCGATCCTCAACGCGCAGCCCGACATGCACGTCGTGGCGACGTCCACCACCGTGGCGGGCCTCCTCCAGGCGGAGACGCGCTTCCATCTCGTGCTGCTCGACCTGGTGCTCGCGGACGGGTCGACGCCGACCGAGAACGTCCGGCGTCTCGCGGTCACCCAGGCGCCGGTGCTCGCGTACACGAGCGGCGACCAGCCGCGGCTCGTGCGCGAGGCTGCGCGTGCCGGGGTGATCGGCATGATCCGCAAGTCGGAGCTCCCGCACGCCGTCGCCAAGACCGTGCGGATGGCCCTGCACGACGAGCCCATCGCGACGGCGGACTGGGCGGCTGCCCTGAACGGCGACCGCTCGTTCGTCGACGCGGCGCTCACCCCGCGCGAGAGCGAGGTGCTCGCGCTGTACGCGTCGGGCGAGACGGCCGATCGCGTGGCGGACGCCCTGTTCGTCAGCCGCGACACGGTGCTCGACCACATCCGCCGGATCCGCTCCCGGTACGCGGCGGTCGATCGTGCCGCGCCGACGAAGGTCGACCTCTTCCGCCGCGCGGTCGAGGACGGGCTCGTGCCGCCGGAGGCGGGAGCCTAGACTCGGCCGGCCGTCAGCGCGGTCCGCCCACGTCGACGCCCAGCCACTCGGCCAGCGCGCCGATCTCGGCGCGGATCATCTCCGACTCGTCCTCGTCGAGGGGCGCGAACTCGTGCACGGCGGTGACCCGCAGCACGCCGTCGTCGCGATCGAGCTCGGCGTCCAGCATCCCGACGAAGCGGTCGCCGAGGAGGATCGGGTACGCGAAGTAGCCGTAGACCCGCTGCGCCTTGGGCTTGAACTGCTCGAGGACGTACGTGAAGCCGAAGACCTCCTCCAGCCGGCGGCGGTCGAAGAGCATGCTGTCGTACGGGTTGAGGAACGCCACCCGCCCGCCGGGGTCGTCGTCGACGGCGGCGAGCGCATCCGGGTCGACGCGGAACCGCACCGTGCTGCCCTCCACGGCCGCGGCCTCGCCCGTCGCCTTCCCCACGCCCGTCCAGTACCAGTGCGGTCTCGCGATGCCGTAGGACTGCAGCCAGCGCTCCTCGAGCAGGCGCGCCGCCTCCTCGTCGTCGTACTCCGGCAGGTCAGCCGGGTAGACCCGCTCGGCCAGATCCCATACGCGGTGCCGGCCCTCTCGCCGTGCGACCGCGACGACCCCCTGGCGGCTGAGGAAGTCGAGCATGTGCGGGACCTGGTTGCCTCCCGACCAGCCGTCGGGAGGCCGACGCACCTCGGCTGTGTCCGGGATCTCGCTCGCCCGCAGCGGACCGTCGGCGCGCAGTCGCGCGATGACGTCCCGCCGGAACCGGTCGTTCGCCGCGAGCCACTGCCTGCTGCTCTCGCGCTGCGGCCAGCGGCGCATGCGGGGCAGCATCAGGGGCAGGAGGCTCATCGGCCGGAACGCGCCGTCGAACTCGAACAGCAGCCGGTCGACCTCGACGGCCTTCTGCAGCTGTCCGGATTCGTACGACCAGCCCATGCGCGACCACAGCATCGAGTGCTCGCTCGGGGCGATCACCGCGGTCGGGTCGATCTTGACGTAGCAGAGCTGCTCGGCCACCTCGACGACGTCGCCCGGCCGGTCGGCGTCGAGCAGCTGGGCGCGCACCGCGATGCGGCGGGCCTGGTCGAGCGTCAGCCGTTCGGTCACACCACGAGAGTAGCCGCGGCCGCCCCCGCGGGGTCGGCGGGCCCCACCGCGGGTCGGCGGTCGGGTCAGGACTGCGGGTCCGACTTCCGTCCGCCCGCCTCGAGCACGTCGCCCGCCGGGAGCTCCTGGTGACCGCCGAACTGGAGGCGCATGGCCGAGAGGAGCTGGTTGGCGTAGTGGTCCTCGCCGCGCGACGCGAAGCGCTCGAAGAGGGATGCCGCGAGCACCGGAGCCGGGACGCCGGTGTCGACGGCGGCCTTCACGGTCCACCGGCCTTCGCCCGAGTCGGACACCCGCCCGGCGAGCCCGTCGAGCGTCGGGTTCGACTCGAGCGCCGCCGCCGTGAGGTCGAGGAGCCACGACGAGATGACCGAGCCGCGGCGCCACAGCTCCGCCACCTTGGGTGTGTCGATGTCGAACTGGTAGAACTCCGGCTCCTCCAGGGGCGCGATCTCGGCCGAGTGCTCGGCCTCGCGCACGCCCGCGTCGGCGTTGTGGAGGATGTTGAGGCCCTCGGCGAGCGCCGCCATGATCCCGTACTCGATGCCGTTGTGGACCATCTTCACGAAATGTCCTGCGCCGGACGGTCCGCAGTGCAGGTAGCCCTGCTCCTCAGGGGCCTCCGCGCCGGATCGGCCGGGCGTGCGGGGGATGTCGCCCGGTCCCGGCGCGATCGTCTTCAGTACGGGCTCGATCGTCCGGAACGCCTCCTCCGGTCCGCCGACCATGAGGCAGTAGCCGCGGTCGAGGCCGAAGACGCCGCCGCTCGTGCCGACGTCGACGTAGTGGATGCCCTTGTCCTTCAGCGCGGCCGCGCGCCGGACGTCGTCGCGGTAGTTCGAGTTGCCGCCGTCGATGATGATGTCGCCGGGCTCGAGCACGGCGGCGACCTGCTCGACGACCTCGCCCGTGAGCCCGGCGGGGATCATGAGCCATATCGCGCGCGGTGCCTGCAGCTTCGCGGCCAGGTCGGCGATGGCGTCGGCGCCGGTCGCACCGTCCGCCGACAGCGCCTGCACGGCGCCCTGGTTCACGTCGTAGACGACGCAGTCGTGCCCGTCGCGCATGAGCCGGCGCACGATGTTGGCGCCCATCCGTCCGAGCCCGATCATTCCCAGTTGCATGCCCGCTCCTCACGTCGCCCGGCCGCGCTCGACCGCGGTCCTCCCGAAGTCTACGTCCGTCATGAGACGGCGAGCGGGGCCGCCGGGGCGTGGGGCTGAGAGGATGGAGACACCCCCGGAGGAGTCCCATGCATCCACGCCGCACCGCCCTGCTCTCGTTCGTCCTCGATGCCGTGCTCGTGGTCGCGTTCGCGGCGACGGGCCGCGCCAGCCACGACGAGGCCGTCCTTCCCGGGCTCCTCGTGACGGCCTGGCCGTTCCTCGTGGGACTGGTCGCGGGATGGGCCGTGACGCTCGCGTGGCGCGCCCCCATGAGGCCCCTCCGTACCGGGCTCGGCGTGTGGGCGGTGACCGTCGCGGGCGGGATGCTGCTGCGCGCCGTCTCCGGTCAGGGCGTCGTCCTGGCATTCGTCGTCGTGGCGGCCGTGGTGCTCCTGATCGCGCTCATCGGATGGCGCGGCATCGCCGCGCTCATCCGGTCGCTGCGGCGACGACGGGCCACGACGGCCTGAGGGCGCGTCAGCTCCGGAAGTCGTCCGGGTCCACGTCGTCGAGGAACCGCTGGAACTCCGCGAGCTTGTCGGCGGCATCCTCGTCGACGACTCCCTCGTCGGACCCTCCGTCGTCCGCGGTGTCCGTCGTCGCATCCTCCTCGGCCGCCTCGGAGGGATCGGGCACGCCCGCCTCGTCGAGCACGGCGTCGGCCACGAAGATCGGCGCACCGACGCGGGATGCGAGGGCGATCGCATCCGACGGCCGCGCATCGACGACGCGCTCGCCGAGCGGGGTCGCGAGCGTGATCTCGGCGTAGAACGTCCCGCCGTCGAGCCGCGTCACCTCCACCTGGACCACCTGCGACTCGGCCGCGTCCAGCAGCGCGCGCATGAGATCGTGCGCGAGCGGCCGGGGCACCGCGGCCCCCTCGACGGCGACGAGGATGGCCGTCGCCTCCTGCTCGCCGATCCAGATCGGCAGGATCGATCCCTCTCCCGGTGCCTGGTCGGCGGGCTTGAGCAGGATCACGTACTGGCGCGAGGGATCGAGCGCCACGCCGGAGACGCGTACGAGAACCATGTCGCCTCCTCGCCGTCGGACGTGTCCTGCCATGGTAGGCACCTCCGGGGCCGCGGGGGCACCTCCGGCCCGAGGTCCATGCAGCGGAATACAGTCGGCGCGAGTACCGTTGCGGTCACCATGCAACGCTTCGGAACGCTCTCCTTCGGCCACTACGGCCCCCTCGGCGGCGGTCGCCAGCTCTCCGCCCGCGACTCGATGCTGCAGGCGGTCGAGCTCGCCGAGGGCATGGACGAGCTCGGCGCGAACGGCATCTACTTCCGCGTCCACCACTTCGCGCGCCAGCAGTCCTCGCCGATGCCGCTGCTCGCCGCGATCGCCGCCCGCACCGAGCGCATCGAGATGGGCACCGGCGTCATCGACATGCGCTACGAGAACCCGCTGTACCTGGCGGAGGAGGCGGCATCCGTCGACCTCCTCAGCGACGGGCGGCTCGCTCTCGGCGTCAGCCGCGGCTCACCCGAGTCGGTCGTGCGCGGCTACGAGGCATTCGGCTACACCGGATCGGAGGACCCGCGCGGTGCCGACATCGCCCGCGCCCACTTCGACACGTTCCTGCGCGCGGTCGAGGGCGAAGGACTCGCGGAGCGCGACGCCTCGAGCCCCTTCGGCGGCGGTGCGGGGATGCAGGGGGTCGAGCCGCACTCGCCGGGACTGCGCTCGCGCATCTGGTGGGGCGCGGGCAACCGCGACTCCGCGGAGTGGGCCGGCCGGATGGGCGTCAACCTGATGTCGTCGACATTGCTCACCGAGGACCGCGGGCTGCCGTTCGACGAGCTGCAGGCGCAGCAGATCGACGCCTTCCGTGCGGCGTGGCGCGAGGCGGGGCATCCGGGCGAGCCGCGGACGTCCGTGAGCCGCAGCGTCTTCCCCATCGTCACGGCCGAGGACGAGCTCTACTTCGGCGGCCGGCAGGACGGCGAGGGCGTCGGCTACATCGACGGCATGCGCTCGACGTTCGGCAAGACCTACGCGGCGGCGCCCGACGTGCTCGTGGAGCAGCTGCTCGACGACGCCGCCGTGCGCAGCGCTGACACGCTGATGCTCACGATCCCGAGCCAGCTGGGGGTCGCGTTCAACCTGCGGTTGGTCGAATCGTTCGCGACCTACGTCGCGCCGGCGCTCGGGTGGCAGAGCACGCGGGGATGATCCGGCGGGGCGGTCAGCGTGCGATGGTCAGCCGAGGAACCCGATTCGGTTCAGTTCGTGGCGCATGCAGTTCTCGAGAGCTTTCCTGTGGGGTCCATCCAATACCCTTCGCGCAGTTTGGCGAACCGATCGAGGACTTCATAGCTGGCCGAGAAGTCGAAGGTCTTCGCATCCGGGCCGATGGAAACGAACACCAGCGTCTTCGGGCTTGAGAACGGGATCGTCTCCGATGCGGTGTAGATGACGTTCGGAGGAGGTGTCGAGTTGGAAAATTCATCCCCGCGTGTCAGCGAGAACGGCCCGGTCCCTTCCGCGGCGGTGTGATCGTCGCGGATAGTCCCCCGGATGAGCGCGTATGAGATGTCGATGCGGGATCCCGTGAGGGGTTCATTGCCACACCAACGGAAAAGCAGGTGGTCGTCCTGCACGGTCATTTCCAGGGGTTGCTCGTTCGCCTCGATCGGGACGCAGCCCACTAGGGGAAGCGCCAAGCAGATAGCCAGGATTGCTGCGTGTCGGCGACGTCCCCCTGCTGGCCTCCTGCGTGCTAACACGTGTATCTCCCTTTGCCCAAGCGGCGTCAACTTCAAATTAGTTGCTGCATGGGTCTGTTCCCGCGACCCAGTAGGCGAAGGGCATGAAGATTCGGCTCACGACCCTTCTCCCCCACCCGACTGGGCCGGCAGCTCGCTCAGGCTCGTGGCAGAGAGATTCGGAACGCTTTGAGGGCTCGGGCTGTCTTCTCGCGAGCCGTGATCACCACGGCGCACCGCCGACGCAGCTGCGCCTCAACTTCGTCCAGACTCCCCTCAACGCGAGCATCTGTCGCCCGAGCCTGAAGGAGCCTGCACTCTGACCGACCATTGGCTGTTGTTGCGATGAAGCGTTGCGGGCCACTCGGACCTGATTGCACGACGCCGATGCATGGGAGAGCGAGGCCACTGAACTCTTCGAACTGTGAATCGGCCTGACTTTCGTTCCTATCGCGGCGCTCCCTGCCCTGCAGTCATGACTCATCAGGTTCGCCGATGGCATTCTTCGAAACGTTGCGGGCGAGTGCTCGTACGCGACGCTTCTCGCCGAACAGTTCCTGCAGAAGTCGAGATACGGTGGACGCCGTCTTCCGGTCCGCCGCAATGATGTTGATCTGCTCGCTCTCCGAATCGAAGATGACGGGCCCACTCTCGAGGAGTTCCGGGTGTTCGCGACGGATCGCCTCGATCATGATGGCCTCCACCCACCCACTCACCGACGTGAGGTCCTCCTCGTCCACGCCGAGCCGGTCGAGCGCCCACGCCCAGTCACGGAAGGCGATCTCGAAGGTGCCCTCGGGTGTCTGCTCGACTTCGAAGAGCTCAGGGAGCTTGACCCCTCGCCGCCGACGGTCCAACATGACGACCCATCGCCCCGCCTTCGACTTCGCGGCTTCGGCGAACCCTTCATCCAGAGTCGGACACGCCTCCGCCCTGAAATTCACGAGTTCGAGGTCGAGCAGCAGTGCCGGCTCATCGATCGATCGAACGTTGTAGAGGTCGATCCGCTGCAATTCTGTAAGTTGCGAAAGCGCCGCGAGACCCCGAAGTGACCTGGCGGCCTCGATCTCGACATCACGAAAGGCGCGACAGGCTCGACACCACCCTGAGATCCACCTCCTTGGCGACCTTCAGGGTGAGGCGCTCGAGCGAGGTCATCGCAGCGAACTCGACGTTGCGCAGCGTGCGGAGAATCAGAGATGCCCACCTCACCGACGGAGAGAAGACAGTGCCCCAGGGAACCTCGGATGTGTCGAGCCAGAGCGTCTGCAACTTCGGTGCCCGCGCAGCGCTCAGCATGCCATTCCCTGTGACGCTGAGCCACCTCAGTTCACGCGATCCCGTCAGATCGATGTCGTGATCAACGGGAGGCGCCGTCAAGCTGATGAGCGATTCCATCTCCGCAATCGCTTCCAGATTCAAGTACGCGCGCTGATCGCCAGCGCAATGCAGGTAGCGCAGATAAGGAAGGGCATCGTCCAGCCACGCGAAGTCGAACTCCCTCACAGGCTCGCACTGAAGACCCACCCCCCTGCGGACAGCGTCACGCACGATCTCCAGATCACCTGCTGTGGAGGGATCCCATCCCTCCTCGAGCGTGAGAACAGGCAAGGGTTGTTCGGTGACATCGAAGACGACATCGATCCTGGGGATGAGCGCCTCGGCAACTCCCCCGTCGCGGAGAAGACTTTCGGTTACTTCCTCTAGAGGGTTCACCGACTCCTCGCTCACCGTGGCCGCCTACCCATCAGACCACCGCCTCGCAGGCCCCCCGCGATGCCCAGCAGTCTGGCAATGACCCCATCCCGACAAAGCGACGCGTCCGGAAAGGCGTGTGGGGGCCCCTCCTACCTGAATCCGGTTGGCGTACCGTATGTTAATCAGCGCTCGTGCGACGACTGCCCGCCGACGGAGAACTCCAGCAGCCCCACCGCTTACGTCTCACGATGCGCAGGTTCGTTGACCCCGGTTTGCTCGGGCGAAGTCTGCCGAGATGACGCGCCGCGAGCCATAGCTACAAACGCGAGTCCAATGAGCAAGAGACCGAGAACCTCGGTATTGAACCCGAGGGCACCTAAAGGCGCATCTGCGTCAATCTCGTCAGAGATGTATGACAACTGCAATGTCAGGAAAGTGAGCGACATGAACGTCAGCCCGGCGATGAGCGCAAGGTGCTCAATCCTTATGCGTGACTCTTTCGCTAGGGCGACGCTGATCGTAACGATGGCACTGATCGAAGCCGTCACGACGACGATAGCGATGTACCAGGGCACGCGATCGAGCATTATTCGAGGAGCTCGATCCCACTCCCGCAATACGAGGAACCCACCGACCCACATGTCCAGCATCGTCGCGATCGTCGCCCACGCCAACGAGCCAATTGCGACGAGAACTGCCGCCGAGGGCCGAAAAGTACGTCGTCGTCCAGACATTGTCCTCCAATTACCAGGAGCATGCCGCTGAGGCGTGTCCTGAAGTCAAAACTCGCGAGATAGCGCCGAGACCCCAGTTCGGGTTGTCACCACGACCGGACTCCAGGTCCCAAGTGCCGTTGCCCGCGATCTTTTCGATTCCCGATCCTGCCGCGTGGCACAGGTATTGCTGCTCTAGCTGAGGTTTGTCCAGCCACGGACTCGTCGCGCGGACGATGTCCCGCCAGAGCGGAATGGTGCCGTGGGGGTGCACTTTTCCGACAATCCTCGTCCGCGGCGGGGGTCGAAAGGAGACGACCCAACCTTCGGACCGCGTAGGGCTTCGATGCAGAGTCAGTTTCATCTTCTTCCCGTAGATCCGAATCTTGTAGGTGTACACCTCGGTCGGCGCTACCACGAGATCCTTTCCTAGGACCGCGTATCCTTTTCGACCGTAGTACTCCAACGCATCCGCACTCATCTTTCCGCTGAGGTCGTTCTTGCCGATGGGGTCGGTGGGCCAGACGTAGTCGTTGTCCACGCCCCCTTCGACCGGGTCGACCTCCAGGAACCGTCCGAGGGCGCGGACGTACAGTCGTGCGCCCATCGATGACCGCGGTGGGCCCGGTCGTTTCGGTGAGTTTCAACGCGCCCCCGTACCAGCCGGAGTTCGCCTGCGCGTTGGTCTGATCGTCCGCGGTGGTGGTGCCGATCGCGAGGGTGACCGGGTCGAGGGGTTGCCCGTACGGGTCGAACAGGCGCACCCCCGCCGACGTGGACACCCCGTCCCCCGTGGTGAGGGTGTGACCGAGGAGCGAAGGGTAGTCGAAGGTCCGGGTCGACCCGGTCAGGGTGCACATCACCCCACCGGGCAACCCGACCTGCCGGGTGAGGGTCGACCCGGACAACTGCGCCCACGCCCCATCCCCGTCGCCGGAGTAGAGGAGCTTCGTCGTTACCGCCGGCGCTGACCCCGCCGGATCCACCGTCCGGGACACCACCCGCCCCGACGCATCCCGCACCACACTCACGGTGGACCCGTCGTCATACGTGGTCCCGGAGTGCAGACCCGCCGCGTCGTAGGAGAACAGCATGTCCGCCAACCGCACCACATTCCCCTGCGCGTCGTACACGATGTTGGATGCCGCGACCCCCGCAGCCACCGAGTTCGCGCCCGGGATCGCACCAGTCACCGACGTCGACGTCAGCCGGTCCGCCCAGTCATAGCAATACGACGTGGACGTGGTCACCGCAGACCCACCCGGCGCCGTCCACACATCCGTCAGGCTCGTCCGGTTCCCCGACGCACCCGCCGCCGCATTCACCCCACAGCCGCCCGTAGCCGCGAACCCGTACGTGAGGGTGTGCCCCGGGATGGCGGCCGAGGTCAACCGTCCCGCCGCGTCGTACTGGTAGGTCGAAGGGTAGCTGTCCGTTCCGCGGGTGATCTTCTCCTGCATGACCCGGCCCGCCTGCGACCGTGCAGCCGTGTCCGTGATGGTGTCGGCGGACGGGAACGTCCATTGCTGACCCGTCACCTGACCCGCGCCGTTCCGGGTGATGCTGTTCAGTTTGGAACCGCCCGCGTAGGTGACGGACGCGAGCTCCTGCGGGTTCAGATCCGGCGCAGTGCCCGTGGTGTAGGTGACGTTCGTCACCACCGGCGTACCGTCAACGGTCTCCCCCGTGATCTTCCCGTCAGCGTCGTAGCTGAATCCGGTCACACTTGCTGTTCCACCCGCCGGAGTCGTCGATGTCGACACGAGCCGACCCGTCTTGTCTTCGAACGCGTTCGTCGTCACGGTGCCCTGGCCATCGGTGTACGAGACGGTCCTGCCGAGCAGGTCGGCCACGGTGGTTATCGATCCCGTGGGTGAACCGCTCGCGACTGTCACCTGCATCCCTGCCTGAGCCGGCGTGGCCGTGTAGACCGGGGTGAACGTGGTCGTGGTCGTCAGAGCTGTCGTTCCTGTGAGACCCTTCGTGGTCTGCTTGGTCACACGACCGCGGCTGTCATAGGTGGTACACGACCAGCCGGTGTCACCGGTCGTCTTCGTGCCTACCATGCGTCCCATGACGTCGTACACGTACTGGGTGACGATCGCGCCGCCCGATGCAGGGGTCGGCCCGGTGCTGGACTTCAGGAATCCGTACTGCTTCGTGCCCGCCGGCAGCGCGCATGCGGGGCTTGCGCCATCGAGCGGCGCATCCTCAAGCTCTGTGTAGTAGGCGTATGAGCTTTTCGCGGTCGAGGGTGCGCCGACCGTGTTCGCAGCCGGCAGTGCCCGGTTGAGCTTACGCAGCCAACTCGAGCTGCCGGGGGCCTCGAACGTCTGGGACGTCTTCAGCGCAAGTCCTGACGGGTCAATGGTCGTGTCGGTCGCCTGGCCGAGCCACGGGAACGCGTAACTCGTCGACGAAGTGATCGACGGAGCCGCCGCGCCCGCGAGACCACCGGTTGTGTCGTACACCTTCGACTGGGTGACCAGTCCGTAGTCGGGCCGAAGGTTTGCTCCGGGCACGACCGAGTACGCGGTGTCCCCCGGCTTCTTCCACTTCAGCCGCAGCGTGGCGTGGGTACCGACGCTCGCGGACTGATTGAAGTACTCGACCCGAATGCGCTGGGTCAGCATGGACGCAGTCACGGTCACTTTGCTGCTTGTGACGTCGGCCGTGTCCGATTGCGGGATCCATTGGTTGAGGATCATGTCGTCGTTGACCCAGACCCGGACGCCGTCATCGCTGTTGGTCTGGAAGTAGTAGTCGCCGGCGGCGGGGAACGTGACAAGGCCGCTGAGGCGCAGCGACCACAGGTGGGAGAGGGAGCCACTGCTGCTGGACCCACCGGGTTCAGTGGTTCCCCAGTCCACGTCGATCTTGCCGGTCGCGTCACCGACTCCCGTCGCGAACAGTGTCGGCTTGCCGGCGAGGTCACGGTTGTCGTAGTACGTAGCGCGCAGCCCGTTCAACCCCTGGTCGTAGGTGGTTGAGGTGTGGGCTGGCCACATCATGCAGTCCGTGGTCGTCGTGGGGCTGGCGACCTGGGTGCCGTCGGTGTTGAAGCACGCTGCGGGCGCCGGCCCGTAGCTGTGCGTCGGCCCTATGGGGCACCCGCTCGACTGAAAGAGCACGCGGGACTGAACCGGCGCGGTGCTCGCGATGGTCAGCCGAGGAACGAATTCGGGTCGAACTCGTCGATGGGGATGACCCGGATGCGCGGCAGCGGCGCGTCGAAAACCCCGGCGTCGTACTCGAGGTCGAAGCGCTCCAGTCCGGGCAGGGTCGAGAAGCCCGCGTTGCGGAACTCGGAGAACGCCACGACCCCCACCCGCCGTCGGCCGTCGATGAGGGCGCCGAGGTCGTCGAGGAAGTCGCCGTCGTGGCTCACCAGCATGACGTCGGCCGAGCGTGTCGTCAGCGCCCGGAGCGTCCGCTGGATCGCGATGTCGACGACCTTCTCGTCCGCATCGCCCGAGAGCGGGACCACGATGTAGTCCATCGCCTTGAGCGCCTGGACGAACGCCATCGGGATGCCCGTCGACGCGTTGAGGAAGAACACGCCGCGGGCCGGCTGGCCCCACGTGCGCTCGACGAACGTCCGCAACCGGTCCCAGCGCGGGCGCTCGTCGGGCTGCGGGCGGCGACCAAGGATCGCCGTGCCGAGGGTCGCGTCGATGTTCTCGCCGTCCACCAGCACCCACGTCACGCCTCGGTCGTCAGTCACCTGCGCACATTAGGGCTGGATGAGGGCTGTGCACAAGCTCTTCCGATCGTCGGAGGGGCGGGCTAGCGTGCGGTGGGGCCATCCGCCCCGCCTCCCCATGCGATCGAAAGCGAGCAACAGATGATCCTTCGCCGCCGCCTTGCCGCCGTCTCCGCCACCGTCGCCGTGGCCCTCGCCGTGACGGTGGTGAGCGCTTCCTCCGCGCAGGCGTATTCGCCGGGCGGCGGTCATCCGGGCCTCGCGCCACGGACGCACTTCACGATGGCGGCGGACGGCTCCAGCGGTGCGTCGCAGGGCGGGGAAGGCATCCCGAACATCGACATCGTGAAGAAGACCATCGCGACGTACTACGGCGACCCCGGGACGGGCATCGCGAACAAGACGACCTCCCCGTACATCAGCGAGATGAACCGGATCGTCGCGGGGCTCAAGGCGCAGCTCCCCCGCCTCTACAAGGAGTCGAAGCGGAGCGGCAAGACCCCGGCGATCGTGCTCGACACCGACGACACCATGCTGATGACCTACGACTACGAGGTCGGCCAGATGCACTTCGTGTTCGACCCGAACCTCAACAACCAGGACATCCTCGCGAAGGTGTTCCCCGCGACGCCGGCGATGGTGTCGTTCGAGAACTATGCGCGCCAGCTCGGGTTCGCCGTGATCGGCATCACCGGCCGGAGCGCCGCGCAGAAGGCGGCGTCGATCGAGAACGTGACCGAGGCGGGCTACACCGGGTTCACGGCCGACACCTACTACACGAAGTGGGCGACCGGCGAGCAGCCGTCGTACATCACGTGCGCGACCGCATCCTGCACGACCGTCGAGTACAAGGCGCTGACCCGCAAGCACCTCGAGAAGGACCTCGGGTACGACATCGCCCTCAACGTCGGCGATCAGTGGTCCGACCTGCAGGGCGGATACGCCGACCGGGTGCAGAAACTGCCCAACCCGACCTACTACCTGCCGTCGGCGGATCTCCCCGGCGTGAAGGAGCCGAGGCTGACGCCCCGCACCCACTTCGAGATGAAGGCCGACGGCTCGAGCGGGCTGACGCAGGGCGGCGAGGGCATCCCGAACATCGATGTCGTCAAGAAGACGATCGCGACGTACTACGGCGACACGGGGGCGGGCACGTCGAACAAGACGCAGTCGCCTTACATCTCCGAGATGACGTCGCTGCTGAAGAAGCGCCTGCCCGCGATCGCCGCCGAGTGCTACCTCCTCAAGCGCGCCCACAAGAAGCCGGCCGTGGTGATGGACGCCGACGACACGAACCTGTGGACGTACGACATGGAGGTCGCCGACATGCACTTCGTCTTCAACCCCGCCGAGCAGGACGTGTGGGTGCAGGACGAGCGGTTCCCCGCCACGCCGGGAATGGTCTCCGCGGCGCAGGTCGTCCAGCGCGCGGGCTGCACGCTCGTGGGACTCACCGGACGCAACGACAACCAGAAGTCGGCGACCCTCGGCAACCTCGCGAAGGTCGGGTTCACCGGCTTCACCCCGGAGAACTACTACACGAAGTGGACGGGCACGGGCGCATCGCAGCAGCCGTCGTACATCACGTGCGCGACCGCCAAGTGCACGACCATCGAGTACAAGTCGCAGACTCGCGCGCACGTCGAGACGCCGTCGGGCGGCGGCTTCCACATCGTCGCGAACTTCGGCGACCAGTTCAGCGACCTCATCGGCGGTCACGCCGACCAGGTGGTGAAGCTGCCGAACCCGACGTACTACCTTCCCTGATCCGCGGATGACCGCACCGAAGGCCCCCGGACTCGTGTTCGGGGGCCTTCGGGTTTTGCCCGTCACCCGCGTGGGCCGAGCTAGCGTTGACCCGTGAGCAACGCAGGAGACTGGAACAGCCGCATCATCGACGCGTTCCGCAGCAACAACGGGCACGTGGACAACTTCGGGAAGTCGCTCGTGCTGCTGCACCACGTGGGTGCGAAGAGCGGTACGGAGCGAGTGAGCCCGGTCATGGGCATCCACGTCGACGCCGACACATGGCTGGTCGCGGCATCCAAGGGGGGAGCGCCCGAGAACCCCGCGTGGTACCACAACCTTCTCGCCCACCCCGATACGCGCATCGAGACGCCGGACGACGGGGTCGTCGCCGTGCACGCAGAGAAGCTGAGCGGTCAGGCGCGGGATGACGCGTGGGCGATGTTCACCGCGCGCAGCGCCGGCTTCCGTCAGTACGAGGAGCGCACCAGCCGCGTCATCCCCGTCGTGGCGCTGCGCCGACGCTGAGCCGCGCGTCGCGGCCGGGCGTCGCGGGCGGATGCTCGCGTGGAGGCCGCCTCGGGCTCCGAGTCCGACGCCGACACATCGCTGATTCCTGCACAACGTCGCGACCGGGGCCGTGCGCGATCAGTTCTCCACATCCTGGTCGACTCTTTCTTCGATACTCGCGCCTCGCGCAAGACTCGCTATGTGAACATCGTGACGGCCATGCGCGAACGCGTCGAGCGCATCTCGGCTCGCGGATCGCTCGACGTCGAGGCGTCGGCGCTGCCCGAACGCGCCGGCGAGCTGACCGACGATGTCCTGCTCTCCACGATGAGAGAACTGGCCGCGCTGGCCAACGACGCCACTCGCCTCCAGGCGGTGCTCGCGGGCGTCGCCGCGCACCGATCGCGCCGCGAAGATGGGCACGCGGGGCTGGCCGCGACACTCGGTCATGCCTCTCCGGTTGCACTGATCCAGGCCGTGACGGGCGGGACGAAGGCGGATGCGTCGCGTCAGGTTCGGGTCGGGGAGTCGCTGCTCGCCGTCAGCGGGGCGCGCGGCGGAGGGGCCGCGACCACCGCGGACCCGGTGTCCGACGACCTCGTTCCCCCGTGGCGTCGGTCATTGCGACAGGCACTTCTCGAGGGAGCGCTGACCGCCGCTCAGCATGACGCCATTCGGGCCGGCCTCGGCGAGCCGCCGACGGGAGATGACGAGCGCGTGCACGAGGCCTGGGCTCTTGCTGCAGAGGGGCTGATCGACGAGGCGGGCTCGCTGACCGTGGAGGAGCTGGCGAAGCGCTCGCGTACGATGCGCGATCTGCTCGATCCGACGGGCGCGGAGTCGAGGTCCGCCCGGCGGTACGAGGGCCGGGAGTTCCGCATGTGGATCGACGCGGAGGGTCAGCATCGCGCGCGCATCGCGTTCGACGACGAGATGGCGCTGTGGCTGCGCACGGTGCGCGACTCCGCACTTCGCCCCCGTCGCGGCGGACCGCGCTTCGTCACCGCAGACGAGCGGGCTGCAGCCGACGAGCTCGCCGGGGATCCCCGCAGCAACGAGCAGCTCGAGTACGACCTGGTGATGGACCTCATCCGCGCCGGCGCACTGGCGTCGCACGAGGACGTGTTCGGCGCACGCCAGCCGGGGGTCCGCATGATCGTGGTGAAGGACGTCGTCGGTCCCCGCGATCCGCTCGGCCGCCTGCTCGCCGTCGGCCACGCCGAGGATGGCGGTGACGCGCTCGCCGGATCGATCATCGACCGCGCGCTGTGCATGCACGGGTCGAGGATCGTCACGACCGACGGACACGGCAATCCGCTCGACGTCGGCCGCGAGCAGCGCCTCTACACGGCGCGCCAACGGATCGCCCTCGCCGCGCGCGACGGCGGATGCCTGTGGCCGGAGTGCAACCGGCCCGCCTCCTCGTGCGAGGCCCACCACTGCGATCACTTCGGTGAGCACGGGGGCCGAACTGACATCGACCGCGGAGTCCTGCTCTGCCGCTTCCATCACATGCTCCTGCACAACCGGGGCTGGCGGATCACACGTGACGGGCACGGTCCGTTCATCCTCCATCCGCCACCGGGCGAAGGGTCGCCGAGGGCGCTCGTCTCGAAGGCTGCGTGGCGATGGGCCTGGGATCCGCCTCCCCCTGCGGAACGAGGAGGATGGCGGCACCCCGACGTCGCGAGGGAGCCGGCGGGCGCTCGGCCGGGGTGAACGCACGGGGCTGACGCTCGGCGAGCGCTTCTCCTCGCGGGCGTTGCGCCGGGCGGGCGGTGCACACGGCAGGGCGGTGCACCCGGCGGGCGCCGCACCCGGCGGTCGGTCACCCGGCGAGCGCCGCACCCCGCGGGCGGCGCAACCCGCGGGGTCTGTGCCCGGCGAGCGCCGCATCCGGCCAGCACCGCACCCGGCCAGCCACACCCGGCCAGTACCCCACCCAGCCAGCCGGCACCGCACCCGGCGGGCGGTGCGCCCCGCGGGCGCTGCACTCCGCGGGCGGCGCATCCGGCCAGCACCGCACGCAGCCAGCCACACCCGGCCAGTACCCCACCCAGCCAGCACCGCGCCCGGCGGACGCCGCACCCGGCGCCGCCGTCGCCCAGCGCCCGACAATCCCGCGGCGCCGAGGCACGCCGAACCCTGAGGCCGCCGACCCGGTGCGCCGGGAATCCGCGATCAGGCCGTCGCGGGCGTCCAGGTGGAGACGCGGTCCAGTTCGGCCAGCTCGTCCGGCGTCAGGTCCAGCCGGGCGGAGACCAGCAGATCCGCGACCTGGTCGACCTTCGAGGCACTCGCGATCGGAGCGGCGACCGTGGGCTGCATACGCAGCCATGCCAGCGCTGTCGCCGACACGGACGCGCCGTGCGCAGACCCGATCGACTCCAGGGCATCGATGATCGACAGTCCCTGCGGGGTCGCGTACTTCGCCGCGCCACCGGCACGCGGGGACGACTGACCCGCCGGATCCGTCGAACGGTACTTCCCCGTCAGGAACCCGCTCGCGAGCGCCGAGTACGGCACGAGCGAAAGCCCGAACTCCTCCGCGACGGGGATGATGCTCTCTTCGACCTCGTTCCGATGCACGAGGTTGTAATGCGGCTGCACCGCCACGGGCAGCGCGGTTCCGGCCGCCTCAGCGAGCCCGATGCATTCACGGATGCGCTCCGCACTGTAGTTCGACACAGCCGTGTAGCGCACAAGCCCGTCACGCACCAGGTCACCGAACGCGGCGACGGTCTCCTCCAGCGGAACGGAGGCATCGTCGAAGTGCGCGTAGTACAAGTCGATCGTGTCGATGCCCAGACGCTTCAGCGACGCCTCAGCGGCCGCCCGCACGTTCTTCGCCGACAGCCCGCGGAAATCGGGATGCTGGCTCACCTTGGTCGCCACCACCACGTTCGACGGCCGCCGCGCGGCCAGCCACTCACCGAGGATCGTCTCGCTCTCCCCGCCGGAATGCCCGGGAACCCAGGCACTGTACGCATCAGCGGTGTCGATGAAATCACCGCCCCCGGCATGGAAGGCATCCAGGATCTCGAACGATGCATCGCGGTCCGCCGTCCAGCCGAATACGTTGCCGCCGAGGGAGAGGGGGAGGATGTCGAGGTCACTGCGTCCGATGCGAGTCATGCTCGGGGCAACGCGACCCGCCGAGCAGTATTCCCGCACGGCAGCCGAGCCCCGCACGGCAGCCCGCGGTCGCACCACGAGATGACGGCAGCCCGGCAGTCACGCCGACGGGGTGAGGCGGCCGATTCCCGCACGGCAGCCCGCGGTCACGCCGACGGTGTGACCGCCCCCGCCGCCCGCGCCGACCGGGCGCTGCGCCGCCACACCAGACCGACCGCGGCCACCGTCAGCGCCAGCACCACCGGCAGGAGCGAGAGCGACGGGATCATGAGCGCGCTCACGAACACACCGCGCGCCGCCGCGAGCATCTCCGCCGGAAAGCGCCAGTACACGCGCGTCCCCGCTGCCATCCCGATCGCACTCGTCGTCGCGGGCGCGACCCACAGGAACAGCAGACTCCCGACCGCCGCCACCGCCCCACCCACCGTACGCAGACCGCACCACGCGATCGCGATGCCCACGGCCACCGACGGCAGCCACCGCAACGCCGCCGCCAGCCAGAGAGCGAACGGCGTCGCCGAGATGCTGAACGGCGCCACGATCAACCCGGCAGCCCACTGCTCTGCCGCGAGCGCCGCCAGCGTGAACCCGATCACCGCACCCGCACGCGGGGCCACGGCGACGAGCCACAGCGTCAGCGCCCCGAGCAGGACCGACAGCACGATCGCGCCGAGGATCGCGGCGAAGTACAGCCGCCCCTCCACGTCCTGTCGCAGGCCGCCGAGCACCGCCACCGAGGTCTGGACGACCGCGAGCACCTGCACCGCGAGCACCCCGCCCGCGATCGCCGAGACCCCGCCGCGCGGGAGCCGGCGGCGCAGCAGCCGTCCCGCCGTCCCGCCCACCGCGGCACCGGTCACGAGCATCCCCGCCATGAGGATGAGCGTGTACGGGCTGAACGGCAGCAGCGCGATCGGCATGTCGTCCGGCATCACCGCCGCCGCCCACGCGTTCTGCAGGGGCAGCCGCATCCCGGTCACGATCCACGGCAGGAGGCCGACGATCGCGGCCGCGACGCCGATCGCGACGCAGAGCAACAGGTTGAGAGGCCGTGCGGATGCGGTCATCCCGCGAGTCTCGCACAGGCCGTCGACACCTCACCGATTGAGAATCGGATGCGGCGGCGGCCGCCGTGCCCGGATAATGGGCGCATGGGCCAGCCTGCCTACTCCGCGATCTCCAGTTACTCGCGCGTGCAGATCCTGCACCAGCTGCAGGAGCACCCCGCGCGTACGGTCCAGGACCTCACGGAGGCGACCGGCCTCCACGCCAACACGGTCCGCGAGCACCTGCAGCGGCTCATCGAGGCTGGCTACGTCGTCGTCGAGACCGAGCACCGCACGACCAGAGGACGCCCGCGCGTGCTCTACAGCGCTGCCACCGGCACGGATGCGGCATCCAGTCCCGTCGCCCAGCGCAAGGCCCGAGATGCCGCACGTCGCGGCGACCTGATGCGCCGGGTCCTGCCGTGGACCGACACACCGGACCCGGCCGGCGCGCCGCTCCCCGCCGAGGTGCTGCACCAGCTCGACGCGCTCGTCGACGACCTGGAGGGGGCCGGATTCGACCCCATCGTGGACGAAGCGGCCCTGACGGTCGACCTCACGCCGTGCGCCCACGCCCAGACCCACGCCACGCATCGCGACGTGCTCTGCGCCGTGCACCTCGGGCTCATGCAGAGCGTCCTCAGCGAGGCGCGCGGCCCGCTCGCCGTCGACGGCATGAACCCGTCGTGCGACCCGGCGGAATGCGTCGTGCAGCTCTCCCGCGCCTGAACAGCGGGGCGCCGCATCGGGACGACCCCGACCCCGGAGCGCACCACCTCCGGACGACGCCGACCCCGGACTACGCCGACTCCGACGCAGCTATCTCGGACGCAACCATCTCCGACACGGCCCCCGCACCCGCGGGCGCGCCGACCGCCGAGCCCCCGCGCGTGCGGACGCGGTCCGCGCGGGAGTACACGTTCATCGTGGTGCCGCGCACGAAGCCCACGAGGGTGAGCCCTGATGCGACAGCCAGCTCGACGGCGAGCGACGACGGCGCGGACACCGCGGAGAGCGCCGGGATGCCGGCCATCACCGCCTTCTGGACGAGCTCGAAGCTCGCCCGCCCCGACACCTGCAGCACCGTCCCGCGGAGCGGGAGCCGGTCGGCGAGCACCGCCCATCCGATGACCTTGTCGACCGCGTTGTGCCGCCCGACGTCCTCGCGCAGCACGAGCAGCTCCCCCGTGACGGCATCGAAGAGCGCCGCGGCGTGCAGGCCGCCCGTCTTGTCGAACACGGCCTGCCGCGCACGCAGCGCGTCGGGGTACCCGACCACCGCGGCGGCATCCACCGTCGTCGGATCCGCACCCACGTCGTAGGCCGACCCGGTCTCGACGGCCTCAATCGAGGCCTTCCCGCACAGCCCGCACGAGCTCGTCGTGTAGAAGTTCCGCGCGAGCGCCGGGTCCGGCAGGCGGACCCCGGGCGCGAGCGAGACGTCCAGCACGTTGTACGTGTTGCCGTCCGCAGCCGACGAGAACGAGAACTCCGCACCGGCGGACGGCGGACTCAGCAGAGCGGACGCGGGGATCGCCCCGCCGGTGCCTGGGCCGCCGCAGTGGATCGCGGACCGGAACTCGCCGCCGTGCGAGATCACCCCCTCCGACACGAGGAACCCTGCCGCCAGCTCGACATCGTTGCCGGGCGTGCGCATGGTCACCGCCAGCGGCGCCCCACCCACCCGGATCTCGAGCGGCTCCTCGACGGCAAGCGTGTCGGGTCGCCGGGACGAGAGGTCGCCCTCGTCGGTCCCCACGGTGATGCGCACGATCGGCCGCCGTGCGGTGATGCGTCCCATGGTGCTCTCCCTTCGATGCGAGTGCGTCCGGATGCCGCGGCCGCCGATGCCGACGCGTCAGCCGCCGATCGCGTTCATGCCGCGCACGGGCTGCAGGAACGCGGGGTCGTTGATGGCGTGCCCCGGCAGCTTGCCGCGGATGCACGACCGCAGCACGTCGTCGATACGGGCGTCGATGCCGGTATCCAGAGGTCGGACGCCGATCGACACGGCCTCGCCCGCGGCGACGGCCGCTCCGCCGCGGAGGACGGGCATGAGGTCGTATTCCGAGCGCGAGAACAGGCAGTTGCGCAACTGCCCGTCCGCCGTCAGTCGCAGCCGATCGCAGTCGCCGCAGAACGGGGCGGTGACCGAAGCGATCACGCCCACCGTGTGCGGCCCGTCGTCGATCTGCCAGCGCTCGGCGGGTGCGCCGCCACGGCCGGGCACCGGCGTCAGCTCCCAGCGCTCGGACAGCGTCGCGAGGATCTCGTCCCGCGTCACCATCGTGGTGCGGTCCCACGTGTGCCCGATGTCGAGGGGCATCTGCTCGATGAACCGCAGCTGCGCATCGTGCGCCATCGCGAACTCGACGAGGTCGCACAGCTCGTCGTCGTTGACACCGCGCATCGCCACGGCGTTGAGCTTGAGGGGCCGCAGGCCGGATGCCGCAGCCGCCGCCACACCGGCGAGCACGTCGTCGAGCCGATCACGGCGGGTCAGATCGTGGAAGCGGTCGCGGCGGAGCGTGTCCAGGCTGATGTTGACGCGGGAGAGGCCCGCCTCCACCAGATCGGGCAGGAAGTCCGGCAGCCGGATGCCGTTGGTCGTCATGGCGATCTGCACGGGCCCGTCCGGCGTCTCCAGGGGCGCGAGGGCGCGCACGACCTCGACGATGTCGGGGCGGAGCAGCGGCTCGCCGCCGGTCAGACGGAAGGTGGAGATCCCGGCCGCAGCTGCGACGCGCGCGATGCGGACGATCTCCTCCGTGCTGAGGATGCTCGAACGCGCGAGCCACTCGTTCCCCTGCTCGGGCATGCAGTACGTGCAGCGCAGCGAGCAGCGATCGGTGAGCGAGATGCGCAGATCGCGGTGCACCCGTCCGTGGGTGTCGACGAGCGGCGCGGTGGCCACCATCGTCGTCTGCGGCATCCGGGGCATGCTCCGAGGTTACCCGCGGGTGGGGACGACCGGCCCGTGACCGTCTTTTTCACGGCCCTCCCCCCTGCCGCAGAAACGGGCGAAGGAATATCTTGAGCGAAGATCGCACGACCCCATGGACGTGTGGTCAGACCACAGCTACAATGTGGTCAGACCACAGATGGGACTGTGATCCACACCCGCCGAGAACGCGGAACGGAGACCCTCGATGGACCTGCTCGACCCGCTGCTGCTGGCCCGCTGGCAGTTCGGCCTGACGACGCTCTACCACTTCATCTTCGTGCCGCTCACGCTCGGCATGGGCCTGGTCGTGGCCATCTTCCAGACCGCCTGGTACCGGACAGGGCGCGTGAAGTGGCTCCACCTCACGCGGCTGTTCGGCAAGATCTTCCTGATCAACTTCGCCATGGGCGTGGTCACCGGCATCGTGCAGGAGTTCCAGTTCGGCATGAACTGGTCGGATTACTCCCGCTTCGTGGGCGACGTGTTCGGCGCGCCCCTCGCCTTCGAAGGGCTGATGGCGTTCTTCCTCGAGGCGACCTTCCTCGGGCTGTGGATCTTCGGGTGGGACAGGTTGCCCAAGGGGGCGCATCTCGCGACGATCTGGATCGCGTGGGCCGGGGCATCCCTCTCCGCATTCATCATCCTGGCCGCGAACGCATGGATGCAGAACCCCGTCGGCTACAAGATGGCCCCGGATGGCAGCCGGGCCGAGCTCGTCGATTTCTGGGCCGTTCTGACGAATCCCGTGGCGCTGGCGACCTTCCCGCACACGATGTTCGCGGCGTTCATGTTCGCCGCCGCCGTCGTGATCGCCACCGCGGCGTGGCACCTGGCCCGCAGGCAGAACATCGAGATGATGCGGTCCGCCCTCCGGTTCGGGATGTGGGGCATGATCGTCGCGTTCGTGGGGGTGTTCTTCGCCGGCGACCAGCTCGCCATCGTGATGGTGGAGACCCAGCCGATGAAGATGGCCGCCGCAGAGGCGCTCTATCAATCGGCGTGCGGGGCGAACGCGTCCTTCTCCCTGTTCACCCTCGGCACACCCGACGGATCGAGCGAGCTCTTCTCGGTGCGGGTGCCCTACCTGCTCGCCCTGCTGTCGACGCACACCCTGAACGGATGCGTCGAGGGCATCAACGACTTGAACGCCCAGTACATCCAGCAGTGGCCGCAGTTCGCCGACAAGCTGGGCGGCGACCTGCCGTTCTCGCCGATCATCTGGGTCACCTACTGGTCGTTCCGGTGGATGATGGGCCTCGGCGGTCTCGCCGCCCTCATCTCGGTCGTCGGCCTGTGGCTCACGCGCAAGAACGCGAAGCGCGAGGTCCCGCAGTGGGCGTGGAAGGTCGCGATCTGGTCGGCTCCCCTGCCGCTGCTCGCCAGCCTCGTGGGCTGGGTGTTCACGGAGATGGGCCGCCAGCCCTGGATCGTCTTCGGGCTCATGCTGACCCAGAACGGGGTGTCGCCCAACGTCCCGGGCTGGCAGGTGCTCGTCTCGCTGCTCGCGTTCACAGCCATCTACGCGGCGCTCGCCGTCGTCGAGATCGGCCTCGTCATCCGCACGGTGCGCAAGGGTCCCGACCCGCTGCCTCCACCGGGCGACGGCTCGGACGACGAGTCCGACCGCGAGCTCGCCGACGTCCCGACCACGGTCTACTAGGAGGACGACATGGACTTGGCATACCTCTGGTTCTTCATCGTCGGATTCCTGTTCGTCGGCTACTTCGTCCTCGACGGGTTCGACTTCGGCGTGGGCATGTCCCTCCCCTTCCTGGGCAAGGACGACATCTCCCGCCGCCAGATCATCAACACCATCGGACCGGTGTGGGACCTCAACGAGACGTGGGTCATCGTCGCCGGCGCCTGTCTGTTCGCGGCGTTCCCGGAGTGGTACGCGACGCTGTTCAGCGGGTTCTACCTCGCGCTGCTGCTCATCCTGCTGGCCCTCATCCTGCGCGGCGTCTCGTTCGAGTACCGGCACCAGCGCGAGGGGCTGAAGTGGAAGCGCGGCTTCGATCGGATGATCGTGATCGGCTCGGCCGTCCCCGCCTTCCTGTGGGGTGTCGCGGTGGCCAACATCGTGCAGGGCGTCCCGCTCGACGCCGACCACAACTTCACCGGGACGCTGCTCACCCTGCTGAACCCCTACGGCCTGCTCGGCGGGCTCACGACGCTCCTGCTGTTCTTCACCCACGGCGTGTACTTCGTGGCCTTGAAGACCGACGGTCAGGTGCATGACGATGCCCGGCGGCTGGCGACCCGCTCCGGCCTCGCGACCCTCGTCGCGGCCGCGGCCTTCATCGTGTGGACGATCGCGAACGCGATCGGTGCGGGTGCACCGCTGATCACCCTGGTGGTGGTCGCCGCGCTGATCGCGGCGCTGGCCCTCGTGGGGTCGATCGTCGCGAACCTGCGCAACCGCGAGGGGTGGGCCTTCGGGCTCGGCGCGGTGACCGTCGTGTTCGCGGTGCTGATGCTGTGGTTCGCACTGTTCCCGAACGTGATGCCGTCGACCACCGACCCGGCGCACGGGCTCACGATCGCGAACGCGTCGAGCACGCCGTACACGCTGACGATCATGAGCTGGGCGGCACTGATCTTCCTCCCGCTCGTGCTCCTCTACCAGGGCTGGACGTACTGGGTGTTCCGCAAGCGCGTCTCGCGCAGCCGGATCGAGCAGGCCGCCGCGGTCGCGCACTGAGCGGGCCCGCTGGGGCCGCGGACGGACTCGGAGGCGTGGTCTCCGGCGGAGGTCGGGTCCGGCCACCGTCGGGCTCGACCGTCGCCTGCCGCAGGTCAGGCCGGGCCGGCCCCGCGTACCGTTCTCAGGACCGCGGCCCCGCTCGACCGGTGGAACCGGCGGAATCCGGCGGCGGCGGTCGACGCCGGGAGGGCCGCTTCCTGAGAACGGTACGGGCTGGGGCAGGATCGAGATATGGCCGGGACGGATGAGGCGGACGTGAACGCGGAGACGGATGCGACCGGCACGACCGCCTCATCCGCGGCGCCGCCCGCCCTCGGCCCGGCATCCCCCGCCCCCGGCGCGGCATCCCCAGCCCCCGGCGCGGGATCCCCCGCCCCCGGCGCGGCATCCCCAGCCCCCGGCGCGGGATCCCCCGCCCTCGGCCCGGCATCCCCCGCCGCCGGCGCCGGCGCGCGCCGCCGGGGACGCACCCCGCCGCTGGATCCGCGGCTGCTGCGGTACGCGCGCGCCGCGCGGAGCGCCCTCGTGATCAGCGCCGCCATCGTGTTCGCACAGACCGGCGTCATCGTCGGATTCGCGTGGTTCCTCGCCCGCGCTCTGGTCGGCGCCATCGAGGGCGAGCACCTCTCCGCATTGGTGCCCCTCATCGGAGCGGCCGCGGGGCTCATCCTCCTCCGGGCGCTGCTGATCGTCGCGTCCGAGCGCATCTCCGCGCTCGGCGCGGCGCGGGCGTCGCTGCAGCTCCGACAGGCACTGGTCGCCGCGGTCCGCAGACTCGGACCCGGATGGATGTCGCAGCGCAACGCCGCCGGCCTCGCCGTCACGGCCGGTCACGGGCTGGAGGCCCTCGACGCGTACTTCGGCCGCTACCTGCCGCAGCTGGTCGCGACCGCGATCACGATGCCGATCGTCGTCGTGGCGATCCTCATCGCGGACCCGGTCTCGGGCCTCATCGTGATCGTCACGATTCCGCTCATCCCGCTGTTCATGGTGCTCATCGGACTCGCGACGCGTGCGGTGCAGCGACGGCAGCTCGACACCCTCGGCCGCCTCGCGACGCGGTTCGCCGACACGGTGGGCGGGCTCGGCACGCTGAAGATCTTCGGCCGGCAGCACCGGGCGGCGGATTCGATCGAGACCGTCACGCGCGACTACAAGCGGGAGACGATGGCCGTGCTGCGGGTGTCGTTCCTGTCGGGGTTCGCCCTCGAGTTCCTCGCGAGCATCTCGGTGGCGATCGTCGCCGTCACGATCGGCCTGCGTCTGCTCGGCGGTGAGCTGGGACTGCTGGTCGGTCTGTTCGTCCTGCTGCTCGCACCGGAGGCGTACCTTCCGCTGCGCCAGGTGGGGGTGCAGTTCCACGCGGCCGCCGAGGGCGTCGCCGCGACGGACGGCGTGTTCGCCGTGCTCGACGCGGCCGCCGCGCTCCCGGTGAGTGTCCGCGACACGGGCACCGTCACCCCGCTCGCGCCGCGTGTCCCGGACGCGCGGGAGCGGTCAGGGCCGTCGCGGTCGCCCGAGCCATCCGGGCCGTCCGGGGGGTCCGGGCCGTCGCGGTCGCCGATCCTGGAGACGCGCGGCCTGCGGGTGCGCTACGGCGAGCTCCTCCTTCCGCCCGTCGACCTCGCCGTCGGCGCGGGCGAGATCGTGCTGATCGAAGGACCGAGCGGCGCCGGCAAGTCGAGCGTGCTCGCCGCCCTCCTGGGCTTCGCCGACCACGAGGGCACGGTGATCGTGCACGGCCGGACCACCGACGCCGCCTCCGCGCGGGGGGTGCTCGCGTGGGCCGGACAGCGCCCCGGCCTCCTCGCCGGCACCGTGCGCGAGAACGTCGCGCTCGGCGCCGCAGCGGTCGACGATCCGCTCGTGCGCGGGTGTCTCGACGCCGCACAGGCGGGTGACATCGACCCGGGGCGTGAGCTGGGCGCGGGCGGGTCGGGACTGTCGGGCGGCCAGGCCCAGCGCGTGGCCGTCGCCCGTGCGCTGTACCGGCGGCGGTCCGGCCGCGCCGAGGTGCTCGCCCTCGACGAGCCGAGCAGCGCACTGGATGCCGCGACCGAGGCGGCCCTCTGGACGGCGCTGCGCCGCGAGGCCGACGGCGGCGCCGGCATCCTCCTCGTGTCGCACCGCACCACGGCCCGGACGATCGCCGACCGGATCATCCGGCTCGACTCCGCACCGGGCGGCGCGCGGGACGCCGCGCCGAACGCCGCTCGGGACGTCGCTCCGAACCCCGCGCGGGAGGCCCCGCCGAACCCCGCACGGAACGTCGCGCCGAACCCCGCGCCGAACGCTGCGCCGCCCCCCACGGCGGAGGATCCGGCATGAGCGCCCGCAGCGCCGCGTCCGCGGCATCCGTCCCTGGGCCCGGGACCCACCAGGGCGACGGCGCCGACGTCCCCGCCAGCGGGTCGCTGGACGCCGACACCCATGCCGTCCTGCGCAGCGCGCAGCCGCCGCTCCGGGCGTTCGCGCCGTCCGTGCTCGCCGGCATCGGCACCGCGGTCTCGGCGATCGCGCTGCTCGCCGCGAGCGCATGGCTGATCGCACGCGCGGCCGAGCGCCCCGAGCTGCTGTACCTGTCCGCGGTCATCGTCGCGGTGCGCGCCTTCGCGCTCGGACGCGGCGTCTTCCGCTACCTCGAGCGTCTCACCGGGCACGACGCCACGCTCGCCCAGCTGGCGTCGGTGCGGGCGGGGCTCGTGCGACGCCTCGTCCCCCTCGCACCGGACGGACTCGGCCGCACGCGCCGCGGCGCGCTCCTGTCGAACCTCGTGGACGACGTGGATGAACTCCAGAACCTGCCCCTGCGCGTCGTGCATCCGCTCGCCGTCGCGGGTCTCGCCGCCGTGGCGAGCGTCGTCTTCACCGCGTTCCTGTCCGTGCCGGCCGCGCTCATCCTGTTCGCGTGCCTGGCGGTCGCGTTCGCCCTGGCCGTGTGGCTCGGATGGGCCGTCGGAGCACGCGCGGAGCGATCCATCGCGCCGCTGCGCGCCCGCCTCTCCGACGCCCTCCTCGACCAGCTCACGAACCTCGAGGTGCTCGCCGCCTACGAGGCGACGGATGCCTCGGCCCGCCGCATCCGCGCCGCCGACGACGCCCTGCGCGGCGCCGTCGTCCGACGCGCGACGGCCCAGGCCCTCACGGCCGGAGCCGTGTCGCTGCTCGCGGGCGCGGCGTCGCTGCTCACCCTCGTCATCGCGATGCCCGCCCTCGGCCAGGGGGGATTCACGGGCCCGGCCCTCGCCGTGGTCGTGCTGCTGCCGATGGCCGTGTTCGAGGTGTTCGGACCCGTGCCCCTGGCTCTCGCGTCCTGGCGGCAGGTGCGGGCGGCGGCCACGCGCATCGCCGAGACGGTGCCCTCGCGGATCCCGGCGGAGATCCCCGCCGAGACCGCGGTCGATCGCGATGCGACGGATGCGCAGCGCGGGAACGGACATCCCGGCACCGACGAGCCCGGGCACGAGGAGCCGGGGCCCGACGAGCCCGGGCGCGAGGGGGCCGAGGAGGCCGGGCCCGAGGAGGCGGGCCGCGGCGCCGCGCAGACCTCGACCGCGCAGCTCGGGGTCGGGATCGCGCTGTCCGGCGTCGCCGCGCGCTGGCCCCACGCGGCCGAGGACGACGAGGAGGGCCGGCTCCGCGACGTGGATCTGCAGCTGCGGCCCGGCGAGCGCGTCCTCGTCACCGGACCGAGCGGGGCCGGAAAGACCACGCTCGCCCACGTGCTGGTGCGGTTCCTCGAGTACACCGGGTCGTACCGTATCGACGGGGTCGAGGCGCGCACGCTCCCGCCCGACGAGGTGCGCCGTGTGGTCGGGCTGTGCGAGCAGGCGCCGTACCTGTTCGACGAGTCCATCAGGCAGAACCTCCTCTTCGCGCACGACACCGCAGACGACGCCGAGCTGTGGAGCGTCCTGGACCGCGTGCGGCTCGCGTCATGGGTGCGCGACCGCGGAGGGCTCGACGCGCGCGTCGGCGAGCGCGGAGCGCTGGTGTCCGGCGGACAGGCGCAGCGCCTCGCGCTCGCCCGCGCCGTCCTCGCCGGATTCCCGGTGCTCGTGCTCGACGAGCCGACCGCGGGCGTCGACCCCACGGCATCCGACGCACTGCTCGGCGATCTGCTGGGAGCGGTCGGCCCGCAGCAGGCGGTGCTGCTGATCTCGCACGTCGACGTGCCCGCGGCGTCCGTGGACCGCATCGTCCGTCTCGAGGACGGCCGCCTCGCCGGGTAGCGACCCGCGGACGGGTGCGCGCTAGCGTCGATCCATGACCGTCGTCGTCCGAGCCGCCACCCGGGCGGATGCCCGCGCGATCGCCGTCGTCCGCGTCCACACGTGGCGCGCCGCCTACGCCGATCTCATCGACCCCGTGCTCCTGGACCGCATGGACGTCGACCGCGAAGCCCAGGTGCGGGCGGAGCGCTGGAACGAGTACACCGCCGACCCGCGCACAACGCAGCTCGTCGCGGAGATCGACGGCGCCGTCGTCGGCTGGGCTTCCACCGGACCGTCGCGCGATGACGGCGGCCCGGATCGGGGCGAGCTCTACGCGATCTACACGCTGCCGTCGCACTGGTCGACCGGCGTCGGCCACGCCCTCATGATCGCAGCCGAGGACGCGCTCGTGGCGGCCGGCTACCGGGAGGCATCCCTGTGGGTGCTCGACGGGAACGAGCGCGCCGCGGCCTTCTACGAGCGTCACGGATGGCGCGAGGACGGCGCGGTGAAGGACGACGCGCGGATCGTGGGCGACACGGGCGTCGCGCCGCTGCGCGAGCGGCGCCGCGTCCGCACCCTGGGCGACGGGGCGCCGTCCGAGGACGGCGACTAGGAGAGGCGCATCCCGAACGCCCGCACCGACGGCGGCCCGGGCAGCGGGACGAAGCCCACGCGCGGGTAGAAGGCGACCGCCCCGGCGTTGTCGGCGCCCGCGACCAGGTGGACGCCGGCGACGCCACGCTCCCGCAGCGCCTCCGCCAGCGTCTGGATGAGACGACGGCCCCACCCCTCCCCCTGCAGCTCGGGGAGGAGATCGATGTGCAGATGCGCCGGGTACCCGTCGGACTGGTACGGATCGGGCTCCGCCCCGCGACCGTAGGCGTAGCGCAGGAGCCCGTCCTGCCGCGTCCGCTCCGCGGCGGGGAGCGGCCACCCGGCCGCCACGCGAGGCCACCACTCCGTGCGGAACCACCGCTCGAAGTCGTCCGTGTCGGGGGCGCCCACGATGTAGCCGGCGACACGGCCATCGTCGGTCTCGACCACGAAGGTCAGGTCCGGATGCCGCGCGACGTACGGCAGCACGAAGACCTCGGCCCACAGGCGGTCGTCGTCGAGCAGACCCGTCGCGTCCCCACCCAGGTCTGCGGTCCGCAGGCAGATGTCGGCGAGTGCGGCTTCGTCGCCCGGGCGGAACGGTCGGATGCGGGACACCCCGGGAGTCTACGGGGCCGGGCCACCCGGATCAGGAGTCGGCGATGCGGCTGAGCAGCGCGCACGCGTGCGCGATCGCCCGCTGATCGTCTTCGCTCAGTCCGCCCAGGTGGGCATCCAGCCAGGCATGACGCTGTGCCCGCGTCGCATGGGCGACCTCGGCGCCCTCCGCCGTGATGCGGAACCGCACCTTCCGCCCGTCGTCCGGATCGGGGGTGCGCACGGCATAGCCCGCCGAGGTGAGCCGGTTGACGCTCTGGCTCATCGATGCGGGTGCCACCTGGCCGTACTCGCTGAGCTCGGTGAGGGTCTGCGGCCCGCTCTTGTGGAGCCGGAGGAGGACGTCGAGCGCCGCATCCCCCAGGCTGCCCTCGGGCCGCTCGCTGCGGAACCGGCGATAGAGCCGGGAGACGGTGGAGCGCACCTGGGCGCCGAGCCCGGCATCCTCGACGTCGCCGGTCTCCGTGCGGCTTGCGTCCCGGTCCATAGTTCATTAGTCTACCTAAAAGAAAGTCTTTAGTACACCTAAACATCGATCCATCCGGATCGATGACGGCATCGTCCTCGGAGAACGCCCATGCCATCCCCCTCCGTCCGCGCCATCGACGCGGGCCGCCCCTTCTCCTGGCGATTCACGACCCCGCTCTACATCGGCTCCGCGCTGAACCCGGTCAACAGCTCGATGATCGCGACCGCGCTCGTGCCGATCGCGACGGGTCTGGACGTGCCGATCGGCCAGACGGCATCGCTCGTCACCGCGCTGTACCTCGCGAGCGCGATCGCGCAGCCGACGGCCGGCAAGCTCGCCGCCGTCTTCGGCGCCCGCCGCGTGTTCCTCGCCGGCATCGTGCTCGTGCTGCTCGGCGGCGCGCTCGGCGGGGCGGGGCCGAATCTCGCGGCGGTCCTGATCGCACGGGTTCTGATCGGCCTCGGCACCTCGTGCGCGTACCCGTCCGCCATGATGCTCATCCAGCGCCGCGCCGCGACCGCGGGGATGACGAAGCCGCCCGGCGGCGTGCTCGGCGGCCTCCAGATCTCCGCGCTGGCCACCGCGGCGCTGGGCCTCCCGATCGGCGGCGTTCTCGTGCAGACCGTCGGATGGCGGTGGGTGTTCCTCGTCAACGTCCCGGTCGCGGCGATCGCGCTGGTCGCGGCGCTGATGTGGGTCCCCCGCGACCCCGCCCCGGGCGCGCCCCGCTCCGTCCGGGGCGTGGTGTCGAGCATCGACCTGCTCGGCATCCTCGTCTTCGCGCTGGCGATGACGGCCCTGCTCGGCTTCCTGTTCAGCCTGCAGAACCCGATCTGGCTGCTGTTGGCGGCGGCCGTGGTCCTGTTCGTCGCGCTGACGTTCTGGGAGCTGCGGGCGGCGTCGCCCTTCCTCGACATCCATCTGCTCGTTCGCAACGCGTCCCTGACCCGCACCTACCTGAGGTTCGCCCTGGTCGCGCTGTGCGTGTACGTGGTGATGTACGGCATCACCCAGTGGATGGAGGCCGCCCGGGGCATGTCCGCCCTCGCGGCCGGCCTGCTGCTGCTGCCGATGAGCGTGATCTCCGGGATCGTGGTGGCCCCGATCTCGCGGCGGAACCTCGTGCGCGGACCCCTCATCGTCGCCGCCGTCGCGAGCCTCGTCGGCTCCGTGGGGGTGCTGTTCCTCACGTCGGACTCTGGCATCGGATGGATCGTCCTGATCACCGTGATCTTCGGCGTCGTGCTCGGCACCGCATCGAGCGGCAATCAGCTCGCCCTCTACCTCCAGGCACCGGCCGAGCAGCTCGGTGTGGCGTCGGGACTCTTCCGCACCTTCGGATACCTCGGATCCATCGCCTCGTCCGCGGTCACCGGAATCGTGTTCCACACCGAAGCGAGCGACGCCGGCGTCCATGTCATCGGCATCATCATGATCGGTGTCAGTGTCGTCGCGACCGCGTTGACCATCGTCGACCGCGCGCTGCGTACCCCCGACCGGACCGCACCCGCGGCCTGACCCGCTCCGAGCCCGCCCGTTCCGAGCCCGACCGTTCCGAGCCCGACCCGCTTCGAGAAAGAGACCCCATGCCCGCCAATCCCCTCGGCGTCCTGCTGCGCAACCGGCGCGCGGGACACGACACCCTCGCCTGGGCGCACCCCGACCTCCAGGCGCCCGAGAGCTTCACGCTCTCCAGTCCGGCGTTCGACCACGGCGCCGCGATCCCCGAGCGTCATCGCGGCAGGCTCCGGGGCGAGAACATCTCCCCCGCCCTGACGTGGACGGCCCCGCCGGCCGCGACCCGCGAGCTCGTCCTCATCGTGCAGGACCCCGACGTGCCGCTCAGCAGACCGGCGACCCACGCGCTCACACGGGGTATCGATCCCGCCCTCGGCGGCATCCCCGAGAACGGTCTCGCGAACCCCAGCCCCGTCGACGGACTCGTGCACGGGGCGGGTGGACTCGGACGCCGCGGCTACGCGGGACCGCTTCCGGTCCGCTCGCACGGACCGCACTCCTACGTCTTCCAGCTGTTCGCCCTGGCCGAGCCCGTCGACCTGCCCGGCATATTCCGCCTCGACGACACGATCCGGGCGATGGCGGGGCACGTGATCGCCCGCGCGCGCCTCGACGGCACCTACGAGATCCGCTGAGCAGCGCGCCGAAGGCGCACGTCCGCCGCGGCGACCCGGACGCCGACGGGCGAGCCGGACGCGAGACCCGCGGCATCCTCCACCGGGATGTCGACGTCGCACAGCTCGGTGCGCACCCGCACCCCCGCCGGAGTGGGGTCGAGTCGCCGCACCGTCGTCGCCCCGTCCCCGGCGCCGGTGCCGAGCGCCTCGAGGGGGACGAGCCGTGCGGCGGACGGCGAGAAGATCGCGACCAGCTCGACGCCGTCATCCGCTGCCGCGGCGCGGGATGCCGCATCCGACGCCTCCAGCACCACGCCGTCGCGCACCCAGCGGCCGCCGCGGGCGACGCCGAGCACGCGGTTCACCCCGGCGATCGCGGCGACGTAGGGGGTCGCGGGAGCGGCGAGCACCTCGCGGACCGGACCCGACTGCACCACCCGCCCGTCCTCCACGACCACGAGCCGCCGCGCGAGCACGACGGCGTCGAGTGCGTCGTGCGTGGCGACGACCGCGGTGCCGAGCAGTTCACGCAGCACGTCGCGGATGCCGCCCGCGGTCTCGGGATCGAGGGATGTGAGCGGCTCGTCGAGCAGCAGCGCCTCCGGCCCCGTCGCGAGGGCACGAGCCACCGCGACGCGCTGCTGCTGCCCGCCCGACAGCTCCCCCGGACGCTCTCCGCCACGGTCGGGGAGCCCGACCCGGCGCAGCCACTCGTCCGCCTCGGCACGCGCCCGAACGGCGGGCACGCCCTGGGCACGCGGGCCGAATGCGACGTTCTCACGCACCGTCAGGTGCGGGAACAGGCGCGGCTCCTGCCCGAGCAGGACGACCCCACGCGCGGCGGGCGCGACGTGGACACGTCCGGCCGCGGCACGTCCGGCCGCGGCACGTCCGGCGCGGACGCGGCCCGCGCGCCCGCGCCCGCCCGCGACATCGCCGCTGGCGCCGCGCCCGTCCGCGGCATCCCCGGTGCGCCCGTCCGCGGCATCCCCGGCGCCGCCGCGCCCCGCGGAATCCCCGCTCGAGCCACGCCCCGCGGCATCCCCGCTGGCGCCGCGCCCGCCCGCGGCGTCCAGGATGCGGTCACCCACCCGCACCTCTCCGCCGGCGAGGGGGACGAGACCGGCGAGCGCGCCGAGCAGCGTGGACTTGCCCGCACCGCTCGGGCCCATCACGGC
Source organism: Microbacterium sp. (assembly GCA_017306415.1). GTDB lineage: Bacteria > Actinomycetota > Actinomycetes > Actinomycetales > Microbacteriaceae > Microbacterium. Next base: position 211,651 of record JAFKIL010000004.1, on the reverse strand, counting down.
GACCGTCTCGCCAGGATCCGCGGCGAGCGCGACGTCGAGCCGGAACCCGCCCCGCTCCACGCGGACGCGCGCGGAGAGCCCCCCATCCACCGCGGTCATCGAGGTGTCCCGGGACGCCACGCGCGCACGAGCAGCAGCACCGCCACCGCGGTGATCAGGAGCAGCAGCGCGAGCGCGACCGCCGTGCCCTGCGGGACGCCCGCGCCGTTGAACGCGGTGTAGATCGCGAGAGGCATGGTCTGGGTGACCCCTGGCGCGTTCCCGGCGAACAGCGCGGTGGCGCCGAACTCGCCGATCGCGCGGGCGAAGCACAGGATGACCCCGGCCAACAGCCCGGGGGCGGCGAGTGGGAGCGTCACGCGGCGCAGGATCGTCCACCGGCCCGCTCCGAGCGCCGCGGCCGTGCGCTCGAACGCGACACCGGAGGTGCGCAGCGCGCCCTCCAGCGCGAGGACGAGGAACGGCAGCGCCACGAAGGTCTGCGCGATCACGACCGCCGTGGTCGTGAAGGGGATCTGCAGGCCGAGGGCGCCGAACCATCCGCGGCGGCCGAACAGGAACAGCAGCGCGATGCCTCCGACCATCGGAGGGAGCACGAGCGGCACGGTGACGATCGCGCGCAGCACGGCAGCGGTGCGGGCACCGGATCGGGCGATCACGAGCGCGAGCGGCACCCCCAGGATGGTGCACGCGACCGTCGCGATCAGCCCGGTCACGAACGACAGCCGCAGCGCGTCGAGCGCCGGCTGCGACGTGATGTCCGGCCAGAACGTGGTCCAGTCGACGCGGGCGACCAGGGCCGCCAGCGGCAGCACCAGCAGAGCGAGTCCGAGGACCGCGGGCACCGCGATGATGGGCGGGACGAATCCGTCGCGCGCACGCGAACGTCGTGCGGCGCCAGGGCTCACGGCGCCCCGAAACCGAAGGACGCGAGGATGTCCTGCCCCTTGGCGCCCACGATGAAATCCACGAACGCCCGGGCCACGGCGGCATCCGGTGCAGCCTTCAGCGCCACGATCGGATAGGTGTTGACCACCTTGTCGGCGCCGGCGGGGACGATCGCGTCGACCTGTTCGTCGCCCTTGACGTCGGTGCGGTAGACGAGCCCCGCATCCGCCTCGCCGTTCCGCACCTTGGTGAGGACGGCCGTGACGTTCTGCTCGAGGCTCGCCGGAGTCACCGTCACCCCCTCGTTGGCGAGGAGGGTCTTCGCCGCGGCCCCGCACGGCACCTCCGGGGCGCACAGCACGACCTTGACGCCGCCCTTTCCGAGGTCGGCGAGGCCGCTGATCTTCGCGGGATTGTCCTTCGGCACCGCGATCACGAGCGTGTTCGTGGCGAAATCGGTGGGGTCGACGGCGAGACCCCCGTCGGTGACCTTCTTCATGTTCGCCTCGTCGGCCGACGCGAACACGTCGACCTCGGCGCCGCCGATGATCTGGGTCGCGAGCGTGCTCGACCCGTCGTAGTTCGCCGGCTCGACGGTGACCTTCGGATGCTCCTTGACGAACTCGGCGACCGCCGCGTCGAACGATGACTTCAGCGAGGCCGCGGCGAACACGGTGAGGCTTCCGCTGAGCGCGTCGGCCGGTGCGGATGACGACGGCGACGGCTGGGCTCCGGCACCCGCGCAGCCGGCGAGGACGAGGGCGATGGATGCCGCGGCCACCGTGGCGGCGATGCGACGGAGGTCCCTGCGCGGCATGGGGTTCAGCTCCGGGGGGTCTCGACGATGACGGTGGTGGCCTTGACGACGGCGACCGCGAGCGAGCCGACCTCGATCCCGAGGTCGGCCACCGCCTCCGACGACATGAGCGACACGATGCGATGCGGACCCGACTGGATGTCGACCTGAGCCATCACGCCGTCCCGCTGCACGCGCGTGACGAGCCCCGTGAACCTGTTGCGCGCGCTGGAGAGCACGCTCGTCGGGTCGTCGGCGGCGCGCGCGAGCTCGACGGCGCGCTCGGCGAGCGCGTCGCCCGGGATCTCCGCGGGGCTGGCGTCGGTCACCGGCAGCAGGCCCTGGTCGACCCAGCGTCGGACCGTGTCGTCGCTCACTCCGAGGAGGCGCGCCGCATCCGAGATCTTGTACGCCGTGGTCACGCGGCTCACGTTATCACCGCATTCGCGGTCTCTCGTTCGCGAATTCTCCGCCTTTGCGGACTCCTCGCCATCCGCTCCTGGCAAGGAGCCCATCGGGCACCCGACGCCCACGCGCAATCGCCGTCGGAAATGCAGGAGTGTTGACGTCAACATGTGCCGTGCGGGGCCATGTTGACGTCAACCGCCCTGCTTTCCGAACGCAGCGCACGCCGCATTGCGCCCCGGCGCACCGGACCGCGGCGGCGTGCCGAACCGGCCACCGGACTCGGGGGGGGGCTGCACCGACCCCCGGCGCCGCCCGCGAACTACGCTGGGAGGATGCCCCTGCCACCGTTGGTCGAGCCGATCGCCGCGCTCAGCGACGAGGAGCGCACGCGCACGGCACGGCACGCGCGCCTCCACCGCCTCGGCGAGATCGGACAGCGCCGCATCGCCGCCGCGCATGTGGCGGTGGTCGGCGCCGGTGGCCTCGGATCGCCTGTCGTGCTGGCCCTCGCCGCGGCCGGCGTCGGCACCCTCACGATCATCGACGACGACGTCGTCGACCTGTCCAACCTCCAGCGGCAGGTCATGCACCGCCTCTCCGATGTGGGCGCCCCGAAGACCGACAGCGCGGTGCGGGTCGCGGGCGAGCTCTCCGCGACGCGCGTCCTGCCGGTGCGAGAGCGGCTCACGCCCGACAACGGCGCCCGGCTCCTCGCCGGCGCGGACCTCGTCGTCGACGGCTCGGACGAGTTCTCGAGCCGCGAGGCCGTGGCATCCGCGTGCGAGAGCCTGGGCGTCCCGCTCGTCTGGGGCACCGTGCAGGAGTTCGCCGGGCAGGTCACCGTCTTCTGGTCGCGTCCGCCCGAGCCGGGGGTCGCGACCCGTCTCTCGGATCTGTACGCGCCGGGCAGCGAGGCGCCGGCGTGCTCCGCCGTCGGCGTGTTCGGCCCGCTGTGCCTGCAGGTCGGCGCGCTCATGGCGGGCGAGGCGCTCAAGCTCGTGGCCGGCGTCGGCGAACCGCTCCTCGGTCGCGTCCTCCTCATCGACGCGCTCGCTTCCACCCAGCGCGAGATCGCGCTGCGCCCCGCTCGCGCGGCGGCCGCGGCCGCCCGACCTGCCACCACCGACGCCCCGGTCGACACGGTGCCCGAGGTCGACGAACCGGACGACCGTGCCGTCCTCGACGTCCGCGAAGCCGACGAGGTCGCCGTCGCCGCCTTCCCCGGTGCGCTGCACGTGCCGCTCGCCGCCGTACTCGCGGAGCCGACCGCCATCGAAGGACCGGTCGTCGTCGTCTGCCAGGTGGGGGCTCGCGCCCGCGTCGCCGCCCGTGCCCTGCGCGCGGCCGGGGTGGAGGCATGGGTCCTCGCCGGTGGCATGGATGCCTGGACCCGCCGCCACGCCGCCTCGGCCCCGGCGGGCGCGGCGTCGTGATCACCGTCGAGGAGCACCTGGCCTCCGTGCTCGCCGCCGTGCGGCCGCTCGACGCGACGACGATGCCCGTCGACGCCGCCCTCGGTCGCACGCTGCGCGAACCCCTGGTCGCGGCCGTCGAGCTGCCCCCCTTCGACAACTCCGCGATGGACGGCTTCGCCGTGCACTTCGCCGACGTGCGGGATGCGGCGGCCGACCGTCCCGCCGTGCTCGAGGTGGTCGCCGACCTCCCCGCGGGGTCGCCGCTCGACCCGCCGCTCGCCCGCGGCCAGGCGGCGCGCATCATGACCGGAGCCGCGGTCCCGACCGACGCCGACACCGTCGTCCCGTTCGAGGAGACCCGCGGGGGTTTGGCCGACTCGCTCGGACGCATCGAGGTCCTCGCGGCCCCCCGCGCTGCCGGCGCGCACGTGCGCGGCCGCGGGGAGGACTGTCCCCTCGGGGGCGAGCTGCTGCCGGCGGGGACGCTGCTCGGCTCGCGGCAGCTCGCCGCGGCGGCCGGTGCGGGTGTGACCGAGGTCGTCGTCTCCCGCCTGCCCCGGGTCGCCGTCATCTCCACCGGCGACGAGCTCCGCCCGCCGGGCGCACCACTCGCGCGCGGGCAGATCGTCGAGTCGAACAGCGTGCTCCTCGAGGGGCTCGTGCGCGAGACGGGCGCCGAGGTGGTGCTCCGCACCACGGTCGCTGACGACGGCGATGCCCTGCGCGCCGCGGTGGCCGAGGCATCCGCCCTCGGCGCCGACGCCATCGTGACCTCCGGTGGCGTGAGCGCGGGGGCGTACGAGGTCGTCAAGACGACCCTGCCGATGTCGTTCGTCAGCGTGGCGATGCAGCCGGGCAAGCCGCAGGGCTTCGGCGGCGGCCACCCGCTGCTCTTCGGCCTGCCCGGGAATCCCGTGAGCGTGGCGGTCTCGTTCGAGGTCTTCGTGCGCCCGGCGCTGCTGGCGATGCAGGGGCGGACGGAGCTCGGCCGCCGCATTCTGCGTCTGCCGGCGCTCGCCGGCTGGAGGACGCCGCCCGGCCGGCGGCAGTACCTGCCCGTCGCGATCGAGGACGGCGGGGTGCGACCGGTCGGTCCGGGGGCCTCGCACCTCCGCGCCCGCCTCGCTCGCGCGGAGGCTTACGCGATCGTCGACGCCGACGTCACGGCCGTCTCCGCCGGCGAACTCGTCGATGTCATGCTGATCTCATGAGCTTCACGCACCTGGATGCCGCGGGGAACGCCCGCATGGTGGATGTGACCGAGAAGCAGCCCACCGTCCGGTCCGCGACCGCGCGCGGGTTCGTCCGCTGCGCACCCTCGGTGGTGGCCGCCCTGCGCGACGGGACGGTGCCCAAGGGAGACGTCCTCGCCGTCGCGCGGATCGCCGGGATCCAGGCGGCCAAGCGGACGCCGGAGCTGCTGCCGCTCGCGCACGTGATCGGGGTGCACGGGGCATCCGTCGATCTCACGATCGTCGACGAGGGCGTCGCGATCGAGGCGACCGTGCGCACCGCCGACCGCACGGGTGTCGAGATGGAGGCGCTCACCGCGGTGTCGGTCGCCGCCCTCGCCGTCGTGGACATGGTGAAGGGCATGGACAAGGCGACCTCGATCTCGGACGTCCGGATCGTGGCGAAGACCGGGGGGAAGTCGGGCGCCTGGTTCCGCCCGGGCGAAGCCGTGGAGACCCCCGACGCGACATGAGCCCCGCTCACAGGAATCGACGGCCGAAGCCATGACCTCCGCGCCGACCTTCGGGGCGATCCTCCTCGCGGGCGGGCGTGCGAGCCGCATGGGCGGCATCGCGAAGCCGCTGCTCGAAGTGGGCGGCGCGTCACTGCTCGCTCACGCCATCCACGCGGCCCGCGACGCCGGGAGCAGCCCCCTCACGGTCGTCGGGCCCGAGGCACCCGCTCTCGCCGCGGCCGACGTCACGTGGGTGCGTGAAGATCCGCCGTTCACCGGACCGGCGGCGGCCGTGGTCGCCGCACTCGCCTCCTGGGCGGCAGCCGTGGATCCCTCCGTGACGCTCGTGCTGGCATGCGACCTCCCCCGCGTCCGTGCCGCGAGCGCGCAGCTCGCGCGAGACATCCTGCTCGTCCCCTCCGACACCGACGGGCTGTGCCTGGCGGACGCGTCCGGCCGGCCGCAGTGGCTCATCGGCGCCTACCGCACGGCGCGGCTCCGCGACGCCGCCGCCCGGCTGCCGAACCGCGGTGAGAACGCCTCCATTCGCGCCCTGCTCGACGACCTCGCCATCGCGGTGGTCGCCGACGCGAGCGGCGCGGCCGCGGACGTCGACACATGGGAGGATCTGAAGAGGTTCACGGATCCCGCACCGCCCGATCCTCCCCGCTCCACGAAGGAGACGACATGAGCGAGCACCTGCCGCCCGAAGCACTCGACCGCTGGGCGGATGCGCTCCGCGAACGGTTCGGACTCGCCGCCGAGGACGTGCCGATCTCGCTCATCCTCGATCTCGCGCGGGATGTGGCGAACGGCGTGGCCCGGCCCGCCGCCCCGTTCAGCGCCTTCGTCGCGGGGCTCGTGGCCGGTCGCGCGGGCGGGAGCCCGGAGGATGTCAGAGCCGCCGTCGACGCGATCGTCACCCTCGCCGGGGAGTGGGAGGCCTGATGCCCGTCGTCCGCCTGTTCGCCGCGGCCGAGGAAGCCGCCGGCACCGAGCGGCTGGACCGCACCGAGGCGGATCTCGGCGCCCTCCGCCACGGCCTCACGGCAGACCACCCTGCGCTCGGCGCGATCCTCGCCCGCTGCGCCGTCCTCGTCGACGGCGCGCGCGTGGACGATGACACACCCCTCACCGCGGGCACCGTCGTCGACGTCCTGCCCCCGTTCGCCGGCGGCTGAGCTCCGCGGATCAGCCGCCGAGGCCCTTCCACGCCGTCGTGCCGTCGGCCTCGACCTGGCGCTTCCACACCGGCAGCTCGACCTTGATCGCCTCGATGATCGCGCGGCACACTGTGAACGCCTCGTCGCGGTGGGCCGCCGACACGGCGATCACCACCGCCGCGTCGCCCACGTCGAGGTGCCCGACGCGGTGACTGACGGCGACCACTGCCCCGGTCTCCCCCACCGCACGCTCGGCCAGAGCGCGCAACGTCGCCTCCGCGTCGGGATGCGCGCTGTACTCGAGGGCGACGACGGCGGATGCGGCATCCGGGTCGTGGTCGCGCACCCGCCCGACGAACGACGTCTCGGCACCCATCCGCGGGTCGGCGACCGCGGCGAGGTGGGCGGCGAGATCCAGCGGCTCCGCACTGACGGCCGCGATGCGGACGGTCATGCGTGGTCTCCCGCGGCGCGGTGGTCTCCGCCGTCGAGCTGCTCGATCACGTGTCGGGCGACGGACAGGATCACGGGCATCCCGGATGCCACGGCCTTCGGCGATCCGGGGAGGTTCACGATCAGCGCTGCGTCGGTCACGCCGGCGAGGCCCCGCGACAGCATCCCCGCGGGCTTCTCGGCCGCGCTCCGGCGCCGCAGCTCCTCGGCGATCCCGGGGACCTCGCGCACGATCACGCGCGTCGTGCCCTCGGGCGTGGCATCCCGCGGCCCCACGCCCGTGCCGCCGGTCGTCACGACCAGGCGCGCGCCGGACCCGCAGGCCGCGCGCAGCGCCGCCTCGACGCTGTCGGCCCCGTCGGCGACGATCGCGGCGTCGGCGCACTCCCAGCCGGCCTCGCGGAGGGCGGCGACGGCGAGCGGTCCGCCGGCGTCGGGGCGTTCCCCGGCGCTCGACCGGTCGGACACGGTGATGACCGCTGCGGGATATGCCATCCGCTCAGCCTACGATCCGTGTGTGCGTCGCAGATTCAGTCACGACCGGTGCTCGAACCGCACGACGATCGACTTCGACGTCGGCGTCCCGCTCACATCGGCCGTGGAATCGAGCGGCACCAGCACGTTCGTCTCCGGATAATACGCGGCGGCGTTCCCACGCGGGGTCGGATACGGCACGATCCGGAATTCCTCCGCCCGCCTCTCCTCGACCTCACCGCTCGGCGTCGTCCATTCCGAAACGAGGTCGACGATCTCGCCGTCGGCGAAGCCCAGCGCCGCGACATCCTCAGCGTTGACGAGCACGACGCGACGACCGCCGTGGATGCCGCGGTAGCGGTCGTCCTTGCCGTAGATCGTGGTGTTGTACTGGTCGTGCGAGCGGAGCGTCTGCAGGATCACTCGGCCCTCGGGGATGCGCGGGAACTCCAGTTCGTTCACGGTGAACATCGCCTTGCCGGTGGCCGTTGCGAACGAGCGGGCGTCGCGCGGGCCGTTGGGGAGGATGAAGGTCCGCCCCTTGTCGACGCGCTTCTCGAAGTCGTCGAAGCCGGGCACGACGTTGGCGATGTGCTTCCGGATCAGTGTGTAGTCGGTCTCGAGCGCCGCCCAGTCGGCCTGCGGCACGTTCGCGGGATGCTGCACGCGAGCGTCGTCGTCCTCGATTCCCGCGCGGGCGCGCTCGTTCGCGGGCGAACGCTCCGCCTGGCCGAGGTCGTGCTCGACGGGATGCGTGGCGCCGGGGCGGTCGGATGCCTCCACCGGCCGGGTCCCGACCGCGTCCTCGCCGAACAGGAGCCGGCAGATGCGGGCGATGATCGCGACCTCGCTGAGCAGGTCGTCCGACGGCGGTGCGAGGCGTCCGCGGGACGCATGCACGGCGCTCATCGAGTCTTCGACGGTGATCTTCTGCTCGCGCGCCACACCGTCCCGGCCGGTGCGACGGTCCCGATCGGTGCGACCGAGCGTCGGCAGGATGATCGCCCGCCGGCCGGTGACGACGTGCGAGCGGTTGAGCTTCGTCGACACCTGCACCGTGAGGTCCATGTTGCGCAGCGCGGCCTCGGTCACGGCGGTGTCGGGGGTGGCGGACACGAAGTTGCCGCCCATCGCCATGAACACTCGCGCCCGGCCGTCGCGCATGGCGCGGATCGCCTGCACCGTGTCGAACCCGTGCTCGCGCGGCGCGGTGAAGCCGAACTCCTCGTCGAGGGCTGCGAGGAACGCCTCCGACGGCTTCTCGTAGATCCCCATCGTGCGATCGCCCTGCACGTTCGAGTGTCCGCGCACCGGGCACACACCGGCGCCGGGGCGCCCGATGTTGCCCTGCAGCAGGAGGACGTTGACGACGTCGTGCAGGGTGGCCACCGCGTGCTTGTGCTGGGTCAGGCCCATCGCCCAGCAGACGATGGTGGAGGGCGACGTGCGGACGAGCTCGGCCACGCGCCGCATCGTCCCCTCCGCGACTCCCGTCGCCTCGACGAGCTCTGCCCACGAGGCATCCGCCATCGCACGCCGGTAGTCGTCGAACCCGCTCGTGTGCGCCGCGATGAAGTCGTGGTCGAGCACTCCGCCGTCCCGCTCCTCGACCTCGAGCAGGTGCTTGCCGATCGCCTGGAAGAGCGCCTGGTCGCCGCCGAGGCGGATCTGCACGAACTCGTCCGCCATCTTGGTGCCGCCGAGGATGACGCCCTGGGGCGTCTGCGGGTTCTCGAACCGCAGCAGTCCGGCCTCCGGCAGCGGATTTACCGCGACGATCGTCGCGCCGTTCTGCTTCGCCTTCTCGAGCGCGCTGAGCATGCGGGGGTGGTTCGTACCGGGGTTCTGCCCGGCCACGATCAAGAGGTCGGCGTTGTGCACGTCGTCGATCGAGACCGTGCCCTTGCCGATCCCCAGGGTCTCGGTGAGGGCTGAACCGGATGACTCGTGGCACATGTTCGAGCAGTCGGGAAGGTTGTTGGTCCCAAGGCCCCGGACGAGCAGCTGGTACAGGAACGCCGCCTCGTTGGAGGTGCGGCCGGACGTGTAGAAGACGGCCTCGTCGGGGTCGTCGAGGTCGCGCAGGGCGGTGGCGATCTCGTGCAGCGCGTCGTCCCACGAGATGGGGCGGTAGTGCGTGGCGCCCTCGTCGAGGATCATCGGGTCGGTCAGCCGCCCCTGCTGACCGAGCCACCAGTCGTCGTGCGCCTCCAGCTCGGCGATCGAGTGCGCGGCGAAGAACGCGGGCTCGACGCGACGGAGCGTCGCCTCCTCGGCGACCGCCTTCGCACCGTTCTCGCAGAACTCGGCGATGTGCCGGTGATCCGCTTCCGGCCACGCGCAGCCGGGGCAGTCGAACCCGTTCTTCTGGTTCACTCGCATCAGGGTCTCGACGCTGCGCTTGACGCCCATCTGCTCGTACGAGATCTCGAGCGCGTGCAGTACCGCGGGAACCCCGACGGCGACCTTCTTGCGGCCCGAGACCGCGACCTTCGACTCGTCGATGTCCGTCTTCGGTGCCTTCGTCGCCATAGGGCTATCGTACGTGGGGGCCCTCGGCCGGCGCCCGTCCGGAACCATTCAGTGGAAGTCGGGGCGGCGCCGACCACCCGCCGTCAGCGGCGACCGTTGCCGAAGATGCCGCGGATGACCCCGCTCAGGATCGTCTGCGTCGTCTTGGAGTTGAGCACCTGCTCGATCGGCGACTTCGCGGCCGCGCGGGTCGTCCGGGTCGTCCGTGTCGTGCCGGCGGTCTTCTTCATGAGACGGTCGTACTCGGCCTGCGCCTTCTTGTCGGCCGCGGCCTTCGCCTTGTCGGCCGCCGCCTGCTGCTTCGCGAGCTCCGCATCCGCCTTCGCCTTGTCGAGCGCGGCCTGCTCCGCCGCCGCGGCCTGTTCTGCGGCGTTCATCTTGGCGGTGAGGATCTCACGCGCCGATTCGCGGTCGATCGGGGTGCCGTACTTCGCCAGGAGCGGCGAGGCGTTCACGGCAGCGACGATCTGCGGATCGGGCGTCGGCGACATGAGTCCCTGCGGTGCGCGCAGGCGGGTCCAGGCGACCGGGGTCGGCGCGCCCTTCTCGCTCATGACCGTGACGATCGCCTCGCCGGTGCCGAGCTCCTGCAGCACGCGCTCCAGGTCGTATCCCGACTTCGGGTACGTGCCGACCGTCGCACGCAGCGACTTCGCGTCATCGGGGGTGAACGCGCGCAGCGCGTGCTGCACGCGGGAGCCGAGCTGCGCCAGCACGTCCGAGGGGACGTCCTTCGGCGTCTGCGTCACGAAGAAGACTCCCACCCCCTTGGAGCGGATGAGCCGCACGGTCTGCGTGATCGCCGAGAGGAACGCCTTCGATGCGTCCTTGAACAGGAGGTGCGCCTCGTCGAAGAAGAACACCAGCTTGGGCTTGTCGAGGTCCCCGACCTCGGGGAGGATCTCGAACAGCTCGGCGAGCAGGTACATGAGGAACGTCGAGAACAGCTCCGGCTTGTCGATGACCCCGGGGACCTCGAGCAGCGAGATCACGCCGCGGCCGTCGGGGGCGGTGCGCAGGAAGTCCTGCACGTCGAACTCGGGCTCGCCGAAGAACACGTCGGCACCGGCATCCGCGAAGGTGATGAGCTCGCGGAGGATCACGCCCGCCGTCGCCGCGGACAGGCCGCCGAGCGTCTTGAGCTCGTCCTTGCCCTCGTCGCTCGTGAGGTAGGTGAGGACGGCGCGCAGGTCGGACAGGTCGACCAGCGCGAGCCCCGCGCTGTCGGCGTAGTGGAAGACGAGACCGAGGCTGGACTCCTGCGTCTCGTTCAGCCCCAGGACCTTGCTCAGCAGCAACGGGCCGAACCCCGACACCGTCGCCCGCACCGGAACGCCCTTGCCGACGCCGCCGAGCGCGAAATACTCCGTGACGGATGCCTCGGGCTTCCAGTCCTGCCCGATCGCCTGTGTCCGCGCGAGGAGCTTGTCGCTCGACTCCCCCGGGGTCGCGACGCCGGAGAGGTCGCCCTTGATGTCGGCGGCGAACACGGGCACGCCGTTCGCGGCGAGCTGCTCGGCGAGGCCCTGGAGGGTGCGCGTCTTGCCGGTGCCGGTGGCGCCGGCGACGAGTCCGTGGCGGTTCATCATGCCGAGCGGGATGCGGATCTGCGCCGAGGGCACGGGTTCGGTGTTGACGAGAGCACCCAGGTCGAGGGTCGCCTCTTCGAAGGTGTAGCCGGCGACGATCGCGGCGACCTCTGCGGCGTCGAGCGGCCCCGACGCCGCGGGTGCGGGGGCGGGGGCGGGGGCGGGAGCTTCGGCCCCTGCGGCGGCGTCTGGCGCGGGGGCATCCGCGGGCGCCGGGGCGTCCGGCACGGGGGCCTCCTGTGCGGCGGATGCGGACTCGGGCACGGTCGCGGCATCCGGCGCGGAGGGCGTTCCGGCTGCCGCCTTCGCGGCCTCGGCCTCGGCGGCGGCGAGCGCCGCCCGGGCCTGCGCCGCCTTCAGCTGCGCCTCGGCCGCATCCGCCTCCGCGCGGAGGCGTGCGAGTTCGGCGTTGGCAGCGGTGACGGCGGGGTCCTCGGGCATGGGCACAGCCTAGCGACGCGGCTCCGCGGACGGCAGGCGCGCATCCCCCCGGAACGAACGCCCAGGAGGACCCGTGCGACCCGAGTGCTACGGAGCTTCCGTGCGCCGCCGCGGCGGGCCGTCGCTCGTCGGTGGTCCGACGGCCGGGCGTGCGACGACGGCACGGTGCTCGCGCAGGAGCGGACCGGCGAATGCGGCCGCGACGAGCAGCGCCGCCCCGCATCCGATCAGCGCCCCGCCGAGCGTGTCGCTCAGCCAGTGCGCGTGGAGGTACGTGCGACTGAAGGCCATCAGCACCACCCACGCCGCTCCGGCGACGGCGGTCCAGACCCGCGGGAACAGGACGAACGCCACCGCCGCGATCGTCGCCGCGTTGGCCACGTGGCCGGACGGGAACGACCCGAAGTCGCTGATGACGATGATGTTCTCCGGACGGGCGCGGCCGAAGAGATGCTTGAGCGCCTGAACCCCGCCGGCACTCCCGATCTCGGCGACCACGAAGTACGCAGCCGCCCAGGGTCTGCGCAGGAGCAGCAGCAGCGCGGCGAGTGCCAGCGGCAGGATGAGCACCCCGAGCAGCCCTCCCCCCGCGGCGTTCATGAAGCGGGAGACGCCGAGCGCGACCGGAGAGACCCACGCGGTCAGCAGGTCGTTCCACCACGCGTCGACGACGAACGGGTCGTTGCCGCGGGCGAGGATCCACGCCCCCAGCACGCACGACAGCGCGACCAGCACGAGCCCCGGCACGAGCAGGCGGCGGGCGGATGCGCGCCGGGCGGCGGCATCCGAGGCTCGTTCGGCGTCCGCGGTCATCGCCCCATTCTGACCCGTGGTCCCTCCGCACGGGCTGAGGCTCCCCGCTCGGCGGCCGCCGGCGCGGCGCCGGTCGTCCGCGCCGCCGGTGCGAGAACGCGGACCGACCGCCGCGACACGCGGCACGGACCGCCACGCACCCGGCGCGCCATCCGGGCCATCCGGGTTTTCGAACGGACGCGCCGGAAGCGACGCGCAGCCACCGCGGTGGGGCATGATGGCGGCATGCCCCGGGTCATCGACATCGCGCGAACCGCCATCGCCCCGCTGACGCGCACTCGGGTGTTCCGCCGGTACGGACCTCGGATCATGCCCGTGCTGGAGCGCTTCTTCTCGTTCATCAGCGGCGGGAGGATGCCGATCAGCGGCCTCCTCGTGCCCTCCCTCGTGCTCCACACGGTCGGCGCACGCTCGGGCGCGCCGCGCGACGCGCAGCTCATGTACTGCCCGGACGGCCAGGGTCGCGCGATCGTGGCCGGGACGAACTTCGCCGGCGGGCGGCATCCCGCGTGGACCGGGAACCTCCTCGCGCATCCGGATGCCGAGATCACCGTCCGCGGACGCCGCATGCCGGTGCGGGCGTCGCTGATCCCGGACGAGGAGCGGGACGCCGCGTGGGACCGCATCGAGCGCCAGTGGCCCGGCTACCGGTCGTACGAGCGGGCGTCGGGCCGGACGGTCCGACTCTTCCGGCTGCAGCCGGTGCGGCGCCCGGACGACCCCCTCAGTCCCGCGGGGCGGTGAGCGTCGCCGGATCCGCCCCGTGCAGCGGCTCGGTCTCCCATCGCGTGGTGACCTCGCCGATGCGATCCCCGTCATCGGCGGGACGCTCGAGCGTCACGTGCAGCCGGTGCGGGGTCTCGAGGAACGCCACGTCGAGCTGAAGGCTCGTCGAGGAGACGAAACCCCCGCTCACCGCCACGGCGGGGCCGGCGTCGTCCGACACCGTCCAGCCGCGTCCCGGCTCGAAGCCCGCCCCGACGCGTCCGCCGGCGGTCGTCAGCACCAGGCGCCAGCCTGTGCCGACGCGGTCCACGCGGGCGTCCGCTCCGCCGCGCCGCGCAGCGACGAACTCGCTTCCGTCCCACGCCGCCGCATCCGCGTCCGACAGCTCGGCGGTGTCGACAGCCGCGGCGGGCAGCACAGCGTCGGCGAGGTGCGCCGCGAGACGCGCGTCGTCCTCGGCCGTGCCCGCCGACCCGAACGCCGGGAGGACGTGCTCCCACATCAGGTCGAGCAGACCCTGCATGTCCGGGATCTGACCCTGGAGCGCGACGACCGCGTCATGCTCGGGCAGCACGACGCAGTACTGCCCCCACGCGCCGTCTCCCCGGAAGCCGTGCCGCGCCATCCAGTGCTGGAATCCGTAGCCCTGCGTCCAGTCCGAATCGGGGCCGTTCCCCCAGTTGCCCGCGGTGGACACCTGCGGAGAGGTCGCCATCCGCACCCACTCCTCGGAGAGGATGCGGCGACCTGCCCATTCGCCCCGCTGGAGGAGCAGCTGTCCGAGCCGGGCGACGGTGTCCGTGGTCATGAACGATCCGGAATAGCCGAGGTCGCGGCCCGCAGGCTGCTGCATCCAGCGCAGCTCCCCGGCGCCGATCGGGTCCAGCACCCGCTCGCGGAGGAGGTCTACGAGGCGGCGCCCCGCCAGTCGCTGGACGATCGCGGCCAGCGTGTACGTCGCCGGCTGGTTGTAGGCGAACACGCTGCCCGGCTCCTCCTCGGGCGGATGGAGGAGGAAGCCGCGCACCGGTTCGGCGGGATCCGCGCCGAACGCGATGTCGTACATGTCGTCGCGATGTCCCGTCGCCATCGACGCGACATGCCGGACGAGGATGCCGCGGCTCCGCGGATCGGTGATCTCGTCGGCGAACTCGGGGAAGAAGGACACCACCGGCCGGTCGAGGTCGAGAAGCCCGTCGTCGTAGAGGAGCCCCGCGGCCGCCGAGGTGAAGCTCTTGCTCAGCGAGTACACCAGCTGCCGCCGCTCGCGCGTGTACGGCGCCCACCATCCCTGCGCGATCACGCGGCCGCGCCGCAGGATCATCAGCCCGTGGGGCTCGTGGTCGGGATGAGCCTCCACGGCCTCGATGAAGCGGAGGATGCCGGCGGCATCCGTCCCTTCGGTGGACGGCGCGGCGGCGGGCAGGGGCACGAACGGAGAGGTCACTCCCCCACGCTAGCGGCGCGACGGGACGGCGGTCAGGGGGTGAGCTGAGGCACCGTGCGCGGACGCACGATGAACCACAGCGCGAGCGCGCCGATGATGGCGCAGCCGATCATCACGGCCGCCATCGTGGTCGCGGTGATGCCCGCGCCCGCCGCGATCAGGCCCACGATCGGCGAGATCAGGCCGGCGACGGCGTTGTTCGCGAACCCGATGAGGGACGCGGCGGTGCCGGCGGCCTTTCCGTGCCGGTCGAGCGACAGCACCTGCACGCACGGGAACGTGAACCCGCACGCGGTCATGAACACGAACAGCGGGATGATCGTGCCCCACAGGCCGAGGTGCAGCTGATCGGTGACCGCGATCGCGATGGCGGCCACGACGAGCGTCGAGGTGGAGAAGGCGAGCACCCACTGAGGCCCGAATCGCGCCGCGAGGCGCGAGGCCGCCTGCACCCCGAGGACGAGCCCGAGCGAGTTCGCGGCGAACAGGAACCCGTACTGCTGCGGGTCGAACCCGTACGTCTGCTGGAACAGGAACGACGAGCTGGACAGGTACGAGAACAGTCCGCTGAACGTCATCGCGCCGATCACGAGCACGCCGATGAACACGCGGTCCCGCAGCACGCTGCCGTAGCGCTGCAGCACCGTGGTCGAGCCTCGCTCCTGACGGCGGGCGCGGGGCAGCGTCTCGGGGATGAGGAAGATCGCGCAGACGAGCATCACCGCGCCGTAGCAGGCCAGGACGACGAAGATCCCGTGCCACGACATGACCGAGAGGAGCGCCGAGCCGATCAGCGGCGCGATGACGGGCGCGGCACCGGAGACGAGGGCCAGCCTGCTGAGCATCACGACCAGGCGCCGCCCGCCGAACAGGTCGCGCACGATCGCCATGGCGACGACGCCGCCCGCCGCAGCCCCCATCCCCATCAGGACCCGCGCGCCGCCGAGCAGCAGCAGGCTCGGCGCGAGCGCGGCCGCGATGCTCGCCGCGACGTGCACGCCGGTCACCACGAGGAGCGGGATGCGGCGCCCCAGCTTGTCACTGAGGGGGCCGACGATCAGCTGGCCGAGGCCGAAGCCGATCATCGTCCCGGTGAGGGTCAGCTGGATCGCCGCGGCCGTCGTCTGGAAGTCCTGCTCGAGCGTGGGGAACGCGGGCAGATACAGGTCGACCGTGAACGGTCCGAGAGCGGTCAGCGCCCCGAGCAGGATGACGTAGACGATGCGCCGGGCGGCGGGGATCGCGTCGCCCGGGTGGAGCATGATGGGGGCGGTCGCCGGGTCGGAGCCCAGGGTGCGGATGGCGCCAGTGGCGGGTGGGATGCGGATGGCGCCCGTGATCGCGCGGATCGACCCGGTCGCGGTCCGGACCGAGCCGGTCGGCGTGCGGTCGGGCGCGGGGGCCGCGGGGTCGCGGGCGACGTCGTCGGGGCGCGACGCCTCGGCGGCGGTCTCTTCGGGGCGGATGACGGGAATGGTGGCGGTGTCGGCAGTCACAGGGCGATTCGGTTCGGCATCGATGCGGAAGCGTCGGCACCGGTGGACCCGGGGTCAGGCGCGAGGGGGGAGATAGTTGTACACGGTAAAGGGTCGAAACGATTCGAGCCCGTCGATCAAGGGTACCGGACGACCCCGTGCCGACACGAGGGGGTCACTCAGGTTTCTCGCGACGCGCCGAGGTCGGCGTCGCGTCGTCGGCGGCACGGAACCATGCCCGGACGCACGGATGCCCCGGACACGGGGTCCGGGGCATCCGAAGAAGAAGTCGGGATCGACTACTTGAGGGTGACCGAAGCGCCGGCCTCCTCGAGAGCGGCCTTGGCCTTCTCGGCGGCCTCCTTGGTCGCGCCCTCGAGCACGGCCTTGGGGGCACCGTCGACGACGGCCTTGGCCTCACCGAGGCCGAGCGAGGTGAGCTCGCGGACGACCTTGATGACCTGGATCTTCTTGTCGCCGGCAGCCTCGAGGACGACGTCGAACGAGTCCTTCTCCTCGGCCTCTTCGGCGGGGGCACCACCGGCGGGGGCGCCGGCAGCGGCGACCGCGACGGGCGCGGCGGCGGTGACGTCGAACGTCTCCTCGAAGGCCTTGACGAACTCGCTGAGCTCGATGAGCGTGAGCTCCTTGAAGGCGTCGAGCAGCTGCTCAGTGCTGAGCTTTGCCATGATGATTCTCCTTGATTCGGGGTTCTACTACGCCGGGGCCGGTCAGGCCGCGGGCTCCTGCTTCTCGCGCAGCGCGTCGACCGTGCGAACGGCCTTCGACGGGAGCGCATTGAAGACGTATGCCGCCTTGGTCATCGAGGCCTTCATCGCGCCGGCGAGCTTCGCCAGCAGGACTTCACGGCTCTCGAGATCGGCGAGCTTGTTGACCTCGTCCGCGCTCAGGGGGGCACCGTCGAAGTACCCGCCCTTGATCACGAGAAGAGGGTGTGCCTTGGCGAAGGTACGCAGACCCTTCGCGACGGTGACCGGGTCACCGTGCACGAACGCGATGGCGGACGGCCCCTTGAGGTCGTCGTCCAGCGAGTCGATCCCGGCCTTGTTGGCCGCGATCTTGGTCAGCGTGTTCTTCACCACGGCGTATTCCGCGTCCTGACGAATGCTGTTGCGCAGCTCCTTGAGCTGGGCAACCGTCAGACCGCGGTACTCGGTCAGCAGAACGGCGGTCGAGTCCTCGAAGTTCTTCGTGAGCTCGGCGACCGTTGCGTCCTTCTGCGCCATGGCCACTCCTTGTCCGCCCCGCGGAACGGATCCCGCGGGGTTTCTGTACGAGACGCTCCGCGATGGCGGGGCGTCGGCCTCGGCCGCCTGCGCTGCGCAAACAAAAATGCTCCGGCGCAAGCGCACGGAGCATGAATCGGAGATTCGTTCGTGTCACCTGCGCGGGCCCCTGCTGAGCAGTGCTTCGATCGTCCCGCGCACGCGCACGACGATGACCAGCGGTCTTCGGTTGCCCCCAGTCTACGTCCTCCCCCGCACCCCGCCAAATCCCGGCATCCCGTGCAGATCTCGGCCCTCTAGTCCCGTCTCGTCTCCCCCTTCCCCGCCGAGTGCACGACTTGTTGCCCAGTGCACGACGTGTTCGCGTGAACAGCTCGTGCATTCGCGGCGAAGTCGTGCACTCGCGAGCTGAATGCGTCTCAGACCGCGGGACGGATGCCGAACGAGGCCAGGCGGGAGGCGAGCACCTCCGGCGTCCGGATGTGCGCCGCTCCAACACGAGCCAGGCTGAGCCCCGTAGCGCCGCGGATCCAGTCCTCACGCTGCTTCTCGCGGAGGAGAACGTCCTCCAGCGACCTGCCGGAGCGCAGTGTCTCGTCGAGGTACTTCGACTCGCCGTCGACCTCGATGAGCGCGTGCGGGCGACGGAGCTTGAGATCCACGAAGTTCACCTGAGCGTCGCCGCGTTCCCGGTCCCGCTGCGCGCCGCGCAGGGCGGGGGTGGATGGCTGCTCCGAGGACCGCCCTGGGGAGAGGTCGCCGAGTGTACGACTTCGCGCCCAATGGACGACCTGCTTGCGTCGACAGGTCGTGCATTCGAGGCCAAGTCGTGCACTCGACGACGGGCGGCGGGCTCGGGCGGCGGGCTCGGGCGAGCGGGGCAGGGTGTCGCAGCGGGCTCGGGCGAGCGGGGCAGGGTGTCGCAGCGGGCTCGGGCGAGCGGGGCAGGGTGTCGCAGGCGGAGGATGTCGCGCGGGCGGCGTAGCCTCGGAACGTGACCCCCGAGCTCGCCGCCCGCATCGTCGCGGACTCCCGCGATCGCGTGGCCTGGGTACGGGCGCGGTCCCGCGGCATCACCGCGACGGATGTCGCGACCCTCACGAGCGAGCGGGCGATCCCCCGCGCCGCCGACGCCAAGCTCATGGGCTCGGGCTTCTCGGGCAACGCCTACACCGACCACGGTCGCCGCCGCGAGCCCGAGATCGCGCGCTGGGTCGCCGCGACCCATGGCATCCAGCCGTCCACGGTCCTGTTCCGCGCCGTCGTCGAGCACCGGCACCTCGCCACCCCCGACGGGATCGTCGTCGACGCATCCGGCCGCGTCACGCTCGCCGAGATCAAGACGACGAACAAGAGCTGGCGCAGCATCCCGCGTTCGTACCTCCGCCAGGTGTGGTGGCAGCAGCACGTGATCGGCGCCGAGCGCACGCTCGTCGCGTGGGAGGAGCACGACGGATTCGTCCCCGTCGACGACGAGCCGAAGTGCGCGTGGGTCGATCGCGACGACGCCGAGATCGCCAAGCTCGTGAAGCTCGCGACGTCGCTGATCGACGAGCTCTACCGTCGCACGCAGCTCACGAGGAGCGCGGGCGCCCCCCACGCCGGCGAGCGGATGCCGCGGCCCGTCGCCGCCCGTCAGCCGTTCCGCGCGCTGGCCCTCGCCGACTGACCCTCTCCTCCCCCCCAGCCCCCAGCCCGTTCATCGGTCGCAACAGGTCGCTTTCGAGCGCGCCCGGAGCGTGAGAGCGGCAGTTTGCGACCGATGAACCTTGACGACGCGCGTCCCCACCCTCTCGCGCCCCGCGCGTCATCGGGCGCATCGGGTCGCTTTCGGATGCCCCGACCCCGCGAGAGCGGCAGGTTGCGACCGATGAACGACCTGCGCGGGAATAGTTGACGTTCGTCAACGTTCGGGTATATCGTTGACTTTCGTCAACAGTTGATGTTCGTCAACAGTTGAGCTTCATCAACTACACGCGCCGACGGTGCCGCGCCACCACTCTCACTCCTCGAAGGATCCGCTATGTCCACGCCCGCATCCGGCTCGGCGAGCGACGTGCTCGCGAAGCCCGCGATGTCCCGTCGCCAGGTGCTCGAGGCCCTCTCCGGCCTCCTCCTCGGCATGTTCGTGTCGATGCTCGCCTCGACCGTCGTCTCGACGTCGCTCCCGGTCATCATCCACGACCTCAACGGCGACCAGACCGCGTTCACGTGGGTCGTCACCGCCACGCTGCTGACCACGGCGATCTCCACCCCGATCTGGGGCAAGCTCGCCGACCTCTTCAACCGCAAGCTGCTCTTCCAGCTCGCGATCGTGATCTTCGTCCTCGCGACCGCGGCGGCCGGCTTCTCGCAGGACACCAACACGCTCATCGCCTTCCGCGCCGTCCAGGGCATCGGCGCCGGCGGGCTCGCCGCGCTCAGCCAGGTGCTGATGGCCGACATCATCAGCCCGCGCGAGCGCGGGCGCTACATGGGCCTCTTCGGCGCCGTCATGGCCGTCGCCACGGTCGGCGGCCCGCTGCTCGGCGGCGTCATCACCGACGGCTTCGGATGGCGCTGGAACTTCTACGTCGCGCTCCCGTTCGCGATCGCCGCGCTCCTGATCATTCAGAAGACGCTGCACGTGCCCGCCCGCGCGAAGCGGAAGGTCAGCATCGACTACCTCGGCATCGTGCTCCTGGCGGCCTCGGTCGCCCTGCTCCTCATCTGGATCAGCCTCGCCGGCTCGAGCTTCGACTGGTGGAGCATGCAGACCATCCTCATGGTGGGCGGCGCCATCCTCGGCACGATCCTGTTCGTGATCGTGGAGATGAAGGTCACGGAGCCGCTCATCCCGCTCTCGACGTTCCGCAACCGCACGTTCACGCTCGCCGTGATCGCGTCCATCGCGACCGGGCTCGCGATGTTCGGGGCGTCGGTGTTCCTCAGCCAGTTCATGCAGTCCGCACGCGGCGCCACGCCGACCGAGGCGGGTCTGATGACCATCCCGATGATCGGCGGCCTGCTCGTCGCCTCGATGGGCGTCGGCGCCCTCATCACGCGGTTCGGGCGCTGGAAGCCGTACCTCATCGCCGGCGGGGTGCTCCTCATCGCCGGCACCTACCTGCTGTCGACCATCCACTACGACACGAACTTCGCGCTCGTCTCGCTCTACATGTTCCTGCTCGGCGCGGGCGTGGGCATGACGATGCAGAACCTCGTGCTGGTCGTGCAGAACGCGACCGACCCGGCGCAGATCGGCGTCGCCAGTTCGGGCGTCACGTTCTTCCGGAGCCTCGGCGGCACGATCGGCGTCTCGGTGATGGGAGCGGCTGTGGCCGCGCGCATCCCGGAATTGGTCACCGACCGCAAGGACGACATCGGGAAGGCCATCGCCTCCCTCGGCGACCAGGCGCAGAAGTGGATCACGACCCTCGCGTCGGGCTCGATCCCCAAGGTCTCCTCGATGCCGCACGCGTTGCGCGTCACCTTCGAGGACATCTACGCGCAGGGCATCTCGCACGCGTTCCTGATCGCCGTCCCGTTCGCTATCGTGAGCCTCATCGCCATCCTGTTCCTCCCGAACAAGCCGCTCACGCGGATGACGACGAGCGAGCGGATCCAGGCCAGCGAGGCCGACCTCGCGACGGTTTCCGTCCCCGAGGCGATGGAGTCCCTCACCGCGACGGGTAGCATCAGGGTCCCGAGCGGTGCGGATGCCGCAGCCGCCGACACCACGGAGACCTCACGCCGATGACAACGACCTCCCCCTCCGGGGCGCCGCCCGACGGCGTCGCCCCGGAGGACCCGGAGCGCATCGAGGCGATGCACGCCCTGGAGGGCGCGTTCTCGGAGCTCATGGCCGAGTGGCGGCGCATCTACGTCACGGCGGCCGAGACCGCGAGTCCCGGGATGCTGCCGGGCTCGTACAAGGTCCTCACGGTCATCGAGCGGACCGGTCCCATCACCCTCTCCGCGCTGGCCGAACGGGTGAGCGCGGACAAGGGCCTGACCAGCCGCAGCGTGAGCGAGCTCGAGGACCGGGGTTTCGTCTCACGGACCGCGGATCCGGCGGACGGCCGCGTACGGCTCATCGCGATCACCGCCGAGGGCACCGAGCGGCTCAACGCCGCGCGCGCCCCGCACGAGCGCCGGCTGGCGGAGACGCTCGGCCAATGGCCGCTCGAGACGATCGGCCAGCTGACGGAGCTGCTCGGCGCGCTCGCCCGCGGCGAGACCCCCCGCGCCTGACCCGCCCCGCGCCCGGTCGCGTCACCGCCCGTCGCCGTGTTGTCGCACCGGCGTAACACGTGCGAGACAATCGCACGATTGACTGGTCCCGTCCAGGGCACCTGCGCTGCCGACGTCGACACGCACGGGGAGGGAACGGCCGATGAGATTCCGCACACAGCGGGCAGCTGACCCCGCAGACGGCACCGCCGCGGTGGTCGCCGATCCGCCGGAGCGCATGCGGGCCGTCGTCTTCGACGCTCCCGGCGGGCCGGACGTGCTGCACGAGGCATCCCTCGAGGTGCCCTCCCCCGTGCTCAGCGAGGTGCTCGTGCGCGTCGTCGCTGCGGGGGTCAACCCGATCGACGCGAAGACGCGCGGCGGCTCCGGGGTCTTCTCCGCGCTCTCGCTCCCGGCGACGCCCGGCTTCGACTTCAGCGGCGTCGTGGTGCGCGCACCGTACGAGACGCACCCCTTCCCGCCCGGAACGCCGGTGTTCGGGATGGCGGCCTTCCCGCGCACCGGCGGCACCTACGCCGAGTACGCCGTCGTCCCGTCGCTGTCCCTCGCCCGCCGGCCGGCGTCGCTCTCGCACGTCGAGGCGGCCGGGGTCCCCCTCGCGGCGCTCACCGCGTGGGGCCTGGTCGTCGAGACGGCCCATGCCCACGAGGGGCAGCGGATGCTCATCCACGCCGGCGCCGGCGGGGTCGGGCACTTCGCGGTCCAGCTCGCCGCCTACTTCGGCGCGCACGTGACCACGACGGGATCCGCGCGGAACGCCGCGTGGCTGCGCGACCTGGGCGCATCCGTCGTGATCGACCGCGAGAGCACCCGCTTCGAGGACGTCGTGGGCGAGGTCGACGTGGTGATCGACCTCGTCGGCGAGGCATCCGACCGCACGGGCTCGCGCTCGCTCTCGGTGCTGCGCCGGGGAGGCCTGTACGTGATCGTGCCGAGCGGATCGTGGCCGGGCTACGCGGATGCCGCCGCCGCGGCCGGCCTGCGGGCGACGCACTACAAGGTCATCCCGGACGGCGACGCGCTCGCGACGGTGGCACGGCTGCTGGAGAGCGGATCGATCCGCGTCTTCGTCGACCGCGTCTTCGACCTCGCGGATGCCGCGGCCGCACACGCGGAGCTCGAGCGCGGGCACACGCGCGGCAAGCTCGTCCTGCGGGTCAGCGACGACTGACGCGCGCGAGGCGGCGCGACGCGTCCTGGGCCGAGGTCAGGGCGTGAGGACGCGGCGGGCTTCGGCCACCAGCTCCGCGGCGATCGCGTCGAGGAGGGGCGAGCGCAGGTTCCACTGCTGCCAGTAGAGCGGGACGTCCACCGGAGCGCCACCCAGCCGCACGAGCGACCCCGCAGCCAGACCCGCCGCGGACTGGAAGGACGGCAGCAGCCCCCATCCGAGACCCAGCGCGACGGCGCGCGCGAAGTCGCTCGACGCCGGGACGTAGTGGCGCGGCGGAACCGCGTCCACCCCCTGCGCCCGCAGCCACAACGTCTGCAGGTCGTCGCGGCGGTCGAAGTCGACGAGCGGAGCGGCGGCGAGCGCGGCGGCGCGATCGGATGCCGCGGCTGCCGCCGCCCCACCGAGCCACGTCTCCACGAACCCCGGTGTCGCCACCGCCTCGTACCGCATCGTCCCGAGCCCGACGACGCGGCATCCCGCGACCGGCGTCGCGCGCGAGGTCACCGCAGCCATGACGGTGCCGGACTCGAGCAGGCCTGCGGTGAAGTCCTGGTCGTCGCGGTGCAGGTCGAAGACGACCGGATGCCGTGAGCTCAGCCGCGCGAGGGGCTCGAGGAACCACGTCGCGAGCGAATCCGCGTTGACGGCGAGAGCGACGCTGATCCGCGCCGCGTCGTCGTCGGCACCCAGCTCCGCGAGCGCGTCGTGCTCGAGGAGCGAGAGCTGGCGCGCCATCCGCACCACCGCGGCTCCCGCCGGGGTCGCCCGCGCGGGCTTGGACCGCACCAGCACGACACGGCCGAGCTGCTCCTCGAGCGCCTTGATCCGCTGACTCACCGCCGAGGGAGTGACGTGCAGACGCCGCGCCGCGGCATCCAGCGTGCCCTCGTCGATCACCGCGGCGAGCGTCTCGGCGAGGTCGAAGGGAATGCGCATGATGAGCCAGGCTAATGCACCATCAGAATCCTGAGCTGTACTGAACCGCGGGGCGCCCGGTACCGTCGGAGCCGTGCTCCCCTCCCTGCTCGCCGGACTCGGCCTCGGCCTGTCGCTCATCGTCGCGATCGGCGCGCAGAACCTGTTCGTGCTGCGCCAGGGACTCCGCCGGGAGCACGTGTTCGCGGTCGCCCTCATCTGCACGGTGTCGGACGCGGCGCTGATCCTGCTCGGTGTCTCCGGGATCGGGCTCGTGCTCCACGCCGTGCCATGGCTGGTCGACGTGGTCCGCTGGGCGGGCGCGCTCTTCCTCCTCGTCTACGGGCTGATGGCGGCCCGGCGGGCGTGGCGCCCGGCCGGGGAGGCGCTGCGCGTCGCCGACGACCGGGATGCCGCGGATGCGTCGCCGTCCGCGACGTCACCGTCGGTGGCATCCGGGTCCGCACGCGGCGGCGTCGCCGTGGCGGCGCGGCGGACGCTCGCGCCCGTCATCCTCACGTGCCTCGCGCTGACGTGGCTGAACCCGCACGTGTACCTCGACACGGTGTTCCTGCTCGGTTCGGTCGCGGCCACGCACGGCGCGGACCGATGGTGGTTCGCGGCGGGTGCCGCGACGGCGAGCGCGCTGTGGTTCTTCGGGCTCGCGTTCGGCGCGCGCTATCTCGGGAGGTGGCTGTCGACGCCGCGGGCGTGGCGCATCCTGGACGCGCTCATCGCGGTCGTGATGATCGCGCTCGCCGTCACCCTCGCGCTCGGCGCCTGACCGAGGGGTCGTCGATCTCGGCGCGGCGCGCGTCCGCGATCGCGGCGATCGCCGCGTCGGTGAGCGGATGCTCCGGCTGGAACCGGATCGTGCCCTTCTCGTGGTCGTACCCGTCGAGGAGCGCCCCGACCGTGTCGGGCACGTGCCCGCTGAACGGGTACACGCCGATGTGCTTCTTCGCGCGCATCACGGAGATCAGCGCCTTGTCGCGGTAGAGCAGCGCCGGCATGCCGTAGCTCGTGCCCTGCGCGGTCTCGTCCGCGCCGACCGTCTCCGCCGCGATGCGGTAGACCCGCTCGATCGCGGCGCGGTCCGCCGGATCGAGGCCGGCCACGTAGTCGTCGATCGTTCCCATGTCGGCCATCCTCTCAAGCATGCGCTGTGCGGGCCATCATGGAGGGATGAGGCGCGTGCACGTGATCGTCCGGGGCGACGTCCAGGGCGTCGGGTACCGGTACACGATGCGCATCGAGGCGCGTGCCGCGGGTGTCGCCGGCTGGGTGCGCAACCGGCGCGACGGCACGGTCGAGGCCGAGGTCGAAGGCACCCGGGATCAGGTCGACGCCGTCCTGGCGTGGATGGCGGGCGGCCCGCCGGGCTCCCGCGTCGACGGCGCCGAGGTGACGGAGCTCGCACCGGCCGGCGACCACGGCTTCGAGGTGCGCGACTCCGTCTGACCGCCTCGGGCGGGCCTAGGCGCCGCTGGGGACCCGAACGCGGTCGGCGCTGCGAACGTCGTGCCGATCCGCGTCGCGGACGGCCGCGACCGCGACAAGGGCGGCTGTCGCCGACCACGCCTGCGGTCGGCACGCCGCGGGATACGGGGAGGGGCTGCCCGGCAGCGCGACGTCGTCGCCGGCGTGCAGCTCGGGCATGCGATACCCGAAGGCCTCCGCCGCGCGGCACAGCCCGGACACCAGCCCGAGCGCCTCGGCGTGGAACCCTTCGGCGCTCAGGCCCCGCACGGCGATGGCCGTGTCGTGGGCCCAGACGCTGCCGCCGTGGTAGCTCAGCGGCCAGAACCCCGCGGCATCCGTCGACATCGTCCGCAGCCCCGTGCCGGCGTCCAGCTCCGGCGACGACAGCCGCGCCGCGACGAGCCGCGACTGCTCCTCGTCCAGCAGCCCGGTGCCGAGCAGGTGACCGAGGTTCGAGGTCACCGTGTCGACCCGGCGCTTGCGTGCGTCGAGGGCCACCGCGGGGTACGGGCCGAGGGGGCCGGTGACCTCCGGGTCGGTGATCCAGAACTCCTCGTGGAACCGGCGCCGCAGCGCGGCCGCCCACGCGCGCCACCCCCGCGCGCGCTCCGCCGCCGACCCGCCCGCGTCGTCGGCGCCGAGGCGCTCGATGAGCTCGGCACCGCCGATCGCGGCCTGGTACGCGTACGCCTGCACCTCGCACAGGGCGATCGGCCCCTCGGCGAGCGTGCCGTCACGCCACTGGATGCTGTCGCCCGAGTCCTTCCAGCCCTGGTTCGCCAGCCCGTGGCCGGAGCGGTCGATGTACTCCAGCAGGCCGTCGCCGTCGGCGTCGCCGTCGTCCCGCATCCAGCCGAGCGCCGCCTCGAGCGTCGGCAGCAGCGCGCGGACCTCGGCCTCGTCGAGCCCGGCGCGCCACGCCTCGTGCAGCAGGCACGCCCACAGCGGCGTCGCGTCGACGGTGCCGTAGTAGAGCGGCGGCAGGGTGACGCCGCTCTCGACCGACAGCTCCCCACGCCGGAGCTCGTGCATGATCTTGCCCGGCTCCTCGGCCCGGTCGACGTCGCTGGTGCGCCCCTGCAGGCGCGCGAGCACCCGCAGCGTGTCGCCCGCCAGGCGCACGCCGTGCGGCAGCATCATGCGCGCCGCCCACAGCGAGTCGCGCCCGAACAGCGTGAAGAACCAGGGGGCGCCGGCCGCGAGGAACTGGTCGTCGGGGTGGCCGGCGACCGTGAGCCGCAGCGCGTCGAGGTCGGTGAGCGCCGCCTGCGCCCAGCGGCGGAGCGTGGGCTCGAGGCCGTCGAGATCGGGGATGCCCCACGGCACCGGCCCGCGCGCGCCCCGCACGGCGCCATCCGGGTCGGACAGCTCGACCGTCCATTCGGCCACCGCCCGGCCGCGCGGCGGCACGTCCAGCGTCCGCGTGAGCCGGATCAGCCCGTCGTCGCCGGTCGTGACATCCCACCCCGCGGCGGTGAGTCGTGCATCGATCCCGTCCGCCGTCCACGCCACGACGTCGCCCTGCCGCGCCAGCCACGGCGGCGCCGCCGAGGCGAGACCCTGCTTGACGGCGTCGATGGGCGTGGCATCCGCCGTCAGCGTCACCTCGATCGGCGCGGCGACCGCGGTGCCGTGCCGGTTGGTGATCTCGAGCCGCTCGCTCCACGTCCCGATACCGACCCGCCGGTCCACCGAGAGGCGGATGCCGGGGTCCGGCGTCGCATCGTCGAGACGACGCAGGAGGCTCAGGACGACCACCCGATCGGCCGCGCTCCCGTCGGTGCGGAGGTGCTCCGGGACCTCGCCGCCGACGCGGAGGTCGAGGCCGCGCAGCACCCGCACGTCGCCGTGCGCGAGCCCGTGGATGGGCCGCGAGCCGAGCGATCCGTCCTGCGCGGACCACAGCTGGGTGGGCGCGCGCAGCGCGACGAGGGCATCGTGGAGCAGCGGCTGACGGGGGGCGTTGGCGATGGTCATCGGGGCTCCGGCGGGATCGGGACGGGTGAGGAACGAGGGGTCAGGCGGGTGGAGCGGGTCGGGCACGCGACGTCGCGGTCAGAACCTGGCGGTCAATCCGCCGTCGATGGCCACCACCTGGCCGGTGAGATAGGTGTTCTCGACGGAGGCGAGGGAGAGGACGGCCGGGACGATCTCCTCGGCACGGGCACCCCGACGAAGCGGGAGGCGGCCGTCGTCGAAGAACTTGGCTCGGAACTCGGGGGTGTCGGTCTCGTCGCTGCCGTCGGGCAGGCGCCCCATCGGGGTGCGGACGAAGCCGGGTGCGATGGCGTTGACGAGGATGCCGTACTCGCCGAGGTCGACGGCCGCCGACCGCGTCGCGGCCTCCAGCCCCGCCTTGGCGATGTCGTAGGCGAGGCTGTCGGGTTCGGAGATCCGGCCGTGCACGCTCGTGATGTTCACGATCCAGCCGCGTCCGGCAGCGATCATGTCGGGGGCGAGCAGACGCATGAGGTCGACCGGGGCGACGAGGTCGACCTCCCACACCGGCCGCCAGTCGTCCGGGACGCTGTCGACCACCGAACCCGGGCGGTAGATGCCGGCCGCGTTGATCAGCACGTCGACGCCGCCGAGACGCGCCCGCGCCTCCTCCGCGACGCGCGCACGGGCATCGCCGTCAGCGAGGTCGACGATGAGGGTGTCGGTCGCGGGCGACAGGTCGAGGCCGACGACCCGGTCGCCCCGGCGCCGCAGCCCCTCGGCGATCGCCGCCCCCATCCCGGATGCGGCTCCCGTGACGACGCAGCGCAACGCGCTCATGCGGACACCTCTCCATCGATCGTGAGTGAGCAGGACCACCGCGCGACGGCACCAGGAGCCAGCTCGGGGAGGCCGCCGACGACGGGACCGCCGCCGTGCGCCACCATCGTCGGTTCGACGCCCAGGGCACGGATGCGGCCGTCCCAGGGCGGAGTCGGTGTCGCGCCGACCTCCTGCCACAGCACGGCGTGCGGGAGTGCGGCGGCGTCCCACCGCACCTCGGCGACGGCACGGGCACCGCGCACGACGACCGAGGCCTCGACGCCGCCGGGAGGTGTGAGCACCGCCAGCCGCGCGGCGCCCTCGTCGACGGCATCCCACCGCGCGGCCGGATCACCGGGCCACGCGATCGGCGCGCCCGCGGGCGCCGCCGCGTCGTCCAGAACGGCCACGAGGGTGCGCGGATCGGTGGTCAGCTCGGCGACGCACGCGCCCGGCTCTGCGCCGGATGAGGCATCCGGTCGCCGAGCGAGCAGTTCGTCACCGAGGACGAGGTGCTCCGCCGGCGCGAAGGGCACGGGTCGCCCGCCCACGTTCTCGGCGGTGGTCAGAGCGGTGAGACGGCCACCGGCCAGCCGCCACTCGCGCCGCACCCGCAGGCCGTCGCCCTCCCAGCCCAGCACGACCGACGACTCCCCGTGCGACTCGACCGTCCACGGGGTCTGCGACGCACGGCCGTGGAACGGCCCGGCATCCGGCGCGCTCCCGGCGTACGGGAGGCACAGCTGCCAGCCGCCGCGCCACGCGCGCACCCACGCGTCCTCGTCGGTCGGCGCGTCGTGCGGCTCCGCGGGAGCCGCGGTGCGGTCGGTCACCGCGAGGACGGAGACGCCGTGGACGAGGAGGGATGCCGCGACCGCGCCCTCCTCCGGGACCACGACGGCCATCGCGTCGCCCGACCGCAGCGTCGTCATCCTGCGGTGCCCTGCGCGCGGCGACGGTCCGACTCCTCGCTGAGGGCCTGCACGAGCGAGCTCTTGCCGTCGAGCACGACGGTGAGCATCGCCTCCGCGGCCGCCTCGCCGTTGCCGCGGTCGATCGCGCGGTACACCGCGGCATGGTTCTCGACGTCCTCCAGGATGAGCTCCTGGTCGGCGGCCTGCTGCTGGATGGTGAACGTGAGGTACATGAAGTCGGCCACGACGTTGCCGAACTGGCGCAGCAGCACGTTGTGCGTGGCGGCGTAGATCGCGAGGTGGAACGAGACGTCCGCGTGGGCGTAGGCGTCGGCATCCCCCTCCGCGGCGTGCATCGCCGTGAGTGCATCGTCGATCCGCTTCAGGTCGGGGATGCCGGCGCGGCCGGTCGCGAGTCGTGCCGCCGCCGGCTCCATGATCTGCCGCACCTCGACGAGGTCGCGCATGACGGACTCGCCGAGCCCGATCTCGCTGTGCCAGCGGAGGATGTCGGTGTCGAACACGTTCCACAGGTCCTGCGAGCGGACGCGCGTGCCGATCTTCTGCCGGATGTCGACGAGGCCCTTGGCGGCCAGCACGCGCATCGCCTCACGGACGGACGTGCGGCTCGCGTGGTACTGCTCGGTGAGCTCCGCCTCCTTGGGTAGGAGGTCGCCCGGGAGGTACCGGCCCCGGACGATCTCGCGCCCGATGGCGTCGATGAGGGCGCCCTGCAGACCCCGCATCGCGTAGCCCGTGCTCCGGTCGGGATCGAGGGAGAGTTCGTTCATGCTCCGCGCCTTCCGCGAGGTCCGCCCGCCGTCACAGCGCGACGGCGTCCTTCACGGTACCGCTCGGCGCGGGGCTCACGAACAGCGTCTCGCCGTCGACGCGGATCTCGACCGCGCGCAGGTACGGGGCGATCGCGTCGAGGTCGACGTCCATCCCGAGACCGGGGGCGTCGGGAGCGTGGATCGTGCCGTCCGGGCCGGGCACGAGGTGCTCGCGGGTGATCGCGAGGGCCACCGCGCGCGGACCCACCGGGTACTCGCAGATGCGGTGCTCGGCGAGACCGGCGAACGGCTGGAGGGATGCGGACAGGGCGAGGTGCGATGTGAACGTGTGGTTCACGAAGGTCACCCCGTGAGCCGCCGCGTGGTCGGCGACGCGCTTGGCCGGCCCGATGCCGCCGATGCGGGCGGTGTCGATCTGCACGAATCGCACGCCGGCGAAGTCGATGAGGTTGAGCGCCATGTGCGCGGAGTGCGCCCCCTCGCCGCCGGCGATGCCGACCAGCGGGCTGCGCGCGGCGAGCGCGGCGTAGGCGCGGAACGCCTGCGGCTGGAACGGCTCCTCCAGCCAGGTCGCGCCGGCGGCCTCCAGCGCGGGGAGCCGCTCGGCCGCGGCCTCGACGTCCTCTCCCCAGATCTGCCCGGCGTCGACGAGCAGGTCGCCGTCGCCGAGTCCCTCCCGGGCTGCGGCCACCTGGTCGGCATCCCGCGCGGGCGACTGCTCGCCGTAGCCGGCCCAGCCCACCTTCACGGCGCGGAAGCCGGCCGCACGCGCGGCGGCGGCGCGCTCGAGCGTCTCCTGCGGGGTGTCGCCGAACAGCATCGACGCATACGGCGTCTTCGGCGTCGACGCGGTGTAGCCCAGCAGCCGCCAGACCGGGGTCTCGTAGCGGCGACCGAGGAGATCCCACAGCGCGATCTCGATGCCCGACCACGTGTGGGCGGCCTGCAGCAGATCCATGCTCTGACGCTCGACGAGCGCGGCGATCCGCGCGATGTCGTCGACGCCGTCCAGCCGCTCGCCGAGGACGCTGGCCGAAACCGGCTGGCAGACGCCGTGCGAGCGCGGCGTCACGAACGCCGCGATGGACGTCAGCGGCGACGCCTCGCACTCGCCCCAGCCCTCGAAGTCGCCGGCCCGCACCCTGACGAGCAGCGCGTCCTGGCTGCCGTCGGCGTCGAGCGAGATCTCGGGCATCGCGGCGTAGAAGAAGTCCACCGCCTCGATGCGCATGTCCACTCCTGTCTCAGGGGGCGACGGTCAGAGACCGACGCGAACTCCGCCGACCACCGGTCACCCGCCGTCACTATACACGGATAGGACCCTTAGGTAATACAAAAGACTGCACGCGCTCTGGATGCGGAGGCAGATCGTTGCCACCAGCAACATGTGCACGTTCAAAATCTCACACTTGCGTCTTCCGTTCATCGGATAGATATGATCTAATCATCGCGTGGCGCTGAGGCCAGCACTCTGCGGCACGTTCACCCGGCGGGATCACCCGACCGCCCGGTCCAGAAACGACCAATGATGTTCGGAGGGCTTGAGATGATGGATCGCACATCGGCGATGTCTCCATCCCGCGGCCGCCTGGCTTCCGCCGGCACCGCGCGCAGCCCCCTCCTGCGTCGATTCGTCTCCGACCGCGGCGGCCACGGGGCCGACGCGCGAGCGGACGCCTCGCGGCCGGCGATCACGCCGACCGCGCTCTCCACCGAAAGGACACAGCAATGAGGGGACTCAAGGGCGCCGCCGCCATCCTGACGGCGGCGGCGATCGTGCTCGGCGCGAGCGCGTGCAGCGCCGGGTCGAACAGCAACAGCGGGCCGCAGACGCTCCTGATCTGGGACACCGGCCTGCTCGCGAAGACGAACGACGACGGGTCACCGCAGACCGACAAGTCGTTCCTGCACCAGGCCGCGGCCGCGTTCGAGAAGGACCACAAGAACATCACCGTCAAGATCGTCGAGCAGGGCGGCGACATCAGCGCCAACGCGGCGCAGTTCAAGGCGGCATCCATCGCCGGCAACGGTCCGGACATGCGCATCCAGTACACGGGCGGCCCGACACTGTCGTTCTCGCGCTACTTCGTCGACCTCACGACGGTGCTCGACTCCTCCACCCTCGCCAACTTCAACGGCCTGAACACCGTGCGCAAGGACTACGAGAAGAACGGCAAGCTCCTCGCCCTGCCCTACGGGTCCGGCACGTACTTCACGATCTGGTGGAACAAGAAGCTTCTGCGCGATGCGGGGCTCGACGCCGACACGGCGCCCAGCAACTGGGAGGACATGATGTCCCGCGCCAAGGAGTACAAGGACAAGACGGGCAAGCCTGGTTTCTACGTGGCCAACCTCGAGGGCTACGTCGGCGCATGGGTGGTCGCGGCGCAGGCCGCGGGCGAGCTCGGCTCCAACGCCTTCACCGACCAGTACACGGGCAAAACCAAGATCAGCAGCACGCCCATGAAGGACGCCTTCCAGACGTTCGCCGACCTGTACAAGAGCGGCCTGACCAACGCGGACGCCGGCGAGGTGTCCAACGGCGACGCGACGAGCGGCTTCCTGCAGGGCAAGGCGCCGTTCTACTTCTCGGGCAGCTGGGAGGACGTCGGCCTGTACGAGGGCTTGAAGGATGACCTCGGCTGGGCCTTCATCCCCATGAAGGAGGGCGCAAAGTACTCGGACGTCGCCGCCGGCGGCCCCCAGGTCGCTATCTCGATCACGACCTACGCGAAGCACAAGGATGCGGCCGAGGAGTTCATGAAGTACCTCGCTGAGCCGAAGGTGCAGGACCTGTACGTCAAGCTCAACCAGACGGAGGGCTCGAGCAACAAGAAGGGCGACACGTCCGTCATCGAGAACCCGATCCTCAAGGAGCAGGCCGAGGCGCTGAAGAAGGCGACCATCGTCTACCCCTTCGACAACGTGATGCCGCAGTCGGTCATCGACCTCTACTACCGCCTGTGCGCCTCGGTGTTCCTCGGCACGACGACGCCCAAGAGCGCGGTCGACCAGCTGCAGGCCGCACTGGATGCGGAGCAGGGGTGAGCACGATCGGCTCCAGCCTGGAGACGGCCGAGGCGGCGGACAACGCCGCCCCGGCCGTCGCCGGCACGCCCCGCGCCGCGTGGCGCCGCCGCGAGCGCTGGTACGGATTCCTCGCGATCATGCCCGCGTTCCTCGTCGTCGTGGGCTTCATGATGTACCCGATCCTGTACGCGCTGTACATCTCGTTCACCAAGACGGACGGCGTCGACTTCGAGTGGGTCGGGCTGGGCAACTACTTCAACATCCTGGCCGACCCGCTCGTCCACGAGGTGTTCGTCAACAACCTGAAGTTCCTCATCTCGGTCCCGCTCGTGATCTTCTTCTCGATCATCGTGTCGGTCCTGCTGTTCGAGAAGATCCGCGGCTGGAAGGCCTTCCGGTTCATCTTCTTCCTCCCGAACGTCCTGTCGATCGTGGTCGTCGGCGTCATGTTCAAGAGCATCTTCGGCTACTACGGCGCCGTCAACGGCGTGGTCGCCGCCTTCGGCGGCGAGCGCATCCGGTTCTTCACCGACGGCGACCTCGCCATCTGGGTCATCGTGATCGCGCTGGTGTGGGCCGGGTTCGGCTACCAGTCGCTGCTGATCCTGTCCGGTCTGACCGCGATCGACCCCTCGGTGTTCGAGGCGGCCGCCCTCGACGGCGCCGGCTGGTGGCGGCGGCTGTTCTCCATCACACTGCCCAACATCCGTCGCGAGCTCGGCTTCGTCTTCATCATCAACGTGCTGTACACCTTCAGCTCCCTGTTCGGGTTCGTCTTCGTGATGACCGCGGGCGGTCCGGGGTACGACACCACCACGATCGACTACCTCGTCTACCTCAAGGCCTTCGGCAGCTCGAACCTCGGTCCCGGCGCGGCGCTGGCCGTTCTGCTGTTCCTCTTCATCGGGATCCTGACCGTCGCTCAGAACAGGCTCTTCCGCGTTCAGGAGAACGACTGACATGACCAGCGCCACCCTCAATCGCAAGTCCCGCATTCCGATCTTCATCGGGCTGTGCATCCTCGCGGCGTCCATCCTCTATCCGGTCTTCTTCCTCGCGATCGCCGCGTTCCGGCCGCGTCTGGACTACCTGCGCGACCCGCTCGGCTTCCCGCACGAGTGGACGTTCGCGAACATCCTCGCGGTCTGGAACGGGTACGGCGCCGGCGCCGCGTTCCTGCGGAGCCTCCTGGTCGTCTCGACCGCGCTGGTGATCGTCCTCGTCTTCGCGATCCTCGCCGGGTATGCGCTGGCGAAGTTCAATCCGCCGTTCGCGAAGGTGATCACCGGATCGTTCGTGTCGGTGATGCTCGTGCCCGGTCAGGTGCTCATCCTGCCGATCTATCTCATGCTGTCCGCGGTCGGCCTGGTCGGGAGCTATGCGAGCGTCATCCTGCTGTACGTCGCGACGAGCCTGCCGTTCGCGGTGTTCTTCCTGAGCCTTTCGTTCCGTTCGCTCGGCGACGAGCTGCTGGACGCCGCGCGCGTCGACGGCGCGGGGTTCTTCCGGACGCTCGTGCAGATCGTGATACCGATGGCCAAGCCCTCGATCGCGACGCTGGCCGTGCTGCAGTTCCTCGGAATGTGGAACGAGCTGCTCTACGCACTGATCCTCCTCCCCGACGACTCGAAGCGCCTGCTCACGCCGGCCCTCTCGATGATCGGGGAGAAGCTCGTGAACAACCAGCCGCTGGTCTCCGCGGGGCTGCTGATCGCGGCATCCGTGCCCCTGTTGCTGCTGTCCCTCACGAGCAAGTACGTCGTCGAGGGCATCTCGATCGGCTCGTCGAAGTAGCGCGCCGCTCCGCCCCGCTCCAGCCCACGGCCCCCGCCTCGTCCGCCACCCCCGAGTGTCCACGACACGCGGGCGGGGCGGGGCCCGTGTCCGCGGCGTCGTGGACGCCCGGCGGGCCAGTCAGGCCTCGAACCACCCGCGCGCGTGCGGGAGCGAGTCGAGGTGCGCCGGCGGGAGGTCGGGCGCCGCCCAGCGGACGGCGTTCGCGATCACGCGCTGCACGGCGGGGTGACGGTAGACGGGGTACTCCTGGTCGCCCGGCGAGAAGTAGAAGACGCGCCCGCGCCCGCGGCGGTACGCGGCGCCGGAGCGGAAGACCTCTCCCCCGCTGAACGAGCTGATGAACACGAGCTCGTCCGGGGTCGGGATGTCGAACGGCTCGCCGTACATCTCCTGCCCGTCGATCACGATGGGGTCCGGCACGCCCCGCGCGATCGGATGCGCCGGAGCGACGGTCCACACGAGCTCGCGTTCGGCGTCGTTCCGCCACCGCAGCGAGCACGTCGTCCCCATGAGCCGCAGGAACGGCTTGGAGTAGTGGGCGGAGTGCAGCGGGACGAACCCCATCCCGGCGTGGACGCGGGACACGACCGCCTCCGCCACCGCGTCGTCGACATCGGGATGTCCCTCGTGCCCCCACCACAGCAGCACGTCGGTCGCGGCGAGCTCCGCCGGGGCCAGGGTCTCGCGGTGGTCGGCGAGCGTCGCGATGCGGATGTCGGGGTCGAGGTCTCCGAGGTGCGCGCGCAGGCCGTCGGCGATCGCGGCGTGCATGCCGTCCGGGTAGAGCCGCGCCGCCGTCTGACCCGCTCGCTGCTCGTGCAGGTTCTCGTTGTAGATCGTGATCCTCACAGCTCGACCTCCGCTCCCACCGTCGCCGATCGGTAGACGGCGTCCAGCACCTCCGTGCGGCGCAGGGCGAGCGACCCGTCGTGCTCCGCCCACGCGCCGGAGCGGATGGCCGCGACGAAATCGCGGACGACGGAGTGGTGATCCCCGCCCCGCCCGTCGACGGCGGGCCGGATGACGGCGGGCACGCCGCCGACGTCGCGGAAGACC
Organism: Microbacterium sp.; assembly: GCA_017306415.1. Classification (GTDB taxonomy): domain Bacteria; phylum Actinomycetota; class Actinomycetes; order Actinomycetales; family Microbacteriaceae; genus Microbacterium. Next base: position 175,942 of record JAFKIL010000004.1, on the reverse strand, counting down.
TCGACGGTGCCCTCGGTCGCGTACCACCGGCTGAACAGGCGGACGCCGCCGTCCACCCCGAGGATCTCGAGCGAGATGTCCTCGTCGTCGGCCGCGTGGCCGGCCCACGAGATCTCGAACTGGACGCTCACGCCGCCGTCGAGCCGGAGGAAGGCGGAGGCGAGGTCCTCGACGTCGAACACGTCGTGGCCGTCGCGGACGGGCGCGGCGGAGCGCGAACGCCCGTACCCCGCCGTCCCGAGCCGGCCGTGCACCGCGGCGGATGCCGTACGGACGGCCGGCTCGCCCAGGAGATGCAGGACGAGGTCGAGCACGTGCGGCCCGAGGTCGATGAGGGCGCCGCCGCCGGCGAGCTCCCGCGAGCGGAACCACCCCGCCGCGGCGATCCCCGCCCGCCGCCGCCAGGACGCGCGCACGTGGTAGATCTCGCCGATGCCGGGGTCGGCGAGGTAGCGCTCCAGGAAGGCGACGTCACCGCGCTTGCGATGGTTGAACGGCACCTCGAGGACGCGCCCCGCCGTCCGCGCCGCGTCCACCATCGCACGGGCGTCGGCGACGGTCGTGGCGAGCGGCTTCTCGCACAGCACGTGCAGCCCGGCCTCGAGAGCGGCGATCGTCACCGGCGCATGCAATGCGTTCGGGAGTGCGATGCTCACCGCGTCCACGCCGTCCGCGGCCAGGACCTCGCGCCAGTCGCCGAGGACCCGCGGCACGCCGAGCTCGGCGGCGACGGCGTCGCGCCGCCCCGGCACGGCGTCGGCGAGGGCCACCAGCTCCACGTCCGGATGGGCGGCGAACGCGTGCGCGTGCGCGGCGCCGACCCCGCCGACGCCGATGACGGCGACCCGCAGCGGGCCGGATGACGATGTGAGCGGCACGGCGCTCCCTCCTGGCGGTGTCGTGGTGTTCGACGCGATGAATCCTTTAGGTATGATCTAATCGTCATCGAGAAAGGCAGTCAATGCGGACGAGCACACTCCAGTGGGACGGCGCCCTCCATCTCGAGCGCCACGGCGCCGAGGTCATCGCACCGAGCGCCCTGTTCCGGCTGAACGTCGACCGACGCCGGCACGACGCGCTCGCTGCGATCGACCCGGGCGACGCGTCCGGGGGCGACCTCGGGCTGACGGTCCGCGGCACGCTGCCCGGCACAGCGGTCGCCGTCGAATGGACCGCACGGCGGATCATCGCGGACGCGGATGTGTGGGAGTTCGGGCTCGTCCTGGAGAACCACGGCGAGGCGCCCGTCGCCGTCTCCCGCATGGACCCGGTCGCACTGCGCCTCCCCGGTGACCCGTGGACCATCCACGGCTACCGGTCGGCATGGGGCGACGAGTTCCGCCCGTTCACCGAGACGACCGACTCCGACCAGCGGTTCGAGTCCCGCTCCGGCCGCTCCTCCCACGGCATGGCGCCCTGGGTGGCCTTCGAGAGCGCGGCCGCGGCCATCGTCGTCGCGCCGGCGTGGAGCGGCAACTGGCACGTCGACGTCCGCGAGGCCGCGACGGTGACCGCGGGCATCTCGGACTGGCAGTTCGAGACGCTCCTCGGCCTCGGCGAGCGCACCGTCGCCCCATCCGTCGTCGTCGCCGTCGGTGCCGACGTGGACGACGCGGCCCTCGCCCTCACCGACGCGCTCGGCCGGGCGTGGACGCCGCGGTCCGCGGCATCCGATCGCCTGGATGTCGAGTGGAACCACTGGTGGCCGTACGAGGACGTCGAGGTCGACGCGGCGGCGATCGACGCGAACGCGCGGATCGCGGCCGAGCTCGGCATCGGCTTCGCGACAGTCGACGCCGGCTGGTTCGGCCCGGCCGACCCGACGACGCAGTGGTGGCGCTACCGCGGCGACTGGGACCTCGTGAACACGGCGCGCTTCCCCGGCGGGCTCCCCGCCCTCGGCGACGCGATCCGGGCGGCCGGTGTCCGCCCTGGCATCTGGGTGGAGGCCGAGGCCATCGGCGTGCGCTCCGCCGCGCGCCGGGAGCGGCCGGAGATCCTGGCGCTCGCCGTCGACGGCCGTCGCCCCGACCCGTCGTACGGCAACACCCCGGAGTCCCTCGACCCCGACGACCCGACCTTCCTCGGGTACGTGTGCTGCGGGTCGCCGGAGGGCCGGGAGTTCGTGCTCGACAGCCTCGACCGCACCGTGCGGGCGATGGGCGCGGAGTGGGTCAAGCTCGACTTCAACGTCGACCCGGATGCCGGCTGCACCCGCACCGACCACGGCCACGGCGCGCGCGACGGCCTGTACCGCCACTACGAGGGGCTCTACGCCGTGCTCGACGAGCTGCGGGCGCGGCATCCGGAGCTCGTCCTCGAGGCGTGCAGCTCGGGCGGCCTCCGCATCGACCTGGGTCTCGCCCGTCACGTCCACACGCTCTTCCTGTCGGACCCGGACTACACCGAGCACCACCTGCAGGTGCTGTGGGGGGCGAGCCGGATGCTGCCGCCCGCGTCGATCCTGCATTGGTCGTGGTCGCAGTGGCGGGGCGACTACCCGCCGAGCCAGCTGGACTTCGCGACCCTGTCGGACGAGGAGTTCGCCACGACGCTGCGTGCCGCGATGCTGCACCGCTTCGGTGTCTCGCTGCGGCTCCCCGAGCTCAGCGACCGGCAGCGCGAGATCCTCGACGCGCATGTCCGCGCCTACACCGAGCACGTCGCGCCCCTCGTGCGTGCGGGCACGCTCCGCCCGCTCACCGCGCAGCCGCGGCGGCGCGGACGCGGCGAGCGCTCCCCCGCCTTCCAGCTCTCCGACGGCCGCCGCCTCATCGTGGCCGCGTTCCGCCTCGACGGCGACGAGCCGGACGCGGTCGCGCACCCCGTAGGCCTCGATGCGGATGCGCGATACCGTGTGCGCGACCTGATCTCCGGCGCGGCGTATGTGACGACCGGGGCGGAGCTCAGCGCGTCGGGCATTGCGGCGCCCGCACGCGAGGGCCGCTTCTCCTCCCTCCTTCTCTCCATCGATCCCGAAGAGGACTGACGTGCACGACGACACCGCCCTGCTCTCGGCCCGCCTGGACCGCTTCCTGCGCGACCGGCTCGAGCCCGCGCTGCACCGCGACGCGGTCCCCCTCGACGTCACCGCCTGGCACGTGCCCGACGAGCCGGTCCCGTTCGACGAGGCCGCCGGCCAGAGCTTCGAGCCCTTCCCGGTCGGGACGCGCTGGGGTGCGCCCTGGTCGACGACGTGGTTCCGGGTGACCGGCGAGGTCCCGGCGGCCTGGCAGGACGGCGCGCCCGAGGGCACGCGCGTCGAGGTGCTCGTGGACTTCGGCTACGACCCCGCCACCCCCGGCTTCCAGGCCGAGGCCCTCGCCTACCGCCCGGACGGCACCCCGGTGAAGTCGCTGCATCCGCGCAACGCGTACGTGCCATGGCGCCCGGAGCGCGACGGCGCGCACGTGGATCTGCTGCTGGAGGCCGCGGCCAATCCGGATGTCGCCGGCGGCTACTCCTTCGCGCCGAGTCCGTACGGCGCGAAGGAGACGGCGCCCACGGATCCGCTCTACCGGCTCACCCGCCTCGACCTGACGCTGCTCGACGTCCCGGTGTGGGAGCTCGTGCAGGACGTCATCACCCTGCGCGGACTCGCCCACGAGCTGCCCGCCGAATCGCAGCGGCGGCACGAGATCCTCCGGGCGCTCGAGGACGCGCTGGACGCCGTCGACCCCGACGACGTGTCCGGCACCGCGCAGGCGGGGCGCGAGGCCCTCGCCCCCGCGCTCGCGCGACCGGCGTCCGCCAGCGCCCACCGGATCCTGGCCACCGGCCATGCCCACATCGACTCGGCGTGGCTGTGGCCGCTGCGCGAGACGGTGCGCAAGTGCGCGCGCACCTTCACGAACGTGATGACGCTCATGGACGAGCATCCGGATCTCGTGTTCGCGTGCTCGTCGGCGCAGCAGTACCTGTGGATGAAGGAGCACCACCCGCGCGTGTTCGCGCGCATCCGGCAGAAGGTCGCCGAGGGGCGCTTCGTCCCGGTGGGCGGCATGTGGGTGGAGTCGGACACGAACATGCCCGGGTCCGAGGCGATGGCGCGGCAGTTCGTCGCGGGCAAGCGCTTCTTCCTCGAGGAGTTCGGCGTGGAGTGCGAGGAGACGTGGCTCCCCGACTCCTTCGGCTACTCCGCCGGACTCCCCCAGATCGCCCTGGCCGCGGGGAACCGCTGGTTCCTCACGCAGAAGATCTCGTGGAACCAGACGAACCGGATGCCGCACCACACGTTCCGATGGGAGGGCATCGACGGCTCGCGGGTGTTCACGCACTTCCCGCCGGCCGACACGTACAACTCCGACCTCTCGGCCGCCGACCTCGCGCGCGCCGAGCGGCAGTTCGCCGAGAAGGGGCGTGCGACGCGCTCGCTCGTGCCGTTCGGCTGGGGCGACGGCGGCGGCGGCCCGACGCGCGAGATGATCGCGCAGGCGCACCGCACCGCGGACCTGGAAGGCTCGCCGACGGTCGAGATCGGCTCCCCGCGGCAGTTCTTCGCCGCGGCCGAAGCCGAGTACCCCGACGCCCCGGTGTGGTCGGGCGAGATGTACCTGGAGCTGCACCGCGGCGTCCTCACCTCGCAGGCGCGCACCAAGCGGGGCAACCGCCGCAACGAGGGCCTGCTGCGCGAGGCGGAGCTGTGGTCGACGACCGCCGCCGTGCGCACCGGGTCGTCCTACCCGCGCGCGGAGCTCGAAGACGCGTGGCACACGGTGCTGCTCCTGCAGTTCCACGACATCCTCCCCGGATCCTCGATCGCGTGGGTGCACCGCGAGGCGGAGCGCCGGCACGACGAGGTCACCGCGACGCTGCAGCGAATCATCGACCGCGCGCTCGAAGCGCTCGCGGGCGAAGGGGACGCGGCGATCTCGGTGAACGCCAGCCCCTTCGCCCGGGACGGCGTCCCCGCCCTCGGCGGCGGCACGGCGGTCGCCGCAGCGGCGCCGGTGTCGGTGAGCACGCCGACCGCCGGCGAACCCGCGGGCGACGTCCTCGACAACGGCCTCGTGCGCGTCGTGGTGGACCAGGGCGGCCGGATCGCGTCGCTGCGCAGCCACGCCGACGGCCGGGAGGCCATCCCCGCCGGATCCCCCGCCGCGGCCCTCCGCCTCCACCGCGACCTCCCGAACCTGTGGGACGCATGGGATCTCGACGCGCACTACCTGCGCACGGTCACCGAGCTCGACGAGGCGGACGAGCGCTCGATCGAGCACGGCGACGACGGCAGCGCGACGGTGGTGACCGTCCGCCGCCTCGGCGTCGACCGCGACGAGCCCACCGTCATCGAGCAGCGGGTCACGCTGCGGCCGGGCGCCGATGCGGTGGACGTGACGTTCGACATCGACTGGCACGAGCGGGAGAAGATCCTCAAGCTCGCCGTCCCGCTCGACGTGCACGCCGACCGCATCGCCGCCGAGACCCAGTTCGGGCACCTGTTCCGCGCCACCCACGTCAACACGAGCTGGGATGCCGCACGATTCGAGGCCTGCCAGCACCGGTTCGCGTTCCTCGGCGAGCCCGGGTACGGCGTCGCGATCGCCAACGACGCGACGTACGGCTACGACGTCGGCCGCGCGACCCGCGCCGACGGCGGCACCACGACGACCGTGCGCTTCAGCCTGCTGCGCGCGCCGCTGTTCCCCGATCCGGACGCCGACCAGGGACACCACCGCCTCGGGTTCCGGCTGCGGCCCGGCTCGACGATCGCCGACGCCGTGCGGCTCGGATACCAGCTGCAGAGCCCGTCGCGCGCGCTGACCGGGGCGGGCGACATCCGCCCCCTCGTCTCGTCGAGCAACCCGGCGGTCGTCGTCGAGACCGTGAAGCCCGCCGAGGACGGCAGCGGCGACGTCGTCGTACGGCTGTACGAGTCGCTCGGGGGGCGGGCTACGACCCGCCTCACGCTCGACGCCACGACCACCGGCGCGACCCTCACCGACCTCCTGGAGCGTCCGCTCGAGATTCAGGATGCCGTCACCGGCGCCGACGGCGAGGTCGAGCTGGAGTTCCGGTCGTTCCAGATCCGGACGGTCCGCTTCGCCGGGGTCGGGATCGCGTGAGCGCGCGGCCCACGACCCCGCAGGCGCTCGACGATCCGGCTCCCCCGGCAGGCCTGCGTCCGCCCACCGCGACACGGCGGACCGACGCGCGGACAGTGGTGCTGAGCGGTCACGACGGCCCGCACGTGTGGCGGTTCCGGTTCAGCCCGGACCCGGCGAGCGCGCCGGACGACATCGCCGACCCGGCGCTGGACGACGCTTCGTGGCCGCGCATCCCGGTGCCGGCGAGCTTCGGGATGCCGGCGCTCGACGACGCGATCGGCGGGCCGCACGGCCGCCCCGCGTACACGAACCACCTCTTCCCCTTCCCCGTCGATCCGCCGTTCCCGCCGGACGCGAACCCGATCGGCGACTACCGGCTGCGGTTCGCGCTGGAGGACCCTCCGGCGCGCGCGACGCTCCGATTCGACGGTGTCGAGGGTGCCGGCACGGTGTGGCTCAACGGCGTCCTGCTCGGCTCCACGCGCGGCAGCCGGCTGCCCAGTGAGTTCGACGTGGGCGACCTCCTCGCCGCGGACAACGTCCTCGCCGTCCGCGTGCACACGTTCTCGGCGGCGTCGTACGTGGAGGATCAGGACGAGTGGTGGGCACCGGGGATCATCCGGGCGGTCACGCTGGTCGAGCGGCCGGCCCGCGGCATCCGCGACGTGCACGTCCGCGCGGACTGGGGGCGGGACGGCGCGACCCTCCGGGTGGACGTGGTGCGTGAGGGGAGCGCCGACGGTGTGCAGAACTCCACGGATCGATCCCCCGAAGTGGCCGATTCGCCGCCTGAGCGCCGATCGGGCGGCGAATCTGTGGAGTTCCGCGCGGGCGACGCGCCGCTCATCGAGCTCGTCGAGACCGGGCAGCTCATCCCTTCGGGCGAGACGGTGCGCGTGCCCGGGGTCGCCCCGTGGAGCGCAGAGCAGCCGACGCTGTGGACGCTGCGGGTCACCTCGCCCGTCGAGGTCGTGGAGCTGCGCATCGGGTTCCGCACCGTCGACATCCGCGACGGTGTGCTCCGGGTGAACGGTGCCCCGGTGCGCTTCCGCGGCGTCAACCGGCACGAGCATCACCCGCGCTTCGGCCGGCACGTCCCGGCCGACGTCGTGCGCGCGGAGCTCCTCCTCATGAAGCGGCACAACATCCAGGCGATCCGCACGTCGCACTACCCGCCCGACCCGCTCCTGCTCGACCTCGCCGACGAGCTCGGGTTCTGGGTGATCGACGAGGCCGACGTCGAGACGCACGGCTTCGCGGACGTCGGGTGGCGCGGCAATCCCACCGACGACGCGGTCTGGACCGACGCCTTCGTGGATCGCGTCACCCGGATGGTCGCCCGCGACCGCAACCATCCGAGCGTCGTGATGTGGTCGCTCGGCAACGAGGCCGGCGAGGGCCGCAACGTCGCCGCGATGGCCGACGCCGTGCGCGCCCTGGACCCGACGAGACCACTCCACTACGAGGGCGACCAGTCCAGCGCCCACGTCGACGTCTGGTCCGGCATGTACACGCATCCCGAACGGCTCGAGCTGATCGGCCGGCGGGCCGAGCCGCCGCTCGCCGATCCGACGCTCGACGAGCGGAGGCGGGCGATGCCCTTCGTCCTGTGCGAGTACGCCCACGCCATGGGCACCGGGCCCGGCGGGCTCGCGGAGTACCAGCGCATCCTCGACGCGCGTCCCCGCCTGGCGGGGGCGTTCGTGTGGGAATGGCTCGAGCACGGGATCGAGGCCGTCCGCGACGGCATCCGCACGACCGGGTACGGCGGCGACTTCGGCGAGCGGACCCACGACGGCGACTTCGTGATCGACGGCCTGGTGTCCGCCGACCGGGTCCCGCGTCCCCAGCTCGCCGACCTGGCGGCGGTGTTCGCCCCGGTCGCGCTGGAGTTCGACGGCGATGCGGTGGTCGCCCGCTCCCGCCGCGACCACCTCGACACGAGGGACCTCGCGCTGCGCTGGCGCATCGCGCGGGGCGCCGAGCCGGATGCTACGGCGGGCGAGCTGTCGCTGGCGCCGTTGGCCCCGCGGGACACGGGACGCGCGACGCTGCCCCCGCGCGCACTTCAGCTGGCGCCGGGAGAGACGCTCGAGGTGTTCGTCGCGCAGCGCGACGCCACCGCGTGGGCGGAGGCGGGATACGTGGTCGCGCGCATCGCCCGGTCATCCGCCGCGCTGCCCGCGCCCCTCCCCGTCCGGTCCCTCGGGCTCGAGGCGCTCGATCTCGACCCGCGTACGGGAGCCGTCCGCAGGCTGGGGAGCGTGCCGGTCGAGGACTGGCGGCTGGAGCTGTGGCGGGCGCCGACCTCGAACGACCGCGAGCCGGCCGACGATCGCCCCGAGCTCCCCGCGGCGGCGGCGCGCTGGGCGGCGCAGGGGCTCGACCGACTGACGTCGCGGCTGGTCTCGATCGACCGGACGCCGGACGCGGTCGCCGTCCGCACCCGCATCGGTGCTGCGGGGGTAGACACCGGCGTCGACGTCACGTGGCGCTGGACCGCCGCCGACAACGGGCTCCGCCTCGAGCTGGACGTGGAGCCGTTCGGCCCGTCGGAGCTGGAGTGGGGACAGGGCCCCGTCGAGTGGGCGCGGGTCGGCGTCTCGTTCGCGCTGCGGCCCGGGATCGACGACGTGCAGTGGCACGGCCGCGGACCGGGTCCCGCCTACCCCGATACCGGCGCTGCTGCGGTGCCGGGCACGTATCGCGCGTCCGTCGCGGAGCTCGCCGAGCGGACGGTCCGTCCGCAGGAGGCGGGCAGCCGTGCCGACGTCCGGCGAGCACGGCTGCGACGCGACGACGAGCCGGTCGTCGAGATCGACGCCCTCCCGCCGGTGGCGCTCACCGTGCGGCCGTGGTCGACCGAGCGCCTCGCCGCTGCGACGCACGACCACGAGCTCGTCGGTGACGGCGCGACGCACGTGGTGCTCGACCTCGCGCAGAACGGCGTCGGCACCGCGGCCTGCGGCCCCGACGTCCTCGAACCGTATCGTCTGGCCGCGCGGCGCGTCACCGGCACGCTCGTCTTCCGCGTCCCCTAGCCCCGCACCCCGTCTGCGCGGCGCGCCCCGGCTCCTTCGCCGCCGGACGCAGGAACGACGAAGGGCCCCACCGGCAGGTGGGGCCCTTCGTGCGTTGCGATCAGATCGCGCTGACGTCCAGCGGGATGCCGGGACCGAACGTGGTCGAGACGGCGCCCTTCTGGATGTAGCGGCCCTTCGAGCTCGACGGCTTCAGGCGCACGATCTCCTCGAGCGCGGCCTTCAGGTTCTCGTCCAGCTGCTCGGCCGTGAACGACGCCTTGCCGACGACGAAGTGCACGTTGGCGTGCTTGTCGACGCGGAACTCGATCTTGCCGCCCTTGATGTCCTCGACGGCCTTCGCCGCGTTGGGGGTGACGGTGCCGGTCTTCGGGTTCGGCATCAGGCCGCGGGGGCCCAGCACCTTGCCGAGGCGACCGACCTGGCCCATGAGCTCGGGCGTCGAGACGGCCGCGTCGAACGCGGTCCAGCCGCCGGCGACCTTCTCGATGAGCTCGGCGCCGCCGACCTCGTCCGCGCCCGCGGCGATGGCGGCCTCGGCCGCCGGCCCGGTCGCGAACACGATGACGCGGGCGGTCTTGCCCGTGCCGTGCGGGAGGATGACGGTGCCGCGCACCATCTGGTCGGCCTTGCGCGGGTCGACCGAGAGCTTGAGTGCGACCTCGACGGTGGAGTCGAACTTCGCAGAGCCCGTCTCCTTCGCGAGGGCGACGGCCTCGGTCGGCGTGTAGAACTTGTCGGCCGCGATCTTCTCAGCGGCGGCGCGGTACGCCTTGGACTTGGTAGCCATGTTCCCTATCCCCCTCAGTCCTCGACCGTGATGCCCATGGAACGGGCGGTGCCGGCGATGATCTTCGAGGCGGCCTCGATGTCGTTCGCGTTCAGGTCGGGCTGCTTCGTCTCGGCGATCTGGCGAACCTGCTCCTTCGTGAGCTTCGCGACCTTGACCGTGTGCGGCGTCTTGGAGCCCTTCTGGACGCCGGCGGCCTTCTTGATGAGCTCGGCGGCGGGCGGGGTCTTCAGGACGAACGTGAACGAGCGGTCCTCGTACACGGTGATCTCGACCGGGATGACGTTGCCGCGCTGCGACTCGGTCGCGGCGTTGTACGCCTTGCAGAACTCCATGATGTTCACGCCGTGCTGACCGAGCGCGGGCCCGATCGGCGGCGCCGGGTTGGCGGCGCCGGCGTTGATCTGGAGCTTGATCAGGCCGGTCACCTTCTTCTTCGGTGCCATTCTTCTTCCTTCTGTCGAGCATCCGGATGCCTCTCGGCGTTCCGGATGCGCTTCCACGCACCAGGCGATTCCTGGCAGTGGTGGGGGGATGAGTCGACCGAGCGAGCTCAGGTCAACCTCTCCATTGTACGCGATCCCCGCCCCGGGTACTCACGAGCCGGTGCAGCACAGCGGAGAAGTGCAGCGTGTCGGAGATGTGCAGGATGTCGGATGCCGCACCCGAGGTGGATCCGAGATCTTGCGCATCTCCGCGATGTTGCTCGCACGACTATGCGCGGAGTGCGCTCCGATCCGCCGTCACGCCGCCCGATGCAGGCCCTGCGCGACCGCGCGCACGATCATGTCGTGGACGTCGGCCCACCTGCGCATGACCTGCACGTAGTCGACGCGGATCACGTGGTACCCGAGCAGCTCGAGCCGCGCGTCGTGCGCGATGTCGCGGCGACGCTGGGGGCGGACGTGATGACCGCCATCTATCTGCAGCACGAGGCGATCGCCGATCAGGTGGTCTACGGCATGACCCGCGATCCACACCTGCTGCCGCATCGGCACCCGCAGGAAGCGCAGCCGCATCGGCACCAGCGTCTCGAGACCAGAGTCGGAGTACGACGACGACACGTCGAGCAGCGCCCGGGCCGCAGCCGGGAGGGGCAGCCGGGCGAGGGCTTCTCTTGCCACGAGATCCTGCCTCAGTGCGGACTCCCAGATCGCGAGGGCCCCTTCTCGAGGCAGGCACCTCGCGACCATGACGAGCACGTTCTCGACGTGATCTTCGAGGAGGGCGGGATGCCGCGGGACGAGGGGCCGCGCCCAGTGGATCCGCGTCCCCTCCGCCACCTCGCCGACGCGCCCGTGCGCGGGCGCTGCGACATGAGCCGGATGCTCGGAGGCGATCCAGAGCCCCAGCCGCCGCGCCTGCGTCACACATGTGAGCACCACACCCGCGCGCGCCGCCGCGACGAGATGCGCATCGGCGTCCGGCGTGGCCACCCAGCCCTGGCGAGGACGAATCAGCACACCTGCCGTGACCGCGCCCTCGATCGCCCTCCTCGGGTGACCCTGCGCCCGCAGATCGGCCACACGCGCGACCCCTCCTGCCATCGAGACCGCGGCGCGCACATCCATCCTCTCCATGGTCGTGCACCGCCGCCGCATCCCCCACCGGTTCTCCCGCGCGGGGGACAGCGCTCCTCTCCCCTCGCCTGTGGAGAGCGCGGCGCGCTGTGCACGATGTCGGAGATGTGCAGGATGTCGGATGCTGCACGGGAGGTGGATCCGAGATCTTGCACATCTCCGACATCTCGCGCGGCCCGCCAGCCAGGGCGGGGCGGGGACGCAGAGGGCCCGGCGGAAAACCGCCGGGCCCTCGAAAAGCGCGGCCTTACTGCTTGGTGACCTGGTCGAACGACAGCTCGACGGGGGTCTCGCGCTCGAACAGGGAGACGAGCACGGTGAGCTTGCCGCTCTCGGGCTTGATCTCGCTGATGGAGCCGGGGAGGCCCGCGAACGAGCCCTCCTTGATGGTGATCGTCTCGCCGACCTCGAAGTCGACCTCGGTGACGACGCTGCGCGCGACGGCCGGGCCGCCCTTGGCGCCGCCGGCCTTCGCGGGTGCGACCTCCTTGACCTCGACGAGGCTCTTCAGCATGGTGAAGGCCTCCTCGAAGCGCAGCGGGGTCGGGTTGTGCGCGTTGCCCACGAAGCCGGTCACGCCCGGCGTGTGCCGCACGACCGACCAGGTGTCCTCGTTGAGCTCCATGCGCACGAGCACGTAGCCGGGGATGCGGACGCGCGTGACCATCTTGCGCTGACCGTTCTTGATCTCGACGACGTCCTCCATCGGGACCTCGACCTGGTAGATGTCGTCCTCGACCTCGAGCGTCGACTTGCGCTGCTCGATGTTGGCCTTCACCTTGCGCTCGAAGCCCGCGTACGAGTGGATGACGTACCACTTGCCGGGCAGCGACCGCAGTTCGGCGCGGAACGCCTCGTACGGGTCCTCGTCCTCGTCGGACTCCTCGTCGGCGACGTCGAGGTCGGCGGGGGCCTCTGCGGCGTCGGCCGGGTCGACGGAGGCCTCGACCTCGTCGACGACGGATGCCGCGGCGTCCACCTCTGCGACGAAGTCGTCGTCGAGGACGGGGCGGTCCTCCTCGCCGTTCACGTCGGGACCGTCGTAGGGCGTGACATCGTCGGCGTGGTCGGCGACGTACTCCGCCTCCTCCTCGGCCAGCGAGTCGGTGAGGACCTCGGCCGCCGCCTCGGCCTCGGCCGCCTCGTCGATGTTCAGGGCGTCGTTCACGATCGCGTCCGCCTCCGGGTCGTCGATGTCGATGTCGTCCAGGTCGTCGTCGGAGAGGTCATCGTCCTCGTCGACCACGTGCACGGCGGAGTGCTCCGCCGCCTCGACCGAGCGCTCCTCGGCCGCGAGCTGGTTGCCCTCCTGGGCCTCGTCGTCCTCGCTGGACTGCTCTGCGGCGGTCGCCCAGTCGGCGTCGTCGACGTACTTTTCAGACACTGCGTTCTCTTCCGTTCGTGTGGGGGATCCGGGATCTGCATCCCGGCGGGGCGTCAGGACGACGCGCCGCCCGGGGTGCCGAACACGACGGTCGTGAGCCAGACGAACAGCACGTCGAGGCCGTAGACGATCGCCATCATGACGACGACGAAGCCGAGCACGACCGCCGTGAACTTCACGAGCTCCTGGCGAGTCGGCGTGACGACCTTGCGGAGTTCGGCGAAGACCTGACGGATGAAGATGGCGATGCGCTGGAAGAAGTTGGGCTTCTTCTCGCGCGACCCGTCGCTGGAAGCGACGATCTCGCCCCTCGGTTCGTCCTGGACCATCAACCCCACCTGAGATTACCTTCCGTGTGTCAGCATGCGCTGACGCGCAGGGCGGACAGGAATCGAACCTGCAACCTGCGGTTTTGGAGACCGCTGCTCTGCCAATTGAGCTACCGCCCTAGAGACCCTGGGGCCTCGCCGCCCGCACTCCTGCACCGTGACCTGTTGTCTTCGGGGACGTCGCCCGAAACCCGGGCACGGCAAAAGAATGCAGACTTCAACTGCACGCTCCAGTGTACGGCATGGGCCGGATGCCCGCGAACCCGCTCAGTACTCCTGGACCCCGTAGCGGTCGGGTTCGGGACCCCGGTGGAACGCGCGACCGGACACCGACGAGGGCACCACGCGGACGTAGTTGTACTTGAGCGTGGGGATCCACGGCGTGAGCGGCAGCGCGTCGGCCCTGGCCACCTCCTCCGAGGTCTCCAGCCGCTCGGCATGGCCGCGCACGACCACGCTCCAGGCATCCTGCGGGGTGTGGTGGTCGACCTCGAAGAGCACCTCGGAGTTCGCGGTCAGCTCGAAGAGCTTGCTGCCCTCCGCGGTGCGGAACAGAACCGTCTCGCCGTCCACCACGTAGTTCACCGGGAAGATGTCGAACACCTCGCCGACATGGGTGACGAGGCGCCCGAGCTCCTGCCCCGCCAGCCGCCGCCAGCATTCCTGCGCCTCCAGCGCCGCAACGTCCTCGTCCTGCGTCATACCCCCATCCTCCCCGTCTGCGGCGGTCGCCGCCAGACCCGACCCGCTCCGTGGGAACCCGCGACGATCTACCATTCCGGTGTGACGATCGCGCAGGATCGGCTCGACGAGCTGTGGGACTTCGAGGATGCCGCCGCCTCGGAGGCGCGACTGCGTGCCGCGGCGGACGCCGCATCCGGCGCGGATGCGGACGAACTGCAGACCCAGGTCGCGCGGGCGCTCGGGCTGCAGGGGCGCTTCGCCGCGGCGGACGCGGTGCTCGACGCGCTCGATCCGGCTGCCTCCCCCGCCGTGCAGACCCGCGTCGTCCTCGAGCGCGGGCGCCTGCGCAACTCGGCGGGCGACGCCGACGCCGCGGTGCCGCTGTTCGAACGGGCGGCGGAGGCCGCGGCATCCGCCGGCCTCCTCTTCCTCGAGGTCGACGCGCTGCACATGCTCGCGATCGCCGACCGGGCACGCGCCGACGCCTGGACCGACCGCGCGCTGGCGGCGCTCGGCACCACGGACGACGCGCGGACGCTCCGCTGGCGCGTGGGCCTCTACAACAACCGCGGGTGGGCGCGATTCGACGAGGGGCGATGGGACGACGCCCTCGTGGCCTTCCGGGCGTCGCGGGATGCCGCCGTCCGGTGGGGCACCTCGCAGCAGGTCGAGTGGGCCGACGAGGCCATCGCCGAGACCCGCGCGGCGATCGACCCCGCCGGCCGCTGACGCCCTCCCCGGGAGGGGAGTGTCCAGGACACGCCGCTCCGGCAACGTGGCACGCGGCGTGTCCTGGACACTCAGTCGACGGCTCAGGCTCCGACGCGGATCAGCTTCTTGTTGACGAACTCGTCGGCCGCGAGCAGTCCCATCTCGCGGGAGGTGCCCGAGCGCTTCACGCCGCCGAACGGCAGCTCGGGGCTGTCGGCGAGGACGACGTTGACGTAGACCATGCCCGCGTCGATCTTGTCCGCGATGCGCTGAGCCTGCTCCTCGTCGGTGGTGTACACGTACGATCCCAGGCCGTAGCCGGTGTCGTTCGCGATCTTGACCGCCTCGTCCTCGTCGGCGACCTTGTACACGACGCCCGCGGGGCCGAACAGCTCCTCGCGATACACGTCCATGTCGCTCGTGACGCCGGTGAGCACCGTCGGCGCGTAGAAGGCCCCGTCGCGCGTGCCGCCGGCGACGAGCTGCGCACCCTGCTGCACCGCCTTGTCGACCTGCTCGGCCAGGCGCTCGGCCGCGGCGAGCGACGAGAGCGGTCCGACCACGGTGTCGTCGGCGAACGGATCGCCGACCTTGCTGCCGGTCATCGCGGCGGTGAACTTCTCGAGGAAGGGCTGGTACAGCTCGTCCACCACGATGAACCGCTTCGGGGCGTTGCACGACTGGCCGTTGTTGTCGAGGCGCGCCTCGACGGCGGCAGCGACCGCGGCATCCAGATCCTCGGTCGAGAGCAGGATGAACGGGTCCGACCCGCCGAGCTCGAGCGCCACCTTCTTGAGGTTGCGGCCGGCGACCTCGGCGACGGCGGCGCCCGCGCGCTCCGAGCCGGTCACCGACACGCCCTGCACGCGCGGGTCCGCGATGATCGTCGCGGCCTGGTCGTTGGTGACGTACAGGTTGACGTAGGCCCCGGCCGGGAGCCCCGCGTCGCGGTACATCGCCTCGATCGCGGCCGACGACTCCGGGCACTGCGGCGCGTGCTTGAGCAGGATCGTGTTGCCGAGCACGAGGTTGGGCGCCGCGAAGCGGGCCACCTGGTAGTACGGGAAATTCCACGGCATGATCCCCAGGAGCACGCCGATCGGAGCCTTGCGGATCACCGCGGTGCCCTCGCCCAGGATGTCGATCGGCTGGTCGGCCGTGATCTTCTCGGCGTTGTCGGCGTAGAACTGCGTGATGTCGGCGGCGAAGTCGACCTCCCCCAGGGCCGCGGACAGCGGCTTGCCCATCTCGCGCACGATGATCGCGGCGAGCTCGTCGCGACGCTCGCGGTGCAGCTCCGCGACACGGCGGACGAGCGCCGCGCGCTCCGCGACGGGCGTCTCCGACCAGGTCTCGTACGCGGATGCCGCAGCCGTGACCGCGGCCTCCGCCTGCGCGTCGGTGAAGGTGTCGTAGGTCGCCAGGGTCTCGCCGGTGGCGGGGTTGACGACGGCGTAGTCGCTCATGGGTGCTCCCTCGTTCCCGCTCAGTCGGCGGGGATCAGCGTGTACTTGGTGGACAGGTATTCGTGGATGCCCTCGAGGCCGCCCTCGCGCCCGACGCCGGACTGCTTGACGCCGCCGAACGGTGCCGCGGCGTTGGAGACCACGCCGACGTTCAGACCCATCATCCCGGTCTCCAGACGGTCGATCATGCGGTGCCCGCGGGCGAGGTCCTGGGTGTACACGTACGACACCAGCCCGTACTCGGTGTCGTTCGCGAGCCGCACGGCCTCGTCCTCGTCGCCGAAGGTGGCGATCGCCAGCACCGGCCCGAAGATCTCCTCGCGGAGGATATCGCTCCCCGCCTGCACGTCAGCGATCACGGTGGGCTCGAAGAACGTGCCCTCGCCCTCGATCGCCGATCCGCCCGTGCGGAGCGTCGCGCCGCGGGTGACCGCGTCGTCGACGAGCTCGACGGCCTTGGCCACGGCATCCTGGTCGATGAGCGGCCCGATCGCCACGCCGTCCTCCGTGCCCCGGCCGATCTTCATCGCCTTGACCCGAGCGGTCACCTTGTCGGCGAACGCCTCTGCGACGGACTCGTGCACGATGAAGCGGTTCGCGGCGGTGCAGGCCTGGCCGATGTTGCGGAACTTCGCCGCCATCGCGCCGTCGACCGCCTTGTCGAGGTCGGCGTCCTCGAACACGACGAACGGGGCGTTGCCACCGAGCTCCATCGAGACCCGCAGCACGCCCTCGGCGGCCTGCGCGATGAGCTTGCGGCCCACCTCGGTGGAGCCGGTGAACGACAGCTTGCGCAGCCGCGGGTCGGCGATGATCGGGCCGGACAGCTTGCTCGAGGAGCTCGTCGCGACGACGTTGACGACCCCCTTGGGGAGCCCCGCCTCCTCGAGGAGCTTGACCAGGAAGATCGTCGACAGCGGCGTGAGGGCCGGGGGCTTGATCACGACTGTGCAGCCGGCGGCGAGCGCGGGCGCGATCTTGCGGGTCGCCATCGCCAGCGGGAAGTTCCACGGCGTGATGAAGAAGGACGGACCGACCGGCCGCTGTGACACGACCATGCGGCCGGTGCCCTCGGGGTTGGTGCCGTAACGGCCGCTGATGCGGACCGCCTCCTCGCTGAACCAGCGGAGGAACTCCCCGCCGTAGGCGACCTCGCCGCGCGCCTCGGCGAGCGGCTTGCCCATCTCCAGCGTCATCAGGAGCGCGGCATCCTCCTTGCGCTCCTGCAGCAGCTCCCACGCGCGCCGCAGGATGTCGCTGCGCACGCGCGGCGCGGTGGCGGCCCACTCGTCCTGCGCGGCGACCGCCGCGTCGAGGGCGCGGATGCCGTCGGCCGGGCTCGCGTCGGCGATCGAGCGGATCACCGCGTTGGTCGCCGGATCGTGCACGTCGAACGTGCGGCCGCCCTCGGCATCCACCCACTCCCCCGCGATGAACAGCCCCGTGGGGACCTGTTCGAGGAGCTCCTTCTCCTGCTGAGCACTCATGCGCATCTCTCCCTCTTGCGTGATTCCGGCACGACGATGTCCTAGGCGACCCTGCGGCGGAGGCTCGCCGGCGCATCCTTCGAGAGCGTCTCGCCCCGGAAGAACGCCGGCCGCGTCACGGCCTGCCAGATCATGATCCCGATGCCGATGAGGATGACGCCCATTCCGAGGACGAACACCAGCCCGACCCCGAACACGTTGGATCCGCTCCCGTACTCGGGGTCCATGCTGTCGACGAGCGTGGACACGAACAGGACCCCGAGGATCACGCCGCCGACGAGCGGGAAGAGGAACATGAAGAAGACGTTCCGCACCGAGTCGAACCACTGCTTGCGGAAGTACCAGACGCACGCGAACGCGGTGAGTCCGTAGTAGAAGCAGATCATCATGCCGAGCGCCGTGATCGTGTCCCACAGAACGTTCTCACTGACGAACCGCATCACCGCGTAGAAGACGGATGCCACGACCGCCGACACCACCGTCGCGTACCCGGGGGTGAAGAACCGCGGGCTGACCGTCGCGAACTTCTTCGGCAGCGCCTCGTAATGACCCATGGCGAGCAGCGTGCGCGCGGGCGAGACGAAGGTGGACTGCAGCGACGAGGCCGAGCTCGTCAGCACCGCGAGCGACACGAGGAACGCGAGCGGGCCGAGGATGGGCCCGGCGAGCGCGAAGAACACGTTGTCCTGGATGTCGGGGTTGCCGAGGCCGAACTCCCCCTTGCCCGTCCCGGCGAACATGAGGAGCGCGACCGACAGGAGGAGGTAGAGGCTCACGATCGTCACGACGGTGATGGTCGCGGCGCGCCCGGGGGTCTTGTCGGGATCCTTCGTCTCCTCGTTCATGGTGAGGGTGACGTCCCAGCCCCAGAAGATGAAGATGGAGAGCGACAGCCCCGCGGCGAACGCACTGAACGAGGACACCGCGAACGGGTTGAACCACGACCAGTCGAACGGCGTCGCATCGAACGCGTTGCCGTTCAGCATCTCGACGATCGCGCCGCCCGCGAACACGAGCAGCACGAGCACCTGGAAGCCCACGAGGAAGTACTGCAGCTTCTGCGTCGTCTGCATGTCGCGATACGACACGAGGGTCGCCCCGAGCATGAACAGCAGGCAGACCGTCACGTTGATGAAGGGATTCGACGCGAGGTCGGCGATCGACGACGTGCCGGTCACCTGCGCGATGAGCAGGAACAGGAAGTCCACCGCGATCCCGGCGAGATTGGACAGCACCAGGATCGTGGCGGCGATGAGCCCCCACCCCGCCATCCAGCCGATCCACGGACCGAAGGCGCGCGACGCCCACGTGAAAGAGGTGCCCGAGTCGGGCATCCGGTTGTTCAGCTCGCGATAGCCGAACGCGACCAGGAGCATCGGGATGAACCCGACGAGGATGATCGCGGGGACCTGGAGCCCGACCTCCGACACGGTGGGCCCGAGCGCCGCGGTCAGCGTGTACGCCGGGGCGATGCACGAGATGCCGATGACGACGGCGCCGATGAGGCCCACCGTCCCGGCCGACAGGCCCTTCTTCGACAGACCGCCCTCGACCTGGTCGGTCGTCGGCGCGAGCGCCGCGCCCTCGTGACCGCTCATCGGCCGCCCTCCTCGGGGTGCGTGGCGCCCGGCACGGAGGGGCCGAGCGCGCGGGGGACGACGATCATCGGGACGGGGAGCTCACGGAGCATCTTGGCGGCCGTCGAGCCGAGGAAGAGGCGGCGCGGCTGCGCGAGTCGGCTCGAGCCGACCAGCACCAGCTCGCCGGGAAGCCACTCGATCCCGCGCACGGCGGTCTCGATGCTGTCGCCGCGGGCGACGACGACCTCGGTCGGCACGTCGGCGGAGAGCTCGGCCTTCGCGCGGGCGAGCACGTCGTCCGCGTGCGCCGCGCCGGCGAGCCGGATGACCCCCGTGTCCACCGTCGGCGGGAGGTCGACCGTCACGAGCGACAGCAGCCGCACGGCGGCGCCGGTCGAGGTGGCGAGGCTGGCCGCGGTCTGCAGCAGCGCCTCCGCCCCCGGCCGGGTGCCGACCGCGACGGTGATGCGCGGGACGGCGGCCGAGGCATCCGTCTTGCGCGATCCCTTGGGCGCCAGGACGACCGGCACGTCCGACGAGTGGAGCAGCTCCGTCGAGGTGGAGCCGATGGTGTGGCGTCCGCGCGCTCCCCCCTGGGCGGTGCCGACGACGATCAGCGCCGCGCCGATCTCGTCGGCCACGGCGGTGAGACCCTCGGCGAACGACTCGGCGTAGCGGACGTGCTCGCGGTGCTCGACGGATGCCGGGACCATGTCCGCGGCGCCGGCGAGCCACTGCTCGGCCTGCCCGCGCAGGTACCGCTCGTACCCGGGATCGGGCGGGGTGATGACACTGCGCTCCTCGTTCGGGAGGACGAGCACCAGGTCGAGGGAGGCACCGGACGCGACCGCGAGCCGCGAGCCGAGCGCGACGGCGTCGGCGCCCGCCTTGGTGGCGGTGTAGCCGACGACGATCCGCCCGCTCATCGCTGGGCGCTCTCGACGATGGCGGCGGCGGCGTGGCGGCCCATGCGGATCGCCCCGTCGACGTGCTGGTATCCGGCGCCCGCCATGTCGCTGCAGGCGAAGTGGATCGGACCGACAGGTGTGCGCAGGTCGGAGCCGTACCGGTGGAGGCCGCCCATGTCGAAGCTCGCGGCATAGGCGCCGCGCGTCCACTCCTCGCTGCCCCAGTCGCTCTCGTAGTACACGATCGGGTTCCTGGCCTCGGGACCGTAGTAGTGCGACAGCGACTCGAGGATCCGCTCCTTGCGCTCCTCGGCGGAGAGGCGGAAGACGTCGTCCGCGTTCTGGTCGGACACGAACCCGACGAGGGTGCCGCGCTCGTCGCCGTGGTTGGTGTTGTCGTACGCCTCGTGCGAGAGCTCGTACGGGCTGAACGCGGTGCCGGAGAGCCCCTGCTCGCGCCAGAACGGACGGTCGTACACGGCGTGCACCTTGATGACGAAGCCCATCGAGAGGTGCTGGTGCAGCTGGTGCTGCCGCCGCGGCAGGGGCGGCACGAAGGAGATGCGCTCATACAGCACGGGCGCGTGCGCGAGGATCGCGTACCGCGCGTGCACCGTCATTCCGTCCGCGACGGCCGTGACGCCCGAGTCGGACCACTCCAGGGTGCGCACCGGCTGGCCCAGGAACACGTCGTCGCCGAGGCGCTCGGCGAGCAGGAGCGGCACCTGCTGGAGACCGCCCACGACGCGCTTGTCGAGGATGAAGTCGGCGTCGACCAGGTGCGAGTAGGAGCCCGCCGACGCGGCCATCAGCAGCGACTGCAGGAGCGAGAACGTGTGGGTGGGCTTCGTCAGCATGGCCGAGCCCGTGGCGAACGCGAGGTTGCGCACCGCCTCGTCGTCATCGGTCTGCGCGCGCAGCCAGGCATCCCATGAGATGCGATCCCACTCGGCCGCCTTCTCGTGCTCCCACGGACGGTCGGGGTCGATCTCGGCGACCATCGCGTCGAGGCGCTCGGTGATCTCGGTGATCACGCGCTCCGTCTCGGGGCCGACCGGGAACACGTCACCCGTGAACCGGGTGACCGCGCCGTCGGGGCCGACGTAGACGCTGTCGCCGTCGCGATAGCGGCTGAAGGTCTCGAGCCCCAGCTCGGCCACCGTCTCGATGAGCGCGTCCTGGTCGGGCGAGACCCACTGGCCGCCGATCTCGAGCATCGCGCCCTCGATGGAGTCGGTCCAGACGCGGCCGCCGACCCGGTCGCGCGCCTCGAGCACGGCGACGGAGAGCCCGGCCTTCTTCAGTTCGTTCGCGGCGGTCGTTCCCGCCGCTCCTGCTCCGATGACGACGACGTCACGGGTGATCTCGGTCATTCCTTGGCTCCTTCATTGGTGCGGGGATGCTGCGGGGCACGGCCGGCCGTGCGCCGTCCGGTCGACGAGCGGACCGGATGCCGGCGCCGGCGACGCCGCTAGTGCGCAGCGAGCGCGGATGCGACGACGTCGAGGCCCTCGTGGAGCAGCTCGTCGGGCATCGAGAGGGGCGGCAGGAAACGGATCACGTTCCCGTAGGTACCGCACGTGAGGACGATGACGCCCGCGGCGATG
This sequence comes from Microbacterium sp., assembly GCA_017306415.1. Classification (GTDB taxonomy): domain Bacteria; phylum Actinomycetota; class Actinomycetes; order Actinomycetales; family Microbacteriaceae; genus Microbacterium. The sequence goes on along the minus strand of JAFKIL010000004.1, from coordinate 154,331 downwards.
CAGGCCCTGGCCACCGCGCCGGTGAGCGCGGCGTCGGGCTCGCCCGTCGCGGGGTCGACGAACTCCGCCGCGACCATGGCGCCGCGGCCGCGGACGTCTCCCACGCGGGGGTCGCCCGCCTGCAGGGCCGTCAGGCGCGAGACGAGGATGTCGCCGATCTCGCGCGCCCGCTCGATGACGCCGTCGTTCTCGAAGACGTCGATCGCGGCGAGCGCCGCGGCGCACGCGACGGGGTTGCCGCCGTAGGTGCCGCCGAGGCCGCCGGTGTGGGACGCATCCATGATCTCGGCGCGGCCGGTGACCGCGGCGAGCGGAAGGCCGCCGGCGATGCCCTTGGCCGTCGTGATGAGGTCGGGCACGATGCCGAACTGCTCGCTCGCGAACATGCTCCCGGTGCGGGCGAAGCCGCTCTGCACCTCGTCGGCGATGAAGACGACGTCGTTCGCGCGGCACCACTCGACGAGCGCGGGGAGGAAGCCGTCCGCCGGGACGATGAACCCGCCTTCGCCCTGGATGGGCTCGATGATGACGGCCGCGAGGTTGTCGGCGCCGACCTGCTTCTCGATGAGGGAGATCGCGCGCTTCGCGGCCTCTGCCCCACTGAGTCCGTCGCGGAACGGATAGGAGAGCGGCGCGCGGTAGATCTCGGACGGGAACGGACCGAAGCCGCTCTTGTAGGGCATCGCCTTGGCCGTGAGCGCCATGGTGAGGCTCGTGCGCCCGTGGTAGCCGTGGTCGAACGCGACGACGGCCTGCTTCTTGGTGTACTTGCGGGCGATCTTCACCGCGTTCTCGACGGCCTCGGCGCCGGAGTTGAACAGCGCGCTCTTCTTGGCGTGGTCGCCGGGGGTGATGCGGTTGAGGGCCTCCGCGACCGCGACGTACGACTCGTACGGCGAGATCATGAAGCACGTGTGGGTGAACTGCGCGACCTGCTCCTGCACCGCCGCGACGACCTTGGGATGCGCATTGCCGACCGTGGTCACCGCGATGCCCGACCCGAGGTCGATGAGCGAGTTGCCGTCGGCGTCGACGACGACGCCCCCGCCGGCCGCCACGGCGGCGATCGGAACGGTATGGCCGACGCCCGCGGCGACCGCGGAGGCCTTGCGGTCGAGCAGCTCCTGTGACCGGGGGCCGGGGATGGCCGTGACGAGGCGACGCTCCTGCGGGAGGGTGGGGCCGCCGACGGGAACGAGAGTGTCCGCGATGCTCATGTTCGCGAGCGTAGGGATGCCACGCCTCCCGCGCACTCGCCCTGCTGTACATTCTTGATCGACAGTTGTACGCCGAGTACAGGAGGTGCGCCGTGGCGGATGCCGACACCCCCACGTTGCGCGCCCTCCTCGCACGGCCGGGCCTGCGCCTGCAGCTCGCGTTCGACGAGAGCGAGCTCGCCCCCGGAGCCCTCGATCAGCCCGTCCGCTGGGTGCACAACTCGGATCTCCTCGACCCCACGCCGTTCCTGTCCGACGGCCTCGCGCTCCTGACCACCGGCACGCAGTTCGTCGGGACGGACGATCCCTCCGTCTTCTCGGAGTACGTGCGACGCCTGACCCTGCGCGGGGTCCTGGCGCTCGGATTCGGCACCGAGGTGGTGCGCGCGGGCGTGCCGCCGCTGCTGATCGCGGCATGCCGGTCGGCGCGGATGCCGCTGTTCGAGGTGCCGTACCGGACGCCGTTCATCGCCGTCGCCCGCGCCAACGCAGAGGCCATCGCCGCGCAGGCGTACGCCCGGCGCAGCTGGGCCCTCGCGGCGCAGCGCGCGATCGCGCTCGCCGCGCTCCGGCCCGACGGTCTCACCGCGACCCTCGCCGAGCTCGCCCGGCAGCTCGATGCGTGGGTGGGTCTGTTCGACACGGCCGGGCACCTCGCCAACGAGCATCCGGCCGGTGCCGTGGATGCCACGACCGCCGCCCTGCTGTCGACGGAGGTCGCCGGGGTGCTCCGCCGCGGCGTCCGCACCGGGTCGGCGCTGCGGATCGGCGACACGCCGTTCACGCTGCAGACGCTGGGCCGCGGCGGTCATCTGCGCGGCGTCATCGCGATCGCCGCGGGCGAGCTCGACCAGGAGGGCCGCGGCGTGGTGACCGCGGTCATCGCCATGGCCGGGCTCGCCCTGGAGCAGAACGAGGGCATCGCGCGCGCCCGCACGCTGATGCGGGCCGGCGTCCTGCAGTCCCTGCTGTCGGACGACCCGACCCTCGCCCGCCGTATCGCGCGTGACCTGTGGGGCGGGCTGCCCGCCGCCCCGCTCGCGGTGGCCGCCGCGGGGCCCGGAGCCGAGGGCGACGCGGTCACGGAATGGCTCGAGCTGCGGGCGGACGAGACGCCGGGGCGACTGTTCTTCGGCCACGGCGACGGCGGCCTCGTCCTGGTCGTCCCCGCGGACGACGATCACGTGCTCGACGCACTCGCCGACCGGTTCGACGTGCGTCTGGGGGTGTCGCTGCCCGCCGCCTACGGCGGCTTCGCGCGTGCGCTGACGGAGGCCGAGACGGCGCTGCGCCGCGGGACGCCGCGTGTCGCGCGGTTCGCGGAGGTCGCGGCATCCGGAGTCCTCAACGCCCTCGACACGGAAGCCGGCCGCGCCCTCGCGCACGCGGCGATCGAGCCGCTGGTGCGGCAGGACGCCGCGGAGGGCAGCGCGCTGGTGGAGACGGTGCGCGCGTGGCTGGAGCACGACGCGCGTTTCGACGCGGCGGCCGCGGCGCTCGGGGTGCACCGGCACACCGTCCGCGCCCGCGTCGCGCAGGCGCAGCGCCTCCTGGGCACCGACCTCGGCACGTTCGCGGCCCGCGCCGAGCTGTGGGCGGCGCTCCGCCTCCTCCCCTGACCCGTCGGTCCCGCCCCCCGCCCCGGTCTCGCCCCGCCCCCGGCATCCTCCCCCCGCCTCGGCGTAAGAAATCACGGACCGCGCGCGCGACACGCCGCCGTCGTCGCACCACTCACGGCGCGTCGCAGCGTCGGTCCGAGTTTTCGCCCGCCGGCGTCGGTCCGAGATTTCGCACGCCGGCGTCGGTCCGAGATTTCGCACGCCGGCGTCGGTCCGAGTCTTCGCACGCCGGCGGCCGCCCTCCCGCTCCACACAGACCGCACGGCGTCCGCCCGGGTGCGGACAGACTGTCACCGCCCGCCGCCCCTAGCGTGGGACCGTGGCGGCGTTCGGGCAGCCGGAAGGGGAGCGGATGACGGTCAACGGCGAGGTCTCGTTCTGGTGGCGCAGTCTCGGTGGCCCGCCCACGCCGCGACCCGCGCTCCCCGGCTCGACCGACGCCGACGTGTGCATCGTGGGCGCCGGCTACACCGGGCTGTGGACCGCGTACTACCTCAAGCGCCTGCAGCCCGACCTCCGCATCGTGGTTCTCGAGCAGCGCTTCGCCGGGTTCGGGGCGTCGGGGCGCAACGGCGGATGGCTCACCAACTCCGTCACCGGGGGTCGGGCGCGCTATGCGACAACGCACGGGCGGGATGCCGCAAAAGCCCAGCAGCGCGCACTGAACGCCACGGTCGACGAGGTGATCGCCGTGACCGCCGCGGAGGGGATCGACGCCGACATCGTCAAGGGCGGCGAGCTCACCGTCGCGCGCACCCCCGCGCAGCTCGAGCGGCTGCGCGCGTTCGTCGCCGCCGAGGCGGAGTGGCCCGCCACCGACCTGGAGCTCCTCGACGCGGATGCCACGGCCGCGCGCGTCGCCGTCGACGGCTCACTCGCGGGGGCGTGGCATCCGCATTGCGCGCGCATCCATCCGGCGAAGCTCGTGCGGGGGCTCGCCGATGCGGTCGAGCGACTCGGCGTCGTGATCCGTGAGGACACGCACGTGCGCGACATCGTGCCGGGCCGCGCCGAGACCGCCCATGGCACGGTGCGCGCGACCCACGTGCTGCGGGCGACCGAGGGCTTCACGGCGGATCTGCGCGGCGAGCACCGCACGTGGCTGCCGATGAACTCGTCGATGATCGCGACGAAGCCGCTCCCCGCCGCCGCGTGGGACAGCATCGGATGGGACGGCCGCGCCACCCTCGGCGACATGGCGCACGTGTACATGTACGCGCAGCGCACGGCCGACGACCGGATCGCGTTCGGCGGGCGGGGTGTGCCGTACCGCTACGGATCGCGCGTCGACACCGACGGCACCACCCAGGACCGCACGATCGCGGCACTCACCTCGCTGCTGCGGGGATTCTTCCCGGCGGCGGCGGATGTCCCGATCGACCATGCCTGGTCAGGGGTGCTCGGGGTTCCGCGGGACTGGTCCGCGACCGTCGTGCACGATCCGGCGACGGGTCTCGGCTGGGCCGGCGGGTACGTGGGCACCGGGGTCACGGCGACCAACCTCGCCGGCCGCACCCTCGCCGATCTGGTGCTGGGCCGCGACACCGAACTGACCCGCCTGCCGTGGGTGGGTCATCGTGCGAAGAACTGGGAGGTCGAGCCGCTGCGCTGGACCGCCGTGCAGGCGATCTACGGCGCCTACCGCGCCGCCGACCGGGCCGAGGCATCCGGTTCTTCGTCCCGCACCTCCGGCTTCGCCCGCGTCGCCGACGCGATCGCCGGCGAGCACTGACCCACGCCCGACCGTTTACGGACGGAACACGCCGCGAGGGCCGCGGTGTGCGCGGCGTGTTCCGTCCGTAAACGGACCGCGGAGGGCGGAGGGCGGGGGGCTCAGCGCGGGGCGTGCGCCTCGAGGAACTCGTACACGTCCGTCGTGTCGACCCCGGGGAAGGAGCCCGTGGGGAGCGTGGCGAGCAGGGTTCGAGGCGTGCGCACGTTCGGCCACGCGTTGTCGCGCCACGCGGCCTCGAGGTCGGCCGGAGCACGGCGGCAGCACACCTCGACCGAGTGCTTCGACACCCCGCGGTGGGGGGTGTCGCGGCCGAGGAACCACTTGGTGTCGTCGAAGCGCACCCCGACCGACACCGAGTGCGCGCCTTCGCTGGATGCCTCGACCCGCGCCGTGCACCAGTACGTGCCGTTGCCCGTGTCGGTGTACTGGTAGTACGGGTTGAAGTGGTCGTCGACGTCGAACACGACGCGCGAGGTCCACTTGCGGCAGCACATCTGCCCCTCGATTGACCCCAGCCGGTCGTTCGGGAAGTTGACGTCGTCGTTCTCGTACGCCTTCGTGATGACGCCCGACTCGTGCACCTTCAGGAAGTGCACCGGAATGCCGAGGTGCACGGTCGCGAGGTTCGTGAAGCGATGCGCGGCCGTCTCGTACGACACCGAATAGGCGTCGCGCAGGTCCTCGATCGAGATCGCGCGGTCGTTCTTCGCGTCCTGGAGGAACGGCACGGCGTGCGCCTCGGGGATGAGGAGCGCACCGGTCAGGTAGTTCGTCTCGACGCGCTGACGCAGGAACTCCGCGTAGCTCGTCGGCTCGCGGTGGCCGAGGATGCGGCTCGACAGCGCCTGCAGCACCGCCGTGCGCGGATCGCCCTTCGCCGTCAGCCGACTCGACAGGTAGAGGCGCCCGTTGCGGATGTCGGCGACGCTGCGCGTCGTCTGCGGCAGATCCGGCACGTAGTGCAGCGTGAAGCCCAGGTGGGCCGCGATGTCGGATGCCGTGCGCTGAGTGAGCGGGCCGCCCGGGTGATCGACGGCCGACAGGATGCCGCGGGCCTGCTCCTCGAGCTCGGGGAAGTAGTTGCTCTGGGTGCGCATCAGCCGGCGCAGCGCCACGTTGGCGCGCCGGGCCTCCTCCGGGGTGGCCGCCCGCTCGTCCTTGAGCCGGTCGATCTCGCCCTGCAGGGCGAGGAGCGCGCGCAGCGCGTCATCCGGAACCGTCTTGCCGATGCGGAACGGCGCGATCCCGAGCGCCTGGAACGTCTGCCCCTTCATCGCCCGCGCGAGCGCGATCTCGAGCGACGACCGCTCGTCGAGCGGCTCCGCCTCGAGCAGCGCATCGAGCGTCGACCCCAGCGCCCGCGCGATCGCCTGCAGCAGGGTGAGCTTCGGCTCGCGCCGACCGTTCTCGATCATCGACAGCTGGCTCGGCGCGCGCCCGACCGCAGCGGCGAGCTCTTCGAGCGTCATGCCGCGCTCGGTGCGCAGCTGCCGGATGCGTCGGCCGATCGTCAGGGAGTCCACGTCCTCATCCTCCGCGAACGGGGTGGGGGTTTCGGGGGCCGGCTGCGCTCTCATGATCCGATTCTCTCACCAGAACAGAAATTTCCCGAAACTTCTCTCTCGATTCGGTCGAGGCGGGGTATGGACTTCACGCATCGTGGAGTCACGACCACCCGAGGCATCCATCCGACAGGGGCCTCGACAGACGAAGGAGACGACATGACCATCCACGCTCCCCGCGGCCTGCGCAGCGGCGACCAGACGCAGACGGCCGCCGAGCTCCAGGCGGAGTGGGACACCGATCCCCGCTGGGACGGCGTCGCGCGCACCTTCAGCGCCGAGGACGTCATCCGGCTGCGCGGCTCGGTCCGCGAGGAGAGCACCCTCGCCCGCCGCGGTGCCGAGAACCTGTGGAACCTCCTCCACACCGAGGACTACATCCGCGCGCTCGGCGCCTACACCGGCGGCCAGGCGGTGCAGCAGGTGCGCGCGGGGCTCAAGGCCATCTACCTGTCCGGATGGCAGGTCGCCGCCGACGGCAACCTCGCCGGCCAGACCTACCCCGACCAGAGCCTCTACCCGGCCAACTCCGTGCCCGCGGTCGTCCGCCGCATCAACAACGCGCTGCTGCGGCAGGACCAGATCGAGCACGCCGAGGCATCCGTCGGCTCGGGTGAGATCACGCAGGACTGGCTCGCGCCGATCGTCGCCGACGCCGAGGCCGGGTTCGGCGGGCCGCTGAACGCCTACGAGCTCGCGCAGTCGCTCATCCAGTCCGGTGCCGCCGGCATCCACTGGGAGGACCAGCTCGCGAGCGAGAAGAAGTGCGGCCACCTGGGCGGAAAGGTGCTGGTGCCCACACAGCAGCACATCCGGACCCTGAACGCGGCGCGGCTCGCGGCCGACGTGGCCGGCGTCCCCACCGTGATCATCGCGCGGACGGACGCGCTGGCCGCCGACCTCCTGACGAGCGACGTCGACGAGCGCGACCGCGCGTTCACGACCGGCGAGCGCACGACCGAGGGCTTCTACCGCGTGCGGCCGGGCATCGACTCGGTCATCAGCCGCGGACTCGCCTTCGCCCCCTACGCCGACCTGCTCTGGGTCGAGACCGGCGAGCCCGACATCGAGCTGGCCCGCGCCTTCGCCGCCGCCATCCACGCGCAGTTCCCGGGCAAGCTCCTCGCGTACAACTGCTCGCCGAGCTTCAACTGGAAGCGGCACCTGGACGACGCGCAGATCGCGACGTTCCAGCAGGAGCTCGCCGACCTCGGCTACAAGTTCCAGTTCATCACCCTGGCCGGCTTCCACGCGCTGAACTACTCGATGTTCGACCTCGCCAAGGGCTACGCCGAGCGCGCCATGAGCGCGTACGTCGAGCTCCAGGAGCGCGAGTTCGCCGCCGAGGCCGACGGATACACCGCCACGCGGCACCAGCGCGAGGCGGGCACCGGGTACTTCGACTTCGTCTCGTCCGCTCTCAACCCCGACAGCGCGACCCTGGCCCTGGCCGGCTCGACCGAGGCCGCCCAGTTCCACTGACACCTCCGCTCCTCCGCTTCACGCGACCCACAGACAGGACACGACCATGACCATCACCGCCACGGGCATCCCCCCCACGACGACCCCCATCCAGACCAGCCATCCCGGCCCGGCCATCGAGGTGCTCGCGCCGCTCGGCGCGCGCTACGACGAGATCCTCACCACCCCGGCGATCGCGTTCCTCGCGGAGCTGCACCACCGCTTCTCCGGGCGCCGTCACGACCGGCTCGCCGACCGGATGCGCCGCCGCTTCGAGATCGGCAACGGTCACGATCCTCGGTTCCGCGACGACACCGCCCACATCCGCGAGGACGCCTCGTGGCGCGTCGCCGGTGCCGGGCCGGGACTCGAGGACCGCCGGGTCGAGATCACGGGCCCGACCGACCCCAAGATGACGATCAACGCGCTGAACTCGGGCGCGCGGGTGTGGCTGGCCGATCAGGAGGATGCCACCTCCCCGACCTGGAGGAACGTCATCGAGGGCCAGCTGTCGCTGTTCGACGCGATCCGCGGACGGCTGTCGTTCACGAGCCCCGAGGGCAAGGAGTACCGGGTCACGGCGGAGCGCACGCCGACCATCGTGATGCGCCCGCGCGGGTGGCACCTGCCCGAGAAGCACCTGCGCTTCACCGACCGCAGCGGCCGGGCGATCGCGGCATCCGGGTCGCTGGTCGACTTCGGGCTGTACTTCTTCCACAACGCGCAGGCGCTCATCGACACCGGACGCGGCCCGTACTTCTACCTCGCCAAGATCGAGAGCTCCGAGGAGGCGCGGCTGTGGGACGACGTCTTCTCGTTCAGCGAGGAGTACCTCGGCATCCCGCACGGCACGGTCCGGGCCACGGTGCTCATCGAGACGCTGCCCGCGGCGTTCGAGATGGAGGAGATCCTGTTCGAGCTTCGCGACCACTGCGCGGGGCTGAACGCCGGGCGCTGGGACTACATCTTCTCGATCATCAAGAACTACCGCGGACGCGGGGCGCGCTTCGTCCTCCCCGACCGCAGCGAGGTCACGATGACGGTGCCGTTCATGCGGGCCTACACCGAGCTGCTCGTGAAGACCTGCCACAAGCGGGGCGCCTTCGCGATCGGCGGCATGAGCGCCTTCATCCCGAACCGGCGCGATCCGGAGGTGACGGCGCGGGCGATCGAGAAGGTCGCGGCCGACAAGAAGCGCGAGGCAGGCGACGGCTTCGACGGCACGTGGGTGGCGCACCCCGACCTCATCCCGACCGCGCGCGCGGAGTTCGACGCCGTGCTCGGCGACCGGCCGAACCAGGTCGACCGGCAGCGCGACGATGTGGAGGTGACGGCGGCGCAGCTGCTCGACCTGCACATCGGGCGCCCGATCACGGCGGCCGGCGTGCACGGCAACGTCTCGGTGGCGATCCGCTACGTCGAGGCGTGGCTGCGCGGGCTCGGCGCCGTCGCGATCGACAACCTCATGGAGGATGCCGCGACCGCGGAGATCTCGCGTTCCCAGGTGTGGCAGTGGATCCACCAGGACCGCACCACCGACGACGGCACGCCGATCACGCGCGAGTACGTCGAAGGCCTGATCGAGCGGGTGCTCGGCGAGGTCGACCGGTTCGACGGCGACCGCTTCGACGACGCCGCCGAGGTGTTCCGGGAGGTCTCCCTGCGCGAGGAGTTCCCCGCATTCCTCACGGTCCCCGCCTACAACCGCTACCTGGACTGACTCTGCGGGGGGCGGATGCCGCAGCCCGCGGCATCCGCCCCCCGGGTGTCTCCACGTCACGGGGTCGCCGGTGCGTACAGCGGAGCGGGCCGCGGTGTACGACGTGGCCCGTGAGCCGCCGGGCGGCCGGCGCTACGCTCGTACCGTGACCGAACGCGCCCCCCTGTCCCGCAAACTCTCCGCCATCGCCGAGTCCGCGACCCTCAAGGTCGACGCGAAGGCGAAGGCGCTCCAGGCCGCCGGCCGTCCCGTCGTGTCGTACGCCGCGGGAGAGCCGGACTTCGCGACGCCGCAGTTCATCGTGGATGCCGCGGCCGCGGCCCTGCACGACCCGGCGAACTTCCGCTACACGCCCGCGGCGGGACTCCCCGTGCTGCGCGAGGCGATCGCGGCGAAGACGCTCCGCGACTCCGGCCTCGAGGTGTCGCCGACGCAGATCGTCGTCACCAACGGCGGCAAGCAGGCCGTCTACCAGGCGTTCCAGGCCGTGGTGAACCCCGGTGACGAGGTGCTGCTCCCCGCGCCGTACTGGACGACGTATCCCGAGGCGGTCCGTCTGGCCGACGGCATCCCGGTCGAGGTCTTCGCCGGCGCCGAGCAGGACTACAAGGTCACCGTCGAGCAGCTCGAAGCGGCGCGCACCCCGCGCACCACTGCCCTCGTGTTCGTGTCCCCCTCGAACCCGACCGGCTCGGTCTACACGCTCGACGAGACGCGCGCGATCGGCGAATGGGCCGTCGAGCACGGCATCTGGATCATCTCGGACGAGATCTACCAGAATCTCGTGTACGAGGGCGTCAAGGCGGCGTCGATCGTGGAGGCCGTCCCGGAGGCGGCGGGTCAGACCATCCTCGTCAACGGCGTCGCCAAGACGTACGCGATGACGGGATGGCGCCTCGGATGGATGGTCGGCCCCGCCGACGCCATCAAGCTCGCTGCGAACCTGCAGTCGCACCTGTCGAGCAACGTCAACAACATCGCGCAGCGTGCGGCCGTCGCGGCTCTGAACGGTCCGCAGGACGAGGCGGAGGGCTTCCGCCAGGCGTTCGACCGGCGGCGGCGCCTCATCGTGTCGGAGCTGTCGAAGATCGACGGCGTCGTCGTGCCCAACCCGCTCGGCGCGTTCTACGTCTACCCCGACGTCCGCGGACTGCTCGGCCGGGAGTGGGCCGGGTCGACCCCCACCACGTCGCTCGAGCTCGCCGACCTGATCCTCGACCAGGCCGAGGTCGCGGTCGTCCCTGGTGAGGCGTTCGGTCCCAGCGGGTACCTCCGCCTCTCGTACGCGCTCGGCGACGACGCGCTGCTCGAGGGCGTGCAGCGCCTCCAGCGCCTCTTCGCCTGACCAGACCCGCTCGCGGGCGCGGCGAGGACTTAGAGCTCGACGCCGACGAGCACGGGCTCGGGCTGCAGGAGGAGCCCGAACTCGGACTGCACGCGGCCCTGGATGAAGCGGGCGAGCTCGGCGAGCTCCGCCGCCGTCGCACCGCCGCGGTTGGTGAGCGCCAGCGCGTGCTTGCTCGACAGGGCCGCGCGCGAGCGCGGGAGGCGGAACCCCTTGCCGATGCCCGCGTGCTCGATCAGCCACGCGGAGCTCACCTTGACGTCCGGCAGATCGCCGCGCAGCGGTGGGACGATCCCGTCGAACTCGGCGAGCGGAATGACGCGCACCGGGTCGAGGTCGGGCGTGACCGGCCAGCGCGGGCAGGCGTCCGGGAGGGTGCGCGCGAAGGCCGCCGACACCACCGCGTTCTGGAAGAACGATCCGGCGCTGTGCGTGTCGGGGTCGGCGTCGTCGAGCACCATGCCCTTGCGCGCGCGGGTCGCGAGCACGTGGTCGCGGATCCAGGCCAGGGAGACGGCATCCTCCGGCGCGAGGCCCAGCGCCGCGCGCAGCTGCCCGCCGCGGATGACGCGCTCGGCATGACCGATCGCCTCCAGCTCGACCGTCACCGAGAGGATGACCCCGGGCCGCAGCGGGACGGAGCCGTAGTGGTGCTTCAGCACCGACGTGCGGAAGCCCAGGCCCAGCTCGGCGGCGCTCACGGTCGAGACGTCGCCGGTGGCCTCGTCGATCAGCTCGACCTCGACGAGCGTCTGGACGATCTCCTGTCCGTACGCGCCGATGTTCTGCACGGGCGCGGCGCCCACGGTGCCGGGGATGCCCGACATCGCCTCGATGCCGGCGAGGCCGTGCGTCACCGCGAAGGCGACGAGGCCGTCCCAGTCGTGCCCCGCCTGGACCCGGAGGCGCGCATACCCCGCGCGCGGGGACGGCAGCAGCTCGATCCCGCTCGTGAGGATGCGGACGACGGTGCCCTCGAACGGCTCGTCGCCCACGAAGAGGTTCGATCCGCCGCCGAGCACGAGCCACGGGTCGCCCCCGCCCCAGACCTCGCGGAGCGCCGCGACGACCTCGTCGGCCGTGCGCGCGTCGATCATCCGCGCCGGCGCACCGCCGGTGCGCAGCGTCGTGAGCTGCGCGAGCGGGAGGGGTTCGACGTCGGGCATGGATCAGGCGTCGAGCCGCACGCGCACCTGGGCCTTGCCCAGGACCGTCGTGTCGGCGTGCGTCACGGTCAGGTCGATGCGCGCCGCGCCCGCGTCGACGGCGCCGACGGTGGCGACCACTGTGACGTCCGCTCCGGCGTCGGCATCGACCACGACGGGTCGGGTGAACCGCACCCCGTACTCGAGGATGCGCCCGGCGTCGCCGAGCCATGGCATGATCGTCTCGACGGAGAGACCCATCGTGAGCATGCCGTGGGCGAGGACCCCGGGGAGCCCGACCTGGGCGGCGACGTCGTCGCGGTAGTGGATGGGATTGAAGTCACCGGAGGCGCCGGCGTAGCGCACGAGCGACTCCCGCGTGAGGTGGACCGTGCGCTCGGCGACGACGTCGCCCACGGCGGGGGCGGTCACTCGTCCCCTCCGACCAGCAGGACGGATGTCGCCGTGACGACGTGCGACCCCGCGGCATCCGTGACCTCGGCCTCGCTGGTCACCATCGCGCCCTTGCCGATCGCGCGGACGCCCACGATCGAGAGCCGACCGACGAGCTCGTCGCCCGCGACGATGGGGCGCGAGTAACGGAACCGCTGCTCGGCGTGGATCGTGCGCTCGAGGACGATGCCCGACTCGGGCTCCGCGAGGAGCTGCTGGAGGGTGAGGTCCTGGACGACCATCGCGAACGTGGGCGGGGCGACCACGTCGGCATAGCCGAGCGCCCGCGCCGCAGCGGGGTCGGTGTGCTGCGGATCGGTCGCGAAGACGGCGCGCGCGAACTCGCGCACCTTCTCCCGACCCACGAGGTAAGGGGCCGTCGGCGGGAAGACACGGCCGACGAGCTCGGGGTTCACTGCCACCCGGCCATCCTACCGAGGAGCCCGGGGCGGTCCGGGGCGAGGGGTGTCACGCCGCGGGTGCGCGCCGCCGCAGCCGGACGGCCCGCACGGCGAGCTGCACCGCGATCACCGTGAGGAACACCGCGAACAGGATGTTGCCGACGAAGGGGTCGACGAGGGTCGCGATCCACGCCCCGAGCGCGGTCGTGGTGCACGCGGCGAGACCCACGACGGCGGCGGCGACGAGGTCGACGTTCTGCCTGCGCACGTTTCCGATCGTTCCGGAGAGCGCGGTGGGGATCATCATCAGCAGCGACGTCCCCTTGGCGACGAGGTCGCTCGTGCCGAACAGCAGCATGAGCGCCGGGACGACCACGACACCGCCGCCGACGCCGAGCAGACCGGAGAGGATCCCGGTCAGGACGCCGGTGACGGCCAGGCCCGCACCACTCAGCCACGTGAGGTCGAACACGGCCTCCCGCGACGGGATGACGAGGAAGAGGGTGACGATGACGACCGCGAGGAACGCCACGAAGGCCCAGCGCAGCACGGTGAGCGCGATCCGCGCCAGCAGCCAGGTGCCGATCTGCGCTCCGATGACCGCGCCCGCGGCCAGGATGACAGCAGGGATCCACGCCACGGAGCCGTGCACCGCGTAGGAGACGACCCCGACGATCGCCGTGGGCACGACGGCGGCGAGCGACGTCCCCGACGCGAGTCGCTGATCGAAGCGCAGGAGGAGCACGAGGAGCGGCACGATGACCGTTCCACCACCCACGCCGAACAGGCCCGACATGAGGCCCGAGACGAGCCCGATGCCGATGCAGGCGGCCACGAAGCGCAGCGTGCGCGGAGAACGCGTCATGAGCGGCACGCTACTGCTGCGGCCGCGTGCACGTGACCTGAGCCGCCGTGGTGCCCGCGATCTCCTGCGGCAGATCGACCGCGTTCGCATCCGGATCCGGCGCCGTGGTGGCGCCCGCCGTGGATCCGGGAGACGCGCTCGGGGACGGAGACGGGGACGTCGCCTCGCCCTTCACCTCGACCCCCAGCCCCTGGCTGGCCTTGCCGGTGAGACGGATGGCGCGGTTCTCCCGCAGCGCGGCGAACAGCGCGTCGGCGGCGGAGGTGACCGGCAGCACACGGCTGCTCCGCCCGTCGCCCTGGGCGTAGCGCGTCGGGTACTGGACGAAGACGATGTCCTTGTACGGGACGCTCTTCAACGCCATCGCGATCTGCACCATCCGCGTCGGGTTGGCCAGCTGGTCGCTCAGGATGAGCTGCTTGTCGGTGACCTGCTGCATCGCGGTGGTGGCCAGGGAGAACAGCGTCGACGGATGGGAGAGCACGTCGCCGCTCTGCACCTTCCGGACGAGGGACGTCATGAACTGCTGCTGGTTGGAGATGCGCCCGAGATCCGAGCCGTCGCCGATGCCGTGCCGGATCCGGAGGAACTGCAGCGCCTCGGCCCCCTTGAGGACGTGCTCGCCCGCGGTGAGGTGGAGGCCCGTGTGCCGGTCGTTGACATCCCCCGCGAGGCAGACCTGGACGCCGCCGATGGCGTCCGACATGTGGATGACGCCGGTCCAGCGGATGGCGGCGGCGAACTGGATCTTCTCCCCGGTGAGCTGCTCGACCGTGAGCGCGGTGCACGGGAGCCCGCCGTACGAGTACGACGCGTTCATCATCTGCGAGCTCATCGCCGAGTAGCGGCCGCCGTCGGGCGACGGGCACGACGGAATGGGCACGAGCATGTCGCGCGGGAACGAGATCACCGTGATCCTGCGCGGGGCGTCGCTGATGTGGACGAGCATCGTGACGTCGTTGCGCTCGCCGCCCTCGTCATGGGCGCAGCGTGGGAAGAGGGCGAGATCCTGCCCCTGACAGGAGTCGGTCCCGACGACGAGGAGATTCGCTCCTCCCTCGATGGCGCCCATGTCCGGCGGCAGCTCGACCGTGTTCTCGAGCGTCACCGCGTTCTTCGCGATCGTGGACGTCGTGGCCCAGAGGGCGAAGGCGGCGGTGCCGGCGAGGGCCAGCGCGACGACGATCGCCATGGCGCCGACGATCACCGCGATCTGGGCCGCGGGGTGCGGCGAGCGCAGCCGTCCGTGCCGTGCAACCGGCTCAGCGGATCGCGACGATGTCCTGTTCACTCGGTCCTCTCGGGCCGCCGCCGATCACAAGTCGCGGACTCCGACCGGGGTCTGGGGGGGTGGGTCGCGCGGGTGAGCCTGCGCGTGACGCAGCGGGGGGCGCGGCATCCGATTCTACGGGACCCGGCGACGCCCGCCCCGGCTGCTAGACCAGCCCGTCCTCCACCGCCCGCTTGAACAGGTCCACCTTGGTGGGTGCGGCGCGCCCCGCCGCCGCATACTTGGCGCGGATGCGGCGGATGTGGTCGTTCACGGTGTCACGCGAGATGAACAGGGCCGCCGCCACGAGATCGGCGGTCTGTCCGCCGGCGTAGAGCCTGAGGACCTCCGTCTCGCGCTCGCTGAGCAGGAAGTTCTCCGGGTCGAGGTAGGCGCTGGCGAGGAGCTGTCCGTTGGGGCGCCCGAGCACGACCGCGCCCTGGGCGCCGCGCCGGGCCGCATCCACGATCCGCTCGGCGGACTCGGAGCGGGCGATCGCGCCGAGGGCGCCGGCCGCCATCGCCTGCTGCACGAGCGGCGCGCGATCGAGATCCTTGCCCGCCAGGACGAGGACGGGCGCCTTGAGGGCGGCGAGGCGCTCGAGGTTGCTCGCGGGCGACGATCCGTCCGAGAGGGCGATGTCGAGCAGCACGAGGTCGAGGCGCATGCGCTCACCGACCAGGGCACGCGCCGTCGACGCCGCGGCGACCACCTGCAGGTCGTGCTGTGCATTGAGGATCGCGCTGAGGCCGAGGACGAACGCCGGATGGTCGTCGATGATCCCGATGCGCACGCTCATGCGGTCGGCATCCGCCGCGGGGAAGGGGCTCTCGACACGGTGGGCGGGGGAAGGCTCATGAAGGTTGTCGCTCTCGCTGGTGCACGCCGGGGGACGGTTTGACGCGGTCACGACCTGCGTGGGCGATCGTGGCGTGAGGGAGACGCGTTCCGCCGCGAGCGCTTACGCGAGTCGGCCGCAAACCACTAGTTCTGGTGGCTGGAGACGCCCGTCAGCCACTAGTTCTGGTGGCTGGAGGGCGCGCGATCGCGAACGTGGTCTCCTGCGGGCGGTCGCGTCACGCACGCGTCCGCCCGCAGGGACGGGCCGACCCGCGAACGGGGGCCCTGTGGTCTCCCCGCCGTTCCCCACGGCGAGGAGCTGTCGCGACGTGCACGGTGCGTCCCGCACGCTCGAGCCCTGCTCCCGACTCGGGCGCTCCCCCGAAACGCCTCCGTTCCGCGTCGCACTGTCAGCCTAAGCATTCGAGCGCACGCATCAGAGCGAACGGCCTGAGAACCCCTAGTTCCTGTAGTCGGCCCGTTCGCGGCCGGATCGCCCCTGCGGGTCCCACGAGAAGAGGGACGCGGCATCGACGGGGAGATGGATTCCGCGTCCCTCACTGACTCGGCGCCGTTTTTGGGGGAGGGCGACCGGTCTTGGCCCATTGAACGGCGCGAACGGGATCCGACTCAATGGTCCGGACGCAGAACCACTAGTTCTAGTGGTCGGGCCGATGCCGGAAATCCGCGGACGCGGCGTCGGAAACCCCCCGTTCTCGGGATCGGGCCGGGAAGACCACGCGAACAGGCGGCGGGCGGGGTGGTCGCGGGCTCTCATGTCGAACCACGACCGCGATACATCTGATGTCTCGGCTAACATGGCGGGATGGCGGTGACCGACGAGGCGATCCTGCGCATCCGGGAGATGATCATCTCCGGCGAGGTTCAGCCGGGAATGCGCCTCCCCCCGGAGAAGGAGCTCAGCGACCGCCTCGGCCTGTCGCGCAGTTCGCTCCGGGAGGCGGTGAAGGCGCTCGAGGTCATCCGGGTCCTGGATGTGCGGCGCGGCGACGGCACGTACGTGACGAGCCTCGAACCCGCGCTGCTCCTGGAGGCGATGTCGTTCGTGGTCGACCTCCACACCGACCGATCGGTGCTCGAGATCTTCGGCGTGCGGCGGATGCTGGAACCCGCGGCGACGGCCCTCGCCGCCGCCAGGATGGACGATGAGACGACGACGCTCCTCGAGCGCATGGTCGAGGGCGTCGACCTGGCCCACGGCGTGGAGGCCCTCGTCCAGCACGACCTCGCGTTCCATCGCGCGATCGTGGCGGCCGCCGGCAACGAGTACCTCGGTCGCCTCGTCGAGTCGATGTCGAGCGGCACCGTGCGCGCGCGCATCTGGCGCGCCATCACACAGGAGGGCGCGACCGAGCGGACCATCGCAGAGCACCGCGGCATCCTCGTGGCACTGCGAGACGGCGACGCGCGACTGGCCGAAGCCCTCATGCTGGCGCACATCGCGGGGATCGAGGACTGGCTGCGGAAGGCGTCGTGAAATGCAGACATCCGATGTCTGCCTGCGACATGACGTCGCTGTGTGGAAGACTCGAGGCCTGTGAGCCACGACGGCTCCCCGACCTCGGACCAGAGAGGAAATCATGCGCTTCGCCCGTCTCGGCCCTGTCCACGAAGAGGTGCCCGTGGTCTTCGACGGCGCGCGCGCCCTCGACCTCCGCAGCATCACCCCGGACATCGACGGAGCCTTCCTCGCGTCGGGCGGGCCCGCACGCGTCGCCGCCGCGCTGGCGGCAGGCAGCCTGCCCGAGCTCGACGGCGCCGACGATCTGCGGATTGGCGCACCGATCGCGCGGCCGTCCGCGGTCTACTGCATCGGGATGAACTATGCCGCGCACGCCGCCGAGTCCGGGGCCACGCCGCCCGAGCACGTCGTGCTGTTCATGAAGGCGCCGAACACCGTTGTCGGCCCCGACGACGACATCGTCATCCCGGCCGGGAGCGCGAAGACGGACTGGGAGGTCGAGCTCGCCGTCGTCATCGGCTCCCCCGTCCACGCGCTGGCCTCCCCCGCGGACGCCAGGGCGCACGTCGCCGGCTACGCGGTGGCGAACGACCTGTCCGAGCGCGCCTGGCAGCTGGAGATCTCCGGCGGCCAGTGGGGGAAGGGCAAGTCCGCGCCGGGGTTCTGCCCCCTCGGACCGTGGCTGGTCACCCCCGACGAGGTCGACGCGGACGACGTCGCGCTGCGCAGCCGGGTCAACGGCGAGCCGCGACAGGACTCGCGCACCTCGGATCTCATCTTCGGCATCGACGAGATCGTCTGGGAGCTGAGCCAGCGGCTCACGCTCGAGCCGGGCGACCTGATCCTCACCGGCACCCCGGAGGGTGTCGCCCTGTCCGGACGCTTCCCCTACCTCTCCCCCGGCGACGTCGTGGAGATCGAGATCGACGGCCTCGGCACGCAGCGGCAGCGCTGCGTCGCCGCCTGAACGAAGGACGGCAGACATGACACAGCCTCTGCAGGGCCTCATCGCGATCGTCACCGGCGGTGCATCGGGCATCGGCGCCGCCATCGCACGCCGCCTTCGTGAGGACGGCGCGCGCGTCGCCGTGTTCGACCTCGATCCGGAGGCCGCGACCGACGCGGATCTCGCCGTCCGCGTCGACGTCGCCGAAGACGCCTCCGTCGTCGCCGGGATCGAGCACGTCGTCGCGGAACTCGGCGGCATCGACATCCTCGTCAACAACGCGGGCATCGGCGCGCAGGGGGACGTCACCGCGAACGACGACGACGAGTGGCATCGGGTGTGGGATGTGAACGTCGTCGGCATCGCCCGCGTGACCCGCGCCGCGCTCCCCCACCTGCGCGCCTCCTCCGCCGCCGCGATCTGCAACACGTCGTCGATCGTCGCGACCGCCGGTCTCCCGCAGCGCGTGCTGTACAGCGCCTCGAAGGGCGCCGTGCTGTCGATGACGCTCGCCATGGCCGCCGACCACCTGCGCGAAGGCATCCGGGTCAACGCCGTCAACCCGGGCACCGCCGATACGCCCTGGGTCAGCCGGCTCCTCTCGGCAGCGGACGACCCTGCTGCGGAGCGCGCGGCCCTCGCCGCACGCCAGCCGCACGGCCGCCTGGTCTCGCCGGACGAGGTCGCGGACGCGGTGGCCTACCTCGTCAGCCCGCGCGCGGGGTCCACGACAGGCGTCACCCTCGCCGTCGACGGCGGGATGCAGGGGCTTCGCCTGCGCCCGCAGGGCTAGATTCCAGAGAGACGCCGGTGTCATGAAGGGGGATCGCATGGACGCGCTCCGCAGCTCGGAATGGTACGCCGGCGACGACAGGAATGCGTACATCCATCGGGCCTGGATGCGCAGGGGCGTGCCCTCGAGCGCGTTCGAGGGGCGTCCTCAGATCGCGATCGCGAACACGGGGTCCGACCTCGTGCCGTGCAACAGCCACCTCGCCGAAGTGGCCCAATCCGTCAAGAACGGCGTCTACGAGGCCGGCGGCATCCCGCTCGAGCTCCCCATCACGGCGCCCGGCGAGACCCAGGTGCGCCCGACCGCGATGCTCTGGCGGAACCTCGCGGCCATGTCGGCGGAGGAGATGTTCCGCGCGAACCCGATCGACGGCGTGGTGCTCCTGGGCGGCTGCGACAAGACCATCCCCGCGCTGCTGATGGCCGCGGCATCCGTCGACCTGCCGGCGGTCGTGCTGCCGGGCGGGCCGATGCTCACCGGGCACTTCCGCAACGAGGCCCTCGGCTGCGGCACCGACGTCTGGCGGCTGTCGGAGGAGGTGCGGGCGGGCACGCTGAGCGAGGCCGACTTCCTCCGGAGCGAGTCGTCGATGATCCGCTCGAAGGGACATTGCAACACCATGGGCACCGCATCCACGATGGCGCTCGTCTCGGAGGCGCTGGGCGTGATCGTGCCCGGCGTCGCCGGCACCCCCGCTCCGGATGCGCGGCTGCTCGAGGCCGCCCACCACACCGGGCGGCTCGCCGTGGACCTCGTCGCGCAGGACCGGCGGCCGTCGACCTTCCTGACGAAGGCCAATTTCCACAATGCGATCGTGGCGCTGGCGGCGATCGGCGGTTCGACGAACGCCGTCGTGCATCTCCTCGCGATCGCGGGACGCCTCGGCATCGAGCTGACGATCGACGACTTCGACCGCATCGGCGCCGAAGTGCCGCTGCTCGTCAACCTCCAGCCGGCCGGCCACTACCTGATGGACGACCTGTACCGCGCCGGCGGATTCCTGGCGGTCCTGCGCGAGGTGCGGGACCTGCTGGATCCCACGGCGCTCACGATCACCGGACGCCCGCTCGTCGACCACCTCGACGAGGCGCGGATCTGGGACCCGGACGTCATCACTCCGCGCGATGCGCCCCTGCAGCCGAGCGCGGGGATCAGCGTGCTGCGCGGCACTCTCGCCCCGGGAGGCGCGATCATCAAGCCGGCCGCCGCGTCGCCGCACCTCCTGAAGCACCGCGGGCGCGCGGTCGTGTTCGACAGCGTGGAGGACCTCAGGGAGCGCCTGGACGATCCCGAGCTGGACATCGACGAGGACAGCGTGATGGTGCTGCGCGGATGCGGGCCGCAGGGCTATCCCGGCATGCCGGAGGTGTCGAACATGCCGTTGCCGCGCAAGCTGCTGGAGCGCGGCATCCGTGACATCGTCCGCATCTGCGACGGGCGCATGTCGGGGACGGCGTACGGCACCGTTGTGCTGCACGTGACGCCCGAGTCCGCCGCGGGTGGACCGCTGTCCCTCGTCCGGACCGGCGACTGGATCACCCTCGACGTGCGGGCCCGGCGCCTCGACCTCGAGGTGCCTCCCGAGGAGCTCGCCGCACGGGTGCCGAACGAGGCGACCGTCGCCGGGTACGCACGCCCACGGCGGGGGTGGGAGCGCCTGTACGTCGATCACGTGCTCCAGGCCGACCGCGGCGCCGACCTCGACTTCCTCGTGGGCGGCTCGGGCTCGCAGGTCGCGCGCGAGTCGCACTGACCGCCGGTCCGCTATCCGCCGTGCGTCGCGGTGGCGGCCTCGCCGCGCAGCACGGTGTTCGGGATGTGCCGTGAGAAGAACAGCGAGAGGGCCGCGATCAGCGCGAGCGCGAACAGGGCTGTGGTGAGCGACCCGATCTGCGCGTGCGTGTAGAGCGACTGGAGGGTCGCGCCGTCCGCCGCGGACAGGCCCGCCTGCTCCGCGATGCGGGGCACGCTGGCGGTCGGGATGATCGCGATGCCGCCCTGGGTCTGGTCGTGCACCGCGGTCTTCACCTGATCCGGCAGGTCGCTCGCGGCGACTGCGGCGGAGAAGGACGAGCCCAGGCTCGCGATGAGGATCGACCCCACGAGCGCCGTGCCGAGGGACGAGCCCAGATTCTGGAACACCCCCTGCACGCCGCCGACCTCGCTGGAGCGGTCCTCCGACACCGACGACATGTTCACGTTGCCCAGCTGGGAGGCCAGGAGGCCGAGCGCCGCGCCGCCGCAGAACATCCCGATCGCGAACGGCACCGTCCGCAGGTCGGTCGAGACGGAGGCGAGCAGCGTCAGGACGCTCGCCACGAGGACGAGCTGCCCGACCCGCACGATCCGCCGCGGCGACCAGTACTTCGTCAGCACGGTGCCGATCGCGGAGAACAGGATGAGGGCGATCGACAGCGGGAAGATCCGGACGCCGGTCTCCAGCGCGTCGAGGCCGAGTGTCATCTGCAGGTACACCGGGATCATGAAGAACAGTCCGGCGATCACGGCGTACTGTGCGCCGAGCACGCTGAGCCCGGCGCGCAGCCGCGCGATCCCGAACATCGAGACGTCGAGAAGCGCGGGGCGTCCCGTCGCCGAGAGGTGCCGCTGGCGTCGGAGGAAGAGCCACGACAGCAGGACCCCCGCGGCGATGAGGAAGGGCACGATCGACAGTCCGAACGGGGCGATCACGACGTTCCCGATCTGCAGCGGGGCGGCGGGGAGGATCCACCCCCACGTCTTCGACTGCAGCATCCCGTAGACGATCAGCACCAGGCCGGCCGCCGAGAGCACGACGCTCGGAGCGTCGATGCGGACGCGGGCCGGCCTGCTGGTGTCGGCGACGAACCGCGCCAGCAGGAGGACGACGATCATGATGACGGTCTCGCCGATGAAGACGTACCGCCAGCTCAGGTAGGTGGTGAGGAAGCCGCCGATGAGCGGCCCCGCCGCGACGGCGGCCCCGGACACGGCCCCGATCACCGCGAACGCCGTCACGCGCGCGCGGCCCGTGTAGTTGTCGGCGATCAGGGCGGCGATCGCCGGGATCACGAGCACGGCGCCGAGCCCCTCGACGACCGACCAGCCGAGGAAGAGGAAGACGATGTTGGGAGCGAGTCCGGTCGCGAGCGACCCGATCGAGTACACGACCGCCCCGATGACGAGCGCACGGCGCCGCCCCCACACGTCTCCGAGCTTCGCGCCCAGCAGCATCGCCGCCGCCATCGTGAGGGTGTAGAAGGTGATCGCGCTCTGCATCGCAGCCACGCTCGTGTGGAGGTCGGTGACCACCGTGGAGATCGACACGTTCATGACCGTGCTGTCGAGCACCATGACGAACTGCGCGCAGCCCAGGATGATGACGGGCGTCCACTTCGACACGGCTGCGCTCCTCCACGGCTCGTGCGGCCGGCCCGGTCGCGTCCGCATCAGGACCGACACTAGGGGCCGGATGCCTCGACCCGCCAGCACGCCGGGGCGGGAATCGGCCGAACTCGCGACCTCGGCCGCGCGCAACAGCGGAGGTGTGCGGATCTGCGGATGCCGCGCGCCAGATGCATCCGAGATCGTGCGCATCTCCGCAGCTCTGCGCACGAAATCGATCTGCATTCATCGGAATAGATCCGGCAGAGGTGCCGTTGACCCCCGTAAGCACGCCGCTCGACGGCCCGATACGGAGGTACTCCATGACCGACACCACGATCGACATCCCCGGCTACAAGGCCGGCACCTGGAAGCTCGACCCCGCGCACAGCGAGGTCTCGTTCAGCGTCCGCCACATGATGATCTCGAAGGTGCGCGGCACGTTCGGCGTCAAGGACGCCACCATCGTCGCCCCCGAGAACCCGCTCGAGGCCCGCGTCGAGGCGACCGTCGACGTCACCTCCGTGGACACCAAGGACGAGGGTCGCGACGCCCACCTGCGCTCCGGCGACTTCTTCGACGCCGAGAACCACCCCACCTTCGACTTCGTCTCCAAGGGCGTCCGCATCGAGGACGGCGAGTTCCTCGTGGACGGCGACCTGACCATCCGCGGGGTCACCAAGCCCGCCACGTTCGAGCTCGAGTTCGGCGGGTTCGGCGTGGACCCGTGGGGCAACTACAAGGCCGGCGCGACGGCCAAGACGGTCGTCAACCGCGAGGACTTCGGCCTGACCTGGAACGCGGCGCTCGAGACCGGCGGCGTGCTGGTCGGCAAGGACGTCACGATCACGCTCGACCTGCAGGGCTCGTTCGCCGAGTAGCAGACCGTGCACGACGGCACCGGGGCACTCCCCCGGTGCCGTCGTCGTCTCTGCTCTGGTGAGCTCAGTCAGGCGCTGATACCGTGGGGCGTCCATGCGCTTCACTTCCGAACAGGTTCTCGGCGACGGCATCGTCGAGCGTGAGTTCGCACTCGCCGATTTCTCCGGGATCCTGTGGACGCCGCCCGCCGCGTCCTCGTCCACCCCGGTTCCGCTCATTCTGATGGGCCAGCCCGGCGGGTTCGGACTCCGACGGATGTACCCCCGTCTGGTCGCACGGGCGCTCAGCGCCGCCGCGCAGGGCTTCGCCGCGGTCGCCATCGAGCCGCCGGGAGCGGGGGACCGCATCCCGTTGCCCGGCGTGGAGCAGGCTCGCGCGGACCTCCGGCGAACGATCTCCGCGGGCGACCGGCCCGGGGCCGACGTGATCGACCGACTGATCCTCCCGCTCGTCGATCGGGCTGTGCCCGAGTGGCAGCTCACCCTGGACGACCTCCTCGATCGCCCTGAGATCGGCGAGAAAGTCGGATTCTCGGGCGGAGTGATCGCGATCGGCACACGGCTCGCCGCCATCGACTCGCGTATCGCCGCGGCCGGACTCTTCGCCGGCAGCTACGTTCCGACGGTCACCATGGCGGAGGCGCGCCGGGTCACCATCCCGCTGCACGTCCTGCTCCAGTGGGACGACGAGGGGAACGACCGCGGAATGGCTCTCGATCTCTTCGACGCCTTCGCATCCACCGAGAAGACGCTCTACGCCAACATGGGCGGCCACACCGGCGTCCCCCGATTCGCCGGCGAGGACGCCGCCCGATTCTTCGCCCGCCATCTCGGCTCCGCCGCCTAGACTTCGACCCGTGTCGACTCGCTGGACTGCTCTCGCATGAGCGCGGACGACGATCCTCGCGAGGATGAGCTCCGCCGCCTGCAGGCGCGCGCGTACGGTCCCGACGCCGACATCATGGCCGACCCGGCGGCGCTGGCCCGCCTGCGGGAGCTCGAGGATGCGGGGGCGCGGGCGCTCGCGCGCGACGCGGACCTTCGCCTGCCGCCGTCGCCGTCGGACGTCGGGCCGCGCGTCGCACGGGACGTGGATCTGGCGCCGTCCGGCCCGGCGGACCAGGCTCCGACCTCGCCGCCCGCCGCGGCGTTCGTCGCAGCGGTGGCAGCACACGACGCTCGCCCCGACGACGGAGACGCAGACGCCTCCCCCGCGATCCCGACGCCCGCACCCCCGCGCCGGCCCCGCCGGGCCGTCCTCGCCTGGGTCGCCGCCCTCGTCGCGGTCGCGATCGTGGTCGCGGTCGCCGCGTCCGCCATCACGGCGGGAACGGTGCGGGCGGCGGGGCAGCCCGCGAGCGCTCAGCGGGTGGCAACGCTCCAGATGGATCCGCACTTCCAGACGCCCTACTCGTTCAACGACTCCTCGGTCGACCTGGTCGGCTTCGACGAGTTCCACGGCCTCACCGTGATCTCCGGGAAGCGCTGGTTGACCGAGTCGATGCAGCCGTGCCTCCTGGTCGCCTCGACCGCGGAGCTCTACGGCGACACGAACATCATCAGCGGGACGACGGCGTACGGCTGCGCCGCGGGATCGTTCCCGGCATCCGCGCTGCTGCGTGTGGACACGAATCTGCCGCGCACCATCCGGCAGATGTTCCCCGACGGTACCGGCCTGCAGTTCGTGCTCGACGGGAAGAAAGTGGAGGTGTACGCGGACCACGCCCCCACCGCGGCGCCGAGCGCCTCATCCCGACGCATCCCCCGCCCCACCCCGACCCCGCTCGCGATCCCGGAGAAGACCCGCGACGAGCTCGCGCGCGGGGTGATCGACGGGACGACGGGCAGCGCGAACACCACGAACGAGATGTCGGCGGCTCCCAAGAAGGACCGGATGTACGACCTGCAGGCGGCGTGCACGGCGAACACCCGCGGCGTGGCACTCCAGTACGAGGTGCGCACCGCGGATGCCGCGCACGCGACGCTGCAGGGCGGAGCCGCCCCGTGCAACGGGCCGCCGACCACGATCGTCACCGAACTCGTGACCGACCAGCCGGTGCAGGTGGTGTTCACCGAGACGGACGGCGTGCGCGAGGGCTACGCGATCGTCACTCCCCACGCCGACGCGCCAGGCGCGCCGACGGGCTAGGCGGGCCGACGGGCGAGGCGCGGACCGGCACGCCGTGCCCGCCGCACGGCCCTCGGCGGGTCTAGCGTGATGCCGTGACGTTCACGTCCCTCGCCCTGCTCGTCTGCGTGGGCCTGCTCGGGCCCGCGCTCGCGGCCGTCCCGCGCTGGCGCATCCCCGTGGTCGTCGGCGAGATCGCCGGCGGCCTCCTGATCGGCAGCTCCGGACTGCGGCTGATCGACCCGACCGACCACACGCTCACATTCCTCGCCGACATCGGATTCGGGCTCACGATGGTGCTCGTCGGATCGCGTGTCCCCGTGCGCGATCCGCGCATCCGGTCCTCGATCGTACGGGGCGCGATCGGCGCGGCCGTCGTCGGTGCGGCGGGTGCCGTACTGGCCATCGCGCTCGCCGCCGCGTTCGGGACCGGCCACGCGCTCCTGTACGGCGTGATCCTCTCGTCGTCGTCCGCGGCGCTCGTGCTCCCGATGCTGCAGTCCTCGGGGGTGGACGCCCGCACCACGCCCCAGCTCGTCGCGCAGATCGCCATCGCCGACGTCGTGTGCATCGTGCTGCTCCCCCTCGTGATGGCTCCCGGCCGCGTCCCCCAGATCGCGATCGCCGGCGCGATCATCGGCGCCATCGCCGCCCTGGGGGCGATCCTCCTCCGCCGCGCCGGGAGGACCGACGCGCGCAAGCGCTTCCACCGGTTCTCGGAGCAGCGTGCGTTCGCGCTCGAGCTCCGCATCAGCCTCCTCGTCCTGTTCGGCCTCGCCGCGATCGCGCAGTACGCGTCGGTCTCGGTGATGGTCGCCGGATTCGCACTCGGCCTCATGCTGGCCGTCATCGGCGAACCCCGCCGGCTCGCCCGACAGCTGTTCGGGATGACGGAGGGGTTCTTCGGTCCGCTGTTCTTCGTCTGGCTCGGCGCGTCGCTGAACCTGCGCGGTCTCATCGCCCATCCGGGCATGATCGGGCTCGGGCTCGCGATCGGACTCGCCGCGCTCATCGCCCACCTCGCCGCGCGGGTGGCCGGACTGCCGTGGACGCAGGGGGCCGCGGCATCCGGCCAGCTGGGGGTTCCCGTCGCAGCCGTCACGCTCGGCATCCAGACCGGGGTGCTCGCGCGGGGCGAGGACGCCGCGATCATCCTCGGCGCTCTGGTGACCGTGGCGATCTCGGCCGTGGCGACCGGGGCCGTCGCCCGGCGGGCAGCCGGTCGCCGCACGGACGCGCGACAGGCGGGGTGACGTGTCGAGGGAGAGCGGTATGGATGCCGACGTGGTGGTGGTCGGAGCGGGCCGGCGTCACGGCGGGGCGTGGTCGCCCAGGCGCGGGCGACCGGGACCACCCCCACCATCGATGTCGGCCTCGTCGCCGCGCTGCGCGCCGGCACGGTCACGCCGGTGGCGGGACTGCCTTTCGTCGGGATGACGAACCCGCTCACCGGCGCGCTCTTCCAGATCGGGCGCGAGGCCCGCGCCGTGGCGCGCGCGATCGCGGGAGAGCTCAGCGTGCGGTGGGATCAGCTGTTGTAGCGCTCGCCGACGGGCACGGGGACCTGGAGAACGTTGCCCGGCTGGGCCAGCGGGCACGCCCACGCCGGGTCGTAGGCGCAGGACGGGTTGTACGCGAAGTTGAAGTCGAGCACGATCGTCCCCACCGCGGCATCCGAGCCGAGGTCGGCGCCCTTGATCGTGTCGACGAGGTAACGCCCGCCGCCGTACGTGCCGCCGGGGCGACCCGCCAGCGCGTCCCGCACGGGGATGAACAGGCCGCCGCCATAGGTGGTGAGCCGCCAGACGTCGAGCGCGCCCACGTCGGGCACCTCGACCTTGCCCACGCGCTCGAAGGGGACCACGCCATCGGTTCCGGTGGCGAACTCGAACCCGCCGGGCTCGGCGGGCACGATCGGGAGCTCGAACCGCCAGTCGGGGTCGTAGGGGGCGATCGGCAGCCCCTCGAACAGCAGGCGGTCGGCAGGCAGGAGCGGCGTCGCAGGGTGGTGAGCCATCAGGTCGTCGCGGTCGATGCGCCAGAGCTCGTGCGCCTCCTCCGGGTCGTCGGCGAGCCGGACGGCGGCGTACAGGGCGAAGACCCGTCGGCGCCAGTCGACGACCTCCATCGCGGTGCGGGCAGTGGTGTCGGCCATCCGCCCAGGCTACGCGTCCCCGTCCGTCGAGGGGCGGATAGGCAGGATGGCGCCGCGCGGACGGCGATTGTGATCGCTCACTCTTGCCCACCCTCTTCTTCCGATCAGCGAACGATAGGCGTCCTCGTTACCCGAATGTTATCGCTCACTTCTTGCGGGAGAGGGCAATGTTACCGCTAACATTTCGGCAAGCCGCGAGGAAGCGGCCCGAGGCAAGAGGACACCCGGCGACGCAGCCGGACCCAGACGAGGAGGTTGTGGGATGAAGAAGAGGATCCTCGCCGGTTTCGCGCTCATCGGCGCGATGGCACTGGCGGCGACAGGCTGCGCGAGCGGCGCAGGCGGCGGCACCGCGTCGGGGGGCGGCGGCGGCAAGGTCATCACGGTCGGCTTCGCACAGACGGGCTCCGAGAGCGGCTGGCGCTCGGCCAACACGGAGTCGATGAAGGACGCGTTCTCCGCGAAGAACGGCTTCAAGCTCATCTTCAACGCGGCGGACAACAAGCCGGAGAACCAGATCGCGGCGGTGCGCAGCTTCATCAACCAGGGCGTCGACGCGATCGTCATCGCCCCGGTGGTGACGACCGGATGGGACGACGTCCTCAAGGAGGCGAAGGACGCCGGCATCCCCGTCGTCCTGGAGGACCGCACGATCGACGGCAGCAGCGACCTCTACAAGGCCTGGATCGGCGACGACTTCAAGAAGGAGGGCGAGACGGCCGGCGCGTGGGCGGCGACGAACCTCGGCAGCAAGGCGACCAATATGGTCGTGCTCGAGGGCACCACCGGGTCGGCTCCCGCGATCGACCGGGCGACGGGCTTCGACGACGCCATCAAGGGCACGCAGATCAAGACGCTGGACTCGCAGACCGGCAACTTCACGCGTGCCGACGGCAAGACGGTGATGGAGGGCTTCCTGCAGAAGTATGGGAAGACCATCAACCTGCTCTTCGCGCAGAACGACGACATGGGGCTCGGTGCGCTGGATGCGATCAAGGCGGCCGGGCTGACGCCGGGCAAGGACATCCAGATCATCACGATCGACGCCACGCACGACGGACTGCAGGCGGCCGCGAACGGCGAATTCAACTACGTCGTCGAGTGCAACCCGCTGCTCGGACCGACCGTGGCCGACACCGTGAAGGCGATCCTCGCGGGCAAGGACGTGCCGAAGGCGCAGACCGCGACGGATGCCTCGTTCACCCCGGAGCAGGCGAAGGCCGCGCTCCCGGACCGCAAGTACTGATCGCCGTCTCGGGGAGGGTCCGCCATGCGGGCCCTCCCCGCGCGATCCCCCCATTCTTCGAAGGCAGAGGTTCATGACCCACGTCGAACAGGACGACGACGCCGTCGTCCGGATGCGCGACATCACGATCGAGTTCCCCGGGGTGAAGGCGCTGGAGAGTGTCGATCTCACCCTGCGCGCCGGCGAGGTCCACACGCTGATGGGCGAGAACGGCGCCGGCAAGTCCACGCTGATCAAGGCGCTCACGGGCGTCTACCCGATCGACGCGGGCACCATCCACATCGATGGCGCCGCCCGCATATTCAAGGGGACGGCGGACGCGCAGGATGCCGGCGTCTGGACCGTGTACCAGGAGGTCAACCTCTGCGCGAACCTCTCCGTCGGCGAGAACGTCATGCTCGGGCAGGAGCGCCGCGGCCCCCTCGGCATCGACTGGAAGGCGACGAACGCCGAAGCGCGCGGGCATCTGGAGAGCCTGGGCCTCCGGATCGATCCTCGCTCGTCGCTGGCATCGCACTCGATCGCGATCCAGCAGCTCGTCGCCATCAGCCGCGCCATGGTGTCCGACTGCAAGGTGCTGGTTCTCGACGAGCCGACGTCGAGCCTGGACCGCGGCGAGGTGGAGCAGCTGTTCGCGGTGATGCGGGGGCTGCGCGAGCGCGGGGTGGCGATCCTCTTCGTGACCCACTTCCTCGATCAGGTCTACGAGATCTCGGACCGCCTGACGGTGCTGCGCAACGGCCGCCTGGTCGGCGAGTACGCCGCGACGGCACTCACCCGCGGCGAGCTCATCGCCAAGATGCTCGGTCGTGAGCTGGCCGCGCTGGACGAGATCGACGCCGCGGAGCGCGCGATCGACCGCACCGGCGCACCGCTGCTCGCGGCATCCGGACTGGGACGCCGCGGGGTCATCGATCCCGTCGACATCGACGTGTTCGACGGCGAGGTCGTCGGCATCGCGGGTCTGCTCGGGTCGGGACGCACCGAGCTCGCGCGGCTCCTCTACGCCGCCGACCGCGCCGACACGGGGACGGTGCGCGTACGCGGTGACGTCACCCGGCTGCGCACTCCGCGCGAGTCGATCGCGCAGCGCTTCGCGTTCGCGTCCGAGGACCGCCGCGGGGAGGGGATCGTCGCGGATCTCACGGTCGGCGAGAACATCGTCCTCGGGATGCAGGCGAGACGCGGATGGCTGCGCCGCGTCCCCGCCGCGGAGAAGGATGCCGTCGTCCAGGAGTACATCTCCTCGCTCGGCATCCGGCCGGCCGACCAGGACGCGCTCATCCGCAATCTGTCCGGAGGCAACCAGCAGAAGGTCGTCCTCGCGCGCTGGCTCGCGATGGCGCCGCAGCTGCTGATCCTGGACGAGCCCACGCGCGGGATCGACGTCGGCGCGAAGGCCGACATCCAGCAGCTCGTCGCGCGGCTGTCGGCGGAGGGTCTGTCGGTAGTGTTCATCTCGTCGGAGCTGGAGGAGGTCCTCCGGCTCGCTCAGCGGATCGTGGTGCTGCGGGACCGCCGCAAGATCGGTGAGCTCACGACGACGGCCGACACCGACGTCGACGAGCTGGTCGAGATCATCGCGCAGGGCGACTCGAAGGAGAGCGCGGCATGAACAAGTTGCTCAGGCACCGTCTGGTGCTGCCGATCGGCGCCCTCGTGGCCCTGATCCTGGTGAACACGATCGCACGGCCCTCGTTCCTGAGCGTCACCGTGCGCGACGGCGAGCTGTACGGGTCGATCATCGACATCCTGCGCAACAGCGCACCGCTCATGCTCGTCGCGCTCGGCATGACGATGGTCATCGCCACGCGCGGCATCGACCTGTCGGTCGGAGCCCTGATGGCGGTGTCCGGCGCCGTCTCGCTGACGATC
Organism: Microbacterium sp.; assembly: GCA_017306415.1. Classification (GTDB taxonomy): domain Bacteria; phylum Actinomycetota; class Actinomycetes; order Actinomycetales; family Microbacteriaceae; genus Microbacterium. The sequence continues at coordinate 123,828 of JAFKIL010000004.1, read as the reverse complement.
ATCGCCGGCTCGCCGCGGCCGAACGACCTCGGCGTCATCGCGGTCGCGATCGGCGCGGGGATCGCCGTGACCCTGATCTTCGGGGTCTGGAACGGGTTCCTCGTCGCGGTGGTGGGCATCCAGCCGATCATCGCCACGCTCGTCCTGATGCTCGCCGGACGCGGCATCGCCCTGCTCATCACGCAGGGGTTCATCACGACGATCAACAGCACCCCCTACCAGTTCATGGCGCAGGGATACGTCTTCGGACTGCCGTTCGCGTTCCTGGTCGCGGTCGCCGCGATCATCGTCGTAGCGATCGTGGAGCGGCGCACGGCGCTCGGGATGCTGACCGAGGCGGTGGGCATCAACCCGACGGCGAGCCGCCTCGCCGGCGTCCGCTCGCGCGGGATCATCTGGGGCGCCTACGCCGGCAGCGGGCTCCTCGCCGGGATCGCGGGGATCCTGTACAGCTCCAACATCATGGCCGCGGACGCGAACTCCGCCGGCCTGAACATCGAGGTCGACGCCATCCTCGCCGTCGTGCTCGGGGGCACGTCTCTCGCGGGCGGGAAGTTCACGCTCGCGGGCACGGTGATCGGCGTGTACACGATCCAGACGCTCACCTCGACGATCACGTTCCTCGGCGTCCCGCCCGCGGTGACGCCGGTGTTCAAGGCGGCCGTCATCATCATCGTGTGCCTCGCGCAGTCGAGTCGCGTCAAGGGCTGGGTCAGACGCCTCTCGGCGGCGCGACCGCCCGCGCCCCCGCGGACCGGCGCCGGCGCCGGCGAACCCGTCCGCCTCGGCCAGGAGGTGCAGGTGCCATGAGCTCCGCCACTCTCACCCGCAACCATGTCCCGCGCGAGCGCACGAGGCTGCTCCACCGCTTCAGCACCCGTCACGCCTCGTGGATCCCGGTGTTCGCCGCGATCGCCATCCTGCTCGCGATGCTCATCGCCGGACAGCTCTACTTCGGGACGTTCGTCACACCCCGCATGCTGTCGTCGCTGCTGCTCGACAACGCCTACCTGCTCGTCCTCGCGGTCGGGATGACGTTCGTGATCCTGACGGGCGGCATCGACCTGTCCGTCGGCTCGGTGATGGCCTTCACCGGCATCCTCGGCGCCCGGATGCTCGCGGGCGGGGTCCCGGCCGCGGTGGCGATGCCGACGATGATCGTGTGCGGCGCCGCAGTAGGGCTCCTCGTCGGAGTCATGGTGCAGGTGTTCGACGTCCAGCCGTTCATCGCCTCGCTCGCCGGGATGTTCCTGGCCCGCGGTCTCGCGTTCGTGGTGAGCCTCGAGGCGATCGGCGTCAAGGATCCGGTCATCACGTGGCTGCAGTCCGCGCGCTTCGCGGTGGGCGGCTGGTACCTCGGTCCGGAGGGCATCGCCTACCAGCCGAACGGGTGGTACATCACCCCGACGGGGATCATCGCGCTGCTGACCGTGGCTGCCGCCTTCTGGGTGCTGCAGTACACGCGCTTCGGGCGCACGGTGTACGCGATCGGAGGGAACGAGCAATCGGCGCGGCTGATGGGTCTGCCGGTGGCCCGCACCAAGCTGCTCGTGTACGTCATCAGCGGCTCGTGCGCGGGGCTCGCCGGCGTGATCTTCACCGCCTACACCGGCGCGGGCTACAGCCTGAACGGCATCGGGACGGAGCTCGACACGATCGCGGCCGTCGTGATCGGCGGGACGCTGCTCAGCGGCGGCAGCGGCTACGTCATCGGGTCGCTCCTCGGCGTGCTCGTCTACGGGCTCATCAAGGTCGCGATCACCTTCATGGGTGCGGATGCGTCGTGGACGAGGATCATCGTCGGCGCACTGCTCCTCCTGTTCGTGGTCGTCCAGCGCATCATCGTGGCGCGCTCGGGCCGACGGTGAGCGGCGCGCGACCGCCCGGGCAATAAGGTGGGGACCGATGCACTCGGGTCCGGTCGTGGAGGTCTCAGGAGCCACCGTCAGGTTCCGGGGGGAGACCGCGCTGGACGGCGTCGACTTCCGCATGTTCCCCGGCGAGGTGCACTCGCTCATGGGCGAGAACGGGGCGGGGAAGTCGACGCTGATCCGGGCGATCACCGGTGCGCTGCGCCTCGATGCCGGAGAGATCCTGATCGACGGCGAGGAGGTGCGGCTCGCCTCCCCCGCCGACGCCCAGCACCGCGGGATCGGCACGGTCTACCAGGAGATCGACCTCCTGCCGAACCTCACCGTCGCCGAGAACATCTCGCTCGGACGCGAGGCCCGTCGTCGCGGTGCCATCGACTGGCGCGGGATGCGCGCCCGCGCGACCGAGGTCCTGCGCGAGCTCGGCCTCGAGATCGACCCGTCCTCGATCCTGAGCACGCACTCCCTCGCCGTGCAGCAGCTCGTGGCGATCGCGCGCGCGATCTCCATCGACGTCAAGGTGCTCGTCCTGGACGAGCCGACGTCGAGTCTCGACCTGGACGAGGTCGCCGAGCTCTTCCGCGTGATCCGCGAGCTGAAGCAGCGCGGCGTCGCCATCCTGTTCGTATCGCACTTCCTCGATCAGGTCTACGAGATCTGCGACCGCATCACGGTGCTGCGCAACGGACGCCTCGTCGGCGAGTACCTCACCCGTGAGCTGCTCCGCATCGACCTCGTCGAGAAGATGCTCGGGCGCAGCGCCGGCGAGCTCACGAGCCGGCAGACCAGGGAGAGCGCCGACGCGCCACACGAGCCGTACCTGAGCGCGCGGGGTGTGACCTCCACGCCGGGGATCTCCGACGCCGACGTGGATCTCGCGGAGGGCGAGGTGCTCGGGGTCGCCGGGCTGCTCGGCTCGGGCCGCACCGAGCTCGCGCGGGCGCTGACGGGGGTGGACCGCCTGGATGCCGGCATCCTCCGCATCACGGGCGCGCCGGTGTCGTTCGGTGCCCCGCGGCGGGCGATCTCGCTGGGCGTCGCCTACTCGTCCGAGAACCGTCGCACGGACGGCATCATCGGCGAGCTCAGCGTCCTGGAGAACATCACCCTCGCGCTGCAGGCTCAGCGCGGCATCCTCCGTCGCATGCGCAAGGCGCGGCAGCGCGAGCTCGCCGCGAGCTGGGTCGAGGCGCTCGACATCCGCCCTGCCGATCTCGATCGGCCAGCGGGGACGCTGTCCGGCGGCAACCAGCAGAAGGTGCTCCTGGCCCGCCTGCTCGCGCTCTCCCCCCGCGTACTCGTGCTCGACGAGCCCACGCGGGGCATCGACGTCGGCGCGAAGGTCGAGATCCTGAACCTGGTCGGCGACCTCGCCGCGAACGGCATGTCCGTGATGTTCATCTCCGCCGAGCTGGAGGAGGTGCTGCGCGTGGGCCATCGCGTGGCGATCCTCCGCGACGGGCGCATCGTCGAGACCGCGGCGTCGGCCGACCTCACCATCGACTCGCTCCTCGCCCTGGTAGCACGCCCCGACGTCGAGGAGGCGTGACGTGACCACCTCGGACGACGGGGCCGCGCGGGCGGCGAACATCTTCGACGTCGCCCGGCTGGCCGGCGTCTCGCACCAGACCGTGTCGCGCGTGATCAACGACCTGCCGAACGTCCGGCCCGCGACCAGGGCCCGGGTCCAGCAGGCGATCGCGCAGCTGCGCTACAGCCCGTCGCCCGCCGCCCGTGCCCTGGTGACCCGCCGCACGCGGACGATCGGGCTGGTCACTCCGGGCGTCCCCGACTACGGCCCGTCGTCGATCGCCATGCACTTCAACCTGGCTGCGCGCACCGCGCGGTACAGCGTCGACATGATCAGCACGGGAGACGCCGACTCGGCGAGCGTGCGCGGCGTCATCGAGGGGCTTCTGCGTCAGCGGGTGGACGCGATCGTGCTCATCGTCGTCGACATCGCCGTGCTCGAGGCGCTGCGCAGCCTGGAGATCGGCATCCCCCTCGTCGCCGCCGCCGCGACGCAGCGCCGGAGCCCGCACCTCGTCTCGATCGACCAGTACAGGGGTGCGCGTTCGGCCGTGCGGCACCTCGTGGAGCTCGGGCACTCGCGCATCCTGCACCTCGCCGGCCCTGCGAGCGCGCCGGATGCCATCGAGCGCATCCGCGGGTGGCGCGACGAGCTGGCCGCCAGTCGGCTCGAGGTCATCGAGCCGCGGCACGGCGACTGGTCGGCGGCGAGCGGGTACGAGCTGGGTCGCACGATCGACGCGACCCCCGGGACGGGCCTGTTCGTCGGCAACGACCAGATGGCGATCGGCGTGCTGTCGGCGCTGCGCGAGCGCGGATTGCGTGTGCCGGCGGACGTCAGCGTCGTCGGCTTCGACGACGTGCCGGAGGCGGCATACCTCCTTCCGTCCCTGACGACGGTGCGTCAGGACTTCGCGGCGCTCGGCGGGCTCATCATGCAGAAGGTGCTCGTCGCGGTCGAGGAGCCGGAGAACGTCGCCGAGGACACGCCGCTCGCGACGCGGCTCGTGATCCGCGACTCGACCGGCCCGGCGCCGCGGAGCGATTGACGGCGCGCGGCTCACACCTCAGAGCCAGTGGCGCCCCTTGAACACGGCGTAGAGCACGACCGAGGTCGCGAGCATCAACAGCAGCGCCGCCGGGTAGCCCCACACGAACTGGAGCTCGGGCATGTGCTTGAAGTTCATGCCGTAGATGCCTGCGACGAGCGTCGGGCCGAACAGGATCGCCGCCCATCCGGAGATCTTCTTGACCTGCTCGTTCTGGAGGAGCGCCGTCTCCGTCTGACGCTGGGTCACGAGCGTCGCGTTCACGGTGAGAGCGTTGGAGAGGATGGGGCGCGCCGACGCCAGCCGGTCTCGCAGGTGCAGCGAGTGGTCGAGCACGTCGCGAAGCGAGCGCTGGAGTTCGACGTCGACGCCGTACTTCTCTCCGCCGCGCAGGAGGGACTCGATCATCACGGGCAGCGGGTCGGTGGCGCGCTGGAACGAGATGACCTCGCTGGACAGCTCGTAGATGCGCTGGGACAGGCGGGGGTCCGCCGCGCCGAACAGGGCGTCCTCGATCTCGTCGATGTCGTTCTGCACGCCGTCGATGACGGGCTCGTACTCGTCGACGACCTGGTCGAGGATGGCGTACAGCACGGCCTCCGGTCCGCGGGCGAGCAGTTCCGGCTGGTGCTCCAGCCGCTGGCGCACGCGTGCGAGATCGGGTGACTCGGCATGGCGGACCGTCACGACGAAGTCGGGACCGACGAACACGTGCAGCTCACCGAAGTCGACCGTCTCGGTCGCGTCGATGTAGCGCGCGGGACGCAGGACCACGAACAGGATGTCGCCGTAGCGCTCGATCTTCGCGCGCTGATGCCCGTTGAGCGCGTCCTCCACGGCGAGCGGGTGCAGCGAGAACTCGGCGGCTACCTGCTGGATCTCCTCCTGGGTCGGCCGGAACAGGCCGATCCACGCCATGCCGCCCTTCGATCGCATGTACTCGAACGTGAGCTCCAGGCTTTCGGGGTTCTGGATGCGGTGACCGCCGACGTACACGGCGTTGTCGATGATGGGCACCAGAACAGTCTGGACGACCCGGCGTCCGTCCGACGACGTCTTGACGGAATCCCTACGCGCGGCGGCGCCGGTCCGCGGCGGCGAGGCGACCGACCTCTTCGTGCACGCGGGCCCACACGAGTTCGCGGTCGACGGGAGCGATCGCCCCGGCGCGCGCCGCGCGATCCGCCTCGTCCAGCGTCGCAGCCGCGCGCAGCAGGCGCCCGCACCTCTCCCGCTCGCGATCGGTGGCGTACCGGCCGAGGTCGACCCCGATCAGCCGGCGCGTGAGCCGGCGGGCGTCTCCCGCCCGGCGACGGATGACGAGCCATCCCGCCAGGTACAGGCATCCGGCCGTCGCGAACGCCGCCGCCGGCGGCAGCAGCAGCGTCATCGCGAGCGCGGCCGCCGCCGCGATCAGAGGGCCGACGCCGCACCAGACATACCACGCGCGCACCCAGCGGCCGGTGATCGCGTCGATGCCGGGCGGGAGGACGGTCAAGCGATACCGCACTGCACCGTAGCGCTCCACCCACACCTCGAGAGATCCCCACGTCGGCCCGCGGTCTTCCGACCCGCGGAGCTCATGTGTCATCGAGCCCGCTGCGCGGACTCCTCGTACCGTTGTCATGATCCGAGACTCCTCCCGGCGCCGACGCGTGGGCGCCGACGCTGACGGAAGCCATGCGGGGGCGAGCACGATCCTCGCGGGACGCCGACGGGCGCCGCGTGACCGACTTGCGCGACCGGCGTCATATCCGGGCTTGTACGTCGTCTCTTCGGTGTGGCGAGAACATCGCCGCGAACGTTCCCCGCCCGCGGGGGCCCGAGGGAAGGCATGGCCGTGGACGCTGCATCGGATGCACCCGGTTCCGCGCACGTCGTCGTCGTCCGCGCACGCTGGCTGAGCGACGACATCGCGGTCGGACTCGCCCGCTGCCCCGAGTGCGACGCCATCGCGCCGGTCGGGCGCTTCGGGGCGCCGTGGCAGTACGGACCGCACCGCAGGCGCGACGGCACGTGCCCCTACACGGCGCACCAGTTCATTCCGGACGGCATCCTGCGCGGCGGCGGGCCCGGCTAGCCTCGGCTGTTCCCAGCGAAGCCCGCCGCGAGCCGATTCCGCCCGAGAAGTGCAGCGGAGCGTCGGCGGTGGATAGTTTCGAACATATGTACGACGCGCGTGGCAGGATGGAGACATGTCCCGCACGGCGCCCTCCTCCGACGACCTGGCGTCCGACGCGCTCGACGCATTGGTGTCCGACCTGGTGGCGACCAGGGCGATGATGTCGGCGCTGCAGGCGCACGAGGCGACGGTGATGGCGGGGGTGATGGCTGTTGCGGATGCCGCGGCGGTCGTGCGCGATCGTTCTGAGGCCGACCTGCAGCACCGATCCGTCGCGGCTGAGGTGGCGGCGGCTCTGCGGGTCTCCGACCGAACGGTGCAGCGCCAGCTCGCCGACGCGGCACTCCTGACCGAGCGGTTCCCCGCCACGCACGCCGCGCTGCGGGCGGGGCTCATCTCCCGCGCGCACGTGTCGGTGATCATGGATGCCGGGCGGCACCTCGCCGACCCGGACGACCTGGCGCGATACGAGGCGATGATCCTGCCGTATGCGCAGACGGTGACGGCGGGGCGGCTCCGTCCGGTGGCCCGATTGCGCGTCGAACGAGTCCTGCCCTCGTCGCTGCAAGACCGCCACGACCGCGCTGTCGCGCTCCGCGGCGTCCGGGTCATCGATGGCGATGACGGCACGGCCGACCTTCATGCCTTCGGCCTGAAGGCTGCCATCGCGCACGGTATCCACGACCGCCTCACCGCCCTCGCGCATCGGATCGAGCGAGGAGGACCGACCCGCAACGGCCGGGACGACGCGCTGGACGACCGGGTGCGGGGCGGCGAGGGCGACGGTGAGCTCGTGCCGGATGCTCGGACGATGGATCAGCTGCGGGCCGACATCCTCGCCGACCTGGCCTTGGCCACCGATCCGGTCGCTCATCGGATTCCGACGGGGCTCGCCGCAATCCGCGCGAGCGTGCAGGTCACCGTGCCGGTTCTCACGCTGCTCCCCGGCTCCGAGGGCGCCCGCACCACCCGCGCCGTCACCGCGGTCGCCGCTACCGCCGTTCCCGACGGCACGTCAGCTGCCGGTCACTGTCCCACTGGCGCGGACTTCGGTCCGGCCGACCTCGCCGGGTACGGACCGATCGATCCGGACACCGCCCGCCACCTGGCCGGGCACGCGCCGGGGTGGGACCGGATCCTGACGCATCCCATCAGCGGCGCCATCCTCGCGGTCGGTCGCTACCGGCCCAGCAAGGCCATCGCCCGAGCGCTTCGCGCCCGCGACCGGCACTGCCGGTTCGTCGGGTGCCGTCAGCCCGTGCACCGATGCGACCTCGACCACACTCGCGACGCCCACGCGGGTGGTCGCACAGCCGTCTGCAACCTCGCGAACCTGTGTCGGCGCCACCACATCCTCAAGCACCACACCGCGTGGCAGGTGAGGCAGCTCCCCGGCGGAATCCTCGAATGGACCAGTCCCACGGGACGGGTATACACCGACGTGCCGGTGAGCACCGTCGCCTTCGCACCCACGCCGGAGCCGGACTCCTCTCCCGACCCGCCGCCGTTCTGAACGGTGCCGTCGCCATGCGGCCGGACCGCTTGTACTTCGAGGTCGTGCTCCAGCGACGTTCCGCCCGTCCTTTCGCATCTCTGACAGATGTCTTCGTGGCCGACGCGGAGTGGGTCGCACGCACACTCAAGCTCGCACGCACGCTCAAAGGCGAGTAGGCGGCCGCGGCGCAGTCTGCCGCTCCCACTCCTCCCTGGTGACGGCGTACTCGACCGCGCCGTGCTCGCTGCCCTCGCGGTCGTCATCGTCTTCGTGGAAGGTTCGGACGAACTGCAGACCCGCGGCCGACATCGTCGCCCGGGATCGCTCGTTCACGGTCATCGTCAGGGCGAAGACGCGCTCCAGGCCGAGGTCCTCGAATCCGTGCCTCAGAATCTCGCGCGCTCCCTCGGTCGCCAGCCCCTTGCCCCACTGCCGGCGCAGCAGCCTGTAGCCCAGCTCGGCCTCGCCCGGGACGAGGGTGTCCTCGCCCCAGCCGGCGGGCTGCAGCAGCCACCAGCCGACGAACTCGTCGCCGACGAAACCCACCCAGAAGCCGAGCCCCGGAACCGCTCGGGCGGTCTCGAGTCGCAGCGCATGGGCCTTCTCGACCTGAGCGCGGGTGCGACCGTCGCCGGTCAAGTAGCGCATCACCTCAGGATCGGCATCCAATTCCACTTCGAGCTCCAGATGCTCATCACTCAGCGGGATGAGTCGGATCCGGTCGGTCTGCAACGTCGCCTGTGACACAGGCCCATCCTGCACCACCGCGGTCGGCGAGCGCCTGCTCGCACCGGCTACGCCAGCGTCCTGCGCAGCCAGTCGGTGCGTGTGCGGCGAGCCACGCGTGAGAGCTCGGCATCCGGATACAGTGCGTCGAATCCATGGAAGCCGCCCGACCAGATGTGGAGCTCTGCCGTTCCACCGACCGCCCACATGCGACTCGTGTAGTCGACGCACTCGTCGCGGAACACCTCCGCCGACCCCGCGTCGACGTACGTCGGCGGGAGGCCGGTCAGATCCGGCGCGATCGAGGGGGAGGTGTAGAAGGAGACGTCGCCGACTCCGCCGCGCACAGCATCCCAGGCGAACGCATTCGACTCGCGCGACCAGACGCCGGGCGCCGTGAACTGGCGCGCCGACACGGTGTCGTTGCGGTGGTCGAGCATGGGACAGACGAGCACCTGCGCTGCGACGGCGGGGCCGCTTCGGTCGCGTGCCAGCAGGACGACCCCGGCTGCGATGCCTCCGCCGGCGCTGGTGCCCGCCACGACGATCCGGTTCGCATCGACGCCCAGCTCGGTGGCCTGGTCCGCGATCCACCGGAGCGCAGCGTATCCGTCTTCCACCAGCGTCGTTCCGGTCGCTTCGGGCGCGAGCCGGTAGTCGACGGAGACGACCACCGCGCCGAGCGCGTCGAGCCACTCGAGGGGGATGTCCAGCTGTGAGAATCGGTCGCCCATCACCATTCCCCCGCCGTGCAACCACAGCACGCAGGGTCGCGTGTGCGAGGCGACGCGCGGGGAGATCACGGTGAGCGGAAGGGGCGCGCCGTCCCGGCCGACGATGGTCTCTTCGCGGCGCACCACATCACGGGCCGCGAGGAGCGGCTCGACGGGCGTGCTCGCGTACGGACGCATGAGCGGAAGGGTCTCGGCACTCAGCGCCGGGAGATCGGGGAGCGACGTGAGGAGCTCCGCGAGTTCCGGGTCCAGCGACGGACGCGCGCTCATGCGAAGACCGCCTTGCCGCCGACGGGAACGAGGTCTCCGTAGACGGAGTCGCCATCGAGCAGTTCAGCGAACCTCGCGACCAGGGATCGCGCGGCGTCGCTCGCGAAGAGTCGGTGGTGGTCCGCTTCGCTGGTCCATCCTTCGATGAGATGGACGACGTCGGGATCGGTCGACGATCGGCTCACCAGATAGACGAGGCAGTATTCGCTGGCGGCCGGGTTGCCCTCGTCGAGACCCGACAGGACGAGGTCGACGAGGTCGTCGCCCCGTCCGGTGAGAGCCGTCATGGTGGCGGAGAATCCGTAGGTGACTGTGGAGTTTGTCATGATTCCATCCAGCCACCGCGCGACGCTTCGGCCGTAGAGGATTCCCGCTCGTCTCTTGCCCGATTCTGGTCGCGTCGATGTTGCGGAAGGTCGCCGGATCAGATCGCGGGCGAGAGATTCAGCGACAGCCCGTTCGACTGAAGGAGCTGTGAGACATCCCGGCTCGGGGGTGCCCCGAACTGGCGGCGGTACTCGCGGCTGAACTGGGAGGGGCTCTCGTAGCCGACCGCATACGCGGTGCCCGCGATGTCAGCGGGATTGGCGAGCAGCCGCAGGCGGGCTTCCTGCAACCGCACGCTCTTCTGGTACTGGATGGGGCTCATCGCGGTCACGGCATGGAAGGCGCGGTGGAAGGCCGACGTGCTCATGCTGGCCCGCTGCGCGAGCTCATCCACGCGCACGGGTTCGCTGTAGCGATCGCGCATCCACCTCACCACGTGGCGCACCCGGTTGAGACTGCTGTCGGCGAGACCGAGCTGGCGGACGCTGTCGCCGTTCTCGCCCGACATGACGAGCCAGAGCAGCTCCCGCTCGATCAGGGGCGCCAGGATCGGGATGTCCGTCGGATGGTCCAGCAGGCGCAGCATCCGCACGACCGCGTCGAGAAGCCGGGCGTCGGCGACTCCGACCGAGACAGCGGGCGGCGCCTTGTCGCCGCGACCCGCGCGCGCAAGGCCCGAAGAGCCCGGGTCGAGCAGGAGCTCGGCGATGGCGTCAGGGCGCAGCTCCAAGCCGAAGCCGAGCGCCGGATGATCGGGCGTCGCGTCGCGGTATCGCCCGGACACGGGCAGCTCCATCGAGGTGACGAGGTAGTCGCCAGGACCGTAGTCATGGACCGCGCTCCCGACCGAGAGCCGCTTGCTGCCCTGCGCCACGACGGCGAGGATGCTGCCGGTGGACGTGTCCTCCTGAGCTTCGGCGGCGTCGACCTTGGCGACGAGGACGCCAGGGATCGCCGTGGCCGTCACGCCACCGCTCGCATGGCGGGAGATGAGGGTGCGCAGTTCGGAGAGCGACATGGCTTCGATTCAAGCATCCGGACTCGCGCTCTGGCACCCGATCGTGTCCTGCTGCGCAGGAATAGGCAACGATGCGACGGGATCCGCCTCACGTTCCGGCCGGCTGCCGAGGTTGGCTGGGAGGCATGGACAACGACCAGAACAATGGACCGACCGTCGCCGTCGTCACCGGCGCGAGTGCAGGGATCGGCCGCAGTGCGGCCGTTGAGATCGCGCGACGAGGCGTCGGCGTCATCGCGACATACCACTCACGGCCCGAGGGCGCCGAGGAGACCGTCGACCCGATCCGGGGCCTGGGTGGCACGGCTCGGGCCCTCCGGCTCGACGTGGGCGATACGGCCGGCTTCCCCGCGTTCCGCGAGCAGATCGAGGCGGAATTGGACGCCGTGTGGGAAACCGACCACATCGATGCGCTCGTGAACAACGCCGGGTTCGGTGGTGGCCGCGCGTTCGAGGAGATGACCGAGGCGGCGTTCGATGACTACTACCGGGTGCTGCTGCGTGGACCGTACTTCCTCACGCAGTCGCTCCTGCCGCTCCTGCGCCGCGGGGGTTCCGTCGTCAGCGTCTCCAGCAGCTCCGTGCGACCTGGTGACAGTGAACTCGGCTACTCGGGATACGCGGGGATGAAGGCGGCCCTGGTCACGGCGTCGCGGTACCTCGCGCGCGAACTGGGCGAGCGGGGCATCCGTGTGAACACCATCGCCCCCGGGCCGACGAGGACGCGCATCGGCGGGGACGCCTTCGAGAAGTATCCCGAGATCATCCCCGGCATCGCCGCGAAGACGGCCCTCGGTCGCATCGGGGAGCCCGACGACATCGGCCGCGTCATCGCGTTCCTGGTCTCATCTGACGCGCAGTGGATCACGGGCGAGGACATCCAGGTCGCCGGAGGCTACGCGCTGTGAGCATGCCGGAACGCCGGCCCCGCACCGTCGTCCTCACCGGCGCGACGAGCGGCATCGGTGCGGCGACCGCGGCCATGCTGGCGACGCGTGCCGATGTACTCGTGCTCCACGGACCCGAGCAGCCGGAGAAGGTCGCGGACCAGCTGCGAGAGCTTCGTCACCCGGGCGGCGCGGAGATCCGCTACGTCAGCTGCGACTTCACCCGGCTCGACGCGGTGGTCGCCGCCTCCAGCGCGATCAGGGATGCCGCTCCGGATGGCATCGACCTCCTCATCAATGACGCGGGCGTGCCCGGGGCCCGCGAGCGCACGATGACTCCGGACGGCTTCGAGCGCACACTCCAGGTGAACGCGCTCGCCCCCGCGTTGCTCACGAGGCTCCTGGTCCCCTCGCTGACGCACGGCGCCCGCATCGTCAACGTCGGATCGTCGGCCCATCGTGTCGAGCGGTTCCACTTCGACGACATCGACCTGGCGCGCGACTACTCGCCGATCGCCGCCTATGCGCGCGCGAAGCTCGCCATGGTCACCTGGTCATCGCTCCTCGCGGAGGAAGAGGCCGGCACGGGAACCACCGTCGTCGCCCTCTGCCCGGGTGTCAACGACACGCCCCTGAGCGCAGCCATGATGGGAGGCATCGGCGGTCCCCCTGAACGCGGCGCTGAACGTGTGCTCTACGCAGCGGCGGCAGTCGTTCCGTCTGGCTCCTACCTCGAGAACGACCGCGTTGTGCAGCCCAGCGACGAGGTCGGCGGACGACAGAATCGTGAGCAGCTCGCGGCGCTCTATCGGGCCCGCCTGCGACCCTACGCACAGGGAGGCCGGCGATGAGATCCGAGGCCGGCCCGCTCCGCCAGCGGGCACCTCGTCGCATATCGTCGTGTCGGCACATGCGATAACGCGAGCAAGACGGTGCGCGTGCGCTCTGTCCGAAGCTCAGTCGCGCGCCTCGTACGACAACCAGCCGCCCTCGAGCACTGCGAATCCCGCCTCGAGCGTCGCGAGCTGGTCGTCGCTCTCGGTGACGAGCGACTGCATCTGCAGCACGAATCGGGCGTACACGCGGATCTCCGCGGTGGGCTCGGGGTATCCGAGTTCGTCCGCGATCGTCTCGGCCAGCGCGGTCTCGTGCCGCAGCCACATCTTCGCCGCGTAGTCACGGAGTGCGGGCGTGCGGTTCAGGAAGTCCCAGAACCGCCGAGCGACCTCATCGCCGTGCTCGAGGACGTTCTGGCCGATCTCCGTCATGTAGTAGTCGTGCAGGGCGCGGTGGATCGTCATCCCCTCGGGGCGATCGCGGACGGCGGAGACGAGACGATCCCTCTCCTCCTCGTCTTCATCGAAGACGAGCGCCTCCTTCTGGGGGAAGTGCGCGAAGACGGTCGTCGGCGAGACGTCGGCCGCGTCCGCGACCTCGCGGATGCTCACGTTGTCGAACCCGCGCTCGAGGAACATCATCGTGGCGACGTCGGAGATCGTCTTCCGGGTCGCGGCCTTCTTCCGCTCGCGGCGCCCGATCGGCTCAGCGCTTGACATACCGGCATCCTATCGTGAACCGAATTCAAAACTGACTTGACACCAAAATTGGTATGGATACAGTTATGGCATGACTTCACTGAACTCGTCCGCCTCGGTGCGCACCTCCCGCCGCCCATGGATCATGCTCGTCGTCCTGACATTGCTCACCGTGATCGGAATGACCGTCGTCCTTCCCGTTCTCCCCTTCGTCGTGCTGCAGTACGTGTCGAACGAGAACGACCTCGCGGTCTGGGTGGGCATCCTCGAGGCAGTGAACGGACTCTGCGCGTTCCTCGTCGCCCCGTTCCTCGGCCGCCTGTCCGACCGCTTCGGCCGTCGCCCGGTGATCATCGTGGCCGCGTTCGGCGCCGCGTTCGCGATGACCCTGTTCGGCATCGGCGGTGCCATCTGGGTGCTGCTCCTCGCCCGCGTCATCCAAGGACTGACCGCAGGCGACCTGCCCGCACTGTTCGCCTACCTCGCCGACATCACGCCGCCCGAGCAGCGCGCCAAGCGATTCGGGATGCTCGGAGCCCTCTCCGGCATCGGGACGATGATCGGCCCCGCTCTCGGCGGACTCCTGGCCGCCGTCAGCATCCAGCTCCCCGTCTTCATCACCGCGGGCGTCTCGCTCACGGTCGCGATCCTCAGCATCTTCCTGCTGCCCGAGAGCCACAGGCGGGAGAACCGCATCACCGCGATCGCGCTCCGCGACGTCCAGCCCTTCGCCGTCTTCACGGAGGCGTTCGGTCGCAAGGAGCTCCGTGGCCTCCTCATCGGCTTCGGGCTGCTCGTCCTGCCGTTCGGCTTCTTCGTGAACAACTTCACCGTCATGGCGTACGACTCGATCCAGTGGGGGCCGACCGCGGTCGGACTCCTCACCGCCTCCGTCGGCATCATCGACATCCTCATCCAGGGCGTCCTGCTCGGCATCCTGCTCCCCCGGATGGGCGAGCGCGCCGTCATCGTCAGCGGAATCGCCGCCCAGACCGTCGGCTTGATCGCGCTGGCGCTGGTCGCGTCGATCTTCGCCCAGCCGTGGCTGTTCATCGTGGGCGCGCTCGTACTCGCCGCCGGCCAGGGCGCGGCGCAGGCCGCCATGGACGGGGCGATGTCCAACGCCGTCGGCGCCGACGAGCAGGGATGGCTCGGCGGGGCCACGCAGTCGCTCAACGCGGCGATGTCGACGGTCGCTCCGCTCATCGCCGCTGCGCTGTATGCCACCGTCAGCCACGCCGCGCCGTACTGGCTCGGCGCCGCGATCATGATCGTCGCCGCGATCGTCGTCGGCCGGGCCCACATCGCCGACGCCGCCAAGCGGTCGCTCGAGGAGGCGCCGGAGGTCATCGACGCGGTGGGCTGACGGGCGACCTGAGGCGATGAGGAATGGAGCGCCCTCGTGGCGGGTTGGTCCAAGGGTGACGAACCTCATGATCATCGTCGGCAGTGTCCGCGAAGGCCGGGTGGGCCTCCCCATCGCGGAGTGGGTGCGAGACTCCGCGCAGAAGACCGGTGCCTTCGACATCGACTTCGTCGATCTCCGAGAGCTGGCGCTGCCGTTCATGGATGAGCCGAATCATCCGAGGCTGCAGCAGTACACCAAGCCGCACACGCTCGCTTGGAGCAAGCGCGTGGCCGCGGCAGACGCCTTCATCTTCGTGACACCGGAGTACAACTACAGCTATTCCCCCGCGCTCAAGAACGCTCTGGACTATCTGAGCCACGAGTGGTGGCGCAAGCCGGTCGGCTTCGTCAGCTATGGAGGCGTCTCGAGTGGCACGCGAGGAGTCGTCGGACTGTTGGCGACCACGACCGCACTCGGACTCGTGCGCGTCGGGGCGAACGTCGAGCTCACCTTCGGCGGGAAGCAGGTCGTCGACGGCGTCTTCCACCCGGAAGAGAAGGAGACGGCCATCCTCGCGCACGAACTCGAGGAGCTCGCCACGCTGGCCGCGGCACTCGCGCCCGTAAGAGCCGGCGCCGACACCTGAGGTCGGGCTGGTGACGTCGGGCTGGTGACGTCGGGCTCGATCAGAACGGGGGCGGTTCGGCGCAGCGCAACCTGGCGCGGACTGGTGGACGACCTCGCGGACGGATCGATGCCGGCGCGGCACCGTGACCTCGCCGCTCTCAGTCTCGCGGCAGCTCTGCTGGCTGCAGGAGACCGCAAGTCAGCCGCCCGGACGCTCAGCGCGCTCGCCGATATCGCTTCAACCCACGGCGTTTCCCGCATCGGGTACTGGGCCACGCGACTCGCGGTGAGCGCGGGCATCGCGGAGGACGGCGACAACGCACCATCGCCGGCCATGGAGTCGCTGACCTCACGCGAGCGGCAGGTGCTCGCGTTGGTCGCGGAGGGTCTGACGAACGCGCAGATCGGGGCCCGTCTGTTCATCAGCCCCAAGACGGCGTCGGTCCACGTCTCGGCGATTCTGTCCAAGATCGGTGCCGGCAACCGGGCAGAGGCCGCTGCCCTGTTCGCCGCTGCCCACGGCGGGTCGCTCGGCTGATCGTCGAGTTCGTCGCGCCCGGCACGGGAACAGCCCATGCACCCGTTCGCCGAGATGGGATGCCGTTCGTTCTGTAGCAGGAGCGGGGCTTGAACCCGCGACCTCACGATTATGAGTCGTGCGCTCTCACCAACTGAGCTACCCTGCCGCGACGCATCCGGAGCGAATCCGGATGCTGCGAGCCCCGAGTCAGGATTGAACTGACGACCCCTTCCTTACCATGGAAGTGCTCTGCCACTGAGCTATCGGGGCGTGCCCGGACGCGTCCAGGCAACTAGAAGAGGATATCAGAGCCGAGGGCCGCCTCTTCAATCGGCCGGAGCCGATCAGCAGGTGGCGTGCTGGTGCAGCCAGGGCAGCGGATCGATCGGCGTCACGCCGTTCTGGAGGATCTCGAGGTGCGTGTGCGCACCGAACGAGAAGCCGGTGTTGCCGGTCCGACCGATGTACTGGCCGACCTGCACCTTCTCACCCGCGTGCACCTGCAGCGAGCCGTGCTGCATGTGCGCGTAGCGGCTGGAGACGAGCTTGCCGTCGATGATGTGATCGATGATGATCATCACGCCGTAGCCGCCACCGGCCTCGGTCGCGACGCGGACGGTGCCGTCGGCGATGGCCTGGATGTGAGCACCCGCCCCGGGCGTGAAGTCGACGCCCTCATGGAACTCGCCGGGCCGCGGACCGAACCCGTACGTGATCGGAACGCCGACGGCGAACGGCCACTGCACCGCGCACGCCGGGTTGTTGGTGAACCACTTGCTCGACAGGTTGGAGATGCCCGTCGTGCCGGCCAGCTCGACCAGCGTGCCCGTGCTGTAGTTGCCCGAGCGATCGAGGTCGCCGCTCGAGACCGGCGAGATATCGGCAGGAGCGACATACGCCTGGATCTTCGCCTTGCTCGTGTCGCTCGCGGCCACATCGCCCGCCAGCTGCGTGGCCGCGGCGTTCGTCACGGTGTCGTCAGCGCTGACGGCGGCGATCGCCTGCTGCGGGAGCGTCATCCCGACCGTGAGGAGCCCCACGACACCCACGACCGCCACGGAGAAGGACGCAGCCGCGATCCGCTTACCCGTCGGCCGTGCACGCGTGGCGCGGGAGGCGGGAGCCGACGTGCGACGAGGCGCACGCTTCTTCGCCCGGTGGTGACCGGCAGGCGTCCCGGATGCCTCGGCGGTCGGCTCGTCGGCGAGCTGCTCCGCGATCGGCTCGGCGGCGGGGCGCTGCACGGGCGTCTCGCCGGTGAAGGAGAAGAGACGGGCCGCGGCCTCGAAAGCATCGACACCGGATGCCGCGGCCTCGGCTCCCTTGGCCTCGGCGCGCGCGTCCACAGGGGACTCGGTCGCGGGGACCGGCACGGCGACCGGCTCGAGCAGCTCGAACGGCGCCGTGACCTGGGCGGGCTCTGCGGCGACGTGCGGCGCGGGCTCGACCATGACGGGCACGGCGACCGGCGTCTCAGCGACCTGTTCGGCGGTCGAGGCGACGATCGACTCCGGCGCGACGGATGCCTCGGCCGCGGTCGACGAGACGCTGTCGACGCCCGTGGGCTCGACGACCTCGGCGACGGTGTCGGAGACCACAGGAAGGACGTCAGACGTGGAAACGCCGGGCTTCGCGAGAGTGCGGGCCCGGCGTCGGGTGAGAGGCTGCTCCGCCTCTGCGGTGGTGGTCGTCACCTCTGGTGCGGCCACGGCAAGGATTGTGGGCTTCTCGACGGTCGAGATCTCCGAGGGGCCGGCGATCGCGGCATCCCGCCCCCACACGACCGCGGGGCGGACGGTGGCCTGCTGGCCGGTGCGGCGGCGAAGCTCTGCGCGCGAGGTCCCTGAAGCGTCCGTCGTGGCCTGAACGGGCATCGAAGCGGTGCGGGCCGACCGGCGCGTAGGCGCAGAACCAGCCTGAGGGGCGTCGAAAGACAAAAGCGAAACTCTCGGGTCGTGTCGCTGTCGGGGGGCAGCGGTCGTACGTCGGGCTTATGATCACCTTCGCCGTATGGGGGGCCGACGAAAGTAACGAACGGGTAAACACTACCTCGATAGGCCTGAGAATGCCATGCGAGAACCGCCCCCGCCGGGCGATCAGTGGATGGCGATCGCCTCGACCAGGGCTGTGTAGAGGTCGCCGCCCGCGGCGATCGTCATGGTCTTCCCCGGCCGATCGCCGGGACTCCCGCCCACGCGACCCCCGGCTTCGGTGACCAGGAGGACGCCGGCGGCGTGATCCCAGGGGTTGAGCCCTCGTTCAAAGTAGCCGTCGAGTCGGCCGGCGGCCACGGAGGCGAGGTCGAGCGACGCGGACCCGATCCGCCGAATGTCCCGCGCGAGCGGCATCACCGTCGCGAGGCGAGCGAGGTCGCCCGCATGGGTCGCGGGGTCGTACCCGAAGCCGGTCGCGAGGAGGGCGCCTGCGGCCCACGGCCCCGGATTCACGGCGAGCCGCTCCGGCTGAACGTCCCGACCGCGGTCGAGCCACGCGCCGCCGCCGCGAGTCGCGTGGAACAGCTCGTCCGTCGCGGGTGCGTAGACGGCACCGGCGAGCGCCGTCCACCGTTCCGGGTCCGGCTCTCCGCTCACCGCTGCGATGCTCACGGCGTACGCGGGGATGCCGTACGCGTAGTTGACGGTGCCGTCGATGGGGTCGACGACCCACGTGATCCCGGAGGTGCCCTGCGCGGCATCCGATTCCTCGCCGAAGAAGCCGTCGTCGGGACGCACCTCGGCCAGGCGCGCCCGGATGAGCGCCTCCACCTCGCGGTCGGCCGCGGTCACGATGTCGGCGACGCCGGACTTGGTCGCTGCGATGCGGACTCCCTCGGCACGTCGGCGCTGGGCGAGCTCCCCCGCCTCGCGGGCGATGCGGATGCCGATGAGTGCGAGTTCGTCGTCCAGCGCCATGCGTCCCACGCTAGTCGCCACGGGTACCCCCCCCAGAACGAGGGGATTTTCCGCACTGGCGTGGGCGTCGCGCATAACGTGGACGGATGACCTCCCGCACCACCGCGCCCTCGACGCACGATGTCGTCATCGTCGGCGGCGGACACAACGCCCTCGTCGCCGCCGCCTACCTCGCCCGCACCGGACTCTCCGTGGTGGTGCTCGAGCGACTCGACCACCTCGGCGGCGCGGCGGTCTCCGAGCGCCCGTGGGCGGGGGTCGACGCGCGCCTGTCCCGCTACTCGTACCTCGTGAGCCTGCTCCCCCGGACGGTCATCGACGACCTGGGGCTGCGGATCGCGCTGCGCCGCCGCCGCTACTCCTCGTACACCCCCGATCCGCACGCGCCCGACCGCGGCATCCTCATCGATACGGCGGATGCCGCGGCCACCGCGTCCTCGTTCGCCCGGGTCACCGGCGACCCGACCGAGGCCGCACGGTTCGCGGACCTCGGGCGCCGGCTGACTCCGGCCGCGCGGACGCTGTTCCCCACGGTGACCGAGCCGCTGCGGCCGGCGTCCGCGGTGCGCGCGGAGATCGGCGACGAGCTCTGGGCCGATCTCGTGGAGCGCCCGCTCGGGGGACTCATCCGCGACTCGCTGAGCACGGACATCGCCCGCGGGATCGCGCTCACCGACGGGCTCATCGGCACCTTCGCCGCCGCAGACGACCCGTCGCTGCGACAGAACCGCTGCTTTCTCTACCACGTCATCGGCGGCGGCACCGGCGACTGGGACGTCCCCGTCGGCGGGATGGGTGCGGTGTCGGGCGAGCTCGAGCGCGCGGCGCGGGCCGCGGGGGCGGATCTGCGCGCGAACCAGGAGGTCCTGTCGGTCTCCCCCGACGGCGAGGTGCGGACCGAGGGCGAGACGTTCCGCGGGCGGGTCGTGCTCAGCGGGGTCGGACCGGCGGTGCTCGCCGAGCTGCTGCGTGCGGGCGGAGCGGGAGAGCCCTCGACTCCGGAGACGCCCGAGGGCGCCCAGCTGAAGGTGAACATGCTGCTGCGGCGCCTCCCCCGCCTCCGCGACACCGCAATCGCGCCGGAGGCGGCATTCGCGGGCACGTTCCACGTCAACGAGACGATGACCCAGCTGGATGCCGCGTACGCGGTGGCGACCGCAGGCAGCATCCCCGATCCGCTCCCCGCCGAGATCTACTGCCACTCGCTCACGGACCCGTCGATCCTCGGCCCGGAGTTGCGCGCGTCCGGGGCGCAGACGCTGACGCTGTTCGGTCTGCAGGTGCCGCACCGCCTGGTCGACGGGGCGGATCCGGATGCCGCGCGCGCGGCCCTCCTCGCCGCCGCGGAGCGTTCGCTCGATTCGGTGCTGGCCGAGCCGCTCGCCGACTGCCTGTACGAGGCGCCGAACGGCAGTCCGTGCATCGAGGCGCGGACGACGGCGGACCTCGCCGCGTCGCTCGGCATGGTGGGCGGCGACATCTTCCACGGTGCGCTGTCGTGGCCGTGGGCCGAAGACTCCGAAGCGCTCGACACCCCCGCGCAACGGTGGGGCGTGGCGACCGCGCACGACCGGATCCTGCTGTGCGGGTCGGGCGCGCGGCGCGGCGGTGCCGTCAGCGGCATCGGCGGACACAACGCCGCACAGGCCGTGCTCGAACTGCTCGCCTGAGCGTCGGTCGGGCGCACGAGAGGGCCGCACCGTCGGGATGCGGCCCTCTCGTTGATCGACCCTACTGCGGCGGCAGCGGCGGCGGCGGCGGGTATCCGGGCTGGCCGGACACCGGGGGCTGGTCCTGCGGGGGCTGCGGAGCCTGGGGCGGGGCCTGCGGGGGCTCAGGCGCGGGCGGGATCGGGCTGGGCTCGGCGGGTGCCGGGGGGTGACCCGGGACCGGATGCTGCGGCGGGAGCGGCGGCTCGCCGGGGTAGTTCGGCTGACCCGGCGCGGGCGCAGGCCACTGCTGACCCGCCGCGGGCGGCGCCCAGTGCTGCTCCGGCGCGGGCGGTGCCCACGCCTGCTGCGGCGCGGGCCATCCCTGGCCCTGGGCGGCCGGAGGCAGCGCCGGCGCGGCGACGGTCGGGTACCCCGTGTAGTAGGCGTTCCAGTCCGGCGTGCCGTCCGGAAGCACCGGGAGCGGCGTCCGCGCGTCGGCGTAGGTCGGCCACCCGGTGGCGACGGGGACGACGCGCGGAGCACGCGGGGCGAACAGCGCGTTGACGAGCGGGACCAGCGCCGTGCCGACGGCGGCGAGGATCGCGACGGCCACCGTGAGACGCCAGTAGATGTCGTGGTACTCGATCCACTCGTTGAGCATGAGCGGGAAGACCAGCATGATCGCGAGGAGGCCGACCAGCACGAGCGTGATCCAGCCGACGATGTTCGTGAACGGCGTCCGTCGGCGGGCGAGCGCCTTCGTGTAGAGGCGGACGTGGAGGACGGCGAGCTGAAGGATCAGCACGATGAAGAGGAAGGCGAAGAACCTCGTCGGGCCGGGGTTGTAGGAGAAGCCGCCGACGGAGAACGACCGCTCGGGCAGCCAGATCATCACGGCGCCGATGAGCAGCGTGACGACCCACACGACCATGCTGAGGAGGGCGAACCACACCGGCCTGCGCGGAGCCAGGTGCGCGTCGAGCAGCGCGACGCCGGCGAACGCCGCGAGCAGGAGGATCGTGAGAAACGCGCGGCCGATGATGCCGTTGGCCGAGCCCACCAGGACCATGATCACGCACACGACCGCTGCGGCGATCAGCGCGCCGATCGCGACCCAGATCGCGATCCGCAGGAGGCGGGCGTTCGACGCGTCTTTCGTCGGCGTCGGACTGGGAACGGTCATGGCGATCCTCTCGTCGGCAGGCGGTGTCCGCACTGCCCATCCTGACACGCGGCCCTCCCCCGGTGGGAGGGAGGAGGCTCGGCCGATCACGACCGGATCCGCGGGCGCGCTGTGCAGGAGACGGTGGCCGACCCTGAATCCCACCGCCCGGCGCCGTGAACAGCACGGGTGAGCGACTCCGTCGCTCTGCTACGCGGGTCTCCTCCCCGAATCGCGCTCTGCTTCAGTAGACGAACGAAGCGCCCCACTGCGGGGGCGCTTCGTTGGTCTGGTGGCGAGTGAGGGATTCGAACCCCCGAAGTCTAAGACGGCTGATTTACAGTCAGATCCCTTTGGCCGCTTGGGTAACTCGCCACGCGCACCCGCCCGGCTTTTGCAGTCGACCGGAGGCGCGAGAATCCATATTACCTGCACTCACCGGCGGACGTGAACCACCGCCGACGGGCGCGCTCAGGTGCCGATGCGGTCGAGATCGATGCCCGTGAGCGCCGACGGAAGACGAAGGAGCGCGCCCTCGAACCGCACCGTCGCGGCCGCGACGTCCATGGCGGTCTGGAGGACCGCATCCCAGTCGTCCTCGCTCACCGGCGCCCCGTGCACGAAGGCGCTCACGACGGAGGCCAGCACCGCGTCGCCGCCGCCCATCGTGTCGATCACGCGCCCCGGCGCATCCGAGATCGGCTTCGTCACGATCACGTCGCCAGCCTCGACAGCCGCGCCCGCCGCGCCGTAGGTCGCGAGCACCGCGTCGGCGCCGAGGTCGATCAGGCGCGCGCGGAGGTCGTCGAGCGGGGTGCCGTAGAGCAGGGTCGCGTCGTCCTCCCCCACCTTCACGAGCGCGCAGCGCGCCGCCAGCTGCTCGAAGCCGCGCACGAACTCCGCCCGATCGTGCATCATCCCCGACCGCGGGTTCGGGTCGATGACGAGCGCGCCGTCGACATCCGCGACCGACTCGGCGAGCTCGATCGTCTGCGCGACGTCGTCGAACGGGAAGCAGCTCACCACGGTGACGGGTGCATCCGCGATCGCCTGCCGCTCGGCGGCACCGAACCGGATGCGGCGACCCTGCGCCGCGGCGTTGAAGACGTACTCGGGCTCGCCTCCGCCCGATCGAGTCGAGACCGCGCGGGAGCTGCCCAAGGGCGACGGCGTTGCGAGCAGCTCGACGCCGAAATCGCCCAGGTAGGCGCGGATGTGCGCGCCGGCCTCGTCGTCACCGACCATCGCGATGAGCGTGGTGGGCACACCGAGGCGACTGAGACCCACGGCGACGTTGAGGGCCGCACCGCCGACGAACTCGCGCACGCCCGTGTCGTCGCGGAGCTCGTCGATGAGCGCGTCGCCGATGACGACGACCCGCCCGCTCACGCGTGCACCCCGCACACGCTGTCGATGAAGGCCTCGGTGCGGCGGCGCGTGCCGTCGATGCGCGAATCGACGCTCGCCCTGACCTCGTTGGGGGCGAGCGGAGCGGCGAGGCGCACGTTCTCGTGACACGACAGGTCGGCGCACATGTAGGTGCCGACGCTGTCGCCGTGGGCTCCGGCCGGCCCCGCCTTGCGCGCGGTGAACAGCGCCACCTGATCGGCGGGCTGCATGGTGTGGCAGAGGTTGCACAGCGCCGCGCGGGCGCTCGACGACCCGTCGGCGGCGCGCAGCACGATGCCCGTGGGGCGGCCGTCGCGCTCGGCGACGAGGTACCCCCGACCGCGGGTGCGCGGATCGCGCCACGCGAGGAAGTCGAGGTGGTCCCAATCCGTCAGGACGAAGTCGTGCGGGGGCTCGACCAGCCTCAGCTCGTCGGGCGCGGCGTTCACGAACGAGTCGCGCAGCTCGTCCTCGGTCATCGCGTGCATGGGTGCCAGTCTACGAACGCGCACAGACGCCCGCGCCGTCAGTGCGCGGCGGCGGCCTCGGCGTCGGCGATGCCGCCCGCCTGCGGCAGGGCTCCGGATGCCGCGGCCGTGCTCGACGGTGCGACCACGCCCGGCAGCCGCCACGCCGCGAACGCGGGCCCCGCGGCGGAGACGACGACGGAGCCGTCCGCCGACACGGCGAGGGTGGCGTCCCCGAACAGCGCCTGGGCGCGGTCCGCGCCGACGACCGCGGGCGCGACGAGCTCGGCGTCGACGTCACCGCGGGCCGCGAGCACGAGCACCTGCTCGTCCGCGGACTCCCGCACGAACACCACAGCGGCGTCGTCGATGTGGAGCCACCGGAACCCTCCGGCCTGCAACGCGGGATGCGCGCGGCGCAGCCCGATCAGCTCCCGGTACAGGTCGATGCGCGCCGCCACGTCGGGCTCGTCGATCCGATCCCACGGGAGCGGCGTGCGGCTCATCTCGCCGTCGACCCCGGTGAGGCCGAACTCGTCGCCGGCGAACACCACCGGGAGCCCGGGAAGGGTCATCGACAGCCCTACCGCGACGGGGATGACGCCCGGCGCGGCGTGCGTGGCGAAGCGCGCCGTGTCGTGCGTGTCCAGCGGCTGCATGCACCCCAGGCGCACCCGCCACGGGATCTGCCCGGTGAACCGGTCGAGCTGCGCGGCGAACTCGCTCGCCGTGTAGCGGGGCATGCCGGTCGGGATGCCGAAGTACCAGGCATCCGTCACCGGTTCGCCGAGCGGCGTCACGTGCGCGAGGTCCCGCGGCTCGCTCAGCCACGCCCACGCCGCGCGTGTGAATGCGGGGTAGGTCATGGCGCCGTGCCACGCATCCCCCTGCAGATCGGTCGCCGCGTCGTTGGTCGACTCGGCGAGGAGCAGGGTGTCGGGGTTCGTCTCGACCATCGTCCGGCGGAGGATGCCGCGCACCTCGGCGTTCAGGTCGATCGCCCCGAGGCGTCCGGTCATGTTGGCGACGTCGATCCGCCAGCCGTCGGCGCGATACGGTTCGGCCAGCCATCTGGCGACCACCGAGTCCTCACCCTCGATGAAACGGCGCCGCAGCTCCTCGGAGCTCCAGTCGAACTTGGGCAGCGACGGGACGCCGAGCCACGACTCGTACTCGAGCTGAGCTTCGTCGCGGAAGTAGTAGAACGCGCTCTCCGGCGCGCCCGGATGCCCGTACGCCGCCTGGAACCACTCGTGCGCCGACCCGGAGTGGTTCGCGGTGAGATCGCCCATGATGCGCATGCCGCGGGCGTGGACCGCCGCGATCAGCCGCAGGTACGCCTCGTCGCCGCCGAGGAGCGGATCGACCCGCGCGAAGCTCGACGCGTCGTAGCGGTGGTTGGACTCCGCCGGGAAGATCGGCGTGTGGTACACGAGCGAGACCCCGAGGCCCTCGATGTGGTCGAGGCGGTCGACGATGCCGTCGAGGTCTCCGCCGTAGAGCTGATGGCTCCGGCCGGGCGGCAGCGGGTCGAGCGGCGCGTCCCATGCGGCGGGGATGGCCCAGTCGGGCATGGCGCGGTCGTCGGCGGCCGCGGACCGCGCGAAGCGGTCGGGGAAGATCTGGTACATCACGGCGTCGGCGAGCCACCCGGGCGGCGGGTTGCCGGCGACGAGCGCGAAGTCGAACGCGTCGAGCGGCTCGAGGCGCGTCAGCCCCGCCTGGCTGAGCGCCCACGTCGAGCCGTCCGCCATCACGAGGTGCCAGCGGTAGCCGTGCCGTGGATTGGCGACCTCGATCTTGGCGGACCACCACTCCCATCCGTCGGCGACGCCGTCGCGGGATGCCTCGACCCACAGCGGCTCGTGGTCCGGATTCGAGCGCACGAGCACGCGCGCGACAGGGTCGAACTCCTGCGGCACGCGCATCCGCACCTCGACGGTGTCGCCGAGCCGCGGGTCGGGATTCGAGACGTGGAGGGGTGAGCCGTCGTGGTGAGGACGCAGCGTCGAGGGCATGGCTTCCATTGTCGCGGCGGCTGATCCCTACTTGACGCTGCCCGCGGTCAGACCGCTCACGATGTAGCGCTGCAGCCACAGGAACAGCCCGACGGGGAGGATCGCCGCGAGCACCGCGCCGGCGGCGAAGACCCCCCAGTTGCGCGCGGTCTCCTGCGACACGAACTGGTACAGACCCACCGCGAGCGTCTGCTTCTCGGGATCCACGAGCACGACGGAGGCGATCACGAAGTCGCTCGTCGTGCCGATGAAGGACAGCAGCCCGATGACGGCGAGGATAGGAGCCACCAATCGCAGGATGATCGTGAAGAAGATGCGCGCGTGCCCCGCGCCGTCGATCTTCGCGGCCTCGTCGATGGATGCCGGGACGGTGTTGAAGAACCCGTACATGAGGAAGGTGTTCACACCCAGCGCTCCGCCGAGGTAGACCATGATCAGGCCGATCTGCGAGTTCAGCCCGAGGAACGGGAAGATGTCGCCGATCGCCGACATGAGCAGGAAGATCGCGACGAACGCGAGCAGCTGCGGGAACATCTGCACGAGCAGCAGAGTCAGCAGGCCGAAGCGCCGGCCGGTGAACCGCATCCGCGAGAACGCGTAGGCGGCGAGTGCGCTGAGGACGACGGTGCCGATGGCCGTCGCCACGCCGATGACGAGCGTGTTCACGAACCAGTTGCCGTAGGGCCGCGTCGGGTCGGTGAAGAGGTCGACGTAGTTCTGCAGGTTGAAGCTCTGGAACAGGCCGTTGGCGGTAAGGAGGGTGCCGCCGGGGTTCAGCGAGGCCGACAGGACGTAGACGAGCGGGAACGCCGCGAAGACCAGCATGACGATGCCCACCAGGTGCCGCCATCCGGTCTCGCGGAACCAGCGAGGGAACGGCCGGCGCGGCGCCGGTGCGGGGGCGGCCGGCGCGGTGCCGTCGACGACGCCCCGCGCGAGCTCGGGGGCGGACGCGTCCGTGAGCGGGTTCGAGTTCAGTGCCATGTCAGTTCAGCTCCTCGAGCACCTTGGTCTGGCGGAAGCTGATGAACGAGATCAGCGCGACCAGGATGAAGATGATGATCGAGAACGCGCTCGCCAAGCCGTAGTCGCGGTTGGCGCCCACGAAGGCGACCTTGTAGACCATCGAGATGAGGATGTCGGTCTGGCCGACGTTGATGCTCGCGTCGGCGAAGCGTGGCCCGCCGTTGGTGAGCATGTAGATCAGGTTGAAGTTGTTGAAGTTGAACGCGAACGACGAGATCAGCAGCGGCGCGACCGACACGAGCAGCAGCGGGAACTTGATGTGGCGGAAGATCTGCCACACGCCCGCGCCGTCGACGCGTCCCGCCTCCTGGATGTCGTCCGGGATCGACTGGATCGCCCCCGTGCACACCAGGAACATGTACGGGAATCCGAGCCAGAGGTTGACGATGAGGATCGCGACCTTGGCCAGCCAGGGGTCCTGCAGCCACGGGATGGCGGCGCCGCCGAACACGACCTGGTTGATGAAGCCGAAGTCCTGGTTGAACATGCCCGCCCACACGAGGGCGGAGAGGAATCCGGGGAAGGCGTACGGCAGGATCATGATGACCCGGTAGAACCGACGGCTCTTCATCCGTGGATCGTTGAACACGATCGCCAGGAACAGCCCGAGGACGAACGTCGTCGCCACGGAGAGCAGCGCGAACACGAAGGTCCAGACGAGGACGTAGAAGAAGGGTCCACGGATCGACTGGTCGGTGAAGGCCTTCACGAAGTTGTCGAAGCCCACGAAGACCTGCCACCCGGGGAGCAGCTGCGTCCCGTCGGATGCGGTGAACGCGCCGCGGCCCGTATCGGTGTAGACGACGCCCGTCTTGGTGTCGGTCATCGTGTCGGCCTTCGGGTCCCACTTCAGGGTCGAGGTGAACACGTAGGCGTTCGAGCCGTCGGTGGTCTTCAGGAATCCGTCGTTCGGGTCGGAGGTGAGGGGGACCGAGAGGGCACCGATCGCGTCCTGGTTCTGGATGATCTGGCCGAAGTCGAGGGTCGTGAAGCCGGGCGCCCCCTGGGCGTTCGCTCCGGGGACGGCTTCGAGCGGCTGGTCCGCTCCGCCGACGACGATGTCGCCGGACCCGGGCTCCGCCGTGAGGAGGTAGAACTCACCGCCCTTCTCGAGGATCTTGACCGGGTAGGTCGCGGAGTCCTCGACGCGGGCCTGCGACTGGAGAAGGAGTGCGTTGACCGCGTCGTCCTTCGTCGAGATGTGCCCCGAACCGTAGTTCGTGAAGGCGATGTAGATGGAATAGAGGACGACGAAGATCTGGAAGACGAAGAGGAAGATGAGCCCGGGCGTCAGGTACTTCGCCGGCAGCAGTCCGGGTTTGAGATAGACGACGTTGACGAGCGCGGTCACCACGGCCACGACGATCGGCGGGAGCCACTGCCCCTGGGTGATCAGGACGAGGATGGCGTAGATCGCGAGGGCGTCGATGACGCCGAGCAGCACGATCTTGACGAGCCAGACCTTCCAGCCTGCCGACGCCGCTTCCGCGAACGCCGCCGCGCGGCGGCTGCGACGCTGGGTCGCGGCATCCTGGCCGGTGCGCTCGTCTTCGAGTGTGGGCCCCGTCATCGTCGACTCCTGTCTGCGGGCTCGTGGGAACACGGGGAAGGGGCGGGGCGGCGCCTATCCGTTCGCCGCCCCGCCCCGGTCATCACTTGAGCTTGGCCTGGATGTTGGTGGCCATCGTGGTCCAGCTCGACGTCGGGTCGGCGCCCTTGATGATCGCCGCCTCGGTCTTGCCCCAGTCGTCCCACACGGACCCCATCTGCGGGATGCTCGGCATCGGCACGGCGTTCTCGCCGACCTTGCCGAAGCCGGCCACGATCGGGTCGGACTGCGCGGCCTGGTACGCCGTGGTCAGTGCCGGCGGCCGGCCGCCGACCTTGTACAGCGCGGTCTGGACCTTCTCGGTGGCGACGTAGTTCACCAGGAAGTCGGTCGCGGCGAGCGCGTTCTTCGACTTGGAGCTCAGGAAGAACGTCTGCACACCGGCGAACGGCGCGGCGGTCTTGCCACCGGCCGACGGGATCGGGTCGACGGCCAGCTTGATGCCCTTGGCCTGCGCGTCGGCGACGTTCCACGGACCGGTCAGGTAGTAGGGCGACTCCCCCGCGAGGAAGGCCTCCTTGGCCAGGTCGCCGGACAGGTTGAGGTTGAGGACCTTGGTGCCCTTGTCACCCTGCGACGAGACCCACTTGGCGAAGTTCTGGCCGGCGGCGTCGCCGATGGTGAGCTTGGACGCGTCGTACGTGCCGTCCGAGTTCTGCGCGAACACCGAATTGCCGAACGAGGTCTGCAGCGGGTACAGGTGATACGGGTCTGCGGCCTGCGGGTCGAGGCCCACGAGGAACGGGTACTTCTTCCCCGCGGCCTTGCCCTTCGCGATCATCTCGTCCCACGTGGCGGGGGTCGAGTCGGCGAGGGCGGTGTTGCGCAGGATGGCGATGTTCTCGATCGCGTACGGCAGGCCGTAGGTCTTGCCGTCGTAGGTCACCGCCTGCAGGGCGACCTTCTCGAAGTCGGATGCCTTGTCGCCGAGCTCGACGGGCGCGATCACACCGTCCTGCACGAAGCCGCCGGTCCAGTCGTGACCGCCGATCGTGAGGTCGGGGCCTTTGCCGGTCGGGACCTGGGCGGTGAAGTCCTGCTGGATCTTGCCGTAGTCCTTCACGACGAGGTCGACCGTGATGCCCTTGTCCTTCTTGAACTGGGCGGCGACGTCCTTCAGGACGCGCGCGCGGTCGGCGTCGACCCAGACGGTCAGCGTGCCGGAGCCGGAGTTGGTGGGGGTGCTCGACCCCGAGCCCGAGCAGCCCGCGAGCGCGAGCATGCTTCCGGCGATGAGGGCGGCGATAGCGACGGCGCCCTTCTTGTTCACCTTCATCGGTGTGTGCCTCTCTGGTTGGGGGCCGGATGCAGCAGAAGCGCGCGGCGGGCTTCCTCGACCCCGTGACTCTTTGACGCTCGCAATGCAAGCGCTTACATTCTTACCTGCACGCTGAGCCTGCCACAACGTCTGGGATGGTTCGATACGTTCTCGTTACACGGATGCCGCGTGACGGGGCAGACCGCAAGCGTTTGCAGTTCTCGCCGACAAATGCCTCATCCGGCCGCCGTCGTTAGAATCGGGGGATGGCCGACTCCTCTTTCGACATCGTCTCCAAGGTGGATCACCAGGAGGCCGACAACGCTCTCAATCAGGCCCGCAAGGAGGTCGAGCAGCGCTACGACTTCAAGGGCACCGGCGCGTCGATCGAGTGGAGCGGCGAGCAGATCCTCATCAAGGCGAGCACCGAGGAGCGCGCGAAGGCCGTGCTCGACGTGTTCCAGTCGAAGCTCGTGAAGCGCGGCATCTCACTGAAGAGCCTGGACGTGGGCGACCCGGTCGCCGGCGGCAAGGAGTACCGCATCACGTCGTCGCTGAAGGACGGCATCTCGTCGGAGAACGCGAAGAAGATCGGCAAGATCATCCGCGACGAGGGCCCCAAGTCCGTGAAGTCGCAGATCCAGGGCGACGAGCTGCGCGTGCAGTCCAAGAGCCGCGACGACCTGCAGGAGGTTCAGCGCCTCCTCAAGGCCGCCGACCTGGACGTCGACCTGCAGTTCGTCAACTACCGGTAGGACCGCCGCGCGCCTGGAGTGCGAGGCGGACGCCCGCGAGGTGGTCGCGGGGGATGACGACCGTGGCCACGGTGCCGGCGCCGGTGAGCGCTCCGACCGCGTAGACGAATGGATCGGTGTCGATCTGGACGGCGGGCACCTGCACACCGTCGATCTCGAGCTCGGCCGTCGGGTCGACCGATGACACGCTCGCCTCCCAGCCCCGGTCGAACGGCCGGTCGAACGCGATGCCCAGCTCCGACCGGAACCGGTTCTGCAGGATGTGGTTCACGTGGTCGACGAGGGACCGGCTCAGCGAGTCGCGGTCTGCCCTCGCGCGTCGCCACGTCGTCCGCACCGCCTCCCACAGCATCGGATGGCGCAGCTGCTCCGCCATCTCGACGATCCACGCCGGTCGTGGCCACGGCGGCACCGTGTCGAGGCTCGCGCGGGTCTCGTCGTCGAGCTCCGCGAGGTTCACCGGATCGGCGTGGTCGGCCGGATTGCGCCAGTACGTGTAGGTGACGCTCACCGAGATCGACTCGCAGCCCTCGGCGTCCCAGGCGTCGGTGATCCCGATCCCCCCGAGGTCCTGCACCGCCGGCTGCGGCACGAGGCCGAGCACCGGGAACGGGAACTGACGGATGCGGCCCTCCAGCTCGATCCGCGGATCGGGCGCGTCCTCCGGCACGATGCCGCTCATCTGCATGGTTCGAGCGTCCCGGATCGGCCGGCGCACCGCAACCACGACGCGTCCCGTTCGCCCCGGGAAGTGATGCACAATTGATGCATGTCGTCCCCCGACGCATCCCCCGCCCCGAAGCGGCTGTCACTCCCGCTCACCGCGCAGGACCTCGCTGAGCTCGAGGCCATCCGCGAGTCCGCGCAGCGCCGCGGCGCGCTCCCCGGAGACGTCCAGGAGAACGCGTCCGAGGCGGAGCTCGTGCACGCCGTCCTCCAGGCCGGCCTCGCCCGTGTCCGCGAGGCGATCGAGCTCGCCGCATACGGGGAACTGGCGGAGGACGAGGACTACCTCGCCTACCGGGCGATGCGCCGCGAGGCCGGCGAGAGCCAGCCCGGCGAATGAGCAACAGGTTCTTCCGCGGCCAGATCTGGGCGGCGACGCTGCCGGGACTGTCGGAGGAGGAGTTCTACCTCGTGATCTCCCAGAATCCGCGGAATCACGGGCTGGGAACGGCCCTCGTGGTGCGCATCACGTCGAAGGTCAAGCCCGATCTCGCCTCCATCGTCCGCATCCCCGCGGGGGAGCCGGTGCGCGGCCGCGTGCTCTGCGACGACATCGAGGAGATGCGGGATGCCGACGCCCACCGGCTCCTCGGCGCGTTCTCGCCGCTGACGATGCGCATGGTGTCGCGCGCCCTGCGGGTCGCGCTCGCGCTCGACTGACACGGCATCCGACCGCTCGCGCATCCGGCGTCGGGGACAGTCCTGAGCGTCCGACCTCGGCGGCGCAGTCGACGTGCACTTCGTCCATATCCGGCAACGGATGCCCGACATTCTGCGCAGTGTTTGGTGCTCCGTCGACAAGGGCTTTCGGTGAACCTCAGGATTTCCTCAAGAGGTTGCGACTTGTCCCCCATATGGTGGACAAGTGTCCCCCGCGCTGGTTACTGTAACTGAGGCTGAACACGAGAACTGGGGGCCGGAGAGGTGGGGACCTCGACCGGCAAGTCGGCACACTGAGTTGGGAGCTCGGTTGACGGCAGTGGAAGGCCACACTGGGGCGAATGCTTCAGGGGAACGGATGCCCTCGAGTGGCCCATTGGGGACTGGGCGACTCGAGGGCATCCTCAAGGGTTGCATCGCGGCCGGCTCCATCTGGGGAACGGAGCCTTTGGCCGAGCTGGGGACTCGACGTGCCACGAATTGTCACAACCGCATCAACCTTAACTGGTTGACCTGGGTATTTCGAGTATTCCTCGCCGCACAGCGTGCACAATGACCAGGATGCCGGGTTCGCACCGGCATCCTGGTCTTCCTCGTCGCTCAGATCATGCAGGATGCACGACATTGATCGTGGGTCGAATCCACTCTGCGAGCGTCCGGAACGCGGTCGCACGTGGTTCGGGCCGTGACAGGAAGACGTCGTGCAGAGCGCCGTCGATCCGCGCGATCGTGACCACGTGCCCGATTCTCGTCGCCGCGCGGGCGATGTCGTCCACGACGAGCACGGAATCGCTCGAGGTCATCGCCTCGGACCACGCCAGCGGCGGGGTCGACCGCGCCGACAGCAGCACCAGCGCGGGGCAGCCCACGTCCACGCCCGCGGCGATCCGCCGATGGCCGGTCAGGACGGCGGCGAGCCACCCCGGATGCGTGCGGAACCCGCGCGCGGGCCGCCAGTCCTCGCGGTATCCCGGCACCGGCAGCGCACCGACCTCGGTCTGCGCGCGCGTGTAGTAGCCGAGGTCCACCATCGGATGCGCGCCGCGCGGCTCCACGCGCGCCCGCGCCGCGACGAGAGGTGCGAGCGCCTGCCGGCCGATCGCGCCCAGCTGCAGCTCCAGCCACGGACTGTTCAGCACGAGCGCCTGCGCCCGCCCCCGGTGCCGCGCCGCCCACAGCGTCAGCACGAGGCCTCCGGTCGAATGCCCGAGCAGCACGAGCCGGCGCCGTGGCGGCGTCACCGCGCCCGCACCGTGCCCGATCGCCGTGAGAGCCGCCTCGATGTCCTCGTCGTACGCGTCGAGGTCGGCGATGTCCCCCGGGGTCTGACCGGGACGAAGGCTCCGCCCGTACTTGCGCAGGTCGAGGGCGTGGAACCGCGCTCCGCGGCTCGTCCAGAACCGGGCGAGTTCCGGCTGGAAGAAGTAGTCCGACCACCCGTGGACGGCGAGCACGTCGACGTGGGCCAGCGGCCCGACGACGCGAGCGGGCAGTGCGGGCAGGCTGCGGACGAGCGTCGCGACGACGGGACCCTCCTCGTCGTCGCCGAGCGGGAGGGTGAGCTGCGCGAAGGGAGCACCGAGGATGTCGGGCTGCCACTCCATGCCCGCCAGCCTAGAGGGGACGGCTCACTCGCCGCGCGACACCCGCACCATCGCATCGCGGGGCACGACCTTGATGCGGGCGCGCTCGTGGGGTGCGCCGAGCGAGATCTCGTGCTCGTCGAGCCGATGCCAGCCGTCGAGGTCGGTCCAGGCCACGCCCCGCTCGGCGAGGAGCGCCGGGATCGCCTCCTCCTCGGGGTGCTCCGGATGCCACCACGAGCCCTGGTCGTTGATGACATGGCGGATCGTCTCCATGGCGTCGGACTTCGTGTGCCCGATGAGCCCGACCGGCCCGCGCTTGATCCACCCCGTCGCGTAGATGCCGGACACCCGCTGGTTGGAGTCCTTGCTGAGCACCTGACCCTCCCGGTTCGGAATGACTCCGTGCCGCTTGTCGAACGGGACGCCCGGGAGCGGAGACCCGAAGTACCCGACGGCGCGGTAGACGGCCTGCACCGGCACCTCGCGCAGCTCGCCCGTGCCGACCACGCCGCCCTGGCCGTCGGGCCGGGTGCGCTCGTAGACGATGCCGGCGACGCGGCCCGCGTCGTCCTTCCGCACCTCGACGGGTCGCGCGTAGAAGTGCAGGTGGAGGCGACGGGATGCCTCACCCCCGGCGTTGTTCACCGAGGGACGCTGTCGCCATGACTGCAGCACCCGGTCGATGACCATGACCTGCTTGTTGCTCGCGATCGCCGCCTTCGACGCCTCGTCGTAGTCGAAGTCCTCGTCGTAGACCACCATGTCGACGTCGCGGAGCTCGCCGAGCTCGCGCAGCTCGAGCGGCGTGAACTTGACCTGCGCCGGCCCGCGGCGACCGAACACGTGCACGTCGGTCACCGCCGACGCCTCGAGCCCGGCGTGGACGTTGTCCGGGATCTCGGTGGGCAGCAGGTCGACGGCGTGCTTCGCCAGCATCCGCGCCACGTCGAGGGCGACGTTGCCGTTCCCGATCACGGCGACGGACGCGGCATCCAGCGGCCACTCGCGCGGGAAGTCGGGGTGCCCGTCGTACCAGCTGACGAAGTCGGCGGCACCGTACGAACCCTCGGCGTCGATGCCGGGGATGCCGAGATCGGCGTCGCGGATCGCCCCGGTCGCGAAGATGACGGCGTTGTAGTGCTGCTTCAGGTCGTCGAGAGTGATGTCCTCGCCGAAGCGGACGTTGCCGAACAGGCGGATGTCGCCGCGGTCGAGCACCTCGCGCAGCGCCGTGATGATGCCCTTGATCCGCGGGTGGTCCGGAGCGACGCCGTAGCGGACCAGCCCGTACGGCGCGGGCAGCTGGTCGAAGAGGTCGATGGAGACGTCGAACTTGCGCTCGGCCTTCAGCAGGATGTCGGCAGCGTAGATGCCGGCGGGGCCCGCGCCGACGATGGCCAGCCTGAGCTTGGTCATGTGGTCCTTTCGGAGGTGGCACCGGGCGTCGAGAACGCGATGCCGCGACGCCCGGGAGAGGGATCAGCTGCTGCGGTCGGCGACGGCCCGGGCGAAGCGCGTGAGCGCGTCGCGGACGGCGCCGTCGGGAAGCGGCGCGAGTGCCGCGATGGCGTCGTTCGACCAGCGCGCGGCCAGGTCGAGCGTGCCGGACGTGGCCTCGTGCTCGCGCAGCTCGGCGAGGGCGTCGTCGAGGAGCGCGGGATCGGCACCGTCGGCGATCCTGGCGACGCCGCTGTCGATGCGCGCGCGCAGGTCGACGGATGCGGCGTCCGTGCGCTCGCCGAGGAGCAGATAGGGCATCGTGGGGACGCCGGCGCGCAGATCGGTGCCGGGCACCTTGCCCGTCTCGTCCGGATCGGCGCTGAGGTCGATCACGTCGTCGAGCAGCTGGAAGGCGACCCCCGCCTTCTCGCCGAAGACGACCATCGCCTCGGCATACTCCTCCGGGCCGTGCGAGAAGATCACGCCCGCCTGCGCGGCGGTGGCGATGAGCGAGCCCGTCTTGTCCGCGAGCACCTGCAGGTAGAACGCCACCGGGTCATCATCCGGCTGGGGACCGACGGTCTCGTGCATCTGACCGAGGACGAGGCGCTCGAACGTGTCGGCCTGCAGCTGGATGGCGCGCTCGCCGTTGCGGGCCATGAGCTGGCTGGCACGGGAGAACAGCAGGTCGCCGGTGAGGATCGCGACGTTGTTGCCCCACACCTGCTGGGCACTGGGGACGCCGCGGCGCACGTCCGCACCGTCCATCACGTCGTCGTGGTACAGCGAGCCCAGATGCGTCAGCTCGAGCGCGGTCGCGGCATCCACGACCGCACGATTGATGCCCTCGCCGAGCTGGGCGGTCAGCATGGCGAGCATCGGCCGCACGCGCTTGCCGCCCGCCTCGTACAGGTAGCGGCTCGTCGCATCGGCGAGGGCGTCGGAGACGTGCAGCTCGACCGCGAGGTTCTCCTCGACGGTCTGCAGACCCGCCTCGACGGTCCGCAGCAGCTTCCGGGACTTGGCACCGGCGAACACCCGCTCGGTCAGACCGAGGCGGCTCGCCACGTGCGAGCCCGGCGCAGATGGGCTCGGAGTCACCCTCCCAGCCTACCTGTCCGCCTCGCCGGCCTCTCGCCCGAACCCGGTCACACGGGCTTCGTCGCCCTGTGCAGTGCGACGATCCCGAAGGAGAGATTGCGGTGGGCCACGTCCGTCCAGCCCGCCGCCCGGATGCGAGCCGAGAGGGTGCGCTGGTCCGGCCACGCGCGGATGGACTCGTTCAGGTAGTCGTACGCGTCCGCGTTCGAGCTGACCGTCTTGGCGACCGTCGGCAGGATGCGGTCGTTGTAGAACGCGTAGAGCCCCGCGAACGCCCGCGACGGCGGATGGGAGAACTCGCACACCACGAGCCGGCCGCCGGGTTTCGTGACCCGCAGCATCTCGCGGAGCGCCTGCTGCGGGTCGTTCACGTTCCGCAGTCCGAAGGAGATCGTCACCGCATCGAACTCGTCGTCGCCGAACGGCAGGGCCGTGGCATCCGCCTCGGCGAACGTGAGGTTCGGCACGCCGCCGTGCCGCCGCCGGCCCTCGGCGATCATCCCGTTCGAGAAGTCGGCGGCCACGACCTCGGCGCCGCTGCGTGCGAGGGCGACGGAGCTCGCGCCGGTCCCGGCCGCGAGATCGAGGATGCGCTGACCCGGCCGCGGGGCCACAGCCCTGGTCGTCGCGACCCGCCACAGCCGGTCGTTGCCGAGACTCAGGACCGTGTTCGTGCGGTCGTAGCCGGCGGCGACCTGGTCGAACATGCCGCTCACCCGGCCAGGGTCCTTGCCGAGGTCGGCCCGGTTCGGCTCCTGTTCGGCGGGGGTCACCCGTCGAGTCTAGACGTCCGCGGCGGGGCGGTCGGCGGCGCCGGGAGCGTCGTCGAGCGCGTCGAGCCGGGCGAACCAGTGCGCCGCCGTCGCGTCGTCGAACGGCGCCGCAGATGCCGCGACCCGACGCTCCAGGTCGATCGCGAGCGTCTCGAGCTTCTCGACGATGTCGAGCGGATAGCCGTACTGCACGCGGTGCTCGTCCCACTCGTCGCGGTCGTCGATCCAGAGGCGACCCTCCCTCGACCGCACGACGTCGAGGTCCATGTCGACGCCCGTGGGCTCGCCGTCGCGCCAGCGGACATCCCACGCGAGGTCGATGTAGACGGCGTACGACGCGGGCGGCCGGTTCACCGTGAGTGCGTAGTCCCCCGTCGGCGGCATGAGGGTCACGTTCGGGGCGCTCGCGAGGAGGTCGCGCCCGGGGCGGGCGCTGCGCCATCCGGCCCGCTGCCCCACCCAGTCGCCCCACTCGTCGGACCCGAGGTACACGCACTCGTGCACCCAGTGCGGACCGCCGTCCCATTTGCGCCACCGGAACAGGATGCGGCTGCCGGGCACAGGCCGGCCGGGATCGAGGCTCACGCTCGCGAGTCTAGGCTGGACGGGTGACCGATTCCGCCCCCTCTCGGCTGCTCGTCGAGACCCGCGAGATCGATCCCGTCGAGGACCTGCTCGAGTTCACCGACCCGGCCTCGCCCCTGGTGTGGCTCCGCCGGGGCGACGGCATGATCGGGTTCGGCTCCGCCGCGCGGATCGAGGTGCGCGGCGCGACCCCGAGGGGCGCGCGCGCTCGCACGCTCGCGCAGGCATGGCGGTCGTGGAGCGCCGCGGCCGTCGTCGACGACGAGGTCGGCGTGCCCGGCACCGGGCTCGTGGCGTTCGGAGCGCTCGCCTTCGATGACACCTCGCCGTCGTCGAGCGTCCTGATCGTGCCCGCCGTCCTCGTCGGGCGGCGCGGCGGGCGATCGTGGGTCACCCGCATCCGCACCGAGGGCGCCGCCGAGATCGGCCCGGTGGCGCCGCGACCGTACGGTCCGCACTGGTCGGCGACCGTGGGTCCGGGAGAGCTCGGCCCCGAGGGCTACCAGTCGGCCGTGCGCGCGGCGCTGACGGCGATCGCCGACGGCGACCTGGGCAAGGTGGTCCTCGCGCGCGACCTGGTCGGAACCGTGCCGGGGGACGCGGACCTCCGCCGCCTCTCCCGCGCCCTCTCCACCGGCTACCCCGATACCTGGGCGTACGCCGTCGACGGGATCATCGGCGCGAGCCCCGAGACGCTCGTCACGGTGTCAGGCGGCACGGTGACGGCGCGCGTCCTGGCCGGCACCGCCTCCCGCGGTGCGGACGCGGACGCCGACACCGCGGCATCCCTAGCCCTCACGACGAGCGCGAAGGACCTCGACGAGCACGCATACGCCGTGCAGAGCGTGCTCGCCACGCTGCGTCCGCACACGAGTGCGCTGACGGCGAGCGAGCAGCCCTTCGCCCTCAAGCTGCCGAACGTCTGGCACCTGGCCACCGACGTCGAGGGCGAGCTGCGCAACGGCGGATCCGCGCTCGACCTGGTGGGGACCCTGCATCCGACCGCCGCCGTGGCGGGGACGCCCACCGACGTCGCCCTGGCCGCCATCCGGCGCCTGGAGCCCTTCGACCGCGGGCGCTATGCCGGCCCGGTCGGCTGGGTCGACGCCCGCGGCGACGGCGAGTGGGCCATCGCGCTGCGGTGCGCCCAGTTCGGTGCCGCCGACGGCGCCTCCGGCACGATCGCCGTCGTCGCCCACGCGGGCGCGGGCATCGTCGCCGGCAGCGACCCCGAGTCCGAGATGCTCGAGACGCGGGTGAAGTTCCGCCCGATCGTCGACGCGCTCGCCTGAGCCGCCGCCACCCGCCCGGCGACCCGCGGGCTACATCGCGCGCTGGTACGCGCGGATGGAGCGGACGGCCCACGTGAAGGCGAGCACCGCGAGGACGACGAGGCCTCCGACCTGCCACCAGCCCGCATCCGGGTACGTTCCGGACAGGCCGCCGCGACCGAGCTCGACGGCCCACGTCATCGGGTTCCCGCGCGACACGTCCCGCACCCAGTCCGGCATGAGGGCGGCGGGCATCATGGTCGTCGACAGGAACGTCGCCGGCAGCACGATCAGCTGCGAGAGGCTGATCAGCGCGATCTGACTGCGCGACATGAGCGCGACCGCGATCGAGCAGCAGCAGAAGATCGTGGCGAGGAGCGTCGCGACGCCGAGGGCCACCAGCATCCCGCCGAGGCCCCCGGGGTAGCGCGCGCCGGCGAGCCAGCCGATGCCGAGGACCACGAGCGACTGCGCGAGGTTGATCGCGAGCTGCTGCAGCAGCTGGCCGGTGATGATCGCCGACCGCGCGATCGGCGATGTGAGGTACTGGTCCATCACGCCCGAGTTGATGTCGTCGATGGAGCCGGTACCCGCCCAGGCTCCCGAGTACAGCACCGTCATCATCAGGATGCCGGGGACCAGGTAGTCGATGTACCCGGCGGTGCCGAACTGCGGCAGGCTCCCCAGCGAGTGGAACACCTGGCCGAACAGAACGATCCAGATGACCGGCTGGATGAGCGACATCATCGGCCCCCACGCCTGGCGGATGCTCGAGATGAGCCACCGGCGCGTCACCTGCCCGGTCTGGGTGAACCAGTTCGACCGCGACGGGGCGGTGGCGCGAAGAGGAACGGCGATCGACGTCATGCTGCGACTCCTTCCGTGACGGCGGGCGCCGTGGCGTCGCCGAAGGTGTGACCGACGAAGTGCAGGTACACGTCGTCGAGGGTGGGGTGGGATGCCGCGACCTGCCCGAAGCGGATGCCCGCGGCATCCAGCGCGGCGATGACCGCGCCGACCGCGGCCGAGGCGTCGTCGGTGCGTGCGGCGAGCACGCCGTCGACACCGGATGCCTCGACCACGAGGTCGCGCAACCCGGCGACGCGCGCCACCGCGGCCCGCACGGCGGCGGGGTCGGGCTCGATCAGGCTCACCCGCAGCGAGTCGCCGTGCAGCGCCGCCTTGAGCTCCTCGGGCGTGCCCTGCACGATCGCGCGGCCCCGGTTGACGAGGAGGAGCTCGTCGGCGAGGCGGTCGGCCTCCTCCATGTAGTGCGTCGTCAGGATGACGGTGAGCGCCTCCTCGCCGGAGAGCCGGCGGATCTCGGCCCACATCGCCGCGCGTGCCTCGGGGTCGAGGCCCGTGGTGGGCTCGTCGAGGAAGAGCACGCGGGGACGGTGCACGAGGGCTGCGGCGACGTCGAGCCGGCGGCGCATCCCGCCGGAGAAGGTCGAGACCGCGCGACGGGATGCCTCGGCGAGGCCGAACTCCTCGAGCAGCTGCATCGCCCGAGCGCGGCCCTCCCGCGGGGCGATCCCGCGCATCCGCGCGACGATCTGCAGGTTCTCGTCGGCGGTGAGGATCGGATCGGTGCCGGCACCCTGCGACACGTAGCCGATGGCGGCGCGCACCGCATCCGGCGCCGTGCGCACGTCGTGGCCGTCGACGGCTGCCTCGCCGCTCGTCGCGTGCGAGAGGGTGGTGAGGATCTTGGTGGTCGTCGACTTGCCGGCGCCGTTCGGGCCGAGCAGGCCGAACACGCGGCCCGCGGGCACGGTGAGGCTGAGGCCGTCCAGCGCACGGACCTCGGGGCGGCGACCGCGACCGCGGTACACCTTGACGAGGTCGTGGGCGACGATGGCGTTTTCAGGCATGGCGGAGCATCCCTTCTTTCGTGAGGGTTGTGGATCCCGCCGTCGGGGCGGGCGTTCGAGGTTCGGGTCAGCCGCCCTTGCGGGGCGAGTACATCATCCGGGCGAGCACGAGCATCATGAGCGCGAGCCCGGCGAGGAAGGCGAGCGGAGCCCACCACCAGCCGACGGTGAAGACGAGCACGACGATGACCGCGAACGTCACGAGCCAGATCACCGCCGTGTAGATGCCGAAGCGCGCCGCCGTCTCGGGCTCCGACTCGAACCGGTTGGGGATCTCGGTCTCGCGCCCAGCGCGCGTCCACGCCTTGTGGCGGTTGGTCTGTGTGGCACCGAGGAAGGCGTACAGGATGATCGAGGAGATCACCCCGAGGGCGGCGAACACGCAGCACCACAGGGGCAGCGTCCCGAGCGCGATGAGTCCGCCGAAGCCGAGCCCGTACAGCGCGAGGAAGGTCGCGAGCCCGTATCCGCCCGCCCGGGTCGAGGGCATCGGGTGGTTCGTGGTCGTCTCCTGCGCGAGCGCGTCGCCCACGAGGAGTCCGAGGCCGGTGGATGCCACGCCGAGGAGCGCGATGATCGGCCCGAGCGGCAGCGGCAGCACGCCGGTCGCGCCGAGCACCGCGAGGGTGAGACCCACCACCAGCGCGATCGACCAGACGACGACCCGCACCACGAAGCCGGGCTTGGGTCGCACACGGTGGCGGAGGAACGCCGCCTGCAGGCTCTCGGCCTTCGCCGGCACGCCGGTGGCGGCATCCGCGTCACCCTCGCCGAGGAGCTCGCGCACGTCGCCGAGCTCGGCGATGGCCCGCCGCGCGGCATCCGCCGACGGCACTCCGCTCGCCTCGAGCTCATCGACCCGCGCGACGAGGTTGGCGCGGATCTCCTCCTTGAGGTCCTGTGCGTCGGGGGTCATGTCGACTCGGGCGAACGCCTCGTCGAGAAGACGATGGATGTCGGTGTTCATTGCGCGTCCTTCACGTCGAGCAGGGAGTCGATGATGCGCCGCGTCGCGACCCAGGCCGCGACGTTGCCGCGATAGACGGCGCGGCCGGCGTCGGTGATGCGGTAGTACTTGCGCCTGCCGCCCTGCGTCTCGTCGCCCCAGTAGGACTCGACGAGCCCGTCCTTCTCGAGGCGGCGATACGTGGCGTACAGGGTGGCCTCTTTGATCTCGTGGTCTCCCCCGGTGGCATCCCGGATCGCCTTGTAGATCTCGAAGCCGTAGCGGTCGCTGCGACGCAGCACCCCGAGCACGATCGTGTCGGTGTGTCCGCGCAGGAGGTCGGCCGCGAAGGCATCATCTTGTGTCACGTGAGGTACTGTATCACATCCAGTACTTGTCCTGACAAGAAGCAGTCGCAGCGGATTTCGCGCGCCCACCCGGGTTCCGGCGTCCCGGCCTGAGCCCCGCCCGTCGCCGGCCGCCCTCGCCCGTCCGCTCCTCGCGCTCCGTCCGACTCGTCGCCGAGAAATGCGGTCGCGCGTGAGACGACCGTGCGTTTCGCGCGCCGGGGCATTTCTCGGCGGCCGGGGATCGGGGCCGGGCACCGACGCGAGCGGGGGTCAGGTCGCGGTGAGCCGCGCCTTCTCGGCCTCGACGTCGTAAGTCGCGGCCGGCCACTGCGGATCGATGTCCTCGAGCGCCTGCAGCAGCAGCTCCTGCACGGCCAGGCGCGCGTACCACTTGCGGTTCGCCGGTACGACGAACCACGGGGCGTGGTCGGTCGACGTGCGCTCGAACACGGTCTGGTACGCGTCCATGTAGTGCGGCCACAGCATCCGCTCGTCGACGTCGCCGGGGTTGTACTTCCAGTGCTTGTCGGGGCGATCGAGCCGCGCCATCAGTCGTGCGCGCTGCTCCTCGTACGAGATGTTCAGCATGACCTTCACGACACGGGTGCCGGAGCCCACGAGCTCCTTCTCGAACGCGTTGATCGCGTCGTAGCGCCGCTCGATCTCCTCCGGCGCAGCGAGCGCGCGGACCTTGCCGATCAGCACGTCCTCGTAGTGCGATCGGTCGAACACCCCGATGAACCCGGGCGCCGGCACGCGCGAGCGGATGCGCCACAGGAAGTCGTGCGAGAGCTCCTCGGGGGTCGGCTTCTTGAATGCCGTGAGAGACACGCCCTGAGGGTCGACCGACCCGACCACGTGCC
Organism: Microbacterium sp.; assembly: GCA_017306415.1. GTDB lineage: Bacteria > Actinomycetota > Actinomycetes > Actinomycetales > Microbacteriaceae > Microbacterium. The sequence continues at coordinate 81,346 of JAFKIL010000004.1, read as the reverse complement.
GGATGATGCCGCCCTTGCCCGCGGAGTCCATCGCCTGCAGCACGAGCAGCACCGCGGCATCCGTCGCCTCCACCCGGCTGGCCGCGAACAGCCGCTCCTGGAACTCGTCGAGCTCAGCGGCGCCGGCCTCCAGGTCGGCGGATGCCTCGCCCTTGCCCTCGCCGTAGCCGGGCGTCGACGCCGGGTCCACCCCGGAGAGCACGAATCCCTCACCGACGCGCAGGAGGTCGGAGGGATCGGCGGTCCAGCTCGTCTGGCTCTTGGCAGTCATGCAGACATCATGTCGGCAATCGGCCCCGGGGGCGAGGGACCGCCGTCAGCGCTCGAGCGGCACCTCGATGAGCTGACGTCCGCCGACCGGCGCTGTCAGCAGCTGGTCGAGCGCCGAACGGGTGGTCGCCCGGTGATACTCCCATCCGTAAGCGAGGGCCAGCTGTTCGAGCCGCACCGTGTGCGGGGTGTAGAGCACCCGACGCATGGCATCGGCATCCGCGACGCCGGCGACCTCGAGGTCGTCGAAGATCGTCCCGCCGCCGTCGTTGCCCACGATCACCTGGATGCGCGGCTCCCGCTCCTCCGGCGGGAGCAGCAGCGCCCCGACGTCGTGGAGGAACGCGAGATCCCCCAGCAGCACGCGCGTCACGCCCGCCGTCCCGTCGGCCTGGCTGGCGATCGCGACGCCGAGCGCGGTCGAGATCGTGCCGTCGATGCCGGCGAGCCCGCGGTTCGCATGGACCGGCACCTTCTTGCCCCCGAGCACCTCGTCGGCCACGCGGACGAGCCGCGACGACCCGAAGACGACCCGGTCGTGCGGCCACGAGGCGCGCCACACCGCATCGACGAGCGTGGGACGGTCGAGCGGGGCGCGGATGGCGCCGAGCTCCGCCGAGATCGCGCCGAGCCGCTCGCCCGGCACGGCGGACGCCAGCCCCTGGACGTCGGGCGCGGCGGGCGCGAGGTCGACCGTCGCGTCGCGGGATGCGCGCATCCAGGCGCCCAGCCACACGCCGTCGGATTCTCCGGAGACGACCGCCACCGCGTCGACGGCCACCGTCGCCCCGTTCAGGTTGAGCGGCTCCCCCGGTCCGCGGAGCGCGACGACCTCGACGTCGTGGCGCGACAGCAGGGCGACCACCTCGCGGCTGAGCGTCGGATGCCCCAGCACGACGGCGCGCTCGACCCGGCCGCCGAGCTCGGGGTCGCGCAGCAGGGCGCGATAGCCGTTGACCACGCGCCGCCCGAAGCGGGCGCCGCTGACGATCTCGGCGATGAGCGGCCAGCCGCCGGCGTGCGCGAGCTCCTCGGCATCCGGCCCCGCGTCCGCGCCCGCGACGACGACGGTGCGCACCCCCGGCTCCAGCCGGAACGGCGCCTCGGCGGGGTCTGCGGGCAGATCGGCGCCGCCGATGCCGCCCCCGCCCTGGTAGAGAGCGCCGGATGCCTCGAGCGCGGCGTCCGCCTCGCGCGCCGCGGAGGCGCTGTCGACCCACGCCGGGAGCTCCCCCGCGAGCGGCTCGCGGAACGGGAGGTTGAGGTGCACCGGACCCGGTGCTCGCGTCCCCGAGCCGAGCGCCGCACGCAGCGCCTCGCCGGCGACGTGGCGGAGGATCGCCGTCTGCTCCGACGTGCCGTCCGGATCGGTGACGTCGGGAGCCGGCAGGTCCGCCTCCCACCGCACGTTGGGGGCGTACATGCCGGGCTGGCGCGTGGTCTGGTTCGCGCCGACGCCGCGCAGCTCCGGCGGGCGGTCGGCGGTGAGCAGCAGCATCGGGATGCCGGCGTGATGGGCCTCGAGGACGGCCGGCAGGAGGTTCGCCGTCGCCGTGCCCGACGTGCAGACCACGGCCGCCGGCATCCCCGACTCCCGCCCGATCCCCAGTGCCGTGAACCCCGCGACGCGCTCGTCGATGCGCACGTGGACCGCGACGTCGCCGCGACGCTCGAGCTCCGCCACCACCAGCGCCAGCGCCTGCGAGCGCGAGCCCGGGCTCAGCACCACGTGCCGGACGCCCGACTCCACGAGTCGTGCCAGGAGCGCGGCTGCGGCATCCGTCGCCGGTGCGCTCAGCGCCCTGGGGTCGACGGCTCCGCCCTCAGCGGCCGCCACGGTCCGCGGGCCCGACGGGCGGGTCGTCGTCCTCGGAGTCGAGGCGCGCGAGCTCCTCCTCGAGACGACGGATGCGCTCGGCCTGCTCGGCCTTCGTGCCCAGGCGACTGAGGAACTCCGGGTCGTCGTCGGGCGCGCGGACGATCATCGCCCGTGCGCGGGCGCGACCCACCACGAACCAGAGGATGCCGCCCAGCACCGGGAACAGGATGACGATGACCAGCCAGACCGGCTTCGGGACGCCGCGATGCCGCGTCGGCGACTGCACGGCGCAGTCGACGATGCTGTAGACCCAGAAGGCCACAGCCACGAGCACCAGGATCAGGAGCAGCCGAGCCACACCCCCATCCTAGGCTCGTCCCGGCGCACGGGCCCGGCCCGTGACCGAACCGTGGCCCGGGGCGGCCGATCTAGGATGGAACGATGAAGACCCGCTCCGCCGTCCTGTACACGGTGCTGCGGCTGCTCGCGTTCCTCGTGCCGTTCGGCATCCTGATGCTGTTCCCGATCTTCCAGCAGCTGTACTGGCTCGCGGCGATCTTCGCCGCTCTCATCGGCCTGTCGCTGTCGATGCTGTTCCTCCGCCGCCCCCTGGACGACGTGTCGTCCGGGCTCGCGGAGCGGCGCGCCCGGCGGGCGGGCGAGGCGTCGGATGACGACATCGAGAACGCCGCGAACGACCTCGCACGGGGCGAGCGCCCCGCCGGCGACAGCTGACCTGCGGCGTCAGCCGAACAGCGCCCGCATGAGGAGGGCGCCATAGGCGAGCGACGTGAACGACGTCACCGCGAGCGCGACGACGAGCTCCCGCGGCTGACGGTACATCCACACGATCAGCATCGCCGGGATGGCGCCGAGCAGCGCCAGGAGCACGAGCCAGGCCACCGGGTAGAAGATCGCGATGAAGCCCGCGATCACGAACGCGAGCACGAGGAACGCCGTGAACAGCCACTGCGATGCGCGGCGCCCGATCAGGACCGACAGGGTGCGCTTGCCCGCGAGCCTGTCCTGGTCGATGTCGCGCAGGTTGTTCGCGACCAGGACGGCGCACGCCAGGAACCCCGCGGCGATGGCGCCCAGCCAGGCCTCCTGGGGCGCGGCCTGGACCTGGATCCACGTGGTGCCGAGGGTGGCGACGAGTCCGAAGAAGACGAAGACGAACAGCTCGCCGAGGCCGTAGTAGCCGTACGGGCGCTTGCCGCCGGTGTAGAACCACGCGGCGAGGATGGCCGCCGCCCCCACGGCGATGAGCCACCACTGCTGGGTGCGGATGACGAGCGCCAGGCCGACGAGCGCGGCCAGCGCGAAGAAGACGAGCGCCACGGTCAGCACCGTGCGGGGCTTCGCGCCGCCGGATGCCGTCAGCCGGGCGGGCCCCACCCGCACCGCGTCGGTGCCGCGCACGCCGTCGCTGTAGTCGTTGGCGTAGTTCACGCCGATCTGGAGGAAGACCGCGACCAGGAGGCATCCGAGGGCCAGCACCCAGTGGAACTGCACGTCCACCGTGTGGGCCGCGCCCGTCCCGATCAGGACGGGTGTCGCGGCGAGCGGGAGGGTGCGCAGCCGTGCGGCGCCGATCCAGTCGCCCGCCGTCGCCTTGCGCGCGTGCCGCACCTGCGCCTGCGCCCACTGCGGATTCCCGCGCCGGGGCTGCTTACGGGGTCCGGTGCGCTTGCGGTTCTTGCTCGTCTTGGCTGCCACGATCCGAAATCCTAGAGGGCGGACCGATGAGGACGCGCTCAGCGCGACCGTCGACCCCCTTGACGCGCTCGCGGCCGGCCGGAGAATGGGCCGCATGCTGACCTTCGGAACGATCGTGCTGACCGTGGAGGACCTCCCCCGGGCAGCTCAGTTCTGGCGCACGGCGCTGGACTACGTGGACCGTCGTCCGCCGACGGACGACTGGGTCATCCTCGACCCTCCGGCGAAGTCCGGATGGGAGGGACCGGGCACGAGCATCGCGCTCTCCGTCACCGGGTATCCGCAGCACTACCCGCCGCGCATCCACCTCGATCTGTACGCCGACGATCAGGCCGCCGAGGTGCGGCGCCTGCTCGGGCTCGGCGCCCACGAGGTCGACTGGCAGAACTACCCGGACGACGCGGACTGGGTCGTCCTGGAGGACACCGAGGGCAACCGCTTCTGCGTGGTGCAGGTCGGGCCCGCCCCCGCGGCCTGAATCGTGCCGCCGCGCTCAGTGGAGGGCGGAGACGGCCCGGCGGATCGACTCCCGGTCGGGCTTGCCGCTCGGGAGGGCGGCGAGCTCGTCCACCAGCACGAGCCGCGACGGGCGGGCGTGCGGCCCGATCCCCTCCGCGACGGCGGCGCGCGCCTCGTCGAGCTGCTCGGCCTCGCTCCGTCGCAGCGCAGGGCCGCGGGGGGCGACGATGACGGATGCCTCGCCCCAGCGCGCGTCCTCCACCCCGACGACGACCGCCGACTCGAGCCCGGGGACGCCGCGGACGAGCCGCTCCACGCGATCGAGCGAGACGTTGATGCCGCCGGAGACGATGACGTTGTCGATGCGGCCGTGCACCCGCAGCACGCCGTCCTCGACGATGCCGGCGTCCCCCGTGCGGTACCACCGGGTGCCCGCGACGTCGCGGACGAACACCCGATCGGTGAGCTCCGCGTCGCCGAGGTACCCGTCGGCGAGGGTCGGGCCGGAGAGCTGCACCTCGCCGTCCGAGATCCGCAGCCCGACGCCGTCGAGCGGCACGCCGTCGTAGACGCATCCGCCGCACGTCTCGGTCGAGCCGTACGTCCGCACGATGCGCGCCCCGGCATCCCGTGCGCGCTCGAGGGTGGCCGCGGGGAGCGCCTGGCCGCCGATCAGGATGGCCGCGAACGACCGCAGCGCGGTCCGCACCGTGGCATCCTCCTCCGCCGCATCGAGCAGCCGGACGAGTTGCGCGGGGACGAGCGAGGTGAACGCCGGGATGCGCTCGCCGTGCTCGCTGGACGCCATCATGAGCGCCGCCGCCGCGAAGGCCTGCGGGGTGAACGAGCCCGACAGGAGCGCGGGTTCGCGCCCGGCGACGAGGGACCGGACGAGCACCTGGAGCCCGGCCACGTATCCCGCGGGCAGGGCGAGGAGCCAGGCGCCCTCGCCGATCCGGTCCGCCGTCGCGAGCGCGCTGGAGGTGAGGGCGCTGCGCCCGAGGACGACGCTCTTCGGGACGCCGGTGGACCCGGAGGTGGTCACGACGACCGCGGTCCCCGGTGCGACCTCGCGAGAGGCGGCCGTCGTCATCCCGAGGCCGAGGGCCGGCCCCGATCCGTTGAGGGCGGCCCGCAGCGCCCGGAGGACGTCCCGCGGGTCGTCGGCGTCGAGCGGCTCGAGCCTCATCGGCGATGTCCCGACCGCGCGACGTCGGACAAGCAGGCTGGTTCGGCCCACCGCAGCGCCGGCGAGCCTCCGAAGGCCGATTCAGCCTGCTTCTGCGACATCAGAAGTGCCAGGGGTAGGGCGACCAGTCCGGGTCGCGCTTCTCGAGGAACGCGTCGCGCCCCTCGACGGCCTCATCCGTGCCGTACGCCAGGCGGGTCGCCTCGCCCGCGAACACCTGCTGGCCCACGAGCCCGTCGTCGACCGCGTTGAAGGCGAACTTGAGCATGCGGATGGCCGTCGGCGACTTCGTGAGGATCGTGCGTGCCATCACGATCGCCTCGCGTTCGAGGTCGGCGTGCGGCACGACGCGGTTGACGGCGCCCATCTCGTACGCGCGCTGGGCCGAGTACTCCTCGGCGAGGAAGAACACCTCGCGCGCGAGCTTCTGCCCGATCTGCCGGGCGAAATAGGCCGAGCCGTACCCGGCGTCGAACGAACCCACGTCGGCGTCGGTCTGCTTGAACCGGCCGTGCTCCGCCGAGGCGATCGTCAGGTCGCACACGACGTGCAGCGAGTGTCCACCGCCGGCCGCCCAGCCGGGGATCACTGCGATGACGACCTTCGGCATGAACCGGATGAGCCGCTGCACCTCGAGGATGTGCAGCCGCCCCGTCCTCGCGGGATCGCCCACCGCGGCCTCGTCAGCCGAGTACTTGTAGCCGTCCCTGCCGCGGATGCGCTGGTCGCCGCCCGAGCAGAACGCCCAGCCGCCGTCCTTGGGGCTCGGGCCGTTGCCGGTGAGGAGCACGACGCCGATCCGCGGATCCTGGCGGGCGATGTCCAGCGCACGGTAGAGCTCGTCGACGGTGTGCGGGCGGAAGGCGTTGCGCACCTCCGGCCGGTCGAAGGCGATGCGGGCGATCCGCCCGTCGTCCGACACGTGCGCCGTGATGTCGGTGTACGCCCCGGCCCCCGGCGCGACGCGCCACACGGCGTCGTCGAACAGCTCCGAGACGCTCATGCCCCGTTCTTCCCGTCGCGCCAGCGCAGCCACGAGCGCACGAGGTCGTAGTCCCAGTCGGGACCCTCGAACCCCAGCGTGAACAGGCGCGTCCCGGCCGCGTACAGCGCGTCGGCGTCGGCGACCTCGCGGCGCTTGAGCTCGTTCGAGACGACGATGCCCGAGGTGTCGCGCCCCTCCTCGGCGCCCCAGCGGTCGATGATCTCGACCTTGTGCGCGATCTCGTCGGGCCGCACGAAGCTGTGCCAGATGTCGGCGTGCCGCGCGACCAGGCGCAGCGTCTTCTGCTCGCCCTTGCCGCCGATCATGACCGGGATGCGGCGCGTCGGCGCTGGGTTCAGCTTCGCCCAGCGCGCCTCGATCCGCGCGAGGCCCCGCTCGAGGTCGCGCAGCCGGGATCCGGGCGTGCCGAACTCGTAGCCGTACTCGTCGTAGTCGCGCTCGAACCACCCCGAACCCGTGCCGAAGAGGAACCGGCCCCCGCTGATGTGGTCGAGCGTGCGGGCCATGTCGGCCTGGAGGTCGGCGTTGCGGTAGCTGTTGCAGTTGACCAGCGTCCCGAACTCGACCCGCTCGGTCTGCTCGGCCCACGCGCCGAGCATCGTCCACGCCTCGAAGTGCATCCCGTCGGGGTCGCGCGAGAGCGGGAAGAAGTGGTCCCAGTTGAACAGGATGTCCACGCCGAGGTCCTCGAGGCGACGCACCGCATCGCGGATGGCCGAATACGGGACCTGCTGGGGTTCGATCTGCACGCCGAGGCGCACCGGGGTGTCGAGAAGAGGCATGCTGCCAGCCTATTCCGGCCCCGGAGGGCGTGTCCGCGGGTCAGCGAGCCGCGCGACGGGCCTTGAGGAAGCCGTCGAGGACGGTCCACACCGCGACGGCCGCGATGCCGAACCAGAGCACGATCGTCACGATCTGCTGCACCTTCACGGCATCCGGCCCGTCGATGAGTGCGGCGAAGAATGCGGGGTCGATCACGGGACCGAACACGAGGAGCACCGCGACGACCGCGAGCGAGAGCACGGCGTTCGCGACGGCGAGGCCGTAGGTCCAGCGGCGGCGGACGTACACGAGCACCGCGAGGACCGCCGCGACGGCCATGAGCGCGAACAGCAGCACGGCCCCCACGGGCCAGAGCGCGGGGTTGAGGAAGGAGAGGCGCCGCCCCGGGACGAATCCGAGCGTGAGGTCCCACACCACGAGGCCCGCGAGGATGAGCAGCCACACGATCGAGGTGAGCATCTCCCCGAACCCCGCGCCCTGCTGCCGGGGCTCCGGCAGGCGGTCGGGCGTCCACGGACCGGCATCCATCGTCTCGTGGCCGGTGCGCTCCAGGATGACGAAGACCAGCGTCGTCCAGAACCCCACGTGCACGGCGGCGGTGAGCATCGCGGCCACGGCCGAGCCGATGATCCCGCCGACGGCGGCGCCGCTCAGCGTCTGGCCGAGGGCGACCCCGAACGCCGTGCAGGGCAGCACGATCCACAGCAGCAGCTTCAGCAGGCGCCACCAGTCGAGGTAGTACCGCGGGCCGATGAGGTGGAGCTGCCGGCCCGTGTAGCCGGCGGCGAGCTTGTCGGGGTCGCCGAGCTCGGTGAGCACCGCCCGCTCTGCGGCATCCTTCCGCTCGCCCGCGTCTTCGCGCGCCTCGACCTGGTCGGCGATCGAGCCGCGCAGCTCGGCGGCCAGGTCGACCCGCTGGCTCTCGGGAACGGTCCGCATGGCGGCGTCGACGTAGCGGTCGGTGAGGGTGGGGGTCTCGGGCATGTCAGTCCTCCTCGGGGAGTGCTGCGATCGCGTCGGCGATCGAGCGGAATTCGGCGGTGAGCGACCGGGCGAGCGTGTGGCCGGTCGCGCTGGTGCGGTAGAACTTGCGCGGCCGGGCCTCGTCGGTGTTCCACTCGCTGGTGAGGTGCCCCTGCTTCTCGAGTCGGCGAAGGAGGGGGTAGAGCGTGTTGGCGTCTGTGGCGAAGCCGCGCGCGGCGAGCTCTTCGAGCAGGCCGTACCCGTAGCCGGGCCGCGCCAGCAGCCGCAGGCAGGCCAGCACGACCGTGCCGCGCCGCAGCTCCTGCAGGTGCGTGTCGAGGATCTCATCGTCGCTCATGCGCATCACATTACTGTGTGTCACACACTATCGTCAATCACACATCGATTGATAGGGAGCACCGGTCGCATATTCAGGAAAATCCGGCGCTTCTCCGGCCGCACGGGTCGCCGGAGCCCGGTCTCTCCTGAATCTGCGACGCTGGACGGAACCGAGCCGCCGCCCGGGCACCCGGTCGTCGCCGCGCGGCCGCACGCCTGAGAGGATGGGCGGCATGCCCCTCCCCCCGCTCGACGAACTCCTCGCCACCGCCCGCGTGGTCGCGCTCCCGCTCGCGACGCGCTTCCGCGGCGTCGACGTCCGCGAGGCGCTGCTGCTGGAGGGGCCCGAGGGCTGGACGGAGTTCTCGCCGTTCGTCGAGTACGGCGACGCCGAGGCGTCCGCATGGCTCGCCGCCGCCGTCGACTTCGGCTGGGTGCCGCAGCCCGCCGGGCGCCGCACCGAGATCCCCGTCAACGCCACCGTGCCCGCGGTGGCCGCGGCGTCCGTCGCCGGGGTGCTCGCCCGCTTCGACGGCTGCCGCACCGCGAAGGTGAAGGTGGCGGAGCGGGGACAGATGCTCGCCGACGACGTCGCGCGCGTGCGAGCCGTGCGGGAGGCGATGGGCGTCGAGGGGCGTGTGCGCATCGATGCGAACGGCGGCTGGAACGTGGACGAGGCCGAGCACGCCGTCCACGCGCTCGCCGAGTTCGACCTCGAGTACGTCGAGCAGCCGTGCGAGACGGTCGACGAGCTGGCCGAGCTGCGGCGCCGCGTGAAGTACCTCGGCATCCCGATCGCCGCGGATGAGTGCGTGCGCAAGGCCGCCGACCCGCTCGCCGTCGCCCGCGCCGGCGCCGCGGATCTGCTCGTCGTGAAGGCGCAGCCGCTGGGCGGTGTGCGCCGCGCGCTCGACATCGTCGCCGAGGCGGGGCTTCCCGCCGTCGTCTCGAGCGCGCTGGACACGTCGGTCGGCCTCGCGATGGGAGTCGCCCTGGCCGCCGCGCTTCCCGAGCTCGACTACGACTGCGGACTGGGCACGGCGTCCCTGTTCCTCGCCGACGTCGTCGACCCGCCGCTCGCGCCCCGCGGCGGGGTGCTCCCGGTGGGACGGATCACGCCCGACGAGGAGCGACTGGAGGACGCCGCCGCGCCGCACGACCGCCGTGACTGGTGGATCGAGCGCCTGACCCGGTGCCACGCTCTGCTGGCCGCGGGCGCGGCATCCTGACGTCGACGTCGAGCGGTATCAGCGACCGAAGCCGTCCACCACGGCCGTCGCGAGCTGCTGCGTACGCCGCCCGACGAGCGCGGCCGTGTCGTCGAAGTCGAGGCCCTCGATGACGGCGTTCACCGAGGTGGTCTCCCAGACGGCGAGCACCATCCGCGCGAAATCCCCGGCCGGCATGCGCAGCCGCAGATCGTACGTCTGGGCGAGCTCGCTGATGATTCCCTCCACGCGGTCGACCATGCCTCGCTGCCAGGCTCGATAGGCGACGGCGGTGCGGGGGTCGCGCATCGCCTTGATCCGGATCTCGCTCATCAGCAGCACACCCCGCCGCGTGTCGACCGAGATGTCGACGACCTTCTGCACGATCTCCTCGGGGCTGGTCGGCCGCGGCTGCGCTGAGGCGAGTTCGCGCACGCGCGCCGTGACGGCGGCGAGCTTCTGCTCGGCCACGCCGGTCACCAGTTCCAGGAACAGCTCGTCCTTCGACTCGAAGTTGGAGTAGAACGCCCCTCGAGTGAATCCGGCGCGCTCGCAGATCGCCTCGACGGATGCCGCGTCCAGCCCGACTTCGGCGAACACCTCGAAGGCGGCGTCGAGCAGCCGGGCGCGCGTGTTCTCGCGGCTACGCGTCGTCACCTTCACGTCTGACACGTCGGTCTCCCTCCGGGTGTCTGCGTCGAGCACCGTCTCCCCGATTCTCACACCGATTCTTCAGGCAGGGCTGCTGCAACTCCTTTACGATACACCTGTGTATTGGATACATCGCCGTATCGAAGCTCGCTGAATATCGAATCCGCTGATCCGGAGGCCACGTGTCCACTCTCCTCTACGCGCTGGGGCGCTGGTCCTTCCGTCACCCCTGGCGTGTGCTCGTCAGCTGGCTGCTCCTGATCGTCCTCGCGATCGCCGGGGTCGCGCTGTTCGCCAAGGGCACAGACAACTCGTTCTCCATCCCCGGGACCGAGTCCTCCGAGGGCCTGCAGCAATTGAGTCGCACCTTCCCGCAGGCGAGCGGCACGAGCGCGCAGTTCATCGTCGTGGCCCCGGACGGGACGAGCGTCACCTCGAGCGCCATCGAGACGGACGTCAAGAGCACGATCGCGGAGATGGAGAAGCTCGACGGCGTGCTCGCCGTCACCGACCCGTACTCGAAGAACGTCAACGGGCTCATCTCCGACGACTCGTCGGCTGCGATCGTCCGGCTGCAGTTCAAGGGCGAGGCCACGAACGTCCCCGCGAGCACGAAGACGGAGCTCACGACGCTCGCCCACGACCTGAAGGCCGAGCTGCCGAGCGGCTCGCAGGTATCGCTGGGCGGCGATCTGTTCACCATCTCGGTGCCCGCGCTGTCGCTCGTGGAGGCGGTCGGGCTCCTCATCGCGCTGCTCGTGCTGATCGTGACGTTCCGATCGTTCGTCGTCGCGGGGCTGCCGCTCGTGACGGCGCTGCTCGGCGTCGGGTTGTCGATGGCGCTCATCTTCGTGGCCACGGCGTTCGCGACGGTCTCGTCGACGACGCCGCTCCTCGCCCTCATGCTCGGGCTCGCGGTCGGCATCGACTACGCGCTGTTCATCATCGCCCGACATCAGGACCAGGTGAGAGCGGGCGAGGATCCCGAGGAATCCGCCGCCCGCGCCACTGCCACGGCGGGTTCCGCCGTCGTGTTCGCCGGGACCACCGTGCTCATCGCCCTCGTCGGCCTCGCCTTCGCGCAGATCCCGTTCCTCACGACCATGGGCATCGCCGCGGCCGCCGCGGTCGCCATCGCGGTGCTCGTCGCCGTGACGCTCACCCCCGCGTTCCTCGGGTTCGCCAAGGGACGCGTGGTCGGCTGGAAGCGCACGCCCCGCATCCGCCGGAGGCCCGCCCGGGCGCCCCGCGGCGCCGACGACACGCCCCCCGTCCGCCGCGGGTTCGCGCAGCGCTGGGTCGGGCTCGTCACCCGGCATCCCGTCGTCACCACCGTCGCGGTGGTGCTGACGCTGGGCGTGGTGTCGATCCCCGCCGCCAGCCTTGCGCTCGCACTGCCCAACGCGGGCACGCTCGCCAAGGAGGACCCGGCGCGCCAGACGTACGACCTCGTGTCGGAGCACTTCGGTCCCGGCTTCAACGGGCCGCTCATCGTCACCGGGACGATCGTGACGTCGAACGATCCGGTGACGCTCATGACGGACATCGGGGATGAGATCGCGACGCTCCCCGGCGTGAAGTCGGTGTCGCTCGCGACCCCCAACCAGACGGCCGACACGGGGATCGTGCAGCTGATCCCCACGACCGCGCCGGATGACCCGAAGACGGCCGCGCTCGTGCGCGAGCTGCGCGGGCAGCATGACCACTTCCTGAAGAAGTACGGCGTCGACCTCAAGGTGACCGGGTTCACGGCCGTCCAGATCGACATCTCGGATCGGCTCGGGGCCGCGCTGCTGCCGTTCGGCATCTTCGTCGTCGGACTCTCGCTCATCCTCCTCACGATGGTGTTCCGCTCGATCTGGGTGCCGGTGAAGGCCGCCCTGGGCTATCTGCTGTCGGTCGGTGCCGCGTTCGGGATCGTCGGGGCGGTCTTCATCTGGGGCTGGGGGGCCGACCTGTTCCACGTCACCAAGGTGGGGCCGATCATCAGCTTCATGCCGATCATCCTGATGGGGGTGCTGTTCGGCCTGGCGATGGACTACGAGGTGTTCCTCGTGAGCCGCATGCGCGAGGACTTCGTGCACAAACGACGCGCGAACGGCGGCCGGGCAGACCGACGGATGGCGATCGACGCGGTCCGGTCGGGCTTCACCGCGTCGTCCCGCGTCGTCACCGCGGCGGCGGTCATCATGTTCGCGGTCTTCGCGGCGTTCGTCCCCGAGGGCGACTCATCCCTCAAGCCCATCGCGCTCGGGCTCGCGTCGGGCATCCTCATCGACGCGTTCCTCGTGCGGATGACGCTCGTGCCCGCCGTGATGGCGCTGCTCGGAGCGCACGCGTGGTGGATGCCGAAGTGGCTCGAGCGCGTCCTCCCCCACTTCGACATCGAGGGCGAGGCGATCGAGCGCGAGCTGGCGCACGCCGAGTGGCCCGAGCCGAACACGCGCGCCGCCGTCGTCGCCGCCGACCTGTCTCTGACGACCGACGACGACGTCCTCTACGACGGTGTGGACGTGCGCGTGGAGCCGGGCGGTTCGCTGGTGGTGGCATCCGCCGACCCCCGCGCGGCGCGCGCACTGCTGCTCACGATCGCGGGGCGTGTCGACCCGACCGACGGGCTCCTGCGCGTGGCCGGGCACCTCCTCCCCGGTCGCGGCGCCTGGGTGCGTCGACACGTCGGCGTCGCCCTCCTGAGCGGCTCGGACGATCCCTCCGGCGAGGTCAGGCGCACCCTCCGCGGACGCACCGCCCTCATCGCCATCGACGGGCTCGACACCGCGCCGGCACCCGCGCGCGACCAGATCGCGGCGGTGCTCCGGGATGCCTCGGCCCGCGGCACCGTGACGGTCGTGGCATCCGCCGCCGACGCGGCGGTGGCGCGGGCGATCGTCGCGGAGGCCGGCCGCCCCGACACCGCCGTCTTCGAGGTCACAGCGGGCCGCCGACACCGCGCCGGCGACGGCGACGAACCGGACGGGGCTCCGCGCGGCGCCGCCGGCATCGCAGCGACGACCCCTTCCGCATCCGCCCCGACCACCGAGGTGACCGCATGACCCTCCCCCGCATCGGATCCGCGCTCGAGCGCGCCCGCACCCGCCGACCCATCACCTGGCTCACGATCGTCGGGGTCATCCTCCTCCCCGTGCTCGTCGGCGGGCTCCTCGTCGTCGCGCTCTACAACCCGACGGAGCGGCTCGACCGCATGTCGGCCGCGATCGTGAACGAGGACGCGCCGGTGAAGGTCGACGGCAAGACCGTCCCCCTCGGCCGGCAGCTCACGGCCGGTCTCGTGAAGGGCTCGGACAGCGTGCCCAGCAACCTGGACTGGACGATCTCGAACGCGAGCGACGCGGCCGCCGGCCTCGCCGACGGGACCTACACCGCGGTGATCACCATCCCGAAGGACTTCTCCGCCTCCGCGACCTCCGTGTCGGACGGAGCGACGGCCAAGCAGGCGACGATCGAGGTGCAGACCGCCGCCGACGCCCGTGTGGTGGACGACGCGATCACCTCGACGATCACGCAGACCGCGGCATCCGTGTTCGGCCAGGCGCTGTCGAAGAACTACCTGGAGAACGTGTTCGTCGGGTTCACCACGCTCGGCTCCAAGCTCGGGGACGCCGCGGACGGGGCGACGCAGCTCGGCTCGGGCGCGCACGCGGCGGCGGACGGGGCGACGCAGCTGTCCACGGGCGCCGATGGGCTCGCCTCGGGCGCGGGGTCGCTCGCGGGCGGGCTCACCACGATCGCCGGGAAGACGCGGGATGCCGCGTCCGGCGCCGGGCAGCTCGCGGCGGGGATGCGGCAGGTGTCCGGGTCGCTCACCTCGACGGCCGACAAGACCGTCGGCGGAACGGCGGCGACGACGGCGAAGTACGCGGCCTCCGCGGCGAGCGGCACCGCGACAGTCGCCCGCGACGCCGGGGGCCTCGCCCAGACGCTCGGCGGACTCGCCGCCCAGTGCGCCGCAGCCGGCGGCAGCACGGCGTTCTGCGGGCAGCTCGCCGGCGCGGCCGCAACGGCAGGGACGACGGCCACCGCTGCCGTCTCCGCAGCCACGGCAGCCGGCACCGCGTCGGGCTGGGCGCAGGGGACGCAGACCGCCCTGTCCGGCGCAGCGGACGGCGTGAACACGATCGCCGCGAACACCACGGCGCTCGGCTCGGGTCTCGGTCAGCTCGCCGGCGGCATCGACCAGTCCGCCGCGGGCGCACGCCAGCTCGGCAGCGGAGCGACGCAGCTCTCGTCCGGGGCCCAGAGCGTGGCCGACGGCGTGACGAGCCTCGCGAGCGGGACGGACAGTCTCGCGAGCGGCCTCAAGACCGCCGCCGCCTCCGTCCCCGTCTATGACGACAAGAGCGCCACGAACCTCGCGACCGTGGTCTCGGACCCGGTGAAGACCACCGGCATCGGCACGAACCTGTTCGGCGCGTCGGCGATCCCGCTGCTCGCGATGCTGGCCCTGTGGTTCGGAGGCCTCGCTTCGTTCATCGCGCTGCGTGCGGCATCCGCCCGCGCCCTGGTCTCGCGTCGCTCGTCCGTGCTGCTGGCGCTGCGCGGCTTCGCGCCGGCCGCCGTCATCGGGGTCGTCCAAGGCGTTCTCGTCGCTCTGGTCGTGCAGCTCGCGGCGTCCTACGACGCCGGGACGTGGTGGGTGTTCGCCGCCCTGTGCGCGGCGGCGGGCATCGCGTTCGCGGCCGTCAACCAGGCACTGGTGGCGGTGTTCGGCGGGGCCGGGCGCTGGATCTCGGCCCTCGTGGGAGTGCTCGCCGTGGCGGCGGGCGTGGTCTCGACGGTGCCGGGCGCCCTCGCGTGGGTCGCTTCGCTGCTGCCGACGGCCCCCGCCTACTCCGGAATGGTCGCCGCACTCACCTCGACCGGCGGCGTGGGCGCCGCGATCGGCGGCCTCGTCGTGTGGACCGTGCTGTCGCTCGTGGCATCCACCCTCGCCGTGGCCCGTCGCCGCACGACCTCCGCGCGCTCGCTGCTTCGCGCATCCCCGGCCACGGCCTGACACGCGCCCGGCTTTGGACGGCCCGCAGGGTCGACCCCACGGGATCGCTCGGTGTGCACGAATGCGGAGATGTGCAGAATCGCGGATGCCGCAGGCAGGATCTCTCCGACATTCTGCACATCTCCGTCATTGTGCGCGCCATGGTGCACAGGCGACGGATCGGAGCCGCGCACGACCGCCCGGGCCGCGCGGCGCGAGGACCGGCGCTGCGGGTCAGCTGCCGGAGGTCAGACCGCTGTAGGCGTGCAGGCCCTTGAAGAAGACGTTCACGATCGTGAAGTTGAACAGCACCGCGGCGAAGCCGATGATCGACAGCCAGGCCGAGCGCGTGCCGCGCCAGCCGCGCGTCGCGCGCGCGTGGATGTAGCCGGCGTAGAGGACCCAGATCACGAAGGTCCAGACTTCCTTCGTGTCGAAGCCCCAGTACCGGCCCCACGCGTCGTTGGCCCAGATCGAGCCGGCGATGAGCGTGAACGTCCAGAAGATGAATCCGACGATCGCGAACCGGTAGGAGAGCGACTCGAGCGTCTCCGAGCTCGGGAGCGTCCGCAAGAAGCCCCAGCCCGTCTTGGCGTCGGCGTCTCCGGATGCCGCGGCCGCCGCGATCCTGTGCTCGCGACGCGTCTGCATCAGCTGCATCACTGAGAGCCCGAAGGCGAGCGCGAAGAACGCCGTGCCGAGCGAGGCCACGAACACGTGGATGACGAGCCACGGCGATTTCAGCGGGTCGCTGAGCGGCACGACGCTCACATAGAACGCGAGCATCGCTCCGCCGAGGAGGAGCGTCACGAGGCCCGTGACGAGCGCCCCGAGGAAACGCAGGTCGTAGCGGAAGAGGACCGCGAGATACACCGCCACGATGAGCAGCGTGCCGGTGAGGGCGAACTCGTACATGTTCGACCAGGGCACGCGGCCCGCGGAGATGCCGCGCGTCACGTCGCCTCCGAGGTGGAACAGGAACCCGAGCCACACGAGCGACGTGCCGATGCGCGCGAACACCGGCCGCTCCCGCGCGGCCGGCGCGGCGCCGAGCGGAGCCGCGGCACGGTCCTGTGCCTCGCGGATGCTCTCGACACGACCTCCTCCGGCGGAGACCAGCTCGCGCTCGCGGACCGCGGCGGCATCCTTCGCGTCGAGCGCCTGCGCCGAACGCCGGGCGAGATCGAAGGTGTAGGCGATGAACGCGAGTGCATAGATCGCTATCGCCGTCCAGACGAGCAGACGCGAGAACTCTTCGAGGGAGGGCATGACGTCAGTCTACGCGCGGGATTCCGGCGTCGACGCGGTCGCCGACGACCCGCGGGAGTCGGCCTCGAACGCGTCGCCGTGCCGCTGCGCGAGCGCGTTCACGGCGTCGCGCAGCGTCGGGTCCTCACCGCGCGCGAGGCCGGCGTATTCGAGGCGGAGGGTGGCGCCGTCCGCCGTCGCCTTGACCCACATCCGGCGCCGCGGCACGAACAGCGCGAGCAGGAGCCCCGCGACCGCGAGCGCGGCGAAGGCCAGCACCCATGGGGCGGCGATGTCGCGATGGATGGACAGCGACACGAATCGTTCGACGGACTTCGAGCTGTCCGTCGCGCCGAACGGCGATTCGTCGTCGAACGTGATGGTGCCGTAGCCCTTGGGGAGCTCGGCGGTCTGACCGGGCTGCAGCTCGAGCGACTTGACGCCCGTCTTCCCGCCGGTGAGCTGCGTCATCCCCGACGGGTCGAGCGCGTAGACGGACTTCGGGATGCCGTCGTTGATGCCGAGGTCCCCGCCGTACACGTTGAGTGTCAGCACCGGGTTCAGCAGGTCGGGGTACGCCGACGAGAAGGCGCCGTTGCCGAGGGTCACCTGCGTCGGGTAGAAGAAGCCGACGAGGCCCAGCTGCTCGGGGAGTCCGTCGGCGACCTTGATGACGCCGAGCGAGGTGAGGTTGTTGTCCTGCGGCAGGAAGGGGATGGTGTCGTGGAACACGATTGTGCCCTTCGCGTCGCGCACGGTCACGGTCGGGGCGTAGCCGTTGCCGAGGAGGTAGACCTTGTCGCCGCCGATCTCGAGCGGATGGTTGACGCGGATCTCTCCCGACTGCGCCTTCTCCCCCGGCATCCGCGTCGTCATGTGCGCGACGAAGTCCCCCGCCTGACCCGGCGCGGACGAGCCGATCGGCTGGTAGGTCACGTCGAACTTGTCGAGACGCAGCGTGTACGGCGTAAGGCTGTCCGGGTCGACGAAACGGCCGGGGTTGAACGACGAGTAGTCCGTCCCCACCGAGTTGACGAACGTCGTCCCCTGCACGATCACGCGCTGGCCCGTGTAGGTGAACCCGCCGCCGATGCCGACCGCGAGGAGCACGCCGACGAGGGCGACGTGGAAGACGAGGTTGCCCGTCTCGCGCAGGTAGCCGCGCTCGGCCGAGACCGAGAATGCGCCGCGCGCGTCGTACCGGGCGACGCGGTAGCCGCCCTTGCGGAGCTGCTGCTCGGCGAGCACGATCGCCCGCTCGGCGGCGGCTGCGGCATCCGTCCCCGGCGCGAGCTCGACGAGCGACTCGCGGTGGTCGTCCAGGCGGGAGAGCCGGGCCGGGGTGCGCGGCGGCTGCGCGCGCAGGGCCGCCCAGTGGTGCTTCGTGCGGGGGATGACGCAGCCGATGAGGGAGATGAACAGCAGGATGTAGATGGCCGAGAACCACGCCGACGAGTACACGTCGAACAGCTGCAGGTGGTCGAGCACCGGCGCCAGGGTCGGGTTGTCGCTGAAGTACTGCGAGACGCCGTTCGGATCGGCTCCGCGCTGGGGCACGATCGATCCCGGGACGGCGGCGATGGCGAGGAGGAGGAGCAGGACGAGCGCAGTGCGCATGCTCGTCAGCTGGCGCCAGCCCCAGCGCATCCACCCGAAGAATCCGAGCTTCGGCGAGACGATGCCCTCGATATCGGGACGATCGTCGACGGCTACCCGTCCGTCGACATGGTCGGACGGACGGAGCGGGTCGGCGCCGGATGCGTCGGCCGACGCGTCATCAGAGGGCCGGCGTGACACTGGAGACCACCCCCACGAGCTGCGACGTGATGGTGGTCCAGACGCCGGTCACCATGAGCACGCCGAGCACGACGAGCACGGCACCGCCGATCAGGTTCACGGCGCGGATGTGGCGGCGCAGGAACGTCACCGAGCGCGTGGCCCAGCCGAAGCCGAGCGCGATGAGCAGGAACGGGATGCCGAGACCCAGCGAGTACGCGAGACCGAGGATGGCACCCCGCCACGCAGAGCCGGAGTCGAGCGACATGTTCAGGATGACGGCGAGCGTCGGGCCGATGCACGGCGCCCACCCGATGCCGAGCGCGAGGCCGAGAAGCGGCGCGCCGACGAGACCGAGGCTGCTGCGCACCTGCGGGCGGACGTTTCGCTGCGCGAAGCCGAACAGCCCGATGAAGACGAGGCCGAGGAAGATCACCACCACGCCCATGACGCGCGTGATGATGTCGCGCTGCTGGACGAAGAACATGCCCACGGTGCCGCCGAAGATGTTGACGGCCATGAAGACGACCGTGAACCCGGCGATGAACAGCAGCACACCGAGCACGAGCCGGCTGCGGCCGGTCTTGGCCGTCGATCCGCGACGCGGGGCGACCGCGCCGCCGATGAATCCGAGGTAGCCGGGGACGAGCGGGAGCACGCAGGGCGACAGGAAGGACACGAGGCCCGCGAGGATCGCGATCGGGATCGCGATCCACAGCGCCCCGCCCGCGACCAGGCCGGTCACGGCTTCCCGTCCAGCGCGTCCTGCACGAGGGTCTGGAGGATCGAGGCGCTCTCGATCTCGCCCACGATGCGCGAGGTCGGCCGGCCGTCCTTGCCGATGATGACGGTCGACGGCGTCGCGCCCGCGGGGACCACCCCGACGAGGGCCGCCGTCACGGTCTTCGTGTCCGCGTCCATCACGCTCGGGTAGGTGACCCCGTGCGCCTTCGCGAACGCCTGCGCGGTCTCGGCCTGGTCGTAGGTGTTCACACCCAGGAACTCGACATCCTCGCCGGCGAAGGACGTGTAGACCTTCTCGAGGAGCGGGGCCTCCTGCCGGCAGGGCGCGCAGCCCGCGTACCAGAAGTTGACGACGACCACCTTGCCGGCGTAGTCGGCACTGGTCACCTTCGCTCCCGAGTCCAGCACGCCGGAGAACGTCACGGCACGCGGCTGGTCGGCGGCGTCGTACTCCTTCCACGCGAAGTCGCCGGCGATGTAGCCCTTGTTGTCGCCGGCCCGGTACTGCGACGCGAGCGGGTCGTTCGAGCACGCCGCGAGACCCGCCACGAGCGCGCCGGCGAGGACGAAGGATGCCGCGGCCCTGAGCCTGAACGTCTTCACACTGCCCCCACATCGACGGCGCCCGACGTGACGGCGGGCTCTGCGTATCCGACCTCGACCCAGTGGTCGTCCCGGCGCTCGAAGCTCGTGACGCTCGACAGCGCGCAGCGGCGCTTGCGCGGGTCGTGCTTCGCGGGTTCGCCGGCGATGGCGAGGTGCGTCACCCAGATCGGCAGCTGGTGCGAGACCACCACGACGTCGCCCGATTCCGCGCGGGTCCAGGCATCCGTCATCGCGGCGTCCATGCGGGCGATGACCTCGGCGTAGGGCTCTCCCCAGCTCGGGCGCGACGGCTGACGCAGGTGGCGCCAGTTGAGCGGGTTGAGCAGCGCGCGGCGCATGCGGCGCCCCTCGAAGACGTTGGTGGGCTCGATGACACGGTCGTCGACGACCGGCTCGATGCCGAACAGCTCGGTGAACGGCTCGGCCGACTCGCGCGTGCGCTCGAGCGGCGAGCACACGAGTGCCGTGATCGGGCGCTCGAGACCGTGCACGTAGTCGGCGGCCTGGCGGGCCATGCGGCGACCCGCGGCGCTCAGCCGATACCCGGGAAGACGCCCGTACAGCACGCGTCGGGGGTTGTGGACCTCCCCGTGGCGCACGAGATGGAGGCGATCTGCGGGCACCCGCCCAGTCTACGGGGGTGGGTTCTCTGAGCGGGCTGGGAGCGGGGGCGCGACCTGCGGACTACTGCGTCGTCGCGCGCTCCACCGACATCACCAGGACGACGCGGTTCGCCTTGTCGGGCGGGGGCGTCTGGCTCGGGTTGCCGTAGCGGTTCTGGAGCCGCACGTAGAACGCGCCCTCGGGATCGGGCACCACCTCGACGAGCTCACCCCGGACCTCGAGGTAGTGGAACGGGTTGTCGGGATCGATGATCGACAGCGCATACGACGGATTGCCCTGAAGGTTGCGGAACTTCTGCCGCTTCGTGGTGTGGGTGAAGCGAAGGTGCTCACCGTCGAACTCGAACCACATGGGGTTCACCTGCACGGTGCCGTCCGGGCGGACGGTGCCCAGATGCCCGTAGAGCGGTAGCTCGAGGAGGCGACGGTAGCGAGCGGGGACGATCTCGGTGGGGCTCTTCGCGGAGCCGTCGGAAGCGGCGGTCATCCCTCCAGTCTGGAGCACGGCGAAAGGCCGACGGACCACCCCACGTAGACTGAACCCTCGTGAGTGAACGCGTTCTCGTCAAGCAGCTGCAGGCCCGGGAAGACGGCCCCGTCTCCGTCTCCGGATGGGTCGAGACCGTCCGCGATCAGAAGAAGGTGCAGTTCGTCATCCTCCGCGACGAGAGCGGGGCGGTGCAGCTGGTCAACCCGGCCACGCGACCGGCGGAGGACGGCAGCGAGCAGGATGCCGCAGCCCTCGCCCTGACCGAGTCCATCTCCGGTCTCGCCACCGGCACCTTCCTCACCGTCACGGGCGAGCTCAAGCACGACGAGCGGGTGAAGCTCGGCGGCGTCGAGATCAAGGTCGGTGCGCTGGAGGTGGCATCCCCCGCGCTTCCCGAGACCCCGATCGCGGCCGACAGCGGCCTCGACAAGCGGATGGACTGGCGCTTCCTCGACCTGCGTCAGCGCCGCAACGCCCTGATCTTCCGTGTGTCGACGACGCTCGAGCACGCCATGCGGCAGTACTGGATCGACCGCGACTACGTCGAGATCCACACCCCGAAGCTCATGTCGAGCCCGTCGGAGTCGAACGCCGAGCTGTTCTCGCTCGAGTATTTCGGCGACCAGACCGCCTACCTCGCACAGAGCCCGCAGCACTACAAGCAGATGGCGCAGGCCGCCGGTTTCGGTCGGATCTTCGAGATCGGCGACGTGTTCCGCGCCGACCCCAGCTTCACGAGCCGCCACGCGACCGAGTTCACGAGCGTCGACGCCGAGATCAGCTGGATCGACTCGCACGAGGACGTCGCCGCCATGCAGGAGGAACTCCTCGCGACGGCGATCGCTGCAGTGAAGGAGAAGCACGGCGCCGAGATCGAGGAGCTGTTCGGCGTCGAGGTGGTCGTCCCGACGCTGCCGTTCCCGCGCATCCCGCTCGCCGAGGCCCGCGACATCGTCAAGGCCCGCGGTCACGAGACGCAGCGCACCGACGGCGACCTCGAGCCCGAGGGTGAACGTCAGGTGTCCGCGCACGTCGAGGAGACGTTCGGCCACCAGTTCGTGTTCGTCACCGACTACCACCCCGAGATCCGGCCGTTCTACCACATGCGCGACGAAGAGAGCGGGCTCACGAAGAGCTACGACCTGCTCTTCAAGGGCGTCGAGATCACGACCGGCGCGCAGCGCGAGCACCGCATCGACGTGCTCGAGCGTCAGGCCGTCGAGAAGGGCCTCGACCTCAACGGTCTCGAGCACTACCTCGACTTCTTCCGCTACGGCGTCCCACCCCACGGCGGTTTCGGGATGGGCCTCGCCCGCGTCCTCATGCTGCTGCTGGGAGAGTCGTCCATCCGCGAGGTGACCTTCCTCTTCCGCGGCCCCACGCGCCTCGCGCCGTAAGGGCCGCCCGCGCAGCGACGTCACGCCACGCTCACGCGCCGTTCACCTCGGCGGTCGGCGCCGTTCATCGCGCCTGAATACGTTTCCTCCGTCCGGATCCGCACCCGAACCGCGGATCGACCGAGAGGAAACAGCAGATGACCACCATCACGCGCCGCGCGACCCGCGCGGCCTTCGGCATGGCGATCGCGGCCACCGCGGCGCTCGCCCTGTCGGCATGCTCCGGCTCCGCGAACGCCGACCCGAGCGGCGGCTCCGGCGTCGACGCCAAGACCGCGACGAGCCTGGCCGCCTTCGGCACGCTCTCCGACCTGGAGAAGGCGGCTGAGAAGGAGGGCACGCTCAACGTCATCGCCCTCCCCCACGACTGGGCGAACTACGGCAAGATCATCGACGCCTTCAAGGCCAAGTACCCCAAGATCACGGTCAACGAGGCGACCCCCGACGCATCCAGCGCCGAGGAGATCACGGCTGCCAAGACGAACGCGGGCCTCGACACCGCGCCCGACGTCTTCGACATCGGCCTCACCGTCGCCCTCCAGAACACGGCGCAGTTCGCGCCCTACAAGGTGGCCGGCTGGAAGGACATCGCCGACAACCTCAAGGAGTCGACGGGCCTGTTCACCGGTGACTACGGCGGGTACATGTCGATCGGCTACGACTCCTCCAAGTACCCGGCGCCGACCTCGCTCGACGACCTGCTGAAGTCCGACTACAAGAGCGCCGTCGCCATCAACGGCGACCCGACCCAGGCGGGCGCGGCGTTCGCCGCCGTCGGCCTCGCCGACGTCCAGTCGGGCGGCACGCTCGACGACTTCCAGCCCGGAATCGACTTCTTCTCGAAGCTGCAGAAGGCCGGCAACCTCCTCAAGGTGGATGTCACCACCGCGACCGTCGCGAGCGGCGAGACGCCCGTCGTCTTCGACTGGGACTACCTGAACGCCACGCACGTCGCCGACAACAGCAACTGGAAGGTCGTCATCCTCCCGGGCACGGGCTACGCGGGGTACTACAACCAGGCCGTCAACAAGGATGCCCCGCACCCCGCCGCTGCGCGCCTCTGGGAGGAGTTCCTGTACAGCGACGACGTCCAGAACCTGTGGCTCCAGGGCGGCGCACGCCCCGTGCGCATGGACGCGATGGAGAAGGCCGGCACCCTCGACAAGGATGCCGCGGCCAAGCTCCCGGAGGCGCCGTCCGACAGCGTCGTCCCCACCGAGAAGCAGAGCACTGCGGCCGGCACGCTCCTCGGCCAGAAGTGGGCAGCGGCGGTCCAGTGACCGCCACCGCCACCGCCCGGGTCGACATCGACCCGGGCGCACGCCCCGCCGCGACGGAGTCACGAGCTCCGTCGCGGCGCGGCCGTGCCGGATGGGCCTGGCTCGGGCTCACGCCGTTCGCCGCGTACATCCTGCTGTTCCTGCTGCTGCCGACCGTCCTCGCGATCGGCTCGGGCCTCTTCGACGGAGCAGGGAGGTTCACCCTCGACAATGTCGCCGCCCTCGGCGACCCGGTGATCCTCCTCACGTTCTGGAATTCGACGTGGGTGTCGCTGCTCACCGCGGTGATCGGTGCGGTCGTCGGAGCGCTCGTCTGCTACGCGATGCTGGGGCTCTCCGACAGCGGCTTCGTGCGGACGACGGTGGATGCCGCATCCGGCGTCCTCGCCCAGTTCGGCGGCGTCATGCTCGCGTTCATGTGGATCGCCACGATCGGCCTGCAGGGCCTGATCACCCAGCTGCTGAAGGGCGGCGGGATCGACATCTACGCGAACGGACCGTGGATCTACGAGCTCCCCGGCCTGATCCCGGCCTACATCACCTTCCAGATCCCGCTCATGGTGATCACGTTCTTCCCGGCGCTGAGCGCGCTCAAGCCGCAGTGGGTCGAGGCGAACCTCACCCTCGGCGGCACGCGCGGCGGCTTCTGGCGACACGTCGGCATACCGGTGCTGACGCCCGCGTTCCTCGCGAGCCTCCTGCTGCTGTTCGCCAACGCGTTCTCGTCCTATGCGACGGCAGCGGCCCTCGCGAGCCAGGGCGCGCCGATCGTGCCCCTCCAGATCCGCGCGGCCCTCACGAGCGAGACGCTGCTCGGACGGCAGAACCTCGCCGGCGCGCTCGCGCTCGGCATGATCGTCGTGGTGGCCGTGGTGATGTGGATCTACTCGCTCGTGCAGCGCCGAGCAGCGAGGTGGCAGTCGTGAATCTGCTCGCGCCCTCCCGCGTCACACGGTGGATCATCGGCATCGTCGTCGGACTGTTCTTCGCCGTCCCGATCGTGTCGCTCGTGTTGTTCACGTTCCGTCGTGTCGACGGCACCGGCTACACGCTGGACCATTGGACCGCGCTGTTCTCGCCCGCGGAGTCGTCGGTGTTCCAGCCGATCTGGGTCGGCCTCGGCAACTCGCTCCTCCTCGCGGTCGTGACCGTGGCGATCGTGCTGTTCCTGCTCACGCCGACGATGATCCTCGTGGCCCTGCGCTTCCCGAAGCTGCGGTCGGCGTTCGAGTTCGTGGCGCTCCTGCCGATCTCGATCCCCGCGATCGTGCTCGTCGTCGGCCTCGCGCCGATCTACCTGCAGATCGGGCGCACGCTCGGCACGGGCGCCTGGACACTGGCGTTCGCGTACGGCATCACCGTGCTGCCGTTCGCGTACCGCTCCATCCAGGCGTCGATCGACGCGGTGGACGTCAAGACGCTCACCGAGGCCGCGCGCACGCTCGGCTCCGGCTGGATCACCGTCGTCCTGCGGGTGCTCGCCCCGAACCTGCGTCAGGGGCTGCTCGCGGCATCGCTCATCTCGGTGGCCGTCGTCCTCGGCGAGTTCACCATCGCATCGCTGCTGAACCGTCAGGTTCTGCAGACCGCACTGCTCGTGGTGCAGAAGACCGACGGCTTCGCCGCGGCGATCGTCACGATCCTCGCGCTCGCGTTCGCGTTCGTGCTGCTGCTCATCATCGGTCGCGTCGGACGCGGCCGCACCGGAAGGACCACCCCATGACCATCGCCGATCGGGCACTCCCCCGCACCTCGGACAACCTCCTCCTCTCCGGGTCGACGGACGGCACGCGCGTCGAGTTCCGCTCCGTCGTGAAGGACTACGGCACCAACCGCGTGCTGCACGGCGTCGACCTGGACATCGCCCCCGGCGAGTTCGTCTCGCTGCTCGGGCCGTCCGGGTGCGGCAAGACGACCGCGCTGCGCGTCCTCGCCGGCCTCGAGCGCGCGACCGGGGGTGCCGTGTTCCTCGGCAACCGCGACGTGTCGGACGTGCCGACCAACAAGCGCGACATCGGCATGGTGTTCCAGTCGTACTCGCTGTTCCCGCACCTGCGGGTGGGCGAGAACACCGCCTTCGGCCTGCGTCGCCGCGGTGTCGGCCGGGCCGAGGCCGCGCGCCGCGCCGGCGACGCGCTCGAGCTGGTCGGCCTCGACCATCTCGCCGACCGGTACCCGCACCAGCTGTCGGGTGGGCAGCAGCAGCGCGTCGCCCTCGCCCGTGCGCTGGTCACGGAGCCCCGCGTCCTGCTTCTCGACGAGCCGCTGTCGGCCCTCGACGCCAAGGTGCGCGTGCAGCTGCGCGACGAGATCCGTCGCATCCAGCTCCGCCTGGGGATCACCACGGTCTTCGTCACCCACGACCAGGAGGAGGCGCTGGCCGTCTCCGACCGCATCGCCGTGATGGACGCCGGTCGCATCGACCAGATCGGCACCCCCGAGGAGCTCTACCTGCGGCCGGCGACGCCCAACGTGGCGGCGTTCGTGGGATTGTCGAGCATGGTGCCGGGTGAGGCATCCGGCATGTCCGTGCGCGTGTGGGGCGTGGACCTGCCGACGCAGACCGCGGCCCAGGGGCCCGTCACCGTGTTCCTGCGGCCCGAGAACGTCCGCTTCGCGACGGATGGGCAGCCGGGGGCGGACGCGGTGGTGCAGGAGAGCACGTTCCTCGGAAGCTTCCGTCGAACGCTCGTGCGGACGGACGACGGGACGCTCGTGCGGGTGCAGCATCCGGCCGGCGAGCGCGTCGAGTACGGCGACGCGGTCCGCCTCGCGCTGGCTCCCGAGCCCGTGGCTGTCCGCCCCGCGGACTGACGGCGCTGCCCGCGCTGCGGGTCCTGGTCCGAAAACGCGGACGGATGGTTGCGGCACGCCGCACCGGGGTCGGCTTCAGCCGCGCGTCGTCTCGACCGTCCGTGTTTTCGCACCCGTGGCGCCCGCGCCCCGTGCCCTTTCGCGGGGGACTCGGCGTCGATACCCTGAGCCCAGCGCCCGACGAGGGGCTCCGTGCGAACTGGGAGGTTGCACATGGCTGGGAAGTTCGAGCTGTACACCGACAAGGCCGGCGAATGGCGCTTCCGCCTGAAGGCCTCCAACGGGCAGGTGATCGCCACCGGCGAGGGCTACTCGTCGAAAGCGGGCGCTCTCAACGGCATCGAGTCCATCAAGACGAACGCGCCCGACGCACCCGTCGTCGAGGTCTGACGCGTCAGAGTTCGAAGTCCACGGCGACGCGGTCAGAGACCACGCCGCGGATGAAGACGACGACGTCCTGATGGGCGGGATGTTCGACGTACGCGTCGAGCGCGGCGCGATCGGCGAAGTCGGCGACGAGGGCGGCGTCCCAATTTCCCTCGACGACGTTCGGGCCGACGGTCATCGTCCCGATGGACGGGACCACGCCGACCAACGCCCGCAGCCGGTCCGCGATCTCGCGCGCCTGCGCGACCCGCGTCGCCTCGTCATCGGCCGCGAGCTTCCACGCGACCACGTGCCGCAGGGTCATCGACCCACCTCCACATCGTCCGTCTCCACCAACGCGCGACGCAGCCGGTCCGCCGCGACGCGCCAATGCGCGTGCAGTCGGTCGTCGATCAGCACGACGGGGATCTTCTCCCACCACAGCTCGTACAGCGCCGGGTCGTCCAGGATCGACTTCTCCACCACCTCGACGCGCGCCGCGACCCCGTCCGGCAGGTCGGCCACGACCTGATCGACGATCTCGTGGGCGACGTCGCACAGATGGCAGTCCGGCTTGCCGATCACCGTCACGGTCGTCATGGGTACCGGCTCAGCGCTCGACGGGGAAGCCGGCGGCGATCCACCCGTTCGTCCCGCCGTCGACGTTGGTGACGTCGAATCCACGGGCCTCGAGAGCCTCGGTGACGCGGCCCGACCGGCCGCCCACCGCGCAGATGACGTCGAACGCACCCGAGGGCAGTTCGTCGAGGTGATCGCCGAGGGTCGACATCGGCAGATTGATCGCGCCGGGAACGCGTCCCTCGGCGAACTCGTGCGGCTCGCGGACGTCGACGAGCGGCACATCCTGCCGGTCGCGCAGCTGCTGGACGGTGATCGACTTCATGCCAGCCACGCTACCGGCAAAACACGAAGCGCCCGTCCGTTGGACAGGCGCTCGGTGCGGTTGCCGCTTACTTCTTGTTGCGGCGCTGGTGGCGAGTCTTGCGAAGCAACTTGCGGTGCTTCTTCTTCGCCATGCGCTTGCGGCGCTTCTTGATGACAGAACCCACGGAAAACCTCACTATGTCGGGGTTGGGCACACGGTGGCGTGCGCCCGGGTCGTGACGGAACAGCCTCCAGCGGCCGGGAAAAGGCCCCGGCGCGGAGAAATGCCTCCGGGCAGTCTAGCCGACGTCGGCGACCGGCCGCTGCAGAGCGGCTGTGACGGCCGCCTCCGGGACCCGATAGCTGCGGCCGAAGCGGACAGCGGGCAGCTCGCCGGCGTGCACGAGTCGATAGACGGTCATCTTCGAGACGCGCATCAGATCCGCGACCTCGGCGACCGTCAAGAAGCGCATGTCCGACATCTCCGCCATCCCCGTTGTACCTTTCCCCCAGAATTGCTGTGCACACTCTATGGGGTCCGAGCGACACGTGTAAACCCGAGTGGCCGATGTGGTCGGTGGGGTCACGCGCCCGACCCCCGCATTACGCGCCGAAACGGAGCGGAACAGCGGGCGGTCAGCGGCCGGGAAGCTTGCGCAGCGCGTTCTCCAACGCGTGCTTCGCGGATGCCGCGGCCCTGCCCACGACGTCGGCGGCGTGAGCGGCCGAGTCGGGCAGCGACGAGGCCGTCGTGAGCGCGGCCACGTCCTCGTCGGCAGCGAGGAACGGGACGATCCAGTCGTCGATCTCGTCGAGCGGCTCCGGCGAAAGGCTGTAGTAGCGGTGCTGGCCCTCTTCGCGCACGGAGACGAGCTCGGCCTCGCGCAGCACCTTGAGGTGCTTGGAGACCGTGGGCTGGCTGACGCCGAGCTCGTGCACGATCTGCGACACGCTCGTGCCGTTCTGCCCGGCGGACGAGCGGTCGAGAAGGAGTCGCAGGATGTCGCGACGTGTGCCGTCTGCGATCACGTCGAAGATGTCCGCCATGACGATAGGTTAGCCGGGCGTTCGGCTGAGTACCATGACACGGGTGGCTGCACGCGCGACCGATGGCAGGATCAACGCCCCGGCCGGGCGCCGGATCCGCGATGCGTTCGATCGGATCCGGGACGGCGCGCGCAAGCTGACCACCGCCTCGCCCGCACGGTTCGCACTGCTCGTCTTCCTCGTGCTGATCCTGCTGTTCACGACGCTGCTCTCGCTCCCCGCCGCCGCGGCATCGGGTCGCTCCACCCCGTTCGCCGATGCCCTGTTCACGGCGGTGTCCACGATCTGCGTCACCGGCCTGTCGACCGTCGACATGGGGACGCACTGGTCGCCCCTCGGACAGGTCATCATCTACGTCGGCGTCAACGTCGGCGCCCTGGGCGTCCTGACGCTCGCATCCATCCTCGGCCTGATCATCTCCAAGCGGCTCGGCCTGCGCGCGAAGCTGATCGCGGCCGGTGACACCAACCCCCTGCGCGTCCACGGAGGGCCCGTGAACGAAGGACAGACGGTCATGCTCGGCGAGATCGGCTCGCTGCTCGCGACGGTCGCCCTCTCCACCCTCATCATCGAGGCCGCGCTCGCGATCATGCTCTACCCGTCCCTCCTCGTCGGCGGCGTCGATCCCCTCGCCGCCCTGTGGGAGGCGCCGTACTACGCCGCGATGGCCTTCACCAACACCGGATTCACGCCGACCGCCGGCGGCCTCGACGCCTTCCAGCACGACTACTTCTTCCTCACGGTGATGATGGCGGGCGTCTTCCTCGGCTCCATCGGCTTCCCCGTGATCTACACGCTCGCCCGGCACCGCTGGCACGTGCGGCACTGGTCGCTGCACGCCAAGTTGACCATCATCACCACGGTGCTCCTCTTCTTCGCCGGCGCGGCCGTCTTCCTGCTGCTCGAGTTCGACAATCCGAAGACCTTCGGCGACCGCGATGCGTGGGACACCGTGTTCCAATCGTTCTTCCTCTCGGCGATGACCCGTTCCGGCGGATTCTCCGTCGTCGACGTGGGCAGTCTGCACGAGTCGTCGCTCGTCGTCGGATCGATGCTGATGTTCGTCGGAGGCGGGTCGGCGTCCACGGCGGGCGGGATCAAGGTCACCACCCTCGCCGTGCTCGCACTGGCGGTGTGGTCCGAGGCGAAGGGGCGTCCCTCCGTCCAGGCCTTCGGCCGTCGCATCCCGAGCGACGTGCAACGGGTCGCACTCTCGGTCGTCGCATGGGGTGCGACGATCGTCGCGCTGTCGACGATCATCATCACCAGGATGACGAAGGCGCCTCTCGGCGATGTGCTGTTCGACGTCATCTCCGGATTCGCGACGACAGGCCTGTCGACCGGTCTCACCGAGCAGCTGCCGGACCCTGCCAAGTACGTGATGGCCCTCACCATGTTCATGGGCCGCGTTGGTACAGTGACTCTCGCCGCGGCCGTGGCCGCGTCGTCCCGTTCGCAGCTCTACTCGCTGCCCGTGGAAAGGCCCATCGTTGGTTGAGCAGATCCGCAGCGATGCACCCGTCCTCGTCGTCGGCCTCGGGCGGTTCGGAGCCGCCTGCGCGGGTGAGCTCGACCGCCTGGACCGCGAGGTCCTGGCGATCGACGAGAGCCTCGACCTGGTGCAGAAGTGGTCGGAGCGCGTCACCCACACGGTCCAGTCGGATGCGCGCAACATCGAGGCGCTCAAGCAGATCGGCGCGCAGGACTTCCAGGTCGCCGTGGTCGCAGTGGGTTCGTCGATCGAGGCATCCGTCCTGATCACCGCGAACCTCGTCGACCTCAAGGTGCCGCAGATCTGGGCGAAGGCGGTGTCGCAGTCGCACGGCAAGATCCTGTCGCGGGTGGGGGCGAACCACGTGATCTACCCCGAGGCGGAGGCCGGCGAGCGCGTGGCCCATCTGGTGAGCGGGCGGATGCTCGACTTCATCCGCTTCGACGACGACTTCGCCCTCGCCAAGCTCTACCCGCCGAAGTTCATCCGCGGGGTCGGCCTCAACGAGTCCGGTGTTCGCACGAAGTACAACGTCACGGTCGTGGGCGTGAAGAGCCCGGGCAAGCCGTTCCGCTACGCAGAGGCCGACACGATCGTGACCAACCACGACCTGATCATCGTGTCCGGCACCAACTCCGACATCGAGCGGTTCGCCTCGCTCGACCGATAGCCGCCGGCGACGAGGGCTCAGCCGGCAGCGAGCTCGCGGGCGCGGGCGAGGGCCGCGTCGGTGGCCTCGGCGAACACCTCATCCAGGTGCGCCGCCTGCAGCACCGCGATCGCGCGCTCGGTCGTGCCCTTGGGGCTCGTGACCCGGCGGCGGAGCTCGGCGGGGTCCTCACGCGTCGCGTCGAGGAGCGCCGCCGCGCCGATGAACGTCTGCTCGGCCATGATCCGCGCCTCGGGCCCGGCGAACCCCTTGCCGATCGCGGCCTTGGTGAGCTCCTCGACGAGGAGGAAGACATAGGCCGGGCCGGAGCCGGAGATCGTCGAGAGCGCGTCGATGCGGTCCTCCGCGACCTCGACCACGACGCCGACGGTCTCGAACAGACGGCGCACGAGGTCGACGTCGTCCGCGCCGGCGGTGGCGCCCGCCGCGAGACCCGTCACCGCCTTCCCGACCACGGCCGGCGTGTTCGGCATCGAGCGGAGGACCGGGATGCCGGCGCCGAGGATGCTCTGGAACGTGGCGATCGTCACCCCCGCGGCGAGACTCACCACGATCGTTCCGGGTCGGAGCGCGGGCGCGATCTCGCGCAGGAGGTCCGGCACCATGGCCGGCTTGACGCCGATCAGGACGATGTCGGCGGCGGCCGCGGCATCCCGGTTGCCGGTCGGCACGTCCTCGAGGGCGACGCTGGTCACGCCGTCCAGCTCGGCCAGCGGGGCGGCCTTCGCGACGGTGCGGTTCGTGACGGCGACCCCGCCTCCGGCCAGCCCCGACGCGACGAGCCCCTGCAGGATGGCGCCCCCCATCGAGCCTGCGCCGAGGATCGCGACGGGGGGAAGCGGGGATGCGGAGGAGGACATGCTCCCCATCCTACGAACGGCCGCCCGGCGCGCGTTATGCTCGACGGGTCGAGGGCGCCCGGGCCTTCGAGCACGCGCGAAGGACCACCATGACCCCTGCGGACGACACCCTCTTCGACGGCATCACGGCCCGCGTCATCGAGACGCCGCGTCTCCTCGTGAACATCCTGGAGCGGTCCGGCGACGACGCCGCCACGCCCCCGGAGCGCACGGTCGTCCTCGTGCACGGCAACGTGTCGTCGTCCCTGTTCTGGCAGGAGATCATGCAGGATCTGCCGAGCGATCTGCGGGTGATCGCCGTCGACCTCCGCGGATTCGGCGGGACCGAGCATGCTCCGATCGATGCGACCCGCGGCGTCAGGGACTTCAGCGACGACGTGCACGCCACGCTGGAGGCGCTCGGGATCGAGGCGCCGCACCTCGTCGGCTGGTCGATGGGGGGCGGCGTCGTGATGCAGTACGCGATCGACCATCCGGTGCGCAGCCTCACCCTCCAGGCGCCCGTCTCGCCGTACGGCTTCGGCGGGACGCGGCGCGACGGCTCCCGGCTCACCGACGACGACGCCGGCGCGGGCGGCGGCGGCGCGAACCCGGACTTCGTCCAGCGCCTCACCGACGGCGACACCACCGACGAGGCCCCGACCTCGCCCCGCAGCGTCCTGCGCTCCGGCTACGTCGCCGCCGGGTACACGAGCGAGCACGAGGACGTGTGGGTCGCGTCGATGCTGACGACGTCCACCGCCGAGGGGAACTACCCGGGCGACGGGGTCGCCAGCGAGAACTGGCCGGGCTTCGCGGCCGGCACGATCGGCGTCCTCAACACGATGGTGCCCAAGTACTTCGACACGTCCGGCATCGTCGCGATCGAGCCCAAGCCGCCGATCCTCTGGATCCACGGGACGGCGGACGCGATCGTCTCGGATGCCTCATTCTACGACCTCAACCACCTGGGCGCCCTGGGCATCATCCCGGGGTGGCCCGGCGACGAGGTCGCCCCCGCCCAGCCGATGGTGTCGCAGACGCGCGACGTGCTCGACGCCTACGCGGCCGCGGGCGGCCAGGTCACCGAGGTCGCCCTCGAGGGCGTCGGCCACTCGCCGCACCTCGAGCGCCCGGCCGAGTTCCGTCAGGCGCTGCTCGCCACCATCGGCTACGTGGGCCGGCCGCAGAACCCGGCACCGCCCACCGAGGCGATCATCCTGAAGTCCGAGGACTGAGAAGCGGCGGCCACCTGGCCGTCGCCCGGCCGCAGCGTTCCCTAGACTCGATCGCATGAGTGCATCGGGCGGCGGCAAGGCGATCATCGCGGCACTGCTGGCGAACCTGGGGATCGCGCTCGCCAAGTTCATCGCGTGGTTCTTCTCCGGCTCCGCCTCGATGCTCGCTGAGGCGATCCACTCCGTCGCCGACAGCGGAAATCAGCTCCTCCTGCTCCTCGGCGGGCGCAGGGCGCGACGCGAGGCGGACCGCGACCATCCGTTCGGCCACGGGCGCGAGCGCTATGTGTACGCGTTCGTCGTGGCGATCATCCTGTTCTCCGTCGGCGGACTCTTCTCGATCTACGAAGGCGTCGACAAGCTCACGCACCCGCACGAGCTGGAGAACGTCTGGATCCCGGTCCTCGTCCTGATCGTCGCGATCGCGCTGGAGTCCTTCTCGCTGCGCACCGCGATGCGCGAGAGCAACGCCGTGCGGCAGAAGGGCGAGTCGTGGCTGGCCTTCATCCGGCACGCGAAGGCGCCCGAGCTCCCCGTCGTGCTGCTCGAGGACATCGCCGCCCTGACCGGCCTGGTGTTCGCCTTCCTCGGCGTGGGTCTCACCTGGCTCACCGGCAACCCGCTGTTCGACGCCCTCGGCACACTCATGATCGGGACGCTGCTGATCCTCGTCGCCATCACGCTGGGCATGGAGACGAAGAGCCTCCTCGTGGGCGAGGGCGCCAACCCGCGCGACCACGCGGCCATCGTCGACGCGATCGAGGGCGGGCCCGAGATCGAGAAGCTCATCCACATGAAGACGCTGTACCTCGGCCCGGACGAACTGCTGGTCGCCGCGAAGCTCGGCTTCCGGTCGGACCGGTCGCTCGGCGCGGTCGCGTCCGACATCGACGCCGTCGAGGCGCGCATCCGTGCCGCCGTGCCGATCGCGCGGGTGATCTATCTCGAGCCCGACATCTACCGCCCCGGCGACGACCCCCGGCCGTCGACGGACGCCATCGTGCTGAAAGCAGAGGACTGAGTGGAGTACTGCGTCTTCACGGAACCCCAGCAGGGCTTCTCCTACGACGACCAGCGGGTCTTCGCGCAGGCGGCCGAGCGGCTCGGGTTCGACGGCTACTTCCGCTCGGACCACTACCTCCGCATGGGCCCGGGCGACCCGCTTCCGGGGCCGACGGACGCGTGGACGACGCTCGCCGGACTCGCGCGGGAGACGACGCGCATCCGGCTCGGCACCCTCGTGTCGTCGGCCACCCACCGGCTGCCCGCGGTGCTCGCGATCCAGGTCGCCCAGGTCGACGCCATGTCCGACGGGCGCATCGAGCTCGGCCTCGGCACGGGGTGGTTCGAGGAGGAGCACCGGGCGTACGGCATCCCCTTCCCCCCGAAGCGGTTCGGGATCCTCGAAGAGCAGCTCGCGGTGATCACGGGGCTCTGGAGGACGCCGGTCGGCGAGACGTTCTCGTTCGCGGGTGAGCACTACACGCTCGACGGCGCCCCCGCGCTCCCCAAGCCGGTGCAGTCATCCGTCCCGGTGATCGTCGGCGGCGGCGGTCCGCGGCGCACGCCGGCCGTGGCGGCGCGCTTCGCGACGGAGTTCAACATCGGGTTCGTCCCCGAGCCCGTCGTCGCCGAGAAGTTCGCGGGCGTCCGTGCCGCGTGCGAGGACATCGACCGCGACCCCGCCTCGCTCAAGCTCTCCGTGGCGCTGCCCACGTTCACGGGCGCGGACGATGCCGAGATCGCGGCGCGCGTCGAACGCACCGGACGATCGTTCACCGACGTGCGCGAGAGCGAAGCGGTGTTCGCCGGCGCACCGGACGAGATCGCGGCGAAGGTGGAGCGGCTCCGCGCGCTCGGTGCCACGCGGATCTACTTCCAGCTCCTCGACATCCGCGACCTCGACCAGCTCGCGTACCTCGGCACCGAGGTGCTGCCCGGTCTCCCGCGGTAACCGGAGTCGGCATCGCGGCCGCGTCAGCGTCGCGCGTCGAAGAAGTCGCGCAGGAGCCGGGATGCCTCGGCCTCGCGCACGCCGCCGACGACCTCCGCCCTGACGGGCAGGCGGCGGTCGCGGACGAGGTCGTACACCGACCCCGCCGCTCCGGCCTTCTCGTCCCACGCGCCGAAGACGAGCCGCGAGACCCGCGCCTGGAGCAGCGCCCCGGCGCACATCGCACACGGCTCCAGGGTCACGACCAGCGTGCACCCCTCGAGGTTCCACGCGCCGTGCGCGGCCGCGGCCGCCCGGAGGGCGATGACCTCGGCGTGGGCCGTGGGGTCGCCCGTGCGCTCGCGATCGTTGTGCGCGACGGCGATGACCCGGCCCGAGGCATCCGTCACCGCCGCGCCGACGGGGACGTCATCCGGAAGGGCGAGGGCGGCCTGCGCGAGCGCGACGTCCATCGCGGCGAGATCGTGCACTGCGACGGGAAGAGGGGCCACCTCTCGAGACTACGGGCCGGTGCCCTAACCTGAGCGTATGCGTGTGCACGTCGCCGACCATCCCCTGATCACCCACAAGCTCACGGTCCTGCGCGACCGGCGCACGCCGTCCCCGGTGTTCCGCCAGCTGACGGAGGAGCTCGTGACGCTCCTCGCGTACGAGGCGACGCGCAACGTGCGGGTGGCGCAGGTCGAGATCGAGACCCCGGTGACCTCGACGGTCGGCGTCCGCATCGACGACCCCCGCCCCCTGGTCGTCCCGATCCTCCGCGCCGGTCTCGGGATGCTGGAGGGCATGGTGAAGCTGCTGCCCACGGCCGAGGTCGGCTTCCTCGGGATGGTCCGCAACGAGGAGACGCTGCAGCCCACCACCTACGCCGAGCGACTGCCCGACGATCTGAGCGACCGGCAGTGCTTCGTGCTCGATCCCATGCTCGCCACGGGCGGATCGCTGGGCGCGGCGATCGACTTCCTGTTCCGGCGGGGGGCGCAGGACGTCACCGCCATCTGCCTCCTCGGCGCGCCTGAGGGGGTCGCGGCGATCGAGCGGCAGGTCGGCGACCGCGACGTCACCCTCGTGCTCGGGGCCCTGGACCAGCAGCTCAACGACCGCGGATACATCGTCCCCGGACTCGGCGACGCCGGAGACCGGCTCTACGGCACGGTCTGATCGACGGCGGGCACCGGGCACGGCGAGGGCGTCGGCGCGGGCTCAGTCAGGCGCGCGGCGCCCGGTCTCCTGCTCCCAGAACTCCAGCTGCTGGGTGAGCGCCTTGGCGAGCTCGAACACCTGCTCCGGGGGGATCCGGATGCGGCTGACGACGCGTGCGGGAACGACAGCGACGCGCTCCCCCGTCTCCGGGTTGGTGTCCTCCCGGGGCGGCTGCGCCAGCGTCACGAAGTCCATGACGAAGACCGTCGGCGTGTGCCAGACGTTGGCGAAGTCGGCGTAGTTCCCCGGGACCACCTCCGGCGGGAGATCGATCTCGAACTGGCGGGGCAAGTCATCGGCCATAGCCGTCCTCCTCAGGGCTCGGTTCCTCGACGATAGCCGCCGGAGCGCCGCATCCGGCCCGCGGCAGCGCCGCGGCATTCATGCGGCTCCCACCAGACGCGCGAACGCGCTCAGCCGCGCGACGCCGTCGGGGGTGCGCGGCAAGTCGTCGAGCACGCCGGGCGCGTAGACCACGTAGGCGGCGTACTTCGCGCGCGAGACGGCGACGTTCAGCCGGTTCTGCAGGAGCAGGAACTCCAGCCCACGAGGGGCGTCGCGGCCCGAAGACGCCGCGAGCGACACGATCGAGACGGCCGCCTCCTGGCCCTGGAAGCGGTCGACCGTCCCGACGGGGACGTCGCCGAAGCCGGCGGAGGCCAGAGCCTCCTCGACCATCACCTGCTGCGCGTTGTAGGGCGTGACGACGATGATGTCGCGCGGTTCGAGGGGGCGGGGCGGGGCGACGTGCTCCCCCGACACGTCGGTCCAGTCGCGGCCGACCAGGTCGCGGACGATCTCGACCACGCGTGCGGCCTCCTCGGGCGACTGCGACGCGTTGCCGTGGTGCGCGACCGGGACGGCGTGGACACCGGCCTGGATCCCGGACAGGCTCCTCTCCGCCGTGCTGGGGTGCGAGGCGAGCTCGCCCGCGTACGACAGCTCCGAGACCGCCGCGGCGACCGCGGGATGCATCCGCCATGACCGCGCCAGGAAGTACCCGAGCCCGCGCGGGATCACCGCCGCGCCGTCCATCACCCATCCGAGCGCGGAGCCGTCGACGGGCTCGGGATGCGTGCCCTGACTGACCTGCGGCAGCTGCTGGGGGTCGCCCAGGAGCAGGAGACGCTGGGCGGCCGCCGACACCGCGATCGTCGAGGCGAGCGAGAACTGCCCGGCCTCGTCGATCACGAGGAGGTCGAGCGACCGCCGCGGGATGCGGCCGGCGTGGCTGAAGTCCCACGCGGTGCCGCCGACGACGAACCCCTCGTCGGCGTGCTCCTCGACGAACGCTCCGATCCCGTTCTTCGGGAAGACGGTGAACGAGACCTCGCCCTCGGCTCCGCTCTTGAGCGCCTTGCCCACGCGCGCGGCTGGGACGCCCGCCGAGACCACCTGATCGAGCATGTGCTCGACCACCGCGTGCGATTGGGCGACGACGCCGACCTTGTACCGCTGCTCGCGGACCAGGCGCTCGATGACGTGGGACCCGACGTAGGTCTTGCCGGTTCCCGGAGGGCCCTGCACGGCGAGGTAGCTGCCGTCGAGGTCGCGCACGCTGGCCACGATGGCCGAGACGTCGTCGACGTCGACGCCGCCGTGCGCGAGCGCCCCGCCGGAGAGTGTGCGCGGCGGCACGCGGCGGAGCACGTCGGTCGCGGGGTCGGCGGGGAAGCCGGGAGCAGCCGCGACCACGGCGTCGGCCCACTCGTCGATCGCGGTCTGCTGGTTGCCCGCCGCGGGCGGTGCGGCCGGCGTGATGGCCACGGGCAGCTCGGACCACGTCTCGCCGTCGACCGCGGTCTCGGCGATGACGGCGCCGTCGTCGAGAACCTCGAGGATCTCGATCGAGCGCGCGACGTGGATCCACCGCGGCATCGGCTGCGCGGCGAACGGCGCGGGCAGCTCGTAGAGGACGAACGGACGCGCTCCCTCGCTCAGCCTCGTGCCCGGGGCGAGGTCGCCGCGCAGCCGCACGATTCGCCGCACCGCGCGGGGACCGGGATGCCAGTCCTCGACGACCTCGGACCGATCGGCGTCGACCACCACGACGTCCCTCGCGTCCTCCCACACCGAGACGGGCTCGCGCAGACGGAGGAAGTGCGTCGCCCAGAAGGTCTTCGCCTCCCGCGGGTAGTAGTCGATCGCCGCGGCGCCCAGCCGAAGGGCCTCGGCGTCGGCGTCGTCCGGCGTGCCCGCGGCCGCCGCCCGCGCCGCGGCGAGCCGCTCGAGGCTCTCGGCACGGGGCGACGGCGCGTACCCCGCCTCGCCCGGCTCCACGTCGACCGACGGCCGCAGCCCCGCCTCGCGCGCGCGGTCGACGAGCCAGTCGCGCAGTCGCCGCGTGGAGACGCAGTCGTAGCGGTTGTAGTCCGCCAGGTCGGCGAAGACGTCGCGCGCCTCGGCCTCCCGCCCATCGGCGACGAGCCCGCGCGCCTCGACGTAGCGGACGATCGACTCGTCGCCCTTCTGCACATCGCTCGTGCGCACCTCGTCGCCCATGTAGAGCGGCTCGAGCTTCTTGATGGAGTAGGACCGCGACCCCACCCGCAGTGCGCGCCGCACGATCGGATAGAGGTCGACGAACACCCCATCGCGCAGCAGGCGGTCGACGTCGCTCTCGCGCACGCCGTGCCGTGCCGCCATCGCGAGGAGGTGGTTCGGCTCGTACGGGGCGTAGTGGTAGATGTGCATGCCCGGATGCTGCGACCGCCGCAGCGCCACCAGGTCGAGGAAGGTCTCGAGCGCGACGCGCTCCTCCGCGAACGAGTGGGCCCACAGCGCCGAATACTGCTCCCGGTCGTCGACCCAGCCGAACAGGTAGTCGATCCCCCACTCCCGCGCGGGGCCCTCGGTGTAGAGCGGGTCGCCCTCGAAATCGAAGAAGATGTCGCCGTGGTCGGGCCGCGGGAGGGCACCGAGCGCCGTGGGGAGGACGACCTCGTACGTGGGCACTGCGGGGGCGGCCGCCGGAGCGGCGACGGTCGCGGCATCCGCGAGCGCCGTGGCCGTGACCGGCGCTCCCACGGGGACGGGCGCCGCCGGGACGACGGCGGGGACCGGGACCCCGGCCGGGCTCGCGAGCTGCAGCCGCGCCTGGGTGCGGAGCATCGCGAAGGTGTCGGCGCTCATGCGCGCGGGAGGGGCCGTCGCCGTGGCGAGCGCATCGATCGAGGCGATCCCGGCCGCCCGCAGTCGCTCGCGCTGCACCGGCCGCATCCCGGCCACGAGGAGCAGGTCGCGGGATGCCACCACCTCCAGGTCGCACGTCGCGCACCGCCCGCACGCCACGACGCCGAGCTCGCCGCGCGGGTCGCCCCACGCGATCGCGGGGTGTTCGGCGCCGGCCTCGACGTGCCGGTCGGCCACCAGAGCCCGCAGCCGCTCGCGCCGCAGCCGGAAGACCGGCATGAGGTCGGCCGACTCGTGGGTGCTCGTGGTCCCGTCGCCGAGGAGCAGCTCGACCCGGGACGACCGCGGCACCCCCAGCCGGTCGAGCTGGTCGGCGTATGCCGCGAGCTGCATGAGTGCGGTGACCCGTGCGTGACGGGCGAGCTTGGAGTCCTGCACGATCCACCGCCCCGCGTCGTCGCGGACGAGGAAGTCGGCGAAGCCCACGAAGTCGGGGGTCGCGAACGCCGCCTGGTACACGACGCGCATCGCGGCGTCGGCGAGCGCGACGCGCGTCGCCTCGACCGCGGCGGCGAGCCCCCCCGCATCTGCCGAGGACGTCTCGGGGATCTCGGCGACCGCCGGACCGAAGACGTCGCGATAGGACTCGAGCACGCGCTGCTCGTGCTCGGTACCCAGGCGCCCCGCGCGCTCGAGCGTCGCGTCGGCCGGGTCGTCGACGGGCGCGACGCGACCGAGCTTCGCATCGATCGCGCGCAGCCACGCGAACTCGCACTCGGCCGCAGCCTTCAGATCGCTCGCGCTCCAGACGATCCGGCCCTCGTCGGGTATGTACCGCATGGTCCCCTTCCCGTCTCCGACAGTAGTCAAGGGCGACGACACCGGTCGCGCGGCGATGGTAGACAGGTAGCTCTCCGGGGTAGAATGGTCGCATGGGTCTGAACATCAAGAACGACGACGTGCACGCTGCCGTCCGCCGATTGGCTCAGGCGCTCGGCGTGAGCCAGACCTCTGCCGTCGAGATAGCCGTGCGAGCCAAGCTCGACGAGGTCGCCGCGCGCGACGCCTCATCGGTCGACCGCCTCCGCATCGCGATCGAGGAAGCGCAGGAGGCCTTCCGGGATGTCGACCTCCGCGCCGCCGAGGCGGACCTCTACGACTCCGACACCGGTCTGCCGCGATGATCGTCGATACCTCGGCGCTCATCGCCCTGGTGAAGGACGAGCCCGACGCGTCAGCCGTGCTCGCCGCCCTCGCTCGGGACACTCGCCCTGCGATCTCGGCGGCGACTCTGCTGGAGGCGTCGATCGTCGCCGACGGCTCGCGCGATCCGGTGCGGTCAGCGCGCTTCACGGCCCTGCTCGATGCCCTGTCGTTGGAGGTGGTGCCTTTCACGGCGGTTCAGGCGGCGGCCGCTCGACATGCCTACCGCGAGTACGGCAGGGGGTCCGGCCATCCGGCGCGTCTCAACCTCGGCGACTGCTTCGCCTATGCACTCGCGACGGAACGTCACGAGCCGCTCCTCTACGTCGGCGACGACTTCGCCCGGACAGACGTGCGTTCAGCCCTCCCTCGCACCGAGCGGTAGCGGCGCTGCCGGCGCGGACCGCGCCCCGACCTGCCAGACTGGGCGGGTGAGCGATTCTCTGCCGTTCTCCAGCGCCTACCGGCACGGGTTCGCGCGGATCGCCGCGTGCACGGTGCCGGTGTCACTGGCCGACCCGGCGACCAACGCGGACGCCGTCCTCGACGCGGCCCGCGCGTGCGACGCCGACGCGGTCGCCGTCGCCGTGTTCCCCGAGCTGTCCTTGACGGGCTATTCGATCGAGGATCTCGTGATGCAGGACGTCGTTCTGGACGGCGTCGTCGCGGCCGTCGAGCGGCTCGTCGAGGCATCCGTCGACCTGATGCCGATGCTGGTGGTCGGCGCGCCGCTGCGCCACCGGAATCGCCTCTACAACTGCGCCGTCGTGATCCACCGCGGCGAGCTGCTCGGCGTCGCGCCGAAGTCGTACCTGCCGAACTACCGCGAGTTCTACGAGCGCCGCTGGTTCGCCCCCGGTGACGACCAGGCGGGCGAGGACATCCGGATCGGGACGCTCGAGGCGCCGTTCGGTCCCGACCTCCTGTTCGAGGCGCTCGACGTCCCCGGCCTCGTCGTGCATGCCGAGGTGTGCGAGGACGTGTGGGTGCCGATCCCGCCGTCGTCCCCCGCTGCGCTCGCCGGTGCCACGGTGCTCGTGAATCTCAGCGGCAGCCCCATCACGATCGCGCGCGCCGACGACCGCAAGGACCTGTGCCGGTCGCAGTCCCTGCGCTGCCTCGCCGCCTACGCGTACGCGGCGGCGGGAGCGGGCGAGTCGACCAACGACCTCTCGTGGGACGGCCAGACGATGGTGTACGAGGGCGGGAACCTCCTCGCCGAGACCGAGCGTTTCCCGGACGGACCACGCCGCAGCGTCGCCGACGTCGACCTCGACCGCCTCCGCCAGGACCGCCTGCGCCAGGGGACCTTCGACGACAACCGCCGTACGCACGAGCCCGCCTTCCGGACCGTGCACTTCCGCCTCGACCCGCCGGCGCGCGACGTCGGGCTGCGTCGCGCGCTCGACCGCTTCCCGTTCGTGCCCGACGACCCGGCCCGCCTCGCACAG
The DNA here is from genome assembly GCA_017306415.1 of Microbacterium sp. Lineage (GTDB taxonomy): Bacteria > Actinomycetota > Actinomycetes > Actinomycetales > Microbacteriaceae > Microbacterium. Next base: position 39,489 of record JAFKIL010000004.1, on the reverse strand, counting down.
GACTGCTACGAGGCATTCAACATCCAGGTGTCCGGGCTCGTGCAGCGGATGACGGCGATCGGCGGCCCGAAGCCGGTGATCGGCGTGAGCGGCGGACTCGACTCCACCCACGCGCTGCTCGTCGTCGCACGCGCCATGGATCGGATGGGCCGGCCGCGCAGCGACATCCTGGCGTACACGATGCCCGGATTCGCGACCAGCGACCACACCAAGTCGAATGCGATCGCCCTCGCCGAGGCGGTGGGCGCGAGCATCGAGACGATCGACATCCGGCCCATGGCGACGCAGCTGCTCGAGGGCATCGGCCATCCGTTCGCCGATGGCCGGCCCGTGCACGACGTCACGTTCGAGAACGTGCAGGCCGGCGCGCGCACCGACTTCCTGTTCCGGCTCGCGAACCAGAACGGCGGGATGGTGATCGGCACGTCCGACCTGTCCGAGCTCGCCCTGGGCTGGGCGACCTACGGGGTCGGCGACCAGATGAGCCACTACGCCGTGAACAGCGGTGTGCCCAAGACGCTGATCCAGCACGTCATCCGCTGGGTGATCTCCGCCGGCGAGATCGACGAGGCCACCGCCGACGTGCTCCAGTCGGTGCTCGACACGGAGATCAGCCCCGAGCTCGTGCCGCCCGACGAGCACGGCAACGTGCAGTCCACCGAAGACCTCGTCGGCCCCTACGCGCTGCACGACTTCACGCTCTTCCATGTGCTCCGCTACGGTCTGCGGCCCTCGAAGATCGCTTTCCTGGCCGAGCACGCGTGGCAGGATGCCGCAGCCGGCGCCTGGCCACCCGGCTTCCCCGAGGACGAGCAGTACGCGTACGACCTCCCGACCGTCGTCCGGTGGCTCCGCGTGTTCGTGCGTCGCTACTTCGCGTTCGCGCAGTTCAAGCGCAGCGCGATCCCGAACGGACCCAAGGTGTCGCCCGCCGGCTCCCTCTCGCCGCGCGGCGACTGGCGCGCGCCGTCCGACGGGAACGCGCGCGCGTGGCTCGCCGAGCTCGACGCCGCACTGCCCGATCTGGCGGACTGAGCGGGCACCCGCCGCGCGGATGCCGCGGGTGGGAGACTGGACGCGTGGCACGGCGAGCGACGGTGGTCGGCAGCGGACCCAATGGGCTCGCCGCGGCGGTCGCCCTCGCGCGCGCCGGCTACCAGGTGCGGATCGTCGAGGCCGGCCCCACCGTCGGCGGCGGCGTGCGCACCTCCGACCTCACCCTCCCCGGGTTCCACCACGACGTGTGCTCGGCCGTGCACCCCGCGGCACTCAGCTCCCCGTTCTTCCGGGCGTTCGGGCTGCACCGCATCGACTGGATCGTGCCCGAGGCATCCTTCGCCCATCCGCTCGACGACCGTCCGGCGGCGATCGCGTGGCGCGACCTGGACCGCACGGTCGCCGGCCTCGGCGTCGACGGCGCGCGGTGGCGCGCGCTGGTGCGACCGCTCAACACCCACCTCGACGGGGTCGTCGACTTCACCGGGCATCAGCTGCTGCGGATGCCGCGGCATCCGGTCACGGCCGCCCGATTCGGCGCCCGCGCCCTCCAGATGGGCACGCGCATCGGACGCGGAACCTTTCGCGACGTCGCCGCCGACGCCCTGTGGGCGGGGGTCGCGGCGCACGCCAACTCCTCGCTGCCGTCGGTCGCCGCATCCGCCTCGGCCCTCTACCTCCTCGCGCACGCGCACTCGACGGGGTGGGCGTTCCCGCGCGGCGGAGCGCAGAGCATCGCCGACGCCCTCGCCGACGACCTGCGAGCGAACGGCGGCGTGATCGACGTGGGCCATCGCGTCTCCGACCTCTCCAACCTCGACTGGGGGGATGCGGATGCCGGCGACCTGCTGCTGCTCGACACGTCGCCCCGTCTGGCGCTGACCCTCCCCGGCGTGCCGTCGTCGTACGCGCGCGCGGTGCGCGGCTATCGCTACGGACCCGCCGCCGCGAAGGTCGACTTCGCACTGGACGGCCCGGTGCCGTGGACGGACCCCGACGTGCTCGCGTCGCCGACCGTCCACCTCGGCGGGACGCGTGCGGAGGTCGAGGCGAGCGAGAACGCCGTCGCCGCGGGAGCGGTGAGCGACCGCCCCTACGTGCTCGCGGTGCAGCCGTCGATCCTGGACGACTCCCGCGCGCCCGCCGGCGCGCACGTGCTGTGGGCCTATCTGCACGTTCCTGCGGGGTCCACCCTCGACCCGACGGAGCTCGTCACGCGGCAGGTGGAGCGCTTCGCCCCCGGCTTCCGCGACCGCATCCTCGCCTCGCACGCCATGAGCGCCGCGGAGCGCCAGGCCTACAATCCCGCGGACGTCGGCGGAGACATCCTGGGCGGCGCGTTCACGTTCGCGCAGGCCGTCCGCCGCCCCGTGGTGTCGCGGACGCCGTGGCGCACGCCGATGCGGGGCGTCTACCTCGCCTCGGCCTCGACACCGCCGGGGCCCGGCGTGCACGGGATGCCCGGCTGGTATGCGGCGCAGCAGGCGCTGACCGACAACGCGGGGGTCCAGCCGACCCTCGACGACCTGTTCGGATGACAGCATGGAGGGGTTCGCGGCCGTCGACTTCGGCTTCGCGCGGGAGGTGCTGCAGCGCGGCATCGCGGCACTGTTCGTCGTCGCCTTCGCGTCTACGCTGAACCAGTTCCGCCCGCTGCTCGGCGAACGGGGACTCCTCCCCGCTCCTCGGCTGCTCGAATGGGCTGCGGGCTCGACGAGGGCGGGACGGATGCTGCGACCCACGGTGTTCCGGTACGTGCGCTACACCGACCGGCGCCTCGTCGTCCTGTGCGGAGGCGGCATCCTGGTCGCCGTCCTCCTGGTGGCCGGACTGCCGCAGCTCGGACCGCCGTGGGTGCCGATGCTGTGCTTCCTCGCACTGTGGCTCGGCTACATGTCGATCGTCTCGATCGGGCAGACGTTCTACGGCTTCGGCTGGGAGATGCTGCTGCTGGAAGCGGGATTCCTCGCCGCGTTCCTCGGCTCCCGCGACCAGCCGCCGGCGACGGCCGTGATCGTGCTGTTCTGGTGGCTGCTGTTCCGCCTGGAGTTCGGCGCGGGGATGATCAAGATCCGCGGCGGCCGCGAATGGCGCGACCTGACCGCGCTCATGTACCACCACGAGACGCAGCCGATGCCCGGTCCGCTGAGTCGCCAGGCGCACCTCCTCCCCGCCTGGTTCCACCGCGGCGAGGTGCTCGGCAATCATGTCGCGCAGCTCCTTGTGCCGTGGCTGCTGTTCGCACCGATCCTCGGCTTCTGGATCCCCGGTGCGGTGCCGGCGATCGTGGGCGCCGCCGCGGTCGCGGTCATCGTTGCGACGCAGCTGTGGCTCGTGCTCACCGGCAACTTCGCGTGGCTCAATTGGGCCACCATCGTCCTCGCCTTCGCCGGTCTCGGCGTCCCGTCGGGCGGATCACCGCCATGGCGGGACGGGATCCCCCTGTACTGGGTGGTGCTCACGTCGGTCGTGGCGATCGGCTACGCGGTGCTCAGCGTGCCGGCGGCCCGTAACCTCCTCGCCCGGCGGCAGCTGATGAACGCGAGCTTCAACCGCTGGCAGCTCGCCAACGCGTACGGCGCGTTCGGCACGGTGACGAAGGAGCGGATCGAGTACGTCGTCGAGGGCACGACCGACGCCGATCCGGAGACCGCGACCTGGGTGGAGTACGCGTTCAAGGGCAAGCCGGGCGCCCTCGACCGCATCCCGCGATGGGTGGCCCCGTATCACCTCCGACTCGACTGGCTGATGTGGTTCCTCCCGCTCGGCCGGTCGCTGGAGGACTGGTTCACGGCGTTCCTCGTCCGTCTGCTCGAAGCGGATGCCGCCACCCTCCGTCTCCTCGCCGCCGACCCGTTCGCCGGCGGCCGCCCGCAGTGGGTGCGCGTGGTCTCGTACCGCTACCGCTTCACGACCCGCGCGCAGTTCCGCGAGACCCACGAACGGTGGACCCGGGACCGCCGGCGTGTGCTCGTGCGACCGGTGTCGCTGAGAATGGAGGGATGAGACTCCTCGTCGCGGCGCTGGACGCCGAACTCGTGGCCTTCCCCGCCGAGCTGCCCGGCTTCGACCGACTCGTGACGGGACCCGGCAAGCTGCAGGGCGCCGTCGCGCTGACCCGGGCGCTGCAGGCTGCGGACTACGAGGAGATCGTGGTGGTGGGCACGGCCGGCGCGATCGACGCACGGCTGGACGCCGACGTGTACGAGATCGGGGCGGCCATCCAGCACGACGTCACCGACATCGACGGCATCGTCGGGCAGCACGTGTCGCTGCCGTCGCGCATCGACCTCGAGCGTGAGGGCGTGACCATCGCGACGGGCGACCACTTCGTCGACGACGCGGAGGCGGTCGCCGTCATCCGTCCGCTCGGCGCGGGTCTGGTGGACATGGAGACGTACGCGTACGCGTGGGTCGCGCGGGAGTTCGGCGTGCCGATCCGGGTCATCAAGTCCGTGTCCGACCGGGCGCAGGACGGCGCCATCACCGACTGGCACGCGGCGGTCTCGGCCTGCAGCGTGCAGCTGCGCGACCGGATCCGCGAGCTCTACGCGGTCTGAGGCACCACCGCGTCCTGCTGGATGACGCTCGGCCCGTGCGACCCGGCCACCACCGTGAGCTGCGCGGGCAGCTGCTCCTTCATCGCCTCGACGTGGCTGATGACGCCGACGATGCGGCCGCCCTGCCGGAGGGCGTCGAGCGTGGTCATCGCGATGTCGAGCGTCTCGGCGTCGAGGGATCCGAAACCCTCGTCGATGAACAGCGTGTCGAGCCGGATTCCCCCCGCTCGCGATGTGACGACCTCGGCGAGACCGAGTGCGAGGGCCAGCGAGGCGAGGAACGTCTCGCCGCCGGAGAGCGACTGGGCGGGACGCGCCTGCCCCGTGTAGGCGTCCATGACCTCGATACCCAGGCCCGACGCCCCGTTCCGCGACGCGCGCGCGTCGGAGTGCTGGAGGCGATAGCGGCCCGCCGACATCTCCTCCAGGCGGAGGTTGGCGGCGGCCACGATCTCCTCCAGCTCGGCGGCGAGGACGAAGGTCTCGAGCGTCATGCGCCGCGTGTTCGGTGCGCGCCCCGCGACCGTGTTCGCGAGGCGTGCGACGGCCGCCGCCTCCGCGGCGACGTCGGCGATGCCCTCGTGCGCCGCCCGTGCGCGCGTCACGAGCGAACGCAGTGCGGTCGTCGTCTGCTCGGCGTGGGCGGCCGCGTCGACGGCTCGTCGCGCCGCCGCGCGCGCCTCCGCGAGGATGCGCTCCGACTCCGCCCGGTCCGGGAGATCCTCGCCCACCCCTGACAGCTCGACCTCGAGGTCCAGAAGGAGTGCGCGCTGCGCGGCCAGCGACGCTTCATGGCTGCGGATCCGCTCGTCGAGTCGTGCCCGCTCGTCCGCGGGCCGGAGCGCGGCCGACGCCTCCCCGGCATCGGCGAACACCGCGTCGGCGAGGCGCGCATCGCGGTCGGCGTCGGCGGCGCGTGCCGCCTCGCCGCGCGCCGCGACGTCCTCGAGCGCGGCGATGAGCTGGTTCGCCGCCCGGCGATGTCGCTCGGCCGCCGCCATCCGCTCCGCCACCGTCTCGAACGATCCGCGCGCCTCCGTGACGGCGGATGCCGCGGCTGCCGCCTGCTCACCGACGGCGGCGATCTCCTCCCGCGCCGCCGCGAGCTCCGCGGCCAGTCCGGTGCGCTCGGCCTCGGCCTCGGCGTCGAGGGCGACGATCGCGTCCCGCTCGGTGCGGAGCCGGTCGCGGTCGCGCTCGGCGCGCTCGGCGACCGCGAGAGCCTCCAGCGCGGCGACCGCGGCCTCCTCCCACCGCTCGGGCGACTGTCCGCCGGCGCGGGCGGCGGCCTCGGCGTGCGCCGTCCGCGCGGCTCGAGCAGCATCGCCCGCCGCGCGATCAGCGGCGGTCGCGGCATCCTTCGCCGACTCGGCGGCGGTGAGCTCGGCGTCGGTCACCGGCTCGTCGGTACGGACAGCCGGGGCGGGGTGCTCGAGGGACCCGCAGACCGCGCACGCCTCCCCCGCGACCAGCTCCTCGGCGAGCTCGCCCGCATGGTCGGCGAGGCGTCGACGAAGGAGATCCGCCACCGCGGATGCTGCAGCCGCCGCGGCGGCGGACGATGCGGCGTGCCGCGACTCGGCCTCCCGCTGCTCCTCGGCCCGGCGTGCCGCGTCCTCAGCGGCCGCACGCCCCGCCTCGGTCTCCGCGACGCGGGCGCGCGCCGACGCGAGGGTGCCCGCGACCGCGGTCACGTCGCGCAGCGCGGCGTCGAGCGCCTCGAGGCGGGCGGGAACGGCGCGTCGGCGTTCGTCGAGTTCGGACACTGCCGCGACCAGGCCATCGGCCCGGGCGGTGAGCGCGGAGAGACGCTGATCGAGCTCGGTGAGCGTCCGCTCGCGCTCGGCGGCGACGGACCACACCGCCAGGTCACCCGTCAGCTCCTCCGCGGTGGACCGGAGCTCGTCCGCGCCGGCATCGACGTCACCGCCGGCCGCCGCCCAGTCGGCGCGTGCCGCCTGCTCGGCCACCTGCGCCGCGATCAGCGCCGCGGTGGCGCGATCCGCCGCCTCCAGCGACGCCCGCAGCGCCTCGGCGTCCTCCGCGCGGCGAAGGGCGACCCGATCTGCGTCGACGGCGGAGGCATCGGCCTCGAGAGCGGTGACCGCCGCCCGCGCCCGCCCGCGCTTCGTGACGCGTTCGTGCAGCGTCAGCAGCGCGGTGTGGGACCCTTCGACCGCCGCGCGTGCGGCCTCCGCGGCGTCGCGGGCTGCGGCGAGCGCGTCGGCACGGGCGCGCGCGAGTCCTGCCGCGCGCGCGACGGCGTCGATCCGCTCGGTGATCCCCATCGGCGCGGACGTCGGCGCGGGCTCCGCCGGGACATCCTCCTCACCGGATCGCGAGGATGCCTCGGCGTCGCCGGGCTCCTCATCCGCGGGATCGAGGGCTTCACCCGCAGCAACGAGCCGCTCCGCCTCGTCGAGGAGCAGCTCGACCGCGCTCATCTCGGACGCCACGGCGGCCTCGGCGGCTTTCCGGCGGGCGTCCAGGGCGTCCTGATAGTCCTCGTACGTGCGCGTGCCGAACAGCGTGCGCAGCAGCGCCTGCCGCTCGTCGTTGCGCGCCAGCAGGAACCGGGCGAACCGGTTCTGGGCGAGCAGGATCACCTGGAGGAACTGCTGCTGCGTGAGTCCGAGCACGTCGTCGAGCGCGAGCCCGACCTCGCGAGGCCCGCTCGCACGGCCGACCCACTCTCCCTCGACGAACTCATCGAGCTGGGCGCGGGCGCCCTCGGTGGTGAACCCGCCGCCGCGGCGCTTCGGCCGCTCGTATTCGGGTGCGCGCGTCAGCCGCCAGCGCGCGTCCCCCAGGGCGAAGTCCAGGACGACCTCGGTGCGGTCCTCCGGATCGCAGTGGTCGCTGCGCAGACGCTTCTCGCCCCCGTCGTAGCGGGGCACGCCGCCGTAGAGGGCGAAGCAGACGCCGTCGAGGATGCTCGACTTGCCCGCACCGGTGCGGCCCGCGATGAGGAAGATCCCGTCGCCGGCGAACGCGTCGAAGTCGACGACCTGCCGCTCGCGGAACGGGCCGAAGCCCTCGAGCTCCAGCCGGTGCAGCCTCATGCGGACGCCTCGGCCAGGGATCGCTCCTCGACCGTGTCGCGGATCAGCTCGCGCTCGCGCTCGGTCGCGCCCTCGCCCTCCCGCACGTGCTCGAGGAACGCCTCGAACAGCTCGGCGTCGGAGCGGGCGTGCCGCACCCGCTGTGCGTACGTACGGCCGTCCTGCCGTCGCGCGGCGGACGGCGCGTGGACGACGGCGGCGCAGTGCGGGAAGCGCGCCTGCAGCCGCCGCATGGGCTCGAGCTGGGGCGTCGCGTCGGTGTATTCGGCGCACACCCACGCCGTCTCGTACTCCGCGTACGCGGGATCGGTGAGGAGAGCCTCGAACGTGTCGTGCAGCGTCTTGAGCGGCCGAGGGACCGGCAGCTCGACCCACTCGACGTCGGCGAGACCGTCGGCATCGAGCTCGACGAGCCATGATCCGCGCGGCTTCCCCTGCTCGCCGAAGCTGTAGTGCAGCGGGGCACCGGCGTAGCGCACGCGATCCGAGAGCCGCTGACGCCCGTGGATGTGGCCGAGGGCGACGTAGTCCGGTCCGTCGAAATGGGCGAGCGGGACGACGTCCAGTCCGCCCTGCTGGATGTCGCGCTCGAGGTGCGGGGTGGGATCGACGCCCGCGGCGAAGCAGTGCGCGATCGCGACCGACCGCCCGCCCCGCGCCGCGGCATCCGCCCGCACGACCTCCATCGCGCGGCCGAGCGCCTGCTCCTGCGTGCGCACCCCCGGCCAGATGGTCCGGACGAGGGCCGGCTCGAGGAAGGGGATGCCGTAGAAGTGGACGGGGCCGTCGGCGTCGTCGATCGTGACGGGCGTGCCCACGGCCGCCGCATCCGTCAGCACGTGGATGCCCTCGCGCAGGAGCCGGGCCTGGAAGCCCAGCCGCGCGGCGGAGTCGTGGTTGCCGCTCGTGACGACGACGCGAGCCCCGGCGTCGCGCAGACCGACGAGCGTGTCGGTGAGGAGCGTGTAGCAGTCGGCCGCGGGGGCCGCGGAGTCGAACACGTCGCCCGCGACGATGACGACGTCGACCGCGTGCTCGCGCACCTGTGCGATGAGCGCCTCGAGCACGCCGCGCAGCGCAGGCAGGGTCGAGTTGCCGTGGAACGACCTCCCGATGTGCCAGTCCGAGGTGTGCATGATCCGCATGCCACCACGGTAGGCATCACCGCCGACATCGCGTCCGAGGCGGGCCGAGAAGCGGTCAGGCGGCCGCGGTGGGCGCTCCGGAAGCGCCCGACTCAGGAGGCGGCGGCCACCGGGGTTCCGTAGCGCCCGGATCGCTCGGCCCGGGCGCGGGCCTTCGCGGCCTCCTCCTCGCGGTTCTTCGGCGGCGTCGTCGCGACGAGATCCTCGAGCAGGTGCTGCGTGATGTGGGCGATCTCGGCCACCGCGTGGTCGAACGCGTCGGCGTTGGCCTTGGAGGGCTTCGTCGTCCCCGCGATCTTCCGCACGTACTGGAGGGCCGCGGCGTGCACCTCGTCGGAGGATGCCGCGGGCTCGAAGTTGTGGAGGGTGTGGATGTTCCGGCACATGCTCCGAGGCTACGCTCCGCCCGCGGCCGGGGAGAAGGTGATGGGCGTGGCGTGGCACACGCGGTGCGAGAACTCGGATGACCGGGGCGGACGCGCCGACGGGGGCGCCCTGCCACCGGCGTGCCGCTGTGCCGGTCCGCGTTTTCGCCCTCGGACCCTGGCCTGGGCGGCCACAGCACGAGCCGCCGGAGCGACGACGATACCCTCGAGCGGTGACCCCGGAGCACGACGCGCGCGCAGCGGAGGATGCCCCTCCCTATCGGTTCACGCACGCGGGCGCGACGGTCGTCGTCGAGGAGACCGGGTCGGGCGACCGCACCTTCGTGCTCGTGCACGGCATCGGGATGGGACGCCGCGTCTTCGGCGACCTCACCGACGTGCTGCGCGCCCACGGCCGCGTCATCGCGATCGACCAGCCGGGCTACGGCGCGGCGCCCGAGCCCGTGCGCACCCTCACGATGGAGCGCACCGCGGATCTCCTCGCCGCGTTCCTCCGGTACCGGCGACCGCCGGGCATCGTGCTCGTGGGCCATTCGATGGGCACCCAGGTGGTGACCGAGATCACGGCACGGCATCCCGATCTCGCCGAGGGGATCGTGCTCGTCGCGCCCACGGTCGACATCGAGGCGAGATCCGCCGCACGCCAGCTCGGCCGGCTCGCGCGCGACCTCGCCGTCGAGAGCCCGGTCGTGCTCGTGAAGGGCGCGCAGGAGTACCTCCACGCGGGGCCGAACCTGCGGCGGAAGATGCACGCGATGCTCGCGCACCGCCCGGAGGACGCGTACGGACGCATCGACGCCCCGGCCCTGGTGCTGCGCGGCGAGAACGACTATGTCTCCCCCCGGGGATGGTGCGAGACGGTCGTCGCACTCCTGCGCGACGGCCGGTTGGCCGAGGTCGCGGGCCACGGGCACGAGACGATGATCCGCGACCCGCGGCCTGCAGCGGAGCACATCCTGGAGTTCTCCGACGGCCTCTGACGCCCCCGGTGAATGTCGGAGCCCCCTCCTAACGTGGAGTCATCGGGTCACACACGGGAGACATCATGTTCGAGTTCTACGACGCCGCCGACGCCGGCTTCCGTCAGGATGCACGCCGCCGCGCGCAGGAGTTCCACGTCCTGGAGCAGATCGCCGATCGCACGCGCACCGCGCGCGGCCGGGCACGACGTGCGTCGTGGCCGCGTCCGATCGGGCGCCGCCCTGCGACGTACGCGATCGCCTGACGGTTTCGCGGGCGTCGGCTATCCGCGGTCGTTCGCGCCGCGCCCACCCTGTGCGCCGGCCGCAGCGCGGTCGCGGGCGATCGCGCTGCCGACGACCTGGGCGCCGCTCGTGAGCAGGGCACGCCGCCACGGCAGCACCCCGTCGATCTCGATCTGGATCGACATGGACAGGATGGTCCGGATCAGGACGATCAGGCCGAGGATGACCGCATCCTCGAGCGACGGCTTGGAGGTGATCGTCCGGATCAGGTCGGCGGCGACGAGCACCTCGAGTCCGAGGAGGATGGCTCCGCCGAGCGTGTTGCGGAGAACCTGGAAGGCGGTCTGTCCGCCCTCGCGCCGCGCGAGCGACCGCACGCCGAGCACGATCGCGATGACGAATCCGGCCATCATCGCCACAGCGCCGATCACCTCGAACGCGATGGCGACACCGGTGAAGACGGCCTCGATGTCCACGGCGCCAGCGTAGCCCGCGGACGGCGATCAGGCGGGGCGGCGCTCCTGCAGGATCCCCGCGCGTTCCGGGTGCGCCGCGAACCAGTCGGCCACATACCAGCACAGGGGGATGATCTGCCGGTCGCCGTGCGCCTCGACGTCGGCCACCGCGCGCTCCACCAGTTCACCCGCGTAGCCGTGCCCGCGGAACGTGGGGATCGTATACGCGCGGGTCATCACGATCGTGCGGCCGTCGTCGCGGTAGTCGATGACGCTGACCAGGTCGTCGCCGTCGTGCAGCGTATAGCGCGAGGCGTCTGTCTCGTTCGCGAAGCGGAAGTCAGTCACCCCGACAGGTTAAGCCCGTCGGAGGGCGGCGGCTCCGCGGGGAGTCCGGCGAGCCACACGTCGGTCTCGCGGCGCGTGGAGAGCCGGACGACCGGTACGCCTGCAGCTTCGCGTGCCCGCATACGCTCCCGGGTCGTGGCGTGCTGCGTCCACGCCCACAGCATGATGTTCACCTGCGGGTCGTTCCGGAACCAGTTGGCGGGGTTCTCCCGGTTCCCATGCCAGAGCTCGGTGCGGCGGATGCCGCGCCACAGCGTTCGTCTGATCACCCTGCCCATCAGGATCGGCCGCGACGGGTCGAGCCACACGTACCGATCGGCGCCGCCCGGGGTGCCGGGATCCAGCAGTCCGTCGAGCCGCGTGGTCCAGTTTCCGTCGACGATCCATCCTTCCGGGTGCGCGTCTGCGAACGCGCGGACGAGTGCCCGCGCCTCGTCGAGGTTGCGGAATTCCCAGTCCGCGTCCCAGAACACCTCGTCGAGCTCGAGTCGTGGGAGCCCGGTCCGTCGTGCGACCTCACCGGCGAGGCGGGACTTGCCCGAGCCCGACGTGCCCACGATCCGAAGCTTCACGAGACGACAGCCTCTCATGCGGGCGGCTCCTGGCTCCGAGCTGAGCAATGTGTCACATTTCGTCATCCGGATGCCGCGGCATCCGTGCGATTTGACGCTCGGCGACGCATTCCGTCATAATCAGCGTCATGACTGACGACGCACGCACTCTGTCCGCCTGGGAGGCGAACGAGGCTGCCGGCACCATGATGGCCGGCCGCGTTGTCATGTGTTGTCGAATGTGCCGCTGAGACGGTGACCCCCGCCGGGCTCGCGCGCAGCTCCTCCTCCGTTTCGAGGACGCCGTCGTGCTGATCCCCTGAGCACAGGTCCCGCGTCGTACGGCGCGACCGGATGCTCCGCACCCGGCCCCCACCTCGGGCCGCGATCACAACACGCCAGAACCCGCATCTGAGAGCCGGGTTCCCCCTCCAAGGACGCCAATTCCCATGTCGAACACCGCCCTCCTCGAGCGCCCCGCCACCACGGCCCGCCCCGCCCTCCACCTCGTGCCCGAGCACGCCGCACCGGCCGCGGCGCCCGCTCCGGCTCCCGCCGCGCAGTCCGCCGCGCAGTCCGCCGCGGCGCAGCGGAACCTCCCCGCCGGCACCACCCCCCGCGGATTCGCCCTGTACGTCGGCTTCGACGAGGCGAAGGCCGCGGCATCCGGGGTCTCGCTCGGCGTCCTCGTCGACGCCCTGCGGCAGACGCTCGCGAGCCTCGCCCCGGAGGCCGAGACCTACGCCACGGTCGCCCTCGCCCCCGTCGCCGCCGGCGGCCGCGACGTCGACGTCGTGCGCCTGGCTCTCCACGAGCCGAGCGCCGTCGCCCGCACGAAGGCCGAGCCCGAAGAGGACGAGCGCGCGGCGGGCGGCGTCGTCGTGGACATCTCGCGCAAGCGCGTCCTCATCGACGGCGAGTCCTCCGCGTTGACCTTCAAGGAGTTCGAGCTGCTCCAGTACCTCGTGCTGCGCGAAGGCCGCACCATCGAGCGCACCGAGCTCGTCTCGTCGCTCTGGCAGGGTGCGACCGACGACGACGCGCCCGGCGAGCGCACGATCGACGTGCACGTGCGCCGGCTGCGCGCGAAACTCGGCCGTTACGAGGACATCGTCCGCACGGTGCGCGGTGTCGGCTACCGGTTCGACCGTCACGCGGACGTGTCCATCCGCTACGGCCACGGCACCCCCTCGCCCGACCGCTTCTGAGCCACCGTCGTGGAGCCGCGGCCCCGCGCCCGGCGCGCGCAACTCCGGCGGGAGTCGTGCGCATCCGGATGTCGGAGCCCGGCGCGTAGGGTGGCACCATGCAGCCCGGGACCGTCGCGTCGACATCGCGCGACACGATGCCTCGGCACCGGGCGGCTCGCGACCCGCGCGCCCCGCACGCACGACCCCTCGAGACGGAGTACCGGCCGGCGCATCCGCTCGACCTGATCCGTACGGTGATGGTGCAGCGGCGCGGCGGGGGCGATCCGACGATGCTCGTCGAGGCCGGCGTCATCTGGCGGGCGAGCCGCACCCCGGAGGGGGTGGCGACGCTCGCGCTCCACGAGGGCTCCCCCGGCGTGATCCGCGCGGCTGCCTGGGGGCCGGGCGCCGCCTGGGCGCTGTCGCAGCTGCCCGCGCTGTGCGGCGCGCACGACGATCCGACGTCGTTCGACCCGGGATCACACCCCGTGGTCGCGGCGGCGCACCACCGCAACCCGGGCCTTCGCCTGAGTCGGAGCGATCTCGTGTTCGACGCGCTCGCCGGGGCGATCATCGAACAGAAGGTCACGGGCATGCAGGCCTTCGCGGCGTGGCGGCGCCTCGTCACGTGGTTCGGTGCACGCGCGCCCGGCCCGACGCCGCGTCCTCTGTTCGCGCCCCCGGAGATCGAGGGATGGCGCCACATCCCGTCCTGGGCGTGGCATCGGGCGGGCCTCGAGCCGCCGCAGTCGCGCGCGATCGTGGAGGCCGCGCGCCGCGGTCCGTCGATCGTCCGCGCCGTCGAGGCGGCAGCCGACGGTCCGGCGCGCGACGCCGCGCTCACGAGTCTGCACGGGGTCGGACCGTGGACCGCCGCCGAGACCCGCATCCGGGCGCTGGGCGATCCGGACGCGGTGAGCGTCGGCGACTACCACCTGGCCCACGAGATCGGGTTCGCGCTGACCGGCTCGCGCACCGACGACGACGGGATGCTGGAGCTGCTGGATCCGTGGGCGGGGCACCGTCAGCGCGTGATCCGGCTCATCGGTCTGGGCGGCCCACGCGAACCCCGACGCGGCCCGCGGCTGCATCCGGAGGACCACCGCGACCGGTAGGCGCACCGAGGAGGGAAGGGGTCGCGGTCACGAATGACCACGACCCCTTCCCGTCCCGCCGGACCGTCAGTCGCCCTTCACGTTGACCAGCTGCCGCAGGGTGTGCCGCACGGACACGAGGTCGGCGGCATCCGCCATCACCGTGTCGATCGGCTTGTACGCCTGGGGGATCTCGTCGATGAAGGCGTCCGTGTCACGGAACTCGATGCCCGCCATCGCCTCCCGCAGCTGCTCGTGCGAGAACGTCCGCCGCGCAGCCGACCGCGAGTACTCCCGGCCCGCACCATGGGGCGACGAGTTGAGCGACAACGGGTTGCCGAGCCCCTCGACGACGTAGGACGCCGTCCCCATCGACCCCGGGATGAGACCGGGGCGGCCGGCCTCGGCCTGGATCGCCCCCTTTCGCGAGACCCACACCTCCTTGCCGAAGTGCTTCTCGTGCTCGGTGAAGTTGTGGTGGCAGTTGATCCGCTCGTGCTCGACGACGGTCTCCCCCATGAACTCGGAGAGCTGCCGGGCGACGCGATCCATCATCTCCTCCCGGTTGAGGAGGGCGAAGTGCTGCGCCCACCGGAGCTCCCGGATGTAGCGCGTGAACTCCGGCGTCCCCTCCACGAGGTAGGCGAGATCGATGTCAGGCAGCGGGATCCACCACTGCTTCGCGAGGCGCTGTGCGACCGCGATGTGGTGGGTGGCGATCTTGTTGCCGACACCCCGCGAACCCGAGTGCAGGAACAGCCACACCCGGTCGAGCTCGTCGACGGACACCTCGATGAAGTGGTTCCCCGACCCGAGCGAGCCGAGCTGGCTGCGCCAGTGTCCGGCGTACTGTGCGGGATCGAAGTCCGCCTGCTCGGCCCGCGCCTCGAGCTCGGCGACGCGCGGCTGCGCGGTCGCGACGATCTTCGAGTTGTAGCGACCCGCCGAGAGGGGGATGGCACGCTCGATCTGCTCCCGCAGCGGGGCGAGATCGGACGGCAGCGCCGACCTGTCGAACTGCGTACGGACCGCGATCATCCCGCATCCGATGTCGACGCCGACGGCGGCGGGCATGATCGCGCCGAGGGTCGGGATGACGGACCCGACGGTCGCCCCCTTGCCCAGGTGCGCGTCGGGCATCAGTGCCAGGTGCGGGTGGATGAACGGCATGCGCGACGATGTGCGCGCCTGCTCGACGGTCTTCTCGTCGATCAGGCTCGCCCACGAGAGCAGCCGGCCAGTGAGCCTCTCCATGATTCCTTCCTTGGTTGTGCGCACCGGGAGGGGTGCGCGTGGGTGGCGTGGCCCGACACGCGTTCCAGAGAAGGAAAAACGCCCCGGACCATGTCGGTACGGGGCGTGAAGAGCGGATGCTGCTACACGGCTCGTGCCGGAGGGTACGACTCGTACAGGTCGCGGGGCTGGTTGCCCACGACCACGTCGCTGCGGAACTTCTGCACGGTGTGCATCGTCCGTCCCTCTCGACTCGCCTGTTCTCGTCATGCCGGTCGGCACAACTTTGCGAGGCTAGCGTCGGCCGGCGCCGCTCGTCAAGCCCCCGCCCGCGGCATCCGGTCGGTTACGCACGGTCTTGGGCGCGCGCAGACGTGTGCGCACGCCCGAAGTCGCGCGCAAACGGAAGTCTGGCGGGGGATGTCGGAGGTTGGAGGGACACTCGCGCCATGACGATCCTCAACCCTTATCTGTCCTTCACGGACGACGCCCGCGAGGCCATGGAGTTCTACCGCTCCGTCTTCGGCGGCGAGCTCACGCTGTCCACCTTCGGCGAGTTCCCCGGAATGGTGCAGGACCCGGCCGAGAACGAGCTCGTGATGCACGCCCAGCTCACCACGGCCGAGGGGCTCACCCTCATGGGCTCCGACACCCCCGCGCACATGGCCTTCGAGCGGCCCGCGAACATCTCGCTGTCGCTCAGCGGCGACGACGAAGGCGTCCTGCAGGGCTACTGGAATGCGCTGGCCGAGGGCGGCACCGTGACGATGCCGTTCGAGACGCCGCCGTGGGGCGGCAAGTTCGGCATGCTCGTCGACAAGTACGGGTTCAGCTGGATGATCGCCGCCAACGCGGCGTCCTGAGCCGCGCCGCGCCCCCTACGCTGGGGGCATGAGCTCCCCCTCCTCCGGAACCGGCTGGCCGCGCGGGCGCATCGGCTGGATCGTCGGCGCGATCGTGCTCCTGGTCGTCGGCGGCTTGGTCGGCGCGATCCTCGGCAGTGTCTGGATCGGCATCCTGCTCGCCGTCGTCGTGTCGATCGGCTGGCTGATCGCGTATGAGTCATGGCGCGGGCGCAACCCCGACATGTTCGACGAGCACGACGACGGAGCGCAGCTCTAGCGGCACCCGCCCTGGGCGCGTCCGGCCTACATCTCCTCGTGGGTGTCGGGGTCGCCGCCCCACAGACGGCCGCGCTCGAGCCCGGAGATGGCGACGACCTCGTCGGCGCGGAGCTCGAATCCGAACACGTCCATGTTCTCGCGCTGGCGCGCCGGATCGGCCGACTTCGGGATCGGCGTCGCGTCGAGCTCGACATGCCAGCGCAGGACGACCTGCCTGGGGGTGACGCCGTGCACGGCGGCGATGTCGAGGATCACGGGCTCGGTCAGCAGTTCGCTGCGGCGAGCGAGCGGGCTCCAGCTCTCGGTGCGGATGCCGCGCTCAGCGTGGAACGTCCGCAGCGCCTCCTGCGGGAAATACGGGTGCAGCTCGACCTGGTTCACGGCGGGCGTGACGCCGGTCTCGTCGATGAGGCGCGTCAGCATCGGCTCGGTGAAGTTGGAGACGCCGATGGAGCGGACGAGCCCCTGGGCACGCAGGTCGATCATGGCGCGCCACGTGTCGAGGTACCTGTCGACGCTGGGGTTCGGCCAGTGGATGAGGTACAGGTCGATCCGCTCGAGGCCGAGGCGGTCCAGCGAACCGCGGGCGCTCGCGAGTGCCCCGTCGTAGCCGTGGTCGCGGCCAGGGATCTTGGTCGCCACGATCAGTTCGTCGCGATCGAGCCCGCTGCGACGGACCGCCTCGCCGACTTCGGTCTCGTTCTGGTAGTTGACCGCGGTGTCGAGGAGGCGGTAGCCGGAGCCGATCGCCGCGACCATCGCGTCGATTCCGGCGTCACCTTGCAGCTTGTACGTGCCGAGGCCGAGCTCGGGGAAGGCGGTGCCGTCGTTCAGGGGGATGCCGGGGATGGAGGTCATCCCTCCATGATGCCCGGCGGGGCGGGTGTCCGAGGCGCCCGCTACCGTGATCGCGAGGGAGAGGGGCCGAGATGACGGACGACTCGATCACCCCCGCGGAGTTCCACGCGGCCGGTGGTGTCGAAGGCTGGCACGTGCTGTACGGGGGCGTCCAGGCGCACTTCCCCACCGCCTCGTTCGCCCACGGAGCCGCCCTCGTCGCGGCCGTCGGCGAGATCGCTGCGGCCCTCGGCCTCGAACCCGAGATCGACCTGCGACCGGAAGGCGTCACGGTGCGTTCGTCGAGCCTCGGGCCGGTGCAGGGCATCGGCACGAGCGACGTCGAGCTCGCCCGCCGCGTCTCACTCGCCGCCGGCACCGTCGGCAGCCGTCCGGACGACACCCGTCTGCACACGCTCGGCATCGCGGTGGCGCAGGGCGAGGGCGCCGACACGCAGGACTTCTGGCTCGCGGTGCTGGGCTATGTACGCCGCAACGACGCGGTGATCATCGACCCGCACGGTCGCGGGCCGCGGTTCTGGTTCGACGAGGTGCGATCCGGTGCCACCGGCCGCGGACGCACCCACGTCGACGTCGCCGTGCCGAACGAGCACGCCGAAGCTCGGGTGACCGCCGCCGTGGCCGCCGGTGGCCGGGTTGCGATCGACGAGGATGCTCCGCACTGGTGGGGGCTGGCGTCATCCGACAATCACAGCGTCGACATCGCGGGATGGGTCGACGTCTGGGACGGGAAGTGATCATGGGCATCACGGCGAAGGGCTTCCACGACGCGGCCGACGTCGAACAGTGGCGCGTGCTGTTCGGCGGGGCGATGTCCTACTGGCGCACCGCCTCCTACGCGCAGGGCATCGCGTTCACCGCGGCGCTGGCGGTGGCCGTCGGCGGTCTCGATCGCCAGCCCGACGTCGACGTCCGGCCCGATGGCGTGTTCGTGCGCACGGTGCGCGCCGACGGCCGGCTCGACGAGGTCGACGTGCAGATCGCGCAGCGGGTCACGGCGGCGGCGCGCGACCTGGGCCTCGAGGCCGACCCGTCCCAGCTCCAGGTCATCCAGATCGCCGTGGCGCAGGGGGCCGGTCAGGATGTGCGCCCCTTCTGGAACGCGGCGCTCGGCTACGACGACCTCGGCGACGAGGACGCCATCGATCCGCTGCGCAGGAATCCGCCGCTGTGGTTCCACGAGCTGCACAGCGGCGCGACCGGCCGCGGGCGGACGCACATCGACCTCTCCCTCCCGGCCGAACAGGCGGAGGCGCGGGTCCGGGCCGCGCTCGCCGCGGGCGGCCGTCTCGTGAGCGATGCCCATGCACCGCTGTGGTGGACCATCGCCTCGCCGGACAATCACGGCGTCGACATCGCCGGCTGGACCGATGGAGACGACGACCCCGACCACGCGTGACGTGGCGCCGATCACACCATCGATCGATACGAACCCGAGGTGGATCGCGACCAGATCCGGGCGCACACTGGTCTCATGGTCGATCGCGACGACGACGAACCCCTCCCTTACGGACTACCCGAAGACCGGGACTCGCTCACCGGGTACCTCGACATCGTCGCGCCCAACCTGGACAAGATCTCACGCGATGTCCTCGATCCGCGAACGTTCGAGGGCCGGCGCGGTCGTCGCGGCCTCGCCATCCTGGGCTGGACGCTCGCCGCCGCCGTCGCCATCACCCTCATCGGGATGGGGCTGGAGTGGCTCGGAGGCTTCTTCGACGGGGTGTAGTGCGTCGTCCCACCGGGCGTGCACGGGCCGGGACGCTACCGTGTGGGCATGGCGGAACGGATGCGGCGGGTCGCCGTCCTGGTCCTCGAGGGCGCGAAGCCGCTCGACGTGGGGATCCCCGCGCAGGTGTTCACGACGCGCGCGAGCATGCCGTACGAGGTCAGGGTGTGCGGGGCGGCACCGGGACTCGTCAGCGGCGGTGACGGCCTCTCGTACCACGTGGCCTCGGGGCTGGAGACCCTCGACTGGGCGGACCTCGTCTTCCTGCCGGGGTACCGCCACCCCGATCGCGACGATCCGTCGGAGGCGGTGATCGATGCGCTGCGTGCCGCCCACGCCGGCGGCGCGCGTCTCGCCGCGATCTCGACCGGGGCGTTCGCGCTGGCGGCGACCGGGCTCCTCGACGGCAAGCGCGCGACGACGCATTGGCACTACACGGCGGCGCTCGCTGCGCGGCATCCGCTCGTGGAGGTGGACGAGAACGTGCTCTTCGTCGACGAGGGCGACGTCCTGACCTCGGCGGGAGCCGCGAGCGGGATCGACCTCTGCCTCCACATCCTGCGCCGCGAGCTCGGCGTCGCCGCCGCGAACCACGCCGCGCGGCGCCTGGTCGCGGCCCCCTACCGCAGCGGCGGGCAGGCGCAGTACGTGCCGCAGATCGCCCGCGAGCCCCTGGGCGCGAGGTTCGCGGAGGTGCGGGAGTGGGCGCTCGGCCGGCTGGAGGAACCGCTGACCCTCGAGCGGCTCGCGCGGCGAGCGGCGGTCTCACCGCGGACGTTCTCGCGACGATTCGTGGAGGACACGGGTTACACGCCGCTGCAGTGGGTGATGCGCGCGCGGGTCGACCTGGCCCGCGAACTGCTGGAGCGGTCGGAGCTCGGCGTCGAGCAGATCGCCGCCGCGGTCGGACTTGGCACGGGAGCCAATCTGCGCCTGCACTTCCGGCGCGTCCTGGGCACGACGCCCGGCGAATACCGCCGTTCGTTCCGGGCTTGATCCTGGCTTGATCCTTTTGAACCGTGGCTTTCCAGCCACTGGCGAGGTGCACGGCGGTCCGTGATCGTTGATCGCGAGAGAAAGGACCTCACCCCATGACCCGAATCGCGATCAACGGCTTCGGCCGCATCGGCCGCAACGTTCTGCGCGCCCTCCTGGAGCGCTCCAGCGACCTGGAGGTCGTCGCCGTCAACGACCTGACCGAGCCCGCGGCACTCGCGCGTCTCCTCGCCTTCGACTCGACCGCGGGCCGCCTCGGCCGGCCGGTGGCCGTGGACGGCGACGCGCTCGTCGTCGACGGCCACCGCATCCGCGTCCTCGCGGAGCGCGACCCCGCCGCGCTGCCGTGGGCGCAGCTCGACATCGACATCGTGCTGGAGTCCACGGGGCGATTCGCCTCGGCGGCGGCGGCGCGCGCCCACCTGGATGCCGGAGCCCAGCGCGTGCTGATCTCCGCCCCCGCCGACGGCGCCGACGTGACCCTCGCGTACGGCGTCAACACGGACGCGTACGACCCGTCGACGCACACGATCGTCTCCAACGCGTCGTGCACCACGAATGCGCTCGCGCCGCTGGCCGCCGTGCTCGACGACCTCGCGGGGATCGAGCACGGCTTCATGACGACGGTGCACGCCTACACGCAGGAGCAGAACCTCCAGGACGGACCGCATCGCGATCCGCGGCGGGCTCGCGCAGCCGCCGTCAACATCGTGCCGACGACGACCGGTGCCGCGAAGGCGATCGGACTCGTGCTGCCGAACCTCGACGGCAAGCTGTCGGGCGACTCCATCCGCGTCCCCGTCCCGGTCGGCTCGATCGTCGAGCTCAACACCGTCGTCAGCCGCGAGGTCACTCGCGACGAGGTCCTCGCGGCCTACCGCGCCGCGGCCGACGGGCGGCTCGCCGGCATCCTGGAGTACTCGGAGGACGCGCTCGTCTCCTCCGACATCACGGGCGACCCGGCGTCGTCGATCTTCGACTCCGCGCTGACCCGCGTCGACGGCCGCAACGTGAAGGTCGTCGCCTGGTACGACAACGAGTGGGGATTCTCGAACCGCGTCGTGGACACGCTCGAACTGCTCGCGCGCTGAGATCGCACGGTCGACGTGGGGTCCGGTCAGCCGAGAGCGTCCGGCCGGACCCACGTCGTCCCGTGGACGTGCTCCCCGAGGAATCCGAAGACCGTCTGGTACCAGACCACCGCGTGCTGAGGCTTGAGCACCCAGTGGTTCTCGTCGGGGAAGTAGAGGAACCGGTGCACGATGGTGCCGTCGGGCTCCGCGAAATGCTCGGTCAGCTCTGACCACAGGCGCAGGCTCTCCCCGATCGGCACGCGGTAGTCGTGGTCGCCGTGGATGACGAGCAGCGGGGAGCGGATGTCGCGCACGAACCGATGCGGGTCGTTGTCGATCATCGCCTGTGGCGTGAAGATGCTCTTCCAGTACCCCGTGAGGTCGGTCGTGCCCGCGAACTGGTCGAGCGCCCAGAGGCTCGCGTGCGTGACGATGGCCCGGAACCGGTCGGTGTGACCGGCCACCCAGTTGGCCATGTAGCCGCCGAACGAGCCGCCCATCGCGGCGGTCTTCGTCTCGTCGATGTCCGGCCGCGCCTCGGTGGCATCGGTGATCGCCATGAGGTCGGTGAAGGGCTCGGCGCCCCACGCGTTCCATCCCCGCGCGATGAAGTCGAGTCCGTATCCCGTCGACAGCCCCGGATCGGGCAGGAGCACGGCGTACCCCTGGGCGACCGCGAGGTTCGGGTTCCAGCGCCAGCTCCAGGCGTTCCAGCTGTTCAGGGGGCCGCCGTGGATCCACAGCAGGAGCGGTGCCGGGGCGTCGGCAGATGCGGACGCGGGCAGCAGCAGCCACCCGCGGACCCGCGCGCCGTCATGGACGGTGGTCTCCACCTCGGTGATCGTGCCGGGAACGGCCGGAAGCGGCGCCGGAGTCGCGAGCGCGACCGGGCCGTCTGCGGTGATCCGGACGGGGTGTGGCGGGGTCACCCACGACGAGCGGAGGGCGAACAGTGCGCCCGCGACCGCGTCGACGCGCAGGTTCGCGTAGGCGAAGTCGTCGTGAGTGAGCTGCACGACCGCTCCCCCGTCGAGAGGGATGCGGAAGATCGGCGCGCGCCCATCCGAATCGGCCACTGCCACGAGAGCGGCGTCGTCGGCGTCGAAGGCGAACTCGGCCGGCCAGCGATCCCAGTCCGTCGCGATGCGGTGCGCGCCGGACCCGTCGATGCCCGCGATCCAGAGCTCCTGGGCGGTCGGACCGGCGGGCGTGCTCTTGGCGGTGCGGAGGAAGGCGATCCGCGTGCCCGCGTGGTCGATCGCGGGCCACTCGAGGTCGACCCCGGGCTCGTCGAACAGCACCGTGTGCGCGCCGGACGACACGTCGATGGAGACGAGACGGTACCGCAGGTCGAGTCCCTCCGGCACCTGCATCGCGGCCACGACCGTGCCTCCGTCCGGTGTCACCGCGACGCCGGCCGCGTCCGCCGAGCGCCCCGGGCGCGGAGTGAGGTCGCGGGGCCGGGGGAGGTCGGCGGGGTAGGGCTTCGCGGCGTCGCCGTCGTCGCTCGCGCTCGGGAGCTCGCGGATGACAGTGTCCTCGAGTCCGCCCAGGTCGAGGGAGAAGAGGTGCGGCGCCGCGGGACCGAGGTCGTGATCCCAGTAGCGCACCGGATACGAGTCGTGGAGGATCGCCGCCACCTTGTGCTTCTTGCGTTCCGCGCGCAGGCGCGCATCCTCCTCGATCGACTCGGCAGACGGCAGAAGGTCCGCCGCGAGGATGACGCGCTCGGATGCCGTGGCCGTCGCCGCGATGCCCGAGACGCCGCCCGTCAGGCGCGTCACCGGGCGGGCCTCTCCGCCGGACGCCGGAAGCAGCCACAGCTGCGCGGCCTCGTCGTCATCGTCGGACCCGGGGCGGGCGGACACGAACACCGCATCGCCGTTGGACAGGAATGCCGCACCCGACTCGCCTTTCGCCGAGCGGGTGAGTCGCCGCGGCACGCCCGATCCGTCGGCCCGTACCTCCCACAGCGCACGCTCGTACGCCGTCTCGTCGGACTTCAGGGTCGCGACCGTGAGGACGACGCGGGCGCCGTCCGGCGAGAGGGCGAGACCCTCGACGCGCGGCAGGGCGATGTAGTCGGTGAGCGATTCGAACGGCGTCTTCGGCATGAACCCACGCTAGCCGCGTGAGATCGAGCCGGCGTCGCCGCGGGAGGTCGAGGGAATGCGGCCGGCATCCGTGCGTTGCCCCTCACTATGACGACAGTGGGAATCATCGGCGCAGGAAACATCGGCTCGACACTCGCGGAGGGTCTCGTGCAGCGGGGCTACGACGTGGTGATCAGCAACTCGCGAGGACCGGAGTCTCTCGCCGACCTGGTCGCACGACTCGGCGACAGGGCGCGCGCGGCGACCGCGCAGGAGGCGGCCGAAGCCGGCGACTGGGCGATCGTGACCGTGCCCCTCAAGGCGGTCGACCGGATCCCGGTCGAGCCTCTCGCCGGCAAGATCGTGCTCGACACGAACAACTACTACTGGGAGCGCGACGGGCACATCGCGGCGCTCGACGAGAAGCAGACGACCACCTCGCAGCTGCTGCAGGACCACCTGCCGGGATCGAAGGTGGCGAAGGCCTTCAACCACATCATGTCGGGCCAGATCCTGACGGACGGCGCTCCGGCCGGCACCGCGGAGCGTCGCGCGCTCGCCACGGCCAGCGACTTCGACGACGCCGCCGCGTTCGTGACGTCGCTCTACGACGAGTTCGGCTTCGACACCGTGAACATCGGCCCGCTCGCGGAGAGCTGGCGCGTCGAGCGCGACCAGCCCGCCTACGTCGTGGCGCAGAACGCCGAGGAGCTCGAGGCGAACCTGGCGCGCGCGCAGCGCTGACCCGCCCGTCAGAGGACGAGCAGCGAACTGGAGGCGGTCGCGAGCAGTCGGCCCTGGGCGTCGATGATCGTCCCCTCGGCGAAGATCACGCGGCGCCCTGGTTTGGTCACGACGCCGACGGCGGTGAGCACGCCGCCGTCGGCGGTGACCGGTCGCAGGTACTTCACGCTGATCTCGATCGACGTGTAACCCTGGCCGGCCTCGAGCGTCGTGTGGCCGGCGCAGCCGGTCACGGTGTCGAGCAGCGTGCACGCGAGTCCGCCGTGGACCGCGCCGATCGGGTTGTAGTGCTCGAACCCCGGCCGGCACTCGAAGACGACCCGGCCCGGATCCGCCTCGGTGAGCGTGAAGTTCATCGTCTCGGCGATCGGCGGCGGCGGGATGAGTCCGTCGCGGAGCGCCCGCATCGCCTCCAGCCCGCTCAAACCGGCGACGCGGTCTCGTGTCGCGAGCGGGTCGGCCCAGATCAGCGTGCGGGTGCTCTCAGTCATCGGATCCCTTTCCTCCCAACGCGTCCGCCTCGGCGCGCAGACGCTCGACCACGCGGTCGAAGACGGTGAACGAGGACTGCGCGCGGGCGATGGCCACGGCCCCCTCGACGGCGGCGAGCAGCTCTCCGGCGAAGGATGCCGCGACCGCGGCATCCACCCCCGCACCCTCGAAGAGCGACGCCAGCCGGACGATCCACCGCTCGAACAGGGTGCCCGCCTCCTCCCGCAGCGCGCCGGCACCCGCGGAGGCGGTCACGGCCACGAGCGAGCACCCCACCGCGAAGTCGCTCTTCTCCAGGCCCAGGCGCCACCAGCGCGCGAAGCTCTCGACGACCTCGCCCGGCGTCCGTCCCTCGAGGCGGTCGAGGCCGCCGATCACGCGCGCGGCCTGACGGTCGAGCGCGAGCGAGACCAGCTCGTCCTTCCCGCCCGGGAAATGGTGGTAGATCGAGCCGCGCGGCGCCCCGGAGGTCTCCAGCACCTCGGTGAACGACGTCGCCTGGTAGCCGTCGCGCGCGAGCAGCAGCGCCGCGGCGTCCGCCATCCGCTCACGCACGTCGGTCATCAGGCCCCCTGGAGTTTCGCGATCTCGGCGCGCGCGGCCGTCACCAGCTCGGCGTTGGTGTGCGCGTGGCCCCACAGGCCCCAGCCGCCCTCGGGGGCCTCGGTGAGGAGGACCCACGTGCGCTCCGACAGCGAGGGGTCACCCGCCGCCTCGGCGACGATGCCGGTCAGCCGCTCGACGACCGCGATCTGCTTCTCGCGATCGAGCGCGCCCGCGTTGGTCAGCACCTGCACGCGGACGTAGGCGCTGTCGCCGTCGACGTTCGCGATCGCGGCGGCGGGGAGTTCGTGCACGAACGCCGCCGTGTTCTTCCGGAACATCGGGATGTCGGGAACGCCCTCGACGTCTTTGACGGCGGTGGCGACGGCGGTCGCGAGCGCGTGCGGGTCGGCGAAGGTTCCGGCGGCGGCGTAGATGTCGATCATGGGCATGATGGATCCTCTCGATGGTATGACGCTCATCATATTATGACGAGCATCATAACGGCGACCACCCGCTCCGCGCCGCGCTAGCGTAGGGACGTGACTGCTCCGATCGACCCCACCACGACGGCCGCCTGGGCCGAGCTCGAAACGCTCAAGGCGGATTTCACCCCGGATCTGCGCGGCTGGTTCGCCGACGATCCCGACCGCGTGGCGAGGCTGACGCATCCCCTCGCCGACCTGCACGTCGACCTGTCGAAGAACCTCGTCACCGACGAGATCGTCGCGGCCCTCGTCCGGCTCGCCGAGCAGACCGGCGTCGCCGAGCGGTTCGCGCTCATGCTCGAGGGCGCCCACCTCAACACGACCGAGGATCGCGCCGTCCTGCACACGGCCCTGCGCCGGCCCGCCGACGCCTCCCCCGCGCTGGTGGTCGACGGCCAGCACGTCGATCATGACGTGCACGAGGTGCTCGACCGGATGGCGGCGTTCGCCGACCGGGTCCGCTCGGGCGCGTGGACCGGTGTGACCGGCAAGAAGGTCGCGACCCTGGTGAACATCGGGATCGGCGGGTCCGACCTCGGCCCGGTCATGGTCTACGAGGCGCTCAAGCCCTACGCCGACGCCGGGATCGAGGCGCGGTTCATCTCGAACATCGACCCGACCGACCTCGCCCAGAAGACCGCGGGGCTCGACCCCGAGACGACGCTGTTCATCGTCGCGTCGAAGACCTTCACGACGCTCGAGACGCTCACCAACGCGCACCTCGCCCGCGACTGGCTGTGGGCGGGGCTGGAGAAGTCCGGCGCGATCACGGCGGATGAGGCATCCCGCACGGATGCGGTCGCCCACCACTTCGTCGCGGTGTCGACGGCGCTCGACAAGGTCGAGGCGTTCGGCATCGACCCGCAGAACGCGTTCGGGTTCTGGGACTGGGTCGGCGGCCGCTACTCGGTGGACTCGGCGATCGGACTGTCGCTCGACATCGCGCTCGGTCCGGACGTCTTCCGCGAGCTGCTCGCGGGCTTCCACGCCGTGGACGAGCACGTCCGCACCACGCCGCTCGCGCAGAACGTGCCGGTGCTGATGGGGCTCCTCAACGTCTGGTACTCGAACTTCCTCGGCGCGCAGTCGCACGCCGTCCTCCCCTACGCGCAGCTGCTCCACCGCTTCCCGGCGTACCTGCAGCAGCTGACGATGGAGTCCAACGGCAAGTCCGTGCGCTGGGACGGATCACCCGTGACGACCGATACCGGCGAAGTCTTCTGGGGCGAGCCGGGAACGAACGGCCAGCATGCGTTCTATCAGCTCATCCATCAGGGCACGAGGCTGATCCCCGCGGACTTCATCGGATTCGCCGACCCCGCGTATCCGCTGACCGACGACGGCCGCGACGTGCATGGGCTGTTCCTGGCGAACTTCCTCGCGCAGACCAAGGCGCTCGCCTTCGGCAAGTCGGCGGAGGAGGTCGAGGCGGAGGGCACCACCGGTCCGCTCGTCGCCGCGCGGACCTTCCCCGGCAACCGCCCGACGACGTCGATCTTCGCGCCCGCCCTCACCCCGCGCGTGCTCGGCGAGCTCATCGCGCTGTACGAGCACATCACGTTCACGCAGGGCACGGTGTGGGGAATCAACTCCTTCGACCAGTGGGGCGTCGAGCTCGGCAAGCAGCTCGCCCTGCAGATCGCGCCCGCCATCGAGGGCGACGAGGATGCCGTCGCGGCACAGGATGCCTCGACCCGCGCGCTCCTCGACTTCTACCACCGGCACCGCACGGCCTGACCGGCGGCCGGCCGCGGTCGCGGCGCAGCTCAGGCGGGCGGGTCGTCGAGGAACTCCACGGTGGGCACGAAGTAGAGCGAGCCCGTGTGCGCGGTGGAGAAGTCGAGGATCCGGTCGTAGGTGCCCGGCGGGTTGCCCAGGAACATGTTCCGCAGCATCTGCTCGATGACGTCCGGGGTGGCGGCGTAGCCGATGAAATAGGTGCCGAACTCCCCGTCGCCCACGCTGCCGAACGGCATGTTGTCGCGCATGATCTGGCGCTGGACACCGTGCTCGTCCTCGATGACGTTGAGCGCGAGATGGGAGTTCGCCGGCTTCACGTCGTCGGGCATCTCGATGTCGTCGAGCTTGGTGCGCCCGATCACGCGCTCCTGCTCCTCGACCGAGAGGGCGTTCCACGCGGCCATATCGTGCAGGTACTTCTGCACGATGACGTAGCTCCCGCCCGCGTGGAGCGGATCTTCGTCGCCGATCAGGACCGCGTCCGAGGCATCCTGACCCTCGGGGTTCTCGGTGCCGTCCACGAAGCCCAGCAGGTCTCGCTCGTCGAAGTACTTGAACCCGTGCACCTCGTCGACGACCTCGGCGAGACCGGCCAGCCGAGCGGTCACGTGGCGCGCGAGCTCGAAGCACGAGTCCATGTGCCGCGCCCGGAGGTGCACGAGCAGATCCCCCGGGGTCGCGGGGGCGGAGTGCTTCGGACCCTGCAGCGGGACGAAGGGGTGCAGCCCCTGCGGGCGGGGCAGCCCGTACATCCGATCCCACAGGTCGGCACCGATGCCGACGACGCACATGAGGTCGTCGTCGGGGGTCCGGAACGACACCGAACGCGTGAGGCCGGACACGTCCGCGAGCACGTCGCGCACGTCCGGCTCACGCCCCTCGGCCACCGTGAGTACGAGGAACATCGCCGCCCGCGCGGGCGGCCCTACGATCTGCTGCGTCACCACGATCACATCTTGGCGCAGGATCGCCCGGGCGGTGCACGGTGCGATTCCTATGAGTCGGAAAAGAATCACGAAAAGATAACGCCGACCTCTTCCCCCTCGTTACCTTTCCGTTATAGAGTGCAAGCACGGTAGTTGTTTTGCTGTGGCAGCTACCGGCATGTGATTGCAGGACACTCTTGGTGCAAGGGACAAGGGCCGGTCGGGAGCCTCTCCGACCGGCCCTTACTCTGTCTCGGCGCACCCGTCGCTCCGTGCTGCGCGCCGCGCGCTGCGCGCAATACAGCGGAGATGTGCAACATCGCGGGCCGGATCGGGCCCCCGCGTCCGCAATACTGCACATCTCCGCGTTCTTGCACACCAGAATCGCGCGGCCCCGCGCGCAGAACCGCGGAGATGTTGCCTAGACGCCCCCGCCGCCGCCTCCGCCTCCGCCGCCGCCCGCGGAGCCGCCTCCGCCCGATCCGCCCGAGGTGGACGAGGAGGACGATGCCGACGCGGAGAGCGAGCCGATGCCCGCCGAGAAGGATGACGCGTCGAATCCGTGGGCGCCCACGTACCAGTACGGCGTCACCCCGGACCCGTACATCACCGCGAGCTGGGCCGCCCACTGCTTCTCCTGACCGAAGACGACCGCGTAGGGCAGGAGCGCCTCGTAGAGCTTCAGGATCTGGCGCGGGTCGGTCGCATCGATCCGCACGCGCTCGGCACCGCCCGGCGACTGCAGCATCCGGATGCGGTCCGCCTCCGCCCACTCGATGAAGACCCTGAGCCCCTCGAGATGATCGCGGACCTCCGCTCCCTCTTTCGAGAGGGGCTTGCGCGACACGAGCGCGATCACGGCGAAGAACATCGCCATCGAAGCCACCATCAGCGCGATGGGCCAGCCCGCGTTCACCCCGGCGCCCAGCGCGACGAATCCCGCGAGCCACACGACCGCGAGGAACCCCACCGCGAGAAGGATGGGCAGCGCCCGAGCGCCCCGGGGCACGCTGCGGCGCAGCCCCGTCCGGTCCAGCTCCTTCGCCGCCCACGACAGGATGCCCTGCGCCGCGGACGAGAAGCGCCGGTCCGTGCGGCCGAACTCGAAGACGTCCCCGACCCGGGGGCTGTCGCCGAAGAGGCCGGCCAGGAGCATGCGCCCGTCGCCGTCGGCGCGCGACGGATCGATCAGCTGCGCCTGCAGTCTGTACCCGCCGAAGGCCTTGCGGCCGCCCTCGAGGATCCGGATGCTGCCGACCACCGCCTGCTCGAGCACCTCTGCCGGGATCGCCTTCGTGGTGCGCCCGAGCAGCACCGCACTCTGCAGGGCGTCGACTCCGGGTGGCGGTGTGTACTCGGCGATGATGGTCGGCCGGCCGGGATCGTCGCGGAGGCGGCGGACCCGCGTCACGATCGCGAACGCGAGGGCTGCCAGCATCCCGACACCGGCGATGCCCTGCGTCCAGCCCCACGGCGACGCGAGGAGCGACGAGTCGAACAGCGTGAACGTGCCCGAGCGGAACCCCACCGCGATCGTCAGCGTCTGACGTGCGGGGACGTCCTCGATCGCGGCCTTCAGCGTCGCGGACCCGTCCGCACCGGTCGTCGACGCGATGTCGCACGTGTCCCGCGCGCCCTGGGCGCCGTGGTAGCACGACCTCTGCCCGGTCAGCGCCTTCGACAACGCCGGATCGAGGTGGAGCGTCGCGCTCACCCGCCCGAAGCTCTGGGGCCACGCGACGCCGTTCACGTCCCAGTAGAACTCGTCGTCGTCCGTGTTCGCGAAGTGCCACGTGACGTTGCGCAGCCGGTAGGTGAAGACGTAGGTCTGGGTGCCGTGCACGAACCCGTCCGCCCGCGAGGTCATCGAGAAGGTGCCGTCCTCGTCGTTCGTCTCCGCCGCGCGCGGCCGGCCGGCGCCGTCGGTGATCGACACGAGCTCGGGGAACAGCGGCTGGCCGTTGTAGGAGTCCGGGATGCTGCGGCGCATGCCGTGGTTCTGATCGGTCTGCGGGAACGACGCGACGAACGTCTCGACGACCTCGAGGGTGCTCGAGCCGTCGCGGTCCCGTCCGAGGGTGTAGTCGACGTCCATGCTCTGGAACGAGAAGTCGTTCACGTCGGCCGGGCGCACGCCCACCGCTCCCACCGCCGACGCGCCGATGCCCACCCGGTCGGTCGCCGCCTCGCTCGCCGTGGCGCCGACCGTCGGCAGGACGACCAGTACGGCGGCCGCGGCGAGCGCGAACAGGCTTCGGACGACGGTGCCCCGGCGCGCCGGCCGCACCGACTCGGGGGCACGACCGCTCGCCTTGCTCATGCGATTCAGCCTAGGTCGTACGCTGTTCTCCATGACCGATCGCCGACTCGCTGTCGAGGCGTGGGAGAGCCTGTTCCGCGCGCAGCACGAGGTGTTCGGTGAGATCAGCGAGGATTTCGAAGGGTCCGAGCTCTCCCAGGGCGAGTACGACGTGCTTCTCACCGTCACCCGCGGGCCCGACCAGACCGCGCGGCTGCGCGACGTCACGGCCAACATGCTCATCAGCCAGCCGAGCGTGTCGCGCCTCGTCGACCGCATGGCGGCGCGCGGGCTCATCAGCAAGTGCGCCGACCCCGATGACGGGCGCGGAGCGCTCGTGCGCGCGACCGACGAGGGCGTGGCGAAGTTCCGCGCGATCGCCGCGGCTCACGCGGCGCGCATCTCCGAGCGGATGGCGGTGCTCGACGACGACGAGCTGCGCCAGCTGCGCACTCTGACGGCCAAGCTGCGCACCCCGCGGCCCGCGGAGTGCTGACGCGTCAGCACTCGATGACGTTGACGGCGAGACCGCCTTCGCTGGTCTCCTTGTACTTCGTCGACATGTCGATGCCGGTCTGCCGCATCGTCTCGACGACGGTGTCGAGCGGCACGTAGTGCGTCCCGTCGCCGCGCAGCGCCAGCCGCGCGGCGGCCACCGCGGTGGATGCCGCGATCGCGTTCCGCTCGATGCACGGGATCTGCACGAGGCCGCCGACCGGGTCGCACGTGAGACCGAGGTGGTGCTCCATGGCGATCTCGGCCGCGTTCTCGATCTGCCGGTTCGTCCCGCCCATCACCGCGGTGAGCCCGCCGGCGGCCATGGCGCAGGCCGACCCGACCTCGGCCTGGCATCCGCCCTCCGCCCCCGAGATCGAGGCGTTCGCCTTGAACAGCGAGCCGAGCGCGGTCGCCGTGAGAAGGTAGCGCCGGATGCCGCGGCGCCGGTTCGCCTCGGCGACGGCGTGGTCGTCGAGCACGTCCGGCACGACCGGCCCGAGCTGCTGGTGCGCGGCGAAGCCGAGCAGTGCGCTGCCGACGAGCTCGCCGTGCGGCGTGACCGCATTGCCGACACCGAGCCCGGAGTCGGCGAGGAAGCGCCACCAGTACATCGCGACGGCGGGCACGATGCCGGCGGCGCCGTTGGTGGGCGCGGTGACGACACGGCCACCCGACGCGTTCTCCTCGTTGACCGCGAGCGCGAAGGCGCCGAGCCACTCGCCGGGGAGCTCCCGGTGGCCGCCGGCCTCGGATGCCTCCAGCTGCTCGCGGATCGCGCTCGCGCGCCGCTTGACCTTCAGCATCCCGGGCAGCACCCCGCCGGTGTGCAGCCCCGCCTCCACGCACGCGGCCATCGCATCCCAGATCGCGTCGAGCCCCGCGGCGACGTCGGATTCGGAGCGCAGCGCCTCCTCGTTGCGGCGTGCGGCCTCGGCGATGGTGATGCCGTGCTCGTCGCAGAGGGCGAGGAGCTCGGCAGCGGTGTCGAAGCCGAGCGGGAACGGATGCGCCGACACGCGCACAGGCTCGCCCTCGCGGCGGATGAAGCCTCCGCCGACGGAGTAGTACGTGTCCTCCGCGAGGACGGCGGCTGCGGCATCCGAGGCGGGGCCCGCGTACGCGCGGAGAGTCATCGCGTTCGGATGACCGGGCAGGCGGGTGCGCGGCTCGAACGCCACGTCCGCCGTGGCGAACGGGACGGGGTGCGTCCCGTCGAGGGCGAGCGGGCGGCCGTCGGGCCAGTTCGTCCAGGCGGCGCGCACGACGGCGGGATCCACGCTCTCGGGGTCGAGCCCCTGGAGCCCCGCGACGACGGCGTCGGGCGTGCCGTGGCCGAGACCGGTGGCGCCGAGCGACCCGTACAGCCGGCACTCGACGCGGCCGACCGCGTCGAGCAGTCCGGATGCGCGCAGGCGTGCAGCGAAGTCGCGGGCGGCGCGCATGGGTCCGACGGTGTGCGAGCTCGAGGGTCCCACGCCGATGGAGAACAGCTCGAACGCCGAGACGTAGGCGGTCATGCTCTCAGGCTACGCGGCGCCGGCTCAGGGGTGCACGAAGGAGACCAGGCCGACCGTGTTGCCCTCGGAGTCGCGGATGAACGCCTGCCACTCCTCGCGGCCCGCGGGCCCGAGCAGGTCGTCCTCGTGCGTGAAGATGAGGTGCGGCCGCGAGACGACCTCCACCGCCCCGTCGAGCCGGTCGAGCGCGTCATGGACGTTGTCGACCTGGAGGTACACGAGCGATGACGGCGCGTTGCGGTCGAGCAGGAGACGGACCCCGTCCAGGTCGAAGAACAGCAGCCCCGGCGGATCGAACACCGCCGTCGGCTCGATCTCGAGCAGGGCGGTGTAGAAGAGCGCGGCGCGCTCGAGGTCGTCGGCGTGCTGGGCGACCTGGACGAGTCTCATGACGCTCCTTCGTGACAGGGCAGGGTCGTCAGGCCAGGCTAGCGCCGCGGCATAGGCTGGCGTCGTGCCCGCCGACCCCGCTCCCGCGTCCGATTCCGACCGCGCCGATCCCTACCTGTGGCTGGAGGAGATCCACGCCGACGACGCCCTCGCGTGGGCGGCCGACCGCACCGCGGACACCGAGCGGATCTACGCGTCCGCCGAGCGGACGGCGCTCGAGGAGCGTCTGCGCGCCGTGCTGGACGACCCCGATCGCCTGGTCGTCGCCGCGCGGCACGGCGACTGGATGTATGACCTGTGGCGGGATGCCGCGAACCCGCGCGGTCTGTGGCGCCGCAGCCCGCGCGCGGCCTTCCGGGCGGGCAGGCCCGAATGGCAGGTGCTGCTCGACCTCGACGCCCTCGGGACGGAGGAAGGCGTCGCATGGGCGTTCGGCGGTGCGCTGCACGGGCCGGCGGGTACCGACCGTGTGCTGCTCCAGCTCTCCCCCGACGGCGGCGACGCCCACGTCACGCGCGAGTTCGACCTGGCCGCCGTGGGGTTCGTCGACGACACGCCCTTCGGCATCCCCGTCGACAAGGCGCGCGCGGCCTGGCTCGACCGGGACACGCTGCTCGTCGCGGCGACGGTCGACGGAGGTGCCGCGACCGAATCCGGCTACCCGGCGACGGCGCGGGTGTGGCGGCGCGGCACACCGCTCGCCGACGCGCCCGTCGTGGTCAGTGCGACGCGGGGCGACGTGGGGGTCTTCGTCGGGGTCGATCGGACGGACGGCATCACCACCGCGGTCGTCGACGTGTGGCGCGACTTCTTCCACACCGACGTGCACGTGTGGGATGCCGCATCCCCCGCCGCCCCGCGGATCGTGGCCGTCCCGCAGGACGCGCACGTCGACGTGCACGGCGAGCTCGTCACGGTCCGCACGACGACGCCGTGGACCCTGGGCGGCCGAACCCACGAGGGCGGAACGCTGCTGGTCGGACCGCTGCGCGCACTCGTCGAGGGCGACGGCGACGGGGAAGCGAGCGGTGGTGACGCGCTGGTCCCCGTCTTCGTGCCGTCCGCGCACGCCGTGCTCGAGTCCTGGACCTGGACGAAGCGGCGCCTCGTGCTGACGATCCTCGAGGACGTGCAGAGCCGGCTCGTCGCGCTCGACCCGGCGGACGGCTGGGCGGCGACCGAGCTCCCCGCCGGGATCGACGGCGGCGACCTCCTGTCCGTGGGCGTCGCGACGCGCGATGCCGACGAGGACGACGAGCTGTGGCTCGTGGCGCGAGGGTTCCTGACGCCGGCCACCCTCGTGGTGACGGATGCCGTGGCATCCGGCCCCGTCGTCGTCGACCGGGCGCGCGAGGTGTTCGACGCGTCGGGGCTGACCGCCGTGCAGCACTGGGCGACGTCGGCGGACGGCACCCGCATCCCGTACTTCGAGGTCGGCCCCCGCGAGCGCGACGGCGTGCTCCCGGTGCTGATGAGCGGCTACGGCGGGTTCGAGCACGCGCTGACCCCCGAGTACCCGTCGCTGGTCGGGCCGGCGTGGCTCGAGCGGGGGAACGTGTTCGTCGTCGCCAACATCCGCGGCGGCGGCGAGTTCGGCCCGGCGTGGCACCTGGCGGCCCTCAGGGAGAACCGGCACCGGGCGTACGAGGACTTCGCCGCCGTCGCCCGCGACCTCGTCGCCCGCGGCGTCACGACCGCCGACCGCATCGGATGCCACGGCCGCAGCAACGGCGGACTGCTGGTGGGCAACATGCTGACCCAGTTCCCCGAGGACTTCGGCGCGATCGTGTGCGGCGTTCCGCTCCTCGACATGCGCCGCTATACGCGGCTGTCAGCGGGGGCGAGCTGGATCGCCGAGTACGGCGATCCGGACGACCCGGATGACTGGGCGTTCGTGCAGACGTTCTCGCCCTACCACCTGGTCGAGGGCGGCAGGGCGTATCCCCCGAGCCTCATCTACGCCGCGACCAGCGACGACCGGGTGGGTCCGGTGCAGGCGCGCAAGATGGCCGCACGCCTGCAGGACGAGACGGATGCCGAGGTGCACTACCTCGAGCCTGCGGAGGGCGGCCACGCCGGGTCGATCGACAACGCGGCCACCGCCGCCCTGCACGCCACGATCTACGCCTTCCTCGACGACGTCCTGGCGCAGCGGCCCCGGGGTTAGCGACGGCAGGGCCGCCGTGTCAAGGCCCTCCCGGCCCGTGCGCGCCGCGGGCATGCTGGAGCCATGATCGCTCTGGCTGGAATCCTGCTGCTCGTCGGAATCGTGCTTCTGCTCCTCGGGGTCTTCGTCGCCACGGCGAAGTTCCTCCTGTGGGTCGGACTGGTGATCGTGATCATCGCGATCATCGTCGGCCTCATGAGGTTCATCCGCCGTCAGGTCTGAGCGCCGCAACGGCGCGGCGACACGCGAAGGCCCTGGGACGACCCGGGGCCTTCGCCCATGTCCGAAGGCGGATCCGAGATTCTCGGACAACCCGCGTCATGAAACCTCCCCACCGATATCTCATTTATGAGGCGTGTCGGGCGCCCCCGCTCCGGCGGGCAGATCTGGGGAGTACATCATGGGGATCAAGGGCGTGCGTCTGCGCGCGATCGCAATCCTGTCCACCGTCGCGGCACTGGTGCTGGGCACCGCCGCCGTGGCATCCGCCGCACCGCCGTATCAGAGCGAGGCGGACATCACATCGCTGGCGTTCACCTCGCAGACGGTGCAGTCCGGCAGTTCGGCGCAGCTCGAGGGCACGTGGAGCCTGCCGGACAACCCGGCCACGCCCGCCGGGTTCGCGCTCTCGCTTCCCGCGGAGCTCGCCGGCCGCACCGGCTCCTTCCCGCTCACCGATGCGGCGGGCGCGACGATGGGGCGCTGCACCGTGACCACGACGCAGCTGTACTGCGATCTCGACAGCGCCTACGTCGCCGCGCACCCGCTCGACCTCCACGGCACGTTCGACTTCTGGGTGACCGTGAAGACGACGGTCGACCACGACACCACGAAGACCTACGACGTCGGCGGGACGCCGGTGACCACCACCGTGACGCCGCCCGCGAACAACCAGTGCACGGAGAACTGCACCTTCCAGGGCCGCGGCAGCTACAAGTCGGGCACGTACGACGAGGAGCACAACGCGATCGACTGGACCGTCGCGATCGGCGCCGGCAAGGGCGGCATGGCCGGCGGGCAGACCGTCACCGTGCAGGACAACCCCGGTCCGGCGCAGGAGCTCGTGACGAAGATCGGGAACACCACCTACCCGTACGTCCTCTACACGAACACCGTCGGCAAGAAGGCGGACGGCACGTACTGGCCGACAGGCTGGAGGGTGCTCGATCCCTCGAAGGTCACGGTCGACGGTGCAGGCAAGGTGTCGTTCGTGTCGGAGGCCGGCTACTTCTACAACGTGCACTTCGCGACCGCGCCGACCGACGCCGACCAGGGAGGCACCCACACCTATACCAACGGCGCGACGATCTCGATCTCGGGCCAGGGCGACGGGCACGTCTCCGGCACCGTCGTGCACCAGGGCGGCGGCGCGACGGGTGGCGGCACCCAGGTCGGGCGCTTCTCGATCACCAAGCACGTGGAGTGGACCGGCACGCCCGTCGACGGCCTCACCTTCTCGGGCACCTACGCGGTGACCGCGCCGGGCGGCGTGGTGACCGACGGCACGTTCGAGGTCGCCGACGGGGCGACCTGGACCAGCCCCGCCTTCCCGGCGGGATCCACCGTGCATCTCACCGAAAGCGCGCCGGCCGGTCCCGCCGGTGTCACGTGGGCCGCGCCCGACTTCTCGCAGAACGACTTCGCGCTGACGGCAGCAACGACCGCCATCGTGACCCTCACGAACCACGCGACCGTCACGCCGACTCCGACGCCGACACCTTCGGGCTCAGTGACGCCGCGCTTCCCGCCGACGGTGTCGGCGGAGCATCCGGAGTACCCGTCCTCACCGACGCCCCACGCCGGGCAGGAGCTGGCGTTGACCGGCGGCACGGTCGCGGGCTGGGTCGCACCGTTCGCGCTGCTGTTCGTCGTCATCGGCGCTGCGCTGATCGGCGTGCGGGCGCGCCGCAGCTGACCCCGACGACGGAGCCCGGGCACGGTGGCTGCGGCCACCGGCCCGGGCTCCGTCGTGCGTGGTGCCGCCGCGTGCTCGGCTGTGTGGGGCCGGGTCGGTTAGAGCCGGGAGTCAGACCAGACCGGATCGGATAGTCGTCTCTGTCGCCGAGGCGGGGTCGAATACCACGACCACCTACACCTACAACGCGAACGGTCTGGTCACCCGCATCCTCGCGCCCGCACCGACGGGCGTCACCTGCAGCGACGCCACCGCCGACACCACGGTCGGATGCCGCAGCCTTCAGCTGGCCTACACGCCGCTGACAGTCAGCGGCGCAACGGTCACGAGGCTCGCCTCGATCTCGCTCTCCGCACCGAAGGTGGCGGGAACACCGAACGTCATCGCGGTGGCCGCGTACGACTACAACGCTTCCGGTCAGCTGGCTGACGAGTACGACCCCCGGGTCTCACCTCACCTTCTGACCGCCTACACCTACGGCTCTTCCAACCGGCTCGCCACGCTGACCCCTCCCGGACAGGCGGCGTGGAACTTCGCCTACGACTCGAAGTCACGGCTCTCCACCGTCTCGCGAACCGACAGCGGGGGCGCGACCGCGACCTCCACGGTCGTGTACGGCGTGCCGTTCACCGGTTCCTCCGCGCCGGTCGAGGTCGGCGCGGCAGCGGACGCGACCTGGGCTCAGACCGCCGATCTGCCCGCTCAGGCCGTCGCCGTCTTCCCGCCGAGCCACCAGCCCTCGAGCACCAGTCCATCGTCGGTGTCGAGCACGGACTGGCCGTATGCCTCCATCGACTATCTGGATGTGAACGGCAGTCAGGTCGATCAGGCCGAGTACGGTGCCGGGGCCTGGCAGGTCGATACGACCCAATACGACGGCAACGGCAACGTGTCGTGGACGCTCAGCGCGCAGAATCGTGACGAGGCGCTCGCGCCGACCGCCTCCACAGACACGTATGTCGCGGGGCTCGCCACCTCGGCAGCGCGCGCGAAGTTCCTCGCCGACACGAGCGTGTACAGCCCGCAGGATCCGTCGCTGCTCACCGACACCTACGTCCCGACGCATGCGATCACCCTCAGCGACGGCTCGGTCATCGACGGGCAGGATTACACCCACACCGACTACGATCAGGGCGCGCCCGGGGGCGCGACCTACGATCTCCAGACGACGGTCACTTCGACGGCGTACAACGACGTGACGACGACCGACACGGCGTTCCCCGATGCGCGGATCACCACCTACGGCTACGCGGCGGTCGGATCGATGGCCACGGCCGGCGTGACGGGCTGGTCGCTCGGCGAGCCGACGACCACGACCGTTCAAATGGGCGCCGCGCCGAGTAGCGCCGACCTCACGACGACCGACGTGTACGACGCGCAGGGCCGTACGATCGAGCATCGCCTCCCCGCCGATTCCACCGCCGCGGGTGCTCACTCGCAAGACACCACCTACTACACGGCGACGGGAACGGGAGCCTGCGTGAGTGCCGCGTCGGCGGGACTCGTCTGCCGGACCGCGCCGGCCTCGCAGCCGACGAGCGGGGCGGCATTGCCGGTGACGACCCTCACCTACGATCAGTTCGGGGACGTCGCGACTGCGGTCGAGACGGCCGGGTCGACGACGCGTACGACGACGGACACGTATGACTCGGCCGGGCGGATCACCCAGCAGTCGAAGACGATCTCGCCGGCACTCGGGCAGGCGCTTCCCGCCGTCACCTACACGTACGGCTCCTCCACGGGCCTTCCGACGAGCGCGACCACCGGGACGGGGTCGACGGCCCAGACGATCTCCGTCGGGTACGACCTCCTCGGGCGTCAGAACAGCTACACGGACGCCAACGGGC
This sequence comes from Microbacterium sp., assembly GCA_017306415.1. Classification (GTDB taxonomy): domain Bacteria; phylum Actinomycetota; class Actinomycetes; order Actinomycetales; family Microbacteriaceae; genus Microbacterium. The sequence continues at coordinate 825 of JAFKIL010000004.1, read as the reverse complement.
AGACAACGGCCACGACGTTCACGCTGGACGGCAGCCCGGCAACGGTGACCACCCCCGTCGGGACGACGACCTACACGTACGGGGGCTCGACCGAGCACCGCGGGCTCGTGACCGGTGAAGACATCGGGGTGTCGGGGCAGCCGTCCGCCTTCCAGGCGTCCTACGACGGTGACGGCGCGCTGGCGTCGGAGACGTATCCGAACGGGTTGGTCGCGGCGACCACGCATGATGATGCGGGCAATCCGACGCGGCTGGGATACACAATGGGCTCATCGACGTGGATGTCGTTCATCGACACGATCGGTCTGGGTGGCACCGTGGTTGCGCAGTCGAGTCCAGGGGAGTCGGTGCGGGACAGTTTCGATGGGGATGGGAGGTTGACGTCGGTGAGTGATACGACGACCGGTTCGGGTGGGTCGTCGTGCACGGTGCGGCAGTACGCGTTCGATGCTCAGTCGAACCGGACCAGTCAGGTCACGTCGGCTCCCGCCCCGGTGACGTGTTCGACGGCGACGACGGCAGGAACACAGTCGGGCACGTTTGATGGTGGGGACCGGATCACGAACACCGGGTACACGTACGACGCGTTGGGTCGCACGCTCACCGTGCCCGCAGTGGACGCGACGAGTTCGTCGAACTTCCCCGGCGCATCCGGAACCCTCACCCTCGGGTACTTCGCGAACGACATGGCCGCTACCGAGGCGCAAGGGTCGTGGACGATGAGCTACGGTCTTGACCCGATCCAGAACCGCATCGCCACCGCCACCGCGACCAACGGCACCACCACCACGACCACGGTGAACGACTACGCCGACAACGGGGACA
>JAFKIL010000009.1 GCA_017306415.1 Microbacterium sp. | reverse complement strand
ACGGCAAGGGCCTCCACGTGACGGTCGACCTCGTCGAGGAACTCGGCGCGGACGGCTACCTCTACGGCCACACCGACATCAACGGCAAGCGCACCGACCTCGTCGCCCGCGTCGACGGCCGCCGCCACCCCAACGCCGGCGAGACCGTCACCCTCGCCCCCGTCACCGGACACGTCCACGTGTTCGACGTCGAAACCGGCGACCGCCTCACCGACCGCGAAGTCACGAGGCGATAGACCGTGCCATGACTTCCGCGCCGGACGACGACGCCGAGACGATGCTCGCGGCGTCGCGCGGGTTGCTCGGACTGGTCGTCCGGTCGCTCGCGCCGGCCCTGAAGAGCGTGCGGATCGAGGACTACCGAGTCCTGGAGCTGCTCGCGAGCCGAGGAGATCTCGAGGTCCGCGACCTGGCGGAGTTCACCGGGATGTCGGCGTTGCGGGTGGACGAGTCGCTGCGTCGGCTCTCCGCCGGCGGCCGGATCGCCATGAGAGGAACCACGGGGACCATCACACCCGGCGGCCACGCCCTCGTCGACGAGGTCACCCATCGTCGGCGGGCGGAGATCGCACGCCTGATCTCATCGCTGAGTTCCGATGACCGCGGCCGCGTGCGCGAGGCGCTGGTCCTGATCACGGAGGCAGCGGGCGAACCGCCCCCGGAGCAGCTGCTGACCTTGGGACTCTGATGCCGCCGCGGCTACATCCCCAGCACGAGCGTGTCGGCGGTGTCGGTCTCGCCCGCGGCCACGGAGAAGGCCTCGAGCGCCGTTCGGAGCACCTCCCGCTGCTCGGGCGGCATTCCCGTCAGGACGCGACGGATCTCCGCGCGACGCGTCGCGGTCACCCTGTCGACGAGCTCGCGTCCGCGGGAGGACAGCGCGACGAGGGTCTCCCGGCGACTTTCCCTGTTGACCTCACGATCGACCCAGCCCGCCGCGACGAGGCGGTCCACCGAACGGCTCAGGGTGGACGGGTGCGTTCCCATCCGTGCCGCGATGGCGCCCATCCGCAGCGGTCCGGACGACTCGAGGATCACGAGCACGCGGAATTGCGGGAGCGTCACGTCACCCAGCACCCCGAGGATGCTGCGCGCCACGATCCCGAGCAGAGCACGGGAGGCGAGGAGCGTCGCGTCGACCGCGTCGTCCTCGACCGGCCAGACCTTCTGTTCGCTCACCACAGCCTCCTCGCGGACTCGCGTTCGAGAGTATCGCTCGGGCTGGACAGTGTGCCGAGTCACTCGAACGTGTCGGTCCAGGCCGCGATGTCGACCCCGTGGTTGTCGGGGGACGCGAGGGACCAGTACATCGGGGCGTTCGCGTCGTCGACGAGCCGTCCCCCGGCGGCGAGCGCGGCATCCACGCGCGCCCGGGCCTGATCGGCCGGGACGAACACGTCGAAGTGCGTGCGGCCCCGACCGGGCACGTCGCCCGTGATCGGGTTGAACGCGAGCTGCGGTCCGCAGCGCAGCGGGTCCGCAGCGTCCGTCTCGCCGAGCTCCGCGTAGCCGAGCGCCGCGAGGAAGAACGGCCGCACGTCCGTCCCGGAGTGCTGGGCCACGTATACGCCCACCGACTGCGCGCGCGAGGGGTCGGCGACGAGCTGCTGCGCGGCGGCCGCCTCCGACACCGCGGCCGCGAACCCCGTCGCCGCCATGGGGATGCCGCTCATGTCGCGGTCGGGGATGCGGACGACGACCGCTTCGGGCCGGACGTCGATGTCGGGGGCGATGCCGAATCGCTCCGCCGCGGCGGCGATCGCGGGCACGACGGATGCCGCGCGGGCGAGGGATCCGGCGAGGAACACCGCCTGCGGCCCCGTGCCCGTGACCCGCCACGCCGCCACCCCAGGGGCCCGGTGGAACTCCGCCGGGGAGATGCGGTCCGATCCGTTCGTCGATTCGCTCATGGGGAGCCTCCTTCGAGGCTCCCCACGGTACGCGCCGGTCACGACACCCGGAAGGGAGCCGGGCACCGCCGTGTCAGTGCAGCGGCGGCAGCGCGTCGGCCTGCAGGGTGAGGAACTCGTCGAGCATCGCCACCGCGCGGTTGTGGTTGTCGACGATGGGATCGAGCAGGATCGCCTGCAGGAGCTTCGCCTTGGACTGCTCGACGTACGCCTCGACGAGCAGGCGGTGGATCGCTCCCTGCAGCTGCACCATCGCGAGGATGCCGGTGGGGAGCGGCTCCATCTGCACGGGGACGAGCGCGCCGTCGACGACCTTCGCGCGCACCTCGACCACCATGTCGTCGGGGAGGCCCGGGATCGCACCGCGGTTCGGGATGTTGACGGCCGGGAGGTCGCGCTCCACACCGCACGCGACCCACTCGATGATGGGGATGGCGAGCTCCTCCGACGATTCCACCGGAACGTCTTCGAGCGACGCCTCCAGGGTGGACGCGGGGTTCGGCGCGGTGAAGGGCCGGTCGGTGTCGGCGAACCGGATCTCGTAGTACCACTCCGGCGTCTCGGCACCCGCGCGCCAGGGCGAGCCGTCGGCCGGGTCGTGGAAGTACTGCAGCTGCGCGGGCACGTAGTCGTCGGCCCACGAGATGTACTCGCCGATGTGGTTGGCGCTCGGCGACGGCCACAGGCCGAAGCGGCGGAAGAGGATGCGGGAGAGGCCGATCTCGTGCCAGTCGGACACCCAGTTGGCCTCGTGCTCGGCCTCGCGCAGCCGCGGGTAGAGGTCCTCCCCCGTCTCGCGGTCGCGGACGGCCTGGAACCACGTGAAATGGTTGATGCCCGCGGCGGGGAGCTCGAGGCGGTCGGCCGGCATCCCGAGCAGCGCCGAGATCTGGCGGACGCCGTAGAAGTAGCCGTGGCAGAGGCCGACGACCTTCACCGAGGTCAGTCGCGAGATCGCCTCGCACACCTTGTGCTCGGGGTTGGAGAAGTTGAGGAACAGCGCGTCGGGCGCGAGCCGCTCGATGGCCCGCGCGATCTCCAGCAGCGGACCGAACTGCCGCAGCGCGTGGAAGAGGCCGCCGGGGCCGCCGTTCTCGCCGTACACCTGCCGGAAGCCGTAGGTGCGCGGCACGGTGAAGTCCTGCGACCAGTAGTGATAGCGGTCGCGTTCGATCGCGGTGATGACGAAGTCGGCGCCCGCCACCGCGGCATCCAGCTCGGTGGTCGACGACACGGTCGCGGCGTGCCCGAGACGTTCGACGAGACCGCGCGTGTACTGCTCCATCTCGGCGAGGGGCGCCGCGGCGATGTCCATCAGGACGAACTCGAGGCCCTTCTCGGCGATGGGCTTGCTCAGCAGGAGGTCGCGGACCATCTTCCCCGCGAACTCGCGGCTGCCTGCTCCGATGAGTGTGACCTTCATGTGCGGGGTTCTCCATTCTGGGTGGTGGGGGCGTCGTCGTTCGGGAGAAGGGTGCGGGCCAGCGCGACGGCGCCCCGCACGGGAGCGCGGTCGAGGATCGCGAGCGGGACGCCGGGGCGGATGTCCGCCAGCGCGTCGCGGAACGCGTCCTGCAGCCGGGGTTGGCGTTCGATCACCGAGCCCCCCGCGACGACCGCGGTGGCGCGGATGCCGCGGCGCAGCAGGCGATCGACGAGTCGGGCGAGTTCGGCACCGGCGTCGCGGACGACCCGATCAGCGAGCGGGGAACCCTCCTCCGCGGCGGCGAACACGTCTGCCGCATGCCGGCCCCAGTCATCCGGCGACGTCGCCTGCGTGAGCGCGAGGGCGAGCGCGTCACCGTGGTCCGCGCCGAACGCGATCATCAGCCGGCGGCCGAGCGGATCGAGGGAGCGGCCCTCGTCGAGCTCGGCGAGGACGGAGCGCACCGCCTCGCGGACGAGGGCCGGAGCGCTCCCCTCGTCGCCGAGGATCCATCCCCAGCCGCCGGCCGTCACGAGCTCGCCGCGATCGTCGCGGGCGGTGGCGATCGAACCGGTGCCGACGACGACGCCGACGGCGTGCTCCGCGCCCATGGCGGGCGGGATGAGCTCGGAGTCGTTGACGACGAGGACGGGTCCGCGGAGACGGCTGCGCATCCTCGCCTCGAGCTCGCGGCACTGCGCGGTGTTCTCGCATCCGTGTGCGCCGACCGCGACGGCGGATCGGGCGAGGTCGTCCCCGAAGCGATCCCGGAGGAGTCGCACGAGACCCGTCGCGTCCGCCTCGGCGTCCCCGAGGGGACCTCGCCACGACGACGACGCGACCGTGATGTCGTCCAGGACCTCACCCGTCAGGGTGGTCCGCATCACGCGCGTCTTCGTCCCTCCGACGTCGATACCGATGAGGCCCGTCATCCTGCGTGCCCCTGGACGAATCGCGAGCCGGCGCCCTCGAGGAGAGCGGCATCCGGGATCAGAGCGGGGAGCGACACATCGTCGGGCAGCTCGACGTCCGACGTCAGCCGGATGTCACGCGACGACGCTCCCACCTCGATGCGGAATACTCCCCCCTCACGGCGCCACGCACCGCGGCGCCCGTCACCGCGGTCGACCGCCTCGTCCCAGTAGGCGAAGTCGCGATTCCGGAGGCGGAACGAGACCCGCACCGACTCCCCCGGCGCCATCCACCTCTTCTCGAACCCGCGCAGCTCGCGGAGCGGGCGATGCACGGCGGACTCGGGATCCCCCACGTAGAGCTGGACGATCTCCGCGCCGGCGCGCGCACCGACATTGGTCACGGTGCACGCGACGGCCACCTCGGCCGTGTCTTCGTCGACGACCTCGATCGACAGGTCGGAGTACGCGAACGTCGTGTAGGACAGCCCGTGACCGAACGGATACCGGACGGCACGGCGGAGGGCGTCGTACCAGCGGTAGCCGATGAAGACGCCTTCGCCGTACCGCACGACACCGCGCTCGCCGGTCCAGGCGGGCTGACCGGGCGTGTCGGCCACGGCGAGCGGGAACGTCTCCGCCGTCTTGCCGCTCGGGGTGATCCGCCCGAAGAGCGCGCCCGCGATGGCCCCGCCGACAGCCTGACCGCCGAGCCACGCCTCCAGCACCGCGTCGACGCCGTCGTGCCACGGATCCATCGTGACGGGCGCCCCGTTCGAGAGCACGACGACGAGGCGGATGCCGCTGCGCGCGCGCAGGTCGGCGAGCCGGGCCAGCAGCGCGACCTGATCGGGCGGAAGCCCGAGGGACTCGCGGTCGTTCGCCTCCTGCTCGAAGGAGAGCGGCAGCCCGGCGAAGACGATGATGGTCTCCGCGTCCTCGGCGACCGCGACGGCCTCGTCCTGCAGCCGGACCGCCTCGGGTGACAGCCCGTCGCGCAGTGCGCGCTGCACGACCTCCGCGAGCTGCAGCTCCGGCGACAGCGACCGCGAGCGGTACGCGACCACGGGGCGATCCTCGACGCGCTCGAGACCGTGCGCGGCGAGAACGGCGAGGTTGTCGTCCTGATAGGCGTTCTTCGGGAGGTGGACGTAGCCGGGGGCGTAGACGACCCGGTCGCCGACGATCGCGCGGATCGCATCGAGCGGGGCATCCACGCGCGTGGGATCGACGCCGGAGGATCCGCCGCCCTGGACGCGGGCGTGCGCGGCGAACGCGCCGATCACCGCGATCCGGCCGTCGCCGCCCTCCGGGAGGGGCAGCGCCGGCGCGCCGCCGACGTCCTCGTTGCGCAGCAGTGTGAGACAGGCCGCGGCCGCCTCCCGTGCGAGAGCGTGATGGGCGTCGGCGCGCAGCAGGTCGAGCTGCTCGGCGGTGAGCCGATCGCCCGCGGCGTGCCCGAGGGTCATCACCGGCCCGTCGACGAGGTCCGCGCCCGGATAGGCACGGGCGACGAGCTCCAGCACGCGGCGCGCGGACTCGTCCACCACCGACTCGTCGAGCTCCCCCGCGCGCACCGCCACGACGACCTCCGCGTCGGTCCGGCCGGCTGTCCCGGGCATCTCCAGATCCAGACCGGCGCGCAGGGCGGCGACACGGTCGTGCACCGCATCCCAGTCCGACACGACGGCGCCCTCGAACCCCCACTCCTCGCGGAGCACCTCGGTCAGCAGCCACGGGTTCTGCGAGGCGTGCACGCCGTGCAGCCGGTTGTACGAGCACATGACGGTCCACGGCTCCGCGATCCGCACGACCCGCTCGAACGCCGGGAGGTAGATCTCCCGGAGCGTCCGCTCGTCTGCGACCACGGAGATCCGCGTGCGTTCGATCTCCTGGTTGTTCGCGGCGAAGTGCTTCAGCGAGCTCCCGACCCCCGTCGACTGCAGCCCCTGCACGTAGGCGACCCCCAGCTCGCCGGAGAGCAGCGGGTCCTCGGCGAAGTACTCGAAGTTGCGGCCGCACAGCGGCGAGCGCTTCATGTTGACGCCAGGTCCGAGGACGACCTGGACGCCCTCGGCGCGTGCCTCCTCGCCGATCGCGGCGGCCACTCGCCGCATCAGGTCGCGGTCCCAGCTCGCCCCCATCGCGGATGCCGTCGGGAACGCCGTCGCCGGCACCCACACCATGTCGACCCCGGTCTCCTTGCGCAGCCCGTGCGGGCCGTCACCGACCTCGATCGAGGGCACGGCATCCGGCGCCCCGGGGCGGCCGAGGGGCTGGGTGTACCAGTCGTCGACACCGGAGAGCAGCGACGCCTTCTGCTCCAGCGCCAGCGCGGCGAGGACGGTCTCCACGTCGAAGGGGGGCTTCATCATCACAGTCTCGGACGTCAGACGCGGACCGCGGCGGCGGCCTGGTCGACGAGGAACAGGGGCTGCCGGCACTCCGTCACGATGGTCGCCGGCCAGTCCGGCTCGTACGCGGTCGCGCCGATGAGACGACGATAGGCGGCGTGCTTGTGCTCGCCGCACAGCATCATCACGACCTCGGCCGACTGTCCGGCGATCGTCTCGATCCCGACGGTGACGCCGTGCAGCGGCACCATGGCGAGGTCGGTGAACTCCGGGAACGTGTCCATGTTGTCACGTCGGGTCGCCTCGCCGAGCTCCACGATGTGGGTCTTCGCGTCGCGGGGCGTGCCCGGCTGGTTGAAGGCGACGTGCCCGTCGCTGTCCCCCGACGCCAGGAGGAAGAGGTCGATCCCGCCGGCGGCGGCGATGCGCGCGTCGAACGCCTCCGGATCCGCCGGGTCGGCGGTCCAGATGGCCGAGGGCGGCGTCGTGCCCCCGCGCGCGGCGGCCGCGGCGATGGGCGCGAGGATATCCCGTCGAGCGAATCCGAGGCACGAATAGGAGGCCTCGGGGTCGACGACCCGGAACACCCCGTCGTCGCCCGGCACGACGTAGTCGTCCATCATCACGATCACGAGCGGGGAGAGGTCGGCGCCGGTCGCCGCTGCGCGGGCGAGCGCCTCGTACACCGGCACGGCCGTGCGCCCGCTGGGGCATCCCAGGAGGAAGGGCGCGTCGCCCTTCGCCGCCATACGGCGCAGGATGTGGTCGGCGACGACCCTGCCGACCTCGTCGCGGTCGGGCAGGATCTCGGGGGTCAGTTGCACAGTGATGCCTTCGTATCGGATGTCGATGACCGGGGTGCCGGTCATTCCTTGATGGCGCCGGCGAGCATCCCCGAGATGAACCTCCGCTGGAAGATCACGTAGAGGATCAGCACCGGCGCGGCGACGATGAGGCCGCCGGCGGCCATCAGGTTGATCTGGGTGACGTAGCGCCCCTGGAAGACACCCAGGGCGACGGTCGCGGTCTGGTTGTCGCCGTGGAGGAACACCAGGGACAGGAAGTAGTCGTTCCAGGTCCACATGAAGCTGAGGAGGATGAACGTGTAGACCGCCGGCATGAGGTTCGGCACGGCGATCGACCACAGCATCCGGAGCGGCCCCGCGCCGTCCATCTCGGCGGACTCGAAGATCGCCCGGGGCAGGGCGCGGAACGCGGCCCGCATCCAGAACACGCCGAACGGCACGCCCATCCCGACGTGGATCAGGATGACGCCCAGCAGTGAATCCGTGAGACCGAGCGAGCGGAACTGGTAGTAGAGCGGCACGATGATCGCCTCGAGGGAGATCATCATGCCCAGCAGGATGACCGGGAACAGCACGCGATCCCCGACCACGCCGAGCACGCCGAACGCGTATCCGCCGAGGAGCGCCAGCACGGTGCCCACGATCACCACGACGACCGTGATCGTCAGCGACACCGTCATGGAGCGCGCGAAGTCGGCGTTCGTCCAGGCCGTCGCGAAGTTCCCCCACTGGAGGTCCGCCGAGGGCCGGCCCGCCCGGTCGGGGCTGACCGCGGCGGCGATGAACGTCCCGACGGGCCACAGCACGATGAGTGCCATGACCGTGAGGATCACGTAGTTCCAGATCTTCTCGGAGCGTGCGGACATGGTCACTCCCTCTCCGAGACGCGGGTGATGACGACGGCGATGATGAGGCACAGGATGGCCATCACCACCCCGATCGCCGCGGCCTGTCCGACGTCGGGGTTGACGAAGGCGGCCTTGTAGAGGGCGACGGCGGGCGTGAGCGTCGAGGTGCCGGGTCCCCCGCGGGTCGTGATCCAGATGAGATCGAAGGCGCGGAGCGCGGCGGTGATGGTGAGGGTGAGCGCGACCGCGATCTGGCCGCGCAGCCCGGGGAGCGTCACCGAGAAGAACTCACGCACGGGACCGGCGCCGTCCATCCGCGCCGCCTCGTACAGCTCCGGCGGGATCGAGGACGCACCCGCGATAAACAGCACCATGCAGAAGCCGAACGTGACCCACGTGCCGATGAGCCCCACCGCGGGGAGGGCCCACGTGAAGTCGCCCAGCCAGTTCTTGGCGAAGGCGTCCAGGCCGATCGCGCGCAGGGCCTCGTTGATCGGCCCCTCCGGGGCGTACATCCGCTTGAACAGCAGTGCGATGACGACGCTGGTGAGCACCTGAGGGAGGAAGAAGATCCACCGGTAGACCGCCATGCCCGGCCGCTTGCCGGACGTGATCAGCGCCGCCGACAGGAGTCCGAGCGCGATGGGGAGGATCGCGAAGAACACGATGAGCACCAGCACGTTCCCGAGCGTCGACCGGAGCACCGGATCGGTGAAGAAGTTCAGGTAGTTCTGGAATCCGACCCAGGTCGAGGCGCTGATGCCGTCCCACTTGTAGAACGAGTACTGCAGCGACTGCACGAGGGGCCAGAGCACCACGCCGGCGTAGATCAGCAGGCCGGGGGCCGCGAACAGCAGCCCGATCGTGCGCGCCCGGCGCCGCGCGTGCGACGTGCGCCCCCGGCGGCGACGGACGACGATCGCCTCGGTGGCGGAGCCGCCGTCACCCGTCTCCGGAGTGACGGCGGCTCCTGTTCGCGCGATGCTCACGAGGGTCTCAGCCCGCCAGGAAGGCCGTGCGGTCGGCGTCGACGGCCTTCGAGAAGTCGGCGGGCGTGGTCTTCCCCGCGAGGAGCAGCTGCGTGTTCTGGCTGAGCACGTCGAGCATGGTCGGGCTGGACCAGTCGAAGTAGGGGACGTAGCCGTCGTCGGCGTCGAGCTTCGCCGTGGCTGCGGCCTCGCCGCGCTGGCTCAGCTTGTCCGGGGTCTCCACCTCGTTGAGCGCGGGGACGAGGCCCAGGTCGGCAGCGGTCTGGCTCGACTGCTTCGACATCAGGAAGTTCAGGAACGCGGCGGCGACATCGGGGTGCTTGCACTTGGCCGAGATCACCATCGCGCCGGGCGCGGCACCCACGCCGACCGTCTTGTCGCCGGATGCCTGGGGCAGCTGGATGTAGCCGAACTGGTTCAGCTGATCGCCCTTCAGGCCGAGAGAGCCCGTGTAGTCGAAGCGGAAGACGCCCTTGCCGTCCAGGTAGTCGGCGAGCGAGGTCTGGTAGTCGATGCCCTGGAAGTTGGGCGTCAGCCAGCCGTTCGACTTCCACTTCTCCAGCGTGGTCGCGGCCTTCGTGAGCCCCGTGTCCTCGGCGGTCACGTCCTTGCTGCCGTAGACGAAGTCGTTGATGTCCTTCTCCGAGCCGTAGAGGGACTGCAGGCCGAGCAGCGCGGCGGTGTTGCCGTCCACGCCGCTGTAGCTGAAGGGCACCTGGCCCGCAGCCTTGACTTCCGCGGCCGCCTTCTCGAGGTCGGCGAGCGTCTTGGGCACCGCGATGTCGAGCTTCTTCAGGACATCGGCGTTGTAGTACACGCCGATGAGCGAGGCCCGGGCCTGGGGGGTCGCGAACCACGAACCCTCGCCGATGGTCTTGAAGTCGGTGGTGAACTTGTTCTGGCGCGCGATCGTGGTCGGCACCTTCTCGTTCCAGCCGTACAGGTCGGCGTACTTGTCGAGGTTCAGCACGAGGTGCCCCTTGGCCAGGGTGCCGAGCGACGACCAGCCGTTGTTCGCGCTCGCGATGTCCGGCCCGCCGTCGTCCTGCATCTGGAGGTTGAGCGTGCTGGTCAGCTGGCCCCAGTCCTCCTGCGTGCGCTTGATGGTCACGTTCGGGTACTTCTTCTCGAACTGACCGATCAGCGAGACGATCCAGTCCTGCTCGGCCGAGCCCCAGAAATCCGAGAGCTTGAGGGTCACATCCCCGGCCGCCGCTACGTCGTCGGACACCTTCGACGGTCCGACCGGGCCTGCCGCGTTCCCTCCGGGTGCGCACGCGGTGACCGCGAGCACCGCCAGAGCACCTGTTGTCGCCACCGCGATGAATCGCGCCTTCTTCGAGATCATTTCTCACTCCATCGTGTTGCCGGCCGTCGCTGTTCGAGGGCGGTCCCCGTCGGGTTCGTCGGCTCCGCGGCCCTCGCCTAGGGACGCTAACACGGTGGAACCAGTTAGTCCAGTTAATGATCCAATATCTGAACTGGTCGACCAGTTCGTCATGTGGTACCGTTTCGCAACATGACCCTCACGATGGCGTCTGGTCGCGCGTACGAGCAGCTGACACAGGAGCTCGACGTCGGGCTGTTCCCGGCCGGAACACGCCTCCCCGGCGAGCGCGAGCTGGCCGGGCGCCTCGGGGTCAGCCGCGTCACGCTGCGCGCGGCGCTGTCCGCCCTCGAGGGCGAAGGTCGCCTCGTCCGGTCGGCGCAGCGCGGGTGGTTCGTCCCCGCGAACGTGCTGGGCGAGCCGCCGAGCACGCTCCAGTCGTTCACCGAGATGGCCCGTTCACGCGGCCTCCGTCCCACGGCGCACGTCATGCGCCAGGAGGTGCGGACCGCGAGCCTCGACGAGGCCGAGCGCCTCCACATCGCCCCCGCGTCGTCCGTCATCCAGATCGACCGGCTTCGCGGCATGGACGGCACGCCGGTCTGCTTCGACGTCGTCGTCGTGCCCGAGCAGCGCGCGCCGGAACTGGTCGACGCGCCCCTCGAGGACGCCTCGCTCTACGAGACGCTGCGTGAGCGGTGCGGCGCGACGATCTATCGCAGCGCCTACAGCGTGACCGCCTCGACCGCGGACGCCACGCTCGCCAAGCTCCTCAAGACGACTATCGGGGCGGCCATCCTCGTCGGCGAGGAGGTCGGCTACACCGCGGAGGGCGTGCCCGTGCTCATCGGGGTCAACAAGTACCGGGGCGACGCGTACCGCTTCCAGGCCGACCTGTTCCGGAGGGCGTGACGGCGACGATCGCCGTTCAGTCCACGAAGCGCGCGAACTTCGCGACCGCCTCCGGGGTGGAGGGGGTGAAGAGGTTCACGAGATTCCCGTCCGGGTCTCGCAGCAGGAGGGATCGGTTGCCCCACGGCATCACGGTCGGCTCGTTGATCCAGGAGTCCACGACATCCCTCAGGCGCGCGTAGTCGGCGTCCACGTCGGGGGTCAGGAACTCGATGATCGCCGAACGGTTCTGCCTCGGCTCCGCGGCCCCCGGAGCGAAGGCGGGGACGGTGCGGGTGCTGCCGATCGCGAGCGTGGCGAACGACGTGGTCAGCTCGGCGAACACGTCACCGGTGCGCACGGCGGTGGCGCCCGTGACCAGCTCGTAGAAGTCGGCGAGGCGGGCGACGCCGTCGGTGATGATGCGGACGGAGACGAAGTTCATGGGATGTCCCTCGGGTCAGGTGTCGAGACCGTCTCGACGTGATCAGCCTGACCGGGGCGCGCGACAGCGTCCTGTCGGTGTTTCCGGGGATCTCAGAGGGTCAGCGGCTCGAGGGTTCCGTAGACGATCTCGATGTCCGCCGGGGTCAGCACCCGGGGCTCCGGCATCTCGGCGGTGACGGTGACATCGAGGATGCGGTCGATCCGGAAGGCGCGGATGCCGTCCCGCATCCGGCACCACGCGATCAGGTACCAGACGGCACTCGACTCGACGTAGCCGAGCGGCTCGATCTCGCGGGTGGTCCGGGTACCGGCGCGGTCGCCGTACGCGATGCGCAGCACGCGGGGCTGCGCGAGGGCGTCGGCGATGAGCCGCGGCACCCGCTCGGGGACGGGCTCGTCACGCAGGAAGTGCACGCGGGCCGCGAGGTCACGCGCCGCCTGCGCGTCGTCGCCGCCCATCGCGAAGACGAGCTTGCGCATCGCCGTCTCGGCGGCCGAGCGGAACGGCGCCGCCCCCATCGACTGCAGGGCGACGGCCATCGCCATCGCCTCCTGCGGGGTGAAGTTGACCGGCGGCAGCGTGTGCTCGCGCGACACGCAGTAGCCGCCGGTGCGTCCCGGCTCCGCCCAGATCGGCACACCGCCCTGCTGGAGTGCGCTGATGTCGCGCTCGACCGTCCGCACGCTCACCTCGAAGCGCTCGGCCAGCCATCGCGCGCTCCGCGGGCGGGGCGCGACGGCGCGCAGCTCCTCCACGAGCGCGTAGAGCCGGTCGGTCCTGTTCACGTTCCGACGATAGCGACTGCGGAAGAGAGCCGATGCCTGGCGTCGTCGCGCGGGTCAGAGGTCGAGGAAGTCCCCCATCCAGGTGCACACGGCCCGGAGACAGCCGAACGACACTTCGCCCGCCACGCCCGTGAGTCGGTCCCGCGACAACGTGCGGGGTTGCTCGGTCATGACCCACGATGGCCGGTCCAGCCCGCTCGGCCCCTCCACGCGAACATGGTTCGGCCATCCACGGTCGGTGCTCGTGATCGGCAGCACGATCGCGAGGGTGGTCACGGCATCCAGGTACCAGGCTGACGCGACGATCAGCACCGGGCGATGACCACCCTGCTCTCTGCCGCGCACGGGCTCGAGTGCCGCCCAGGCCACGACGCCCGGGGCAAGGTCGGGACTCGTCACGAAGCGTCGGCCAGCTCGGTGCGCTCCCAGTCGCCGGTCTCAGCGGCGTACGAGCCCGCACCGGCGCGGCTCGACGCGTCGATCGCGGACTTCAGCCGGTCGAACGGGCGCTCACCCGGATGCGCGGGGCGAGTCCCGGACCCAGAGGGGCGGATGCGGTCTGCGGTGCTCCCGGTACAGCGCCAGCGCGAAGGGCGCCCAGATGATGACGGCCACCCCGACGCCGACGAGCATCCCGCCGACCGTGTCGGAGATCCAGTGCGCGCCCAGGTAGGTGCGGCTCAGCATCATGAGCAGGGTGTAAGCGGCGCCCACCACCCAGACCCACGCGCGCCAGAACACGATACCGAGGGTGGTCGCGATGAGCGCGGCGTTCGCGCTGTGCCCCGAGGGGAACGACCCGAAATCCGCTGTGACGAGGATGTCGGTCGGCCGGGGGCGGCCGACCAGGTTCTTGACGAGGAGGACGGCGAGCTCGGTCGCGATCGTCGCACACGCGAAGTAGAGCGCCGCCCACGGCCTCCGCCACAGGAGCAGGCCGCCGATGACCACGATCGGGACGAGCGCGATGGCGCTGATGCCTCCCCCGATCCCGTTCAGGACGAGCGCGGGGACCGTGAAGATCGGTGCCCGCGCCTCCACCACCTCCGACATCCACTCCACCTCGAAGCCGAACGGCTTGTCCGCTTCGCGGTAGAAGATCACGAGGGCGAGGAGCACGACGAGCAGCAGCAGACCGGCAGCGGAGACCACCCACCACAGGCGCGCGATCTTCACCGGCGCGGGTGCCGCGGCCGGCGGGGCATCTGTCTCGGGCACCGTCACATCCGCGCGTAGCGGGCACGCGCGAAGCAGAACACCCCGTAGATGACCAGCCCGGCACCGACCACCCAGAGGATCACGGCGCCGAAGGGCAGCGTGGCGAGCGTGTGCAGCGCCGCGTCGAGCCCACCCGCTTTGGCCGGGTCGTGGGCGAACGCCGCGACGATGAACAGGATGCCGGCGACACCGACCGCGATCCCCTTCGCCACGTACCCCACGATCCCGAACGTCACGATCCCGGAGCGCGTGACTCCACTCGGCAGCGACAGGTGCTTCTTGAAGGCCCGCGTGATGCCGCGGACGACGAAGGCGACACCGACGCCGGCGACGATCAGGCCGATGAGGACCACCAGGAAGACGCCACCCGGCGTTGCGAGCAGCTTCGCGGTGAACGTCTCCGATGACTGCGCGGAGCTCGACTGACCGCCCAGTGCCGCGACGAGGGCCGTCCACCCGATCGCGAGGTAGGCGAGAGCGGTCCCGACGAACTTCACCCGATAGCCCCACTTCTTCTTGGCATCCGGGTCGCGGATGACGACGGCCTGGACGATCTGCCAGATCGTCAGGGCGAAAAGGCCCACGACGATCAGCCAGAGCAGCAGCACTCCGATGGGCGTCTGCCGGATCTGCGCCATCGCACCGCTCTGGTCGGCGCTGCTGCTGCCGCCTCCGGTGACGATGGAGACGGCCACGAGGCCGATGACGATGTGCACGACACCGAGCACGATGTACCCAACGCGAGCGAGGGCGCGGAGAATGGTCGAGCCCTCGGCGGCGCGGGCTGCGGTCTTCGGAGATCTCACACGCGGATCGTACCGACGGGCAGGGACGCGTCGCAGCCACTTGTCAACGCGGGATCCATCGCGCTATGGCCCGACCGGAGCCGCGCTCGCGGACCGCTCGGCGCGTCTCTCGCGCACCGTGTCGACGGCCCACCAGACCAGTGTCGCCACCGCGATCCCCTCCAGGAGCCCGGCGATCACGTCGCTGAGCCAGTGCGCGTGCAGGTAGGTCCGCGCCCACATCATCCAGAGGACCCAGAGGACGCCGAGCGCCCACACGTACCATCGCCGCAGCAGCAGCCCGAGCGTGACCGCGACGGTCGTCGCGACCGCGGTATGCCCGGAGGGGAATGACGTCGCGGTGGACTCGGCCAAGGAATCCCCCGGACGCACCCGGGCCACGATGTACGACATGGGTGCGCCGATCGCGACGACCAGGGCGATCGCGATCGCGATGTTCGCGGCATCCCATCGGCGTCGGCGCCAGAGGAAGACGACCACGAGGAGGAGGGCGATGACGATCATCCCGATCGTGCCGCCGACGATGGACGGGATCCACGCGATGACCACGCCCGCGGGGCTGAGGGTCGCGATCATGACGCGGTGCCACCACACGTCCGTGGGCAGCGGCTGGCGTCCGTCGGCGTAGATCACCAAGGACACGCCGACGAAGGCGGCCGCCGCGGCGATCCCGACGATCAGGGCCGCGGTGCGCCGGGAACGCGCCCCCGCCGCGCCCACCTCGTTCATCGCACCCTCAGCGCGGAGGGCTGGACCGTCACGGTGAACTCCCGTGTCTCGCCGAGCTCCTCCCCGTCGATCTCGAGGAGGCGCGGTTCGGGCAGACTCACCGCGAGGGTGGATGCCCGCCCCCGGCTCAGCGACTCCGTATCGGCCGGGGCCGCCTTCTCCCCCGAGCCGACGAGGCGCTTGACCCCGTGGTCCCACACGATCGTCTTCACGGTCGCCAGCCACTGAGCGAGTCCTTCCGCACTGACGACGACGTAGTCCAGTTCGCCGTCGGACGGGTCGGCCTCGGGCATGAGCGTGACCCCGCCCTGCAGCGTCCCGCAGTTGCCGACGAGGAGGGTGTGCCCGGTCTCGACTCGCTCTGGTCCGTCATCCGCGGTGATCGTGAACGACAGCGTCTCGCTGCCCGACACGGCCCGGCCGAGCGACTCGACGTACGCGAGCCAGCCGACCCGCGCCTTGAGATCGTCGTCGGTCTCGACGATCATCTGCGCGTCGAGACCGAATCCGAGCATGACGACGAACCCGTGGCGCGAGACATCGCCTGCGTCGGCGACCTCGACCCATCCGACGTCGACCGCGTGGGCGTCGCCCTCCAGTGCGCGCCGGAAGGCCCCCGGTACGTCGTTCACCGGCACATCCAGATTCCGGGCGAACAGATTGCCGGTGCCGAGCGGGATGATGGCCACCTCGACGTCGGAGCCCGAGTCCGCGACGTACTCCGCGACGGCGCGGACCGTCCCATCACCCCCCGCGACGATCAGCAGCTCCGCTCCCGTCTCGAGCGCGGCTGCCGCGGCGCCGCGGCCGGGATCCTCCGCGGTCGTCTCGAACCAGAGGACGTCACCCGCGGCGTCGGGCAGCACCTCGGCGAGCGCGTCCGAGAGGACGTCCTTCTCGGTCTTGGACGGATTCCACACAATGGCGATGCGCATGGTCGGTGTGCTCACTTCTTCGAGGAGAGTTCGGAGGCGATGTCGGGGACGTAGTGGAACTGGCCGACCGGCGGCCGCTCGTAATCGTCGGCCGCGGGTCGCGCGGGGACGTCGATGTCCGTCCACTCCAGGTGGTGATACGGGATGCTGTCGACGAAGTGGCTGATCATGTTGAGGCGCGCACTGCGCTTGTCGTCGCTCTCGACCGTCCACCACGGCGACTCCTTCGTGTCGGTGGCGGCGAACATCGCATCCTTCGCGCGCGAGTAGTCCTCCCACCGCAGGACCGAGTCGCGGTCCGTGGGCGAGAGCTTCCAGCGGCGCAGGGGGTCCTCGAGACGGCGCTCGAAGCGCGTCTGCTGCTCCTCGTCCGAGACGGAGAACCAGTACTTGAGCAGGATGATGCCGTCTTCGATCAGCAGGTGCTCGACGGCGGGCGCCTGGCGGAGGAACCGGCGGTACTCCTCATCCGCGCAGTAGCCCATCACGTGCTCGACGCCGGCCCTGTTGTACCAGGACCGGTCGAACAGCACGATCTCGCCCTTCGTCGGCAGGTGCTGCACGTAGCGCTGGAAGTACCACTGCCCGCGCTCCTTCTTGGCGGGCTTCGGGAGCGCGACCACCCGCGCGTGCCGGGGGTTCAGGTGCTTCATGACCCGCTTGATCGCGCCGCCCTTCCCCGCCGCATCCCGGCCCTCGAAGATCACGAGCACGCGTGCGCCCGTCTCGGCGACCCACTGCTGCATCTCCACGAGCTCGATCTGCAGGCGTTCGAGCTCGGCCTTGTACACGCTGCCGGGCAGGCCTTTCGCCGACGATCCGGGGGGCTTCTTCTTCGACATCCACACCTCTGTGCCTTCGCTCTGCCGCGGCCGATCGGATCGCGGGCAGGCCCACACTAATTCTCCGACGCAGCCCGGGCCATCCATTGACTTCAAGCGCTTGAGGTGTGATGCAATCGGGGCATGACGATGCTGACCATCCAGGAGACGTCGCGACTGACCGGCCTCAGCGAGCCCACGCTGCGCTACTACGAGCAGGTCGGGCTGATCGGCCCGGTCGCCCGCGACGACAGCAGCGGACACCGCCGCTATCGCGAGAGCGACGTCGACGCGCTGCAGGCGCTGGCCTGCCTGCGTGCCATGGGCGTCGGCATCGACGACATGCGCACCTATCAGGCCAACCGGCGCCTCGGCCATGCGGCCGCCGGCGATCAGCGCGACATCCTCCTGCGGCACGCCGAGCGCGTCGAGATCGAGATCGCCACCCTCCAGGTCCATCGGGAGTACCTCGAGCGCAAGGCGGCGCTCTGGGATGCCCGCGATCGCGGCGACGCGAGCGGCGAGGCGGCGGCGCAGCTCCGAGTGAACGAGATCCTTCCGGAGCTGGAACACGTGATGCGCGCAGCTTGACCTCAAGCGCTTGAGGTCTGTTCTGCTGAGGACATGACACCTTCTGACACGAATAACGTCCTCGTCACCGGCGGCTCCGGCTACCTCGGCACCCGCGTCCTCACCGACCTCCTGAACACCGGCGTCCACGTGCGGACGACCGTGCGCTCGCTCGACGGCGAACCGGCGCTTCGAGAGGCCGTGCGCCGCGGCGGGGCGGACGACACCGACCTCGAACTCGTGGTCGCGTCCCTCACCGACGATGCGGGGTGGGATGCCGCGACCGACGGCGTCGACGGCGTGTACCACCTCGCCACGCCGATGACCCACGCCACGGAGCCCCGCGAGCTCGTCGTCACCCCGGCCCACGACGGGACCGTGCGGGTTCTGCGCGCCGCTGCCCGCGCCGGAGTCCGCCGCGTCGTGCTCACCTCATCCTTCGCCGCCGTCGGCTACTCCCCCAAGCCCGTGAACGCGGACGGCGCACGCGAGTACGACGAGAGCGACTGGACCGACCCGGAGACCCCCGACCTGCCCGCCTACCCGCTCTCCAAGGCGGTCGCCGAGCGCGCCGCGTGGGACTTCGTCGAGCAGCAGGGCGCCGGCCTCGAACTGGTCGCGCTCAACCCCACGTGGATCGCGGGGCCGTCGCTGACCTCCGACGCGCGTTCGTCGCTCCAGGCGTTCGCGGCGATCCTCGGCGGCCACATGCCCCTCGCCCCCCGGCAGCGGTTCGGCATCGCCGACGTCCGGGACGTGTCAGCCGCCCATCTGGCCGCCATGTCGACCCCGGATGCCGCGGGCAAGCGCTACCTCCTGCTCGCCGACGGACCCACCATCAGCTGGCTCGGCGTCGCCACCCTCCTGCGCGACCACTTCGGCGACCTCGCCGCGAAGGCGCCGACCGAGGAGGTGCCCGGCGATGACCTCCCCGGCTTGGTGATCCACAACGAGCGGGCCAAGACTGAGCTCGGGTTCGCGCCCCGCCCGGCTGAGGCGACGATCATCGAGACCGTCGAGGACATGCGGGAGCGCGGAATGCTCGGGTAGGTGCGCCGTCACGCCCCTTCGGTGAGCAGCGCGGCGGAGGGGCCGCGGGCGATGCGATCGCGATACCACCCGAAACTCCGTTTGGGCGTGCGCTGCCGGGTCGGGTAGTCGACATAGACGATCCCGAACCGCTGCGAGTACCCCTCGGCCCACTCGAAGTTGTCGAGGAAGCTCCACAGGAAATACCCGCGGAGGTTCACCCCGGCGTCGATCGCATCCAGGGCCGCCGCGATATGGGAGTCGAGGTAAGCGACGCGTGCGTCGTCGATGACGTCGCCGTTCTGGTCGGGATAGTCGGCCGCGGTCGTCCCGTTCTCGCTGATGTAGAGCGGGAGACCGGGTACCAGCTCGCCGACCTCGACGAGGAGGTCGGTGAGGCCTCTCGGGACGATCATCCATCCCCCGGCGCTGTGCGGCACGCCGTACGGCTCCACGTCGAGGTACGGGAGGCCGACGGCGAACGGCGACGGCGAGCCGCCGGAGAAGCCGGCGAGACGCGCAGCGGCGAGGTCTTCGGGGTCGACGACGTAACGCGGGTGATACTCGTTGATCGAGAGGAAGTCGAGGGATCCCGCGATCTGCTCGAGATCGCCGGATTCGACGATCCCGGCACCGACGACCCAGCGCTCACTGAAGCCGACGATCGACTCCGGGTAACGACCGGATCGCAGCGGCTCCAGGAACGACATCACCAGCTGGTCGAATGCGAGCTGAGCGGCGCGACGGGAGAGCGGGGTGTCGACAGCGGGATAGATGAAGCTCATGTTGAGCGCGATACCCACGAATGCGTTCGGCACCAAGCGGCGGAGTCGTTCGGCTGCGGCTGAGTGCGCGAGAAGGAGATTGTGGTGCACCGCCGCAGCGACGGCGTGGTCGCGGATGCCCGGGGCATGGACGCCGACGGAGTTCCCGAGGTAGGTCGCGACCCACGGCTCGTTGACCGTCGTCCACATGGTGACCCGCGAGCCGTAGCGACGGGCCATGAGGTCGGTGTATTCCAGAAACGCGTCGATCGTCGCCCGTGCCGCCCAACCGCCCTCGTCCTGGAGCGCCTGGGGCAGGTCCCAGTGATAGAGCGTCGGGACCGGCTGGATGCCGCGGGCGATCAGACCGTCGATGAGGCAGTCGTAGAACCGGAGCCCCTCCTCGTTGACCTCGCCGCGTCCGTACGGAAGCACGCGCGACCAGGAGAAGGAGAATCGGTAGACGTCGACGCCGAGGGCGGCGAGCAGATCGAGGTCCTCCTCGAGACGGTGATAGTGATCCGTCGCCACATCGCCCGTGTCGCCGTGGAGCACCCGACCGGGTTCGTGTGAGAACGTGTCCCAGATCGAGGGCCCGCGGCCGCCGTCGGCTGCCGCGCCCTCGATCTGATACGCCGCCGTGGACACCCCCCAGACGAAGTCACCACGCTTCGTCATAGACCCGCGCCTCCTTGAGAAGTCCGTCCTCGCCGAGCTCGTACGCGGCCACCCCGGCAGACGTGCGATTGAGGGGGTGGTTCTCGTGCACGATGTTGAACTCGAGGACGGTCGTGACGCCGTCGTCGATCACATTGAGCTTCTCGATATGGGCACCGGCGTGCTCCTCGCCCTGGTGGCCCGCCTCCTCGTCGCCGATGTCGAACATCTGACGCAGCACCGCTCGAATCGCATCCCGCCCCTCGTATACGCCCATGCCCAGGCCGTCACGGAGATCCTGCGACTCCCCGTGTCCGTTGAAGACCCCGTCTTCGGAGAAGGTGTCGGCCTGCCCGTCCGGATCGCCCTGGCGAAGCGCTTTCTGGTACTGGTCCAGAACGGGGTTGAACGGCGCGAGGTGAATCGGCTCCTCGCCGAGGATGCGAGTGCGCTGATGCTGGACCCCGGTCACCCGGGCGAGCCGGTAGTAGAGGCGGTTGCGGACGAGCCCGCCGTCTTCGCCGAACTCGCTCACGACCACGATGTCGAGGTCCTTGTCCTGGCCGTCCTTGTCGAGCACCAGGTGGAACTCGGTGGCGGAGAAGCGACCATCCTTCCCGGCGGTGTGGTGCGCGAGCTCCACGGACGTGACACGCGTGATGTGTGCAGGAGCCCACTCACGCACGAGCCGGTCGAATCCACCGTCGATCTGTCGGCCCGCGGCGGGGTCGTCGATGTCGGCGGGGCCGGCGAACAACGCCTTCACGCCGGCGACGTCTCCTTCGACGAGACCACGGATGAGCGCTTGTGCGACATCCGCCTGCGTGTCGGCGAGCGTGGGATCGGTCGTGGATGTCATGGTGCTTCCTTTCTGAGGCGTTGCGCCTGGGTCGAGATGTGGTCAGTGACCGGACGCTGTCGACGCGTCGGATCGCGCGAGGTCGGGAACGAGGGCCGGATCAGCGACCAGGGAGTCGATGGTGGCGATGCCCGCTCCGATCGCGCCCGCGTACATCTCCAGGTCGGACTGAAGGATGCGGCAGCTGACGAGCCGCTCGGACAGCACCCGTTCGTGCACGATCCGCTGAACGGGTTGCACGAGGAACGGGAAGAGCCGGATGAAGTAGCCACCCAGGATCACGGTGTCCGGATTGAAGATGTTGATCAGGCTCGAGACGCCGAGTCCGAGATATCGGGCGACCTGCTGGATGGCCTGCAGGGTGCGGGGGTCTCCGTCTTCGGCGCGCTGGACGAGTGCGGCGACGCGCTCGTCGCCGTCTATGGCGGGGTCGCGCACCGGGTCTTCCGGCTCGGCGGCGAGGGCGAGGAAGGCGTTGAGTCCCACCTCGGACTCCCAGCATCCGAGGTTCCCACACACGCAGAGCTTGCCGTCGGGGTTGATCACCATGTGTCCGACCTCGCCGGCGTATCCGAGGGATCCGCGGAACGGTGCTCCATCGGCGATGATCCCGCCGCCCATCGCGGTGGACCCCGTCAGATAGAGCAGATTCCTCCCGCCGTCCGCTCCTCGACGGCGCGACTCGGCCAGTGCCCCGTAAGTCGCATCGCTGTCGATGGCCACCTGAGGGGTGATGTGGGAGAGCTCAGAGCGCAGGACGCTCGCCAGCGGGTAGTCCGTGAGTCCGACTGTCGGCGAACGGCGGACGATCCCCGCGACGGAGTCGACGAGGTCGGGGACGCCCACCGCGACGCCGGCGAGCACCGAATCCGGCGACTCGGCCCGAACCGTGCGGTCCAGACGATCCACGACCTCGCGGGTGATGGCGATGAGGTCCTCGATGGGCGTGTGGCGCTCGACGAGCGTGACCTTCTCGTGGTGGACCACGTGTCCGACGAGATCAACCGCCGTGCCGATCACGTAGGGCGGGCTGAAGCTGACACCGATCGCGTGTGCTCGGGTGGCGACGGCCTCGACCACTTGCCCTGGGCGGCCGACGCCTCCGTTGCTGGATGCGGACTCGAGCCGGACGAGACCCCGTGAGATCAGTTCACCGACCAGGCTGCCGACCGCGCCTCGGGTCATGGCGATGTCGGTCGCGAGCTGTGCGCGTGTCCGTGGTTCCCGGATGATCTCGCCGAGCACGAGCGCCAGATTGGCCTGGCGCATGTCCAGCTGATCGATGGACTCCGACATCAGAGCATCCCCTTTCCTCAGAGCACCGGACGACGGTGAGCCTGGATGCGGTCGAGGACGACCGCGACGATCAGGACGAGTCCGAGCGCGCCCAGCTGCCAGAACGACGGGACGCCCATGATGACGAGACCGCCCTGAAGGATGACGGACAGCGCCGTGCCCCATACCGCGCCTGCGAGGCTGACCCGGCCGCCCTCGAGCCGGGTGCCACCGATGACGACCGCCGTCACCGCGGCGAGTGCGTCGTTCGAGTGCCCGGTCACCGTCGTCGCGCCGAACTGACTGAGCGAGATGAATCCGGAGATGCCGGCGAGCACTCCCGTCATCACGGCGAGTGTGAGGAGGTGCCAGCGCACCCGCACGCCCGAGCGCTCCGCGGCGAGGCGGAGAGAGCCGATCGCAAGGGTGCGGGAGCCGAACCGAGTGCGGCGGAGGATCACGGTCAGGACGACGCAGGAGACCACGGCGATCAGGAACGGGACGGGGATGAAACCGAGCACGGTGTTCAAGCCGAAGCCGGCCTGAAGCTCCGCCGGCATCCCTCCGATGTCGGATCCACCCGTCAACAGCAGGGCGGCGGCGAGGCCGACTCCCGTCGTTCCCAGGGTGGCGATGAGGCTGTTCACGTCGAACAGGCCGATGATCACGCCGTTGAGAAGGCCGAAGAGCGCGCCGGCGAGCAATGCTGCGATCGCGCCCATCGTGATCGCGAGCGGGACGCCGTAGGGCGCGAGGGCCTGGATCGTGAGGGCGGCCACCACGGAGGAGAAGACGAGGTTCGAGCCGACGGACAGGTCGATCGCTCCGGCCCCGAGGAGGAGGGCGATGCCGAGCGCGAGGAGGACCGTGACGGTGCCGGCGAGCAGCATCGACTCGAGGTTCTGCAGAGACCAGAAGACGTTGCCGGGCGAGATGATCGAGAACAGGGCGATCAGGGCGATGTCGAGAAGGAGCACCCACGTGCCGCTGGCTCCGAGCCAGCGGACGAGCGGGTGCGCCTGACGCACCGCACGCGTGTCGGCGGCGTCGTCGACGGCGATCGTGGCGGCGGAGGCGTTCTTGTCGGTCATGGTCATGCTGCCTCTCCGACCTGGTAGCCGACCATCGTCGACACCACCTCGGGCACCGTCAGCCCGGCCGCCGGCGCCTCGAGTGCGGTCTTCCCCCGCCAGATGATGGTGACGTCGTCGGCCACCTTGAGCACGCGCGGGAGGTCGTGGGAGACGACCAGGACGCCGAGTCCGCTGGCGGCCACCGTGCGCATCAGATCGCAGACGATCTCGCTCTGACGTGCGCCCAGCGCCGCTGTCGGCTCGTCCATCAGCACCGCGGTCTTCGACCACATCACCGCGCGTGCCACCGCAACGGCCTGCCGCTGCCCGCCGGACAGATCCTGGACCGCGACCCGGAGCGAGGGCAGTTTGATCGAGAGGCGACGCAGCGCGTCGTCCGCGCGCTCCTCCATCTCCTTACGATCCACGAAGCCGAGCCGGCCCAGTGCTCCCCGCACGGGAACCTCGTGGCCGAGGAACATGTTGTCGACGACCGAGAGGTCGGGGGCGAGCGCCAGGTCCTGGTACACGCAGTCGACGCCGAGCTCCTGCGAGTCGCGCACCGAGTGGAGCTCGACCGCTTCGTCACCGATGATGAGCTCGCCGGCATCCTTGTGGTGGATGCCGAGCAGGAGCTTGAGGAAGGTCGACTTGCCGGCCCCGTTGTCGCCGAACAGGGCGACGACCTTGCCGGACGGGACGGTGATGCTCGCGTCGCTCAGGGCCTGAACGTGGCCGAACTTCTTGGCCAGATGGCGCCCTGCGATGGCGATCTTCGGCCGCGTCGCGTCGTTGCTCATGGGATTACCTCGGGAAGGGAGGGGGGAAGCTCGATCGCCGAGCCTCCCCCAGCCGGATCAGTTGTCGCAGGTGGACTTGTACATCGCCGCCTGAGCTTCCGGCGAGTCGATGTTGTCCTTGGTGATGATGGTGAGCGGAAGCGGGTCGAGCGACGGCGAGAGCGGTTTGACCGCCTTCTTGCCGGGGTTCGCCTTGACAGCATCCACCAGCTCGTTCACGAGCTTCTCACCCATGCCCTTCGCCGGCTTCGCGGCCAGCACGGTGATGACTCCCGACTTCAGCGCGTCGACCTCGGCCGGAACCGCATCGTACGCCCAGATCTTCACCTTGCCGGCCTTGCCCGCCTGTTGAACCGCAGCCGCTGCTCCTTGGCCCTCGGGGCCCGTCGACGCGATGATCACGCTGAGATCGGGGTGGGCGAGCAGCAGTCCACTGACGATCTGGGTCGTCTTGGTGACCTCGAAGTTGGTGTACTCCGTCGGCAGCACGGTGATGTCGCTCCGCTGGTTCTGGACCGCTTCCTCCAGCGGCTTCCACGTGGCATCGAGCACCGGGATGCCGGTGATCCCGCCGAGTGCGACCATGCTGCCGCCGCCGTCGGGAAGGATCTTCATGAACTCGTCGACGAAGTTGGAGCCGTCGGTGGCGAGCGGGATGTCGGTGTACTGGGTGGCGGGATCGAGCGGAGTGCTCGTCACCACCGGGACGCCCTTGCCCATCAGCTGCGACACCTGGGTCGAGAACTGCGTCGCCTGGAACGGGTTGAGGAACAGCCCATCGGGGTTCGTGAGCGTCGCCGAGTTGAACGCCTGAGTCATCGAGTCGGTGGACGTCGTGGGGGTCGTGTACCACTTGAGAGCGACACCGGACTTCTTCGCCTGGGCGTCGGCTCCGCACATCACGGAGATCCAGTACGGATCGGTTGCGTTCGCCATGACGCCGGCGAGCTTGATGTCGGAGGCCGAGGCGCTCCCTGAGCCGCCGCCGGTGGCCTGCCCGGAACATCCGGCAAGTGCGACCATCGCTAGAGCTGTGGCGGATGCGATCAACACCGATCGCCTGCGCAGAACACTCATCTTCGGGTTTCTTTCGCTGTGAGGTCAGTCCGGAGGCGTCCGGACGGCGATACGACCGGAGAGCTCGCGAACGCCTCATCGGATTCGTACGTTGCCAATACTTATACATACGAGATCGATTTGCAAGATGGGATCTTCGGGCGAGTCCAACGTGTGGTCGCCCGTATTCGATGAGAACGTACGTGGTCTGCAATTAGTGCGTCGCGACTGCGAATCCTGCCGCAGCGGGAACCCGCCGATGAGCGGGCTCGGATTCACGCGGCGCCCGGCCGAGACCACGCCTGCTAGATTCGCGGAATGCGGACGGCGGCCAGGATCACGACGGCCGTCTGCGTCGTCGCGATCGCCGGCCTGGTCGCGCTCGCCGCACCCGCCATAGCATCCGGCATCGGTGCCGCATCGGCCTGGTCGGGTGGCCACCGAACCGGGGTCGGGTCGTCGCAGGCCGCGCCCCGATCGGTCGGGACGGCAGTTCCCTCGCCCACGCCCACCGCCGGTGCGTCGTCGTGCGTCGCGATCGCCTCCGTGGATTGGCGCGACAGCGGTCACAGCCTCACCGCGCCGGAGCTCCTGCCGACCGCCGTGCAGGTCGCCACGGGCACGCCGGTCGACCGCGGCACACGCTCCGGTGCGGAGGGTCTGGTGCGGATGGATGCCGGCCGTCATCCCGTCGGCTACACCGTTGCCGCGGGTGACGCTCCGATGGCCATCGGAGCTCGCTTCTGCATGGACTATGTGTCGATCCTGCACTTCAACGGCTACTGGGTGACCGGAGACGGCAAGGACATCGCCCCGGGCGACTACCTCTACCTCGCCCCCGATCCGAGGCTCGTCCATCCGTATCAGCACCCCACCCACAAGCCACCCACGGACTGAGTCGCTGCCCAGGACCGGCGGAGGCGACGATCGTCGAGATCGTCGAGAACATGCGGGAGCGCGGGTTGCCGGGGTGCGTCCTCGAAGATCGAGCACGTGTCGGCGAGCGTGGACGACTTCGCGCGGGCGCTGGCCGGCAGCCGCGCGAACACCAGTGCCACGATCAGGTAGGGGCTGCGGCGACGGTGCGGAACCCGGCATTCCCCATCGAGGAGTCGGGGGTGTTCGAGGTGCGCGCGGAGTTGCGGTAGCGGTTGCAGTACGAGATGTGGCACAGGTAGCTGCCGCCGCGCATCACCCGTCCGGAACCCGACGCCGGACCCCACGGATCGCGGGCGGGCGACGCGCGGTAGTACCCCGGCGAGAACCAGTCCGCGCACCATTCCCACACGTTCCCGACCGTCTGCCACAGTCCGTACCCGTTCGGAGCGAACGAGCGGACCGGTGCGGTCCCGAGATAGCCGTCGTCGGCCGTGTTCGTCACGGGGAACTCGCCCTGCCAGATGTTCGCGCGCCACCCGTCGGCATCCACCTCGTCGTCACCCCACGGATACTTCGCGCCCGCCCGGCCGCCCCGCGAGGCGTACTCCCACTCGGCCTCGCTCGGAAGCCGGCGGCCCGCCCAGGCGGCGTAGGCGACCGCGTCGTTCCAGCTCACATGCGTGACCGGGTGATCGCCCAGCCCGTCGAGATCGGAGTCGCGCCCCCCGGGGTGCCGCCAATCCGCCCCGCGGACGCCGAGCCACCAGGGCGCGGCGGCGACCGAGCCCATCACGTCGGCGTCGGGCGCCCGCAACAGCAGGTGGAAGACCGCGGAGAAGCCGAAGCCCTCCGCCTCCGTGACGTAGCCGGTCGCCTCCACGAAGCGGGCGAACGCGTCGTTCGTGACCGACGTGGCATCGATCTCGAAGGCGTCGAGCGACACCTCGTGCCGGGGCGACTCCCCGTCGCCCCTGTTCTCGTCACCGGATGAGTCGCCCATCAGGAAGGTGCCGGCGGGGATCGAGACCTGCTCGAGATCGTGGGCGCCACCCGCCGGGGCGGGAGGCGCCGGCGGCGTCGCGCCGAGCTGGACGAAGACGCCCCTGCTCGGAGCCCCGCAGGTGCAGCCCTCGCCGCACGATCCGCTCGCCGCATCCGCCGCCGTCGTCATCTCGCTCCCTCCCCCACGTGCTCGCATCCATCCTCGACCCACCCGCCGGGTGCGCGCTCCGATTCAGCTCGACGCGCGCACGCTCTCGACGTACGTCTGCACGCGCTCGAACAGTTCCGCGTCGTACGGGCCCCACTCGGGGCGCGGGGTCGACGGCCCGACATAGGGCTCGTCTCGGTAGCGGGACTGGTACTCCGCCAGCTTCTGCTCGAGCTCCGCACGCACGCCCGCGTGGGCCGGATCGTCGGCCACGTTCCGCACCTCGGTGGGGTCGGCGCGGAGGTCGTAGAGCTCCCACTCCGGCTCGAACTCGCGCTCCGAGGCGCCCGGGACGCCGAGCCCGGCGCCGTAGTAGTAGATGAGCTTGTGATCGGCGGTCCGGATGCCGTAGTGCGCGGGGGCCGCATGGATCGGGTCGTCGTGCTCCCAGTAGCGGTAGTAGGCGGCATCCGCCCAGTCCTCGACCTCCTCGCCGCGCAGCAGTGCGCGGAAGCTGCGCCCCTGCGACGTGGGGAGGGCGACCTGCGCGTCGATCCCGCACACGTCCAGGAACGTCGCGGCGAAGTCGACATTGGTGATGATGGCCTCGCAGCGCCCGCCCGCGGCGATCTCGGCCGGCCAGCGGATGAGCATCGGCATCTGCAGGGACTGGTCGAACATGAGCCGCTTGTCGAACCATCCGTGGTCGCCCAGGAAGAACCCCTGATCGGACGTGTACACGACGAGGGTGTCCTCGGTCAGCCCCCGCTCGTCGAGGTGGTCGAGCAGGCGACCCACGTTGTCGTCGATCGACTGGATGCACTGCAGGTAGTCGCGCATGTAGATCTGGTACTTCCACCGCATCCGCGCCTCCCGGTTCTCGGGACCGCGCAGCTCTTCGGGCACCTCCGTCTTGAGATCGTCGGCACCCATGTCGTCGGCGATCGTCATGTGCACACCGCGCACGGCCTTGCTGCGGGTCGCGTAGTCGTCGAAGAAGGTGTCCGGCTCGGGGATGCTGCCGTCCGCGTAGAGGTGCCTGTGCTTCTGGTCGGGGATCCAGGGCCGGTGCGGCGCCTTGTGGTGCAGCATCAGGCAGAACGGCTCGTCCGCATCCAGACTGTCGATCCAGTCGATCGAGAGGTCGGTCACGATGTCGGTGGCGTAACCAGGCACGACGGCGGCACCGGACGCATCGATCATCTCCGGATCCACGTAGTCGCCCTGACCCGGGAAGATCTTCCAGGCGTCGAAGCCCCGCGGGAGGGACGACCCGTGTTCGCCGAGATGCCACTTGCCGAACATCGCGGTGCGGTAGCCCGCGTCGTGGAGCACCTCCGGGAACGTCGGCACCCGGTAGTCCATCTCGGTCCAGATGGACGAGACCCCGTTCACGTGACTGTACGTGCCGGTGAGGATGGTCGCGCGCGACGGACTGCAGATCGAGTTCGTGCAGAACACGGCATCCATCCGCACACCCTCGTGAGCGATGCGGTCGAGGTGCGGAGTCGAGTTGACGCGGCTGCCATAGGCCGAGATGGCGTGGGCGGCGTGGTCGTCCGACATGACGAAGATGATGTTGGGGCGCTTCATGATCAGTTCTCTCCTGTCGTCACAGCTCGACGCCGAGGCGCAGGGCGGGATGGGCCACCGACTCGCTCACGTGGAGCGCGTACGCGCCCGGCTCGTATTGCCAGCCGTCGTCCCAGTGCGCGAGGGCTCGGCGGGGCACATCGATGGCGAGCTCCTGCGATTCGCCGGCGGCGGCACGGACCACCGCGAAGCCGACGAGCCACCGGGCCGGCCTGTCGACGGCGGAGTCGGGGCGCTCGGCGTACACCTGCACGACGTGCTTGCCCCGCCGGTCGCCGGTGTTCGTGACGCGCACGGCGATGCGAGCGACATCGTCGGCGAATCCCGCCGTCGTCGCTTCCTCGACCCGCCAGGTCGTGTAGCCGAGCCCGAACCCGAACGGATACGCGGGAGCCGTTCCCGCGCGCAGCCACGCCCGGTAGCCGATGTGGATGCCCTCGTCGTAGCGCATCACGCCGTTCACCGGGGTGACGTCGAGCACGGGGACGTCGGCCTGGGTCGCGGGCCACGTGGTGGGCAGCCGCCCGCCGGGCTCCCGGACGCCGCTGAGCACATCCCCGAGGGCGGCACCGTACTCCTGCCCGCCGAAGTAGGTGAGCAGGACCGCGGCCGCATCGTCGCGCCAGGGCATCGTCACCGGAGAGCCGGCGTTCACCACGACGACGGTGCGCGGGTTCGCCGCGACGACGGCGCGCACGAGGTCGTCCTGCCGCCCGGGCAGGGCCAGCGAGGTGCGGTCATGCCCCTCGGACTCGACGCGGGAGTTCGTGCCCACGACGACCACGGCGACGTCCGCGGCGGATGCCGCGCGGGCGGCGTCGGCGATGAGCAGGTCGGCGTCGACATCGGCGGGCTCCGTGCCGACGGTGATGCTCATGGCGTGGCTGAGCGCGCCCCCCTGCCGCTGCGGCTCGTACTCGACGCGAAGGCGGTAGGTCGTCCCGCCCTCGAAGGAGACCGGGGCCGAGATCGCGGGCGGCGAGAGCAGCGCGGCGCCGAGGTCGGTGCCGACCGCCTCGGCCACGGCATCCGCGATGGTGTTCCCGTCGACGAGCACGCGCCCCCGGCCGACGCCGGCGAAGCCGAGGCGGACGTCCTCCGTCCGTACCGGCGTGTACTCGGTCTCGAGAACGAGGCGCGCGAGACGCCCGAGCGGCGCATCGCCGCCGAAGTAGACGAGTCCGGTGGCCAGGCGATCCTCCGTGAAGACGACCTCCCCCGCGTCGTCGATGAACTCCACGCGTGCACCCGGGCCCCCCGTTGCGGGGTTGCGGATGGCCGAGCGGTCGAGTTCCGCCAGTCCTTCCTGCACGACCGCACCGAGAGCGTAGATCACTTCGGCATCGGGGAATGCGGCCGCGATCCCGTCGACCGGCGAGACCACGTGCTCGGGGACCACCGTCGCACTTCCGCCGCCCTGCGTCCGCGCGTTGCGCGCGTTGTCGCCGATCACGGCGATGCGTGCCGGGCGAGGGAGGGGCAGGATGCCGTCGTTACGCAGCAGCACCATGCCTTCGGCGGCGGCCTCACGCGCGAAGGCGACGCCGTCCTCGACGTGCACCGGCGCGGCGACGGGCGGCTCCACGCCTTCGAGGGCGCCGACGCGCGCAGCGAGCCGAAGGATGCGGTGGACCTTCCGGTCGATCGCCTCCTCGGAGACTTCGCCTCGCCGCACGGCCTCGACCAGGGCAACGCCCCAGGGCCCCTCGGGTCCGGGCATGGCGAGGTCCTGAGCGTGCCTCGCGCTCTCGATGCTGCGCACCGCGGTCCAGTCGCTGATGACGACGCCGTCGAAGCCCCACTCGTCGTTCAGCGGGGTCTCCAGCAGGTCGCTCTCGGTCGCGGTCCTGCCGTTGACGGCGTTGTACGCGCTCATGACCAGCCACGCCCGCGCCTCGACGACGGCGTCCTCGAACGCGCGGAGGTACACCTCGCGCAGCGCGCGGTCCGACACCTGCACGTCCGCGCTGAACCGCTCGGTCTCGAAGTCGTTCGCGACGTAGTGCTTGGGCGTCGCCCCGACCCCGTTGTCCTGCACGCCGCGCACATAGGCGGCGGCGAGCGCCGCGGTGAGCACCGGATCTTCACTGAAGGCCTCGAAGTGCCGGCCGCCGAGCGGCGAGCGGTGGAGGTTGATCGTGGGTCCGAGCACGACGTCGACACCCTTGCGACGCGCCTCCACGGCGGAGGCGGCGCCATAACGCCGGGCGATGTCGACGTCCCACGAGGACGACAGCGCCGACGCCGAGGGGAGGTTGAGCGAGGGCGAGCGCTCGTCCCACGCTTCACCGCGCACGCCGCTCGGGCCGTCGGAGACCAGGATGCGGCGCAGGCCGATCTTCTCGATGGGGAGCGTCGTCCAGAAGTCGCGGCCGGTCAGCAGAGCGACCTTCTCCTCGAGGGTCAGCTCGCCGACGCGCGCATCGATGACGCTGTCGTCGATGTCCTGTGCGCGCTCGGTCCGCGTCGAGGTCTGTGTCATGTCCATTCCGCTCTCTCTGGTTCCGTGTGCATGCCGGGGGAATCGGGGGATGGCTCGGCCTCGGCCGTCAGGACGACCTCCTCGCTGGGCTCGAAGCCGAGCCGCCATGCGCGGACCCAGACGGTCGCTCCGGGCGGCGCGTCGAGCGGCCCCAGCCGCCAGTCCCGTCCGGTCGCGGGCGGCATGCCGATCTCGGCCTGCAGCGGGCCCGCCGGCGCCGGGTCCGAAGCGGGGTCGAGCGTCCAGGCGACGACCGCGCCCTCGGTCTCGCAGCTGAACCCGGGCTGTCCCGCCCGGTCGACGAGGGTCGGTCGCGCCGTCCGTCGACGCCGGCCGCGCGGTCGCCACTCCTCCTCGAGGGCGGCCTCCGGTATGGCGCCGGCATCGCCGTAGCGCCGCATCCACTCGTCGAGCGCCCCCCGAAGACGCGCGAGGTCGGCATCGAACGCAGGATCGGTCGCCAGGTTGACCAGCTCGTGCGGATCCGCCTGGATGTCGTACAGCTCCTCGGCGGGCTTGGACTGGGCCACCACGGCCCGCTGCTCCGCCGACATCGCCGAGGGCAGCTCGCCGCGCGCACGCTGCTGGCACTCCTCCGAGGCCAGCCGGCGGAACACGCTCCAGGTCGGGAGGTGGTCAGGGTACTCGGTGTGGAGCATCGCGGGCTTGTCGGGGAAGAAGTTCCGGATGTAGCGGAAGCGCCGGTCGCGCACCGTGCGTGAGCGGTCGTCCGCCTCGCCCTGCCGGTCCCGCCCGCCGAAGGTGAAGGCGTTGGGCTCGGCGACCGGCACGTCGCCGTCGAACAGGGGCACGCCGTGCATCCCCGGCGGGATCGGAAGCCCCGCGAGCGCGAGCATCGTCGGCGCGAGATCCATCGTGTGGGCGAGTCCCGTCACCGCGACGTTCTCGGGCAGGACGCCCGGCCAGCTGACGATGAGCGGCTCGCGCAGCCCCGACTCGTTGGGCCAGCGCTTCGCCCGCGGCATCCCCTTCCCATGGTCGCTCCAGAACACCACGATGGTGTCGTCGAGCAGTCCGTCCGCTTCGAGCTCGGCGAGGAGCTCCCCCGCCCAGTGGTCCATCTCGGTGATGAGGTCGGCGTAGCGCGCCCAGGCGCGCCGGAAGACCTCGTCGTCGGGGTAGTACGGCGGAAGGGGCGCGGCCGCCGGATCGTGACGCATCTCGGGGGCGACATGGGCGGTCGTCGCCGCGAAGACCTCCTCGTCGGTGTACAGCCGCGACTCGTGCGTGACCATGCCCTGGAACATCGCGAAGAACGGCGCGCCGTCCGGGCGGTTGCGCCAGTGCGCCGTGCTGCTGCAGTCGTCGAAGGCCGGCTCCGGGACGTCGACCTGGAAGTCGGTGAACCAGTTGTTCGTGCAGTAGTAGCCGGCCTCGCGGAACAGCTGGGGCAGCAGCCGGACCTCGGGCGGGGGGACGGCCTTGGACCGCATGTGCATCGTCCCGATGGCGGTCGGGAAGCACCCCGTGACGATCGCCGACCGGGCGGGCGCGCAGATCGGGGCCGCCGCGAACGCGTTGTCGAAGCGCACGCCGCGCGCCGCGAGCGCGTCGAGGTTCGGCGTGCGGGCGTATTCGGCGCCCGGCCAGACGCCCGCGTAGCAGCCGAGGTCGGGGTTGATGTCGTGGGTGCTGATCCAGACGATGTTCGGCCGCCGCTGCGTCGTCGAGGTCATCGTGCGGCGCCCTCGACGACGACCCCGGCGAGCTCCTCCGCGACGGCGAGGAGCACCCCCCGGGTCACGGCACCGGAGCGCGCCAGGCCGAGGAGCGATCCGGCCGGGCCGAACGCGACCTGCTCGGTCGTGGTGAGCCACGGCAGGTGACGCTCCACCACCGCCCGGGTCGCCCGGTCTGCGAGCAGCTCGTGGACGGACCTTTCCAGGATCTCCACGGCCGGCAGGTCCTCGCGCCGCGGCAGCGGCTCGGCGACCGCTCGCGCGCGTTCGGCGTCGACCGCTGCGCGCAGATGCTGCACGGTCGGCTCGCCGCGCTCCGGAAGGCCGAGGCGCTCGAAGACGCTCGCCGGGGCGTCGTTCTCGCGGAGGAGACGGACGAGCAGTGCGATCAGCCGCAGCTCCTGCGCGTCGTCGACGATCGGATGCTCCTGCCCGGGGTCGTTCTCCAGATCCCACAGCAGCGTGCCGTGCTGCCATGAGTCGATACGGAATCCGCCGACCGCCTCGATCCGCATCGTGCGCAGCCCCTTGGTGAAGGTGAACGGCGCGGCCGGCTGCCAGTCCGCGAGCTCTCCGATCCCGAACCTGCTGCGCATGTGCGTCGGCATGAGGGTGTAATCCTCGATCGGACTGTTGCCGGGCTCCGCGCTCGCCCGCATGTAGACATACCGCCCATCGGTGACATTGACGTGCCCGCCGTGGATGCCGAAGAGCGCACCCTCCTTGGGGTCTTCCCTCGCGAGGTCGCGCCCGAGCATGTCCGCCGTCGGCTCGAGGCCGAAGAAGCGGAGCACCGTGGGGGCGATGTCGATGGTCTGCGCAAGGTCTCCCCGTCGGTCGTCACGTCCCGCGCTGCGCGGGTCCCACACGAACATCGGCAGGTGCACGAGCTCGTTGAACCAGGGCTGCACGGACTTCGCCCACCAGCCGTGCTCGCCGAGGAGGAAGCCGTGGTCGGTGTTGACGATCAGCATCGTGTCGTCCCACAGCGCGAGTTCGTCCATCGTGTCCAGGAGCCGGCCGAGCGAGTGGTCGCACATCGACACGAGGGCGGCGTACTCGCGGCGGGCCTCCGCCACCAGGTCGTCGGATTCGACGACCTTGCTGTACGGCGGCCAGTCGAACGGGGCGGGAGGGGCGTCCTCGCGGTACCTGTCGCGGAACCGCTGGTGCACGAAGAACGGCTCGTGCGGGTCGAACAGCTCCAGCTGCAGCATCCACCGATCCGCGGCCGCGTTCGTGTGGAGGAACTCCAGCCCGGCATCGACCGTGCGGGTCTGGGTGTGATCGGCCTCGGTCGTCATGTATCGGCGGTTCACCTCGTCCTGCCGCCGCAGCGTCGCGGGGAACCGGACGCCGCGCATCGCGTCGGCGTCGCCCTTCCAGGCATCGCCCTCCTGACCGCGGAAGAACTCCCACGTGTTGTAGCGCGTGTGGTAGGTCGCCCCGCCGTCCTCCCAGTAGTGCTGGTGATCGGTCACGAGGTGCGTGTGGATGCCGGCATCCTTGAGCATCTCCGGCATCGAGTCGTCGAACGGCTCCAGCGGTCCCCAGCTGCGGTGCAGGAAGTTGTGGCGGCCCGTGTGCATCTCCCGCCGCGCCGGCATGCAGGGCAGCGACCCCGCGTAGAAGTTGTCGAACGTGACCGCCTTCTCGGCCAGCCGGGCGAAGTTCGGCGCGTCGACGAACGTGTCGGCATAGGGCGGCAGCATGTGCCGGTTGAGGCTGTCGAACATGAGGATGATGGCGCGCATGGCAGAGCTTTCTCGGATCAGACGGAGACGGTCACGGTGCTGGTGCTCACCCGGTTCTGCTCCGCGAGGAGGCGATGCCGTTCCGCGCGCCGCTGCGCCTGGAGCTGCGGGTCGGGCACCGGGGCGGCGAGGAAGAGGCGCTTCGTGTAGGGATGCTCCGGCCGGGTCGTGACCTGCTCGGCGTCGCCCCATTCCACGATCTCGCCGTGGTACATGACGGCGACCCGGCGACTCAGGTGACGGACCACGGCGAGGTCGTGGGAGATGAAGAGGTACGCGACGCCGGTCTGCTGCTGGATCTCGGTGAACAGCTCCAGCACGCGGGCCTGCGTGGACAGGTCGAGGGCGGAGACCGGCTCGTCGCAGACGATGAGCTTCGGCTGGAGGGCGAGCGCACGGGCGATCGCGACGCGCTGACGCTGCCCGCCGCTGAACTCGCGCGGCAGACGCTCGCCGGCGTTCTTCGGCAGGCGCACCTCGTCGAGGAGCCCGCGCACCCGCGAGCGCGCGTCGCGCGACGACATCCGGCGGACCATCAGCGGCTCCATCAGGATCTGCTCGATCGTCATGGACGGGTTCAGCGATGTGTAGGGGTCCTGGAAGACGACCTGGATGTCCTGGGACAGCACCCGCCGCTCCCGGCGGCCGAGGTGCGAGATGTCCCTGTCACCGTAGAGGATCCGTCCGCCCGTGACGGGTGCGAGCCCGAGGACCGCGCGGCCGAGCGTGGTCTTCCCCGACCCGGACTCCCCCACGAGGCCCACCGTCTCGCCCGGCGCGATCTCGAGAGAGACGCCCTTCAGCGCGCGGAACGGCGTCGCACGGAAGCCCTTGGCGGGATACTCCACCTCGACGTCCTCGATGCGGATCAGCGTCGCGGTCATCGGACGGCTCCTTCCTGCGGGGTGCGCGTGGGCGCGCTCGAGGACCTGTCGTCACCGGACGGGCGTGCCGGGAGGTCCTCCAGCACGGCGTCGAAGAGGGACTGCGTATACGGATGCTGCGGGCGCGCGAAGAGATCGTCGATCCCGCCGGTCTCGACGATCCGGCCGGCGCGCATCACCGACACGGTGTCGCAGATGTCGGCCACCACCCCGAAGTTGTGGGTGACAAGGATCATCCCCATGTTCCGCTCCTCCTGCAGTCCGCGCAGGAGGTCGAGGACGTCGGCCTGGACGGTCACGTCGAGCGCCGTGGTGGGCTCGTCCGCGATGAGGAGGTCGGGATCGCACGATACGGCGCCCGCGATCAGGACGCGCTGCGCCATCCCGCCGGAGATCTCGTGCGGGTACGAGCGGAACGTGCGCGGGGGGTTGGGGATGCCGACGCGCTCGAGCAGCTCGAGCGCGCGGGCGGTGGCCTGGCGACGGTTCAGCCCCAGCTTGACGCGCATCGGCTCGACCAGCTGGCTGCCCACCGTGAACGTCGCGTCGAGGTTCGACATCGGCTCCTGCGGGACGTAGGCGATCCGCGCCCCGCGCAGCTCGTTCATCCGGGTCTCACTCACGGTCGCGAGGTCGACGCCCTCGAAGACGATCGATCCGCCGACGATGCGGCCGCCCGCGGGCAGCAGGCGCAGGACCGACCACGCGGTCTGCGTCTTGCCGGAGCCCGATTCGCCGATGAGGCCGTGCACCTCGCCGCGGTGGACCGTGAGCGACACGTCTTCGACGACGGTCTTCACGGTGCCGTCATCCTGGCCGTAGCCGACGGCCAGACCGGCGATCTCGAGGAGGACGTCGCCGTCGGCGAACCGGGAGACGCCGTCGTGTCGCAGCACCGGCTGCGGCTCGATGACCGGCGGCACCAGGGCGCGTTCCCGACGACGGCTGCGGCGGCTGCCGCTGCGCTCGAGCGTGTCGCGCAGCGCGTTGGCGAGCAGCACGAGGGAGACGCAGGTCAGCCCGATCGCGAGGCTCGGCCACAGCATGAGCAGCGGGTCGGAGTAGATGCTGGCGAACCCGTCGTTGAGCATCCCGCCCCAGGTGGGGATGGAGAGGTCGCCGAGGCCGAGGAATTCGAGCCCCGCCTGGATCGCGATCGCCACGCCGGTCACGAACGACGCCTGCACGAGCGCTGGTCCGCGGACCACCGTGAGGATGTGCCGCGTGATGATGCGGGCGTCGCTCAGCCCCGAGACGCGGGCAGCGTCGACGTAGAGCTCGTCGCGCACGGCCGACACGGTCGAGTAGACGAGCCGGTAGAACGCGGGCGAGAGCAGGATGCCGAAGATCGCCATCGAGGTCCACATCGAGGGTCCGAGCACGGCGCGGGCGGCGAGGAGGACGACGATGCCGGGGAGGGCCTGGATGAGGCCGGCGATCCAGGCCGAGGTGCCCTCTAGCCATCGGCCGTAGTAGCCGGCGAACAGGCCCCCCGTGACGCCGATCACCGCGGCGACGACGAGCGCGAGGGCGGCGCCCGCGATGCTGAAGCGGGTCGCGAACAGCAGCCGCGACAGCACATCCCGGCCCGCGCTGTCGGTTCCGAGCGGGTGCGCACCCGTGATCGGCCCGAGCACGTCGGCCGCGGAGGCCGTGTCGGGGCTGTGCGGTGCGAGCAGCGGACCCACGATGGCGACGAGCACCACGAGCACGAGGAACGAGAGCGAGGCGATCGCGATGGGCTTGCGCAGGAGCCTGCGCAGCAGTGAGCGGGTCGAGCGCTGCGTCGCGGCGGCGATCTCATCGGTGAGGTCGGCGGCGAGAGGGTCGATCATGACAGGCGCACCTTCGGGTTGAGCCACCCCTGAGCGAGGTCGACGACGAGATTGAGCAGGACGACGAGCACGGCGGTGGCGAGCACGAGTCCCATCACGAGGGGGATGTCGCCCTGCGACGTCGCGGTGACCGCGACCTGCCCCATCCCGGGGATGGCGAACATCTGCTCGATGATCACGGCACCGCCCAGGAGGCCAACGAAGTGCACGCCGAGCACGGCGAGCGCGGGGCCTGCGGCATTGCGCAGGACGTGCTTGAGGATCACCGAGCGCGGCGAGATGCCGCGGCTGCGGAGCGTGCGGACGTAGTCCTGGCGGAGCGAGTCGAGCATGGAGCCGCGGATCTGCTGGGTGACGCCGGCGATCCCGCCGAGCGAGAGGGCGATGACGGGAAGCGTGATCGAGCCCAGCCATCCGGCGGGAGAGTCGGCGAACTGCACGTAGCCGGTCGGCTTGAACCAGCCGAGGTTGATGGCGAAGACGAGTACGAGCCCGAGCGCGATGAGGAAGCCCGGGATCGCGGTGCCGATCAGCGAGAGCACCTGGACGATCGTGTCCACGATGCCGCCACGGGTCGCGGCGAGGACGCCGAGCACGACCGAGACGACGGCGATGAGGAGCGTGGCGCCGAAGACGAGCGAGAGGGTGACCGAGAGCCGGCTGAGGATGGCGTCCGACACGGGTTGGCTGGTGAACCACGAGGTGCCGAAGTCGCCGCGCACGGCGCCCGACAGCCAGGTCCCGAACTGGACGATCAGCGGCTGATCGAGGCCGAGCTCGTGCGCCTTCTGCGCCACCGTGGCCGGCGACGCGTCCTCCCCGAGGAGGCGCCGGGCGATGTCGCCGCCCCCGGCGTACAGCAGGAGGAACGCCACCACGCTGATCGTGATCAGCAGGATGACGCCCGATGCCAGGCGGCGGGCGATGAATGTCAGCATCGCGGTTCCTTCCTGTGCGGGGATGGGGCGGCGGCCGCCGCCCCATCCCCGGCGGGATCAGCCCTTGGGGACGATGTTCCAGAGGTACGGGTAGGCGTTGCCCGTCTGGGTCTCGACCGACGTCTTCGCGTTGGTCGCGTACGTCTGCTGCGGGCGGTACCACGGTGCGAACCACGCCTGCTTGACGATGTAGGCGTTGAGCTCCTTCGCCGCGGCGGCAGCCTCGGCATCCGAGCCGCTCTGCACGGTGGCGGCGAGCTTGGCGACGGTGGGGTCCTCGGTGTGGAACGGGTTCCAGCCGGCCTTGGGGAGCACGTCCAGGGTGAGCGTCTCCCACGTCGTCGGCGCAGCCTTCAGCTGCATCACGGTGGCCGCGTACTTCGCCGCGAGCAGGTCGGCGAGGAAGCTGCTGCCCGCCACGTTGACCTCGTTCACCTTGATGCCGATGTCCGACAGGTACTGCTTCGTCAGCGCGTACGTCGCGGGGGTGAAGTTCGACGACGTCGGCATCGTCAGGGTGATCTGCCCGGCGCTGTACCCGGCCTCCTTCAGGAGCGACTTCGCCTTGGCGGGGTCGTACGTGTAGTAGTCGTCGAGCGCCTTGTCGTACCCGGAGGAGTCGGGCGAGAAGATCGACGACGTCACGTCGCCGTAGCCGTGGCCGACGGCCTTCAGCAGGGCCTTGCGGTCGAAGGCGTAGTTGATCGCCTGGCGCACTCGGACGTCCGCGAGAGCCGGCGAGATCGCGCCTCCGCGGTCGAACAGCAGGAGGCCGAAGAAGTTCAGCTGCTGGCCGTTCACCGTGTAGCCGGCGGCCTTGATCTGGTCGATGGTCGAGTTGTCGACGAGCGGCGCGCCGTCGATCTGACCGCCCTTGATCGCGTTGAGGACCGCCGTGGGGGTCGAGAAGACGTTCATCACGATCTTCGCGTAGTGCTGCTCCTTCGGCGCCCAGTACTTGGCGTTCTTCGTGAAGACGTACGAGGAGCCGACGACGGTGGCCTTCGTGTCGAGGACGTAGGGGCCGGAGCCGACCGGAGTGGTCTTCTCATCCGCCGCGCCGAAGTGCTTGGGGCTCTCCATGAGTCCGGGGTTCTGCGTGAGGAACGACAGCAGAGAGGGGTTGGGTGCGCTGAGCGTGAGGCGCAGCGTGGTGGCGTCGACGGCCGTGGCATCCTTCAAGGTCGCGAGATAGGCCTTCTGCGGAGAGGTCCCGTCGCGGAAGCGGAGCAGATTCTGCGCGGCCGCGGAGGCGTCGAACTTGGTGCCGTCCGTGAAGGTGACGTCGTCGCGCAGGGTGAGGGTGAGGACGGTCTTGTCGGTGTTGTAGGACCACTTGGTGGCCAGCCACGGCTCGACGGTGCCGTCCGGCTTGGCATGCAGCAGAGTGTCGTAGACCGCCTGGAGGTACGGCGACTCGTTGGCCCACGGCACGTTGTTGGCCGCGAAAGTGCTCGACGGGACGATCGTGGCGATCGTGAGGGTCCCGTCACCCGCGCCGGCGCCGGAGCTGGAGCCGGAGCTCGAGCCGGAGCAGCCCGCCAGGGCTACGGCGGCGACCGCGACGGCGGCTGCTGTTGCAGCAAGGCGCTTCCTGAAGTTGAACATCGGTGTCTCTTCCGGGTCGTGCGGTCCTCCATGGACCGACCTTGCGGAGAAGCTAACAGGAAATCGTCATGGATTCTACAAGTTGAATAAGATTGTTATCACTTGTGGAATGCTTGCTTCGAGGCCGAGCACCCCTAGGCTGAGAGGAGATAAGCCCATGAGGAGCCCTATGAAGCTGGAGCACCTGCTGCTGGGCGTCCTGCTCATGAAGCCGCGCACCGGCTACGACCTGAAGCGGTTCATGGACCTGCAGGGCGTCTTCATGCGGCCGCGCACGCAGATGAGTCAGGTCTACCGGTCGCTCACGACCATGGCCGAGAACGGGTGGGCCACCTTCACTGTGAGCGAGCGCCCCGGCGCCCAGGACGCCAAGATCTACAGTGCGACCGACCTCGGCCGTCAGGTCTTCATGGGGTGGCTGAACAGTCCCTACGTTCCCGCCGTGTACCCGTTCGACTCCGAGATCCGCGCGCGCCTGTACTTCATCGGCTTTCTCGGCGAGGACGCGCTCATCGACCTCCTCACGACCGAGATCGAGGCCAGGGAGCGACAGATCGCCAAGTACCGCTTCCGCGACCGCACCATCGAGGTCGGCGAGGATGCTCCGTTCGATCTCGAGCTCACCGAGTTCGTCGAGGAGTTCGAGCACCAGTCCGGCTCGGCATCCATGGACCTCCACGTCGCGCAGGCGCGCGAGCTGCGGGACCTCATCATCCGCCGCCGTGCCGAGTCGCGGGAGGCGTCGACCCCGCTACAGACGCAGGCGGATGCGCTGCCCGCGGGAAACGCCTGAGCGGACGCGCTATTCCGAACGACCGAAGTCGTGGGCGTTCACCTGGGCGATCGCGCGTTCGATCACCTGGATCGCGGCGTCGATGTCGGCGGGGTCGATACCGGCGAGCGCAACCGCGCGGACCTGTGCGAACGGGTCAGGGAGGCCGTCGAGCAGCTCGCGTCCTGACCCGGTCAGGGTGAGCTCCCGTTGCCGTTGGTCGGCGGGTGAGATCGTCTGCTCCACCAAGCCCTTGCCGACGAGCGTCGAGACGATGCCGCTCAGCGCTGCGCGTTCGGCTTCGATGACAGAGCCGAGATCGCGCTGCGCGGTCGGCCCTGCGGCGGCGAGATGGCGGAGGACGAGCCACTGGGTCGAGCCGATGCCATGTACTTTGAGGAGCGTCTCGACCGCCCGTCGATTCGCGTAGTAGTAGCGCCTCGCCCAGGTTCCGAGCGAGTCGGACGCCCTCGCCGGGGCCGTCACCGCGTCCCCCGTCACCACGGGATGCTCTGGTTCTCCCAGCGGGTGAAGGTGCCGCTCGGTCCGTCCGGGCCGAGGAGGCAGACGCGCACCACCTCGCGGGATCCGTCCTCCACCGACTCGGTCCCCGCGAACGCGTTGAGGTTCGTGGCGGTGAACGCGGGTGACACCAGGTTCACCTTGATGTCGGCGTCCTCCAGCTCGACCATGATCGCGAGGGTGATGGCATTCTCCGCCGTCTTGGATGCCGGATACACGGGGCCGTACATGGAGTGGTACGGGTAGCTCGGGTCGGCGTTGGCCGTGAGGGACCCGACACCGCTAGAGACGTTCACGATCCGCGCGTCGGACGACTTCCGCAGCAGCGGGAGCATCGCCTGGTACACGGCGAGCGTGCCGAAAACGTTCGTCTCCCAGACCGCGCGGATCTCATCCAGGGATGCGGTGCTGGCCTTGTTCGCCGCCGCGTATCCCTCGAGGAAGTCGCCGTCGGATCGAGCGGCGCGCGAGATCCCGGCGTTGTTGACGAGGAGGTCGAGGCGACCGAACTCCCTCTCGATACGCGCCTGCGCCGCGTGGATCGAAGCGCTGTCGGTGATGTCGATCTGGATCGGGAGGGCACCCTCGCCGATCTCCTGAGCCGCAGCCGCGCCCTTGGCGGCGTCACGCGAGCCCAGGAGAACGGTGACGCCGTTCGCCACGAGCTCCTTCGCGACCTGGAACCCGACACCTTGGTTCGCGCCCGTGATCAGTGCGATGCGGTCGAGGGTCATTTCATGCTCCATTCGTTCGGTACCGAACGAGTTTTGCACGGTACCGAACGAACGGCAAGAGGGACGGGCAGCCCCGGTGTCACCCCTGGCCGATTCCCCCGTAGTGTTCGCCGGGCGGGAGCGACGGACAGATCGTCGTCTTCGTGAACACGTCGATCTGGGCACGGATGAGCACTCCGTCTTCCATCCGCGTGATCTGCCAAGCGATGCCTTCGAGCGAGTCCCAGGTGGCGGCGTTGGCCACCGAGGCACCGTCGATCGCGGTGTCACTGCGAGCCGGGGGCGGGGTGGTGACGGTGAGCCCCCCGGTCGGATGGGAGCTCAGCCAGGTCGCCGCATCGACGACATCCATGCCCTTCACGATCCAGTAGCCGTTCCGCTCCTCGATCGGCGAGCACGGCGAGACGTAGTTGCTCTGGCTGCGGACGGGCGGCGCGTCGGGAACCTCGTCGGCCGGCACGGCTCCCGGCGGGAGGACGGCATCCCGCAACCATGCGTCGGCCTTCGCGACGGCGGCAGTATCGACCTCGACGGTCGGTGACGGGGATGCCGAGGGGGCGGCTCGTTCGGAGGAGGCCTCCCCCGGGCCAGCCGCGCTGGCCGCACATCCGCTGAGCAGGACGGCGACGGCCGACAGAAGGACGATCTCGCGCAGGTGCCGCATCGGAACACCCTACTGTGCGGGCGGCCAGGCGGCAGATGGCTCTTCAGTCGGTCTGTTCGATCACGTAGTCGGGAGCAGGCGCCTCGATGCTGATAGATGTCGTTCCGGCGTTCAGGTAGAAGTCGATCGCCTCCGTGACGTGTTGAGGCGCGACGAACACGTCGACAGCGGTCAGCACGACTCCGGTCACTCCCATCGCCTTCTTCCAGAGCGACTCCGGTGCCCTCTTGAGAGTCTCCGTGCGCCAGGCCTCGGCGAAGAAGCGGTCTGCCTCATCCTTCAGCGCCGCCCCGCCTGTCACCTTGTACATGTCGACCAACCGCATGAGGTTGTGCGCATAACGGAGCAGCACGGCGCGGAGCTCCGTGTCGAGGCTCCCGTCTTGCGTCACCTCGGTGGCGATCTCATAGGCGAGGTTGCGGATGCGATCGAGGGTGACCTCGCTCGTCACCGCGGTGGGGTAGAACTCGTCCAGGATCTCGCTCGTCGAGAGAAGCATGTCCCGTCGCGGTTGCATCGTCTTGCGGAACTGGTCGACCGCGACGGGCACTTTTGCGTACTCGTGGACGAACTTCTCGAAGGTGTGGAACGGTTCGAC
The DNA here is from genome assembly GCA_017306415.1 of Microbacterium sp. Lineage (GTDB taxonomy): Bacteria > Actinomycetota > Actinomycetes > Actinomycetales > Microbacteriaceae > Microbacterium. The sequence goes on along the minus strand of JAFKIL010000009.1, from coordinate 22,016 downwards.
CGCCTGGTCGCGGGGAATGAACGTCCGCTTGAGTGCAAGGAGCTGTTTACGCGCTTCGGCCGACACATTGAGTACGGTGACGAGAGCAGCGAGGTAGTCGGTCTCGTTGGAGACCTGGAAGTAGTCCAACCAGATCTCCCGCAGAAGTTCGGCACCACCGGACTCCAGCGTGCTGTCCACGAGGTGAAGAATCCGCCCGGCTGGATTCGGGTGATAGTCAGGCACGCGCTCAGATTACAGCCCCGACGAACAGCCGCCGCGAGCTCGCCTTGAGTACAGACCGTGCGGTTCGGCGTTCACGCGGGTCCGCGATCTGCCCATCGTCGGTGCGCCCGAGATCGGTCGATGCGGCTCGCGATGACTCTCCCCCAAGGCCCATCAACTTAGCAGATAAGTAGTGTAGGCTGAGCGAAGAGGAGGGACGATCGATGCCGACGCACACCCGCGAGGATGCCATCGAGCTTGCTCGCGCTGGCCTCATCCTGCTCGACCCGACAGACAACTGCTATGTCGTCACGCGCGACGTGAACGCCGGTTCGGTGGTCGACGTCGGGGGCGACCCGTGGACGGTCGCCGTCCCCCTCACCCCCGGCCACAAGATCGCCCGACGCACGATCGAACCGGGTGAGATCGTGACGAAACTCGCGGTGCCCATCGGGGTCGCGACGGTGCCGATCGCACGCTTCGAGCACATTCATCTCCACAACCTCACCAGCCAGTACATCCCCACACACGAGCGGGGCGACGTCCCGCCGGAATCGGAGTAGACGACGATGTCGACAGCTTCTCTCCCCGGCTATGCGCGGCAGGACGGCCGCAAGGGCATCCGGAATGTGATCCTCGTCGCGTACCTCGTGGAGTGTGCGCACCACGCGTCCAACGCGATCGCATCGCACTTCCCCGATGAAGAAGTCGAGGTCATCGGCTTCCCCGGCTGCTACCCGAACAGCTACGCCCATCAGATGCTCACCGCGCTCTGCACGCATCCGAACGTCGGCGGCGTCCTCCTCGTCTCCCTCGGCTGCGAGAGCTTCGACCGCGAAAGCCTGGCCGCGTCGATCCGGGCAAGCGGCCGATGGAGCGAGACCATCGTCATTCAGGGAGTGGGCGGGTCCAAGCCCACCGTGACACTCGGCATCGAGGCCGTGGCGCGCGGTCTCGCGCACATCGCGGCGACGCCGCGCACCGAAGTGCACTTCTCCGACCTCGTGATCGGCGCGGAGTGCGGCGGGTCGGACGGCACGAGCGGCATCACGGCGAATCCGGCCGTCGGCTACGCGTTCGACCGCCTCGTCGAGCGGGGCGCGACCTGCATCTTCGAGGAGCCCGGCGAACTGCTCGGCACCGAGAGCCACATGGCGAGCCGTGCCGGTTCCCCCGAGCTGGGCCGCGAGCTCATCGGCACTGTGGAGAAGGCTTCGGTCTATTACCACCAGATGGGACACGGCAGCTTCTCGCCCGGGAACTATGAAGGCGGGCTCACCACGATCGAGGAGAAGTCGATCGGCGCCTACGCCAAGAGCGGGTCGTCGCCGATCGTCGGGCTGCTCAAGCCGGCCGTGCAGCCGACCCTACCCGGCCTGTATCTGATGGACCCGGTGCCGGACGGCGAGATCCGCTGGGGCTTCCCGAACATCAACGACACCGCCACGGTCATCGAGATGATCGCCTGCGGCGCACACATCGTCCTGTTCACCACGGGGCGCGGCTCCGTCGTCGGCTCGGCGATCTCGCCCGTGATCAAGGTGTGCGCGAACCCCGACACGTATGCCCGGATGCCCGGCGACATGGACGTCAACGCGGGCGCCATCCTCTCGGCCGACGCGACGATCTCCTCCGTCGGCGATGAGATCGTCGACCTCGTGGCGCGTGTGGCAGGCGGTGAGCAGACGAAGTCCGAAGAGATGGGCCACCGCGAGTTCACACTCGGCTACAAGTCGTTCGAGCCGCTCGGCCCGTCCTGCCTGCCGGCGGCCTAGCAGCCGATCTACGCGCTCTTCTCCGCAGCCGGGAACCCCGCGCTCGGCCCGGCATCGGGATTGCCGGCGCGTTGCGAGGCTTCGAGGCCGGTACGCGCCTGCGTCAGGTGATCTGTCATGGCGGCGGCGGCCGCATCCGGATCGCCTTGGCGGATCGCCTCGAGTATCACGCGGTGGGCGTCCACGATGCTCGCGAGACCGCCCCCCGCGTTCACCCACCCGTTCCACGTCCGGCGGCGGAGGCGCCAGAGCAGAGGCTCGAGGGACTCGAGGGTGAGCTCGAGCAGGTCGTTGTCGGCGGCGCGTGCGACCGCCGCATGGAAGGCGACGTCGGCGGCGTACAGCGCGTCGGCGTTGTCGGCGGCAGCCAGCACGGTCATCGCCTCGTCGAGCGTCGCGAGCTGCTCGTCTGTGCGATTGAGCGCGGCGAGCCGGGCGTTGCCCACCTCGACGATCTCGCGGAACTGCTGCATCTTCTCGTCCTCGACGCCGGCTCCCACAAGCCTGAGGGAGAAGAGCCGGCTCAGGTGCGAGGCGTTCGGGGTTCCGAGCGTGGCTTCGCGCCCCTGGTGTCTCTCGAGCAACCCGATCGCGGCGAGCCCCGCGATAGCCTCGCGCACCACAGGCAGGCTCACATTCATCATGTCTGCAAGCTCGGCGCTGCCGGGGAGCTGGTCACCGGGTTTCAGGTCACGCTCGGCAATGAGTTCGATGACCGCCTCGGTCACCTGGTCCTGGAGAGACGTGCGCTTGATCGAACGCGGCATGTCAGCCCTTCCCGTCGCGTGCGAGTAGTCACCCGTACTGCGTGAGAACTTAGCAGGTGTGCTGATGAGTTCATCGCTCCCTCGCCGCCGTCCGCAGAGTCAGTGGGCGAATGCCGCCACGGGCACGCCCGTGGTGTTCGTGGACAGGGCGAAGACGGAGCCCGCCAACGGCTGACGCGCGCGGGCGTCGTCGTCGAGACCAGCCCAGGCGGACGTGATGTAGAGAGTGCCGTCCGCGCCGAAGGCACAGCTCGACGGCTGGTCGACGGGCATCGGCACCCGTCCGACGAGTCGGCCCCGCGGGTCGAACCGCAGCACCTCCGCGCCGCCCCACACAGCGACCCAGATGCATCCCTCCGCGTCCACGGCGAGGCCGTCGGGCAGACCGGAGTCGACCCGGGCGAGCTCGGCGAACTCACCCATCTCGCCCTCATCCGCGTCGAACGTCGTGCTCAGGAGCCGATGGCTCATGCTGTCCACGAGGTACATGGCGGTGTCCTCGGCGTTCCAGCCGATGCCGTTCGGCAGGGTGAGTCCGGTCAGCACGACCTCGCTGGGCGCCGTCCCCGTCCACCGGTGCAGCACGCCGGCGCCGGGCTCGTACTCCACGTGCGTGCTGCCCGCCCAGAGCCGACCGGCCGAGTCGCACTTCGCGTCGTTCATCCGGCGACGCGCTTCGGGCAGTGCCCGGTCGACCAGCTCGAGCACCCCGTCGACGACGAGGCCGAACCCGTCGGCCACCGCGACTGCGAACCCCTGCGCGTCGGCCCGGGGAACGGCGGCCCCCAGGGAGGTGCCGAGCGAGGTCCGCGTGGTCCTCCCGGACGCGAGGTCCGTCTCGAGCAGGCCGCCGTTAGGGATGTCGACCCACACAAGCCTGCCCGTCCGATGGTCGAAGACGGGCCCCTCACCGGTCTCGGCGTCAGACGGAATGACGACCTCGGGCTGCGCGAAGACCTGAACTCCCATGTCAGCCCTCCGTCGATCCCGCGTGCAGATCGCTGATCAGGAACTTCGTGACCTCGGGAGAGTTGCCCATGGCGTCGAACGCCGCCGGCACCTCGCTGACAGGAAGCACCCCCGAGATCAGCGGCTCCACGTCGATACGCCCTGTCGCGATCATCGCGAGCGCCGCGTCGAACTCAGTCGTGTAGATGAAGCTCCCCCGGAGGGTGATCTCCTTGAAGATGAGGTCCTGCGCGGCGAACGACGGCAGACGCTTCGACCATCCGGAGATGGTGAGCGTGCCGCCGGGAGCAAGGACGCCCACGGCATCCTTGACCACCTCCGGCACACCGGTGGCGTCGAACCCGTACCGCGGCCGCGGGCCGACCAGGAGCTCTGCGAGCGGCCCCGCGCCGGGATCGATCGCCCGCGTCGCCCCGACCGCGACGGCCTTCTCTCGGCGCACGGCTGACGGCTCGACGACGGAGATGTCGGTCGCTCCTCCCGCCCGCAGCAGCGCGGTGGCGAGCAGCCCGATGGGACCGCCTCCGAACACGATGGCGTTGTCGCCCAGGGTGATGCCGGACGACTTCACCGCCCTCAGCGCGACGGCGAGCGGTTCGACGAGAGCCGCGTGGCGGAAGGAGGCGCCGTCGGGCAGGCGATACAGAGTCCGCTGGTCCACGGCCGCCAGCGGCGCGAGCCCGCCGTCCCGGGCGACGCCGACCGAGTACTTCCAGACGTCTGCGCATAGGTTCGCCCGGCCGGAGCGGCAGAACTCGCAGTGCCCGCAGACGACCCCGTTCGGATTGACGGCGACTCGATCGCCTACGCGGAATTCGCGCACGTCCGCACCGACCTCGAGCACGGTGCCGACGAACTCGTGCCCCATGATCGTGCCCGCCCTGAAGTCGGGCTCCGCCGCGTGCAGGTCGCTGCCGCAGATCCCGCAGTACTCGACCTGCACGAGCGCGTCGTCAGCGCCCGGTGTCGGTTCCGGCCGCTCCTCGAGCTGCGGGCCGTCGGGGTAGAAGATCGCTGCCCTCATCGGCTCGCTCCTTCGTTCTTCAGGATGTCGGCGAGCTGACGGTCGAGCGACAGCCCGTGGTAGGTCTCATACTCGGCGTCGGCGAAGCCGTTGTCGATCACACCGAAGGGGCCGCGGAAGGCCCACAGCGCGTACCCGATCCCGTTCTCGGCGAGCAGGTCGACGACGTCGCGGCAGTAGTCGAGGTAGACGTCGTGGGCGAAGCCCGGCCACGCCCCCATCTCGCCCACATGCACCGGATGCCCCGCCTTCACGAGCTCGAGATAGGGGGCGATCAGCTCCCTGAGCGTCTCCTTGTCCCAGAGCTTCGCCTCATCGCCGGTCAGTACCCGCGGCGCGGATCCTGACGCCAGCCTGGGTCGATAGGGCCAGGTCGGAGGCTCGAGGTCGCTCGGTGCCGCCCACGCGCAGTTGTAGCGGGTGAGCCCGAGCGGGTGGTAGAGGTGCATCGAGCTGATGACGTTCGGCAGCGCGACCGCCGCCGCGGTCGGCGGGACCATCTCGACGATGTCGACGGCGCCTCCCGCGTCGAACGACCCGTGCGCGCGAAAGCTGCCCTCCACCATGATGTAGCGGTCGGGGTTGACGGCGTGGATCGCTTCGATTGCCGGGAGGAACGTCCTGTTGAAGGCGACCTCGTCCACATTGATGGGCTCGTTCAGCAGGTCGAAGCTCAGGTCCGCCTTCGGCACGTCGCGATACCGCTCGGCGAACGTCCGCCACCACGTGATGTAGGCGGCGAGCGGCTCGTCGTCGGTGAAGAGGTTGTCGCGCTCGGCGAAGTCGAACTGGGACGGCGAGAGACAGCAGTAGCCGGGAGCGCGGTGGATGTTGAGCGAGACGTGCACGCCGTACTTCTGGCCGAGCGCGATCACGCGATCGACGAGATGCATCCGATCGGGGTCGGGCGTGCGCCCGTAAGGTCCCTTGCCGAGGAACAGGTAGGAGACGGGGAGGCGGACGAAGGTGAAGCCGAGGTCGCGGATCATCTCGAAGTCCTCCTCGGGCACCTCCCCCCTGTCGTCGAGCGACCAGAACTCCTTCCAGCGCACGCTCGTCGAGAAGAGGTCGATGAGATTGAAGCCGCGCCATCCGGAAGCGGGATGGGTCATTCTGGATTCTCCTTCGAATACATGGGGTTCATGATGGTGCACGGGCGGACTACAGGACGCCGTAGACGCGGAACGCCTCGGTCGAGCTCATGCCGCGCTCGATCGCATCGCGGACGACGTTCTCGGTGCGGGCCTTCGTGAGCGCCCGCTCGATCACCTCGTCCTCCACGGCCGAGGGGATGATCAGCACGCCGTCGACGTCGCCGAAGACGATGTCGCCGGACTCGATCTCGACGTCCCCGATGCGGATGCGGCAGCGGAAGTCGACCACCGACGAGCGCACGGCCGAGTCCTGCGCGTAGGCGCCGAGGCTGAACACCGGGAAGTCCTGCTCGAGCACCTTCGGGGTATCGCGGTGGTATCCGTCGACCACCGCGCCGACGGCCCCACGCTGGCGGGCGGTGGCGGTGAGGATCTCGCCCCACGCCGCGCTCGGCATCGTCGCGTTCTGGGCGAGGTAGACCTCGCCGGCCTCGAGCTGGTCGAGCGCCTCGGTGAGTCGGCCGAACGGCCGCGGCTGGGGACCCGTCACGTCGGTGAGAAGCACGGTCATCGCCCGGCCGACGACTCTCATGCCCTCCCTGATCGCACGGATGCCCGGGGGGAGGAACTGGCGCCGATACCCGAGCGCATCGAGGATGTCGCCCACGACGGGTGTGTAAAGCTCCGAGCGCATGACGTCGAAGCGCTCATCCCCTTCGATGTTCGTGACCTTCACGGACAGCCTCCTTGCAAATCAACTTAGCGGATAAGTACGGGCCTGAAGATGGACGGTCATAACCGGAGCGAGCCCATGCCGCCGTCGACCTGGAGGATCGTGCCGGTCGTGGAACCTGCTTCGGGCAAGGCGAGATACGCGACGGCGGCGGCCACCTCGTCGGCCCTGACGAGCCTGCCGAGGGGTTGCCGGGCACGGAGGGACGCGGCAGCGCGGTCGCGGTCGTCGGCCTGGTCCAGCAGGCGTCCCACCCACGGCGTCTCGGTCGTGCCCGGGGCCACCGCGTTGACTCGGATGCCCTCCGCGATGTGATCCGCCGCCATCGCGAGGGTGAGGGCTGTGACCGCGCCTTTGCTCGCGCTGTACAGGGCGCGCTGTGTGACGCCCACGAGGGCGACCGCTGAGCTCAGATTGACGATCGCCGCGCTCGGCGACCGTCGCAGGTGCGGGAGCGCCGCGGCTGCCACGCGCGCCATCGAGAAGACGTTGACGTCGAAGACGCGCTGCCACTCTGCGATGGGGTTGGTCGCGACATCCCCGGTCGCCCCGATACCTGCGTTGTTGACGACGATGTCGAGGCGACCGAAGCGTTCTATCACGGCATCGATCGCTGCGGCGATCGCACGATCGTCGGTGACGTCGCACATGATCGCGGGAGTGCCGGTCGGCACGGCGGCGGTCTCGCGGTCGAGCACGATCGCCTCGACGCCGCGCCGCCGCAGCACGGCGACGGTGCGGGCGCCGATGCCGCTCGCCCCTCCGGTGACGATCGCTACGAGGTCGGTCACGGCTGCCGTTCCAGACTGTCGGCGCGGTCATGGACTTCCCGCGCGAGATCGGCGCTCCGCCGGGCGCGACGCTCCGCCTGCACGACGGGGTCCGGATAGGGCGATGCCGCGGCCAGGCGGCGCGTGTAGGCCTCTCGCGGGCTGGTCGCGACGTCCTCGCTGTCGCCAACCTCGACGAATCGGCCGTGCTGGATGACGGCCGTCCGGTCGGCGATGTGACGGACGACATCGAGGTCGTGCGACACGAAGAGGTAGGCGACCTCGGTCCGCTCCTGCAGCTCGGCGAGGAGGTCGAGGACGCTGGCCTGGGTCGAGAGGTCGAGAGCGCTCACGGCCTCGTCGCAGATCACCAGCCTCGGCGAGCGCGAGAGCGCTCGGGCGATGGCGATGCGCTGGCGCTGGCCACCGGAGAACTCCCGCGCCCGCCGGGCGCCCGCATCGCGCGGGAGGTGGACGGCGTCGAGCAGCTCGCGGACGCGCCGACGTGCATCCGCACGGGTGACGCCGGGGTCGATCAGCAGGGGCTCGACGAGGATGTCCTCGACGGACATCGCCGGGTTGAGCGAGCTGTACGGATCCTGGAACACCACCTGGATGTCGGAGCTCAGCGCGCGGCGCTCGCGGCGCGACGCGTGGGCGATGCTGCCCCCGGACCACAGGATGTCGCCGCCCGTGACGGGCGCGAGGCCGAGGATGGCCCGGCCGATGGTCGACTTGCCAGAGCCCGACTCCCCCACGAGCCCCAGCGTCTCGCCCGTCCTGATCGCGAAGGAGACGCCGTCGACGGCGACGAAGGGCTTGCCGCCCCGGCCCCGGTAGGTGACCTGGAGGTTCTCGGCTCGCAGCAGCACGGGAGCGCCGTCGAGCGCCTTCGGCGCGCGCGGCGGGAGGTGAGCGGGCGCCGCGGCGAGGAGCGTCCGGGTATAGGCGCTCTCGGGCGCGGCGAACAGCTGCACCGTCGGCGCCGATTCGAGGATCTGGCCCCCGCGCATCACGACGACGTCGTCGCAGATGTCCGCGACCACGCCGAAGTCATGGGTCACGAGCACCACGGCGATGTCGAGCTGAGCGATCAGCGAGCGGAGCAGATCGAGCACCTCCGCCTGCACGGTGACGTCGAGTGCGGTGGTGGGCTCGTCGGCGATGATGAGCTTCGGATTGCACGAGACGGCGCCGGCGATGAGCACCCGCTGGGCCATGCCGCCCGAGATCTGGTGCGGGTAGCTCGCGAGCGTCCGGTCAGGGTCGACGATGCCGACCCTCACGAGCAGGTCGCGCGCCCGGGCCCGCGCGTCACGGCGGGAGAGCCCGAGGTGGCGGCGCATGGGCTCGATCAGCTGGCTGCCGATGGTGAAGCTCGGGTCGAGGTTCGACATCGGCTCCTGGGGGATGTAGCCGATGTCGCGCCCGCGGATCTCGTTCATCTCGCGTCGGCCGAGCCGCGTGAGGTCGCATCCGTCGAACAGCGCCGAGCCTGCCGTCACGGCACCGCCCTCCGCGAGCAGCCCGAGGACGCCGAGGACCGTCTGCGTCTTGCCTGATCCGGACTCGCCGACGAGTCCGAGCACCCGCCCGCGCCGCACGGCGAATCCGACGCCGTCGACCACGCGGCTGTCAGCCCCGTCGAGCCGGTACTCGACCACGAGGCCGTCGACCTCGAGGAGGTTCTCCCCCGTCGCCGCGCGGGTCGTGACGGCCGGGCGCGGCGTGCGCGGGCGCACCCGGCCGGGGGTCGCGCCGTCGCTGATGAGGTCCCGGGCGACGGAGCCGAGCAGGATGAGGCACACGACCGTCACCGTGATGGCGAGCGCGGGCGGCAGCAGCAGGTACGGCGAGTTGTAGATGTCCTTGAACCCGTCGCCGAGCATCGAGCCCCAGCTCGCGGCACCGGGCTCGCCGACGCCGATGAAGTCGAGACCCGCCTGCACCACAAGGGATGCCCCGAAGATGAAGCCCGTCTGGATGAGGGCAACGGGCAGCACGACGCCGAGGATGTGCCGGCCGAGGATCGAGAGGTCTCCGATCCCCGAGACCTTCGCCGCGTCGATGTACAGCTCGCGGCGCACGTCGATGACGGCGGCTCGGACCGGCCGGAACATCGCGGGCACGACCAGGACGCCGAAGGCCGCCATCACCACGAGCGTGTTGGTGCCGACGAAAACGGAGATCGCGAGGAGCGCGACGATCGAGGGCAGGGCCTGGATGAGGTTGGAGAGCCAGTTGGCCACGGAGTCGAGGAAACCGCTGTAGTACCCGGCGAGAAGCCCGAGCGGAACGCCGAGCACGAAGGTGACCGCGGTGGCGATCAGGCTCGCCAGGAGCGTGAGTCGGCCGCCTGCGAGCAGCCGGCTGAGCACGTCGCGTCCGGAGGCGTCGGTGCCGAGGAGGTGAGCGGGGCTCGGGCCCTGCCCGAGTGCGCTGACGTTGGCGAAGTTCGGCGAGGGGAGGCCGAACAGGGGGGACAGCACGCACGCGAGGACGATGAGCGCGAGGATGGCGGCGGGGATGATCATCCCGGGGCTGCGCAGCAGGCGCTGCCAGGCGGTGCGCCGCTCGCGCCCCTGCGCGAGGACGATGCCGACGGTGTCGGGGGCGGTTGTCATGAGCGGACCTTCGGGTTGAGCCACGTGTAGGCAAGATCGACGAGGAGGTTGACGACGACCACCACGATGACGACGGTCACGACGACACCCTGGATCACCGGCTGGTCCTGCTGCACGGCGGCGCCCACCGAGAGCGCCCCGATGCCGGGCAGACCGAACACGTACTCGATCACGACGGCGCCGCTGAGGAGCCCGATGAACTGCAGCGACAGGACGGTCAGGGCGACGGGCGCCGAGTTGCGCAGCACGTGCTTGAGGTAGATGGAGGCGCCGCCGAGCCCGCGGCCGCGGAGCGTGCGGATGTAGTCCTGCTGGAGCGTCGCGATCGCCGCGTTCCGCATCTGCTGGGCGACCGCGGCGACGGCGGCGAGGGAAAGGGCGGCGACGGGGAGGATGATCGACCGGAACCAGCCGCCCGGGTCGGCGGAGAAGTCGACCCACCCGGTGGCCGGGAGCACGCGGAGGTCGATCGCGAAGATCGTGACGAGCAGGATCGCGACGATGAAGTTGGGGATGGCGTAGCCGAGGACCGACAGCGGGCGGATCGCATTGTCGACGGCTCCCCGGCGAGCGGCGGCCCAGAGCCCGATCGCGGCACCGAGCACGCCGGAGAGCACGACGGCCGTCACGGCGATGGTGATGGTCACGGGCAGACGTGTCGCGATCGACTCCGACACGGGTCGGTTGGAGAACCAGGAGGTGCCGAGGTCGCCGGTGAGCGCATGCTGCGCCCACGCGAAGTACGCCTCGAACACATTCCGGTCGAGTCCGAGCTCGGCGCGCTTGGCGGCCAGGGCGGCGGGACTGGCGGCCTGCCCGAGGATGGCGAGCGCGGGGTCCCCGGGGCTGAACCAGGTGAGCACGAAGGCCACGAACGAGACGACGACGATCAGCACGAGCGCGGCGCCGAGCCTCTGGGCGATGAATCTGAGCATGGTGGGTCCTCCTGGGGAGCGGCCCGCTGTGGAGCCGCTCCCCCGGTCGATCGCTGACTAGTCGGCGGGCGAGTAGTTGTAGATCGGCGGCATGATCGCGTAGTTGTACGGCGTGAGCTTCACCTTGCTGTCGACGAACATCGCGTTCTGGTTGAAGTACCACGGGTCGAACCAGGCCTGGTCGACGACGTACGCCGAGAGCTCCTTGAAGAGGGCGTCCTGCTTCTGGCCCGTGGACGCCTGGATCTGCGACATGAGACCGGTGATCTTCGGGTCGGCGACGTGGAAGGTGTTGAACGCTGCCGTCGGGGCGATCAGCTGTGTGGCGTCGAGCCAGTTGTTCGATGAGCCCCATACGAGCATGTACGCCGGGTAGGTGTCGGCCGTGAACTGAGCGACGCCCGCCGCGGCGGTGGCCGGCACGTATTTCACCGTGATGCCGATGTCGGCCAGCTGCTGCTCGATGATCGGGTAGGCGGCCGGGGTGAGCGAGTCGAGCTGGGGCATCGTCAGCGTGAAGCCGTCCGCATAGCCCGCCTCAGCCATGAGCTCCTTCGCCTTCTTGGGGTCGAACGGGTACTTGTCGTCCAGCGACTTGTCGTAGGCCGGAGTGCCGGGCGCGAAGATCTGGGTGGTGATCTCGCCCTGGTCCAGCGCAAGGGCCTTGAGCATCGCCTTGCGGTCGATGGCGTAGTTGATCGCCTGGCGCACTTGCACCTTCGCGAGCGCGGGTGCCTTGGCCCCCAGCCGGTCGTTGAGGAAGAGACCCTGCCATCCGCCCGCGCCGGTGATGACGGTGAGGCCGGATGCCTTGGCCTCCGCCACTTGGGGCGCGAGTCCGTAGGTCGCGTCCACCTGGCCGGTCTTCACGGCATTCAGTCGCGCGGTCGGGTCGGTGAGCACCTTGATGTTGAGGGTGGCGAACGGGAACGCGGACGCGTTGTAGTAGTTCTTGTTGCGCTTGTAGACGTAGACGTCACCGCGGCGGGTGTCCGCAGTGTCGAGCACGTACGGCCCGGCGCCGGCGGGTTCGCTCGTGAGTGCAGCGGCATCCGCCTTCGGGTTGACGATCATGCCCGCGACGAGCGTGAGGTTCTCGGCGAGCGCGGGATCGGGCGCCGAGAGGGTGAGCCGCACGGTCTTGGCATCGACAGCCTTGATGTCGGTCACGTAGGCGAGGCCGGTGGCTCGGGGTCCCTTGCCGTCGCGGAAGCGCTGCAGGGAGGCGGCCACCGCCTCTGTGGTGAGCGGAGTGCCGTCCGAGAACTTCACGCCGTCGCGGATCGTGAGCTCGAAGACGGTGTTCGACGAGTCGGTGTACTTCCACGAGGTGGCGAGCATCGGCACGAGCTTGCCGTCGTCGTCCTTGCGGATGAGCGTGTCGTACACGGGCAGCATGTACTGGTTCGGGCCGCCGACCTGCGACTGGGCGGGGTCGAAGGTCGCGACATCGGACGTCATGCCGATGGTGAGGGTCCGGTCGGGCTGGGCGGACTTGTCCGTCCCCGAACCCGCGGAGCAGCCGGCCAGCGCCACCGCGAGGGCCGCGGCGGCGGCCAGCAGGCCGAGGGGCTTTCGTTGGGTCACAACATCCTCCTTGAAGTGTGAAACGTGGAGCGTTGGACCCACAGTACTACTTATCTGCCAAGTTGATATCATCAATCCAGTCAAGTCGGGTTAGCGGTGCGCACAAGCGCAGCCGGACAGGTTCGCAGGGCGGTCGGGGCTCTGCCCCAGCGGGTTCGGGCGTGCGGGAGCCCGGGCAGAGTCATCCTGGGCTCGGGGCTTCAGAGAGAGCGCGTTCGAGCGCGAGAAGTGATGTCAGGCGTTCGCCCGCTGAGTGTTCTCGAAGATGTCGTCCACGTATTCGACGAGCCAGTCCTCCTGGTGTCCGCGCGCCGGCGCGACGATCAGGCGGGCGGCCTCGATCGCGGCGGCGAGCGCCCGCCCGTTGCGGACGTCGATCAGCGGGTCGTCTTCGCCGTGCAGCACGAGGGTCGGCACGCGCAGCTCGGCGAGCTCGGCCCGCCGGTCGGGCGAGCCGAGGATCGCCGCGATATGGCGGAGCGCCGCCGGCGGGCGGTACGACCTGTCGTATCGCCGCTCGGCGCGGACGCGGGCGTCGGCCTCCGACACGTACGCACCGGGGCCGCCGAGCCACCGGAACCCCGCGAGATCGCCCGCGATGACCGTGTCGCGATCGCGCTCGAGGGGTGAGGCCTGCGTCACGGTCGACAGGAACGGCTCGTCGCGGAAGGGCTGGAACGGTGCGGTCATCGCGACGGTGAGGGTGCGGACACGGTCGGGGTGATCGAGTGCGACGGCCTGCGCGATCGATCCGCCCATCGATGCGCCGAGCACGTGGGCCCGCTCGATGTCGAGAGCGTCGAGGAGTGCGACCACATCCTGCCCCATGTCCACGAGCGTGTAGGGCGGAGCTTCCCCGCGGTCGACGATGCCGGAGAGGTCGGGCACGCCGAGGTGCGTGAGTTCGGTGGAGAGCCCGGCATCCCGATTGTCGAACACGATCGCGCGGAGGCCGCGCGCCGCCAGCCCGTGGAGCAGTGCGTCGGGCCAGTCGACGAGTTGCCCGGCGAGGCCGTTGATGAGGATGATCGCCTCGCCGTCGGCGGGGCCCCTTTCGAGATACTCGATCTCGAGACCATTCGCAGCGATGCGTGGCATGGCTCCTCTTCCCGGGTCACGTCGCGGCGCTGGAACTCTGTCGGCCGGACTGGGTTAGCAACTTAGCATATAAGTGGATGATTGTACGGACATGCCCGGCGCGGCAAGCAGCTACAGCAGCGAGAGGGTGCGTTCGAGACGGTAGCCGGAGCGAATGAGCCCAGCTTCCAGCGCGCGCATCCGGAACCAATCACCAGCGGTCGCGGAGGCCTCTTCATCGTCGCGGATCCACTTGACACGGACGTAGCCCGGGCCGCGAAGGAACAGAATGATGCACTCGCGCGGAACCCACGTCTCAGACGAGAACATCCTGAAGTTCAAGCCCTCTTCGTACACCGCGAGGCTTCGGGGGAACGGCCAGCTCACGTTGAAAGGGATAGAACCAGTGCGCACACCCATGCCGAAGGGGCGAATCTCGAACACCGGTGGATGGGATGGTCTTCGTTCCATTTCCTTCATTCTTCCGCTGAGAGTTCCGCAACGGCCGGACGACAGAACTACTGTGCGCCTTGCCGGCACGACGTGCGCCCCGTCAGCTCCGCTTCTGCGGGCGCCAGCGCGCAACTCCCCCACCGGGCAGCGCGACGATCAGCCTCTCGCCGCCCGCCTGCTTCCGTCGGGTACAACCAGATGCGAGCGCGAAGTATGGACACGAGTTCACTAGTCATCCGACGCGACGACAACGGTCACGCGGCGCGCGTCTTCGCCGAGGATCACGAACTCGTGGAAGCCGGACGTACCCACGACCCAGCCATACACGTGCATCTTGTCCTCACCGAGGGCAGGCAGCCTGTAGATACGAGAGTCGGGTGGAACGAGTCGCGCAAGGGTGTCCCTGACGGCGATCGCGAAGCCCGGCTCGGCGTCGATCGTGTCCAGCCAGTCGGTGATCTCGGCTTTCATCGAGGCAGGGCGGCTGGGTACGAATTCTTCGGCCTTGACGTGATCGAGCTGATACGGGCCGTGGATGTCGTGGGGCGCGGGCTCGGGTTCGTCGCCGCGGGGACTTGCGTAGTCGTGGTGGTACCAGGGGCTCTCGATCACCGCGGCCAGCATCTGGTCGTCCGGGACGGAATGGAGGCTCTCGAACTCGAGGACGTCGAGCCACGCACCGGAGCGGTCAGGCAAGAACTCCCGACGGATCAGTTCGAGGCTCACGAACCAGATCATGGCACGCTCTGGCGCTCGCCACCTGCGCTACTCAGCGCCTGAGACCCGCCCGGGTCGTGACGTCGGGCGCTCGTCGGCGTCGACCTGCTGGCGAGGGATTCAGGCGCGGGTGGTCTCAGAATTGGCCGATGTCGAGCATCCCGGCCATGGCCGTCATCGCGGCATGGTCACTCGGACCGTCGTGACGCTAGTTTCGAATGCGTGACGGTGGAGATCGGCCCCGACGACAAGCAGATGTCGCTCCGCTACGCCGGCACGTGCCGACTCTGCCACGAGGCCCTGCCCGCCGGCCGCAAGGCGATCTACGAGCGTGCCAACCGGACTGTTCGCTGCATCGAATGTCGGCCCGTGGAGGCTGCCGGGGCCGAGCCGGGGGCACCAGCGGCCGCGCCGGTCGAACCGGGGATCGCGGGGGCGTCCGCACGGCGAGAACACGAGCGGCGATCGGCTGCACGGGAAGCGCGCATCCGCGCTGAGCACCCGAAGCTCGGGGGTCTGATCCTGGCGCTGTCCGAAGATCCGCAGAGCACGCGAGCGTGGGAGCGCGGAGCCATCCGCGAAGAGATGATGGCGAAGCGCCTCATGGACCTCTCCGACTCCTGGCGGGTGTTGCACGATCGACGGATCCCTGGTTCCCGCGCGAACATCGATCACATCGCCGTCGGGCCGACGGGCGTGTGGGTCATCGACGCGAAGCGGTATAAGGACAAGCGCCCTTCGCTGCGGGTCGAGGGTGGCATCCTCCGCCCACGGGTTGAGTCACTCCTGATCGCCGGCCGCAATCACACGAAGCTCGTCGACGGTGTCCAAGGGCAGGTCGAGAAGGTCACTGCGGCGCTGGGCAACCCCGAGATCACCGTCAAGGGCGTCCTTTGCTTCCTCGACGGCGACTGGCCGCTCATCGGTGGCTCGTTCGCGGTGAATGGAGTCGACGCCCTCTGGCCGAGGCTGCTCATCAAGCGGATGACCGAGGCGCCGGCCGTGCCGATTGACGTGAGCGAAGTTCACGCACGGCTGGCGGCGCACTTTCCGCCTGCCTGAGGGGGCCTACCCTCACCGAACCGAGATCGACGAACTGGCGACTAGCAGGAGCTCCGGCGTGCGGCGTCTCGGGCGGTCCAATTTGATGCACGTCCTCGTCACGCCTGCAGAGCGAGGTCAACCAGCACATTGGCGAGGATGTGGAACCCGATCGTCAGGACGATCGCGATCAGAGGGACCCAGAAAGCTCGACGACGGATGACTATCAGCACAATCGAAAGCAGCAACGCGACGACGAAGATCACCCAAGGCGAGAACACGCCGGTGAGCAGCCCGGCCCGGAAGAGCCCAGGCTCGCAGGGGATCGTGACCACCCCACACGTGTCCACCCAGAAGCCGAGGAACATGCCGCGGAAAGACAGGAAAGCCGCGACAAGCAGCACTAGCAGGAAGAGCAGTACCGTCGCTGCGATGTTGTCGCTCTTCGACGTCCTGGAATCCGGGTGCTCATTCGGCAGCGGTGCGTTCACTCGGTGATCATACGAGCGAGACGCGGCAGGAACGCCGAGAGGTGGTCGCCGACGGATGCATCGACAGTGGCCCGCAGGCGCTCGGTCGAAACGCCGCGCTCGTGTGCTCAGATGCGCCAGCCTCGGAGTCCTCCCGCGATAACCCTGGAGGGACTCGAATACGTTTTGAGCATTTTGCGTAGCGACGTAGAACGACAACTTCCGCGGAATCACGCAGGTTTTCGGGAGCTGAGTAGCATCGGGCGACGTCCGACAGCAGCGAGTGGGGAATAGGATGCGGGCAAAATGCGGGCAAGAATCGCCCGCCGTGAGGCGTCAATGCGGGCCACGCGGCCAAAGGCCGTTTGAGTACCTGCTCCGAGCACTCTCGCGTCTCACGCATTTTGGGCACTTTGCTGGATACATCGGTCTTCATCTAGCAACATGTTCGACCGGCTCGCGGTCGCGCGTTGACGGCATCTCGCGAACAGACGGCGTCCCCACCGCGTCTCTCATCGGCCCATCGAAGGCCCTCCGGGCTGGGAAGGCCCGTGGTGGGGCGCCGTGGGGTCGTAGGACCCGCCCGGGTTGTAGGGGTCGACAGCCGGCGCGCGCCGCGGCTCCTGGACGCGGACTTCGGGTGCCAGACCGGAGTCGCGCGCGCGACTCATCAGGCGGGTAGCGGTGCTCTGACTGATCTGGAGAGTGTCGGCGACGAGCTTGAGCGGGGGATAGCTGATCGCTGTCGCAACGCGATAGACGGCAATCGCGGCGTGGAGGGACTCCATGGGCTCGCGCTCCTCCTGCGCCCGCGCGCGAGTGAGGAATTCGCGCACCGGAATGCGGTCGCTCTTGTCGCCATCCTCTGCGCCGACGTCGACGGTGACGACATCGAGGGCCGACCTCGTCATGATCCAGTGCGTGCGCACCTCGCGGAGCACCTGGCTGGTGATGTCGACGCCCTCCGCTTCGCGCTCGAGAGCCGCGAAGACGACGGCGGTGCGTCCGAGCCGAGCGTCCCACTCCACGCGGACGGTGATCGTGCCGGGCACGCCTTGCTCACCCGACACGCGTGCACGCCAGGACTTCGGAAGCGTCACCCCGCTCCCGAGATCGATGCGCTCGTCGCTGAAGTCGTACGCCTCGACGTCTGCCATGAAGCCCACTATTCCACGTCATCCAAGAATCGCGAAGAAGACTGTCGATCTTGGCTCACTGGTGTGGTACCTTGCGACGAGGGGAGACTGACACTGCTGGCTCATAGAAGGGCAGGACCATGAACCGATCACAAGATCGTCTGGCACTGACGATGAAGGACGCCGCGAAGCTCGTCGGCGTCGACTACCGCACGATCAAGCTCGGCATCGAGAGCGGGACCATCCCCACCGTCCAACTCGGCCCGCGCCGGATGATCCCTCGCGTGCCACTGCTGCGCGCCTTCGGCGTCGACGCCTGACCGCGCGCGCCCGCGAGGTGGCTGTCGCGCTGCCCTTACTGCGAGCGAGCATCGGCGGCGCGCCGGGCATCCGAACGACCGATACTCGCGGGAGAATTGTGGGCGGGGCGGACAGCAACTGGCACTCAGTCGCGTCCGCGATCGTGAAAAGCGATGGTCTGTGTCCATCCAGACGGGACCAAATTCGGATGGGGTGGGGCGGGTTTGGCTGACGACGATGGCAAAGAACGGGTCCGAGATGACCCTGATCCACGCGTGACCGTGCGAAACAACATCACGGGAGACACTCGCTCGCTTCCGAAGGGTGCGATAACAGGACTGGATGAGTGGGTTCGAAACTGGGAGTCGAACTCGCAGTTTCCGGCGGTAATGACCTTCGACGGCTGGCAGGGGTCGGACGACGACCACCCTCTGGGTGCGGGTAAGCCTGGCTATCGGGTTGTCTACAAGACGATTCGAACTGTTCCGTTTCCGCTCTTGAATCTCGACGGAGGATCCTTCCGCATCCAGGTTGGCAACGGTGAGATCGATCGCGGCGCCGCTAGATTCCCCAATGCGATACCACACCGCCACGAGAATGAGTGGCTAGTTCCTCAGTGGGGAACGCTCGAGGCCGAGGCGGGGAGGATGACGTATTCGCCACATGTCGATCGTTCCGTGGAGATTTCAGCGGACAACGACACGACTCCGCCGTGCAACTACCTTGAGCTTCTTTACGAGCTGCCGGACACCGTCGGACCTGACTATCACGAGCGTCTCACCCTGGCGCGTGCTAGGGTCGCGCCCCTGACCGCAGCGATGGATCTGCTCTACGGCGAACGGCTTCTCGGACCGGTGCTCGCCGAAGAGGTTGGCGAGGTGTTCGAGGATTGGCATTGGAACCGCTGGCTTGGTGGGCCCACGATCGCCTACGAAGGTCAGGCGCGGCTGAAGCACCTTGACACCAGGGATTTTCTCGCCGCAATCACGCCGGTGATTGAGGCGTACGGCGCTCGAGGCGAGCTGGAACGTAACCGGCTCCGAATTGCATCTCAATGGTATTGGCGAGCAGATCACGAGTCCGACCCTGTGATCAAGTTCATAGCGAACTGGCTGGCGATCGAGGCGCTCGAGTTGGGTGAGAACTCAAACATCGCGCCGATCAAGCACGCCATTGCGGCGATTCTCGAGGTAGATCGGGCAGAGGTTGCAGAGCCGATCGGACGAGTGTATGGACTCCGAAATCGCCTCTTGCACGGGAACTCGCGGACCGTCACAAAGATTGACCTACGAACAGTCGACGCGATAACTCGCGCACTGCTTGAGCGCCATCTCCTCGGCTATGTCACGCATGACACGCTCGACTCGCTTCGGGAGAGCGTCTGCATGCAAGGATCCTGAGTCGAGCCACCGTGACTCGGGTCGCGGCGTGATTCATCGCCACCGGAGCATTGCCCTCATGTCCTACTCTCGCCTTAGTGGAGGGCAGGCGCACTGATACCGGCGGGTCAGGTCCTAAAGGTCGTGTGGCCGCGCACGAAGCGCGGTGTTGCCGCACTCCTACGCCCGCGCCTGATCGGCGACGACGCCCTCCACGCGGACCCAGCATCACTGCGGGTTGTGGAGTGGGCGACGGCGTTCAACACATTTGGTGATGCGCGAACCACAGCCTCCAATGCGCCTAACCGAAGAAGATGTTTTCCTCGAAGACTTCGCGCCACATCCGCTCAAGATACTGCCAGTTCTCTCGGGCGAACGTCATCACGGATTCCGCGCGCATCTCGTCAAGTGTTAGTTCATCGCGTTTGAACTGAGCGCCTTCCACGTGCACCCGCCAGAACTGCTGCGGTGAGGTGACGTTGACTTCGTATACGGCATAACGCAAGCCGTGGAGCTTGCAGAGCCTCAATTCTTCCTCCCATTGAACGTCGTAGTGACGACTCATCAGGTATTGCCAGATGCCCTCCGGCAGGACCTTCTCAATGGGAACGTCTGCAGCTATCCTCGTCTCCTTGTCCCACGTCAAGAGACCCGAGAACACTCGCACACCTGATGTGTTCGACTCCGCGACGATCTCGAAACCGGGAAGTCGGTCATTTGAGCCTGTCACCAACGACGCGATGCCCCACAATACGTCCTGTGGATTGAAAAGTTGGATGGAGATCGAGGCTACGTCCTCGTCGGAAATGAGGGCCTGTAAGAGCTTCGGTACCTGCTTCCGCCACGTCTTGACGTTCTCGAGCGCGGCAGAGACGTTCGTGATCATCCGGCCACACGCGGTTCCATTCGCCGTGCTTACTTGACTGATGAAGTGGGTTGAGTGCTTTTCACCCTCGGCCAGGGCCGCAGACACCAGGGCCTCATCCGGCCACGCGAGCTCGGAACTAAATCTTCCTGATCTACTCAAGCTAACCCGCTGCCATGAGTCGAGCATCGTGCGGAGCTTGTCAGGATAGCCAATTTCGAGTTCGGCGTACGTCCCGTCGTGATTTACCCAGACGAACACCTGTTCTTCGTGGTCCCAGTTGTTCCCATCCATGTAGTCAGACTCGTCCACCTCCCACTCCGCCGGGTCTTCGCCGGACTCGATCCAATCGGTTCGCCACTCCTCAAGCAGTCGGTCCTGAATGGATAGCCGTTGAAGGGCAGAGAGCTCGCCGAGAACCAGATACAGCGCTCGTCGAGGACCTACAGAATCGTTTGTCCCGACGTAATCCAGATGGATGAGGTAATAGTCGGTAACCCCCAGTGCGTCGAGAACACTGCGCATACGTGTGGCCTCGGCTTCGCGACTCTTGTCTGAGTAGAAGAGGGCGATCTCGTGCTTCGGGCTGGTAGCGATCGCCGCCTGCAGCTGGGCCTTCGCAACCTTAAGGGTGCTGGTGGGATTTCCATCCGCACCAACTAGAAGTTCCCGACCCTCAAGTTCAAACATCGCTGCTTCCAACAGTTCTGTGAACGGCACCAGCAACTCATGCCAAGTCGTTGACAGAAGGATGCACCTGAACTGATGGTTCGCCAGACCGTGATTCTCACGCACCAGAGCCATGTACTTGAACAGTTCATGCATGGCGCTTCGAGCGGCGGAATCGCTGCGCTTGATCTCGATGAGAACCAGAACCCCGAGGTTATCCCTAGCAACTAGGTCGACAAACCCCTTCGCGCCTTGCGCGTTCGGCAAGAGCATCTCAGCGTCCACAAACGTCAAGCCGGGCTCGATGAGGTCGAGGTGATCGGCTAAGAAGTCTCGATAGCGGGTCTCCACCATGTTGGGCATGTCTCATCTTGGCCCACCGCAAGCGGAGTCATCGTCCACCGTTTGCGATGCCCAGCGATGCAAGATGGCTGCACAGCATCCGGGGACCTGCTGCCGGGCGTGCTTAGCCGAGTTGCGATGACGATTTCATCGCTCCGGGCGGTCGCTATGCCAACAGGCAGAGTGGGCGGCGGCGGAACTCGACCACTCGGCCACGAACCTCCTGCCTGGTCTGGCCACTGGCGAAGCGAACCGGTGGCGCCGACTACCCGGTGCCCGCGAAATTGAGGAACCGGAGAGAAGTGGCACGGCCAGCAGCCGGACTGGCCCAGATACAACGGCCGGGGCTCCTAGCACGCGGATACTGCCCCGAGAGGGCGCGCAGCGTCACCCTGTCGACGGATCGCTCGCCACGGAGCAACGTAACGGCGCCGCGATATCGAAGGGTGTTTCTAGGGATCGCTATTATCGGCAGCATGACCAACGACTCGCTCGCCGACGAACTCTCCTCAATCAACAATCAGCTCACGTCCGCGCATGTCGCTCTCGGCAACATCTACCGGCGGTACGGAGTCAATGAGGGAGACACTCTTGTCATCGATGCGAATGACACGCAGGCGTACGCGGCCATCGAGGGTGTTAGGGCTGCTAATGCCCAACTCAACCGCTTCCTCCAACAACTTCCCTCTTACGACTGACCTGCGATTCGTTCGGAAGGGTCCCGCAATCAACGAGTCCGCGCGTTAATCCAGGGGCGGCTACCGGTAGCCGTTTCTCAAGGCGCTCGCATCCTCCGGCGATGGCGCGGTGATCGATGACTTATCGTTGCCGTCGACGTCATTCGTGACGGTCGTACGTGAAGCCAGCTACATCCCGTGGAGGCTCCCTCCGTGCGGGTCGAACCGTATGAGCGGCGTAACCCGTAGACGGGACTGATGCACGAGTAGGTGACATCTGATCTGGCTTGCCCGAGGGGTGGGCCTGGAAGGATGTTGCTGTGCCCAAGCCCTACCCGAGCGAGTTCCGTGACGACGTGGTGCGCGTCGCGAGAAACCGCGAGCCCGGAGTGACGATCGAGCAGATCG
>JAFKIL010000012.1 GCA_017306415.1 Microbacterium sp. | reverse complement strand
CGTAGCTATTCAGGACCGCGGGCCCGCGTGACGCTGTGATCCGTCCGGCGTGGCAGCTTGATCTTCGGTCTGGCGGCGTGATCATGGGCGGGTGTCCGAGCCGTCGCCTGCTGAGCTCTCAGGGATGGTTGCCCGGTTGCGGTCGACCAACTCCGGGTTGCGGGAGGTGGTGGCCGGTCAGGCCGCACAGATCGAGGCGTTGATCGCGCGGGTCGAGACGCAGGCCGCGCAGATCGCGGAGCTGGAACGTCGGTTGAGCAGTGACTCCTCGACCTCGAGCAAACCGCCGTCGTCGGACCCGCCGTACCAGAAGCCGGCGCGACGCTCCTCGCGTACGTCGTCGGGGCGCAAGCCCGGTAAGCAGCCCGGGGCGCCGGGGACGACGATGCCGCTGGTCGACGACCCGGACGAGACGGTGATCTGCGACCCGCCCTTGTGTGGGGACTGCGGAACCGACCTGTCCGGGGTACCGGTGGCCTCCACGACCCGGCGCCAGGTCACCGACGTGATCGTCCCGCCACCGCCGCGGGTGACCGAGTACCTGATCTTCACCCGGGTCTGTCCGTGCTGCGCCACCGCCCAGACCGGACCCGTCCCGGCGGGCGTGCCCGCGCGGGCTCAGTACGGGCCGGGGGTGCTGGCGCGGGCGGCGGAGCTGCTGTGCGGGCACTACCTGCCCGTCGCCCGAGCCACCGGACTGATGGCCTCGATGCTCGGTGTGGCGGTCTCGACCGGGTTCATGGCCGGGGTGCGGGCGCGCGCCGCGCGACTGTTGGAGATCAGCTTCCTGCCCCGGGTACGTGAGCTGTTGCGCAAGGTCGGGGTGCTGCACGTCGATGAGACCCCGGCCCGCGCCGACGGCGCGCTCGGCTACGTGCACGTCGCGGCCACGGAGTTCCTCACCGCGATGCACACCGGCGGGCGGTCCAAGGCCGACATCGACGCCGGGCAGGTGCTGCCTGGCTACACCGGCACCATCGTCCGCGACGGCTACGCCGGCTACGTGCATCTGATCGACGCCCACCATGCCTGGTGCGGGGCCCACTTGATCAGGGACCTGGCCGCGTTTCACCGCGCCGATCCCGACGCCCAGATGTGGGCCGCGGCGATGGCCAACACCCTCACCGACGCCCACCACCGAGCGGGCGCCGCCCGCGCCGCCGGACACGACACCCTCGACCCCGAGGTCCTGCTCGGGATCCGCCGCCGCTACCGCGGCGCCCTCTACGCCGGGATCAGCGACAACCGCGACCGCGCCGGGCCGCTGGCCCGCGACGCCCACACCCTCGCGAGACGGTTCCGCGACCACGAAGACATGATCCTGCGCTTCGTGGTCGACCTCGCCGTGCCCTGGACGAACAATCAGGCGGAGCGCGACGTCCGCCCGGTCAAGATCCAACAGCGCACCTCCGGTGGCTGCTGGCGCACCCTCGCCGGACTGGCAGACTTCGCCGTCGTCGCGTCCTACCTGTCCACCGCCACCAAGTGGGGCCTCGGAAGCTACGACGTCCTCACCCAGCTGTTCACGGCCGGTGCCTGGCTACCACCAGCTGCCGCACCCTGCTGAATAGCTAC